>NZ_PVZS01000016.1 GCF_003004785.1 Alsobacter soli
ACGGCCAAAACGACAGAGCCCCGGCCTGGGCCGGGGCTCTGCGTGATGCTGTCGGAAGCGGCAGGGCCTAGAACTCGTCCCATCCCCCGGCAGCCGCCTTGCGGGCGGGCGCGGCGGCGGGCTTGGCGGCCGGCGCCCGGGCCGGTTTGGCGGCGGGCCTGGACGCGAAGGCCTCGGCCGCCATCTGGCGCAGGCGCGCCGGCTCGCTGGCGACGGGCCGCGACGGCGCCCGGTAGGCCGCGTCGCGGGTGCGGAACGTCGCCACGACCTCGTTCAGCCGCTCGATCTGGGACGACAGGGACGCCGCCGAGGCGGCGCTCTCCTCGGCCAGCGCGGCGTTCTGCTGGGTCATCTGGTCCATCTGGGCCACGGCTTGGCTCATCTCGTCGATGCCGTTGGCCTGCTCGGCCGTGGCGCTCGAGATGTCGCCCACCGTGCTGGCCACCTTCTGCGAGGCGCCCACGATCTTCTCCAGCGCGTCGCCGGCCGAGCGCACGAGCTTCACGCCCTGCGCCACCTCCTGCCCCGAGGCCTGGATCAGCCCGGTGATGTCCTTGGCGGCCTCGCCCGAGCGCTGCGCCAGCGTGCGCACCTCGGAGGCCACCACCGCGAAGCCCTTGCCGGCTTCGCCCGCCCGGGCCGCCTCGACCGCGGCGTTCAGCGCCAGCAGGTTGGTCTGGAAGGCGATCTCGTCGATCACCGAGGTGATGTCCGAGATCTTCTGCGAGGCCTGCTCGATGCGCGCCATCGCCTCGACGGCCTGGCTGACGATCTGGCCGCCGGTCTCGGCGACCCGCATCGCCTCCTCGGCGAGTTCCACCGCCTGGCGCGACGACATGGCCGAGGCCTTCACCGAAGCGGCGAGCTCCTCCGTGGTGGCGGCCGTCTCCTCCAGCGAGGAGGCCTGCTCCTCCGTGCGCCGCGACAGGTCGTCGGCGCCGGAGTTGATCTCGCGCGCCGCGCTGCCGACGTCCACCGCCGTGGTCTGGATGGTGGCCACCGTCTCCGACAGGCGCTCGATGGTGGTGTTGATCGCGGCCTTGAGGTCGGCGAAGCGGCCCCGGTAGGCGGTGGCGATCGTCTGGGTCAGGTCGCCCTGGGCGACGCGCTCCAGCACGGCGGCGAACTCGGTGGTGGCGCTGTCCACCGCCGCGTTGATCTCGTTGATGCCGCGCGCCAGCTTCTGCATCTCGCCGTCGGCGCTCTCGATCGCGAGCCGCGCCGAGAAGTCCCCCGCCGCAGCCGCCGCGACCACCTGCCCGACGTCGTTCACCACGGCGATCATCGACTCCGCCCGCGCCGCCCGCTCCGCCGCCGCCGCGCGCTCCTGCTCCTCGAGCTCGCGCATTTTGGCNAGCCGCAGCCGCGCGCTCCTGGCTCTCCAGCGCCCTGACGCGCTGCGCATTCTGCTTGAAGACATCCACGGCCCTCGCCATGGCGCCGATTTCGTCCTCTCGATCGGTGAACTCGACTTGCGTGGCCAGGTCACCCTCGGCGATCGCGCCCATCGAGGTCGTCAGGCGCTGGAGAACGCCGGCCAGCCGGCGCATGCCCAGGATCATCACCGGAAGGAGCAGGGCGACCAGCGCGAAGCTCTCGCCGAGGAACGTCTGGGTGAACCGCGCCAAAGCCGCCATCGCGGGCCCCTGGTCGACGAGGCTGACCAGTTCGACGTTCTCGCCGCTCTGGTTGGGCAAGGGCGCCCGCGCGGCACGATAGCTGCGGCCTGCCAGCTCGACGGCCTCGTCACCGGATTGGCCGGAGGGCGGCAGCGCGGCGACCCCAGGAATGGTCGAGGCGTTGACCTTCCCGCTCCGGAGGAAGATCACCTCTGCGCCGGAAATCGTCTTGAGCTCCACAGCGGTTTCGGCCCGCAGGTAGGAACCGACCTTCACGGTGCCGATGAGGGCGCCGTCGAGGACGAGCGGCGTGACCGCGTCCATCGCAAGCTCGCCCGAGGTCGGCGAGACAGTGATGCCCTGGACCCGCTGGCCGCGGATAGCGTCCCTGACCAGCGGGGCCGTGGCCTTGTTGTCGCCGAAGACCGATGGATTGTGGCCGCGCATCAGGATCACGCCCCGGGCGTCCGTCACCTCCAGGCTGGAGACCGAGTGATCGGTCCGGCGCATCTCCTCATAAAGCTTCATGAGAACGGCCCGCAGTTCCGCGGCGTCCTTGCGGGCGACGGCTGCGAGGACCCCGGGATGGATCGCGACCAGGTCGGCGTTGCCGAGCATGCGACGCTGGAGGCTGTCCAGGTCCCGCAAGGCGCGGTCCTTCGCCTGGACGGTGTCGGAGCGGAGCGACGCGATCGAGTCGTTCCGCATCGAGACATACGCAAGCCCGATCATGGCCGCACTGACGATTAGGCAGGCCGCCACGATGGCCGCAGTGAGTTTGAGGCTGAGGGATCGGCGAATGTGCGGAATCATGGAAATGGTCCCGGGGGATGGCGAACAATCAGGTTGTGCCTGAAAAACGTGCAACCAAATGTCTATGAATTGATTAATTACGGTTGTCGAAAAACTTTAATTCAACAATGAGTAGGGCTACGAGCGCCGAAATGTCCTCATTTGGCTGGGCGGCGCTGAAAGGGATCAGGCCACGCCCATCCCAACCTGTGGGTCCACGGCGCCGGAGCGTGGAGCCCGAAACGAGCGCCAACAGCGTCGCACTCGTCGATTTGGCTCCTTGCCATGACGGCCAAAACGACAGAGCCCCGGCCTGGGNCGCCGCCGCCGCGCGCTCCTGCTCCTCGAGCTCGCGCATTTTGGCGGCGTTGTCGCGGAACACGGCGAGCGCCCGCGCCATCACGCCGATCTCGTCCTGCCGCTCCACGTTGGGAATGACGGCCCGATAATCGCCCTTGGCGAGCTTCTCCATCGCCGCGGTGGTCTGCCTCAGGGGGCTGGTCAGGCTGCGCGACACGAAGCGCCAGGCGCCGAACCCGCTGAGGGCGAGCACGACGAACAGAGCCGGGGGCAGCGCGCTGCTGATCAGAGACGCGGCCTGATGGGCCTGCTCCTGGTAGGCATGGCTCGCCTGCTCGTTGCTGGCCGAGAAGCCGCTCAGGAGGTCGTTGAGGGCCTGCCGGTTCTTCCGGTTCTGGTCGTTGTTGCCCTGGGCGTCGGCCGCTGCGGTCGAAACCTCTCGGGCCAGCCGGATGGTTTCCTGGCGGAACTTGATGAAATCCGACACCGCGGACGAGAGCTTCTCGAAACGCTCGCGTTCAGCCGCAGGGATCTTCTCGCCCATTTCGGCCGTCATGCGGGCGAGCTCCTTGAAGCGCGCCTCGTTCGGCTTGGCGAACTTCTCAGCTTCCTCGCGCGACTTGGCCATGTAGATGCCGCGCGAGTCCATCACCACGGCCGTCACCACGTGGTTGATGCGCTCGGTCCGCAGGGAAAGGTCGGACTGCAGCTCCTGCTGCCTGTTGATCGCGTTGACGTGCCACAGCGCCCAAAGGCACAGGGCGCAGGCAAGGACGCCCGCGCCGGAGACGGCCAGCATCAGCCCCGAGATCTTCGCCTGGATCGACTTCACGTGTTCTAACCCTCCCAGAGATTCGCTGAAGCTTTGGCCAAACGTGTAAACGTCCGCTGAACGCATGCGAAATTCGTGCGAAGTGACGCGGGCATATCAGGCAACGGCGGGAGAATCTTGGGAACGTCAAGTAACCGGGGCGACTCAGCGGCGCCGCGGCGCGAGCGCCACGCCCTTCACCTGGGCGAAGACCTCCTTGCCCGGGGCCAGCGCAAGCTGGTCCCATGACCGCCGCGTCACCCGCGCGAGGACGCGCGCGCCCTCCCCCGCCGCGCCCAGGGAAACCACCACTACAAGCTCCTGCTCGTTCAGCGGCGAAGCCTCCCGAATGCAGGCGGGCAGCACGTTGCTGATCGTGCTGCCCTCGGGCCGGCGCAGGGCGAGGCTGACGTCTGCCGCCTGCACGGTGAGGCGCCGGCGCTCGCCGGCGGGGGTGGGCGCGGACGGGACGGTGAAGCGGCCGCCCGGGACGTCGAGCGCCAGCAGCCCGTAATGCGGGTCGTAGTCGCCCGTCACGGCCTCCAGGCTCACCGCGGCGTCGCGCCGGGCAGCGAGCGGAAGGGACGGATCGCCCTGCAGCGCCGCGAGCGGACCCGACGCGGTTACGAGCCCCGCCTCCATCAGCACGAGGTGGTCGGCGAGGCGCTCCACCTCGGCCATGTCGTGGGTGACGTAGAGGATCGGCAGCGCCAGTCCGGCGTGCAGCCGCTCCAGGAAGGGCAGGATCTCGTCCTTGGTCCGGCGGTCGAGGGCTGACAGCGGCTCGTCCATGAGCAGAAGAGACGGCTGCGACAGCAGCGCCCGCCCGATGGCGACCCGCTGGCGCTCGCCGCCCGACAGCGCCGCGGGCGTACGGTCCAGCAGCGGCCCGAGCCCGAGCAGGCCCGCGACCTCGTCCAGCCCCAGCGCCATCGCGGCCCCGCCCTTGCGCGCGCGGACCTCGCCGAAAAGCAGGTTCCCCTTCACCGAGAGGTGCGGGAACAGGCTGGTCTCCTGGAACACGTAGCCGACCGGGCGCCGGTGCGGGGGGACGAACGCCCGATCGTCCTGCCACACGGCGCCGGCCACGCTGATCCGGCCGCGGTCGATGCGCTGGAGTCCGGCGATGCAGCGCAGCACGGTGGTCTTGCCGCAACCCGACGGCCCGAAGATCGCCGTCACGCCGGAGGCCGGCGCCTCGAAGGCGGCGTCCAGGGCGAAGCGGCCCAGGCGGCCCGCAAGCGCGCAGCGGATGGGCTCGCGCGCCGCGTTCATGCCCGCGCGGCCCGGGAGCGGCGCTCCAGCAGCGTCATGAGCAGGATCACGGCGAACGAAAAGGCCGCCATGCCGGCCGCGACCGCATGCGCCCGGCCCCACTGCATGGTCTCGACATAGTCGAAGATGGCGACAGACAGCACCTTGGTGCTGCCCGGCAGGTTGCCGCCGATCATCAGCACCACGCCGAACTCGCCCACCGTATGGGCGAAGCCCAGCACAGCCCCGGTGAGCAACCCGGGCCGGGCCAGCGGAAGGGCGACGGAGAAGAACGCGTCCAGCGGAGAGGCCCGCAGGGTGGCCGCCGCTTCCAGCGGGCGTTCCCCGAAGGCCTCGAAGGCGTTGCGGATGGGCTGCACCACGAAGGGCATCGAATACAGCACGGAGCCGATCACCAGCCCGCCGAAGGTGAAGGCCAGCGTCCGGGCGCCCCACAGGCCGGCGATCCAGCCGCCTGGGCCGTCAGGGCCCAGCAGCACGAGGAGATAGAAGCCGAGCACCGTGGGCGGCAGCACCAGCGGAAGGGCCACCACGGCGGCCACGGCCTCCTTCCACGGCGCCCGCGACCGGGCCAGCCACCACGCCAGCGGCGTTCCCATGAGGAGCAGCAGCAGCGTGGTGACGGCGGCCAACTCCAGGGTGAGCAGGATCGGCGGCCCGATCTCGGCGGCGAAGCCCGTCACGGCGCCGGGACCTCGTAGCCATAGCGCTCGATGATGGCCCGCGCCTCCGGGCCTTGGAGGAAAGCGAGGAAGGTCCGCGCGGCCTCGTTGTCCTTGGCGCGCTCCAGCAGCACGGCGTCCTGCCGGATGGGCCGGTACAGCGCCTGCGGCACGAGCCAGCGCGAGCCGTCGGAGCGTCCGACGACCTGGGACAGCGCCACGAAACCGAGCTCGGCGTTGCCGGTGTCCACGAACTGGAACGCCTGGGCGATGCTGGCGCCCTGCACGATCCGCCCTTGCAGGCGGTCCTTGACCCCGAGCGCCTGCAGCGTCTCCAGGGCGGCCGCCCCGTAGGGCGCAGCGGCCGGGTTGGCGATGGCGAGCTTGCCGAAGGCGCCCGCCTTCAGCGTCTCTTCGCCCTTCACAGCCCCCGCGTCCCGGCTCCACAGCACGAGCTTGCCGACCGCGTACGTGAAGCGGCTGTCAGGCGTGGCGAGCTTGCCGGCGACCGCCTTGGCGGGGCGCTCCTCGTCGGCCGACAGGAACACGTCGAATGGCGCGCCCTGGGAGATCTGGGCCAGCAACTGGGCGGACGATCCGAAGCTGAGCGTGGCGTCATGGCCTGTCCGCGCCTTAAGGGCGGCTGCGATCTCCTTCGCGGGCTCCGTGAAGTTCGCCGCCACGGCGACCGTAGCCTGCGCCGCAGCTCCCGGCGTCGCGGCCGCCAGGCAGCTCAAGGCGAGAAGGACTGCGCGCAAAAGCGCGGACGGGATCATGGGTGGTCTCCGAGGGTCAGTCGACGCCGCTAAAGCTTTATAGCCGCGATCTTGCCGCGCATTACAGAGGCTCCGCCAGAACCAGCATTACCGCTGCGGTCTTGGCCCCGAATTGACCCAGCACAACGCTTCGCGCGCGCTTCCATGCGAAGCCTTCGCAGCGCCAATCCCCCGGCGCCCAGAGGTCCTCATGGCGCCTAAATACCGGACAGGTCCATTCTTCGCCGTCCTGGCGATCATGCTCGCGGCCGCCGGCTATTATGCCTGGACGCGGCTGAACGCGCGGGCCCTGCCTGAGGGGCTGGCCTCCGGAAACGGCCGCATCGAGGCCGTCGAGATCGACATCGCGGCCAAGATGCCGGGGCGCATCAGAGAGATCCTGGCCGATGAGGGCGCCGTGGTGTCCGCCGGCCAGGTCCTGGCTCGCATGGACACCACCCAGCTCGAGGCGCAGCAGCGGCAGGCAGAGGCCCAGCTCACACGGGCCAGGATCGCCGTCGAGACCGCGGGGAGCCTCGTCGCCCAGCGCGAGGCCGAGCGGAACGCTGCGGAGGCGGTGATCGCCCAGCGCGAAGCGCAGTTCGACGCCGCGCAGAAGAAGCTGGCGCGCTCCGAGCAGCTCAAGCTGAGCAACAACGTTTCCGACCAGGTGCTGGACGACGACCGCGCGGCCGCCCGCGGAGCCAAGGCCGCCCTGAGCGCCGCCCAGGCCCAGCTCGCCGCGTCCGAGGCCGCCATCGGGGCCGCCCGCGCCACCGTCGTGGACGCCCAAGCCGCCGTGGAGGCAGCCAAGGCCGCAGTGCAGACGATCGCGGCCGATCTAGAGGACAGCGTGCTGCGCGCGCCCCGCGACGGCCGCGTCCAGTACCGGGTGGCCCAGCCGGGCGAGGTGCTCTCCAGCGGCGGCCGCGTCCTCAACATGGTGGACCTCACAGACGTCTACATGACGTTCTTCCTGCCCACCTCCCAGGCCGGCCGGGTGGCGATCGGCACGGACGTCCGGCTCGTGCTGGACGCCGCGCCCGCCTACGTCATCCCGGCTACGGTCACCTTCGTGTCCGACGTGGCCCAGTTCACGCCCAAGAGCGTGGAGACGGAGGAGGAGCGCCTCAAGCTGATGTTCCGGGTGAAGGCGCGGATCCCGCCGGACCTCCTGCGCAAGCACATTAGCCAGGTGAAGACCGGCTTGCCCGGCGTCGCCTATGTGCGCCTCGACCCGAAGGCGCCCTGGCCCACAAGCCTGCCCGGGAAACTGGTTCAATGACGCCCGCCCCCGCAGCCCAGGCGTCGTCGCCCGTGGCGCGGGTCGCGGGCCTGAGCCAGACCTACGGCGCCGTGCGCGCCCTCGACGCCATCACGCTGGAGATTCCCTCCGGCTGCATGGTGGGCCTGATCGGCCCGGACGGCGTCGGCAAGTCCAGCCTGCTTTCGCTTCTGGCTGGCGCCCGCGCTATCCAGAACGGAAAAGTGGAGGTGCTCGGCGGCGACATGGCCAGCGCACGGCATCGTGACATGGCCTGTCCACGGATCGCCTACATGCCCCAGGGGCTCGGCCGGAACCTGTACCCGACGCTCTCGGTCTTCGAGAACGTCGACTTCTTCGGCCGGCTGTTCGGCTACGCCGGGGCGGAGCGCCGCGAACGCGTGATGCGCCTGCTGCGCGGCACCGGCCTCTCGCCTTTCGCGGAGCGCCCCGCCGGCAAGCTCTCCGGCGGCATGAAGCAGAAGCTCGGCCTCTGCTGCGCTTTGATCCACGACCCCGACCTCCTGATCCTCGACGAGCCCACCACCGGCGTTGACCCGCTGTCCCGGCGGCAGTTCTGGCGCCTGATCGACGGCATTCGCGAGAGCCGCCCGGGAATGAGCGTGATCGTCTCCACCGCCTACCTCGAGGAGGCGGCGCGTTTCGACTGGCTGGTCGCCATGGACGCCGGGCGCGTGCTCGCCGAGGGAACGCCGGGCCAGTTGCTGGACCGGACCGGGACAGCGAGCCTCGACGCCGCCTTCATCGCGCTCCTGCCCGAGGGCCGCCGCGCCGGTCACCACGCCGTGACGATCCCGCCGCGGCCGGAGGATGGGCGCGAGCCGGCCATAGAGGCCGACCATCTCACTGTCCGTTTCGGCGACTTCACCGCCGTGGACGACGTGAGCTTCCGCATCCGCAAGGGAGAGATCTTCGGCTTCTTGGGCTCCAACGGGTGCGGCAAGACCACGACCATGAAGGTCCTCACCGGCCTGCTGCCGGCGACGGAGGGCGAGGCGCGGCTGTTCGGCCAGCCCGTCGAAGCCACCGATCTCCGCGTCCGCAGCCGGGTCGGCTACATGTCCCAGGCCTTCTCGCTCTATGGCGAGCTCACGGTGCGGCAAAACCTTGAGCTTCACGCCCGGCTGTTCGCGCTGCCCGAGGGATCCCTGCCGGAACGCGTTCGCGAGATGGCGGAGCGGTTCGGCCTCGTCGATGTGATCGACGCCCTGCCGGACGCCCTGCCGCTCGGCATGCGCCAGCGCCTCTCGCTGGCGGTCGCGATGATCCACGCTCCCGAGGTGCTGATCCTCGACGAGCCGACCTCCGGCGTGGATCCAGTCGCTCGCGACGCCTTCTGGCAGATCCTGGCCGAGCTGTCCCGCCGGGACGGCGTCACCATCTTCGTCTCGACCCATTTCATGAACGAGGCCGAGCTGTGCGACCGCATCTCGCTGATGCACGCCGGCAAGGTCCTCGTCAGCGACGCGCCGCAGGCGATCCGCCGGTCCATGGGCGCCGCGACCTTGGAGGAGGCCTTCGTGGCCTGCCTGGAGAAGGCGGCGGCCGCTGAGGGCGAAACCGCCACCGAGGCGCCCTCCCCGCCCGCGCCCGTCGGGAGCGAGGAGCCGCTGCGGCGCGGCTTCGACCTGCGCCGCATGCTGGCCTACACGCGGCGCGAAGGCCTGGAGTTGCGGCGAGACCCGATCCGCGCTGCTCTCGCCGTGCTCGGCAGCGTCATCCTGATGATCGTGGTCGGCTACGGCATCAACATGGACGTCGACAATCTCACCTTCGCGGTGCTGGACCGGGACGACAGCGCCCTCAGCCGCGAATACGCGCTCCAGATCGCCGGCTCGCGCTACTTCACCGAGAAGCGGCCCATCACCGACTATGGCGACCTCGACCGGCGCATGCGCACCGGCGACATCAGCCTGGCCATCGAGATCCCGCCCGGCTTCGGCCGTGACGTGGCGCGCGGCCGCAACGTGGAGATCGGGGCGTGGATCGATGGCGCCATGCCGGCCCGCGGCGAGACCGTGCGCGGCTACGTGGAGGGCGTGCACGCGACCTGGCTCGCCCAGAAGGCGCGCGAGATCTACGGCAAGGCCGCGGACGCGCCCCTCTTCCGGCTGGAGCTGCGCTACCGCTACAACCCCAACGTCGAGAGCCTGGTCGCGATGGCGCCGGCGACCATCCCGCTGCTGCTGATGCTCATCCCCGCCATGCTCACGGCGCTCAGCGTGGTCAGGGAGAAGGAGCTCGGCTCCATCATCAACTTCTACGTCACCCCGGTGACGCGCCTCGAATTCCTGGTGGGCAAGCAACTGCCCTACGTGGCGGTCGCCATGCTCAACTTCCTGATGCTGACCGCGGTGGCGCTTGTCCTGTTCCGGACGCCCTTCACGGGCAGCTTCCCGGCCTTCGCCTCGGCGGCGCTTCTTTACGTCATCGCATCCACCGCCATGGGGCTGGTGATCTCCAGCTTCATGCGCAGCCAGGCGGCGGCGATCTTCGGCACGGCCCTGCTGACGCTCATCCCGGCTTCCCAGTTCTCGGGGATGATCGACCCGGTCTCATCCCTGCAGGGCGTGGGCGCCTTCATCGGGCGCATCTACCCCACGACCTATTTCATGACCATCTCGCGCGGGACATTCTCCAAGGCCCTGGGCTTCGCCGACCTCGGCGGCGCCTTCCTGCCGCTCCTGCTCGCCATCCCGGTGCTGCTGGGCCTCGGCGCCGTCCTCTTGCCCAAGCAGGCGCGCTGACCATGCGGGCCGCCAATATCCTGCGCCTCGGCGTCAAGGAACTGCGCGGGCTCGGCCGCGACCGCATGCTGCTGGCCCTGATCGTCTACGCTTTCACCCTCGCGATCTACGCGGAGTCCCGCGCCATGCCGGAGGTGCTGAACAAGGCGCCCATCGCGATCGTGGACGAGGACCAGTCCCCCGCCTCTAGCCGCATCGTCGCCGCTTTCGGGCCGCCCTACTTCCTGCCGCCGCGCCTGATCACCCACGAGGAGATGGACCGGCGCATGGACCAGGGCCTGGACACCTTCGCGCTCGACATCCCGCCCAATTTCCAGCGCGACGTCCTGGCCAGGCGCTCGCCCACCGTCCAGCTCAACATCGACGCGACGCGGATGACCCAGGCTTTCAACGGCGGCGCCTACGTCCAGTCCATCGTGGCCGGGGAAGTGGCCGAGTTCCGCCAGCGGCGCCGCCAGGCGCAGATCAATCCCGTGGAGCTCACGATCCGCGCCCGCTTCAATCAGGAGCTCAGCCCATCCTGGTTCGGCGCGATCACGCACGTGATCTCGTCCATCACGATGCTGTCGATCATCCTGACCGGCGCCGCCCTGATCCGGGAGCGCGAGCACGGCACCATCGAGCACCTGCTGGTGATGCCGGTGACGCCCTTCGAGATCATGGTGAGCAAGATCTGGTCGATGGGCCTCGTGGTCCTGGTCGCCTCCGCGTTGTCGCTGGTTTTCGTCGTGCAGGGCGTGCTCGCGGTGCCGCTCCAGGGCTCCATTCCGCTGTTCCTGGTCGGAGCCGCCCTGCAACTGTTCGCCACCACCAGCATGGGCGTCTTCCTCGCCACGGTGGCGGGCTCCATGCCCCAGTTCGGGCTGCTGCTCATCATGGTGCTGCTGCCGTTGCAGGTGCTCTCCGGCGCCATGACGCCGCTGGAGAGCCTGCCGGGGCCCATCTACGCCGTGATGTCCATCGCGCCCAACACCCACTTCGTGTCGCTCGCCCAGGCCGTCCTGTTCCGCGGCGCGGGACTGGACGTGGTCTGGCCGCAACTTGTCGCGCTCGCGGCGATCGGCTGCGTGCTGTTCGCCTTCTCGCTGGCCAAGTTCAAGCGGTTCCTCACCTGAGCCGCGGTCGCTCCGCGCCTGCGCGCCGAGATCTGGGAGGCTCAGGCCAAGTGGACGCCGTCGTCCTCGGCGTCCAGCTCAGGCAGCGCCTCGCGCGCCCATTGGAGTCGCTGGGACACGCTCATCGTCGCCCACAGGTCTTGCGCGACGGCGACGCCCCAGTTCTGCGCGAGCGCGTCCCGAAGAACATCCAGCACTACTCTCGCGTGCGCTTCGGCGAGCGCCAGGTCATGATTCAACAGGCACATACCCCACCCCGACGGGCATGAAACATCCCGAACGGCCCCAACGGCCTGCAAGTAGAAGCTGCAAAAAAAGAACGTAACGTCATAAGTGCACGCGATCCGGCTGCTTGCCCCAACAGGGGATCGCGAGCGTTCGCGTGCGAGCCATTATCTAGAACGACGTGAGGCGAAGGTCAAAAACAATTTAATAATGAATAATTAAGGCCTACCACTGGGTTTGCAGATTCGTTTGTAGAATTGGCGCACTGGGACGGCTCTCCCGTGCGCCGCGCTGATCGGTGCAGCCCGCGGGTGGCGTGGCGACATCCGCCGAACGGCGGCGCCGTAACCGGCGCAAAGCGGACGCAAACTCGTGCCAGAGTTCCGCGTCGTGGCTCCTGGCGCAGTCGAGGCGCCCCATGTTCAGAAACCGGATCGACGCCGGGCGACGGCTCGCGGCCGCCCTGGCCGACTACAAAGCCAAGCAGCCGCTGGTCTTCGGCCTCGCGCGTGGCGGCGTGCCTGTGGCGGCCGAGGTCGCCAAGGCCCTCGACGCCCCATTGCGCGCCGTTCTGGTGCGCAAGATCGGCGCCCCGGGCCAGCCCGAACTGGCCGTTGGCGCCGTCGCGGACGGCGACCCTCCCGCCACGGTCTGGAACGATGACCTCGTCGCCGCCTTTGACCTGGACGCGGGCGCCCGGGCGTCGCTCGTCCGCGACCAGATGCGCGTCATCGAGGAGCGCAGGGCGCGCTTCGGCATGGGCGCCTCGCCCGCGCCGGTCCAGGGCCGCGCCGTGATCGTCGTGGACGACGGCCTGGCCACCGGGGCCACCGCGAAGGCCGCCCTGCGCGCCATGCGGGCGCGAGGCCCAAGCGAACTCATCCTCGCCGTGCCGGTCGCCCCGCCCGAAACGCTGGACGGGATGCAAGGCGAAGCCGACAAGGTGATCTGCCTGGAGACGCCGGCCTTTTTCATGGGTGTCGGCAATTTCTACGAAAATTTTCGGCAAACCTCCGACGACGAAGTCGCCGCCCTGCTTGGGAACAGCGCCCAGCCGAGCGCCGGCGAACACGGCTAGCGCGGCCCGCCGCCTGTTCGATTTTCCGGGCGGAGCACCACCCCCTCGTCGCCCGCGAGCGTGAACACCCCGTCGATCCAGCCCTTGTCCCGCGCCGGATCCGTCGAGAGCGCGACGCGCCAGGCGCCCTCCCCCGCGAAGCCGCCCTCCTTGGGCGTCTCGTCCATGTTCAGCGCCACCCGGATGCGCCGTTCCGCGTTGCAACGTTCATAGATCAGCACGTTGTCCGCCGCCGATATGCCTCGCCAGTCGCCATCGACCAGGGCCGCCTCTCGTCGGCGCAGCGCGAGCAGCGCGCGCGTCAGCGACAGCATGGAGCCGGGATCCTCCTGCTGGGCGCGCACCGATGCTCCCGCCCGGGGCTCAACCGGCAACCAGGGCTCTCCCGCCGTGAAGCCTGCTCCGGGACCGTCGTCCCACAGCATCGGCGATCGCTGCTGGTCACGGCAGCGCCCCGGCCCCGTAAAGCGATCCCGGACCCGGTGGGGCGGGATTTCCGCGTTGCGGAGCCCCAGTTCGTCGCCCTGGTAGAGCGTCGGCGCGCCCCGAAGGGTGAGCAGCAGCATGGCGGCGACCCGGGCCTGGCCGGGGCCGAGCCGGGAGGCGACGCGCGGCTGGTCGTGGTTGCCGAGAACCCAGGTGGGCCAGGCGCCCCCCGGCAGGCCTGCCTCGTAGCGGTTCACCAGGTCGAGCACGCCCTGCGCGCACCAGCGCAGCCACAGCAGGTTCATGTTGAAGGGCAACTGCACGCCCCCGAGCGCCGGCCCGTAATACGAGACGAGGGTCTCCACGGGATCGTACAACTCGCCGATCAGCACCCGCTCGCCCGGATACCGCGCCAGCACGGCCCGCATGGCGGCGACGATCTCCAAGATCTCCGGCTGGTTGGCGCTACGGATCGGCAGAAGCCGCATGAAGTCGGGATCCCCCGGCTGGTAGCGCGGATTTGGCGGATCGTCCCGGAAGTCGGCGTCCTTCAGGAGCGCGCCGAGCACGTCGACCCGGAAGCCGTGGACGCCCCGGTCGAGCCAGAAGCGGAGGACCTGCAGCATGGCCTCCCTCACGGCCGGATTGCGCCAGTTCAGGTCCGGCTGCTCCGGCAGAAAGGAATGGAGGTAGTACTGGCCCGTCCGCTCGTCGAAGGTCCAGGCCGAGCCGCCCGCCTGGCTCAGCCAGTTGTTGGGCGGCCCGCCGTCGGGCGCCGGTTCCCGCCACAAGTACCAGTCGCGCCGCTCCGCGCTTCGCGACGCGCGCGCCTCCCGGAACCAGGGATGCTCGACCGAGGTGTGATTGGGCACATAGTCCAAGACCAGGCGCATGCCACGCCGATCGAGCGCCTCCAGCAGGCGGTCGACGTCCGCGAGCGCGCCGTAGGTCGGATCGACCCCGCAGTGGTCGGCCACGTCATAGCCGAAATCCGCCATGGGGGATGGGTAGAACGGCGTCACCCAGACGGCGTCGACCCCTAGCTCCGCGAGGTAGTCCACCCGGCGCAGCACGCCGGGGAGGTCGCCGATCCCATCCCCATCGCTGTCCTGGAACGAGCGCAGGTAGAGTTCGTAGAACACGGCGCGGCGCCACCATGGCTGCCCGCCCCCGCTCATGCGGACGGGAGCCATGGCGAGCGGAAGCCGAGCCTCGCGAGGCCGTCGCGAATTTCAGGGCAGCTCATGCCCAGCCTCCACAGAAGCCCGCTGCGGTGGTTCTCGATCATGACCACAATCGGCCCCTGGTCGATGGCGAGCGTCGCGGGCGCGTACCAGTCGCGGCTTTCGCAGAACGCGTCACGGAGCCCCAGCGGAGTCCAAAGCCGCTCCCGCAGGCGGCCCATGAAGGTGCGCAGCGCCTGCATGGAATAGGCAGGCGTGTAGGGGAAGGAGGACAGCGCCGCCGTGGGCGCGATCACCCCGACGTCGTTGTCCGGCGCGTGCTGGTGATAGCCGCGGTCATCGTCGCTGGCCGTCAGCCCCCAGCAGTCGGCGCCATAGCCGGCGTAGCCGCCCGGATTGCGGATGGCGTGTTCTCGATGGATCAGCGTATGAGCCAGGTTCTGCCGCCAGTAGTCGGCGTAGCGGTCATGGAGCCCGCGCGGATCGACCGCCAGGAACGAGTAATGCGCGAAGCACAGGGAGCCGCCCCAGTCCGGCCCGAGCGGAAGCTCCACGCCGTAGAACCTGCGCCCATTGCGGAAGGCGGGTCCCTCGGCCCAACCCTGGTGATAGGTGTCTGCGCTGATGGAATGCGTCGGCGAACCCGCCGCGAGCACATAGGTGATCAGGCACTCGTTCCAGCCGCGTATGGGAAAGTTCATCGCCCAGTCGTTGTTGGGACTCCAGTGCCAGTAGAGCGCCGGGCGACCGCCCCGCGTGTGCCAATCCCACTCGACCGCGCGCCAGAGCGCGTCGATGCGTGGGATGAAGGCGTCGGCGGGCTCCGCCAAGCGCAGCCATTCCCGCACGCACAGGAGCCCGGCCATCAGGAACGAGGTCTCGACCAGGTCGCCGCCATCGTCCGTCGGCGCGAAGGGGATCACCCGGCCTGTGCGGCCATGGAGGAAATGCGGGAACACGCCGTGGAAGCGGTCGGCGCCCTCCAGGAAATCCAGCACCGTACGCAGCCGTTGGCGGAAGTCGCCCGGCTCGACCCAGCCCCGCGCCACGCCGGCCAACAGGGCCATCAGGCCGAACCCGGAACCGCCCACAGCCACCGCGTCCGGGCCGTACGGCCCCGGCACGCTCCGGTCGAGCGCGAGGCCGCAATGCGGGTGGGCTCCTTCCCAGAAGTAGCGGAGCGTCTGCCGCTGGACGGCGTCCAGGAGGTCGGTGTCCTTCATCGCCGCGATCCGCCCCGCATCTTGACGGGCGCCGCCGCGTGGACGCTCGGCATCGGCCAGTGTGAGGCGGATTGGGAGCGCTGCCGTCCTTCGCCGTTGGTGCGGCGCAGGCGCGCCATGGTCTTCCAGAACCCGTCGCGCTCGTCGAAGCGGCTGGTGCCGATGACCGCGGCGTTGGGCAACTCGCGCCCGAGCATCGCCAGCATGCTGCGCCGCCGGCCCTCGTCGCAGCCGCTCAGCGTCTCGTCCATCACGATCCACCGGGGCCGCGCCAGGAGCGCGCGAGCGAGCGCCAAGGCCTGCTGCTCCTCCGGCGCGAGCTCGATGTCCCACCGCGCCGCCCGGTCGAGGTCCTCCGCCAGGTGCGACAGGTCGACCCGCGCCAGGGCGGAGCGGATCTCGCTATCCGTCACCGGCGCGCCGCCGTCGGGGTACAGCAAGGCCTGCCGCAACGCGCCGGTCGGAAAGAATGGATGCTGCGGCAGGAACACGACCGGCGAGCCGGGGGGCAGGAGGATGCGCCCCTCCCCGGCAGTCCACAGCCCGGCGAGCGCCAGGAACACTGTGCTCTTGCCCGACCCCGCCTCGCCGGCGATGAGCAGGTGGTCGCCCGGCCGGACCACCAATGGCGTGCCCTCGAGGGTCGCGGTTCCCGTGGGCAGCCGTACGCGCAACTCCTCGATGCGCAGCTCGTCGGCCGCGCCCTCGACCACCTCGATCCGCCCCGCCGTGGCCTCCTGCTCCAGGCGCACAAGCGCCTCCTGGATGGCGTAGACCCGGTCGAGCGTCGCGCGCGCGTCCGCGATCCGGGCGAAGTTGTCGACGTACCAGCGCAAGGCCTGTTGCACCTGGTTGAAGGCCCCGATCACCATCATGAGGCCGCCCAGCGTCAGCGGGCCGAAAAAATAGGCCGGCGCCGCCGCCAGCACCGGGACGATCATCGCGCCCCATCCATAGGCCGAGGTGACCCAGGTGAGCTGGGCCAGGGCGTCAGCCAGGCTCCGACCGACGCGCATGACGCCGTCCAGGGCGTCACCGGCCACGTGGCGGGCGTCGGTCTCGCCGCGGTAGAGCGCGATGCTCTGCGCGGTCTCGCCGATCTGCATCAGGGCGAAGCGCAGTTCGGCCTCGCGCTCGTAGCGTTCGGTGTTCAGGCGGATCAGAGGGCGGCCCACCACCCAGGTGAGCGAAGAGCCGAGCGCCGAGTAGGCGAGCGCGCACCAGACCATGTAGCCGGGGATCGCCCACGTGCGGCCCGCAAGCGTGATCTCCATGCTCGACGACAGCGCCCACAGCACCCCGATGAAGCTCGCCAGCAGCAGCGTCGATTGCACCAGGCCGACGCTCAGATCGGCTCCCAGTTCCGCCAGATGCCGAGCGTCCTCATGGACGCGCTGGTCCGGGTGTTCGCCGATTTCGCCCGCGAAGCGCAGCAGGTAGGCCCGCCGCGGCTGCAGCCAGCGGCCGAGGAGGCCACGGGTGAGAAGCTCGCGCAGCCGCAGCTTGAGCAACTCGAGCATCCAGGTCTGGGCCACCACGAGCACCAGCAGGCCGGCGATGATGGCCAGGAACCAGCCGGCCTCGCGGCCGAACGCAGCGAAGTCGCGCTGGCCGATCGCGTCGTAGAAGCGCCCCTGCCACCAGTTCAGCTGAATCTGCCCCAGCGCATTGCAACAGATCACCACGAGCAGCAGGACGGCGAGCAGCGTGGCGCTGCCCCGTCCGGGCGCCTTGCCGAATCCGGCCCACAGGGCCGCCGCCTCGGCCAGGGGCCCTCGGGAGGATGGCGCTGTCCTCGAGGTGGTGCTCATGAGGCGGCGCCAAGGTGCAAGCTGCAGTCCATGCTCTGCAATCCAGACGTGTAGTGTTTCCTATTGGACGCCTGCCGCGCATCGGGAATTCCACGCATCCCGCGCCGATAGGCGCTCGGCCCAGGCGGGAGCATAGTGTGCTCGGCGAACGGAAAGCTGAGCGAAGCCAATGCCCGGGAACGTCGAAGAGGACCGGATCGAGCGCCTGCTCGCGGCCATGACGCTGGCCGAGAAGGTCGGCCAGCTCACCATGACGGCCGCCCCCGGCGCGACCACCGGGCCGGCGCCGCGCGATGATCTCGCCGCCGCCATCCGCCGCGGCGCTGTCGGAAGCGTGCTGAACGCCATCGGCCGCCCCGCCATGGAGGGCTTCCAGCGCGTCGCGCTGGAAGAAACGCGGCTCGGGATCCCCCTGCTCTTCGGCCTCGACGTGGTGCATGGCTATCGCACGGTGACGCCCATTCCCCTTGGCGAGGCCGCCGCCTTCGATCCCGGCCTGTGGCGCGAGACCGCCCGCCTCGCCGCCGCCGAGGCCAGCCGGGACGGCGTCGCCCTCACCTTCGCCCCCATGCTCGACGTCTGCCGCGACCCCCGCTGGGGCCGCATCGCCGAGGGCCCCGGCGAGGACCCATGGCTCGCGAGCCTCTTCGCCCGCGCCAAGGTGGCAGGGTTCCAGGGCCCAGGCTCCTGGCTCGCCTCCGACGGCGCGATCGCCGCCACGGCCAAGCACCTGGGCGCCTACGGGGCCGTGACGGCGGGCCGCGACTACGCCTCCGTCGATGTCTCCGAGCGCCTGCTCCAGGAGGTCTACGTGCCGCCGTTCAAGGCGGCCGTGGAAGCGGGCGTCGCCGCCATCATGCCGGCCTTCGTGGACCTCGGCGGCGTGCCGATGACGGCCAATCAGCGCATCCTGCGCGACCTGGTGCGCGGCGACTGGGGATTCGGGGGCGTCATCGTGAGCGACTATGGCGCGATCGCCGAACTGATGAAGCACGGGGTCGCCGCCGACATCGCCGAAGCGGCCGCGCTCGCCCTTCGCGCCACCGTGGACATCGACATGATGGGCGGCGCCTATGAGGCGGGATTGCCCGCCGCGCTGGAACGCGGGCTCGTGACCCAAGCTCAGGTCGATGAGGCGGTCCGGCGCGTGTTGCGGCTCAAGGAGAAACTTGGGCTTTTCGAGGATCCCTTCCGCCGGGCCGCCGGGCCCGATGTCGCGCCCGAGCGAGCCCGCAGCCTCGCCCGGAGCGCAGCCACGCGTTCCATCGTGCTGCTGAAGAACGAGAACGCCCTGCCCCTCGCGCCCGAGGGCGGGCCCGTGGCGATCATCGCCGCCCCTCCCCTGGGCGAGCCCATGCTGGGCCCGTGGTCCGCCATCGGCGAAGCCGGCGGGCGGCCGGGCCTGCCGGAAGCCCTCCAGGCGGCGCTCCCGGCCCGGGCCGTCCACGACGTCCCTGCGGAGGCCCTGGTTGACGATGCAGCGCTCGCACGCGCCTTGAAGGACGCCTCCCATGTGATTCTGTTCGCAGGCGAAACCGAGGACATGAGCGGCGAGGCCGCGAGCCGGGCCGAACCCGTCCTGCCGCCGGGTCAGGAACGGCTGGTTCGCCGCGTGCTGGCGCTGGGCCCGCCCGTGATCCTCGCTCTGGCAAGCGGTCGCCCGCTAGTCGCCACGGACGCCATCGCGGGCGCCAGGGCCGTCATCGCGACGTGGTTCCTCGGCAGCGAGGCGGCCCCTGCCATTGCGGACGTGCTCGCCGGCCGCGCCGAACCGGCCGGGCGCCTGCCCGTGTCCTGGCCCGCATGTGTTGGGCAGATCCCAATCTTCTACGGCCAGCGCCCGTCGGGCCGACCCTTCAGGGCGGGCGACCACTACACCAGCCAGTACCTCGACGCGCCGCTGGAGCCGCTGTTTCCCTTCGGCCACGGGCTCTCCTACGCCCGCTTCGCCATCGAGGCCGCGGCTGCGGAGCGCCGCCCCGGAGCCGACCCATTTGCGATACAGGTGACGGCGAAGCTGCGCCACGCCGGCGGCCCGAGGGGCGAGGCGACCCTGTTCCTGTTCGTCCGAGCGACGGTCGCCGCCGTGGCGCGGCCTGTGCTGGAGCTGCGCGGGGTCCGCAAGGCCGCGCTCGACCCTGGCGGCTCAGCCACCCTGACTTTCACCCTGAGCGCGGACGACTTCGCCTACCTGGACGCGGATCTCGCGACCAGGCGAACGCCGGAGGCCATCGAGATCTTCGTCGGCTTCAGCGCCGACCGGACGCAGCTTCAGGCGGTCGCGATCCGCCCAGGAGAGGGGCCGGCGCCCACGCAGACATGAGGCGCCGTTTGCAGCCCTCGCCTCAGAGTGGATTGTAGCCCGGCTTCTTGTAGAGGATGTCCGGCCTCTCCATGATGTCGGGCCGGTAGACCTTTTCCGCCCAGTCCTCCGCAGGCACGTCCTCGATGCTCACGGAAATCGAGCGCTCGGCGGAGCCGGCGGCGGCCATCACCGCCTTCGTGATCTCGTCCGCGAGCTGTTGCTTCTGCTCCTCCGTCCGGCCGGGGTAAAGCTTGACGATGACATGGGGCATGGCGGTTTCACTCCTGCGAAGCGCAAGAGCATGTGACCGCATGGACCGGCCGTGTCCAGCCCGCGCCCATCGTCCATCGCGATCACCGCGCGAGCGCGCTCTGCGGGACGCGCATGGAGGGCGCCCTTGCCGGAGGCTGGCCGCAGCCGCTTCGGGCCTGATATCCGTGCCCGAAGCGACTTGGCCGCCATACGCGCCAGGACACCCCGCCTTGCGGGCTCGAACGCGGCTTGAGCGACAGAACACAATGGGAGGATATCCGCATGCCCGCCATCACCGCCATCGAGGCCGGCTTCTACCGCATCCCGCTGCCCGTGGTCCTGACGGACAGCATGCACGGAGAGATGAAGGCCTTCGAGCTCAACACCGTGCGCGTGCGCGACGCGGAGGGCGCAGAAGGCGTCGGCTACACCTATACGGTGGGGCGCAACGGCGCGGCGATCGACGCCATCCTGCGTCGCGAGTTCCCCGAGATCGTGGTGGGCGAGGACGCCGACCACATCGAGCGGCTCTGGAACAAGGCCTGGTGGGCGCTTCACTACGGTGGCCGCGGCGGCCCGACCGTGCTCGCCATCTCGGCCTTCGACATGGCCCTTTGGGACCTCAAGGCCAAGCGCGCCAGCCTGCCGCTCTGGAACCTGCTCGGCGGTTTCGACCCCAAGGTGCCCTGCTACGCCGGCGGCATCGACCTCGAGCTTACCGCGGATGAGCTGATCAAGCAGACCGAGGGCAACCTCGCCAAGGGATTCCGCGCCATCAAGATGAAGGTGGGGCGCAAGAAGCTGTCCGAGGACGTGACGAAGGTGCGCGCCATGCGCGACTTCCTGGGCGACGGCTTCCCCCTGATGGTCGACGCCAACATGAAGTGGACCGCCGACGAGGCCATTCGCGCGGCCCGCGCCTTCGCGCCCTACGACCTCACCTGGCTGGAGGAGCCCACGATCCCGGACGACCCGGCCGGCCACGCGCGCATCGTGCGCGAGGGCGGGCTGCCGGTGGCGGCGGGCGAAAACCTGCGCACCCTGTGGGAATTCAAGCAGTATATCGCCGCCGGGGCGGTGACCTATCCGGAGCCGGACGTCACCAACTGCGGCGGCGTCACGCCCTTCATGAAGATCGCCGCCCTGGCGGAGGCCTTCAACCTGCCGGTCACCACCCACGGCGCACACGACGTGACGGTGCACCTGCTGGCTGCCTGCCCCAACCGCAGCTACCTGGAAGCCCACGGCTTCGGGCTGGAGCGCTACATCGCCGAGCCGCTCAGGATCGAGGAAGGCTTCGCGATCGCTCCGGACCGCCCGGGCCACGGCATCGCCTTCGACTGGGCCGGCCTGGACAAGATCCGCGGCTGACGCGCTCGCCGGCGCGGAACGGCGAATTCCGCGCCGACGACCCCTGTTCCTAGCTCCCCTTGCGGTCGCGCAGGGCCGGAATGAACATGTCGGACCAGACGTCCGGCTTTTTCTTGATGCTGCCCGCCAGGCTCATGAACTCCGCGAATTGCATGACGCCGTTGGGCGTGGCGGAGAACTGGGTGTCCGGGTCCTCCAGCATCTCCTGCACCTCGTGGACGTCCACCTTCACCTTCGAGCTGCGGGCGAAGATCTCCGCCGCCTTCTTCTTGTCGGCTGCGATCAGCGCATTGGCGTCGTCCAGGGCGTCCAGGAAGGCCTGCGTCATCTTGGGGTTGGCGTCGACGAACTTCTTGGGCGCGAAGGTCACGTCCAGGGTGATGCGGCCGAGATAATCCACCGAGTTGGCCACCCGGTGGATCTTCGGGTTCTTCAGCTCGAGGTACTGGAACGGCGGCGACGTGAAGTGGCAGGTGATCTCGGTCTTGCCGCCGGTGAGCGCCACGAGCCCCTCGGGATGCGCCAGGCCAACCGTCATCGGGTCGAGCTTGGCGTAGTTCTCCCGACCGAACTCCTTGGCGACCATCATCTCCAGCACCACGGCCGCGAGCGAGGTCTTGATGCCCGGGATCGCGATCTTGTCCGCCGCCGTGATGTCCTTCAGCGACTTGATCTCGGGCTTGTTGGTGTTGAGGTAGAGCGACGTCGCGCTCATGCCCGACACGCCGACCACCTCGGCGCTCGGGATGCCCTTGGCCTTCGACCAGAGCGTGATGAAGCCCGGGGCGCCGATCCCCGCGAAGTCCAGCGAACCCGTCATCATGGCGTCGTTGATGACGTTGCCGCCGTCGAGGGTCAGCCAGTCGATCTTGACATCCCCCAGCCCGGCCTTCTGGGCCCGCGCCTCCAGGAGCTTCTGGTCCTGCATCACGATGAGCGGCAGGTAGAGGATGCCGAAGCCCTTCGAGATGCGCACCTGGCTGACCTCGGCCGAGGCGCCGCCGGCTCCCGCAAAGGTGAGCGCCGCCGCCGATGCCGCCGCCAGTGCGGCGCGTCGGGTCCATGAAAACATTGTGTCCTCCCGGGATCTTGGCTGGTTTTGTTGATTCAGTTCTGCATGCCCCACTTCTGGACCGTGCGGCGTTCCAGCGTGCGGAAGATCAGGTTCTCGACCACGAGGCCGATGACGATCACGGTCAGGAGGCCCGCGAACACGGCCGGGATGTCGAGCAGGTTCCGGTTCTCGAAGATGTACCAGCCAAGACCACCCTGCCCGGACGACACGCCGAACACCAGCTCCGCCGCGATCAGGGTGCGCCAGGCGAAGGCCCAGCCGATCTTCAGGCCCGTCAGGATGGACGGGAACGCCGCCGGGATCAGGATGCGGAACACATACGCGAGGCCCCGCAGCCCGTAGTTCCGCCCCACCATGCGCAGGGTCTGCGACACGGCCCGGAAGCCCGAGTGGGTGTTGAGCGCCACCGCCCACAGCACCGAATGGATGAGGATGAACACCAGGCTGCCGTTGCCGAGCCCGAACCAGATCAGCGCCAACGGAAGCAGCGCGATGGCCGGCAGCGGGCTGAACATGGCCGTCATGGTCTCGAGGAAGTCGGTCCCGAGGCGCGTGTTGATAGCCGCGATGGTGAGCGCGGCGGCGAGAACCACGCCGGCCGCGTAGCCCATGAGCAGCACCTTCAGGGACGTCCATGCGCGCAGTGGCAGGACGCCGCTGACGATACCGTCCTTCATGGAGTCGAACGTCTCCGAGAGCGTCGGGAACAGCAGCGGATTGTTGAGCGAGCGACCATAGATCTCCCAAACGATCCCGAGCAGGATCAGCAGAAGGAGCTTGCGTACGAAGCCGTTGTCCCACAGCATTTCGAGCGTGCTGAGCTTGCGCTCCACCTCGCCGAGGTGCTCGCCGGCGCCGCCCTGGTCGCGCATGGCGATGCGGGCCTGGCCGATGGTCTCGTCCTTCGTGGTCGACGGGCGAGCGGGTTGCGTGATCGTGGTCATGGCGCTCACTCCGCGTGGGCCGCTTCGTCGGCGAACAGCAGTTCGTGGATCTTCTTCTCGAGCTGGCCGGCGGTGCCGTCCGTGGGCGAGACCTTGTCCACGTCGACCACCTCGGCCTTCACCCGCCCGGGATGCGGCGAGAGCAGCAGGATGCGGTTGCCGATCTTGATCGCCTCCGCGATGGAGTGCGTCACGAACAGCACCGTGAACTTGGTCTCTTCCCAGAGCTGCAGCAGCTCGTCCTGGCAGGTGCGCCGCGTCAGCGCGTCGAGCGCCGCGAAGGGCTCGTCCATCAGGAGAATGTCGGGCTCCATGGCCATGCCGCGGGCGATCGCCACGCGCTGCTTCATGCCGCCCGACAGCGTGTGCGGGTAGCTGTTCACCGCCCGGGTGAGCCCGACCTTGTCGATGTAGTGCCGAGCTTTGGTCTCGGCCTCCTTGCGACCCAGGCGGCGCGCCACCTGCAAGGGGAACATGACGTTCTCCAGCACCGTGCGCCACGGCAGCAGCTGGTCGAACTCCTGGAACACCATCATGCGGTCCGCGCCCGGCTCGGTCACCTTGCGGCCCTTGATGGTGATGGCGCCCTCGCTCGGCGTGAGGTAGCCGCCCACCGCCTTCAGCAGCGTGGACTTGCCGCAGCCGGATGGCCCCAGCAGCACGAAACGATCGGACGTGTTGACCTGGAAGCTGACGCGCTCGGTGGCGGTCACGAGCACGCCGGGCGTCTTGTAGCGCAGCGTCACGCCGCTCACGTCGAGAAGGGGCTGGGTCATCAGGGGAAGAAACCTTTGGGCCGAAGGGGACCGCACGCTGTGGGCGGGCGCGGCGGGGGAAAAGCCGCGCCCGGGGCCGGTCAGTTGCCCGGCATGTCGTAGGCGATCGGGAGGTAGTAGTCCTTCCAGGACGCCGGCATGGCCTTCAGCGACCCGACCTTGTGCAGGTGGGCGGCGAACTTCATCGTGCCCTGCGGATACAGGTTGAACTCCGCCATGCCTGGCTGCTTCATGAGGTCGACCAGCGTCTCGGTGGGCGTCTTGTCGTTGTTGATTTCCTTGTAGGCCTCCACGGAAGCCTTCATGTCGGCCTCGATCATGGACTTGGCCTCTTCCGCGGCCTTGCGCACGGCTTCGATCCACTTCGGGTTCGCTTCGGCGAACTTGGTGCTCGTGAAGAACTGCCCCTGCGACAGCGGCCCGCCAATGATCTCGGCGGAGGTCGCCACCGCGTGCGCCCCGGGCACGTCCTTGAGCTCGTAGTAGTCATAGGGCGGCGCCGCGAAGTGGCTCTTCACCTCGTGCGTGGGGTTCTTCAATGCAACGAAGGCGTCCGGGTGCCCCAGCTGGACCGTGTTGGCGTCGAACTTGGCGTACTGGTCCGGCCCGAACATCTGCGCAGCCGCCATCTGGAGCAGGATGGCCTGGGTGGACACCTTCACGGTCGGCACCGCAATCTTGTCGCCGGGGCCGATGTCCTTGAGCGACTTGATCCGCGGGTCGCGGCTCACGAAGGTGAGCGGGCACGCCGAACTCGCCACGATGCCCTTCACGCCGCCACGGGTGCGGTCGTTCAGGAGCAGCAGCTGCCCGGTCCCGGTGTTGACCAGGTCCACGTTGCCCGAGATGAGCGCGTCCTGCTGGGCTCCGCCGTTGCTGAACGAGATCCACTTCACCGCGGCGCCAGAGATGCCGAGCGCTTGGGCGTGCTTCTCGATCAGCTTGTGCTTCTCGATCACGTGCAGCGGCATGTACAGGATGCCCGGCTGCCGGCTGATGGAGATCTCGGTCTTCTGTTGAGCGAAGGCGCGGGTGGCGGCCGAAGCGGCCGCGAGCCCCGCGATGCCGGCCAAGACGTCGCGACGATTGATCAAAGCATTTCCTCCGGATGCGCCCTATCAGGGCGTCTCATTCGAGTATTGCACTAATGCATTAGTGATGTACCGGATCGACGGACTCGCTGCAAGGCGGTGGGCATTCACGCCCAAATTCGCCTGTTCGCAACTGGCCCGCGCTTTACCCGCGCGCGGCCGCGGACCTCATCTTGGCGACGATCACGCCTGCCAGCTCGTGGTACACGCCCCGCCGCGCGATCAGCTTCGAGACACCGTCGGCGATCACGGCCACCAGCATCAGCGGGATGATCAGGGCGTGATTCTGGGTCATCTCGGACACGATCACGAATGACGTGATCGGCGCCTGGACCACGCCGGTGAGAAAGGCCGCCATCCCCAGGAGCCCGAACACGCTGGCGTCAGCGCTGGGGAGAAGTCCCGCCAGGGCGCCCCCCAGGCCCGCGCCGATGGAAAGCGAAGGCGAGAAGATGCCGCCTGGAACGCCGCTCACCGACGACGCCAGCGTGGCGATGAACTTGAGCGGCGCGAACCACCCAGTGGCCGCACCTTCCCCGTGCAGGATGGCCTTGGCCTGCTCATAGCCGGTGCCGTACGTGGCTCCGCCCGACAACCACCCGCAGGCGGCCACGATCAGGCCTAACGCCAGCGCCACCGTGAGCCGATGCGCCCGCGGCGAGAGCCGGAACGGGTTGGGCATCCGCTTGGCGCAGGCCTTCGACACGCGGATGAACACCCCTCCGAAGACGCCTCCAGCGATCCCGCACACGGGGATCGCGAGCCAGGCCGCCCCGAACCCCAGCCCGGCCGACGCGTGGCCGAAATAGGCGTAGTCCCCCAGCAGGGCGAGCGAAGTCAGGCCGGCGGCGATCACGGTCCCGATCACGAGCCCGCTCGTGCGCACCTCGAAGGAGCGGCTGAGCTCCTCAATTCCGAACACAATGCCGGCAAGCGGCGTGTTGAACGCCGCAGCGACCCCCGCCGCCGCCCCGGCCAGGACGAAGCCCGGCTGCCGGTGAGGCGCGAGCCGCCCCGCCGCGAACATGATGGAGGCGCCGATCTGGACGGTCGGCCCTTCGCGGCCGATGGAAGCGCCTGTCGCCAGCCCCCAGGTGAGCAGCAGGATCTTGCCGAAGGCGACCTTGAGCGACACGAGGAATGCGCGCGCAGCCTGGTCGTCCGTGGATCGAGCAACCATGACCTGCGGAATTCCGCTTCCGCCCGCGCCGGGAAAGAAACGGTCCGTCACGTAGACGGAGGCGACGAAGCCGAGCGGCGTCACGATCCAGGGCGCCCAGGGCCAAAGCGTCTCCAAGTGGCGGAACGACGCTTGAGCCTCGTCAGCCAGCCACGCCACGGCGACAGCCGCGAGCCCGACCGCAAGCCCTCCGGCCACGAAGATGAGGCTGCGGCGCAACCGGGTCCTGCCCAGGATGAACCTCGCGCGCCGAACAGCCTTCATCGATCACCGCCCCTGGGCGTCGTCCGGCCGTGGGCCGTCGCGCGACGCTGCTCAATCCCTGCTGTCACCTTGCCGCAGTTTAGCGACCCCGGTTGTTGATCACGGTTCCCCGTCCGGCGGAACCGGCCCAAGCGCATTCCTGCCGCCCGCGGACCGGGGCTGCGGCCGAGCCAGCCTCGTTCGCGAACCTGACCCGCGGAGCACGTTCCCGGAGGAGCCAGGCGGTCGAGACTCCCGCGTCTCGAACCCTGGATGCTACTGGCCACCCTCCTCAAGGGTGAACCCGGCCTTCAGCACGACCTGGTAGTGCCGCACTTGGCCGTTCTCCACGTGCCCGCGGGTCTGGATCACCTCGAACCAGCGCAGGTTGCGGATTGTCTGGTCCGCTCGCTTGATCGCGGTCTGGATCGCGTCCTCGATGCTCTGGGTCGACGATCCCACGAGTTCGACGATCTTGTAGACGTGGTCGTCCATGGCGGCCTCCCGGTTTCAGGGCTGCTTCTTGGGAAGCACATGGGGCGACGAGTGGTGGTGGGCAATGCGCCACTCGCCATCGCGGCGGGTCAGCAGCATGGTGAAGCGGGATGGGCCGGGCACGGGCTGTCCCTCGTTCATCCGGGTGAACAGGTAGAAGCCGGTCACCACGACGGCGTTGTCGTCGAGGACGATGGTCCGCCGCTCCTGGATGTCGTTCTTGTTGCCGCTGCCTTTCAGGGTCCCGAAATAGGCCCGGATGGCGCCCTCGCCCTCAGACATCACGGGGCTGACCGTCCCGAGCAGGATGGCGTCCGCCCAGTAGTTCCTGGCCAGCGAGTCGATGTCGTTGCTCGTGTAGGCGGCGGACCAGCGATCGACGGCGGCGTTGGCGTCCTCCGCGGGACCGGCGAGGACCGGCAGGCATGTCGCGACGAGCAAGGCGCAGGACTGAACGAGCCGGTGAGCAAGCATGGCGACGTCCTCCCTCGTTGGTTGGAGTCCTCACGACGAAATACGGATGCGCCCGGCAGCCAGCGAATCGGCGGCCGGGTTCAGGGCTGCGCGCGAGACCGGCGCGCCTTAGGGCGCGAGGCCTTCCACGGCGAAGATGCGCAGCTTTCCATAGCGGTCGCCGAGTTTGCGCGCGTCCACGTAGGCGGGCGAACTGTAGGCCGCCTGGGCCTTCTCCATGGACTCGAACACGGAGACGACCACGCGCGAGGCTGGCGGGGCGCCCGCCAGCGAAACCGTCCTGCCGCCGGAGGCCAGCCGCTTCTGGCCGCTGTCAGCCAGCGCCTTGTTCGCCAGGGGCACATACTCCTTGGCGTAGGCGTCAGGGTTGGTCACCTCGATCTCCGAGATGACGTAGGCGGGAGGATGAGACTGCGCGTGCAGCTTTTGACCGGCGACGCCGCCCAGGGCGAAGCCGATGATCAGCGCCAGCGCCACCATGCGTGGCTTCGCCATGGACGTCCTCCATGTCACTGGACCGATCCAATGTACCACGTGGCCCCGATGCAGCCGAGACCTTTGCTGTGAGGGTGCGGGTTGGGACCCTCGATCCTCAGGCGGCCGCCCGCAAGGCCAGCGCCGACCCGTACAGCCCGACCGCGAAGACGGTGTGGGCCACAATGTTGAGGATGCGGATCTGGTTGGCGTTGGGGCGGCGCGAGGCGGCCCAGCCCGCGCCCATGCCAGGCTGGAGCAGGAACCAGCCTGCGCCGACCGTGACCAGCCCGACGATCCACGCGGGCAGGAACGTCGGATGCGCGGCCCAGCCCGGCCCCGCGACGACCAGGAGCACGGCCGCGTACAGGATCCCGATCGCGTAATGCGCGATCCAGCCCAGCGCCAGCTCGTGCGCGTAGGGCGGCGCGGCCGCGATGTCGTCGTGGAACACGGCGCCGCGCGGCAGGTGCCAGAACCACCGGCCTACCAGGGCCCAGTTGGGCAGCGCCAGGCCGAAGACGCGGTTGAGCAGGATGGCCCAGAGGTCCATCAGCGCCGTGGCGCCGGCGCCGATGAGGACGGAGCGAAGGAGGAAGTCGGCCATAGGGGGTCTCGCGGGCGGGGCCCTATTCCAACCCGCTTTGCGAGTCGGCGCCAGCCCCGCGCCGACCTCCCGTCATCCGGCCGTCAGTGGCGAAGCCCGGGCGCCTCCTGGCCGGTGCGCGCCACGTATTCCGTGTAGCCGCCGCCATAGTGGTGGACCCCTTCGGGCGTCAGCTCCAGCACCCGGTTGGACAGCGCGGCGAGAAAGTGGCGGTCATGCGAGACGAACAGCATCGTGCCCTCGAAGCGCGACAAGGCCTCGATCAGCATCTCCTTGGTGGCCATGTCCAAGTGGTTGGTGGGCTCGTCCAGCACCAGCAGGTTCGGCGGATCATAGAGCATGCGCGCCATCACCAGCCGCGCTTTCTCGCCGCCCGACAGCACCCGGCACTTCTTCTCGATGTCGTCGCCAGAGAAGCCGAAGCAGCCCGCCAGCGTCCGCAGCGACCCCTGCCCGGCCTGCGGAAACGCATCCTCCAGCGACTGGAAAACGGTCCGCTCGCCGTCCAGCAACTCCATTGCATGCTGCGCGAAGTAGCCGACCTTCACGCTGCCGCCGACCGTGATCGAACCACCATCCGGTTGCGTCGTCCCGGTCACCAGCTTCAGCAGCGTGGACTTGCCGGCGCCGTTGACGCCCATCACGCACCACCGCTCGCCGCGGCGAACTTGGAAGTCCAAAGCGTCGTAGATCCGGCGCTCGCCATAGGCCTTGCTGACGCCCTTCACGCTGATCACGTCGTCTCCGGAGCGCGGCGCCGGTGGGAAGTCGAACGAGACGGTCTGCCGCCGCCTGGGCGGCTCCACGCGCTCGATCTTCTCGAGCTTCTTCACGCGGCTTTGCACCTGCGCCGCATGGGACGCCCGGGCCTTGAACCGCTCGATGAACTTGATCTCCTTGGCCAGCATCGCCTGCTGGCGCTCGAACTGCGCCTGTTGCTGCTTTTCGCTGAGCGCCCGCTGCTGCTCGTAGAATTCGTAGTCGCCCGCGTAGGTGGTCAGGGAGCCGCCGTCGATCTCCACGATCTTGTTCACGATGCGGTTCATGAACGCGCGGTCGTGCGAAGTCATCAGCAGGGCGCCTTCGTAGCCCTTCAGGAAATCCTCGAGCCAGATCAGGCTCTCCAGGTCCAGATGGTTGCTCGGTTCGTCCAGCAGCATCGCGTCCGGACGCATGAGCAGGATGCGCGCCAGGGCGACGCGCATCTTCCATCCGCCGGAAAGGGCGCCCACGTCGCCGTCCATCATCTCCTGGCTGAAGCTGAGGCCCGCCAGCACCTCCCGGGCCCGGCCTTCCAGCGCGTAGCCGTCCAGTTCCTCGAAGCGCGCCTGCACCTCGCCATACTGTTCGACCAGCGCGTCGAGCTCATCGGCGCGGTCCGGATCCGCCATGGCCGCCTCGAGCTCGTGCAGTTGCGCGCCGACCTCGCTCACCGGCCCGGCCCCGTCCATCGCCTCTGCGACGGCGCTGCGGCCCGACATCTCGCCCACGTCCTGGCTGAAGTAGCCGATGGTGACGCCGCGGTCGACCGCCACCTGGCCCTCATCCGGGCTCTCCTGGCCGGTGATCATCCGGAACAGCGTCGACTTGCCGGCCCCGTTCGGCCCAACGAGCCCCACCTTCTCGCCGCGCTGGATCGCCGCGGCGGCCTCGATAAAGAGGATCTGGTGTCCGTTCTGCTTGCTGATGTTTTCGAGTCTGATCATGAGTTCCGGGCCAGGCGAATTTGGGCGCCCTTATGCCACGGATTGCGCCGGGGGGAAGGCTCCCTGCCGCGCCGCACTGTCGCGCTCGGCGCACTTTAGAGCGGCCCGGGCGCCTCCAGCTCGGCGATCAGGGCAGAGATGAAGTCCTGGACAGTGTGCGGCAGTTGCCGGCCGAGCATGGTCTGGATCTGCAGGTTGCGCTCCAGGAAGTTCGCCTCCTCGAACGGCACAAGGGCCAGATGGCCGTCGCGCACGGCCGCCCGGGCCGACAGGTACGTGGCGAAGGTCACCCCTCCACCGAACCGGCAGAAATGCAGCAGGCTCGCCACGTTGGTGGAGGTCAGAGCGGGCTCCAGCGAGAGCCCCTTCGTGGCGCAGTACATGTCCAGCACGCGCCGGATCGTCGCGGCGTCGTCCAGGATGGCGATCGGGTGGGCGAAGATTTCCGCGATGCTGACAACGCCCCGGCCTATCAGCGGATGCTCCGGGCTGGCGAAGGCGAAGCTCGCCTTGGCGCCCTGCCACTGGATCTGCACGCCCCCCTCCGGCGAGAGCGAGAACGAGACGCCGACATCCACTTCGCCCTCCTGCACCGCCGGCACGACGTCGGCGGGCGCCATGACCTGCAGGTCGAACACGACGTGCGGACGCTCCTTCCGAAAAGCGTGGATCACCTCCGGCACCACGCTGTTCGCCATGCCTTCGGTCGCGGCGATGCGCACCATGCCCCGGCTCGCGCCGTTGAGCTCCCGAATTTCGCTGACGATCTGCTCGCTCTCGAGCGCGGCGCGCTGGGCGTAGCTCGACAGCAGGCGCCCGGCATGGGTCAGCGCCATGCCGCGGGACCGCCGCTCGAACAGGGGCGAGGCGACCTCGTCCTCCAGCTTGGCGATTTGACGGCTGACGGCCGACGCGGACACCCGCAGCCGCTCCGCGGCGGCGTTCACCGAGCCGGTGCGGGCGACTTCGAGAAAGTAGCGCAGGGCGGACGGGTGCAACGGGGGGCCTCGCGTGCATTGCCGATCGGGCAATGATCCATTCGATTCATTGTTATGGCGGCAACGTGAATGTGTTGGCAAATTCGCCGCCACGGCCGTGAACGGCCAATCCCGACCCCGCCCGGGCCAATAAAGACAAAGATTCAGGGAGCGATCATGAAGATGATGCGATGGACGGCCCTTGCGGGCCTGGCTGCGACGGCGTTCACCGCCACGGCGGCGCTCACCCCCGCGCTGGCCGGAAAGGCCGACGACACGATCCGCATGGCCTACGACCAGGCCCCCGAGAGCGTCGACCCCTTCTTCAACAACGTCCGCATCGGCGTCATCATCGGCCAGCACGTCTGGGACACGCTGGTGTACCGCGACCCGAACACGGGCGAATACAAGGGCCAGCTCGCGACCGCCTGGCGCCAGGTCGACGACCGCACGATCGAGTTCGACCTCCGCCAGGGCGTGAAGTTCCACAATGGCGAGGAGTTCGACGCGGACGACGTCGTCTACACGCTGAACTTCATCTCGAAGCCCGAGAACAAGGTCGTCACCCAGCAGAACGTCAACTGGATCGAAAAGGCCGAGAAGGTCGACAAGTACAAGGTGCGCGTGATCACCAAGAAGGTGTTCCCGGCCGCCATCGAGTACCTGGCCGGCCCGGTGGTGATCCATCCCAACGAGTACTACGAGAAGGTCGGCCCTAAGGGGCAGAACGAGAAGCCGGTCGGCTCCGGCCCCTACATGGTCTCCAACTATGTGCCGGGCAAGTCGATCACGCTCGTCAAGAATCCCAACTACTTCAAGGATTCGCCCAAGCCGCAGCCCAAGATCTCGAAGATCGAGATCCGCTTCATCCCAGACCGGCAGACCCAGATGGCCGAGGCCCTCTCGGGCGGCGTCGACCTGATCATGAGCGTGCCGAAGGACCAAGCCGAGCAACTGCAGCAGGTCCCGACGCTGCAGATCGTCTCGGGCGAAACCATGCGCATCGTGTTCATGCAGATGAACACGCTCGACAACACCCCCGCCCCCGCCCTGAAGGACGAGCGGGTGCGCAAGGCCATCATCCACGCCATCGACCGGCAGGCCATGGTGAAGGAGATCGTCGGCGCGGGCTCGCGCGTGCTGAACACGATCTGCTTCCCCGCTCAGTTCGGCTGCACGGACGAGGGCGCGGCGCGCTACACCTATGATCCCGCGCTGTCCAAGAAGCTCCTGGCCGAAGCCGGCTATCCCAATGGGCTCGACCTCGACATCGTGGCGTACCGCGAGCGCAACCAGACCGAAGCGATGATCGGCTACCTCAAGGCCGTCGGCATCCGCACCAACCTTCGCTTCCTCCAGTACGCCGCGATGCGCGACGTCATCACCAGCGGAAAGGCGATGCTCACGCACCAGACCTGGGGCTCGTTCTCGGTCAACGACGTGTCCGCCGCCACGCCGAACTATTTCGCGTTCACCGCGGAGGACATCACCCACGACGCCGAGGTCCGCGACCTCCTGCTCAAGGGCAACAGCTCCGTGGACCCGCAGGTCCGCAAGGACGCCTACAAGCAGGCGCTCAAGATCATCGCCGACAAGGCCTACGCGGTGCCGCTCTATTCGCTGCCGGTCTACTACGCCGCGAATGCGGAACTGAACTTCAAGGCCTACCCGGACGAGATGCCCCGCTTCTGGGAAATGACCTGGAAGTGACGCGCAACCCGTCCGCCACCGAACCCGGCCGCGAGCAGTCGCGGCCGGCGCCGCGGCCAAGGCCGGCCCAGCCGGCCGACGCCCAGGGACTGTCATGATCGCCTACATCGTCAAGAGGCTCGGGCTGGCGCTGCTGGTCGCCCTCGCGGTTTCCGCCCTCGCCTTCTTCCTGATCCGCCTCTCGGGCGACGTGGCCACCGCCATAGCCGGCGAGGGCGCACGCCAGGAAGACCTCGACATCATTCGCCAGACCTACGGCCTCGACCGGCCGCTGGTCGTCCAGTACCTGTCCTGGCTCTGGCAGACGCTGCGCGGCGACTTCGGCACGTCTATTTACTTCAAGACGGATGTGAGCAGCCTCGTGCTGGCCAAGCTCCCTGTCACCCTGCTGCTCGGCCTCACCTCGCTCCTGTTCGCGCTGGTGATCTCGATTCCGCTCGGCGTGCTCGCGGCGGTCTATTCCAACAGCTGGATTGACCGGCTCGCCCTTGGCGTGGCTGTGGTCGGCCAGGCGCTGCCCAACTTCTTCTTCGCGCTCTGCCTCGTGATGCTGTTCTCCATCACGCTGCGCTGGCTGCCCGTGTCCGGCTCCTCGACCTGGCTGCACTTCGTGATGCCCACGATCGCGCTCGGCTACTACGTCGCGCCCGCCTTCATGAGGCTGATCCGCGCCGGCATGATCGAGGTGCTGTCGGCCGACTACATCCGCACTGCCCGCGCCAAGGGCCTGCCGGCCCGAACCGTGATCTTCAAGCATGCGCTGCGCAACGCCGTGGTGCCGGTCGTGGCCCTCACGGCCGTGCAACTCGGCTTTCTGCTCGGCGGCTCGGTTGTGATCGAGACGATCTTCGCCCTCGATGGCCTGGGCTACCTCGCCTACCAGAGCATCACCTACAAGGATTTCCCGGTCATGCAGGTCATCGTCCTGCTGCTGTCCGTCATCTACGTGCTGCTCACGCTGGCCTCCGACATCGCCAACGCGTGGCTCGACCCGCGCATCCGGGTGGCCTGAGATGAGTCTCGCTCTCTCCTCCCCCGCGGCCCAGCCGTCCCGGACAGCCCGTCTGCTGCGCCGCCTGCGCGGCCAGCACGCCTTCCTGGTCGGCGCCGGCCTGCTCGTCCTGATCGCGCTCCTCGCCGTCTTCGCGCCGCTGCTGGCGCCGCACGATCCCTACCTGCAGAACCTGGCGCAGCGGACCATCCCGCCCGTCTGGTACGCCAAGGGAAGCTGGGTCCACCCGCTGGGCACGGACCAGCTCGGCCGCGACTACCTGTCCCGCCTCCTCTACGGCGCCCGTATCTCGCTGCTGATCGGCGTCAGCGTCGTCATCATCGCCGGCCTTATCGGCACGACCATGGGCCTCCTCGCCGGCTATTTCGGGGGGCGCATGGACATGGCGATGACCTTCATCGTCACCACCCGCCTGTCCCTGCCGGTGATTCTGGTGGCCCTGGCCGTGGTGGCGATGGTTGGCGGCTCGCTGTGGATCGTGATCCTGGTGCTCGGGCTTCTGAAGTGGGACCGCTTCGCCGTCGTGATGCGCAGCGCCACCCAGCAGGTGCGCTCGCAGGACTACGTGGCCGCCGCCCGCGCGGCCGGCGCATCGACCGCTCACATCGTCCTGCGTGAAGTGCTCCCCAACATCGCCCCGCAGCTGATCGTGGTGGCCACCCTGGAGGCGGCCAGCGCCATCCTGCTGGAGGCCGCCCTGTCCTTCCTGGGCCTGGGCGTGCAGCCGCCGCTGCCGTCCTGGGGGCTGATGATCTCTGAGGCGAAGGCCTACATGTTCTTCTCCTTCTGGCTGATCGCCATCCCGGGCTCGGCGCTCGCCCTGCTGATCTTCGCCATCAACCTCACCGGCGACGGCCTGCGCGACGTCATCTCGCCGGACGGCCGGGGCTGACGCCATGACCGACACCATTCTCGACGTCCGCGGCCTCAGCGTCGACATCGCCACCGCCGGCGGCGTCCTCCACGCCGTGCGCGATATCTCCCTCAAGGTGGAGCGCGGCAAGACGCTGTGCGTCGTCGGCGAGTCCGGCTGCGGCAAGTCCATGACCTCCCTCGCGATCATGGACCTGCTGCCCAAGGGCGCCCGCCGCAGCGCCGCTGCCTTGTCCTTCGCCGGCGAGGACCTGAGCCGCGCCCCCGGCAAGCGCTTCAATGCGCTTCGCGGCAACCGCATGGCCATGATCTTCCAGGAGCCCATGACGGCCCTGAACCCGGCCTACACCATCGGCGACCAGCTCGCGGAGCCCTACCGGCTGCACCGCGGCGCCAGCGCCGCCCAGGCGCGGGACCGGGCCGTCTACCTGCTGGACAAGGTCGGCATCGCCTCCCCGGCCGAGCGGCTGGGCCAGTACCCCCACCAGCTCTCCGGCGGCCTGCGCCAGCGCGTCATGATCGCCATGGCGCTCATGTGCGAGCCGGAGCTGCTGATCGCCGACGAGCCCACCACCGCGCTGGACGTGACCATCCAGGCCCAGATCCTGAGGCTCCTGGCGGACCTCCAGAAGGAGTTCGGCGTCGCCATCATGCTGATCACCCACGACCTTGGCGTGGTGGCCCGCATCGCCGACCGCGTGGCCGTGATGTACGCCGGCCAGGTGGTGGAGGAAGGACCGGCCGCGGCCCTCTTCAGCGATCCGCGCCATCCCTACACGCGCGGCCTGCTGGACTGCATCCCCGTTCCCGGCCGCACCGCCCGCGGCGGCCGCCTCGGCGCCATCCCGGGCGTCGTTCCCTCGCTGGTGGGCGAGGTGCATGGCTGCAGCTTCCGGGACCGCTGCCCCCACGCCCGCCCGGTCTGCGCCGAAGACCCGCCCGCTCGCGAGGTCGACGGCCACCGCTGGCGCTGCATCCTGGAGAAGGCCGCGTGAACGCGCTCCTCACAGCCGACGCCCTGACCCGCTCCTTCGAGGTCGGCCAGGGGATGTTCCGGCGCCGCCGGACGTTGCACGCCGTGAACGGCGTCTCGCTCGACATCCGCAAGGGCGAGGTGCTCGCCATCGTGGGCGAGTCCGGCTGCGGCAAGTCCACCCTGGCCCGCATGCTGCTGGGCCTCCTGCCCCCGAGCGCCGGGGCCATCACGCTCGAGGGCCGGAACATCCGGGACCTGGGCCACAAGACGGTGGCGCGGCGCGTCCAGCCCGTGTTCCAGGACCCCTACTCGTCCCTGAACCCGCGGCGCACCATCGCGTCCATCGTGGCGCTGCCCTTAGAGGTGCACGGCGTCGGCACCGCCGAGGAGCGCCGCCGCAAGGTGCTCGACATCCTGGACCGCGTCGGCCTGCCCCAGCGCTTCGCGGACCGCTATCCCCGCGAGCTGTCGGGCGGCCAGCGCCAGCGGGTCGCGATCGCCCGCGCGCTGGTGATGAATCCCGAGATCGTCATCTGCGACGAGCCCACCTCCGCCCTGGACGTCTCCGTCCAGTCGCAGATCCTGAACCTCCTGATGGACCTGCAGAAGGAGCTCGGCCTCACCTACGTGTTCATCAGCCACAACCTGGCCGTGGTGGAGCACATCGCGACCCGCGTGGCCGTGATGTATCTCGGCCGCGTAGTCGAGCTGGCCGACACGGATAGCCTCTTCCGCAACCCGCGCCACCCCTACACCCAGGCGCTTCTCGCCTCCGTGCTCACGCCGGAGCCGGGGCTCGGCCTGCCCGACACGCATCTCGGCGTGGCTTTCCCGGACCCGCTCAATCCGCCGCCGGGCTGCTCCTTCCACCCGCGCTGCCCGCGGCGTTTCGAGCCCTGTGACAAGGTCACGCCCGCGCTGCTGCGCGACGCAGGCGGCGAGAACGCCGTGGCCTGCCACCTTTATCCGCCCTCTCCGGCGAACGCCTCCCTGCCCAAGACCAAGAACTGACGAGGAAACCGCCCATGTCCCGCGAAGACGCCGTCGCCCGCGCCGAGCGCTATTTCACCTCAGGCGGGTTCAAGGCCGACCTCGCCCGCCTCGTGGCGATGCCGACCGAGAGCCAGAACCCCGAGCGCGCCGACACGCTCGTGACCTACATCGAGAGGGAGATGCGCCCTCTCCTCGAAGGGCTCGGCTTCACATGCCGGACGCTCAGCCACAAGGCCGCGAAAGGCCCATTCCTGTACGCCGAGCGTATAGAGGACCCGTCTCTCCCGACCGTTCTGGGCTACGGCCACGGCGACGTGATCCGCGGGCTCGACAAGGACTGGAACGAGGGCCTGTCCCCCTGGACGCTTACGGAAGTCGGCGACCGCTGGTACGGCCGCGGCGTGGTGGACAACAAGGGCCAGCACATCATCAACGTCGAGGCGCTGCGCGCCGTGCTGGAAACCCGCGGCAAGCTTGGCTTCAACGCCAAGTACCTGATCGAGATGGGCGAGGAGATGGGGTCGCCCGGCCTGCGCGACCTCTGCGCGGAGCAGAAGGACCTGCTCAAGGCCGACATGCTGATCGCCTCCGACGGCCCGCGCCTCAACGCCGAGCGGCCGACCATCTTCCTGGGCTCGCGCGGCGGCGTCACCTTCGACATGACCATCGACGCCCGCGAAGGCGGCCACCACTCGGGCAACTGGGGCGGCATTCTCTCCGATCCCGCCATCCAGCTGGCGCATGCGATCAGCACCATCGTGTCCCCGACGGGGCAGATCCGCATCCACGAATGGGTGCCGAAGGAGCTGCCCGCTTCCGTGCGCCGCGTGCTGGCCGACTGCGAGATCGACGGCGGCCCGGATGGCCCCACCATCGACCGCAACTGGGGCGAGCCCGGCCTGAGCCCGGCCGAGCAGGTCTTCGGCTGGTGCTCCTTTGACGTGCTCGCCATGAAGGCCGGGAACCCGGAAACGCCGGTCAACGCCGTGCCCCCCAAGGCCTGGGCGCGCTGCCAGCTCCGCTTCGTGGTCGGCATCGACCCTGACGAGGTGCTGCCCGCGTTGCGTCGCCATCTCGACCGGCACAGCTTTCCCATGGTGCAGATCGCCAAGAGCCGCGACGAGATCTTCCACGCCACTCGGCTTGATCCGGACGACCCCTGGGTCACATGGGCGGTCAACTCCCTGGCGAAGACCACGGGCAAGAAGCCGGCGCTGCTGCCCAACCTGGGCGGCTCGTTGCCCAACGACATCTTCTCGGAGGTGCTGGGGCTCCGCACGATCTGGGTGCCCCACTCCTACCCGGGCTGCTCCCAGCATGCGCCGAATGAGCACCTGCCGGTAGCGATCGCCAGGGAAGGGCTTCAGGTCATGGCGGGTCTCTATTGGGACCTTGGCAGCGGCGACACGCCTGCGCTCTGAATTTGAGCCTTCGGACCGGGCGGACCGATGGGCCGCCCGGCCAACGAGGTCATGACCTTCCGGGAGCTACTCCTCGAAGCGGCTCGTAGCGTCGCGATTCCGCTCATACCGCCTCGCGAGCGGAAACGGCGGCAGCCAGGCCTCGCGGCGGATGACCCAGTTTTCGTAGGTCGGCCTCAGCTGGTCGGGGGCGTCCAGGGATCCGAGGTTCACCTCGACCTCGTCCCCGGTCCGCGCAAAGACCGAGGAGCCGCAGCGAGGGCAAAAATAGCGCCCGGCGTAGTCACGCGTTTCGCCTTCAACGCTCACCGCCTCTTCGGGGAAGATCGCGGACGCTTGAAACAAGGCCCCGTGGTGCTTGCGGCAGTCGAGGCAGTGGCAAAGGCCCACCCGGTAGGGGCGTCCAGACGCCACGAAGCGAACGTCGCCACACAGGCACCCGCCCGTGAATCGATCCATGCTGGGTCTCCTCTGACTCTCCCCAGCAGAGCAGGCCCCGACTTGGCCGATGCGTCAACGCCGGTCCAGCGGGCCCAGGCCCGGGCTTCAGGTGCGAGTTTCGAGCCGAAATTGGCGATCTCGTCCGGGCGCGTCTTCGGCGTCGCCCCACGCTGTCGCCGTGGGCGGCCCCAGCCGCAGCAGGTCAATCGCCCGCGCGGCGATCTGGTCGATGATGTCGGCCACGGTGGCCGGCAGCAGGTAGAAGCTCGGCGCGGGAGGAGCCACGATGGCGCCCATCTCGGTCACCGCCGCCATGGATCGCAGGTGTCCGAGATGCAGCGGGCTCTCCCGCGCGATGAGCACGAGCCGGCGACGCTCCTTCAGGTGCACGTCGGCCGCGCGCACGAGCAGGTTGTCGGAAAGCCCGGTGGCGATGGCCGACAGCGTGCGCATCGAGCACGGGGCCACGATCATCCCGCCGGTCGGGAAGGATCCGCTGGCGATGGAGGCGCCCACGTCCTCGATCGGGTGGACGCGATGCGCCAGCCGCCCGAGCCGCTGGAGCGCGTCCGCCCCCACCTCGTGCTCGAGGGTCCGGTGAGCGGCGCGCGATACGGTCAGGTGGACCGCGACATGCGGCAGGGCGGCGAGGCGCTCCACCACGCGCACGCCGATGCCGGCGCCCGAAGCCCCTGAAATGCCGACGACCACGCGGACAGGCTCGCTCACTGAACTGCTCCCGCCATCCGCGCCGGCCCGAGCCCGAGGTCGTCCCACAGGGCGTCCACCCGGGCGCTCACCTCCGGCGCCATGGCGAGGACCTTGCCCCACGGGCGGTTGGTCTCCGGTCCGATCTTGGTCGTGGCGTCGAGGCCGAGCTTGCCGCCGAGGCCCGGCTCGGCCGAGGCGAAGTCGAGCGCGTCGATGGGCGTCTCCGGGATCACTACGAGGTCGCGCGGCGCGTCGAACCGCGTCGAGAGGGCCCAGACGACGTCCTCCCAGTTGCGGACATTGATGTCGGGATCCACCGCGACGATCAGCTTGGCGTAGGTGAACTGCGGCAGCAGCGACCAGAGCCCGAGCATCACGCGGCGAGCCTGCCCCGGGTAGCCCTTGTCGATCGCCACGACGATCGCCCGGTACGAGCAGGCCTCCGGCGGGAGCCACAGGTCCCTGATCTCTGGGAACTGCCGCTTGGCGAGCGGGATGAACAGCTCGGTCAACGCCTCGCCAAGCCGCGATGGCTCGTCCGGCGGCCGGCCCGTGTAGGTGGAGAGGTACAACGGGGAGCGACGGGAGGTGATCGCCGACACGGTCATCACCGGGTAGCGCTCCACGGCGTTGTAGTAGCCGGTGTGGTCCCCATAGGGCCCCTCCTCCGCCGTTTCGGTGGACGACACCGTGCCCTCGATCACGATTTCCGCGTCCGCGGGCACGAGGCATGGCGTGGTCAGCGCCTTGGCGACCCGGGTGCCCCGGCGCCGCAGCAGACCCGCGAAGGCCAGCTCGCTCATGTTTTCCGGCAGGGGCAGCACGGCGGACAGGATGGTGGCCGGGTCGGCTCCGATCGCGACAGTGATCGGCATGTCGAGCCGCCGGCTCGCCCACATCCTGTGGTGGCGCGCGCCTCCTCGGTGGGCGAGCCAGCGCGCGATCAGGCGCCGCGGACCGAGCACCTGCATGCGGTAAACGCCTACGTTGATGTCGCTCGGGTCGTCCGGCGCATGCGTGATCACCAGGGGCCAGGTGACCAGCGGCGCCGGCTCCCCCGGCCAGCACCACTGCACCGGGAGCGCCGTCACGTCGGCGTCGTCGCCGAGCGAGACCTTCTCCTGAACGGGCGCGCTGCCGCCTCGCCGGAGGCGCATGTTGAGCGCGGCGCGCAGCATGGGCAACCTCTCCAGGGCGTCCCGCAGGCCGGATGGGGCCGTGGGATGGCGCAAATCCGCGAGCGCCGCGCCCACTTCGCCCAGCCTGTCCGGCTCGACGCCGAGGCCCCAGGCGATCCGCTCCACCGTCCCGAACAGGTTGACCAGGACCGGCGTGGCGCTGACCCGGCCCGCGGCGTCGACCGGCTGCTCGAACAGGAGCGCCGGCCCGTTCTCGGCCAGCACGCGCCGGTGCACCTCCGTGATGTCATGGACCAGGGACATGGGTCGGAGGATGCGCCTGAGCCGGCCGCGCCGCTCGAGTTCGTCGGTGAAGCCCCGCAGGTCGGAACTGGACGGGAAGGTGCGTTGGTAGAACCGCTGGCGCAGCATGTCCTCGCTTCTCCCGGCGGAGCGTGCGAGTCTTTGTTCCGGCGCAAACACGGCCGCGGAGGCCTGCGTAGGATCTGGCCGCCCTGCGAGGACCCGCACCGTTGAAGCAGCTTCCGTCCCTGGCCAGCCTGGCGCTGGCCCCTGCCCCCTTGCCGCTGATCGCGGCCGCCGCCCGCTTCGCCTTCAACGGCGTCATGCGCCGCCATCCCGAATTGGCCGACCGCCTCGGCGACCACCGGGCGAAAACCTTCGGCTTCGATCCCGTTGACCTGCCCTTCGCCTTCGTGATCCGGCCGGAGGCGGGCGCCATTGAGGCGGTCCGACGCCTGCCTGCGGCCCTGGACGCGGCGGCGTCGGGGCCCTTCTTCGCGCTGCTCGCCCTGCTGGAAGGCCGCGTCGACGGCGACGCCCTGTTCTTCTCGCGCGAGATCGAGGTCTCCGGCGACATGGAGGCCATCCTGGCCCTGCGCAACGCCCTGGACGACTGCGGCATCGACTTGCCGACGGAGCTGGCCGCCTCCTCCGGCCCACTTGGTCCATTGATGAAAGCAGCGTGTGAGCGCGTACGCGCACGCGTGCTGGAGCGCGGCGCATGGAACTGATCTGCCCGGCCGGCAACTCGGCCGCCTTTCGCGAGGCCGTGGACGCCGGCGCGGACGCGGTCTACTGCGGCTTCCGCAACGAGACTAACGCGCGCAACTTCCCGGGGCTGAACTTCACCCGGGACGAGTTCGAAGCCGCTGTCGCCTACGCCCGCAGCCGCGGCGTCATGACTTTCGTGGCGATCAACACATTTATGCGGGCCGGGGCCGAAGCGCTGTGGTTCCAGGCCGTGGACGACGCCGTGGCCGTAGGCGCGGACGCGGTGATCCTGGCCGACATGGGCCTGATGGCCTACACGGCGGACCGGCATCCCGAGCAGCGCATCCACGTCTCCGTCCAGGCCGCCGCGTCCAACCCCGAGGCGGTCGGCTTCCTGGCGGACGCCTTCCAGGCGAAGCGGGTGGTGCTGCCCCGCGTCCTGTCCCTCCCGGAGGTCGCCAAGCTCACGGCGTCAGTTCCAGTCGAGACCGAGGTCTTCGTGTTCGGCGGCATGTGCGTCATGGCGGAGGGACGCTGCTCCCTGTCGAGCTACGCGACCGGGCTCTCGCCCAACATGAATGGAGTGTGCTCCCCCGCGAGCCACGTCCGCTACGCCAAGGACGGCGCCGCCATGGTGTCCGAGCTCGGCGGCTTCGCCATCGACCGCTTTGAACCCGGCGAGCCGGCCGGTTATCCCACCCTGTGCAAGGGCCGCTTCCGGGCAGGCGGCGAGCAGGGCCACCTGTTCGAGGACCCGATCAGCCTGGACGCGCTCGATCACCTCGACGCGCTCCGCGAAGCCGGCGTCAGCGCGCTCAAGATCGAGGGCCGCCAGCGCGGCAAGGCCTATGTGGCCGAGGTGGTGTCCACCATCCGGCGCGCGCTGGACGCGCCGCCTTCCGCCCGCCGGGCCATCGTGGCGCGTCTGCGGTCCGTCAGCGAAGGCCAGCGCACCACCTCGGGCGCCTACGAGAAGCGGTGGCGCTGATGACGAGCAACTGTGAGAAGCCGGTCCTCGCCCTGGGGCCCATGCTGTTCCATTGGCAGGGCGCCGACTGGCGGGATTTCTACTTCCGGCTGGCGGACGAGGCGCCGGTGGACGAGGTCTACCTCGGCGAGACCGTCTGCTCCAAGCGGCAGCCCTTCATAGAGCCGCACATCGCCGAGGTGGCAGAGCGGCTGCAGGGCTCCGGCAAGCGGGTGATCCTGTCGTCCCTGACCCTCGTCACCCTGGAGCGCGAGCGCCGCTCCGTGCGCGAACTGGCCGCGCAGGACGACCTGCTGGTGGAGGCGAACGACCTCTCGGCCCTCCAGGCCCTCGCCGGGCGCCCGCACGCCGTCGGGCCGATGATCAACGTCTACAACGGGCCCACCGCCGCTCTGCTGGCCCGCCAGGGCGCGACGGTCATTTGTCTGCCTCCCGAGCTGCCGGCCTCCTCCATCGCGCAGATCGCGCGTTCGGCGCCGGGCCCCGCCTACGAGGTCCTCGCCTTCGGACGCGTGCCGCTGGCGATTTCGGCCCGCTGCGCGCACGCCCGCGCCAAGGGCCTCGCCAAGGACAATTGCCAGTTCGTGTGCAGCCAGGATCCCGACGGCCTCGCCGTCTCCACACTGAAAGGGCAGCCCTTCCTCGCCATGAACGGCGTGCAGACGGTCTCCTTCACCTGCCAGGCGCTGCTGGGCGAACTCTCCACGCTTGCGGCCGGCGGCGTCTCTCGTTTCCGGCTCTCGCCGCAGCGCTGCGACATGGCGGCGGTCGCGCGGCTGTATCGCGACGTGCTGGATGGCGCGCTCGATCCCGCTGAAGCAAGCGATCGCCTGCGCGCCCTCGCGCCGGACCTGCCGCTCTCGAACGGCTTCCTGCACGGGGCCCCTGGCGCCCAATGGATCGCCGATGGGCGCCGCCGGCTCGCGGCCCACGAGTGATCGGGGCGCCTGCCGCCCCGAGCTCCACGTGGTCTTCTTCCGGCTGGCGAGCGCCCACGCGGCGCTGGCCGGGCTTCTCTGGCCCGCCGCTCGCCTCGGGCTCGTCGAGACCGCCCGCGCCGCGCTGGCGCATCGGGAAGAGCTGATCTTCGGCGCCGTGCCGATGATGATCGCCGGGTTCACCCTGACGGCTGCGCGCCGCTGGACCGGCCGCCCCGTAAGGCCGGACCCGTCCGCGGCCCTGCTCGGCGCGTGGGGCGCCGGGATTCTGGCCCGGCTGTCCGACTGGCCCGGCGCTCGCGCCGCCTCGGGCGCCCTGCCCCTGCTCCTGGGAGCCGCCCTCGCGATCCATCTCCTGCGCTGCCGCCGCTGGCGCGACCTGACTCTTGCGGCTTTGGTGACCGGCATGGGCGCGGCCGCCCTCGCGCCCGCGTCGTTGCTGGACCAGGACTCCGCCTTCCGCCTCGCCTTCGCGCTCGGAGCGGCGCTGCTGATCACCCTGTCGGGGCGCATCGTCCCCGCCCTTGGGCGCCATTTCCTCGCGCTGCCCCCGTTGATCCCGGACGCGCGATCGCGCCGGCTCGAAGCCGTTGAGACCGCCTTCGCCAGCGCCGCGCTGGCCCTGTGGGCGATTCGGCCCACCGGTGGAATGACCGCCCTCGCACTGACCGCCCTCGCGGCGCAGCGCCTCGCCGCCGTCGCGCGCTGGCGCGTCTGGCCCATGGCGCGCCACCCTCGCCTCCTGGCCATGCTCGCCGGAGCGCTCGCCCTGTCGGTGGGCTGCGCCGCGTTGGCGTGGTCCGCGGCGGGCGGCGGGCTGGCCACCGCCATCGGCGTCCACCTGCTCGCCCTTGGCGGCTACGGCCTGCTCGGGCTCGCCGTGATGGCCAGCATGGTCCACAAGCGCCGCGGCGCCGCCTTCGCTGTCGCCCCCGGCGAGGTGGCCGCCTACGCCGCCATGGCGGGCGCGCTCGGCCTCCGGCTCGCTGGGCGCGGGCTCACCTGGGGCCCGGCGGCGGCCGGCGCATGCTGGAGCGCCGCGTTCCTGCTCTTCCTCCTGTTCACACGAAAAGCGACGCGAAATCTCGGCCCTAAACCCTGCCAGGGCTGCTGATCCGCCGCTTCGCTTGTGTCGCGGAGGAAGATGGCGGACAAATCGATTCAGGTTATCTGTTGCAATCCAGGGTCGGTCGCCGGGCATGACCATCGCCGATGTGTGCAGCCCCGCCGTAACGCCCCAGGCCCAGTCGGTCCGGACCGTCGTCTTCCTCCTCGTCGACGGCGTCTCCATGATGAGCCTGGCGAGCGGCATCGAGCCGCTGCGCTCCCTGAACCGTCTCATCGGCCGCGAGGCCTGGCGCTGGCGCCTGGCCAGCCCGGACGGGCAGCCGGTGGCCGCCTCCAACGGCATCCCGCTGCCGACCGTCCCGGCCGACGAGGCCCTCGTGGGCGCCGACTACCTCTTCGTCTGCGGCGGCCTGCGCATCCAGTCCGTGGATGAGAAGCGCTACCTCGCCGTGCTGCGTCAGGCGGTGCGGGCCAAGGTCGCCGTGGGCTCGCTCTCGACCGGCACCTACCTGCTGGCGCGCGCCGGTCTCCTCGACGGCTATCGCTGCACCATCCACTGGGAGAATCGCCCGGCCTTCCAGGAGGCCTTCTCGAACCTGGACTGCACAGACAAGCTGTTCGAGATCGACCGCGACCGCCTCACCTGCTCGGGCGGCGTCGCCGCCATGGACCTGATGCTGCATCTCATCGCCGAGCGCCACGGCGGCGACCTGGCCCGACGAGTCGCGAACCAGTTCCACCACGAGCGAATCCGCGACGAGCGCGACAACCAGAGCGGCGGGCGCCTGGAGCGCCTCGTCAACCTGCCTCGTTCGGTGCGCACCGCCATCCAGATCATGCAGGGGGCCATCGAGGACACGCTGTCCATCGCCGCCATCGCCGAGCGCGTGGGGGTGAGCCCACGCCAGCTGGAGCGGCTGTTCCTGCGCTATTTCGAGGTCACGCCGGCGCGCTACTACCTCGCCCTTCGCGTCGATCGGGCCCGCGAGTTGCTGCTCTATTCGGACTGGCCGATCCTGGAGGTGGCCGTCGCGACCGGGTTCACCTCGACCTCCCATTTCGCCTACTGGTTCAAGCGGCTTCATGGGGTCAAGCCGTCGGCTGTCCGCGTGCGCGACGCGCGCGGGGCCCCAGCTCCGGCCCCCGAGACCATACGTCGATAAGACGACGTTCCATGTCGTTTCCCCGGCCCTTACCATCTCCGGGGGCGCCTGATGCTGGGTCGGCGGCTTGAGCCCGCGAGGGTCTGGAGGGGCGGGTGGAGACCTTGGCCTTCATGGCGGCGAACGTACCCGTGATCGGGCACCGGATGCTCGAGCACGTGTCGCTGGTTGGCGTCTCCGTGCTTGTGGCGATCGCCACCGGCGTGCCGATCGGCATCCTGATCACCCAGAACCAGGCCGCCGCGGACCGGGTGCTCTACGGGGCCGCGGTGATCATGACGATCCCGTCCATCGCCCTGTTTGGGGTGCTCATTCCCATCCTGTCGCTCATCGGGCAAGGCATCGGCTACCTCCCCGCCGTCATCGCCCTGATCCTCTACGCCCAGCTCCCGATCATCCGGAACACCTACACGGCGATCATGAACGTCGATCCGGCGTTGCGCGAAGCGGCGCGCGGCATGGGCATGACGACGCTCCAGCGCCTGCGCCGGGTGGAGTTGCCGCTCGCCCTGCCGGTTATCATCAACGGCGTCCGAAACGCCGTGGTGCTCAACATCGCGATCGGGGCCATCGCCACCTACATCGGCGCCGGCGGGCTCGGCACCTTCATCTCGCGCGGCATCTCCCAGACGGATATCCGCCAGCTTCTCACGGGCGCCATCACGGTCAGCCTGCTCGCCATCATGGCCGACATGGCGCTGGTCGGTCTGCAGCGGGCCATCACCTCCCCGGGGCTGCGGCTGCGATGATCAGGCTCGACCAGGTCTCAAAGCATTTCGGCCCGCTGGTCGCAGTGGACCGGGTCGACATGGAGGTGCCGGCCGGCGAAGTCTGCGTCCTCCTCGGCCCCTCCGGCTGCGGCAAGACCACCACGATGAAGATGATCAACCGCCTCATCGAGCCGAGCGCGGGCAAGATCTTCGTGGACGGGAAGGACGCCGCAAGCGTCGACGAGGTCACGCTGCGGCGCTCCATCGGCTACGTCATCCAGCAGATCGGCCTCTTCCCGAACATGACCGTGGAGGACAACATCTGCGTGGTGCCGGACCTGCTGGGCTGGCCCCGCCGCAAGTCTCGGGCCCGGGCGGCCGACCTGCTCGAACTCGTCAACCTCGATCCGGGCATCTTCCTGAAGCGCTATCCCAAGCAGCTCTCGGGAGGCCAGCAGCAGCGGATCGGCGTGGCGCGAGCGCTCGCCGCGGACCCGCCGGTCCTCCTCATGGACGAGCCCTTCGGGGCCATCGACCCGATCAACCGCGAGGTGATCCAGGACGAGTTCATGAAGCTCCAGGCGGAGCTGAAGAAGACGGTCGTGTTCGTCAGCCACGACATCGACGAGGCGGTCAAGATGGCGTCCCGCATCGCAATCTTCCGCGACGGCCGCCTGATCCAGTACGACACGCCGGACGCCATCCTGGCCCGCCCGGTCGACGCCTTCGTGGCCGAGTTCGTGGGGTCCGACCGGACCCTCAAGCGCCTGCGGCTGCTCAAGGTGACGGACGCCATGATGGCCGATCCTCCACGCGTGCGCGCCGAGGATCCCATCGAGACCGCCGTGAAGTTGATGGAGGAGCACGGCCACGCCTCGGTGGTCATGGTGGGGCCGCGCGGCCGCGCCCGCGGAGTCGTCCGGCTGGAGGCCGTCCAGGGCCGCAAGGGCGTGGTCGGCGACCACCAGGAGCCGCTGCCCGGCGTGGTGAACGTCAAGAGCGACCTGCGTACGGCGGTCTCGGAGATGTTCACCCACGGCCTGACCTGGCTCGCCTGCGTGGACGACGAAGGGTTCTACAAGGGCTACATCACCCAGCGCGGCGTATCCCAGGCGCTCGGCGCGCCCTACAAGGACCGCTGAAATGTCCGCCGCCGGCCTCAGGAGCGCTGGGCGGATGCTGCTCCTGCTGGCCGTGTTCGCGTGTGGCGCCTGGCTGCAGGCCCAAGGATTTCTGCCGTCGCTGCTGCGCTACAGGGGCGACGTTCTCTATCTCATCCGGGGCCACCTCGAACTCGCCGCCCTCTCCGGGGCGCTCGCCATCGCGGTAGGGTTGCCACTCGGGATCGTCCTCAGCCGTCCGCGCTTCGAGGCCTACGCCGACATGGTGATCCAGGTCGTCAACCTCGGCACCACGATCCCGACACTCGCGCTGATCGCCATCGCCATGTCCGTGCTCGGCATCGGCGCGCCGCCCGCGGTGTTCGCCCTCTTCGTACTGACCCTGCTGCCCATTGTGCTGAACACGGTCGCGGGGCTGCGCTCGGTTCCCGGCTACCTCATTGAGGCGGCGCGCGGCATGGGCATGACGCCCTGGCAGGTGCTGAGGCGCGTCGAACTGCCGAACGCCGTCTACGTCATCCTGGCCGGCGTCCGCACCGCCATGGCGATCAACGTCGGGACCGTCCCGCTGGCTTTCCTGATCGGCGGCGGCGGCCTCGGCGAACTCATCTTCACGGGCATCGACCTGATGGAGCCGACAATGCTGCTGGCCGGGGCGATCCCGACCGCGCTGCTGGCGGTCCTCGTCGATTTCGCGATCGGCCAGGCTCAGTTCTGGCTGGTTCCAAGGGGGGTCAATCCGCTGCGCTGAGCAGCGACAACAACAAAGGGGAACGACGATGTTGAAGCGGACCTTTCTGGCTCTCGCCGGGGCGACCCTGGCGCTTGCGGCCCTGCCTGTCGCCGCCGGCGCGCAGACGATCGTGGTCGGCGGCAAGAACTTCACCGAGCAGCAGATCATGGCCGAGATGACCACGCAGTTGCTCAAGGCCAAGGGCTTCACGGTGGACAAGCGCGCCGGCCTCGGCACGGCGCCCCTGCGCCAGGCCCAGGAGAACGGCCAGGTCGACGTCTACTGGGAATACACCGGCACCTCGCTGATCACCTTCAACAAGGTGAACGACAAACTCGACGCGGCTGCCACCTACGCCAAGGTGAAGGAGCTCGACGCCGCCAAGGGCCTCGTCTGGCTCAATCCCTCGAAGGCCAACAACACCTACGCGCTCGCGATGCGCAAGGCGGACGTGGAATCGAAGGGCATCAAGACCCTGTCCGAGCTCGCCGCCAAGATCAAGGGCGGCGCCTCCCTGAAGTTCGGCTGCAACGCCGAGTTCTACGCCCGCCCGGACGGGCTCGGTCCGCTGCAGACCGCCTACGGCTTCGAGTTCGGCCGCGAGAACGTGGTGCGCATGGACACGGGCCTCGTCTACCAGGCGCTGCGCGACTCGCAGGTGGATGTCGGCCTCGTCTTCGCCACCGACGGCCGCATCCCGGCCTTCAACTTCGTGGTGCTCAAGGACGACAAGGGCTACTTCCCCACCTACGCCATGACGCCGGTGATCCGGAAGGACACGCTCGACAAGAATCCCAAGCTCGCCGACATCCTGAACGGGCTTTCGGCCAAGCTCGACGACGCCACGATGGCGAAGCTTAACTCAGCCGTAGACGTCGAGAAGAAGAGCGTCGAGGAGGTCGCGGCCGGCTTCCTGAAGGAACAAGGGCTGGTCTGAACGGAGCGCCGCGACACAGGCGCGACGCGATCCCCCTGCCCCTCGTGGGGAGGGGTTAGGGGGTGGGTGGTCTCTCGCGCGTGTCGCGACCGCTCACTCCCACTGGAGACGCCGATGCAAACCATCGCCTTCATCCACGACCTGCGATTCGAAGCGCTGCCGGCCGACGTGGCCCAGCAGGCGCGCCGCTGCCTGCTCGACCTGGTCGGCGTGGCCGCGAGCGGGCGCTCGACACGCCTGTCGCGCATCGCCCACGGCTTCGCGGCCCGGCAGATGGGCGCGGCCGAGGGCGGCGCGCGCCTCCTGTTCGACGGCCGACGCGTCAGCCCGACCGGCGCCGCCTTCGCGGGCGCGGCGACGATCGACTCGTTCGACGCCCATGACGGACATCCGCTCACCAAGGGCCACGCGGGCGTCACCGTTCTGCCGGCGCTGCTGGCCGTCGCGGACGCAGGAGGCAACGGCGTCGACGAAGAGCTCTCCGGCGCCGAGGCGCTCGCCGCCCTGGTCATGGGCTACGAGATCGCCATCCGCGCCGGCATCGCGCTTCACGGCAGCGCCGCCGACTACCACACCTCCGGCGCCTGGAACGCCATCGCGGCTGCGGCGGTCGGGGCAAGGCTGCTGCGGCTCGACAGCATGACGACCCGGCACGCTCTCGGAGTCGCCGAGTACCATGGCCCCCGAAGCCAGATGATGCGCTGCATCGACCACCCCACCATGGTGAAGGACGGCTCCGCGTGGGGCGCCCTGGCGGGCGTCTCCGCCGCGTACCTCGCGGCCGACGGCTTCACCGGCGCCCCGGCCATCACGATCGAAGCGCCCGAACAGCACGAGTTGTGGGACGACCTCGGCTCGCGCTGGCGCATCCTGGAGCAGTACTTCAAGCCATGGCCGATCTGCCGCTGGGCGCAGCCGGCCGTGGAGGCGGCGGCGGGCCTCGTCAAGGCTCATGGCGTCGCGCCGGAGGCCATCGAGGCCGTGGAGGTCGCGAGCTTCGCGGAGGCCGTGCGACTGGGCACGACGCCGCCGGCCGACACGGAGGCGGCCCAGTACGCGCTCGGCTTCCCGCTCGCGGCCTACCTGGCGCGCGGTCGCCTGGGCGCGGAGGAGGTCGGGGACGAGGGCCTGCGCGATCCGGCGGTTCGCTCGTTGCTCGCCCGCATCAGCCTGCGCGAAGATCCCGCCCTCTCGGCGCAATTCCCCGCCCGCCGCCTCGCGGCCGCGACCATCCGCCTGCGGAACGGCGCCGTGCTCGCCTCCCCGGTCACGCCCGCGCGCGGCGACGCGGACGCGCCGCTGTCGGACGACGAGCTCGAAGCGAAGTTCCGGGACTTGTCGGTCAGCCTGGGGGACGAACGGACGAACCGCATCGTGCAGCTTGTCAGAGGCCTCGGCCCCAACGGCCCGGCGCTCGGCGCACTTTTGGAGCTCCTCGCGCCGCCTGCGGCAGAATCCCTGTAAGATCAGCTGGATCGCAGGATCCGCTCACCATCTCCGCGAGCGAAGCGAAGCAATCCAGGGGGACCGGGCGCCGCTTCCCGGCCGGCCTCATTCCCTTTCGCGTCATGGCCGGGCTTGTCCCGGCCATCCACGTCGGCGCCCGAATATGGATGCACGGGACAGGCCCAGGCATGACGGCGGAAAGGTGATACGTCCTGTTCGTGGCGGCGACTACGCCGCCTCCATCTCCTCGGCCGCCCTCGCCTTCCAGCCCTGGAGGTCGCGCCAGTTCGGCTCCAGGTCGGCGAAGCGCTCGAGCCTGAAGCTCGAGATATCCGCGAACCCGCAGGCGCCGTCGACCACGAGGTCGCGGATGGCCCGGCCGCTCGCCGGCGACAGCCCGAAACCGACGCTCGACAAGGTCGCCACAGTGGCGTTCTCCACCGTCGCGAGCCGGTCGATCACCGGGCGACCATCCGGCGTGTTCTCGATCACCCCCGCCCACGAGCGGATGATGCGGGCGTGGGCCGCCTTGGGGAACAACTCGGCCACCCGCCGGCCGATGGCGCCCATTAGCGGCGTGCTCGGCTTGGGCGGCGCGGCCTCGCCCTCCGCCTGCAGCCACTCGTGCGGGCCGCCGCCATAGGCCAGGTTGCCACGCAGCGTCTGGCGGCCGTACAGGCCGTTTCCATCCACGCCCCCATAGGGCATGAGCGGCAGCGGCTCGGTGACGATCATCTCGGCCCGGGCTGCGGCCATTGGGACCTCCTGCCCGAGCATGGCGGAAAGAGCGCCCGTGGCCGGACCGGCCGCGATCACGACGTGGTCGCAACCAACGATACCCCGGTCCGTGCGGACGCCCGTGACGCGCCCGCCGGACGTCTCGAACCCCTGCACGGCGCAGCGCTGCCAGATGCGGCCGCCATGGTCCTCGATGGCCCAGGCGTAGCCCTGGAGCGTGCGGTGCGGGTTGGCGTGCCCGCCGAAGTGGTAGAAGTAGCCGCCCACCGCATTGTCGCCCGCGAGCGGGACGAGCTCGCAGATATCGTCCCGATCGAGCACGTCGGTGCGGAACCCCTGCCGCTCCGCGTTGCGCATGGCGCGCGCATAGAGCGTCATCTGCGCGTCGCTGAAGGCGAGGCGGATGCGCTTGGGCTGGAACTCGGTGGGATAGCCCAGTAGTTCGTCCATCATCGGCCACAGGCGCTGCTCTTCGAGGAACAGCGGCGAATGGTGGTGGGAGCATCCCCCGCCGTTGCGGCCGGAGGCTTCCCAGCCCACCATCCCTTTCTCGATCACCAGGACGTCCACGCCCTCCTGCGCCAGATGCCAGCCGGCGCTCAGCCCGGTGACGCCGCCGCCCACGATGACGACCGCCGCTCCCCTCGCCTCTTCCACCGCGGCCTCCCTCACTCGCTCGCCACGGGGCCGGACCCGCGGCCCGTCGCGACCGTGTAGCGCGCCGGCGTCTCCCAGAACGGCGTCCATTGCGCATGCATCCCGAACCAGCTGTCCCAGTGCTCCGCCTGCGCCGGCGCTTCCGGGAGCTGGCCGGCGGAGGCCAGCGGGATCGGGCGAACGGGCGCCCGATGGCTCGCGAGCGGCACGTTGGCCAGCCTCTCGCCGGATTGCAGGGCGAGCAGGCACGCGACCTGCTCGCGGCAGCGCCGGCCCTGGCATGGCCCCATCCCGGCGCGGGTAAGCCTCTTCACCTGGTCCGGATGCGGCAGGCCCTCGCCCAGGAGGGCGCGGAGGGAGCGATCGTTGCGGCGTTCCTGGGTCCAGCCCAGGTAGCGGGGCGGACGAACCTCGACCAGTTCGCGCGCGGTGACGTCCTCGCACTGGCACACCGGCGGCTCGCCTCGCGCTTCCACCACGCTGGCTCGCACCCAGCCCAGCCTGTAGGCCTCAATGTCATAGGCGGGCGCTTCGGGGATGACGGCGTGGGGCGCCGCCTCAACGCCGGCGCCGCCGCGATCCCCAAGGATGGCCGCAACCGCCCGGCGCGCCTCGGCGTCCGCAACGGCAAGGTCCCGGCTCTTGGCCGCCCAGATCCCGGCGCAGTCGCCTACGGCGAAGACGTTGCGGATGCTGGTCCGCTGGTCCGGCCCGACTACGGGAGCATAGCCGCCGCGCTCGGGCTGGAACGCCGTGGCGCAGCCGAGCGCGTCGAGCAGGTCGATCACCGGCACGGCGCCCACGCCGAGCACGACACCGTCGCACGGGATGCGGCGCTCCTCGCCGACAGCCCGCCCGTCGACGTCGACGGCGCTGACGAGCGCCGCCTCCACGCTGGCGCCCAAAACCTCTCGCACGACGTGGCCCAGCAGCAGCTCCGCCCCGCCCTCGACCACGGCGGCGACAAGGTCGGCCGGACCGACGGGCGCGGTCGCCTGCTCCACCACGGCGACGACCTCCCCGCCCGCGGCCTGGATCGCGAGCGCCGCCTCCAGCGCCTCGGCGGTGGTCCCCAGCAGAACGACCCGCCGCGGCTCCAGCGCCCCATAGCGCGCGGCCAGCATGCGCGCTGCGGTGGCTCCCATCACGCCGGGCTTGTCCCAGCCCGGAAAGGCGAGCCCTATGTCGCGCCGCCCGGCGGCGACGATCACGTGCTCGGCCCCGATCAGCCAGGATCGCTCGCCATCGGTCAGGCCCGCCACCGTGCCCGGCAGCCAGGCGGCGCCCGGGCCCGGGCTGTAGAGGCCCCAGCAGGCCGTGCGCAGGCGCAAATCCACGCCCGACTCGAAGGCCTGCTCGATCAGCGGCTCGGAGGCGACGAAAGCCTCCATGGCGGCGTTGCCGTTGCGCGACGCGGCGCTCATGCCCTGGCCGTAGTGAAGCGGGACGTCCTCTCCCATCGTGGCGTAGGACACGGGGTTCTCGTCCACGACCACTGCCGAGAGCCCGCTCTGCGCGGCAGCAAGTGCGGCCGTGAGCCCTGCCCGTCCGGCGCCGATCACCAGCACCTGCGCGCGCTCGGACGGCTCCACGGTCTTCCCGGCCACGGATTTGGGATCATAGGCGTCGGCGGATGGCATCGGCGGCTCGCACATGGGGAAACGCCGCGATTGTTCCCGGGGCGCTCGCACATAGGCGGCCGGTTTGCGACGTCAACGACGGCGAAAACGACCTCCGCCATTCATTCCGCATGTCGCTCCGCTGACGTCGCCATGTCGGTTTTCTGGCCTCGCCGGTCGTACGCCATGCCGGTCGAAGAAGCGGCCGCGGCGATCATGCCCGCGTCACGAAGGGGGACCGCTGCATGAGCGTGGAAAGGAGACGCCGCGAGGGAGGCCGGGCCCGCAACGCGGTCCCGACGAAGCTGCCTCAGCTGCCCCGCCAGGACGTGGTGAACCCCTACCCGCCCATGGAGCTGCTGTCGGCCGACCAGGTGGAGGCCATCCACCAGACGTCCCTGCGTATCCTGGAAGAGTTGGGGATCGAGGTAATGTCCAGGCGCGCCCTCGACATCTTCGCGAGGGCGGGCGCGACGGTCGATCACGCCAGCATGACGGTCCGGCTCGACCGTGGGCTGGTTGAGCAGGCCCTCGCCACGGCTCCGTCCAGCTTCACGCTCACGCCCCGCAATCCCGAAAAGCGCGTCATCCTTAGCGGCGCCCACATCAACTTCGGCCTCGTGGCCGGGCCGCCCAACGTGCACGACTGCGTGCGCGGCCGGCGCCAGGGCAATTACCAGGACTACTGCGACCTCATCCGCCTGGCGCAGAGCTTCAATTGCATCCACCTGCTGGGCAACCAGGTGTGCGCGCCGATCGAGCTGCCCGCCAACTCGCGCCACCTCGACACCTACCGCGCCAACCTGGTCCACACGGACCTCGTCTACCACTGCTCCGCCATCGGGGCGGGGCGCGCCACGGACGCGATCCGCATGACCGCCATCGCGCGCGGCCTCACGCTGGAGCAGATGAAGGCGAGCCCGGCCGTGCTCACCATCATCTCGGTGAACAGCCCGCGCCGCTTCGACGAGGCCATGTCGGAAGGCCTGGTCGCCATGGCTGAGCACGGCCAGGCCGTCGTGATCACGCCCTTCACCCTGATGGGCGCGATGGCGCCCGTGACGCTCGCCGGCGCCCTCGCCCAGCAGAACGCCGAGGCGCTGCTCGGAATCACGCTCAGCCAGCTGGTGAATCCCGGATGCCCGGTGGTCTACGGCGCCTTCACCTCCAACGTGGACATGCGCTCCGGCGCGCCAGCCTTCGGCACGCCCGAGAACACCAAGGCCAACGTCGCCAGCGGCCAGCTCGCGCGTCGCTATCGCCTGCCCTATCGCGCGTCGAATTCGAACGCCTCCAACGTGGCCGACGCCCAGTCAGCCTACGAGACGCAAATGGCGCTCTGGGGCGCGGTGCTCGGCCACTGCAACCTCGTCTACCACGCGGCCGGCTGGCTCGAAGGCGGGCTCACCAGTTCGTTCGAGAAGCTCGTGCTGGACGTCGAGATGCTCCAGCACATGATCGAATTCCTGAAGCCCATCGCGGTCGACGACGCGGAGCTGGCCTTCGACGCGATCGCAGGCGTGGCCACCGGCGGCCACTTCTTCGCCTCGCCGCACACGCTGGAGCGCTACGAACGGGCCTTCTACCAGCCGATGGTCTCCAACTGGCAGAACTACGAGAATTGGCAGCTCGCCGGGGGGCTCGACGCCACCCAGCGCGCCACCCGCATCTGGCAGCGCGCCCTCGCGGAATACGAGGAGCCTCCCCTGGACCCGGCGATCCGGGAGGAGCTGGACGCCTATGTGCGGACGCGGCGTGCCGAAATCGCGGCGGGCGAGCCCTAGCGAGATCAGGCTGCGGCGGCAAAGCGCCAAATCGACAGGCCTGCGATGTCCACGCGCGGCGCGCCCTTCGTGACCAGATCAGCGACCACCTCGCCCACCGCGGGCCCGAGTTGGAACCCGTGCTGGGAGAAGCCGAAGGCGTGCACGAGCCCGGGCGCGGTCGCGCTGGGGCCGAGGCACGGAATGTGGTCGGCCATGTCTCCCTCCACGCCAGCCCAGGCGCGCAGGACCTGCGCTTCGGCCAGCCGGGGCGCGGCCCGCACGGCCCGCGCGAGCACCGTCTGGCACACGGCCGCCAGGGGCCTCGCCCGTTCCTTGCCCATGTCGACGTCCGACTCGCCGCCGCCGATCACCACCGAGCCTTGGGCCGTCTGCCGAAGCGCCACCCCGCCTCCGCAGATCCCGATGGACCGGTCCATGAAGGCTGGCAGCGGCTCCGTCACCATGCAGTTCGGCGCGATCGGCTCCAGCGGCACGGGCTCGCCGAACTGCTCCGCAATGCGCGCGCCCCAGGCGCCGGCCGCATTGACCAGCCAGCGGGCGCGCGCTGCGCCCTGTTGCGTTTTCATCAAAAACCCGTCCCCGTCCCGCTCGATCGCGGTCACGCGGGTGAAGTCCCGCATGTCCGCCCCGAGCCGGCGCGCTGCCGCGGCAAAGGCGGGCGCGACCAGCCGCGGGTTGGCGTGGCCGTCATCGACGCAGAGCGAGGCTCCGACCACCTCCTCCCCGAGCCAGGGATGCAGCTCCCGAACGCGGTTGCGACCAATCAGCTCCAACTCGAGCCCATGCTCTCGGGCGCGCTCGGCATAACCCTCGAGGAAGACCATGTCGGCGTCGGAATAGGCGAGCTTGAGGTGTCCGGAGACCGTGAACTCGGCGTCTGTGCCGATCAGTTCAGGCAACCGGCTCCACAGCTCGCGCGAGCGGCGCGACAGCGGCATCTCGGCCAGGTCCCGCCCCTGGCTGCGCACGCCCCCGAAATTGACGCCGCTCGCCCCGACCCCGAACGCGCCCTTCTCGAACACGACCACCGGGACGCCCCGCGCGGCCAGGTGAAACGCCGCGCAACACCCCGCGATTCCGCCGCCGATCACCGCGACTTCCGTTGCGGTCGCGCCGACGCTCATTCCGGATACAGGTGGCAGGCGACCACCCGGCCGTCCCCGGCCTTGCGCAAGGACGGATAGACGCTGCGGCAGACGTCCATGGCGTGCGGGCAGCGCGGGTGGAAGTGGCAGCCTTTGGGCGGGTTCACCGGCGACGGCGGCTCGCCTTCCTGGAAGGCCATGTGCACGGCCGTATCCGGGTCGGGGTTCGGCGAAGAGACCTTGAGCAACTGCGTGTAGGGATGCAGCGGCGTGTCGAAGATGTCCGGCACAGGGCCCTGCTCGACGACGCGGCCGAGATAAAGAACCACCACCTTGCGGCAGAAGTGCCGGACCACGCCGAGGTCATGCGAGATGAACACGAAGGCGAGGTTCCGCTCCGCCTTCAAGCGCTCCAGCAGCACCAGGATCTGCGCCTGGACGCTGACGTCAAGGGCCGAGACCGGCTCGTCCGCAAACACGAGGTCCGGACCAAGCGCGAGCGCCCGGGCGATGCCGATGCGCTGGCGCTGGCCGCCCGAGAACTCGTGCGGAAAGCGATCCGCCGCGACCTTCGGCAGGCCCACCTCGTCCAGTAGGCGCTCCACCACCGTGCGCACGTCGCGCCGGTTGGCGAGGCCATGCACGCGCAGCGCCTCGCCGAGCGCTTCCCCGACCCGCTGACGCGGGTCCAGCGCGGAGGCCGGGTCCTGGAAGACGATCTGCATGCGCCGGCGCAGGCGGCGCAGGTCGGCCTTGGAAGCGCCCAGCACCTCCGTGTCGCCGAAGCGCACCGAGCCGCCGTCCGCCTCTATCAGGCGCAAGGCCAGCCGCGCCACCGTGGACTTGCCGCAGCCGGACTCGCCGACCACGCCCAGCGCCTCGCCCTGCCCGACCTCGAAGGACACCCCGTCCACGGCGCGCACCGCGACGGTCTTCGGGACGGGCCAGCCCTTGCGGGAGAGGAAGGTCTTCGACAGGTCGCGGACCTGGAGCAGCGTCTTGTTCTCGCTCATGCCCCGGCCCTCACCCAGCAGCGCACGCCGTGTTCCGGATCGCCGCCAAGCGGCGTCAGGGGCGGCCTCTCGGCGCATTTGGCGATGCGCAGCGGGCAGCGCGACTGGTAGCGGCAGCCGGCCGGCATGTCCGGCAGCGTCGGCACCTGCCCGGGGATCGGCGCGAGCTTGGAGGCGCGGTCCACCCGTGGCATCGCCGCCAGCAGCGCCTCGCTGTAGGGGTGGGTGGGCGCCTGAAAGAACGCCCGCATGGGCGCGCTCTCCACGACGTCGCCGCCGTACATCACCATGACCCGGTCCGCCACCGAGGCGACCACGCCGAGATTGTGGGTGATCAACAGGACGGCCAGGCCCTCCTGCTTCTGCAGGTCGGCCAGTAGCGCCAGCACCTGGGCCTGGATGGTGACGTCGAGGGCCGTCGTCGGCTCATCCGCGATCAGCACCCGTGGCGAACAGGCCAGCGCCATGGCGATCATGACGCGCTGGCGCATGCCGCCGGAGAACTGATGCGGGTAGGCGTCAAGCCGATCCGCCGCGGACGGGATCCGCACCAGCTCCATGAGCTGGACCGCGCGTTTGCGCGCCGCGTCCTTGCTCATGCCGCGGTGCTGCATCAGGCCTTCCGCGATCTGGAAGCCGATGGGCAGCACCGGGTTCAGCGACGTCATCGGTTCCTGGAAGATCATGCCGATGCGGTCGCCGCGCATGGCCTCCCGCTTGGCCTCGGTGGCGGCCGTCATGTCGACGCCGTCCACCACGATGCGGCCCTTGGAGACGCGGCCCACCGCCCCGGGCAGCAGGCCCATGATCGACAGGGCCGTCAGGCTCTTGCCGCAGCCGGACTCGCCGACCAGCGCCAGCGTCTCGCGCTGCCGCACCGTGAAGGACACGTCCCGCACCGCGTCGAACCAGTGGCCCGCGATGCGGATGGAGGTGGTCAGGCCCTCGACCTGCAGGGCTTCGGAGGCGGCGGTGATTGGGGCGGCGCTCATTGCGGCGCCCTCGGGTCCGTGGCGTCGCGCAGGCCGTCACCGATGAGGTTGAGGGCGATCATCACGAGCAGGATCGCCAGACTGGGAAACACGGAAAGCCACCATCCGTCGAGCAGGTTGTCGAAGCCTTCGCGGACGATGCCGCCCCAGGTCGCCGTGGGCGGCGGAACGCCGAGGCCGATGAAGGACAGCGTGGCTTCGGTGCGGATGGCGGTCGCCAGCCACAGCGAGGCCATCACCACCACCTCGTCCATGATGTTGGGCAGCACGTGGAGGAACATGATGCGCAGGTCGCCGTAGCCCAGCGCCCGGCAGGCGTCGACGAAGTCGCGCTCCTTCATGGCGAGCGTGGAGCCGCGCGCCACGCGCACGAAGGCCGGCACGGCCGTGATCGCGATGGCGAGGATGAGGTTCTGCAGGTTGGGTCCCAGCACCGCGACGAGCATCAGGCCCATGATGAGCTGCGGGAAGCTGAGCAGCACATCGGTGGCCGCCGTGATCGCCTTGTCGACCTTGCCGCCGTAGTAGCCGGAGATGACGCCCACCACCGTGCCGAAGACGACGCCCGCCATGGTGGCGACGAACCCAACGAACAGCGAGATCCGCGCGCCCCAGATGACGCGGGACAGCACGTCGCGTCCGAAGGCGTCCGTGCCGAACCAGTGGTCCGCCGTCGGCCCGACCAGGTTGAGCAGGACATCCTGCGCGTCCGGGTCGTAGGGCGCGACCTGCGGGGCGAAGGCCGCCACAAGGATCATGCCGATGACGAGCAGCAGGCCAACGACGAGCCCGCCGGAACGGGTCGCCCGCCGCCAGGCGGAGGGAGCGGCCAGGGAAACCTTGGCGGGCGCGGGGGCGGGTGCGGCGGCGTCGCTCATTGCGTCTTCACCCGCGGGTCGACGAGGCCATAAGTGAGGTCGGTCAGGATGTTGGCCACCACGATGGCGAAGGCGGACACCACCATGAGCCCCTGCAGCAGCGCGTAGTCGCGCTGGTTCAGGGCCGTCACGATGAGCTTGCCCAGCCCTGGCCGGTTGAACACGATTTCCGTCACCACAGCGTTGCCGATCAGCACGCCGAGATAGAGGCCGATCACGGTGACGATGGGGATGAGCACGTTGCGCAGCGCGTGGCGCCACACGATGAGCCGCTGCGGCAGGCCCTTGGCCCGGGCCGTGCGGATGTAGTCTTCGCCCAGCGCCTTCAGCATGCCCGAGCGCGTCACGCGCGTCACATAGGCGACCATGATCAGCCCGAGGTTGAACGCCGGCAGCACCAGCGCCCTCAGGCGCTCCACTGGGTCGGTGGCGTTCGCCGTGGAGATCACCGGGAACCAGCGCAGCTGCACCGCAAAGGCGATCAGCAGCAGGATGCCGGACACGAAAGCCGGGAAAGAGAGGCCCGCCAGGGAGAACAGTCGAGCGAACCAGTCGGCGAAGCCGTCGCGCTTCCGCGCGGCTAGGACGCCGAGCGGCACCCCCATGGCGACGCCGATGATGAGCGCCGCCACCGTGAGTTCGATGGTGAAGGGCAACACGGCCCAGACGTCGTCGACGATGGGCCGGTTGGTCACGAGGGAGCGGCCCAGGTCCCCATGGAGGATCTGGACCATGAAGTCCCAGTACTGGGACCAGAGCGGCTGGTCGAGGCCCAGCCGTTGCCGGAGCGCCTCGCGCGCCGCCGGGGTCGCTTGGTCGCCAAGGATCACGATGGTGGGATCGCCAGGGACGATCCGCACCAGGACGAAGACCAGGGTCAGCACCGCCCAGAGCGTGGGAATAGCCAGGGCGAGCCGCTTGGCGACGAAGCGCAGCATGGAGTTACTTCTTGGTGGTGTTCTCGGTGATCACCGGGCCCAGGTGGATCGCGTCCTTCAGGTCATAGCCGAAGTCCACGTTGGTCTTGTGGGCCCAGACCTGCAGCTGCTCGAACAGCGGAACCGCGCAGACCTCCTCCACGATCTTCTTCTGCGCCGTCGCCCACAGCTCCTTCTGCTTGGCGAGGTCGGGCTCGCTGCGGGCCGCGGCGATCTCCTTGTCGGCCACGGCGCAGTGCGAGAAGTTCGTCACCGCCGTGGGCGTGCCCACGGTCGACTTCGAGTCGAAGAACTGCGTCAGGTAGACGTCCGCCACCGGGAAGCGCGCGGCCGAGTAGTAGGTGACGCCGCTGAGGTCCTTGCGGATGTTCGCGTGGTAGGTCTGGTGGTCCACCACCTCCAGCTGCAGGTCGATGCCGACCTGCTTCAGCTGGCTCTGCACGATCTGCATGGAGTTCAGCATGGTCGGCAGGCTGGTCTGGACGGACTTCAGCTGTAGGCCCTTCTCGAAGCCGGCCTCCTTCAGGAGCGCCTTGGCCTTCGCGACGTCGTGCGGGTAGAGCGGCGCGTTGCTGGTGCCCAGATAGCCGTTCGGCACCACCGAGACCGGCGGCTCCGCGACGTTCTCGCCCTTGAACTGCACCATCTGCGGCCGGTTGATCGCGTAGGCGATCGCCTGCCGGACGCGCTTGTCGTCCAGCGGCTTCATGGCCATGTTCAGGTGGATGAGCGACAGCTCCGCCGGGCGCAGAACGTCGACCACGACGTCCTTCTCCTTCTTGAAGCGCTCGGCCCACTTCTGGTCCTGCCGGCCATACACGACGTCGAGCTCGCCGGACGTGAAGGCCAGGTCGCGCGCGGAATCAGCCGGGATGAAGCGGTAGACGATCTTCTCGAGCTTGGGCGCGCCGCGGAAATAGCTCTTGTTGGCGACCAGGGTCAGGCTCTCATTGGGCTTGTACTCCTGGAAGGCGAACGGCCCGGTGCCAACCGGCTTGAGGCGGAAGTCGGCCCCGAGCGCCTCCACCGCCTTCTTCGAGACTATGTTGCCGCCATGGTAGTTGGTCACGAGCCCCAGCAGCGACGGGATCGCCTGCTTCAGCTTGATGCGGACTGTGTACGGATCGACGGCCTCGATGCTGTCGATCGCCGCGTAGTCGGCCGCGAAGGACGAGCTCTTCGAGTCCGCGGCGCGCTTGAGGGAGAAGACGACGTCGTCGGCTGTCATCTCGCCGTAGTCGCCGTGGAACTTCACGCCCTTGCGCAGGTGGAAGGTCCAGGTGAGCTTGTCGGGCGAAGATTCCCAGCTCTCGGCCAGGTCCGGCTCAAGCGTCTCGAGGCTGGCGGAGCCGGGCTTGAAGCGCACGAGGCCGTTGAAGATCCACGACACGACCGGCTTGTCCTGCGTCGAGGTGGCGCGATGGGGATCGAGCTGGCCGACATCGGCCGCCGCCATGCCGACATTGAGCGTCTGCGCGTAGGCGCCAGGCGCGGTGGTGGCGAGCAGCAGCGCGGCCGCTGCGGCCAACAGGTGCATCTTCATTGACACTTCCCCTCTGGTTGTCGCGTCGCCGGGTCGAGCCGGCGCCGCGTGTTGGACAGGATCGTACGCGCGTTGATGGCGCGCCGACTAGCCTGCAATTCAATGCTCGGTGTGCGTAAGCTCCGCAGTTTGGGCGGCGAAGCCTTCGGCTGCGAAGCGTTCTATGGCGAACGGCTCGATCGGCGTGGGCGTCCGCCCCTGCGTGACCAGCTCGGCGATGATCTCGCCCATCACCGGCCCGAGCTGGAAGCCGTGCCCCGAAAACCCGAAGGCGTGCACCAGCTGCGGGGTGGTGGACGAGTGGCCAATCACCGGGATCCGGTCCGGCGTTTGACCGTCGATTCCCGTCCAGGAGCGGATCACCTGCGCGCTGGTGAGGGCCGGAACGAGATCGAGCGTGCGCTGCATCCCCCCTAGCGACTGGTCCGTGAGCGGCCGGGACCGGGCGATCTCCGCGTCGCCCCAGCCGCGTCCTCCGCCGAAGATCACGTTGCCGCGCCCGGTCTGGCGCAGGTAGACGTCGCCGCCGCACACGCCGATGGAGCGGCTGACGAAGTAGGGCAGCGGCTCCGTCACCAGCATGTTGGGCATCAGCGGCTCGACCGGCGCGTGCTCGCCGAACCACGACGCCAGCGTCCCGCCGAACACGCCGGCGCTGTTCACCAGCCAGGCGCTCTCCACCGTGAGGTCACCGGCCTCCACAGCGAACCCGCGCTCGGTGCGCCGGGCAGCCGTGACCCGCCGGTGCTCGCGCACCTCGGCGCCGAGTCGACGCGCCAGCCGGGCGAAGGCGGGGCCGACGACACGCGGGTTGGCCTGCCCGTCTTCCGGTGACAGCGAGGCGCCCACGACCTTGTCGCCGAGCCACGGGATCTCGCTGCGCACGCGATTGGCGCCGAGCATCTGCAGCTCCAGCCCGTACTCCCGGGCGTCGCGGGCATACTGCTCCAGCTCCGCCATGTCCGCCTCGGAGCGGGCGAGCTTGATGTGGCCGGAGACGTCGAACTCGAGGTCCTGCTCCAGGGTCGCGGCCAGCGTGTCCCAGATGCGCCGGGAGCGGCGCGCGAGTGGAAGCTCATGGAGATTGCGGCCCTGCTGGCGCACGCCCCCGAAATTGACGCCGCTCGCCCCTGCGCCGCATGCTCCCCGGTCGAGAACGGCCACTGTCATGCCGGCCTTGCGCAAGGCCACCGCGGCCGCGCAGCCCGCGATGCCGCCGCCGACGACGCAGGCGTCGACCGCCAGCTTCTCGCTCATGCTGCGCCTCCCGCCACCGGGATAGGCTTCACGGGCGGCTGCCCGCGCAGCCGGCCTGCTTCTGAGACCGGGCAGCCCCGCTCCAGCGCGACGAGTTCGGCGGCAGCATGGCCGCAAACCCGGCCCTGGCACCGGCCCATGCCGATGCGCGTGAAGGCCTTCACGCGGTTGACCTCCGTCGCTCCCTTCTCGCGCACCGCGTCGCGCAGCGCGCCGGCGGTCACGCCCTCGCAGCGGCACAGGATCTCGTCGTCCGCGATGCTCGCCACCAGGTGATCGGGATACGGATAAGCCGCTTCCAGAGCGTCGCGGAACCGCGCCTGCCGGGCGAGCGCCGCGTCAAGGCGTGCGACCTCGCTGGCGTCCACAGCGCGTCCGATGTCCTCCAGCACCGCGAGGGCGGCGCGCCGGCCCTGAAGTTCCGCGACGTCGGCGCCGCCGATGCCCGCCCCATCCCCGGCCAGGTACACCTCGGGACGGCTCGAACGGCCGGCCGTTGTCCGTTCCGGCGCCCACTGGCGCGTGACAGGATCGAAAGCGAAGCGGCACCCGGCGAGGTCGGCCAGCTGGCTCTCGCTGCGCAGTCCGAAGGAGGCCCCGACCGCATCGCAGGCGACGCGGTGTTCGCGGCCATCCGCCCCGGTCCAGACCAGCGCTTCCACCCGGCCGTCGCCTTCCACGCGAAGCTTGCGCACGCCGCTGGCCCGCGTGCCGCCGCGCAGCGCGTTGCGGGCCGTGTAGTAGAGACCCTTGGCGAAGGTGGCGGGCTGCGCCAGGAGCCCTGCGGCTTGCCGTGCCCTCGCGGAAAACGGCGTCACGTCCAGAACGGCGACGACCTCGGCGCCCGCCTTGGCGTATTGGTGCGCGATCAGCGGCAGCAGAGGCCCTGCCCCGACGAAAGCGACGCGCCGGCCGATGGAGACGCCCTGCGCCTTCAGGGCGATCTGCGCGCCGCCGAGAGTGAAGACGCCCGGCAAGGTCCAGCCCGGAAAGGGTATGACCCTGTCCATCGCCCCTGTCGCGAGGACCAGCCGATCAAAGGCCTGCTCGCCATAGCCGCCGTCGGTCAGGGTGTCGAGCCGTTGCTCGTAAACGTTCCAGACGAGGGTTCGCGGCCGATAAACCACCCGCTCTCCCAAATCTGAGAGGACGGCGTGGACCGACTTCGCCTTCCCAGCCTCGAATCCATACAGGTCCTCGCCGGGCCGCTCTGCGCCCGGCGGCGGTTGTCGATAGATCTGCCCGCCCGCGCGCTGCGCCTCGTCGAACACGATGGGCCGCAGCCCAGCTTGGGCCAGCGCTTCCGCGGCGCGCACGCCGGCGGGGCCTGCCCCCACGATCGCGACGACCGGGTCAGACACGCGCGCCTCCATCGATCACCACCGCCATCCCGTTCTCGACCGGCGTGGTGCAAGCGCGCACGCGCCGCCCATCGGCCAGGTTCACCCAGCAGTCCTGGCACGCGGCCATGAAGCAGAACCCGGCCCTGTGCGCGTCGGCGAACTCGAAGGGTCGCAGCGCCGGGCGGTTCAGCAGGATGGCGGTCATCAGCAGGTCGCCGGGCTGGGCGACCGCCGGGACTCCATCGATGGTGAAGGGGATCGTCGGACCCGAGCGGTCGACCAAGCGGTGAAACAGCGGCGCGTTGGGGGCGGCGGTCATCAGATCATGTGCTCGTAGCGGCAGTTCACGAGGAGTTCGGCGATGGAGGCGGAATTCGGAAGCTGAACGACCAGGGCCACGATCCGGGCTAGGTCCTCCGGACGGGTCATCGCCTCGTGCGGCACGTCGGTCACGTGAGAGACCAGGTCCGTGTCCACGAATCCCGGACATAGCGCCGTCGCACGAATCCCATGCTCCCATCCGAGCCGGCGGACGGCATGCGTCAGGGCGACCACCGCGTGCTTGGACATCTGGTAGCCGACGTTGAGGCCCATCACGCGCTTGCCGGAGAGCGAGGCGACGTTGACCACGCGTCCCTGGCCGGCAGCCTTGAGATGCGGCAGCGCCGCCTGGATTACCCGAAACGGGCCTTTCACGTTCACGTCGAACAGGAGGTCCATCGCCTCGTCTGTCCCGTCCTCCAGGCCGACGAAAGGCGCAATCCCAGCATTGTTGACCAGTACGTCCAGGCGACCGAAGCGCGCCACCGTGGTCTCTACCCAGGCCCGCGCCGACTTGCCATCGGTGGCGTCATAAGGGTGCGCAAACGCGTCCGGAGCCAGATCGGGCGGAATCGCCTGCGGCCGGCGCACGCCGAGCGACAGGGCGAAACCCGCCCGGCCCAATTCGCGGGCCACGGCGAGGCCTATGCCTCGGTTCGCACCTGACACCATTGCTACGCGCATGGTCGCCCTCTCCTGTCATGGCGAAGCTCACCAGTCCTAAGCGCCCGCGTCAATCCTATTCCGATAATCGCACTTCTCGTGGCTGGAAATTCCAATTATCGTAACCGGCATGGCTACGAAGTCGTCCTCCACCAATGCGGAACGCGCAGCCGACATCCTTGTCGTGCTGGGAGTAGCGCCGGATGAGGGGTTGTCGCTCAGCGAAATCGCCGCCCGGGTCGGGGGCGCCAAGCCGGCCGCCCACCGCACGCTGGTCGCCCTCGGGTCCCGTGGCCTCGTCCAGCCAGGGACCCGCAAAGGCTTCTACCGCTTGGGACCGGCTCTTTATGCGCTGGCCCGATCCGGCAACACGGCCGCCGCAGTCGCGCGATGGAAGCCCGCGCTGGTTGGCGTTGCGGCGCGTACCGGGCATTCGACATACCTGCTCGCCCGGGCCGGTCTGGACGCGGTGTGCCTGGACGTCGAGACTGGTCCCGGCCCTATCCAGACATTGACGAGCGGCGTCGGGGGCCGCGTCCCCCTGGGCCTTGGGCCTGGAAGCCTCGCGATCCTCTCGGTCTTGCCGCCATCCCTGCAGGACACGCTCCTTGCCGCCAACGCCGAGCGTTTCCGCCAGGACGGCCGCATCTCCGCGGACGGGGTCCGCATGGCGCTGGCGCGCATGGCCAAAACAGGGATCGCCATCGATGAAGGCGCGCTGATCCCCGGGGTTGCGGGATTGGCGACAGGGATCGTGGATCCGCTGCTTGGTCCGGTGGCGATTTCCCAGGCTCTTCCCGCCGCATCCCTCACGGCCGAGACGCAAGAAAGCTTCCGCCTGGCCGTAGCGGATCTATCGCCAGCTTCGCCCTAGGTAGCGCACTTCCGCTCCCGCGCCGCGCTGGGGGGACGGCCGAACCGGCGGCCGAAAGCGCGCGAAAAATGGGATGCGCTGGAGAAACCCGTGGCGAAGGCGATGTCCGATACGGAAAGCGGACTCTGCTGGAGCAGCCGCAGCCCATGCTCCAGTCGAATGGCGCGATACACGTCGGCGAAGCTGGACTGGAGATGCGTCGCGAACAGCCGATCGAGGTGCCGTGGCGTCACGCCGGCGAGCCGCGCCATGGCCGAGCGGTCCAGCGGTCGTTCGATCGCTGTTTCCATCTTCTCCAACACGGCGAGCAGCCCCGGGTGATGCGTGCCGAAGCGCTCGGGCGCGCTGCCCCGCTGCGGGGCTGCGGGCTCGGCGACGGAGGCGTGCAGGAACCAGTCGCTGACGCGCCGGGCGAAGGCCGGACCCATGCGCTCGGCGATCAGCGCGTGCATCATGTCGAGCGGGGCGACGCCTCCTCCGCAGGTGATGCGGTCGCCGTCGATGACGTAGCGCGCCTGACGCGGCTGGAGCCCCGGAAAGGCCTCCATGAGCGCCGGAGCGTGCTCCCAGTGGATCGTGAAGTCGCGCCCGTCCAAAAGGCCCGCCTGCGCCAGCAGGAACGAGCCGCCGGAGATGCCGCCGATTCGCACGCCCTGCCGCGTCAGGCGCCGCAGGATCGGAAACGCGGGGCGCGCATGCTCCCAGTCGGCGGGGCCGCCGCCCGCAACCACGAACACCGTATGGCAGGCGCCGCCCCTCCGGGCGAGGTCCCCGCAGGGCACGGCGAAGCCTGACGAGCAGGCGACCGGCTCCCCGCCAACGGACAGCGGCTCGACCGTGTAAAGCCCTGTGCGGGCCAACAGATTCGCGGCCCGCAGCGGCTCCGTCGCCGACGCATAGGACATCAGGGCGAAATTGGGCGCCAGAAGAAAGCCATAGGTCTGGGCGTCCGACGCCGCTGTCTCCATCATGGCTCATCGATATCTGAAAATGTCCCTTTGGGACAACCGGCCCTTGGCCGCGCCCCTTAGTCTGCGCCTAGGTCGGCACGGCAGCAGGCGCCCATGCGATATTCCGCCCTTTCCCTCCTCCTCAACGGCCTCACGGGCAACCGGAACTGGGCTCCCGCCTGGCGGGAGCCGGAGCCGAAAAGCCATTACGACGTCGTGATCGTCGGGGGCGGCGGGCACGGGCTGGCGACCGCCTACTACCTCGCCAAGGTCTTCGGAGTGCGGAACGTGGCCGTGCTGGAGAAGGGTTATCTCGGCTCCGGCAACATCGGCCGCAACACCACGATCATCCGCTCGAATTACCTGCTCCCGGGCAACAACCCGTTCTACGAGCTCTCCATGAAGCTCTGGGAAGGGCTGGAGCAGGACTTCAACTTCAACGCCATGGTGTCCCAGCGCGGCGTGCTGAACCTGTATCACAGCGACGCCCAGCAGGACGCCTATACGCGCCGCGGCAACGCCATGCGCCTCCACGGCGTCGACGCCGAGTTGCTGGACCGCGAGGCCGTTCGCGCCAAGCTGCCCTTCCTCGATTTCGACAACGCCCGATTCCCCATTCAGGGAGGGCTGCTCCAACGCCGAGGCGGCACCGTGCGCCATGACGCCGTGGCCTGGGGCTACGCCCGCGGCGCGGACAGCCACGGCGTGGACGTCATCCAGCATTGCGAGGTCACCGGCATCCGCCGGGAGGGTGGCCGGGCGGTGGGCGTCGAGACCACCCGCGGCTTCATCGGCTGCAACAAGCTCGCCCTCGCCGCCGCGGGTCACTCGTCGCAGGTGGCCGCCATGGCCGGCTTGAAGCTCCCGCTCGAAAGCCACGTGCTGCAGGCCTTCGTGTCGGAGGGGCTGAAGCCCTTCATCGACTGCGTCGTGACCTTCGGGGCCGGGCATTTCTACGTGTCGCAGTCCGACAAGGGCGGGCTCGTCTTCGGCGGCGACATCGACGGATACAACTCCTACGCCCAGCGCGGAAACCTGGCGACGGTCGAGCACGTCGCGGAGGCCGGCAAGGCCATGATCCCGGCCCTGTCGCGGGTGCGCGTGCTGCGCTCCTGGGGCGGCGTGATGGACATGAGCATGGACGGCTCGCCCATCATCGACCGCGTCCACCTGGACAATCTCTACCTGAACTCCGGCTGGTGCTACGGCGGCTTCAAGGCGACGCCCGCCTCCGGCTACTGCTTCGCCCACCTGATCGCCCGGGACGAGCCTCACGAGACGGCGCGCGAGATGCGCCTCGACCGCTTCGCCCGCGGGTATCTCATCGACGAGAAGGGCCAGGGCGCCCAGCCGAACCTTCACTGAGCCGCGCGGCTCGCATCCTCCACTTCCCGAGAGACCGGACCCATGGCCAGCCGCGTCCCCTGCCCTCACTGCGGGCTCCGCCCCAAGGAGGAGTTCACCATCAAGGGCGCCGCCCTGCCCCGGCCCGCGCCGGACGCGGGCGAAGCGGCCTGGATCGAGTACGTCTATCTGCGCGAGAACCCGCGCGGCGCTTATGACGAGTTCTGGCACCACACCTCCGGCTGCCGACGCTGGCTCGTCGTGAGCCGCAACACGCTGACGCACGACGTCTACGGCGCCCGCGACGTCGCCCTCGGCGGGGAGACGCAGCCGTGAGCTCCTATCGTCTCCCCTCCGGCGGACTGGTCGACCGCGCCGCATCGCTGGCCTTCACTTTCGACGGCAAGCCCATGCAGGGCTTCGCCGGCGACACGCTCGCATCTGCCCTGCTCGCCAACGGCCAGCGGCTGGTGGGCCGCAGCTTCAAGTACCACCGCCCCCGTGGCGTCCTGACCGCCGGCGCGGCGGAGCCGAACGCGCTGGTCACGATCGGAACGGGTGGGCGCACCGAGCCCAACACTCGCGCCACGATGCAGGAGCTCTACGCCGGGCTGGAGGCGACGAGCCAGAACCGCTGGCCCTCATTGGCCTTCGACGTGGGCGCGGTGAACGGCCTGCTCTCGCCCTTCCTGGGCGCGGGCTTCTACTACAAGACCTTCATGTGGCCCGCCGGGCTCTGGGAAAAGCTCTACGAGCCGTTCATCCGCAAGGCGGCCGGTCTGGGCAGGGCCACCTACGAGGCAGACCCCGACTCCTACGAGAAGTGCTGGGCCCATTGCGACCTGCTCGTTGTCGGCGCCGGCGTCACCGGCCTCGCCGCCGCGCTGACGGCCGCCCGCTCCGGGGCGCGAGTCATTGTGGCGGACGAGCACGCGCGCGCTGGCGGCGACCTCTTGTCCACCACCGCCACGCTCGATGGCCTGGCCGGACCGGCCTATGCGGACGCGATGTTGCGGGAGTTGGCGAGCCATCCCGAGGTGCAGGTCCTGCCTCGGGCCACCGTCTTCGGCTGGTACGACGGGGGCGTCTTCGGCGCGGTCGAGCGCGTGCAGAAGCACGTCGCTGCGCCGGACCCCAGGCGCCCCGTCGAGCGCCTGTGGCGCATTGCGGCCCGGCGCGCAGTCCTCGCCACCGGGGCGGAGGAGCGCCCGCTGGTGTTCGGCGGCAACGACATCCCAGGCGTGATGACAGCGGGGGCCATGCGGACCTACCTGAACCGCCACGCCGTCGCGCCCGGCCGCCGCGCGGCCGTATTCACCACAAACGACAGCGGCTACGCCCTCGCTGGAGACCTTGAGCGCGCAGGCGTCGAAGTGGCGGCGGTGATCGACTCCCGCCCGGACGCGCTGGCTTTCCCGGGGCTCAGGGCGAGGGTCATCCGCGAGGCGGTGGTCAGCGACGCCCACGGCGGGCGCGAAATCCAGGCCGTCGATGTTTGGGCGGACGGGAAGCGCGAGCGCATCGCCGTGGACAGCCTGGCCATGGCGGGCGGCTTCAACCCGGTGATCGCCCTCGCCTGCCAGCGCGGCGCCAAGCCCCGCTGGTCGGACGCGCACGGCGCCTTCCTGGCGCCCGACGTGGACGGCCTCTCCCTCGCTGGCGCCGCTGCAGGCGTGACCGGCCTGGCCGCCTGCTTCGAGTCCGGCGTGCGGCAGGCCTCAGCGGCCCTGAGCGACCTCGGGTTCCGGCCCACCCCGCTGGCGACGCCGGTTGTCGAAGGCGACGTCGTGCCTGCTCCTGCCCCGCCGCTCTGGATGATCCCCGGCGTGAAGGGAAAAGCCTTCGTCGATTACCAGAACGACGTGCACCGCGCCGACCTCGATCTCGCCGTACGCGAAGGCTACGGCCACGTGGAGCTCGCCAAACGCTACACCACCAACGGCATGGCGACCGACCAGGGCAAGCTCTCCAACGTCAACGCTATTGGCCTGCTGGCCAAGGCGCGCGGCGTCTCGCCGGGCGAGGTCGGCACGACGACGTTCCGGCCCTTCTACACCCCAGTCTCCTTCGGCGCGCTGACCGGGGCCCATCACGGCAAGCACTTCCAGCCGGTCCGCAAGTCGCCCCTGCACGACTGGGCCGCACGGCGCGGGGCGGTGTTCGTGGAGACGGGCCTTTGGTACCGCTCGTCCTGGTTTCCCCGTGACGGTGAGACCACCTGGCGCCAGAGCGTGGACCGGGAGGTCCTCAACGTCCGCGCCAATGTTGGGCTCTGCGATGTCTCTATGCTGGGCAAGATCGAGGTCTGCGGACCCGATGCCGCCGAATTCCTCAACCGTGTCTACTGCAACGGCTTCGCCAAGCTCCCCGTCGGCAAGGCGCGCTACGGCCTGATGTTGCGCGAGGACGGCTTCATCTACGACGACGGAACCACGAGCCGCCTCGCCGAGGACCGCTATTTCATGACCACCACGACGGCTTACGCGGCCGGCGTCATGACCCATCTCGAGTTCTGCGCCCAGGCGCTCTGGCCCGAGCTCGACGTCAGGCTGGCGTCAGTCACGGACCAGTGGGCCCAGATGGCCGTGGCTGGGCCAAAGGTCCGCGAGGTGTTGCAGCGGGTCGTGGACGAGGACCTCTCGAACGCCGCCTTCCCCTATCTGGCCGCCCGCGACGTGTCCCTGTTCGGCGGTCGGCTGCGCGGGCGACTGTTCCGCATCTCCTTCTCCGGCGAACTCGCCTATGAGCTCGCCGTGCCAGCCGACTACGGAGAGAGCGTCGCCGACGCGCTGATGCAGGCGGGCGAGCCCTTCGGGATCCAGCCCTACGGCGTCGAGGCCCTTGGCGTGCTGCGCATCGAGAAGGGGCATGTCACCCACAACGAGATCAACGGAACCGTTGTCCCGGCCGACCTCGGCTTCGCCCGCATGGTGGCGGACAAGCCCGATTTCGTGGGCAAGCGCATGCTGTCACGCGAGGCGCTCGTGGCCCCCGGCCGGCCGCAACTCGTGGGTCTCGTTCCGCTCGACCCGGCCGCGAGCTTCCGCACCGGGTCGCACGTCCTGAGCAAAGGCGCGGCGGCCACCCTGGAGAACGACCAGGGCTACGTCACCTCCACCGCCTTCTCCCCGCACGTGGGGTCAACGATCGGCCTCGCCCTCGTGAAGAACGGCGCGTCGCGGCATGGCGAGGAGGTCCTCGTCTGGAATGGACTGCGCAACGAAATGACCACGGCCCGCCTCACCAGCCCCGTGTTCGTCGACCCCGCGAACGAGAAGCTCCATGCGTGATTCAGCGCTCATGCGCCGCCCCGCGGTGGCCTCCGAACCCGTCCGCTGCGGCGACCTCCTGCTCGAGGCGCCCGGCGGCTCCATCCTGCAGCTGCTCGGGAAGGCGGGCGCGACGCCGCCGTCCGACATGAGCCTGCCCGAGGTGGCCGGCGCCTCGCCTGGCCTGCGCAATGCCGGGCCTGGGCAGTGGTTCGTGGTCACGGACCGGGAGCTCACCGGCCCCGAGATCGACGCCCTGGCGGCCCGCCTCGCGCCCTCGCTCCACGTCGTCGACCAAAGCAGCGGCCGTTTCCGCATTCGGGTCAGCGGCGCGCCGTCCCGCCGCATGCTGGCGAAAGGCGTGGCGCTCGACCTTCACCCGGAGCGTTTCCCGGTCGGGACGGCGACGTCGACGCTGGTTGGCCAGATCGGGACCAACCTCGCCCGGACCGGACAAGACTCCTTCGAACTGCTTGTCTTGCGCGGCTTCGCCCAGAGCCTGTGGGACGACCTGCTGCTGATGAGCCGCGAATTCGGCTGAGCGCGGGAGCCGGACGGGAAGACGCCGGCGCCCGCGTTCACGCAGGTCGTCCTACTCCGCGTCGAGGGCGTGCAGCTTCTCAACCCGGCGGCGGCAGTCCTCGTCGGTCGAGAACTCGGCCTTCAGATAGGCGGAGACCAGGTCCCGGGCGAGCCAGGGCCCGACGATCTGCGCCCCGATGCACATCACGTTGACGTCGTCGTGCTCCACCGACTGGTGGGCCGAGTGCACGTCGTGGCACACGGCGGCGCGGATGCCCTTGATCTTGTTGGCCGCGATGGACGCGCCCACGCCCGTGCCGCAGACCATGATGCCGCGGTCAGCCTGCCCGGCCTTCAGCTTGCCGGTGAGCTGGCGCGCGATATCGGGGAAATCCACCGGCTTGTCGTCGAACGAGCCGACGTCCTCCACCTCGTGGCCTAGCGTCCGCACCTCTTCGATGACGGTCTTCTTGAGAATCCAGCCGGCGTGATCCGACCCGATGACGACTCGCATGTTGGGGGTCCTGTCGAAAATTCTTGTTGGAATGAGGAGGGGCCCGGCCTGCGGCGCGGGCCCCGTCCCGGGTCAGCTGCGCATCTCGGCCGGCAGTTCGGTCCCGTGGAACTTCTTGTAGATCTCGTTCAGCTTGCCGTTTTTCAGGTTCGCCGTGATCCACTCGTTGAGCTTCTCCTTCAGCTTCGGCTCGCCCTGGCGCACGCCGATGGCGAGGTCGAAGTTGCGGATAGGCACCTTCGGCTCGAACACCCGGTTCGGATTCTTCACGCCGATCTGGTTGACGATGGTGGCCGAGGTGGCGATGCAGTCCGCCTGGCCGGACACGGCCGCCGTCACCATAGTGGCGTCGTCGTCATAGCGCGACAGCTTGAGGGCGCGGTCCTTCATGGCGCTGAGCTCGGTGTCCTGGGTCGTCCCGCGCGACACCGCGATGGTCTTGTCCTTCAGGTCGTCCCAGCCCTTCACCTGCGCGGACTTCAGGCAGCCCACCACCGACTGGAGCGAGGCGTAGGCCTTGGTGAAGTCGATCACCTTGGCGCGCTCGGGCGTCACCGACAGCGTCGAGATCACCACGTCGGCCTTGTTGGTCTGCAGGTTGGGGATGCGGGTCGCGCCCGTGGTCTGCACCCACTCGATCTCCAGGCCCCAGTCCTTGGCGAGCAGCTGGGCCGTCTCCACGTCCGAGCCCGTGGGCTTCATGCTGGAGTCCATCATCCCGGACGGCGGGATCGCCATGTCCGTCGAGATGCGGATCTTCTTGGCCTTCATGATGTCGTCGTACTGGTCGGCGTGGGCGGCGGCGCCCCCGAGCATGACGAGCGCCGCGGCGGCGGCGAGAAGCGAGGCTTTGCGCATGATGGTTTCTCCCTGTCGTTGAGCGTTGGTTCTTGCGGTCACAGGCCTGTCCCGATGAATTGGGCCAGTTCTGGGGTTGTCGGGGCCGTGAGGATCGTCGCGGTCCCGCTTTCGTGCACCTTGCCCCGGTGCATGAAGACGACGCGGTCGGCGATGCTGCGGGCGAAGCCCATCTCGTGGGTCACCATGACCATCGTCATGCCGTCCTGCGCGAGCGCCTCGATCACCTTCAGCACCTCGCCGGTGAGCTCGGGATCGAGCGCGGAGGTCACCTCGTCGAACAGCATGACCTTCGGGCGCATGGCGAGCGAACGGGCGATGGCCGCGCGCTGCTGCTGGCCGCCCGAAAGCTGCTCCGGGTAGTGGTGCAGCTTGTCCTCCAGCCCGACCTGCGCCAGCACGGCGCGCGCCTCTTTGCGGGCCTGCGCCTTGGGAATGCGCTTCACCGAGGAGGGAGCGAGGACAATGTTCTCCTCGATGGTGAGGTGCGGGAACAGGTTGTAGCTCTGGAAGACGATGCCGACGTCCTGGCGCAGCGCCCGCAGGTCGAGGCCCGGGTCGTGCACCTTGTGCCCGCACACCTCGATCTGGCCCGCGTCGATGGTCTCGAACCGGTCGATGCAGCGCAAGGCGGTGCTCTTGCCCGAACCGCTGCGGCCGATGATGGTCAGCACCTCGCCGCGCGCGACGTCGAAGGTGACGCCGTCGAGCACCTTCAGCGGGCCGAAGCTCTTGTGGACCTCGCGGAGCGAGACGACGGCGGATCCCGCCCCGGAAGCGGCGTTCTGTTGCATCAGGCTGTCTCGACGGAAAGGCGCGCCCGCCCTCGACCGCGCTGGGCTTCGAGGACGCGGCTGAGCCGGGAAATCGGATAGCAGAGGGCGAAGTAGACGACCGCCACGATCACGTAGATCAGGAAGGGCTCGAACAGCGCGTTGTTGATGATCTGCCCGGCCCGGGCGAGCTCGACGAAGCCGACCACCGAAGCCAGCGACGTGTTCTTGATGATCTGAACCATGAAGCCGACTGTCGGCGGCGTGGCGATGCGGATCGCTTGCGGAAGAATGACCTTCGCCATCCGCTGGGTGCGCGACAGCGCCAGCCCCTCGGCCGCCTCCCACTGCTGCCGTGGCACCGACTCGATGCACCCGCGCCAGATCTCGCCGAGGTAGGCCGCGACGTAGATGGTGAGCGACACGGAAGCCGCGGCCAGCGGCGACACCGTGATCCCGAGAGGGGGCAGGCCGAAGAAGGTCAGGAACATGATGACCAGCAGCGGCGTGCCCTGCACGAGCTGGACGTAGCCCGCAGCCAGGATCCGCACGGCGCGGACCGGCGAGATGCGCGCCAGCGCCACAACGAAGCCTGCGAGCCCGCCGCCGATCAGGGCGATGAGCGACAGGCCGACCGTCCACAGCGCGCCATGCGCCAGGAAGCTGAGGTGGTTCGCGTTCAGAGAGCCGCCCATGCCAGCCTCCTCACAACGGCGTGCCGAGGCGCCGGCGGCGCGGGAACAAGGCGAGGCCCAGGGCCCAGAAGCCCGCCCGCATCACCAGCGACAGGACGACATAGGCGATCGCCACCAGGATGTAGGTCTCGAAGGCCCGGTAGGTGTCCGACTGGATGTAGTTGGCGACCGCCGTGAGTTCCTCGGCGGAGATCTGGGACGTCACCGACGAGGCCAGCATCAGCAGCACGAACTGGCTGGTGAGAGCCGGGTAGACCTTCTCGATCGCAGGCAGCATCACCACGTGCCAGTAGATCTGCCACCGTGACAGCGCCAGGCCCTCGGCCGCCTCGAGCTGGCCCTTCGGCACGGCGTCGAAGCCCGCCCGGATGATCTCGGTCGTGTAGGCGCCGACATTGATGGTCAGCGCGGCGGCCGCGACCGTGAAGGCGGGGAACTTCACGCCCAGGCTGGCGAGCCCGAAATAGACCAGGAAGATCTGCACCAGCAGCGGCGTGTTGCGGATCGTCTCGACGTAAAGCGCGGCGACCCGCGTCGCCACCGGGTTGTCGCTCCGCCGCGCGATGGCGCCCAGCACGCCAATGACGGTGCCGAACACCGTGGCGATGACCGCAAGCTCCAGCGTCAGGATCGCGCCCGACAGGAAGGCCGGCCACCGCTCCAGGATCGCGCCGAAGTCGAGGTTGATCCTCATCCGGCTCAGGCCCGGTTGGTCATGCGGTCATAGACGCGGAACAGGGCCTGGTTGCCGTTGCTCCCCTCCCCGTGCGCCTTGGCCTCCATGTACTGGCTCGTCACCAGGGCCGTGCCCGGCAGCGGCACCGTGAGCGCCTGCGCCTGCTCCAGCACGAGCCGCAGGTCCTTCAGCATCAGGTCGATGCGGAAGCCGGCCGAGGCGTCGCCCCCGATCATGGCCGGGCCCAGCCGGTCAAGCATCCAGGAGGCGGCGGAGCCGCCCAGCAGCACCTTGCGCAGCTGCTCGAGGTCGACCCCGGCGGCGCGGCCCAGCGCCAGCGCCTCGCAGACGGCCTGGAGATTGATTCCGCAGATGAGCTGGTTACAGAGCTTCACGGTCTGCCCGGCGCCCGTTCCGCCGACGTGGGTGATGGTGGTCCCCATGGCCCGGAAGTAAGGCTCGGCGGCCAGGAAAGCCTCGCGGTCGCCGCCGGCCATGATCGACAGGGCCGCGTTCTTGGCGCCCACCGGGCCGCCGGACACTGGGGCGTCCACGAAGGCCACCCCCTGCTCCTTCAGGCCGGCATGAAGGCGGCGGACGGCCACCGGCGAGATGGTGCTCATGTCCACGATCAGCCTGCCGGCGGGCGGCGCCGAGGCTAGCCCGTCCGGCCCTTCGATCACGGCTTCGACGTGGGGCGTGTCGGGCAGCATCGTGATCGCGATGTCCGCGCCCCGGGCGGCCTCCGCCGGGCTCGCGGCGGGCTGGAGCCCCTCCGCCCCAAGCTCGGACACGGCCTCGGCGTTCACGTCATGCCCGACAACGGCGTAACCGGCCTTGAGCAGATTGCGCGCCATCTCGCGGCCCATGGTGCCGAGCCCGATGAAGGCGACGCGCTTTTGGGAGGAAGACGAGCTCATGGGCGGTTCCGTTGCGTGTTTTCGGAGGGGATGGCGGTGGCGATCTCGGCGTCCGTCTGGCCAAGCGCCGCCCGGCGGCGATAATCGTCGCCGATGGCGAAATGCTCGCGCAGCACGTGCTCCGCCCGGTCCGGGTCGTGGGCCGCGATGGCGTCGAAGATGCGCCGGTGGTCCTCGATGAGGTAGGTCTTCATCGACGGGAAGATGCGCAACAGCTCCCGCCGCCGCTTGTGGGACAGGCGCAGGATGCCGGACAGGGCGTTGTGGAGGACGACCAGCGTCTCCGACCCGCCCGCGTCCACCAGGGCCCGGTGGAACTCGTAGTCGGCGAGCCCGCCGGCGTCCGGGTCGTCGATGGTCTCGACGATGCGCGCCAGCGCCGCCTGGAGCCGCTCGAGGTGGAGCACGGTGGCTCGCTCCGCGGCCAAGCGGATGGCTTGGCACTCGATGGCGATGCGGGCCTGCATCACGTCTTCGAGGAACTCGGCCCTCTGGGCGAAGGCGAAAGTCAGGAAGTCGCTGAGCACGGACGGGTCCGGGCGGCGCACCACCGCGCCCACGCGCTCGCGGATCTCCAGCACCCCCAGCACCGTGAGGGCCCGCAGCGCCTCGCGCAGCATCGGCCGGCTCACGTCGAGCTGGGCGGCCAGTTCGCGTTCGGAGATCAGGCGGTCGCCGGGCTTCAGCGAGCCTTCGAGCAGCCGGTCCCGGAAGAAGGCGAACACCTTCTCGAAGCCCTTGCCGCTTGCCTCCCCGAGCCGCGTGATTTCAAGATCAGCGGTCATGTCCTTACCTTGGTCTGACCAATAGAGGCGCGGAGGCTTGGCCGTCAAGGGCTCGCATGGAAACGGGCTCCCGCGGACGGCTGATTGGCCTAGCTCCTCATGTCACGAGTGACGTTTCTCCGTGCGCCCGAGGTAAAGCTCGGCGGCCCGTTCGTCAGCCAGCAGCATGGCGGCCTCGCCCTCGATGGCGACCTTGCCACCATCCAGGATGTACCCGCGCTGCGAGACGGCGAGGCACTGACGCGCCCGCTGCTCGACGACGAGGACCGACACATTCAGCGAGGGGAGTCGCGCGATCAGCTCGAAAGCTTCGGCCACCTTCGCGGGCGAGAGCGCCGCCGTCGGCTCGTCCAGGATGATCAGCCGCGGGCTCGTCATCAGGGCCCGGGCGAAGGCCAGTTGCTGGCGCTCGCCGCCGGAAAGGCTTCCCGCCCGCGCGCGCCGCCGCTCCGCCAGCAGTGGAAAAGCCTCGAACAGCTCCGCGATCCGGCGGCGCTGGTCCTTCACCCCCACGACGACCTGCAGGTTCTCGACCACGCTCAGGGCGGCGAAGACATTGGCGACCTGCGGCACATAGCCGACCCCGCGGCCGACCCGGTCCTCCGTGGAGAGGCCGACGAGGTCGGCGCCCTCGAACAGGATGCGGCCGCTCACCCGGGGCAGCAGGCCCAGGACGGCCTTGGCCAGCGTCGACTTGCCGGCGCCGTTCGTGCCGGCCACCGTGACGATCTCGCCCTTGCGCAGGAATAGCGAGACCCCGTTCAGGATGTCGACCTCGCCATAACCGCCGCGGACGTCCTCGACCCCAAGCAGCAGCGGCGCGCCGGCCATAGAGCCCCGTTCGGTCATATCCGCAGCCACGGGCTGGGCCACTGATTGGGCGCTCACGACAGGCCTCCCAGATAGGCTTCGCGAACCTGCGGTTCGTCGAGCACGGCGGCGGGCTCGCCCTCGGCCAACACCCGGCCGCGATCCATCACGGCCATGCGGCTGACGAGGCGGGTCAGCGCCTCGAGGTCGTGCTCGATCACCAGGAAACCGATGCCGCGGCCGTTGAGTTCGGCGATGCGCTCCATGATCTCACCGATCAGCACCGGGTTTACGCCCGCGAAGGGCTCGTCCAGCAGGATGAGGCGCGGCTCCACCATGAGCGCGCGCCCGAGTTCCAGCAGCTTCTTCTGGCCTCCCGAGAGCTTGCCGGAGGGCTGGTCGGCCACCCTGGTCAGCTTCAGCAGCGCGATGGTCTCCTCCACCCGCGCCGCGATGGCGGCCTCCTCGCGCCGCACCGTCCCGGGGCGAAAGAACAGCCCGAACAGCCCCTCCCCCGTCTGCGCCGGCGCCGCGGCCATCAGGTTCTCGCGTACGGTGAGATGGCTGAATTCGCGCGGCACCTGGAATGTCCGCACCATGCCCGCGCGCGCCCGCGCGGGCGCGGACAAGCCATCGATCCGCCGCCCGCCCAGCGTGATCTCGCCCTGGTCCGCGGACAGGAAGCCCGAGATGACGGAGAAAAGGGTCGACTTCCCCGCGCCGTTCGGGCCGATGAGGCCGAAAAGCGAGTCGAGCGGCACGCTCAGGCGCACCCCGTCCAGCGCCTGGAAGCCGCCGAAGGCCTTTGTGACGTTCCGAATTTCCAGGGTCATCGCTTGGTGTAGTCCCCCATCAGGCCCTGCGGCCGGAACATCACGAACAGGATCAGGAGCAGCCCGACGACGCCGATGCGCACGGAGGCCATGTCGACCTCGGAGATCCACGGCACGATGTCACGCAGGAAGCGTGAGCCCTCCAGGAAGACCATCAGGATGGCCGCCCCGACCACGGCGCCGGACACGCGGCCCACGCCGCCCATGATCACCGCCATCCACACGTAGAAGGTGACGAGCGGGATGAACTGGTCGGGCACGATATAGGTGATGTAGTGGGCGTAGAAGGCGCCAGCCACGCCCGCGATCGCCGCGCCCACGATCAGGACCTGGATCTTGAAGCTCGCCGGGTCCTTCCCGAGCGCCTTCACGGCCTCCTCGTTGTCGCGGATGGCCTCGATGAGCCGCCCGAACGGCGATTTCGCGATGCGCAGGATCATCCACACCGCCACGATCGTCACGGCCAGGATCACGGCCAGCGTGGCGGCCTGCGCCGCGAAGCCCTGGAGCCCCTCGAACAGGCGGGGGATGCCGGGCACGCCCTGCACCCCGTTGGTGAGCCACTTCTCGCTGGTGATGACGATGCGCACCACCTCCGAGAAACCGAGCGTCACGATGGCGAAATAGTCGTCCCGCAGGCGCAGCGAAACCAGGCCGATCGGCCAGGCGGAGAGGCCTGCCAGCACCGCTGCCGCCGGGAAGGTCAGGATCAGCGGCACGCCCTTGAGGGCCAGCAGGGCGCTCGTGTACGCCCCGATCGCAAAGAAACCGACATGCCCGAAGTTGATGAGCCCGGTCAGCCCGTACTGCAGCGTCAGCCCGAGGCTGAGCAGGACGTAGATGAGCGCGATGATCGCGATGGCGGCGAGATAGGCGTCCATCAGCGTGCCCCCTCCACGCGCCCGAACAGGCCGCGCGGCCGCACCAGCAGCACGGCCAGCATGATCACGAAGGCGAGCGCGATCTTGTAGGTGAAGCCCACGAAGGGCGTCGACGCCTCCTGCGCCACGCCCAGCAGCAGGCCCGCCAGCACCGCCCCGCCGGGCGATCCGATGCCGCCCAGGATGGCGGCCGTGAAGGCCGGCAGCAGCATCTCCCAGCCGCTCTCGGGCGACACGATGGTCTTCACGCCGAGCATCATGCCGCCCACGCCGGCGACGCCGCCCGCGAGCAGCCAGAGGGCCACCATCACGCGGCCTGGGCGCACGCCCGACACGCGCGCGAGGTCGCGGTTGTCGGCCACGGCGCGCATCTGGCGCCCGATCGGAGTGAAGTAGAGCAGCCCGAACACGGCCGCGAGCGCGATGGCGGCCACGGCCGCCAGCTGCAGGTCCAGCGGCGTGATGCGCACGCCGCCCAGCACGTAGGGCCGGGACAGGGGCGCCATGAAGACCTGCTGCGCGTGCCCGAAGGTGACGCCGAGCACCGCCCGGATAAAGAAGGCGACGCCGATGGAGGCGACCAGCAGGGACACCACGGAGCGGTTCGCCAGCTGCCGGAACACGGCCAGATAGGCCAGCAGGGACACGACCGCGGTCGCCAGGAATGCGGCCACGCCCCCGAGCGCCATGGATCCCGTGGCCTTGAAGGCGGCCAGCGCTGAGTAGCCGCCAAGCGTCATGGCGTCGCCGGTGGCCGCATTGGGGAACCGGGCGATGCCGAAGACCAGCGTGATGGAGAGGGCGGCGAGCCCGATCACGAGCCCCTGCACGAGGCCGTTGACGAGCAGTTGGGCGTAAAACATGGAGGTCTCGATGCCTTCCGGTCCGAGGCCGGAGCGCGACAGGGCGGCCTGGCGCGAAGCCAGGCCGCCGACGTGTATCAGATCTTCACAACGTAGCGACGGTTGAGCTTGCCGCCTTCGATGAAGAAGACGCCGAAGTCCGGGGTCACGTCGCCGTACTGGTCGAAGTCCAGCACCGAGGAAGCGCCCTCGAAGTTGATCTTGCCCTTCTTGAGGGCATCCTTGCCTTCGGCGAAGGAGAAGACCTGCTGGCCGGGCGGGTTAGCGATTTCGCGGATCTTGGCGTTGATGGCCTGGGTGTCAGCCGAGTTCGCGGCCTCCATGGCGAGCGCCAGGACATGGACCATGTCCCAGGTCATGGCCGCATAGACGTTGGCCTGGCCGGGCTGGCCGGTCGCCTTCTTGTAGGCTTCGTCATAGGCCTTGTAGGAGGGGGCGTTCTCGTTGGACACGGAATCCACCGAGATCACGCCCTCGACGACGTCCGGGCCCACCGCCTTCACCAGGTCCGGGCTCGCGGCCCAGCCCGGCATGATCCACTTCACCGCTTGGCCCGTCTGGTACCACTCGCGCATGAAGATGGTGGTGTCGGCCAGGTACGACCCCGTCACGATCACGTCGGGATTGGCGGCGAGCACCTTCTGCAGCTCGGACCGGTAGGTCGGCTGGTTCGGCTCGTAGACGACGCTCTCGACCACCTTGCCGCCCTTGGCTTCCCAGGCCTTGCGGAAGCCTTCGGTGTTGCCGATGCCCGAGGCGTTGTTGAACGCCATCGTCGCCGGACGCTTGAAGCCCTCCTTGACGCAGATCTCCGCGAAGGCGCGGCCGAAGCGGTCGTTGGTCGCCTGGTAGCGGTAGGACAGGCCCTTGGCGTTCGCCGGCGGCGTGGAGAGCGCCGGCGCGCCTGACGTGTTCATCAGGATGATGTTGGCGTCGTTGGTGAGCGGAATGACCGCGAGCGACACGCCCGAGGACCAGGTCCCCATGAGGATCTGGACCTTGTTCACGTCGATCAGCTTCTTGGCCGCGAGAACGGCCGCCTGCGGGTTGGTCTGCGTGTCCTCGTAGACCACCTCGAGCTTGCGCCCGGCGGCGCCGCCAGCCGCGTTGACGATGTCGGCTGCCGCGCCGATCATTTTCTGCATGCCGGAGCCGAACGGGCTGCCGGAGCCGGTGACGGGGCACAGCGCCCCGATGCGGTAGACGCCTTGCGTCTGCGCCCGCAGGATCCCCGGCGCGGCCACGAGGCCGGCGGCGGCGCCAAGCCCTCCCACGAATTGACGGCGTGTCGTTGTCATTGCCTTCTCCCTCCAGAAGCGGTGCTTATTGGGCCAGGGCGTCCTTCACGAAGACGCCGGCCTTCATGATCGCCGACAGGTGCTGGCCCTGGCGCGTCAGCAGCGACAGGTCGGCCAGGGGGTCGCCATCGACCACGATCAGGTCTGCGTGCGCGCCGGTCTCCACCAGGCCGATCTGGCCGCTCATGCCGATCAGTTCGGCCGCGTCCACGGTGGCCGACCGGATGACCTCGATGGCGGGGAGCACCCGGCCGCGGATCACGAACTCCTCCGACTGGTGCCGATGCATCTCGCCGAGCAGGTCGGTGCCGTACGCCATGGTGACCCCGGCGTCGCGCATGATCTGCAGGGACTCCAGACCGCGCAGGCGCACGTCGTCGATCTTGGCGACCGAGGTGGCAGGCAGGCCCAGCGACTCGCCCTCGTTCTTCAGGGCCTCGTAGGTGACCAGCGTCGGGCACGCGATGGCGCCGCGCTCCTTCATGAGGGCGGCCGTCGCGGGCTCGATCAGGTTGGCGTGCTCCACCGAGCGGACGCCCAGCTTCACGGCGCGCGCGATGGCCTCATCCGTATAGAGGTGGGCGGACACATAGGTCTGGGCGTTGCGCGCCTCCTCGACGATCGCGGCGATCTCGTCATTGGAGAAGCCCAGGAACGCGATCGGGTCGGTGGGCGACGCGACGCCGCCATTCGCCATGATCTTGATGAACTGCGCGCCCTGGCGGATCTCGTCGCGGGCGGCGTGGCGGCAGGCCTCGACGCCGTCGCAGATCCGGCCCAGCGAGCCCAGGCGCCGGGTCTGGTAATCGGGATCGCGATTGTCGTAGCGGCCGCGGAAGTCGGCGTGCCCGCCGGTCTGCGCCAATGCCTTGCCGCAGATCACGAGCCGCGGGCCGTCGACGAGTCCCTGCTCGAGCGCGTCTACGAGCGCGTGCGTCGCGCCGCCCACGTCGCGCACGGTTGTGAAGCCGCGCGCCAGCATGCCTTTCATGATCCGGGCGGCGTGGAACGCCGCGAGCGTGTCCGGCAGCAGCGCGTTCAGGCCCAGGTTCACGAGACCGGCGACCACGTGCACGTGGCAATCGATCAGGCCGGGCATCAGGGTGCGGCCCTTCAGGTCGACCGTCCGCGCCGAGGCGCTGCGGATCGGCCGATCCGAGATCTCCTGGATGCGGCCGTCCTCGACGCGCACGTGCCGGTCGTGCTCGCCCTGCGGGCTGCGGCCGTCCAGGATGCGGGCGTTCTCGAAGATGATGCTCTGGGACACGCTGTTCACCTTTCCTTGGAGCCGCCGGCTCGGACGGGCTGGCGCTCCTCCTGCGCATGATCCCGTCGGGAGTAGTCGGCGAGGATCGATTTCCAGAAATCCAGGAGTCCCCGGTAGTAGCTCGGGTCGTCCCGCAGCACCTGCTGCATTCCCATGCCGCGCATGAGGCAGAGCGACGCGTTCAGGGCGGTCTGCACTTCGCGGTCGTCCAGGTGCGTCCCCTTGAAGAAGTCGCCCCAGATCCGGTCCAGGGCCGCGTGAAACTCACGCACGACCGGGATCAGGCCCTCGCGCAAGACCCCGTTGTGCCGCGCCTCGGTGATGTGCTCCAGGGTGATCAGCAGCAGGCGGCCCGAGAACAGATCCCAAAGCCGCTCCACGAAGTCCGATAGGCTGAGCGATCCATCCCTGACCGAGGCGGCGAGGCCGCGGATGTCGCTGGTGGCCGACTTCAGCAGGTGCTCGATGGCGCGCACCACCAGAGCGTCCTTGCTGGGGAAATGGTGGTTCAGGGCGCCGCGGGTCACGCCGGCCCGCTCGGCGATCTCGGCGGTGGTGGTGCGGGGGTAGCCGCGTTCGTTCAGGCAATCGAGCGTCGCCTCGACGAGCCGGGCCCGCGTCTCGGCGGACCGCTCCTCCTGGGTGCGACGCTGGGGCTTCGCCATCGGCATGGCGCAACGCTAGAGAGCCACAAACAAACATGCAAGCATGTTTGTTGGCGAAGCCGCCGCCCAAGGAGCCAGACGCGTCAGGTGAAGCGCAATCCCTCAGAGCACGCCGTGACGGGCGAAAACGGCGCTGAGCAGCTCCCCGCGCAGCAACTCGTCCCGTGTCTTGTCCTCGGCCTCGATCTTCTCAAGCGCCAGGCGGACGGCCTCCGCGGCGATCTCGCGGGGGACCACCACCACGCCGTCCACATCGCCGAAAACGAAGTCGCCGGTCCTGACCGGCACGCCCGCGACTTCGACGGGCTCGTCCATGGCCATCATCTCGGCGCGACCCTTCGTATCCAGCGGGCCGATCCCGCCGTGGAACACCGGAAACCCGACCTGCCTGATGCGGCGCACGTCGCGCACGAGCCCGTCCGTGAGACAGCCTGCGGCGCCGCGCGCCATGGAGGCCGTGGTCAGCAGTTCGCCCCAGGGCGCGATCCGATCCGTCGGCCCGTCGCAGGCCAGCACAGGAATCTCGCCGGGCTTGAGGTCGTCGATGAGCGCCATCTCGATCGCATAAGGGTTGGCGCCCTCGACCGTGTGGAAACGCTTCATGTAGAGGCCGGTGCGGGCGAAGCCGCACAGGATCGAGTCCTCGTCCAGGGGCCGCACGAACGGCTTGAGCGCCTGCCCAGGACGGCCGAGCGAGTCGAGCACGTCGGACAGCACGGCGGCGTTCAACCTGCTCGTCAGGGCGGCGGGGTCGAGGGTCGCGTCAAGGTTCGGCATGTCCGGCTCCGTCAGTGATCAGTGGGCGTGGCCGCGGTTGAGGCGCCGCTCGAGCCGGCGGCTGTAGGATGACATCAGGTAGCAGCAGACGAAGAAGACGAAGGCCGCGAAGGCGTAGCCCTCGCGGGCCATCCCGAGCCACGCGGGGTCCTTGAGCGCCTGGTTGACCACGCCGAGCAGGTCGCTCAAGCCGATGATGGTGATCAGGGTCACGTCCTTGAACAGGTCCACCACCGTGTTGACGATGCCGGGAAGCACGATGCGCAAGGCCTGGGGCAGCACGACGAGCGCCTGCATCTGCCACCACCGGAGGCCGAGCGTCGCAGCCGCCTCCTCCTGGCCCTCGGGGACGCCCTGCAGGCCGCCGCGCACCACCTCCGCCATGTAGGCCGCGTTGAACAGCACCATGGCGATCATGGCGCGCAGCAGGCGATCCGCGGTCACGCCGTTTGGCATCAGAAGGGGGACGATCACGGCGGACATGAACAGCACTGTCAGCAGCGGCACGCCGCGCCACAGCTCGATATAGGCGATCGACAGGCCGCGGATCACCGAGAGCTGGGAGCGTCGCCCCAGCGCCAGCAGGATGCCGAGCGGGATGGCGCCGGCGACGGTCACGAAGGACACGACGACGTCGATCATCAGCCCGCCCCACAGGCTCGTGTCGACGTAAGGCAGGCCGAAGACGCCGCCGAGCAGCAACACGCCCACGATGGCCGGGCACGCCGTGAACAGCAGCGCGAACCAGATCCCGCGGTGGCGCACGTGCCCCTCGCGCAGCACCGGGATGCAGAAGCCGATCAGCGCGACGAGGGCAGCCAGGACGCGCCAGCGTTCGTCCGGCGGATAGCGCCCCACGAAGAACAGCGGCAGGCGCACTTGGATGAAGGTCCAGCACGCGCCCTCCCCGCCGCAGGCGGCGCGCGTGGCGCCCGTCACGGTGGCGTTCAGCACCGCCCATCGGAACATCGCGGGCAGCGCCCAGGCAAGGAAGAGCCCGACCAGCACCGTCAACACCGTGTTGAAGGGCGAGCTGAACAGGTTCCTGCGGGTCCAGGCGACCGCCGCGCCGAGGCCTGCGCGCGACCCGGGGAAGTCCCATCCGGGCGCTGCGGGCGTGATCTTGGAAGCTTCGCTTTCGGTGGACATCAGCGTGTCACCAGTGCGACGCGGCGATTGTACCAGTTCATGAAGGCCGACGTGGACAGGCTGATGGTGAGGAAGATCGCCATGAGGATCAGGATGGTCTCGAGCTCGCGCCCGGTCTGGTTCAGCACCGTCCCGGCGAAGATGGAGAACAGCTCCGGATAGGCGATGGCCGCCCCGAGCGAACTGCTCTTGATGAGGTTGAGGTACTGGCTCGTCAGCGGCGGCACCATGATGCGCAGCGCCTGGGGCAGCACCACCTTGGCGAGGATCTGCCCAGGCCTGAGCCCGAGGCTGAGCGCCGCTTCGCGCTGCCCCTTGGGCACGGCCAGGATGGCGGCCCGGACGATCTCGGCGATGAAGGCCGAGGAGTACATGCTGAGCCCGGCCCAGAGGGCCACCAGCTCAGGCGGGATCTGCAAGCCGCCGGCGATGTTGAAGCCGCGCAACGCCGGCCTTTCGACCTGCGCCACGCTCGCGATCACCGCGGCAAGCGCCAGGGCAGGAAGGACGAGCGCCTTGGCGCCGAGCGGCCGGCCCCGCCAGCGCAGCCGCCAGACCAGGGGCGTCACGAGAACCGCCGCCGCGGCGCCCCAGGCCACGGGCGCCGCCCATGGGGCGAAGTGAAGCGTCGGCAGGTAGAGGCCGCGGATGTTGAGCAGCGCGCCGCCCGGCAGCGCGATGCTCTGGCGCAGCGGCGGCATAGCCTGCAGGACGCCGATGTACCAGAACGCCACCTGCACCAGCTGGGGCGTGTTGCGGACGACCTCGATGTAGGCGAGCGCGACGTTACGGACGAGCCAGTTGTCCGAGAGCCGCATCACGCCGACGAGCAGGCCGATCAGCGTGGCGGCGACCACGCCGAGCGCCGACACCAGCAGCGTGTTGAGCGTGCAGACGAGCAGCGCCCGGCTGTAGGTGTCGCCAACCTTCCAGTCGACGATGCGGAACGGGATGTCGAAGTTCGCCCGGTCGCTCAGGAAGCCGAAGCTGAACGTCATGTGGCGGGCGTCGAGATTGTCCGCCACATTGCCCCCGAGCCGCCAGGCCACCGCCGCGAGCGCCGCAAGCAGCGCCCACTGCGCGATGCGGGCCCGCGATGATGGCCGCCGGACCACGGGGCGTCAGTGCCAGGTCGGCAGCGTCTGGAGGCCGCCCTTGTCGTAGAGGTTGTTCATGCCGCGCGGCAGGCCCAGGCCTTTTGCGCCGAAGCTCGCCTCATAGACCTCGCCATAGTTGCCGATGTCCTTGACGATGCGCTTCGCCCACTCGTTGTCGACGCCCAGCAGCTTGCCGAAGTCGCCTTCGAGCCCGAAGAAACGGCGCACGTCCGGGTTGCTGGGGTTCTGCGCCATCTGGTCGGCGTTGGCCTTGGTGATGCCCAGCACCTCGGCCTCCAGCATGGAGTAGTGGACCCACCGCACGAGCCGGGTCCAGGCCTCGTCGCCCCCTCGCGTGAGCGGCCCGATCGGCTGCAGTCCGCCGATGGTCTCGGGGATGAAGATCCAGTCGGCCGGCGTCTTCATGGTCGAGCGCGCCGCCGCGACCGAACCGCCGTCATCCGTGTAGCCGTCGCAACGACCCGAGTCCGCGGCCGCGAAGGCCTCCTCCGGCTTCTCGAACAGCAGCGTCTTGATCTCGATGCCGTTGGCCCGGTTGTAGTCCGCGATGTTGGTCTCCAGCGTGGTGCCGGTCAGCACGCAGATGGTGGCGCCGTTGAGCTCCTTGAGATGCCCCACGCCCAGGTTCTTGCGAACCATGAAGGTCTGGCCCGTGAAGAAGTTCACCGCCGGCAGCTCAAGCCCGAGCGCCGTGTTGCGCAGAAAGCTGTGCTCCGAGTCGCGGATCAGCACGTCGATCTCGCCCGACTTGAGCACGGAGAAGCGCTCCTTGGAGGTGAGGCCGATGTACTTCACCTTCTTGGGCGACCCGACCACCGCGTCGGCGATCGCCCGGCAGAGCGACACGTCCAGCCCCTGCCACTCGCCGGAGCTGTCCTGGTAGGCGTAGCCGGGGATGCCCGTGTCGATGCCGCAGATCAGCTGGCCGCGCTTCTTCACCGCGTCCAGGGTGGGACTGGAGACCTGCGCCCAGGCCGACCCCGCCCCCATCCAGAGCCCAGCGGCCGCCACAAGGGCCGCGCTCAACGCTTTCCTCAACGTGCTCATTGCCTGACCCCTTCCCTGCTCGTTGCGGCCAAGCCTTTTCTTGCTCCCTCAGGGGAGTTCCACGGCGGCTTGGTCGTAGTCGACCGGCTCGGCGAGCCATCCCTCCTTGCGCTTGCGCCAGTAGGTTTCGCGCAAGCGCTCGGCCATGGGGCCGGGCCGGTCATTTCCTAGGATGCGCCCGTCCAGCCGCGTCACCGGGACGATCCCGCCGGCGGTGCCGGTCACGAAGATCTCGTCCGCCTCGCGCAGCTCCGCGACAGGCACCTTCCGCACTTCGCAGGGAATGCCGAGTTCCCGGCACAGGTCGATGGCCGAAAGGCGGCTGATCCCCTCCAGCACGTTCCTGTCCGGCGTGGCGACCACGCCGTTGGTGACGCAGAACACGTTGTAGCCCGGGCCCTCGGTGACGTTGCCCTCAAGGTCGAGGAGGATCGGGTTGTCCGCCCCCTTCTCCTCCGCCTCGAACAGGGCCGCGGTCATGTCCGCCCAGTGGAAGTTCTTGGCCCGCGCGTCGACGCAAACGTCCGGAATGCGCGGCGTCGAGGCGACGATCATGTGCGCGCCGCGCTCGATAACGTCCGGCTTCATCACCCAGACATAGGGAATCGCGAAGGCGGCGATGTAGCTGCGGGCGTTTACCGGATGGTAGCGCTGGTCCGGCCGGGGCCGCCCACGCATGCAGTCCATCGCCACATAAGCCTCCCGCAGTCCGGTCAGGGCCACGAGGCGGTGCAGCATGCGGCGGATGTCGGCGTCGCTCTCGCGCGGGGCGAATCGCATCAGGTCCATGGACGCCCGGAAGCGCCGCAGATGGTCATCGAGCCGGAAGAAGGCGCCGTCCCAGACGCTCACGACGTCATAGGTGACGTCCGATCGCCTGTAGCCCCAATCGGTGATCGGGATCCTGGCGTCCGCGATCGGCATGAAGGCGCCGTCGAGGTAGGCTGCTCCTGCAGACCAGTCCACGGCCTGCGGATGGGGAACCTGCACCGTCATCGCAGAGCCTCCCGGCCCAGCCCGGGGGCGGCTGGTTGCAGGCCTATTTCCCTGCAATCGCGCAGCTTGAGTCAAGCTGATTTGAAGAGCGTAGCGGCGCCCTCCCGGGCATCACGCAGCTTCATCTCGCGGCGCCCCGCGGATCTTGCGGTTTGCGCAGCGCCGACCGGCGTAATTCCATCGCGCGCTCAACTTGCGCCAGCCCGAGAGTTACCATCGCTGCATCAAGCCGGTCAGCGCCCGCTTCCCACTTGGCGCTTCGCAGTGGCCGGAGCGGGCGAGCGGCGAGCGCTCACACTCATCGGTAGCGGCGCGCCTCTCGGGACAATCCGGGAGCGTGTCGCCGATCCAGCTTGCTGAACCCCCTCGCCTCTGATAGCTGGTCGACTAGTCGTCGAAGACTGGGAGAGAAACGATGGCCAGAGGGTTGACCCGCCGCGAGTTCGGCGCGGGCGTGCTTGGGCTCGCAGCATTCACAGGGGCCGGAATGCGCGTGAGCTTCGCTCAAAGCGCCAAATACAAGCTGCGGTACGGGACGGCGTTCCCCGCCGACCATCCGGGCGTGGCGCGGATCCAGGAAGCCGCCAAGGCGATCGCGACAGAGACGAACGGGACCGTGGACCTGCAGGTCTATCCGAACAGCCAACTCGGCAGCGAGCCGGACATGTTCTCCCAGACCCGCTCCGGCGCGCTCGATTTCATGTCCACCTCGGGCGTGAACCAGACGGTCGTGCCGGTCGGCGGCATCAACGCCGTGGCCTTCGCCTTCGAGGACTACAGCAAGGTCTGGGCGGCGATGGACGGCGAGCTCGGCAATCATGTGCGCGAGCAGTTCGGCAAGGCCGGCCTCTACGTCTTCCCGAAGATGCTGGACAACGGCTACCGGAACATCACGTCGAGCGCGAAGCCGGTGAACGGGCCCGAGGACCTGAAGGGCTTCAAGATCCGCGTGCCCGGCAACCAGCTCTGGGTCACCATGTTCAAGGCGCTCGGCGCCGCGCCGACCCCTATCAACTTCGGCGAACTCTACGCCGCCCTGCAGACGCATGTCGTTGACGGCCAGGAGAACCCGCTGGCCCTCATCAGCAGCGCCAAGCTCTACGAAGTGCAGAAATACATCGCGCTCAGCGGGCACATGTGGGACGGCCACCACATCTTCACCAACGGCAAGAAGTGGGCGGCCATGCCGGAGGAGATCAAGGCCGTGATCTCCAAGCGCCTGACCGAGGCGGCGGTCCGCGAGCGGGCCGATATCGTGGCCCTGAACGACAAGCTGGTCGAGACCCTGACAGCCGCCGGCGCGGTGTTCAACAAGCCCGAAAAGAAGCCGTTCCGCGACGTGCTCAGCAGCGCTGGCTACTACACGGAGTGGAAGAGCAAGTTCGGCGAGGAGCCCTGGGCTCTTCTCGAGAAATACGCAGGCAAGCTCTGAAGTTCGCGCGCCGCGGGGCAGCGGTCCCGCGGCGCCGCGCTCGACCTTCCAACTGAACGGACCAGATCATGAAGGCCACGGCTCACGCCGCCGCCGTCGCAGGTGGCCCCGCCATTCAACCGGTCTCCGCCCTTGCGCGGGCGGCGCGGGCGGTTGACCGCGCAGTGACGCACGCCGTCGAGTTCATGGCGGCCTGCGCCCTTGTGGCCGAGGTCGTGATCCTTGGCTGGAGCACGACGGCCCGCTACGTCTTCGGCGATCCGCTGGCCTGGTCCGACGAACTCGCCACGATGGTGTTCCTCTGGCTCGCGATGCTCGGGTCCGTCATTGCGCTCCGCCGTGGCGAGCACATGCGGCTCACAGCCTTCGTGAGGGGGCTCTCCCCCGAAGCCCGGGGCTGGCTCGACGCCATCGGCATGACCCTGGTGTCCTTTGTCCTAATCGCCCTCATTCCGGCCAGCATCGACCGGTTCCACGAGGTGAACGACGGGCTTTCCCCTGTTCTGCAGATCAACGAAGGATACCGCAGCGCAGCCACCATCGCGGGTTGCGTGCTGATGCTGGTCACCGCGCTCACTTCGCTCCTGCGCGTCGCCAACCTGCGCCAGGTAGCGGGCGCGGTCGTCCTCGTGGCGGTCGCGTTGGCCGTGCTGTTGCGCTTCGCCGAGGTCATTGAGGACCTGGGCAACGCCAACCTTCTGATCTTCTTCGTTGGCTTCGTCGCCTTCTCCATCGTCATCGGCATGCCGATCGCCTTCGCGTTCCTGGTGGGGACGGTCGGCTTCATCGCTTTCGCGACCTCGATCCCGACCTCCATCGTGCCGAGCCGGATGGAGGAAGGAATGTCGCACCTCATCCTGCTCGCCGTTCCCCTGTTCATCCTGCTCGGAGCCTTCATCGAGCTCGCCGGCCTGGCCCGGACTATGATCGCCTTCCTGGTCTCGCTGATCGGGCATTTCCGGGGCGGGCTGCAATACGTGCTGCTCGGCGCCATGTACCTCGTCTCGGGCATCTCCGGCGCCAAGGCCGCCGACATGGCGGCGATCGCCCCCACCCTGTTCCCCGAGATGGTGAAGCGCGGCAACCGCGAGGGCGACCTTACCTCCCTGTTGTCCGCGTCCGCGGTGATGTCGGAGACTATCCCGCCGAGCATCGTCCTGATCACGGTCGGGTCTGTGACCGGCGTCTCCATCGCGGCGCTGTTCACCGGTGGCCTGATGCCCGCCGTGGTCGGCATGATCGCGCTGTCTGCGGTCGTGTTCAGGCAGACGCGGTCCGAGGACGTCTCGCAGGCGCCGCGCTTCAGCTGGAAGGAGCGCGGCCGGCTGTTCCTCATCGCCATCCCCGGCCTGGGTCTGCCCATCGTGATCCGCTCGGCCGTGGTCGAGGGCGTCGCCACCGCGACCGAGGTCTCGACCATTGGCATCATCTACACGGTCGTGATCGGCGTGCTGGTCTACCGGCAGTTCGATTGGCGGCGCGTGTACCCGATCCTGGTGGAGACGGCCTCCCTGTCGGGCGCGATCCTGCTCGTGGTCGGCGCGGCCACCGCGATGGCCTGGGCTCTCACGCAGTCCGGCTTCTCCCGCCAGCTTGTCGAACTCATGTCCATCGTGCCGGGCGGCAAGATCGGGTTCCTGCTCATCTCGGCGCTCGCCTTCATCATTCTCGGCAGCGTGCTGGAAGGGGTGCCGGCGATCGTGCTGTTCGGGCCCCTGCTGTTCCCGATCGCCATCGCGATGGGAGTCCATCCCGTCCACTACGCCATCGTGGCGGTGTTCGCGATGGGCTTCGGGCTGTTCACGCCACCCTTTGGGGTGGGCTTCTACCTGGCCTGCGCCATCGGCCGCGTCTCGCCGGACGTCGCCATCAAGTCGGTCTGGCCGCATCTGGCGGCGCTGCTGGTCGCACTCTTGCTCATCACCCTGATCCCGTGGATCTCGATCGGGTTTTTGTGAGGGCTGAGCCATGGCTTACAGAACCGCTTCCACACTGGTCGCCGGCGATCCGGAGCTCCAATCCGTCAGGGGAATCTACGCCCAGCTGCGCGGGGAGATCGTCACGCTTCAGCTGGCGCCAGGCGCCAAGCTTTCCGAAAACGAGCTTGCTGCCCGTTTCGGCACCAGCCGGGCGCCCGTGCGCGAGGCGCTGATCCGCCTGGCCGAGGAAGGGCTGATCACGGTTAGGCCGCAGCGCGGCAGTTTCGTCAGCCGCATCTCGCTGAAAGCCATGGAGCGAGCCCGTTTCACGCGGGAGGCGCTGGAGGTTGCGATCGTTCGCCGTGCAGCGGAAATCGGGATCACCCCGGCATGGCTGAAGCAGTTCGAGAAGGCTCTCGCCGGCCAGCGCGAGGCCGAGGCGGATCCGGCGAGTTTCACGGACTACGACGACCAGTTCCACCGGACTTTCGCGGAGGCGGCCGGCCTCGAGGGAGTGTGGAGCACCATCGAGCGCGAGAAGGCGCAGTTCGATCGCATCCGCTTCCTCAGCCTGCCCCGGGTCACGCCCGTGGACGTCCTGATCGACCAGCACCGGGCGATCCTCGACGCGGTGGTTCACAAGGATCCGGTCGCGGCCGAAGCCATGATGCGACAGCACCTGTCAGAGGTGCTAACGGCCGCGGATCGCATCAAGGCCGAACATCCGGACCTGGTCCAGCCATAAGGCGCCGTCCCCATCATTGGCTCTCTGCGCGTCCCCAAACATTCTCCTCAGGAACCGCCCTCATGGTCGCAATCGCAGTGAAGACGCCCGGCGTGCTCGATCTCTTCGACCCGCCGGCAGGCGCCACGCCCGGGCCCGGCGAGGTGCGCCTCTCCGTCAAGCGAGCCGGCATCTGTGGGTCGGACATCCACATCTTCCACGGCTCGAACCCGTTTGCGAAGTACCCGAGGATCATCGGCCACGAGTTCGCCGGCCGCGTGACGGAGGTCGGGCCCGGAGTAACCGGGATCTCGGTCGGCGACCAGGTCGTGGCCGATCCCGTCGTGTCGTGCGGCGTCTGCTATCCCTGTCGTATCGGACGCTCAAACGTCTGTGGCAACCTCCAGGTGATCGGGGTCCACCGCGACGGCGGCTTCCGGGACGAGGTGGTCCTTCCCTCCGAGAATTGCGTGAAGGCGCCCAGCGAACTGCCCGCGGGCGTGGCCGCCCTGGCCGAGCCCTTCGCCGTGGCCGCCAACGTTTTGGCGCGCACCGGCGTCTCCGCGGAAGACGTCGTGATGATCTACGGCGCCGGCACGGTGGGCCTGACTGTCCTGCAGGTCGCCAAGCTGCATGGCGCGCGCGTCATCATCTCGGACATCGACGACAGCCGGCTGCAGCGCGCGCGCTCGTTCGGGGCGGACGCGACCCTCAACTCGAAGCGCGAGAGCGTGCCCGAGGCGGTCGCGTCTGAAAACGACGGCCTGGGTCCGACCGTGGTGATCGACGGCGCAGGTCTTCCCGCTTTGCTCGAGGAGGCCTGCCGGATCGCGAGTCCGGCCGGGCGTATTGGCCTGCTGGGCTTCTCGCCCGCCCCCTGCAACGTGAGCCAGCAGGAGATCGTGAAAAAGGAGCTGACGCTCGTCGGCTCGCGGCTTAACCGGCGCTTCATCCCGCAGGTCGTGCGCTGGCTCGCCGAGGGACGGTTGCGGCCTGAGGCCATGATCACCCAGGTGTTCCCGGCCAGCCAGGCCCGCGCCGCATTCGAGCTGATCGAAAGCGATCCCAGCAGCACCATCAAGGTCCAGCTCGCGTTCGGCGAGTAGCGGAAGCCAGCCATGCCCAACACTCGATTTCCGCGGCTATCGCCCGCAACCCTGGTGCAGGCGCGCCCGGGCGTGATCCTGCCCGGCTACGACCGCCAGAAGCTGCGCGTCGGCATCGTGCACCTCGGCCTCGGCGCCTTCGTGCGCGCCCACCAGCTGATCTACACGGACGAGGCGCTGGCGCAGGATTTCGGCCCATGGGGTTACGCCGGCGTCAGCCTGCAGCGGCCAGACCAGCGTGACCGCCTTGCTCCCCAGGACGGTCTCTACACGGCCCTGCAGCAGGATGGATCGGGCCTCAGGGCCCGCATCGTCGGCGCCCTCAAGGCCACCCTCGTGGCTCCCGAGAATCCGCAGGCCGTGGTCGGCGTCATGGCTGAACGCGATACGCGCATTGTCAGCCTCACAGTCACGGAGAAAGGTTACTGCCACGATCCGGCGACCGGGCGGCTGGACGAAACCCATCCGGACATCCGCCACGACCTCGAGAACCCCGGCGCCCCACGCACGGCTATCGGCCTGATGGTGGCGGCCATGGAGCGGCGCCGCGCCGCCGGACTGGGCCCCTTCACGGCGCTGTGCTGCGACAACCTCCCGCACAACGGCCGGCTGGTATCCGCCCTCGTGCGTGACTTCGCCGCCCTGCGCGACGACGGGCTCGCGGCATGGATCGAGGCGCACGGCGCCTTTCCGTCCACCATGGTGGACCGCATCGTGCCCGCGACCACGGACGCCGACATCGATGCCGCCGCCGAGGCGACGGGGCTTCACGACGCCGGTCCGGTCACGCATGAGCCCTTCCGGCAATGGGTGATCGAGGACGTGTTCGTCGACGGCGCCCGGCCCCGCTGGGAGCTGGCCGGCGCGCAGATCGTATCGGACGTCGCGCCCTACGAGCACATGAAGCTCAGATTGCTGAACGGCTCGCACTCGGCGCTGGCCTACCTGGGCTATCTGGCCGGCCGTGAAACGATCGTGGACGCGGTGTCCGACCCGGCCCTGCGCGCCTTCGTGGCCGCGCTCTGGCGGGAAGAGATCATCCCGGTCGTCCCTGCCCCTGCAGGCGTCGATCTGCGGGGCTACGCGGACGACCTGCTGGCCCGCTTCTCCAACCCGGCGATCCGCCACCGTACCTGGCAGATAGCGATGGACGGCTCGCAGAAGCTGCCCCAGCGCATCCTGTCCACGATTCGAGACCGCCTCGCCCAGGGGCTGCCGATCCCACGCCTGGCCCTAACCGTCGCGGCCTGGATTCGCTTCGTCGGCGGCGTGGACGAGGCCGGCCGCCCGATCGACGTCCGCGACCCCCTGGCCGCTCGCCTGCGAGACGCGCTCGACGCCGCCGGCGCCGATCCCGCGGCCCGCGTGCAGGCCGTCCTGCGTCAGAAGGCGGTCTTCGGGACGGACCTGCCGCAGTCGCAGCCTTTCATGCGAGCTGTCACGGACGCCTACGCCCGTCTGCTGGCGCACGGCGCCCGGTCGGCCGCCCAGGCGGCGGCCTGAACCGCGCCACCATTTCGAGGAGTTGCCCGATGGAACAGACCTGGCGCTGGTTCGGCCCCGACGACGTTGTCCCCTTGCACGCCATCCGCCAAGCCGGCGCGAGCGGGGTTGTCACAGCCCTCCACCACATCCCCTACGGGGTGGTCTGGACCGTGGAGGAGATCGAGGCCCGCAAGGCCCAGATCGCGGCGGATCCCTCGCTCGGCCTGCGCTGGAGCGTGGTCGAGAGCCTGCCGATTCACGAGCGCATCAAGATCGGAGAGGGCGACCTCACCGAGCTGTTCGACAACTACCGGCAGTCCGTGCGGAACCTCGCGGCCTGCGGGGTGAAGGTGATCTGCTACAACTTCATGCCGGTGCTCGACTGGACCCGCACCGAACTCCACCATCCCCTGCCGGGTGGCGGGACGGCGCTGCGCTTCAACGCGCACGAGTACGCCGCCTTCGACTGCTTCATGCTGGAGCGCCCGGGCGCGCAGGACGAGGTCGCACCGGACGTTCTGGCGCGGGCCAGGGCCTGGTTCGACAGGGCGTCGGAAAGTGACAAGGCCAAGCTGCTGGCGACCATCATGGCTGGCCTCCCCGGCGCTTTCGACCGCTACGACATCCCGGGCCTCCGCCGGCATCTCGCCCGCTACGAGGGCGTCGACCGGAACGCCCTGCGCGAGAACCTCGCGCGCTTCCTGCGTGAAGTGATCCCCACGGCCGAGGAGGTTGGCGTCCGGATGGCGATCCACCCGGACGACCCGCCGCGTTCGCTGATGGGTCTCCCCCGCATCGTGTCCAGCGCCGAGGACCTCGATTACATCACCAAGGCGGTGGACTCAGAGGCGAACGGGATCACGTTCTGCACCGGCTCGCTCGGCGCGGGCCCGCACAATGACCTGCCCGAAATGGCCCGGCGCTTTGCGCCTCGGATTCATTTCGCCCACCTCCGCAACGTGGCGAAGGAGCCCGATGGCTCTTTCATGGAGGCCGACCACCTCGGCGGCGACACGAACATGGTCGCGGTGGTCGAGGCCCTGCTGGACGAGCAGGCCCGCCGCAAGAGCAGCGGCGACGGGCGCTGGCGCATCCCGTTCCGTCCGGATCACGGCCACGAGCTCCTGGACGACAAGGGTAAGGGCAGCTTCCCCGGCTATTCCGCCATTGGGCGGCTCAAGGGCCTGGCCGAGATCCGCGGGGTAATGACCGCCGTGGCGCAGCTCAGGGGTCTGCCGCTCTAAGTTCAGCTGGCCCCGGCAAGCCCTCCCGCTTCCGGGACCCATGCGCCCGCCCGGTTCAGCACCAAGCACCGGGCGGGCGTTCTGCATTGGAACCCGCGACCGCCTAGGCCGGCGATCAGGCGCGGTTGAGCACGCCGGTCAGAGAAACGCCGTCGAGATCTGGGGAACGAAGGCGATCACCAGAAGGCCCACGAAGAGCCACGCCAGGTAGATCCAGATCCGCCGCATGCCGGCGTCCGGCGCCACGTTCCCGATGATGCAGGCTGCGTAGTAGCAAAGTCCGAAAGGGGGAGCGAAGAGGCCGATTCCCATGGCGAGGATGATCACCATGCTGAAATGGACCTCGTTGATCCCGAACTGCCGGGCGACCGGGAACAGCAATGGGCCGAACAGCACGATCGCCGGTATGCCTTCGAGCACGCTGCCCAACACGATGAAGGCCACCACCGACACCAGCAGGAAGCCGTAGGCGCCGCCGGGCACCTGCGCCATCAGGCCGGCCAGGTCGCGCGAGAAACCGGACTGCGCCAAGGCCCAGGCCATGGCGGAAGCCGATCCCACGATGAACAGGATCGCGCCGGACAGGCACGCCGTCTGGACCAGCATCGGAAGCACGCCGCGCCAGGTCAGTCCGCCGCGATAGATCACGAGGCCCGCGAGGACGCAGTACGCGATGCCCAGCGTGGACACCTCCGTGGCCGTCGCGAAGCCTTCCACCACCGCGCTGCGGATCAGGAAGGGCAGCACGAGGGCCGGGATCGCGACCCAGAGCGCCTTGGCCATGGTCGCGAAGGAGGCGCGCTCAGCGGTCCCGAGATCGCCGTCCCGGCCGGCGCGGTAGCGCGCCACGATCCCAAGCACCAGCGCCAGCACCAGCCCGGGCAGAATGCCCGCCGTGAACAGGGAGGCGATCGATATGCCCGTCACCGACGCGATGGCGATCAGGACGATCGATGGCGGAATGGTCTCGCTCATGGCGCCCGAAGCCGCCAGCAGCGACACGAGCTCACCGTCCTGCATCCCGCGCTTCCGCATTTCCGGGAACAGCACAGGGGCGACCGCCGCCATGTCAGCCGTCTTTGATCCGGAGATGCCGGAGACCAGCAGCATGGCGCCGAGGAGCACGTACGACATCCCGCCCCGGACATGTCCCAGCACTGAGGCCAGGAACGCCACCATCACCCGCGCCATCCCGGTCGCTTCGACGAGTTGACCGAGCAGGACGAAAAGGGGAACGGCGAGGAGGATGAGCGAACTCATCCCCTCGTCCATGCGCCCCACCACGACCAGCAGCGGCGTCCGCGTCGTGAACGACAGGTAAGCGACCGTGGCGAGGCAGAACGAGAAAGCGATGGGAACGCCGGCCATCACCGCGAGGCTGAGCAGCCCTATGAAGAAGATCAGCAGGTTGTAGTTGCCCAACTGCCTGAGAACCGGCGCCGCGAGATAGAGCGCGACGCCAAGAACGGCGAAGACGACGAGCGCCGACGCGAGATCGCGCAACGAACCTCGCAGCAGGCTCAACAAGGCGCTGGCCAGGGCGACCGCGCACCCGACCGGAATTGCTGCGGCCCGGATCGATCCGGACCACCCCAGCGCGGGCGTCTCCACGAACGACTGGTCGTCCATGTAGTCCCACGCAGGACGCAGCACGACGGCGAGCAGCAGGGCCGCGCCGCCCACCGCCAGGGTAGAGGCCCAGGCCTGGGCCCGCGGGCTGAGCTGGGAAACGAAGAAGGTCAGCCGCATGTGGCCGGACCTCTGCACAGCGACGGCGCTGCCGAGCATCGCCAGCCACAGGAAGAGCGTGGAGGCGAGTTCGTCCGTCCAGACGATGGGCGAATGAAAAACGCCTCGGGCCACGATGCCGACGAGCAGGATGATCACTTCGGCCACCACGGCGGCGGCGGCCGGAATTTCGACCACGAGGCGGAGCCACTGCTGCGCCGAGGCGAGCCATCCGGCCCGCGTCACGCCCCCGACCTCGTGACCGTGCAGGTTCCCGGCGACCGCGCTCATGCCATCGCCCCGACCACGCTTTCGAGCGCCTTCCAGTTGTCCTCGCCGAACTTGCCGCGCCACTCCGAGTAAAAGCCCGAGGCGCTGAGCGCCTTGCGGAAGGCGTCCTTGTCGGCCTTCTCGAACGTGATGCCCTTTGCCGAGAGCTGGTCCTTGAGAGTCGCGTTCAGCTTGAGCGTATCCTCGCGCTGCTCCTGGGCCGCACGGTCGAACTCCTTCCGCACGAGCGCCTGCAGATCCTCCGGCAGGGCCGCCATGGAGCGCCGGTTGCCGAGGATATAGAAGGGATCCCAAATGTGGTTGGTCTCGGCGATATACTTCTGCACCTCGTAGATCTTGCCCGCCTCGATCGTGACCAGGCCATTTTCCTCGCCATCGACCAGATGCGTCTGCAGCGCGGTATAAAGCTCGTTGAAATTGATCGACGTGGGGCTTGCCCCCAGGGACTTGAACAGCGACGTGAAGATGGGCGAGACGGGAACGCGGATGCGATAGCCCTGCAGGTCACCCGGGTTCCGGATCGGCTTTGTGAACGAGGAGATCTGGCGGAAGGTGTTGTCCGCAGGCCGCGCCACCACGAGCGCGCCGGTCTTCTCGATCTGCTTCGCGATGCGCTGGCCGAGGTCGCCATCCATGGCGCGCCAGACCTGGTCATAGTCGGAGAACGCGAATCCCACATTGGCGATGCCCGCCAGGGGCGCCACGGTCGACAGCACAGACCCCGCGATGTTGAGGAAGTCGACGCCGCCGCTGCGGATCTGGGTGAGCAGGTCGGTGTCGGAGCCGAGTTGCGAGGCTGGGAAGAAGCCGATCTCGACGCGGCCGCCGCTCGCCTGCTTGATGCGCCCGATCGCCTCGTTCAGGCGCGTGTTGATGGGCTGCGTCAGCGATTGACCGGTCGCCAGCTTGTAGGAGAACTCCGCCGCGCGCGCCGGGCGGGTGCGGATCGCGACCAGCGGCGCCGCCGCGGCGCCGGCCAAAATCGCCCTCCTGGACAGCACGGGGCCAAGCTGGGGCTTCTTTGCATCGTCAGACATCGGGCTTCCTCCTTGGATTGGCGCTGCGGCCCGTCTCGAGCGGACCTGCGGCTGTGTCCCCCGGCACGCGCCCCATGGGCTGCGTGCGAAACGTTGCGACCTCTCTGATCGGAGGTCCTTCGGCGCTCGCCCTTGACGAGCGACGTTGGCCGAAGCGTAGAGGGCTAGCTGAGCCGCACAATTCAGTTATATTCGCCGGATCTTTAGCTGCCCTAAAAGATGGTTGCGATGCAGATCCCGTTCCGGTCGATCGTCGTCTTCCACGCCGTGGCGCGGGCGGGCAGCATCACCCGGGCCGCCGAGGAGCTTCGGGTCACCCCATCCGCCGTCAGCCAGCAGATCCAAGCCCTGGAACTGCACCTGGGAACAGCCCTCACCCTGAAGGTCGGCCGCAACATCACCCTGACGGAAGCCGGCGAGCGCTATTTCCAGATGATCGGCCGCGAGGTCGAACACATCGCCGACGTCACGCAGCATGTGCGCGGCGTTCGCACGGCGACGACGCTCACGGTGCGGGCCGCCCCCAGCGTCTCGACCAAGTGGCTGCTGCCCCGGCTCGGCAGCTTCATTGAAGCGCATCCGGACATCGAGCTCCGCTTGGACGCCACCAACGAACCCACGGATTTCAGCAAGGAGAACATCGACATCGACCTGCGCCATGGCGAGGGCGGTTGGCCAGGACTGTTCGTTGAAAGCCTTGGGGCCGAGCGCTTTCGGCCGGTCTGCTCCCCTGCCATCGCCAGCCCCGGCAGCCTGGGGCCGGAGGATCTGCTGGACCGACTCCTGATCCACTCGGTGAAATCGCAGATGCAGTGGCCCCGCTGGTTTGCGGAGGTGGGCCTGGACCCGGCGCGGCGCTGGCGACGCGTCCTGTTCGATCGCAGCCACATGGCGATCGACGCCGCCCGCAGCGGAATCGGGATCGCGTTGGAAAGCGAGTTGCTGGCGTGGCAGGAACTGGCCGAGGGGTCCCTGATATGCCCGGTCGCGAACCCGCCGGCGTTGGCGATGGCCACCCAATGGATTGTCTGCCCGCACGGGCACCTGCGCCATCGCAAGACGCGCGCCTTTCTCGAGTGGCTGCGGAAGGAGCGCGACAGCTGGGCCGCGTCGTCCCTGACCTTTTAGGCGATCTAAAGCATAGGCGCGCTCAATCTGAATTGCCCTCGAGCGGAGCCCTTTCTAACCTTCGCCCACGGCGTCGCGGGCTGGCCAACCGGCCCGCGGGTCGAGGAGGAAGCGCGGTCAAGCATCGGTCCAGGCAGCCAGAGACGGCGCACCCGCCGACGGGCGGGCGAAAACGGTCCGGCTTCCGCGCGCAGGCGCCCAAAGGAGAGGTCATGAATCTTCATCGCATGCTGCTGGAGCGGAAAGCGGCCGGCAAGCCCATCACGATCGGCCTCATCGGCGCCGGCAAATTCGGCACGATGTTCCTGTCGCAGGTCCGTTCCACGGACGGCATGCACCTGGTCGGGGTCGCGGACCTGAACACCGCGCGCGCCCGCTCGCAGCTGGCGACGGCCTGCTGGCCCGCCGAGCAGTACGCCGCCGCGTCCATCGACGACGCGCTTCGCTTCGGCAGTTCCGTGGTGACCGACGACGCCGAGTCCCTCATCCGGCACCCCGGGATCGAGGTGATCATCGAGGCGACGGGCGATCCCGGCGCCGGCATTCGGTTCGCGCTTGGCGCCATCGAGAACGGCAAGCACATCGTCATGGTCAATGTCGAGGCCGACGCAGTGGCGGGGCCGCTTCTGGCGCGCAAGGCCCGGCAGGCGGGGGTCGTCTACTCCCTGGCCTGGGGCGACCAGCCGGCCCTGATCGCCGATCACGTGGACTGGGCGAGGGCCGCGGGCTTCAAGGTCGTAGCCGCCGGCAAGGGCACGCGATACCACCCCACCTACCACCGCTCGACCCCCGACACGGTCTGGGACATCCTGGACAAGTACATGAAGATCCGGGATCGAAACTCGATCAACCCGAAGATGTTCAACTCCTTCGTCGACGGGACGAAGTCCGGGATCGAGATGACCGCCGTCTGCAACGCGACGGGCCTGCATGCGCAGTCCGAGGGCCTGTCCTTCCCACCCGCCACCCGCTTCGAGCACGCGGAAATCTGCAAACCCAAGTCCGACGGCGGCGTGCTGGAGAGGGCCGGGGTGACCGAGGTCACTTCCTCCGTCTACCGCGACGGCACGGACGTGCCGCACAGCCTCGTGATGGGCACCTATGTCGTGTTCGAGAGCGACAGCGCCTACTCGGAAGAATGCTTCCGGGAATACAGCATGCTGCCGGACAAGACCGGCAAATACGCGTGCCTCTACCGCCCCATCCACATGATCGGGCTTGAGCTCGGCATTTCGGTCGCGTCCGCCGCCCTGCGGAAGGAGCCTACCGGCGCGCCCATCACCTTCAACTCGGACGTGGTCGCCACCGCCAAGCGTAATCTGTCCCGCGGAGAGATCCTTGATGGCGAGGGCGGCTTCTGCGTCTGGGGCAAACAGACCCCTGCGAAAGCCTCGCTCGAGCATGGTTACCTGCCGCTCGGCCTCGCCCACAACGTGAAGCTGAAGCACGAAATCCAGGAGGGCCAGCGTATCCGCTGGGAGGACGTGGAATACGACCGCGACAGCCTCGCCGTGCGGATTCGCCGCGAAATGGAGGACCTTTTCAGGCCAAGCGCCGCCTGACAGGATGGTCATAACTCCCGTCGCAGGCGGGATTAGCGCGGTGAGAGCGGCGGCCGGAACGAGATCTGCCGCCGCTCTTGTCATGTTCGGATTGCTTCTGAAGCCGACAAGCGACCGCAGAAGCCGGGCGAACGCCACCAGCGACTGCGGGGCTTTTCTCGTCTGTCGGCGAATGCAGCGCAATGATACCGCTAGGCGAGATCCGGAACGGGATCAGGCAGGGAGGGGAAAATGCTGCTCAAGGACAAGACCGCCGTCATTTCCGGGGCCGCGAGCAAGAGGGGCATCGGGCGCGCGACGGCGCGGCTGTTCGCTGAGCATGGCGCCCGCGTGGCCATCCTCGACCTGGACGCCGAGGGGGCAGCTGGGGCGGCGGCGGAACTCGGGCCGGGCCATGTCGGCTTCGGCTGCGACGTCGCGGATCTCGCGAGTTGCCGTCAGGCCGCCGAGCAGGTCATCGCCGCCCTCGGGAGGGCCGACATCCTCATCAACAACGCCGGCGTCACCCAGCCCCTGAAGGTGATGGACGTGCGTCCCGAGGACTGGGAGGTCGTCGTCGACGTTAACCTCACGGGTGTTCTCTACCTCAGCCAGGCCTTCATTCCCCACATGCGGAGCCGCCGGCAAGGATCGATCGCCTGCATGTCCTCGGTCTCGGCTCAGCGCGGCGGCGGCATCTTCGGCGGGCCTCACTACTCGGCGGCGAAGGCCGGCGTCCTTGGCCTCGCCAAGGCCATGGCTCGTGAGCTTGGCCCCGACGGCATCCGCGTCAACAGCGTCACGCCCGGCCTGATCCAGACGGACATCACCGGCGACAAGCTGACGCCCGAGATGAAGGCCGACATCATCAAGGGGATCCCGCTGAACCGGCTGGGCGAAGCCCGGGACGTGGCCAACATCTACCTGTTCCTGGCCTCCGACCTCTCCGCCTACGTCACCGGCGCCGTCCTCGACGTGAACGGCGGCATGCTCATCCACTGATACCCCGACCACAGGAGCCGACCATGACCACGGCCGAGCCGCCGCGGGCGAACGCGCCCAGCATCGCCGAGCGCGCCTATCGCATTCGCCGCCACGCGGTGCGCATGGGCGAGGTGCAGGGCCAAGGCTATATCGCCCAGGCCCTCGACATCGCCGACGTCCTGGCCACCGCCTATTTTCACGCGATGAACTACCGTCCGGAGGATCCCGCCTGGGAGGGCCGCGACCGCTTCCTGCTGTCGAACGGCCACTACGCCATCGCGCTGTACGCCGCCCTGATCGAGGCCGGCGTCATCCCCGAGGCGGAGATCGAGACCTACGGCTTCGACGACAGCCGGCTGCCCATGTCCGGCATGGCCCAGTACACGCCCGGCATGGAGATGTCGGGCGGCTCGCTGGGCCTCGGCCTCTCGATCGCCGTGGGCATGGCGCTCGGCCTGAAGCGCAAGCAGTCCTCCGCACGCGTTTTCGTACTGTTCTCCGACGGCGAACTCGACGAGGGCTCCAAGTGGGAGGCCATGATGTCGGCCGCGCACTACAGGCTCGACAACATCGTCGCCATCGTGGACGTGAACAACCAGCAGGCGGACGGCGCGTCGTCGGAGGTGATGGCGTTCGAGCCGCTGTCCGACAAGGTCCGCGCCTTCGGCTGGCACGTGCAGCGCATCGACGGCAACGACGTGGACGCCGTGGTCGCCGCTTTCGACGCGGCCAGGGACGATGCGGAGCCGCGTCCCAAGATGATCATCGCCGACACCCTCATGGGCAAGGGCGTGCCCTTCCTCGAGGCGCGCGAGAAGAACCACTTCATCCGCGTTGAAGCCGATGAATGGCGGCTTGCGCTGCAGGCTCTGGATGCCGGGAGGCCCGCATGACGTCCAACTCGAACGTCCCCGCCGCCAAGCCGCGGCTCACCACCTCGGCCATGATCGCCTCGATCGCCGCGGAAGGGCAGAGGACCAGGCTCGCCCCCTTCGGGCACGCCCTCGTAGAAGTGGCGAAGAAGCGGCCGGACATCATCGGGATGACCGCCGACCTCGGGAAATACACCGACCTGCACATCTTCAAGGCGGCCTTCCCGGACCGCACCTACCAGATGGGCATGGCCGAGCAGCTTCTGTTTGGCGCAGCCTCCGGGCTCGCCGCAGAGGGGTTCACGCCCTTCGCGACGACATACGCGGTGTTCGCGTCCCGTCGCGCGTACGACTTCATCCACCAGACGATCGCGGAAGAGAACCGCAACGTGAAGATCGCCTGCGCGCTGCCCGGCCTGACCTCGGGCTACGGGCCGAGCCACCAGGCCACGGAAGACCTCGCGCTCTTCCGCGCCATGCCGAACATGACCGTCATCGACCCTTGCGACGCGCATGAGATCGAGCAGGTCGTCCCGGCGATGGCCGCCCACAACGGGCCGGTCTACATGCGCCTTCTCCGCGGCCAGGTGCCGCTCGTGCTCGACGAGTACGGCTACCAGTTCGAGTTGGGAAAGGCCAAGACGGTCCGGGACGGGCGGGACGTGCTCATCATCTCCACCGGGCTGATGACGATGCGGGCGCTGGAAGCGGCCAAGCTGCTGGCCAACGACCGTGTCGACGCCGCCGTGCTCCACGTGCCCACCATCAAGCCGCTCGACACGGAAACGATACTCCGCGAGGCGGGAAAAGGTGGCCGCCTGGTCGTCGTGGCCGAGAACCACACGGTGGTCGGCGGCCTGGGCGAGGCGGTCGCGTCGGTCCTGCTCCAGGCCGGCGTGCATCCAAAGTACCGGCACATCGGCTTGCCCGATGAGTTCCTGCACGCCGGCGCGCTGCCGACCCTGCATGATCGCTACGGCATCTCGGCGACGGCTGTCAGCAGCCGCATCAAGGCCTGGCTGTAAGGCGCAGAGCCACAATGTCGCTGGTGAGCCTCACCCTTTCGTGAGGGCTCGTGGATTGCAGCCTCGGGACGGGCGTGCTTCATTGCCGCCGCCGTGCACAGGAAACCCATGCAGCCTTCGGCAGGCATCCTCCCCATCGAAGGTCGTCGGCTTCTCAGCGCCGCCCTAGCGATGCTCTGCGCGGTCTTCCTGGCGTTGGCCTCACTGCATGGCTCTGGAGCGGCGAGTGCGCCCGAGGCCAGCCTCACGGTGTTGCGGCCCGTCTCCAACGGGGCCCAGACGAATCCGAATTGCCTCAGGAAGATGCTTGCGGGCCAACCCACGACCTGCGCACCGGGCTTCGCCTTCGCTCCCGCTGACAGGGTGGGTCGCCTGACCTCGCCCGAGCGGGAAGCGGTCCGGATCGGGCCGCCCCGGGACCTCACGCTCTCCCTCCAGTGCGGCGCAAGCCCGCCGCGCCGTCCGCCTCGGCAGGTCGCCTGACCGCGCGCGTTCGCGCGCCGCTGATTCAGGTTTCTGTCGAGGAGTTCAGAATGTTTCGAGCCATCCGGCGCGCAGGCCCAAGCCTGCGGCGCCCCGCTCTGCTTGCCGCCGCCTGTGTGGGACTCGCAGCTTGCAACACCACGCCCCCCGTTGGCCCCATNCGCCTGTGTGGGACTCGCAGCTTGCAACACCACGCCCCCCGTTGGCCCCATCGTCACCGCCTTGCGATCCGACGATAGCGGGTCCACCCGATCCATTCAGGCGGACGGAGCGAGGGAGAACACGGGTCTCGACCCCAAATACGTCCGCCAGCGCGTGCGCTATGCGACGAGCCAGCCGCCCGGGACGATCGTCGTCGATCCCGACGC
>NZ_PVZS01000017.1 GCF_003004785.1 Alsobacter soli
TTCAAATCCTGCCCCCGCAACCAAATCTATCCAGAGACGTCGAGCCGTGGCCGCCCGTGTGGGGCGGCTTTTTGCATTTGGGCGCGCTCGTGGGCGGTCACTTCGTGCTCTCGCCTCGTGGAACGGGCGCGTCGCCCGCAGGCGATCTGCGGAAGCAGCAGCGCCCGCCATCGCAACCGAGGGGCAACGCGTCCTGCGGCGAACCGCCCCTTCGTAAATTCACGATCAGGCTAAGGACCAATTCACAATTGGTTGGGCAAGAGTAGGCTCTCAGGCTTACGGTCTTGAAGGTCACCCCCGATGCCCGACAAACGATCGCAGGACAGCGCGGAGGAACCGGCCCTTGCCCGATGGCAGGTCGAACTGGTCGCCGTCGCCGGCCGCCTGGACCTGGCGAGGCGCACCCAGCGCGTCATCCGCCGCAACCGGCGCCGCGCCGTCCGTGACGTCCTCGCCCTGATCGCGCCCGGCTCCGACGCGGGCGACTGATCGGGACGGAAATAGCAAAAAGCCTCCGGCGCCGAGCGCCGGAGGCTTCCTGATCTCAGGACTTGTTCGCCTTACTTCAGCTTGAAGTCGGGGGCGCTCTTGAGCTGATCCTTGGTCATGCTGATCATGCCATGATCGGGATAGCTGCGGTCCTTGGCGTTGTTGCTGGCGGCGACGGTGCCGGTGGTCTCGGTCGAAGGGTGCGCGGCCGTGTTGTTGGCCGTGTTCATCGTGCCGGCCGAGCCGGATGTGTTCGACGCTGTGGTCGCCTTGCGGGGCGTCTCGCTCCACTGGATGGCGTTGAACGGCACGGCCACGTTCTTCTCGCCCATGCCCAGGAAGCCGCCCACGCCGATCACGACAGCCTTGGCGTTGCCCTGCTGGTCGAGAAGGATGTCCTTCACGTCGCCGACCTTCTCGTCGTTCTGGCCGTAGATGTCGACGCCGACGAGCTTCGAGCCGCGCCATTCGCCGGCCTGCTCGTTCGTGATGAACTGCACATTGCCGGAACCCGCGGTCGTCGAGGAGCTCGACATCGACTGGCCCGAGGTGGACGGATTGGTCGCGTTGTTGTTGGTCTGCGCGACGGCCGTGCCGGCCAGAAGCGCGGTGGCGAGAAGACTGGTTGCGAGCTTCGTTTTCAGCATGGCTCTCTCCAAACGTGCAAGAATTCGGATTGCGCTCAGATCCGCGCTCTTCGATAACTGCAAACCGAACAGAAGGTTCGCGCTTATCCCGCCGAGAGAAGACATGGCCGAAATCCGAGCGTAAGCGTGGCGGCCCGCCTGGCGTAAGCGTCGCCGTTCTTTGCATCGCTCACCTATTGCATGGAACTGTCGCGCGAAAGCTTGCGTTCCGAGGCCGGCGGGGGCTTGGCAGAACATGAGGGTCGCATGGATACGGATCGCGTTACGGGAACGGTCACCAACATCGCCGGCAAGGTCCAGAGCGCGGCGGGCGACCTGACTGGCGACCTTGGGACACAGGCGAAGGGCATGGCGAACCAGGCGACGGGCGCGGCCCAGGACGCCTATGGACGGGCCAAGGACGCCGTCCGGGACCTGGCTGACCAGGCGCCGGAGTCCTATCGCCAAGGAGCCGAGACCCTCGCCCGGCAGGTGCAGGCCAACCCCCTCGGGGCCCTGGCCGTGGCGGCGGCCGCAGGTTTCGCGCTGGCGACAATCCTGCATCGGCGCTGACCAGCGCCTGCCTCCCGAGAGGCCGGTTCAGTCCGCCACGGTGTCTTCCAGGCGGGCGCCTGGCGCGCTGGGACGGGTGAGGCGGAACTCCACCAGCAAGGGGAGATGATCGGACGCCTTTCTGGACAGGGGCGTCCGAACCGGTTCGGCCCGGGTCACCTCGACCCCGGCCGAGACGAAGACATGGTCGATGCGAAGCACCGGCAGCCGGCCCGGGAAGGTCGGCTGCGCACGCGCGACGAGCCGCGAGCCCTGGGCGTCTCGCAGGCGGGCGGCGACCCGCCGATAGGCACGAGACTGGGGCACGGCGTTGAAGTCCCCCAGCAGGATCGCGGGCGCGCTGCATTTGGGGTGGCCCAGCCACTCGGGTCCGAGCAGCGCCTCGATCTGGCGCAGGCGCTCGAGGCCTCGCAGCCCCAGATGGGTGTTGATCACCTGCACTTCGCCGCCCGGCAGTTGCACGGCGGCCCATAGGGCGCCGCGAGGCTCCGCCCCGGTCCTTTCCGGGAGGGCGCCTCCCTTGACGAAGCGGGAGGGCCGGGCGGTCAGGATGGCGTCGCCGTACATCTCCTCCATGACCCGCAAGGCGGGATGGAAATGCATCTGCATCCCGAGTTCGTCGGCGATGACCTGGGCCTGATCCACGCCGCCGCTCCGGGCGCGGCGGACGTCCAGTTCTTGAAGGGCGACGATGTCCGGCTGGCAGGCGGCGATCACGGCCGCGATCCGGCGCGGGTCGAGCACGCCGTCGACGCCGAGGCAGCGGTGGACGTTGTAGGTGATAATGCGGGGCATGGCCTTCGTCGTTTGACGCGTCCACAACGCTGGGGGCGCTTCGCCGTTGCCCGACCTGCCCTCCGGTTGGTCGCGCCATGCTTCAGCGCCCCTTGGAGGGGGCGAGGGACCGGTCTAGTCTCCGCGCCTCTCAACAGCCCGCTCAGTCGGGCCGAGGCTCCCGGGAGGAGCCGCCGCAGGGGACAGCCGCCAATGGATCTCGGACTGAACAACAAGAAAGCGCTTGTGGTCGGCGCCAGCCGCGGCCTGGGCGCCGCGATCGCTCAGACCCTGGCGAAGGAAGGCGCGACCGTGTTCGCGGCTGCGCGCAGCGTGGACAAGATCGAGGCCTGGATCGCCGAACTGCCGACGGAGGTGCGCGGCCGGGTTTCGGCCCTGCAACTCGACACCGGGGACCTGGCCCAGGTCGAGGCCGTTGCGGACAAGCTGCTGGCCCAGGGAGGCGTCGACGTCCTCGTCAACAACACGGGCGGGCCGCCCCCAGGAGTCGCCAAGGAGGTGAGGCGGGACGCCTGGATCACGCAGTTCCAGTCCATGGCGGCGAACCTGTTCCACCTCACGCAGCGCCTGCTTCCGCCCATGCAGGAGCGCAAGTGGGGCCGCATCATCACCGTCGCGTCCTCCGGGATCGAGCAGCCGATCCCGAACCTCGCCCTGTCGAACGGCATCCGCTCGGCGGTGCTCGGCTGGTCCAAGACGCTGGCGACCGAGGTCGCCGCGGACGGGATCACGGTGAACATGGTGCTGCCCGGCCGCATCCAGACCGAGCGGATCGGCCAACTCGACAAGGCCAATGCGGATCGGCTCAACGTCACGGTCGAGAAGATCGCCCAGAGCGCCATCTCGCAGATTCCGGCCGGGCGCTACGGCGCCCCGCAGGAGTTCGCCAATGTGGTCGCGTTCCTGGCCGGCGAACCGGCCTCCTACGTGACCGGCAGCAAGATCCGCATCGACGGCGGCGCTACGCGCGGCGTCTGAGCGCTTCTTTCCTTCGGCGGGGCTCAGCCCCCGCCGATCTCCTCGATGACCTTGCCCGAGCCGCCGCAGTTTTCACATGCGGCGCCGTTCAGGCGGCCAGTTCCGTGGCATTTCGGGCAGACATTTTCGCCCGTGCCGGGCGTCCCGGGCGGGGCCTGGTCGCCGGGGTTGAGCCGGGTCGCGCCTTTCTGGCCGGATTCTTCCTGATCGCCCATGACCGCTCCTCCGTCTTGATGAGGCGGCAACGCGGAGCCGGCGCTGCGGTTCAGGCGACCTCGTCCACGCGCATCCGACGGCCCCAGGCGTCGAAGAAATGCCCTTCGTTCAGCACGAGCCGATCGTCGTGGACGCGGGTCTCCAACATCCGCAGCTTCAGGCGCGCCGCCGCGGAATCCAGCGGCCCACCCTGCCTGGCGCATTCGGGGAAGAACGCAGCGCCGTCCCAGGTCACGCCTGCGCTGGAGAAGAGCCGGGCGATCTGGCCCCAGTCGAGTTCATCGCCGATCACATGCACGAAGGTGGAGCGGAGCGGCGTCACCTTGCGCCTGCCGATGCGGACCAGCAGCACCAAGGCGGTGAAAGCGCCCGTCTCGGCGAAGGCGGCTTTGATCCAACCGTCGAAGTCGTCAGAAGTCGACAACGGGCCGCTCCGGGATGTAGACGTCAAAAAGGGACCAGAAGGGCGATCGGTACTCGGACTCGTACCAGGCCTCGAACTGGGCCAGGGCCGCAAAGAGATCGCCCTTCCCCTCGCTGCCTTCTCCATCAGCGTTCTCGCTCGCGTGCGCCAGATTGGCGGCTTCCTGAGCAACGGGAGCGAGATGCTCGAGAATGCTATCGTGGGCAGGCGTGTCCTCGTCCCATCCGAGTTCGCGGCGCGCGGCCGCAAGGGCCGCTCCTGCGGCGCCTTCGGGAGCGCCGACCGCCTGCGCGTAGGCCAGCATCTCCCGGACCATGTTCAGCCGCCGGTAGGCGAACGTGCGCTTCCGCGCGAGTTCGTCCATGCGCGTCGCGAATTCGCGGCGGAAGGCCTCCTCGGCGGCGTCGGCCTCTCCGGCAGCCTGTTGGAGGCGCGCCAGAACGTCATCCGGGCTCATGTGCGCTCCCGGAGATTGGCGGAAGAGAGTGGGAGTCGAACCCACCAGAGACCGTCTCGCGGCCCCCACCGGATTTGAAGTCCGGCCGACCCACCAGGGCCGATTCTCTTCCAAGACCAGCAATAGCGGAACCTGCGCCGTTTCGGGAGCACATCCATGTGGTCATGCGCTTGTCCCGAAGAGGTCCAGCCGGTGGCGGTTGATGCGGCGCAGGTCGCCGCGACGCATGGTGACGCCGTAGCGGTCGAAAAATTCGAGGATCTGGATCGCGACCTTGCGGCCGTTGTCCAGCCGATCGCGGAACTGCGCCGCCGTGAACTCGCCCTTTGGCCCATGGGCAGCGAGATCCGCGGCGACGCCCACCATCTCGGCGACGGTCGGGCGCAGGAAGAAGTGGTCGTGCGCCACCTCGTCGACTTCCCCCCGGCGCCCGACGAGCCTGAAGGCGCGGCGGACGCGGGCCTCCTCGACATCGAGCAGGCCCGCAATGTCGCGCACGCGGGGCGGACGGAAGCGCTCCTGGCCGGCGATGAGGGGTCGCATGCGGCCCCAAAGCGCCTCGTCGTCCTGGCTCAGCCGCACCACATGGCTGGCGAGGCGGACCCATGCGCCGTCCAGGGCGATCCCAGCTGCCCCGGAGGCGGGACGGGCGAGCGCCTGCAAGGCGGCCCGGAACACGGGCGCGGGAAGGCGCCGGTCCAGCTGGAGGCGCAAACGCTCCGCGCCGATGCCAGCGAGATCCGGATTGGCCTCGTGCCAGGCTGCAAGGGAGGCGAGCACGCCGCGCTTCAGCGAAAGCCAAAAGGCCGGGTCCAGGAGAGCGACGTCTTCGCCGACCGGCAGCCTGACAAGCGAGCGGGTCTCGGCCATGGACAGGATGTTTTCGATCGCCACGCCGTGGTCACGGGCGAATGCGCGGGCCGAGACATGGTTGGGGGGAACGCGCGCGAGCGCCGCCAGCGCGTCCTCCGGCAAGCCCAACGACAGGGCATCGAGTTGAGCCAACCGCTCCGGCGTTCTCCGCTTGCGCTCTGGCGCGCGCAGGTCCAGCACGCGCCCGCCGCCGATCGTGCGGGTGGCCGAGGTGTCGCGGATCACGAAACGCTCAAGGTCAGTGGCCGCAACCGGCTTCTCGAGCACCAGCTGAACGCGACCGCCCGTGCCCGGCCGTATGACGCCGTCCTGCAAAGGCACGATCCGGGCGGCCACCTCGGCGCCGCCGATATGAAGCCAGACAGGCATCCAGAGCCCGACTCCCTTGGGCTCGGACGGCAAGACCAGGAGTTCCGCGTCCAAACGCAGCGTCGGCGCGTGCAGGCGCGGGTCGAGGACGACGTCGCCGCGGCGGACGGCGTCCTTGGCGACCCCTGGGCCGGCGATGTTGAGCGCGCAGCGGTCTCCGGCTCTTCCGCGCTCCGCCGGGCGATTCTGGGCGCGGATCGACCTCACGCGCGCTTCGATCCCGGACGGCGACACCATCACGGAGTCGCCCACCCCGACGGAGCCGGCCACCACCGTTCCGGTGACGACCGCGCCGGCGCCGGCCAGGGTGAAGCAACGATCAACGGTGAGCCGGAACAGGCCGGCGTCGCGCCGCGCCGCCGTCTTCTTCGACTCTTCGGCGAGACATCGCTCAAGGTCACGAACGCCGGCGCCGGTGGCAGATGAGACCGGCAGGATCGGGCTGCCGGCGAGCCCCGTCCCTGCAAGCGTCTCGGCGATCTCCGCCTTCACGGCCGCGAGGCGCGCAGGCTCGACGAGGTCCGCCTTGGTCAGGGCCACGACGCCCCGGGTGAGGCCGAGCAGGTCCAAGATGGCCAAGTGTTCGCGCGTCTGCGGCATCACGCCATCATCCGCCGCCACCACCAGAAGAGCGAGGTCCACGCCGGCGGCCCCGGCCAGCATGGTGTGAACGAAGCGCTCGTGGCCGGGAACGTCGACGAAGCCGATCACCGAGCCGTCGGGCTGAGGCCAGTAGGCGAACCCAAGGTCGATGGTGATTCCGCGGGCTTTCTCCTCCTTGAGGCGGTCCGGGTCGACGCCCGTGATCGACCGGACGAGGGACGACTTGCCGTGGTCGATATGGCCCGCCGTGCCGACGATCATGCGGCGGCTCCGTTCGGCCCGGGCAGGGGGGCGCGCGAGCGTCGGTCCGCCTCCGCGAACTCCGCCGCGGTCAGGGACGACCGGACGGCGGCGTAGAAGGGATCGGCCAGGGGGCTCAGGCCCGCCCGGGCCCGCAGGAGCCAGGTCATCGCGGTAAGCGGATCGCGGTTGACGCCCTGACCGAGGTGGTAGGCGGCGCCCAGCATGGCCTGGGCGTCCGGCTCGCCGAGCGCGGCGGCCTTGGACCACCACAGGGCGGCCTGGGACGGGTCGCGCTCCACGCCGAGCGCATTGTGGAACAGCATGCCCAGCCGGGTCATGGCGGTGGCCACGCCCTGGGCGGCCGCGAGTTCCGCGTATCGGCGCGCCTCGGCCGGATCGGCCGGCAGGCTCTCGCCTTCCAGCAGCATCCAGGAGAGCATGTGCTGCGCCTCGGCGTCGCCCTGCTCGGCGGCGGCGCGATACCAGCGCACGGCCGATTGGTCGTCGCGGTCGACGTGCTCGCCCTTGAAGAACAGGGACGCCAGGTTTCGTTGCGCGACGGCGTCGCCCGCCTCGGCCGCCAGGGTGAGCCAGCGCTGGGCGAGAGCGCCGTCGGCCTCAACGCCGAGGCCTTCGGCGAAGCAGGCGCCCACGTTGTTCTGGGCTCGCGGGACGCCGGCGTGGGCCAGGGGGCCCCAGATCGCCAGGGCGGCGGCGAAGTCGCCGTCCGCCGCGAGGGCCTGGGCGCGCGCCAGGGCTTCGCCGACCGTCTGGCCGCCGGCGGTTCGGTCCGCTGCTTCGGCGGCGGAAGGCTTGGCGAAGAAGCCTTTCAGGCGGGCGAACATCAGGCTGTCTCGTCCAGAGCCGACACGGTCGCCAGGAAGCCGGCTTCGTCCTCGAGGCAGCGCAGGTCCAGAACGAGCCGGTCCTCGGAGATCCGTCCGATCACCGGGATCGGGAGGCTACGCAGGGCGACCGCAAGCCTGTCCAGCGACTTTCCGGGCCGCTTCGCCAGCGGAACGCAGGCGAGGCCGGCGCTCCGCAGCGTGTCCAGGGGCAGGGCGCCCGAGCCGATCTGGCTGGCGTAGTCCACCGTCTCCACACGCCAGCCGGCCGGAGCGAATCGGTCGAGGGCCCGTTGAAGGCCCGGCGCCAGCCGTGCGGCTACGGCTCGCAGCTCGTCCCGGCTTCGCGTGAAGAAGCGCAGGGTCGGCAGAAGCTCGGGCAAGCGGTCCGGATCGCGATAAAGCTTGAGGGTGGCCTCAAGGGCGGCGAGGCGCAGCTTGTCCAGTCGCACGGCCCGCTTCATGGGGTGTCTGGCGCAGCGCTGGACCAGGTCCTTGCGGCCGGCGATGAAGCCAGCCTGCGGCCCTCCCAGGAGCTTGTCGCCCGAGAAGGTGACGAGGTCGGCGCCATCCCGCAGGGCGTCCTGGACGGTGCGCTCGCGGCGCAGGCCCCAGCGGGCGAGATCGACAAGCGTTCCTGAGCCGAGATCGTCCACGAAGGGAACGCCCCGTTCGCGCGCGAGGTCCGCGAGCTCCTTCTCGGGCACGGCCTTGGTGAAGCCCTGGACGATGTAGTTGGACGTGTGCACGCGCATCAGGAGCCCGGTGCGAGGGCCAATAGCCTCGGCGTAGTCCTTCAGGTGCGTGCGGTTGGTCGTCCCCACCTCCACCAGCTTCGTGCCGGCGCTCGCCATGATGGCGGGCATGCGGAAGGAACCGCCGATCTCGATGAGCTCGCCGCGCGAGACGATGGTCTCCTTGCCCTTGGCCAGGGCCGCCAGGACGAGCAGCGCCGCGGCGGCGTTGTTGTTGACCAGGACCGCGTCCTCCGCGCCGGTCAACTCGCGCACGACGCCACGGACGTGGTCGTCCCGCTCGCCGCGCTGGCCGGTCCGAAGGTTGAACTCCAGGGTGGTCGGAGAGCGCATCGCCTCCGCCACGGCCTGCACCGCCGCCTCGGGCAGGACGGCCCGGCCCAGGTTGGTGTGCAGAACGGTGCCCGTGAGGTTGAACACGCGCCGCTGCGATGGCTGGTCGGCCTCTTCGAGGGCCTGCAGCGCGGCCAAAGCAACCGTCTCGGCCTGGACTTCGCCCCTTTCGCCGCGGGCGAATGCGGCCCGGGCGCCCTCGAGCTGACGGCGCACCTGCGCGGTGACCGCAGTCCGGCCGAAGCGCGCGGCGGCGGCCTGCGCCGTCTCGTGACGCAGCACCTCGTCCACGGAGGGCAGGGGCGAGCGGATGGGCTTGTTCATGGCGGGCGCTCCCTCCGGGAGACAGCATACGCGTGGAGATGTGGCCTCAGCGGCCACGTTCAAGATGCGGGCGTCAGAACCCGACCAGGTAGGGGTTCACGCTGCCGCGGCGCCAGCCGGCTTCGCGGACCAGCATGTCGAGACCCAGGCTGGCCACGTCATCGGCGACCGGGTCGAGCGATGGGCCCTTCACCTCGTAGAGGATCTTCAGGTAGCCACGGCACTCCGTGCAGGTCTCGGCCTTGATGCTGTCCAAGACGCCCTCGATCTCCCCGTAGGAGATGCCCTTGGTGGAGGAGCACAGGACGCATTTGACGCGAACCACGTGCCAGCGCGTAGCGCAAAGGGAGCAGGCGCAGAAGCGTGCGCCATGCGCGCTGGGCCAGCCCACCACGGAGCTGGTGACGGGCGGTCCGCCGCAGGCGGGGCAGGCGCCATCGGCCACCGGCACGAGCTTGCCCGCATCGAGCGTGGCGGCGAGGCGGGCGAAATGGACCTGCAGGGCGGCGGAGACGAAAACGTGCTCGCTGAGAGCGTCGGCCGAGGGGGCGTCCGCGAGAGCGGCGAACAGCAGCTCGCGCCGCCTGTCCGAATCACGCGAGGCGAGTCTGGCCAGGGCTGCGCTCGCAGCCTCGGGCGCCTCCACGGCGGCCGCCAGGTCGAAGAAGCGGTCCAGGGTCTCCGCCACGGCTGTGTCCGGCTCGAAGCGCTCGCGCGCGATCGGAGGCATGCCGAATTCAGCGGCGCGGCGCACGTCCTCGGCTTCCGGCGGCGCGGCCGGCGACAGGTTTCCCTGGGTCGCGTGCTGCGCCTGGGACAGGCCGGCCAGGAACAGCAGGTAGGGCTTCATCTGGTGGCCTTCGGCCAGCGCGCGGAAGCGTTCGGCGCGGTCGCGGAAGAGGGACGCTGGGTTTGGCGTCACGGCCAGCGGCGGGCGACTTTCCTCGCCGATGCCGATGGGCTCGAAGGTGGGGGGCGCCGGCTGGGCCATGGGTGTCTCGGTGCTCTCGGGGGCGGCGCGCGCCGCCGGCTCTGCTTGGATGCTTGCGGTTGCGCGTCATCCCCGGTGAGCCGGGCAGGGCCACCGGGGACGATCGATTGCCTGGCTCGCCGAACTACTCCGCCGGCTGGGCCTTGACCTCGCCCTTCTGCACTTCCTCGCGCAGCCACTTGCGGTGGTGGCGCCAGCCCCAGCCGCCCGTGACATTGCCCCGAGTCATGGCCTGGATGGTGCCGCGCACCCATATGGCCGCATAGACGTGGACGATCCAGATCAGGATCGTGCCCACGGCCGCCGCCGCGTGGATCAGCAGCGCCACCCGCTGCTGGTCGATGGAGCTGGACGCGCCGAAATACTGCTGCCAGATCACCAGACCGGTGGCGAACAGCACCAGGATCAGCAGGGCCATGCCCCAGAACACGAGCTTCTGGCCGGCGTTGTACTTGCCGATCTCCGGCAGCCGCTCCTCGTGGCCGGCGACCACGTCCGGCAGCTTGGACATCCAGGCGCTGTCGTCGGCGTTCCAGAGGTTGGCTTTCCAGAAGCGCACGAAAAGGCCGGAGAAGCTGATGAACAGCACCACGCCGATCCACGGATGGAGCGTGCGCGCCAGCTGGCCGCCGCCGAACAGCCCGGTGAGGAAGTAGAGGCTCGGCGTGAAGAACGCCAAGCCGGAGAGCGCCAGCAGGATGAAGCTGATCGCCGTCACCCAGTGGTTGATCCGCGCGCCGACCGCATAACGGTCGACGACGACGGATTTCGTGGAAGATGTGGACGCCATCACGCGCCTCCTTCCCGTGCGGCTTTCGCCATCAGGCCTTCTCCTTCAGGCGGGCCGCGTTCTCTTCGTCCTCGCTGCTGACGCGGTTGGGGCCGGCCACCATGTGGTGGACCGCCGCGCCCACGGCGGCGAGGCCGATAAAGGCCAGGCCGGCGTATTTCGCGACGCCCTTCCAAAGCTCGACCACGGTCGAGATCTTCGGGTTGTCGGGCAGGCCCGCGTAGAGCGAGGGCCGGTCGTTGTGGTGCAGCACGTACATGACGTGCGTGCCGTTGACGCCCGGTGGATCATAGAGACCCGCCTGGCCGTAGCCGCGGCTCTTTAGATCATTGATGCGCTTGTCGGCGAGGTCCTTCATCTCCTGCTTGGTTCCGAAGGAGATCGCCTTGGTGGGGCAGGCCTTGGCGCAGGCCGGACCCTGGCCGACCGCCACGCGGTCGGAGCACAGCGTGCACTTGTAGGCCTTGTTGTCGGCCTTGGAGATGCGCGGGATGTTGAAGGGGCAGCCCTTCACGCAGTAGCCGCAGCCGATGCACTTGTCGTGGTCGAAGTCCACGATGCCGTTGGAGTACTGCACGATCGCGCCGGGGGCCGGGCAGGCCTTGAGGCAGCCCGGGTCGGAGCAGTGCATGCAGCCATCCTTGCGGATCAGGAATTCGAGATTGCCGGTGGCGGCGTTCTCCCATTCCGTGAACCGCATGACGGTGAACGACGCCGGCGTCAGGTCGTGCGGGTTGTTCAGCGTGCCGTCGTTGAAGCCGACTTCCTCGCGGAGGTCGTTCCATTCCAGGCAGGCCGCCTGGCACGCCTTGCAGCCGATGCACTTCGAGACGTCGATGAGCTTGGCCACCTCCTGGGCCCCCGGCTGGAACGCCGGGGACGAGGAGGCCGAGCGGCGGACGAGTTCCATGGTCGCCATGTTCGCGCCTCCCCTTACGCCACCGGACCCGGGATGGGTTCCACGTTCACCAGGAACGCCTTGAACTCAGGCGTCTCGATGTTCGCGTCGCCGACGAACGGGGTCAGGCTGTTTGGCCCGAAGCCCTTTTTCGCGGCGCCCATGAAGCCCCAGTGGATCGGGATGCCCACTACGTGGACGGTCTTGCCGTCGCAGGTGAGCGGCTTGATGCGCTTGGTGACGACCGCCTTGGCCTCTACCTGGCCGCGCTTGGACGACACCTTGACCCATCCGCCGGGCTTGATGCCCTTCTCGGCCGCGAGCTGCTCGGAGATCTCGACGAAGAACTCCGGCTGCAGCACCGCGTTCACCTGCACGTGCTTCGTCCAGTAGTGGAAGTGCTCGGTCAGGCGATAGCTGGTGGCCGCGTACGGGAACTCCTTGGAGCCGTTCTCGGCCATCCGGGCGAGGTCCTCCTTGAACACCCGCGCCACCGGATTCCCCTTGATCTTGGGGTTCACCGGATTGTTGATCGGGCTCTCGAAGGGCTCGTAGTGGACCGGGAACGGGCCGTCGCGCATCCCGGCGCGGACCCACAGCTTGCCGACGCCCTCCTGGTTCATGATGAACGGCATCACGGTCCCGGGCTTCGCCGTGGGGGCGATGTCCGGAATATCGTTGCCGGCCCACTTGGACCCGTCCCAGGCGATGAGCTTGCGGCTCGGATCCCAGGGCTGGCCCTCCAGGTTGGCGGAGGCGCGGTTGTAGAGCACGCGGCGATTGGCCGGCCACGCGAAGGCCCAGTTGAGATAGGCCCCCATGTCGCCCGGATCCTTGTTGTCCCGGCGCGCCATCATGTTGCCGGCCTCGGTGAACGAGCCCGAGTAGATCCAGCAGCCGCAGGCGGTGGTCCCGTCGTCGCGGAGAGCCGCGAAAGCCGGCACCTGCTTGCCCTTCTGCAGGAGCATCTTGGAGCTGTCCGTCGGGTCCGGCACGTCGGCGAGGACGTAGCCGTTGACCTCGCGCGCGATCTCGTCGGGCTGCGGGTCGTCCGGGTTCTTGTAGTTCCAGACCAGGTTGACGATCGGGTCCGGGAAGGCGCCGCCGTCCTTCTGGTAGGCGGTCTTCAGGCGCTTCCAGAGCTGCGCCATGATCCAGACGTCCGACTTGGCCTCGCCGGGCGCATCCGCTCCCGGCCAGTGCCACTGCAGCCAGCGCGAGGAGTTGGTCAGCGAGCCCTCGTCCTCCGCGAAGCAGGTGGAGGGCAGCTGGAACACCTCGGTCTGGATGGAGGCGCTGTCGACCTCGTTGTACTTGCCATGGTTCTCCCAGAAGCGGGACGTCTCCGTCTCCAGGGGGTCCATGGTGACGAGCCACTTCAGCTTGCTCAACGCCCGCGTGACCTTGCCCCGGTCGGGGAAGGACAGCAGGGGGTTGAAGCCCTGGCAGAAGTAACCGGTCATCTTGCCCTGATCCATGAGATCGAAGGCGCGCAGCACGTCGTAGGTGACGTCGAGCTTCGGCAGGTAGTCGAAAGCCCAGTCGTTCTCGGCCGTGGCGGCGGGGCCGTACATGGCTTTCTGGAAGCTCACGAAGAACTTCTTGTAGTTCTGCCAGAAGCTGGTCTGGTCGGGACGCAGCGGCTTGAACAGCCGGGTCTGCATATAGGGCGCGAGGCTGGTCTCCTTCTCGGACGGCAGCGTGAGATAGCCGGGGAGCAGGTTGGACATCAGCCCGACGTCCGTCAGGCCCTGGATGTTGGAATGGCCGCGCAGGGCGTTCATGCCGCCGCCCGCAAGACCCATGTTGCCGAGGAGAAGCTGCAACATGGCCATGCCGCGGATGTTCTGCGAGCCCTTGGAGTGCTGCGTCCACCCAAGCGCGTACATGGACGTCATCACCTTGTCGGGCGCGGACGTCTCGGAAACCATCTTGGCCACCGTCAGGAACTTGTCCTTCGGGGTGCCGCAGATGCGCTCCACGAACTCGGGCGTGTACTGGGCGACATGCTCCTTCAGGAGGTTGAACACGCAGCGCGGGTGCTGGAGCGTCGTGTCCGTGACGGCGTAGCCGTCCGGCCCAATCTCGTAGTCCCACGTGGAGCGGTCGTAGTCGCGCTTGCTCTCGTCATAGCCGGAGAACAGGCCGTCCTTGTAGGAATAGCCCTCCTTCACCACCAGCGAGGCGTTGGTGTAGTTGGCGACGTAGTCCTTCTGGATCTTGCCGTTCTGCAGGCAATAGTTGATCACGCCGAGCAGGAACGCGATGTCGGTTCCCTGCCGTATGGGCGCGTAGAAATCCGCCACGGACGCCGAGCGCGTAAAGCGCGGGTCCACGACGATGAGCTTGGCGCCCCGGTTGGCTTTCGCCTCCGTGACCCATTTGAAGCCGCAGGGGTGAGCCTCGGCCGCGTTCCCGCCCATGATCAGGACGAGATCGGTGTTCTTGATGTCAGTCCACGAATTGGTCATCGCGCCGCGGCCAAACGTCGGGGCAAGACTTGCCACCGTCGGGCCGTGTCAAACGCGAGCCTGGTTGTCGAAGACCAACATGCCGGCGCTGCGCACCACCTTGTAGGTGGCGAACGCCGTTTCGTTCGTGGTGGCGGACGCGGCCAGGAAGCCCGTGGTCGTCCACCGGTTGACCGTGACCCCGTCCTTGTTCTTGGCGACGAAGTTGCGGTCGCGGTCCTCCTTCATGAGCTGCGCGATGCGATCCAGCGCGAACTCCCAGGACACCCGCTTGAACTCCTTTGCGCCGGGAGCCCGGTGCATCGGGTACTTCGTGCGCGTGGGCGCGTTCACGAAATCCAGCAGAGCCGCGCCCTTCGGGCAAAGCGTCCCGCGGTTGGTCGGGTGATCGACGTCACCCTCGATGTGCATGATCTTCCGCTTGCCGTCCGCCTTGGACGATTCGGAATACATAATGATGCCGCAGCCGACCGAGCAGTAGGGGCAAGTGTTGCGGGTCTCTGTGGTGTTCGCGAGCTTGAACGGGCGAATCGAGGCCGCGACAGCCTCCTCCACGCCCATGAAGCCCAGCGCCCCCATGGCGGACCCGGCAACGCTCGCGCCTGCTCCCTTCAGGAACTGGCGGCGAGAGACTTCGCCGAGCATGTTGCTTCTCCTCCTCGCCGTCTTTCGACGGCCCCCTTTTCAGGGTGACTCATTACAGCCCGGAATAAAAAATTGTCAAAGCCATCCCGTTGTGCGGCGCGTCATCCAGGCGCGCGCTGCCTGGATCCCCTTGCTCTTTGCTGGGAAGTGGGTCTTCTTTCTGCGGGCGGTACGGTGCGAGTTCATCGGCCGTTGCTATGGGGACGACACGGAAACGCCCTCGTTCGCCTGGCCTGAAACGCCGACTCCGCAGAACCTCGGCCAGTGTTGCCCGCCGCTCACAGTCGCGCGACGCGCGTGCCGCTAAGCTTGCGGGTCCCCGGCTCGTCCGAACGCCAACGTAAAGCACTCGTCGCATGGCCCGCCTCGCGCGCACCTCCGTGAACCCCGCCGTCGACGCCGCCGGCCTGCTGCGCCGTTTTGGCTTCGCGGTGCTCGTCGTGGCGGCGCCCCTTTTGGCCGTGGGCTCGCGCCGCGGACTGGTGATCGCGGCGCCCATCGGAATCGCCCTCATGGTGCTGGCCAGGGTGATCGAATCCGAGGGACGCGAGCCCTGGCGCCAGACCGGCAGGGCGCTCTGGACGCCGACCGGGGCAGTCGCGGCTTTCCTTGCGTTCTGGGCGGCATTGTCCCTGCTCTGGGCGCCGTTTCCCGCCGCTGCAGCCGAGCGCGTGCTCAACCTGCTCGCCGCGGGCCTCACAGGCCTCGTGGCCGTCACGGCGCTCCCAGACCGTATGAGGGTCTCCAACCTTTATCTGCTGCCCATCGGCGTGGGCCTGGCCGCGATCGCAGCCCTTGCGATCGCCTGGCGAGCGGCGGCGGGGCGCAGCCCCGATCCGGAGACCGACCGGGCCTTGATCGAGCGCGGCCTCCTCGTGCTGGTGCTGGTCACGCCCGCTGCGGTGACATGGCTTCTCTCCAAAGAGCGCCTTGCGTCCGGTTTCGCCCTGGTGGCGGCGGTGACGGCGGCCCTGATCCTTGGGGACAACCTGCCGGCGCTGCTGGCCTTGGTCCTGGGAGCCCTGGTTTTCGCAGCCGCGACGGTCAATTCCCGCATGGGCAGGCGCTCGGCCCTGTTTCTTCTTCCAGGCCTCGTGGCGGCGGCTCCGCTGATCCCGTTCCTGCTGCATCCTCTTGCGAAGCTGGCCTTCGGGGTCACGAGCCCGCGGTCGGAGGCCTTGCGGGTCTGGCGCCGCATCGTCACGGACGAACCCCTGCGGCTCCTCACTGGCCGGGGTCTCGACACCGCGCTGCGCGCCAAGCTGGCCGGAATCGTCCCCAGCGGCGCGCCCGGCGGCCTCCTGTTCGACATCTGGTTCGAGCTGGGATTCCTGGGCGCGGCGGCCTTGGCGCTGCTGCTGGCGAGCGCTGTGCTCGCCACGAAGCGGCTTTCACCGAGCGTCGGGCCCGGGGGGCTGATGACGCTCACGGTGGCTTTCATCCTCGCAGCCTTCGGCCAAGGCGCCGCGCAGGCCTGGTGGCTGATGAGCCTTGTGCTCGGCGCCGTCGCCATCGTGGCCGTGGACCGGGGCCAATACCGGACCAGTCGTCCGAAGACGCACGTCTTCCGCAGCTGACGGGCTGGCGGGCCGGCTAGACCGCCGCGACCTCCGGCATGTCCTGCGGGTCGGCGCGTCCCTCGTGGACCGCGTGGCAAGCGACGCCGTCGCGCAGCGGCGGGACCTCGCGCCGGCAGCGCTCGTTCGCTAGCGCGCAACGTGGGTTGAAGGTGCAGCCGGACGGCGGGGAGATCGGGTTGGGGATCTCGCCCTGAACCGGGGTGCGCGGGCGGCCCGACATGGCGAGGTCCGGCACCGCGTCCAGCAGCATGCGGGTGTAGGGGTGGCGCGGCGCAGCGAAGAGCTGCTTCGCCGGCGCGACCTCGACCACCCGGCCCAGATACATGACCCCGATGGTCGCCGCCATGTGGCGCACGACCGCCAGATTGTGGCTGATGAACAGGTAGGTCAGGCCCAGCCGGTCCTGCAGGTCGCGCATGAGATTGAGGATCTGCGCCTGCACGGAGACGTCGAGCGCCGAGGTGGGCTCGTCGCAGACGATGAACTCGGCTTCCGAGGCCAGCGCCCTCGCGATCGCGATGCGCTGCCGCTGGCCTCCCGAGAACTCGTGCGGGAACTTGGCGGCGTCCGCCGGGTCCAGGCCGACCAGCCGAAGCAGTTCGCCCACGCGCTCCTCCACGCCCTGCTCGCGCGCGAGCCCGAAGGCGCGGATAGGCTCCGCGATGATGCGCCCCACGCGCCAGCGGGGATCGAGGCTGGCGTAAGGGTCCTGGAAGATCATCTGGATGCGCCGGCGCAGGCGCTTGCGGGCGCCGGAATCCCGAGCGGCCGTCATCGAGACGCCGTCGATCACCACCTCGCCGGCGGTCGGGGGCAGCAGCCCCACCACCATGCGGGCGACGGTGGACTTGCCGGAGCCGGACTCGCCCACCAGCGCGAAGGTCTCCCCGCGCCGGATGGAGACGGTGACGCCGTCCACCGCCTTCAGGAGCTGCCGGCCCTCACGGGCGAGCGTGCGCTCCAGCCACGGCTTGGAGACGTCGAAGACGCGGCGCAGATCGCGGATGTCGACGAAGTTGTCGGAGCTCATGCGCGGCTCCTTCCCACGGCGGCGGCGACCTTGTCCCTTTGCACCAGCGCCTCCGCGTCCACGCCCGGCTCGTCATACAGGTGGCACGCCACCGCGTGGGCGCCGCGGCTGAGCAACTCCGGCCGCTCGGCGACGCAGCGCGCGTAGGCGTGCGGACACCGTGGGTTGAAGGCGCACCCGGCCGGAATGGCTGTGAGGCGGGGCATGGAGCCGGGGATCTGCACGAGCCTGTCCGTGGCCGTCTCGAGCGTCGGGATGGAGCCCATCAGGCCCGCCGCGTAGGGGTGGAACGGGCGGCTCACCACGTCGCGCACCGGGCCGATCTCGGCCACGCGGCCAGCGTACATCACGGCCACGCGGTCGGCCGTCTCGGCGATCACGCCCATGTCGTGGGTGATCAGCATCACGGCCGTGCCGCGCTCGCGGCAGAGCCGCTTGAGCAGGGTGATGATCTGCGCCTGCACGGAGACGTCGAGGGCGGTGGTGGGCTCGTCTGCGATCACGAGCTCCGGTTCGGCGCAGAGCGCGAGCGCCAGCACCACGCGCTGGCGCATGCCGCCGGAGAACTCGTGCGGGTAGCCGTCGATGCGCCGCTCCGGGGCCGGGATGCCGACCTCCGCCAGGAGCTCGATCGCCCTCGTGCGCGCCTTGGCGGCGCTGAGTGGCAGGTGGGTGCGGATGGTCTCGACCAGCTGGTCGCCAACACGGTAGAGCGGGTTGAGGCTCGTCAGCGGGTCCTGGAACACCATGCCGATGCGGCGCCCGCGCACCTGCCGCATGGCGGTCGGCGACAGGTTGTCGATCCGCTCGCCCTTGAGGCGGATCTCGCCCGAGGCGATGCGGCCCGGCGGCTCGATCAGCCCGATCACGGCCGAGCCGGTCACCGACTTGCCGGCGCCGGACTCCCCCACGACGCCGAGCACCTCGCCCTTGCCGATGTCGAAGGAGACCCGGTCCAGCGCGCGCAGGACGCCGCGACGGGTGACGAACTCGACGCAGAGGTCGCGGACGGAAAGGACGGGCTCTGTCATCGCAGCTTCGGGTTGAGGGCGTCGCGCAGCCAGTCGCCCAGGAGGTTCACGGCCAGCACGAACACGGCGAGCGTGACGCCGGGGAAAGCGACGATCCACCACTCGCCTGAGAACAGGAAATCGTTGCCGATGCGGATCAGGGTGCCGAGCGACGGCTGGGTCGGCGGAAGGCCCACGCCCAGGAACGACAGCGTCGCCTCGGTGATGATGGCGAGCGCGAGGTTGATGGTGAGGATGACCAGCACCGGCCCGATCACGTTCGGCAGGACATGCCGCAGCATGATGAGGGGCGCCGGCACGCCCATGAGCCGGGCGGCGTGCACGTAATCCTTGTTCTTCTCGACCATGGTGGAGCCGCGGATCGTGCGGGCGTACTGCACCCAGAACGACAGGCCGATGGAGACGACCAGCACGCCGAAGGCGGTCTGCTCCCGCGGCGCGCCCTTGAAGAAGGCGTGCACCACGCCGTCGATCACGAGGGCGATGAGGATCGCCGGGAAGGTCAGCTGGATGTCGGCGACGCGCATGATGAGCGCGTCCACGCGGCCGCCGAGGTAACCCGCGAGCAGGCCGAGGCCGATGCCGAGCGTCGCCGCGATGATCACGCCCACGATGCCGATGATCAGCGACACCTGCATGCCGTACAGAATGGCCGACCAGATGTCGCGGCCCTGGTTGTCCGTGCCCAGCAGGAAGCGCGGGTCGCCGCCCTCGATCCAGCGCGGCGGGAACAGCGAGTTCATGAGGTCGACGCTGGCGGGGTCGAACGGGTTCGTGGGCGCGATCCAGGTCGCGAAGACCGCGCCCAGGATCATCACGACCGTCACGAGCGCCGACACCATGGTGAGCTTGGACGACAGGAAGCTCGCGAGCAGGTCGGAGTCGCGGAAGCGGGTCCAACGCGAGGGCGTGTCCGGAGGCGTGGTGAGGGTGACGTCCGCCATCAGGCAGCCTGCAGGTTGGCGCGCAGCCGCGGGTCGACGACCGCATAGAGCACATCGACCACGAGGTTCACGACGACGAAGATGAAGGAGACCAGAAGCAGGTACGCGGCCATCACCGGAATGTCCACGTTCTGCACCGCCCCGAGGAAGAGCGCGCCCATGCCTGGCCACTGGAACACGTATTCGGTGATCAGCGCGAAGGCGATGATGGATCCGAGCTGCAGGCCCGCAATGGTGATCACGGGCACCAGCGTGTTCTTCAGCGCATGGCCGAAATGGACGGCGCGGTCAGAGAGACCGCGGGCGCGGGCGAACTTAATGTAGTCGGTGCGAAGCACCTCCAGCATCTCGGCCCGGACAAGGCGCATGATCAGGGTCATCTGGAAAAGGCCGAGCGTGATGGACGGCAGGATCAGCGCCTTCAGGCCGCTCGCCGTGAGCAGTCCCGTAGACCACCAGCCGAGCTGCACCACCTGCCCGCGCCCGAAGGACGGCAGCCAGCCGAGCTGCACGGAGAAGATGTAGCGCAGCAGGATGGCGATCAGGAAGGTCGGCAACGACACCCCGATCAGCGACACCGTCATGAACACGCCGGAAAGGAACGACCGACGCCGCAAGGCCGTGAAAACGCCCATCGGGATGCCGATCACGAGCGAAAACAGCGCAGCCACGAAGGTGAGCTCGAGGGTCGCCGGCATGCGCTCGCCGATCAGCGAGGCGACCGGCTGCCTGAACTGGTAGGAGATTCCGAAGTCGAACCGGGCCGCCTTGGCCAGATAGCGCCCGAACTGGACGATGGCCGGGTCATCGAGCCCGAGCTCCTTGCGGATCTGCATCCGCTGCTCGTAGGGCGTGTCGATCGACACGATCTGGTTGACGGGGTCGCCGACCAGCCGGAACAGCGCGAAGGCGATGACGCCGACGCAGAGCAGCACCACGATGGACTGGAAGATGCGGCGCAGAATGAATGCGAGCATGGGCCTCTTTCGGGCGACGCCGGGGGAGTGACGCCGACTTGCCGCTGGCAAGATCGGGGCCGCGTTGGGTCTTCTTGCCGTCCTCCCCGAGCCGTGCGCGCCGCATGGGGATGACGGATTTGGTCGTGCGAGACAGCCCGGCGCCGAGGGGCGCCGGGCCGATGCCGATCAGTCCTTGCGGATCCAGTACAGCAGCACCTGGTTGTCGGCGCGCTGCACGACCTTGACGTTCTTGGCCACGCCCCAGGCCAGCGACTGCTGGTGCAGCGGGATGTAGCCGTAATCGTCGATGCCGATCTGGAAGGCCTGCTTGATCATCTGGTTGCGCTTGTCCGCGTCGGTCTCGACCAGGATCTTGTCGGTGAGCGCATCCAGCTGCTTGTTGCAGTAGCCGCCGAGGTTGGTCTCGCCGCGGGCGGTGGCGTCGTCGCGGCAGCCCATGATGTCATAGAGCACGTTGTGGCTGTCGAGCGTGCCCGGCGTCCAGCCCAGGAGGTAGAACGACGTCTTGTACCCGTTCGGCTTCAGCACCTTGGCGAAGTATTGCGCCTTGGGCTGGGCGTTCAGGTTCACCTTGACGCCGACGCGGGCCAGCATGCCCACAACCGCCTGGCAGATCGGCCCGTCGTTGACGTAGCGGTCGGTCGGGCAGTCCATGCCGACTTCGAACCCGTTGGGGTACCCGGCCTCGGCCAGCAGCTTCTTGGCGGCTTCCGGGTCGGCCTTCGGACGGGTGAAGTCCTTCGAGAGGGCGAACAGCTCGGGGGCGATCATCAGGGCCGAGGGAGTGGAGAGCCCGCGCATGACGCGGCTCTTGATCGCCTCCACGTCGATAGCCTTGTAGAAGGCCTCACGCACCCGCTTGTCCTTGAAGGGGTTCTTGCCCTTGACGTTGGACTCGAGCAGTTCGTCGCGCGACTGGTCCATGCCCAGGAAGATCGTGCGCAGTTCCGGCCCGGTCAGCACCTGGGCGTTCTGCGACTGGTTTACGCGCTGGATGTCCTGAAGCGGAACCGGCTCGATGATGTCCACCTCGCCCGAGAGCAGGGCCGCGACGCGGGTCGAGTCCGAGTTGATCGGAGTAAAGATCACCTCGGTAAGGTTGTGCTCGGGCTTGCCCCACCAACCCGGGTTCGGCTTGAACACGGTCTTCACGCCCGGCTGGTGGCTCTCGATCTTGAACGGGCCCGTGCCGTTGGCGTTCAGCGAGGCGTAGCTCGGCGTAGCAGCGCTCGCCGGGGTGGGCTGGGTGGCGTTGTTCGCCTCCGCCCATTTCTTCGACATGATGTACCAGGTGTCCCACTGGTAATGCAGGATGGGGTTCGGCGTGGCGAGGACCACGTCGACCGTGTAGTCGTCCACCTTTACGAACTTCGCGTCCTTTGGAACGCGCGTCTGGAAGTTCGAGCCCTGGGCGCGAACGCGGTCTGCTGAAAACAGAACGTCGTCGGCGGTGAAGTCCTCGCCGTTGGCGAACTTCACGCCCTTGCGCAGGTGGAAGCGCCAGCGGGTCGGCTCGACGATCTCCCAGCTTTCCGCCAGACCGGGAATGATCTTGAGGTCCTTGTCCCGCTTGGTCAGGCCCTCGTAGACGTTGCCGAGATGCGCGTTGGTGGTGGTCTCATTCAGGGTGTAGGGGTCAAGCGACTTCAGGTCGCCTTGGTTGGCGTAGCGCAGCGTGGCGGCTGAAACCGGCGCGACGGCGGCTGAGCCCACGGACAGAGCCATGGCGGCGGCGGCCGCGAAGAGGACCTTGCGAAGCATTCGAGACATCCCTCCGTCCGGGTTCGGCCTCTCTACGGCGCCCCTCGACGCCGCCGGGCCTCCATCCGGATTTTTCGTTCTCCACGCGTACTGCGCGGAATGGGCGGAGCTTAGACGCGCTTCTCCGGCGCGGTCCAGCCCCGTTTCTGACTCAATTGACGCGTTCGGGGCGACGATCGGTCCACAAACCCTGTTCGACGTGGCCGCGCCTGGGATTCGGACGGCTCCAGCGTCGAAATGGTCAGTTTGAGGCTTGTGCGGTGTCGCGCACGGCGCCGCCCTGCGGGCGAGGGGCCCGAAGCTCCGCGTATTCAAGCGCCCCGCCGCGCGCAGCGATTGACCGCCGCGAACGCTTCGGATTTGCTTGGCCGCCTCACGCCCCCCCCGTCCGCCTTGCGCGGTCGATCGCCTGCCGAGTATCAACATGCCCATCATCAACAGCGTCGCGGCCCTGTCGGACGAAATCGCCGCCTGGCGCCAGGATTTCCACCAGCATCCCGAACTCGACTACGACGTCCACCGCACGGCCGGGATCGTGGCCGACAAGCTGCGCGCCTTCGGCTGCGACGAGGTGGTCACCGGGATTGGCCGCACCGGCGTGGTGGGCGTCATCAAGGGTCGCCTGCCCGGCGACAAGGTGATCGGCATGCGCGCCGACATGGACGCGCTGCCGATCCTCGAAGAGACCGGCAAGCCGTACGCCTCCCAGACACCTGGCAAGATGCACGCCTGCGGGCATGACGGGCACACCTCCATGCTGCTGGGCGCGGCCCGGTACCTGGCCGAGACCCGCAACTTCGCCGGCACGGCCGTGCTGATCTTCCAGCCCGCCGAGGAGGGCGGCGGCGGAGGCAAGGCCATGGTCGACGAGGGCGTGATGGACCGCTTCGGCGTCCAGGAGGTCTACGGCATGCACAACATGCCGGGGCTGCCGGTGGGCAGCTTCGCCCTGCGGCCGGGCCCGCTGATGGCGGCCGCCGACCGGTTCACGCTCGAGATCGAGGGTCGCGGAGCCCATGCGGCGCACCCGCACGCCTCCATCGACACGGTGGTGATCGCCAGTCAGATCATCCTGGCGTTCCAGTCCATCGTGGCCCGAAACGTGGATCCGCTGGAGGCCGCGGTGGTGTCGGTCACCTATGTGCGCGCGGGCGACACCTTCAACGTGCTGCCCCAGAGCGTCACCATGAAGGGCACGGTCCGCACCCTGAACCCGGCCGTGCAGGATCTCGTCGAGAGCCGCATGAAGGAGATCGCCTCCGGCATCGCGGCCCTGCACGGCGCCACCGCGACCATCCAGTATGTGCGCGGCTATCCGTGCACGGTGAACCACGAGGCGCAGACGAACTTCGCCGCCAAGGTGGCGTCCGAGGTGGCAGGCTCGGACAAGGTGAACATCAGCATCCCGCCGACGATGGGGGCTGAGGACTTCTCCTACATGCTGCTGGCGCGCCCCGGCGCGTTCATCTTCTGCGGGAACGGCGACACAGCGGGCCTGCACAACCCGAACTACGATTTCGACGACAAGGCCATCCCGGCGGGCGTCAGCTACTGGGCGCGGCTGGTCGAGACTGCCATGCCGGCTGCGTAAGCCAGGCAAGGAGCGGGGCGCGGCTGACGCGCCTCGCTCAACCGGCGCCCGAGCCGCTCAGCGGGTTCTCCGGGTCCCACTCGTATTGCAGGGTCTCGAAGCGCATCCCGCGCGCATCGATCATGAGCAGGCGGCCGACGAGGCCCTCGCCGAAGCCCACGATCTCGCGCAGGATCTCCAGCGCCATCAGGCTTCCCACCACGCCCGCAAGCGCGCCCAGGACGCCGGCCTCCGCGCAGGCCGGGATCGCGCCAGGCGGGGGAGGGGCGGGGAACAGGCAGCGGTAGGTGGGGTTGGGCGTCCCGTCTGGCCCGCGCTCATGGGCCCGGATGGTGGTGAGCGAAGCGTCGAAGGTCCCGAGCGCGCCAGTGACCAGCGGCCGGCCGGCGCGGAAGCAGGCGTCCGAGACGGCGTAGCGCGTGTCGAAATTGTCGGAGCCGTCCACCACCAGATCATAGGCGGCAACGAGCGCGGCGGCATTCTGGGTCGTGATCCGGGTTGCGTGCTGCTCGATGCGGACATGAGGGTTGAGGCGGCCGACGGCGTCCGCCGCGCTCTCCACCTTGGGGCGGCCGAGGTCGGGCGTGCCGTGGATGACCTGCCGCTGCAGGTTGGAGAGGGACACGACGTCGTCGTCCACGATCCCGATGACGCCCACGCCCGCGGCGGCCAGGTACTGGATCACCGGCGCGCCGAGGCCGCCGGCGCCGATCACCAGAACGCGGGCGGCGCGGATCTTGGCCTGGCCCGGGCCCCCGACCTCGCGCAGCACGACGTGGCGGGCGTAGCGCTCCAACTCCTCGCCAGCGAGGCTCACTTGCGGCCCCGGGCCCAGTCGAGCGCCTCCTCGAGGCGGTCGTTGCCCCAGAAGAGCTCGCCGTCGGGGGTGACGATCGTGGGCGCGCCGAAGACGCCAAGGCGCTGGGCCTCGTCGGTCTCCTTACGGAGCGCGTGCTTGACGAGGTCCGTCTGGGCGGCCGCCACGGCGGTCTCCAACTCGAAGCCGGTCTGCCGCACGGCGTCGGCGATCACGGCCGGGTCGGAGATGGATCGGCCTTCGCAGAACTCCGCCCGGAAGATCGCCTTCGAGAACTCGGGCCGCGCGTCGTCGGGCAGGGCCAGGGCGGTGCGGGCGGCCAGCAGACTGTTCTGGGGGAAGGGCTCCGGCCTCGCCAGGGGCACGCCCAGACGATCGCACCAGCGCTCCATGTCGCGCCACATGTAGCGGCCCTTGGCCTCGATGATGTTGAAGGGCGTCGTGTCGTAGCCCTGGGCCTTGAAGATGACGCCCAGCAGGAAGGGCCGCCAGCGCACCGCCACGCCGCGCTCCTCCGCCAGGGCCTCGATGCGCTCGGCCGCCAGGAAGGAGTAGGTGGAGGCGAGCTCGTACCAGAAATCGACGGATGGCTGCATGGGTCGACGGTACCAGCGCGGGCGCCCTTTGCAAGGCGCCGGGCTGGCGACCCGCCATCCGCAGGAGCGCGTAGGGCCGCGCTTTCGCGGCGGCCAAGCGCAGGCTTCGCTTGCGCCGTCAACCGCCTTGCCTATAGTCCGGCCCGATTTCGGGGCCCTCCGGGCCCTCCCGCAGCAGGCCGGCGCCCAGGCGCCTGCGCCACGAAGAGATGACCATCATGGCCGAGAAGCGCGTGAACAAGGTCGTGCTCGCCTATTCGGGCGGGCTGGACACCTCCATCATCCTGAAGTGGCTGCAGACCACCTATGGCTGCGAGGTCGTGACCTTCACGGCCGACCTCGGGCAGGGCGAGGAGCTCGGCCCGGCGCGCGATAAGGCCCTGCTGCTCGGCATCAAGCCCGAGAACATCTTCATCGAGGACGTGCGCGAGGAGTTCGTGCGCGACTACGTGTTCCCGATGTTCCGGGCGAACGCGCAGTACGAGGGGCTCTACCTGCTCGGCACCTCCATCGCGCGGCCGCTGATCGCCAAGAAGCAGATCGAGATCGCCGAGCGGGTGGGCGCCGACGCGGTGGCGCACGGGGCCACCGGCAAGGGCAACGACCAGGTGCGGTTCGAGCTCGGCTACTACGCGCTGAAGCCCGACATCACCATCATCGCGCCCTGGCGCGAGTGGGACCTGACGTCCCGCACCAAGCTGATCGAATTCGCCGAGCAGAACCAGATCCCGATCGCCAAGGACAAGCGCGGTGAGGCGCCGTTCTCCGTGGACGCCAACCTCCTGCACGCCTCCTCCGAGGGCAAGGTGCTGGAGGACCCGTCCGTCGAGGTGCCGGACTACGTCTACTCGCGCACGATAGACCCCGAGAAGGCGCCCGATACGCCGACCGTCATCACCATCGACTTCGAGAAGGGCGACCCGGTCGCCATCGACGGCGTGAAGATGTCCCCGGCCACCCTGCTGGCGAAGCTCAACGAGCTCGGCCGCGCCAACGGCATCGGCCGGCTCGACCTGGTCGAGAACCGCTTCGTCGGCATGAAGAGCCGCGGCATGTACGAGACGCCCGGCGGCACGATCCTGTATTTCGCCCACCGGGGCATCGAGTCGATCACGCTCGACCGCGGCGCGGCGCACCTCAAGGACGAGCTGATGCCGAAATACGCGGAGCTGGTCTACAACGGCTTCTGGTTCTCGCCCGAGCGCGAGATGCTGCAGGCCCTCATCGACAAGTCGCAGGAGGCGGTCACCGGCCGCGTCACCCTGAAGCTCTACAAGGGCTCCGCCTGGGTGATCGGCCGCGAGAGCCCCTATTCGCTCTACGACCAGGAGCTGGTGACCTTCGAGGAAGGCGCGGTGGCCTACGACCATCGCGACGCGGCCGGCTTCATCCGCCTGAACGCGCTGCGCCTGCGCACGCTCGGGGCGCGCAAGCGTAAGCTGGGCGTTTAAGCAGCACCACTCTGTCATCCCCGGCGCGCCGAAGGCGCGGGAAGGGGATCCAGGGCAACCTGCCGCGGCCCCTGGATCCCCTTCCCGGCGCTTCGCGCCGCCGGGGATGACGGCGAACGTGTCGGGCTGGACTGTCGCCCGGGTCACGACACCGTGTAGCGCGCCTCGCGCGCGCCACACTTGCCCGCTAGCGGCTCACGCTCCACCTTGATCGGCGTGGTTCGGCTTTCTGGCCGAGCGCAACGCCCGGAGGAGAAGCCGCAAGCCCTATGACGACATCCTGGCGACCTCCCATGGGACTGCTCATGGTGGCCGGCGTGATCGCCGTCATCCTGGCCGTGTTCGCAGGCATCTACGCCTACAATCGCCCGACCGAGTTCGTCGTCGCGGTGGGGCCGCCCCACAGCGAGGACGCCAAGCTGGTCCAGGCGGCGGACAAGATCCTGCGGCGCGACCGCGCCTCCGTGCGGCTCAAGGTGCTGCTGACGCCAGGGCCGGCCGAGGCCGCGAAGGCCTTCGACGACGAGAAGGCCGACCTCGCGGTGGTGCGCAGCGACCTGTCGGTCAACTCCACCGGCCAGGCTATCGCCATCCTGCATCGCAACGCCGCCGTGCTGCTCGCGCCGAGCGGTTCGCCCATCGAGCATGTCGGCGACCTGAGGGGCAAGACGGTCGGCATGGTCCGCCAGACGGTGGCGAACGACCAGCTGCTGGAGACCATCCTGCGCCAATACGAGGTCCCGGGCCATGAGGTGGCGCGGGTGGCGCTCGGGCTCGAGGAGATCGAGTCGGCCGTGCGCAACCACCGCGTGGACGCGGTGCTGGCGGTGGGCCCCGTCACGGGCAACATCGTGCCGGCGGCCGTCGCCGCCGTCGCGGCGGGGGCGGGCGCGCCGCCGATCTTCGTGCCCGTCAATGAGGCCGACGCCATCGCGCAGCGCACGCCGGCCTATGACAGCATGCAGATCGTGCGCGGCAGCTTCGGCGGGGCGCCGCCCAAGCCCAGCGACTCCGTGCAGACCATCGCGGCCGTGTACCGCATCGTGGCGCAGGCGAAGCTCGCCGACGCCCACGTGACCGACCTCACCCGCCGGCTCTACGAGATGCGCAACGACCTCGTCGCGGCCGTGCCGCTGGCGGCGCGCATCGAGGCGCCGGACACGGACAAGGGCGGGCGCATCACCGTGCATCCTGGCGCCGCCGCCTACCTGGACGGCGACGAGGAGAGCTTCCTCGACCGCTACGGCGACTGGTTCTACATCATCGCCATGGTGATGGGCGGCGTGGCGTCGGCCTTCGCGGCGCTCGCGGGCCGCTGGCGCAGCCGGGGGCACGAGCAGGCGCTGCGGCTCGAGCGGCTGCTTGGCATCATGCGGGAAGCCCGCACCGCCGAGACGCGGCAAGTGCTGGACTACCTCGAGCAGCAGGCCGACGAGGTGTTCTCGCAGACGCTGGCGCTGGCCTCCCGCGAAGAGATCGACGCCGGCCGGCTCACGGCCTTCTCGCTTGCGCTGGACCAGGTGCGCCAGGCCATCGCCGAACGCCGGCGCATGCTCGCCAAGTCGGACGGCGCGACGCCCGCGCCCGTCGCCCTTGCGCCGTTCCGCGCGGCGGGGGAGTAGGGCGTTCCCACGCCATTCAGCTGCGGGTCCGCCCAATGGCGCTATTTGGTGTGACGCCGCAGGATGGCCTCCACCAGGTTCTCGATATCCGGGCGGGTCGCCCCGAGAGCCTTCAGGATCGAAGCCGCCGCTTCGATCCGCGCCTGCTTGTCGGCTTTGGCTGCTTCGATGCGGTCCTGACCCAGAGAGGCTCCAACCGCAATCTCCCCTCGGTGGGCGACAGCGACCAGAACCTGCAAGGTGTCGGCCCCGATTGGAAGCTGAATGGCCGGCGGCGCCACCTCCATCATCGATTTCATCACGAAGCCCGTCCCGCCAATGAACAACTGACCGGTCCGTACTTCCAGGGACAGGTTCGGAACGTCCGGAAGCACATCTGCAAACCGAGCCATTGCTCCGGCATCGACCAGAATGGTCACGCTCCATTCGCACTGCGCGTCGATAGCGGTCGCTGCCCCAGGACCTGTCAGTTCGAGGAGCCCCGGCTTGAAGTCCAGCCGCACGACCTCTTCGGGGCTCGATAGCCCCACTGTGACGAGTTGCAGCGCGTCACGAAGGTCGTTTCTTCCAAGGAAGGCGAGTCGACGCCCGTGAGCAATAGTCATCATCGCCGACCTTCCTACCCTGCCGCGGCCCAGCGGGCCACGTAGCGGCCGTCGGGGAGGCGGTGGGCGTCGCCGTAGCGGGCGAGGATGTCGAGGACCGCGGCGACGCGGGCGATGCGGCCCTTAGGCGGGCCGCGGAAGGCGCGGGCGACGGCTTCGGCGTCCAGGCCGGAGCGGGCGGCGAGCAGCACGGCCTTGACGGCGAGGGGCTGCTCGTAGCGGTCCTTCGGGAACAGGGGCCTGGCGCGGTCGAAGGCCACCACGGTGGGGCCGAGGCCGAGTTCGCCGGTCCTGCCGGCGAGGCCCCTGCCGAAGCGCGGGGCCTGGTAGTCGGGCCGCAGCCAGCGCACGAGGCCGGCGGCCTCCTCGCGGGCGCGCTCCGCGTTCAGCGCCACGAGGCGGGCCAGGATCTCCTCTTCAGGCAGGTCGGCCGGCCACCCATAGGCCTCGGCGGCCAGGCGGTCGATGGCGGCATGGAGGTCCTTGATCACCAGCACGAGGCCGCGGGCCTTCACGTCCTCGTCGGCGGACGTCAGCGGGGCGCCGGCCTTCAGCTTCTCCAGCACGTTGTAGAGGCCCGTGAGGGTGAGGTCCGGATGCTCGGCCAGCACGCGCTTGCGCAGGGCGTCCAATTCCTCGCCGAGGGCCGCGAGATCGCGCTGGAGGACCGGGGGGAGGATGGGGAAAGGGAAGGGGTCGAAGCAGGCCGTCTTGGTGTAAATGGGCCTGTCTTCGAGAGTGCCGCCGTTAGCCAAAGCCCAGGCCACGTGAACATGGGAGGATAGAACGGCTAAGTCTGAGGCATCGAAAAGCCCGAAGCAGACAAGGCGATTGTCCGGCAGGATCGTCGCATCAAGGAACTGGAAGGCCCGGTGCTTGGCAGTCTCGACCGTGGCGATGTAGCGGGGCAGACCGTCGACGGCCGGCCGAAAATCCCCGCGGGGTTCTCCGAAAATCCACCAGTTCTCCCGGTAGCTTTGGCGCGCGTTCCAGCGACGCCCGAGCTTGCGACCGCGTTCGTCCGTCCGGGGTTGCCCATCTGGGCCCAGGTCGTACAGCACGCGATCGTGCAGGTGCTGGTAGATCTCCGGAAAATCCCGCCGCACCTCGTCGAGGTCGCGCCCGAACAGGTCGATCACCAGCGCGCCGCGCGCCCGGCCGGTCAGGTCCTTGCCGTTGCGGTAGGCTCTGACGTGCCGCTCCAGCCCCGGGCGACGGCCGAGGCCCAGAAGCTCAGCCTCCGCCGGTGTGACGATGAAGCCCGATCCCATTAGCTGGACGCCGCGGGAGCACAGCCCCCTGTTCGCCTGCAGCGGCTGCGCTGCGGTGAAATCCACTCCCACCGTCAAATCCGAATTGATCCGCCCTTCGCGCCGGGCGAAGTCGATCCGCGGGTCGTCCGTGTCGATGCCGGATTCCGCGATCACCTCGGCCAGCACGCCGTCCCGGCGGCCGGCCTCCGCCACCGTCATGGCGATGCGCACGGCGGCGTGCTTCTCCGTCGCCTTGGTCCAGGGGTGGTCCGGCACGGCATAGACGAGGCTAAGGGGCGCCTTGCCGCTGAGATGGGCCTCCATCACCCGGCGCTGGAACACCTGGCTGATCGAGTTCGTGGTGATGAAGCCGAAGCGGCGCAGGCGGGCGCCCTTGCGGGTCAGGATCTCGGCGGCCCGGTCCCACCAGTACATCACGAGGTCGGCGCTGCGATTCATGTGGGGGTGCGCGGCCCAGAGGGCCTGCGCGTAGGCGTCGCCCAGCTCGGCCCGGAGGTCCTTGCCGCCGATGAAGGGCGGGTTGCCGACGATGAAGTCCGCCTCCGGCCATGACGGCCGGCGCGGGGCCGGGGCCGCCAGCTTCCCGTCCGCCGCGCGGGCGAGCGCCGGGTAGCCGTCCCAGGTCGCCACGGCGTCGAAGCCGGCGCGGCGGCCGCCATTGATGTTGTCGAAGGCCCGCAGGATCGGCTCGGAGGGGTGGCCGGTGCGGGTGCGGTAGTGCTGCTGCAGGTAGCCGATCCACACCACCAGCTCGGCGATGGCGGCGGCGCGCGGGTTCAGCTCGAGGCCCAGGAACTGGTGCGGGTCCACGTTCTGCAGCAGGTCCTCCACGCCGCCGAGCTCGGCGATCTTCTCCAGCACCTCGCCTTCCAGCACCTTCATGAGCTCCAGGGCGACGTAGAGGAAGTTGCCGGTGCCGCAGGCGGGGTCGAGCACGGTGGTTTCGCAGAGCCGCCGGTGAAACTCGCGGCAGAAGCGGATGGCGTCCTCCCGGGCGCCGGCCTCCATGGCCGCCTGCACGCGCATCAGCGCGGCGCGCCAGTCGGCGTTCAGCGGCTCCATCACGGTCACCTGCACCAGCCGCTGCACATAGGCCCGCGGCGTGTAGTGGGCGCCCAGCCGGCTGCGCTCCTCCGGGTCGAGGGCCTGCTCCAGCAGCGTGCCGAAGATCGCAGGGTCCACCTGGGTCCAGTCCGACTTCGCGGCGGCCAGCAGCTCGCCGATCTCCTCGCGGCCGAGCGGAAATGCCTTGGCCTGCCTGAACAGGTTGCCGTTGAAGTGGCGCAGGTGCTGCTTGAAGGCGGAGAAGAAGCGGTTGGCGTGCTCCTTGGCGTCCATGCGCGCCCAGAGCTCCTGGAGGAGCGGGGCGAAGCTCTGCGGCCGCTCCAGGCAATCGGCGATCAGGGCGGTGAACTCGCCGCGGGGCAGCAGGTCCACGTCCTCGGCGAACATGGTGAAGATGCAGCGCATGAGGAAATGCGCCACCTCCTCGGGCGGGTGCTGCCGCTCCAGCGCCTTGCTGACGGCGGCGAGCCTGTCGGCGATGGCGCGGGTGACGCGCGCCGTCTCGCGGGCGGGGTTGAGGCTGGCCGGGTCGGTCCAGACCTTGCGGAGGGTGTCGCGGACCTGGGCGTCGCGCAGGTCCTCCAGGTAGATGCGGAAGCGTTGCCGGTCAGGGAACTGCGCATAGGCCCGGCCGGTGCCGGAAAAGTCGGCGTAGAGCTCCAGGCAGTGGCCGACGTCGCACACGATGATGAAGGGCGGGGCGGGCTGGTCCGGCTCCAGGCAGAACACGTAGTCCTCGGCCTGCCGCCGGGCGTTCACCATCATGACGTCCCAGTTGCGGTGGACGGGCCGGCGGCCCAGCGCGGCGGGACCGTCGAAGCCAGGCAGGCTTTGCTGGCCGGCGATGGCCTTGTCCTTGCCCGGGAGGCGGGACTGCTTGGCCTCCAGGATAAAGCAGCCCTTCTTGTAGAGGTCGATCCGCAACACCGACTGGACGTCGTCGCTGGCGCGGCGGTGGACGCCGCGCTCGAAGGCGTAGTCGTTGGAGCGGCCGTGGCTGGCGGGCTCCGGCCGTGGCGCGCCGATGACCTCGCAGAGCTCGATGAGGAACAGTGCGTAGTTGGCCCGCTCAGCCCCGCCCTCGCCGGCGGTCCACTTGGCGATGAAGCCGTCCACGCCGGACAGGTCGCAATCGCTCACGGCAATGCCTCAAAACAATGGGTCGCAGCGCCTCGAAAAAAACCGGCGCGGATCGGGGGAGCTTACGTCCCGCCCTCCCTTGCATTCCACCAACCGCATCCCATGTGACTGCAACCAGGACGCGCATCCGGCGCGGGGCCGGCCTTTCGGGCCGTGGCGACCCCGTGCGCTGTCCTGCGTTGTTTAAAGTCGGCGCCCGTGCTATTGCGCCGCAACGAAACGACCGAACCAGCCCAGGATCAGCCCGACTCCGCCGGAGCCGGGCTTCGCCGTTTGGCGCATCGAGAGACCCCTATGAAGCTGCGCAACATCGCGATCATCGCCCACGTCGACCACGGGAAGACCACGCTCGTGGACAAGCTGCTCGCCCAGTCGGGCACCTTCCGCGAGAACCAGAAGGTCGCCGAGCGGGCCATGGACTCCAACGACCTGGAGCGTGAGCGCGGCATCACCATCCTGGCCAAGTGCACCTCGGTGCAGTGGAAGGACACCCGCATCAACATCGTGGACACGCCCGGCCACGCCGACTTCGGCGGCGAGGTGGAGCGCATCCTCAACATGGTCGACGGCGTGATCGTGCTGGTGGACGCCGCCGAGGGCCCGATGCCGCAGACCAAGTTCGTGGTCGGCAAGGCGCTGAAGCTCGGCCTGCGCCCGATCGTGGCGATCAACAAGATCGACAAGCCCGAGCAGCGCGCCAACGAGGTGATCAACGAGGTGTTCGACCTCTTCGCCGCGCTGGACGCCACCGACGAGCAGCTCGACTTCCCGATCCTGTACGGCTCCGCCAAGCAGGGCTGGATGGCCGAGAGCCCCGAGGGCCCGCAGGACAGCCTCGCCCCCATGTTCGACCTCGTGCTGAAGCACGTTCCGGCTCCGCAGACCGAGGAGGGGCCGTTCCGCCTGCTCGGCACGATCCTGGAGGCCAACCCCTATCTGGGCCGCATCGTCACGGGCCGCATCACGTCGGGCACGGTGAAGCCGAACCAGGCCTTCAAGGTGCTGGACGCCAAGGGCAACCTCGTCGAGCAGGGCCGCATCTCCAAGGTGCTGGGCTTCCGCGGCCTCGAGCGCGTGCCGGTGGAGGAGGCCGAGGCGGGCGACATCGTGGCGATCGCCGGCATGGTGAAGGGCACCGTGGCCGACACCTTCTGCGACCCGCTGGTGGAAGGGCCGCTGCCCGCGCACCCGATCGACCCGCCGACCGTGACCATGACGTTCCGGGTGAACGACTCGCCGCTCGCTGGGACCGAAGGTGACAAGGTCACCAGCCGCGTCATCCGCGACCGCCTGCTGAAGGAGGCCGAGGGCAACATCGCGCTGCGCATCACCGAGTCGGCCGAGAAGGACTCGTTCGAGGTGGCCGGTCGCGGGGAGCTGCAGCTCGCCATCCTGATCGAGACGATGCGCCGCGAGGGCTTCGAGCTCGCCGTGTCGCGCCCGAAGGTGGTGTTCTCCACCGACGAGGCCACCGGCGAGACGCTGGAGCCCATCGAGGAGGTGGTGATCGACGTGGACGAGGAGCACTCGGGCGTCGTGGTGCAGAAGATGTCCGAGCGTCGCGCCGACCTCATCGAGATGCGCCCCTCGGGCGGCGACCGCCAGCGCCTCGTGTTCCACGCGCCGACGCGCGGCCTCATCGGCTACCTGGGCGAGCTGCTGACGGACACCCGCGGCACGGCCATCATGAACCGCTTGTTCCATGACTACGCGCCCTACAAGGGCGAGCTGCAGGGCCGGCGCAACGGCGTGCTGATCTCCAACGACCAGGGCGAGGCGGTGGCTTACGCGCTGTGGAACCTGGAGGACCGCGGCCCGATGATGATCGAGCCGGGCTGGAAGGTGTACCAGGGCATGATCGTGGGCGAGCACACCCGCGACAACGACCTCGAGGTCAACGTCCTCAAGGGCAAGAAGCTCACCAACATCCGCGCGGCCGGCAAGGACGAGGCCGTGCGCCTGACCCCGCCGATCCGCATGACGCTGGAGAAGGCGCTGGCCTACATCCAGGACGACGAGCTGGTCGAGGTGACCCCGAAGGCGATCCGCCTGCGCAAGGTGTGGCTCGACCCGAACGACCGCAAGCGCGCCGAGCGCGCCAAGGAAGCCGCGGTGGGCTAAGGCCCGCCTGGGAGGCTGGAATGCGAAAAGCCCCGGGCGCGAGCCCGGGGCTTTTTTGTCTTTGGCGCTCCCTCAGCCGTCATGCCCGGGCTTGTCCCGGGCTTCCACGCGGTTGCGGCGGCCGTGGATGGCCGGGATAGGCCCGGCGATGACGGAGACGAGTCAGAGAAATCAGGCGCCCTTGTACAGGTCCTTGTACTGGTCGCGCAGGATGTTCTTCTGAACCTTGCCCATGGTGTTGCGGGGCAGGTCGTCGGCCATGATCACACGCTTCGGCTGCTTGAACTTGGCGAGGCGGCCTTCCAGGCGACCCAGCACGTCCTTTTCGGTGAGCGCGGAGCCCTTCGGCACGACCACCACGGCGGTGACGCCCTCGCCGAAGTCCGGGTGGGGCACGCCGATCACGGCGCTCTCGACCACGCCCGGGATGGAGTCAATCTCGGTCTCGACCTCCTTCGGGTAGACGTTGTAGCCGCCGGTGATCACGAGGTCCTTGCCGCGGCCGACGATGTGGACGTAGCCTCGCTCGTCCACCTTGCCGAGGTCGCCGGTGATGAAGAAGCCGTCCGGCCGGAACTCGGCGGCGGTCTTCTCCGGCATACGCCAGTAGCCCTTGAAGACGTTCGGGCCCTTCACCTCGATCATGCCGACGTCGCCGTCCGGCAGCTTCTCGCCCGTCTCCGGGTTCACGACGCGCAGCTCCACGCCGGGCAGCGGGAAGCCCACCGTGCCGGGCACGCGGTCCCCGTCATAGGGGTTCGACGTGCTCATGTTGGTTTCCGTCATCCCGTAGCGCTCCAGGATGGCGTGGCCGGTGCGCTCGCTCCAGGCGCGGTGGGTGTCGGCCAGCAGGGGCGCGGAGCCCGAGACGAACAGGCGGATATGGGCCGTGGCCTCGCGGTTGAGGCGCGGCTCCTGCAGCAGGCGGACGTAGAAGGTGGGCACGCCCATCATGCAGGTGGCGCGGGGCAGCAAACGCATGATCTCGTCGGCGTCGAGCTTGGGCAGGAACAGCATCGAGGCGTTGGCCATCAGGATGGTGTTCGTGGCCACGAAGAGCCCGTGCGTGTGGAAGATCGGCAGGGCGTGCAGCAGCACGTCGTCGGCGGTGAAGCGCCAGTAGTCGACCAGCGTCAGGGCGTTGGAGGTCAGGTTCCAGTGGGTCAGCATGGCGCCCTTGGAGCGCCCGGTGGTGCCCGATGTGTAGAGGATGGCCGCGAGGTCGTCCTTGGCGCGCGGGACGTCGTCGAAGTCGGTCGGCTGGCCGCGGGCGAGGTCCATGAGGGAGCCGTCGCCGGCCGTGCCGAGGGTTTCGGTGGCGGCCACGCCGAGCCTGCCGGCGAGCTCTCCGATAGCGGGGCCGTTCTTGGGCGAGGCGACCACAACGCGGGGCTCGGCGTCGCCGATGAAGTATTCCAGCTCGGCCAGGGTGTAGGCCGTGTTCAGCGGCAGGTAGATCGCTCCCACCCGCAGGCAGGCGAGGTAGAGCATGATCGCCTCGGCGCTCTTCTCCACCTGCACGGCGACCCGGTCGCCGACCTGGACGCCGCGCCCCTTCAGGGCGTGCGCGAGCTGGGCGGACAGCGCCAGCATGTCGCCATAGGTGAAGCGCCGGCCGTCGCTGGTCTCGATAAACAGCTTGGCGGGATCGGCAATGCGCTCGCGCACCAGCGCGAAAAGGTTGTCGGACATGATTGTTCTTCTTCCGGGTCAGTCAGCTCATGGAGCGGTCGCGACATCGCGAGACGGCAGGTCGGCCCGCAGCGCGCCGCGCACGCTGGAGGCGGCCGCGACGCGTCCCTTGTTCACGAAGGCCTCGTGGTTCTTCTCGATGTCGTCGAGATCGTAGAGGTAGTTCACCATCAGGCCGTGCGCCTGCTTCAGGCCCTTGAGGGACGTATCGCCCAGCCAGTTCAGCCGCTCGAGGCGGGCGCCGTTGCCCAGGTGGAAGCGGGCCACCGGGTCCACCGGCCGGCCGCCCGGCGTCTTGGCGCGCAGGTAGTAGTAAGCCGCCGCCTCCATGAGGACGCGCTTCACGGCCGGGAGGCGGACGGCGTCGTGGGTCCAGCCCTCCTGGTCGAGGGCGTCGAGCACGCCCTTGTCCTCCTCGGAGAGCACGGGCGAGTCCTCCTTGCGCCGCTCGCGCGCCAGCCAACCTGCGAAGCCGGGGGCGGGGGAGAGGGTGACGAAGCACTTCAGCGAGGGGATCTGGCGGGCCAGCTCCTCCACCACCTGCTTGATCAGGAAATTGCCAAAGGAGATGCCGCGCAGGCCCTCCTGGCAGTTGGAGATGGAGTAGAACACCGCGGTGGTGGCCTGGCGCGGGTCGATGACGGCGCGGTCCTCCGCCAGAAGCGGGCCGATTCCGGCCGGGATCTCGGCGGTGAGCGCCACCTCCACGAAGATCAGCGGCTCGTCCACGATCTGCGGATGGAAGAAGGCGAAGCAGCGTCGATCCGCGGGCTGCAGCCGTCGCCGCAGGTCGTCCCAGCTCTCGATGGCATGGACGGCCTCGTAGCGGATGATCTTCTCGAGAATATTGGCGGGCGTCGACCAGTCGATCGGCCGCAGCACCAGGAAGCCGCGGTTGAACCAGGACGAGAACAGGTGCTGGAAGTCCGCGTCGAGCGCCTCGAGCTCCGGAATCTCGGACTGGTGCTTGAACAGCTCCTCGCGCATGCGCACCAGCCGCAGCGTGCCGCCGGGCGACAGGTTCAGGCGGCGGATCAGCTCCTGCCGGCGCGGCTCGGCGGCCTTGTGCAGGTCGAGCAGCGTCTTGTGGTCCGGGTTATCCCGGTAGGCCGCGATGGCCTGTTCCAGCCTGGCGGGCTCCGCTCCGAAGCGCACCACGAGTTCACGCAGAAAGCCGGCTTTCCCGGCGCCGGGCAGGGCGTCGTAGCGGTCCAGGATCTCGCGCGCCAGAGCAACGCCCGAGGCCTCGCCACGGCTCGACAGCAGGTCGGCGCAGAGTCCCGCGAGGTCCTTCGCGCCGCCGCTGCGGCCGCTCATGATGATGGAGCGGCCGCGGTCGGCGATCGTTTGCAGCAGGTCGCTGAAGAACGAGATGTTCACCGCCTGGCGCCAGCCGGCCGCGGACTCGCCCGCCACGGGAGTATCGGTCACGCTCGGCTCGGTGCTCGTCATCGCGATCGCTCCATCACTTGCCCATCACGAGATCCGGCAGCGCGGTCGAGATCTGCGGGAAGATGCAGAGCAGGAAGACCGCGAAGGCCATGAGGATCACGAAGGGCACAGTCCCCATGATGACGTCCCGCAGGGGAATGTCCGGGGCGATATTCTTGATGACGAAGATGTTGAGGCCCACCGGCGGGTGGATCAACCCCATCTCCATGACGATGGTCATCACCACGCCGAACCAGATCAGGTCGAAGCCTGCGGCCTTGAGCGGCGGGAGGATGATCGGGGCCGTCATCAGGATGATGGAGACCGGCGGCAGGAAGAAGCCGAGAACGATCACCATGCCCAGGATGACGATGAGCAGCAGCCACTTGGACAAGCCGAGCCCAACGATCCACTGGGCCGTCGACTGGCTGATGTGGAGATAGCTCATCACGTAGGCGTAGAGCAGGGACATGCCGATGATCAGCATCAGCATCGTGCTCTCGCGCAGGGTCGCGCTGAGAATGGGCGACAGCTCGGAGGGCTTCCACACGCCGTAGATGGCGGCGATCAACACCAGGGCGAGGACGCCGCCAAGGCCTGCCGTCTCGGACGGGGTGGCGAAGCCGCCATAGAGGGCGATCATGACGCCCGTGAGCAGGGCCACGAACGGGATCACGCGCGGAAGCAGGGAGAGCTTGTCGCGGGTTGACAAGCGGTCCTCTTCCAGAATGGGGGAGGCGGGTTCGCCCGCCTCGTAAGCGCGCTTGGCGGACGCGTATTCCTGGCGGAAGCGGACGGCTGCGTAGAAGGCGAAGAGACCCACCAGCAGCAGCCCGGGGCCGATCCCGGCCAGGAACAGGCGTCCGAGGGACTGCTCGGCCGCGACCGCGTAGAGGATCATGGTGATCGAGGGCGGCAACAGGATGCCGAGCGTGCCGCCGGCTGCAATGATGCCCGACGCGAAGGCGCCGGAATATCCGCGCCGGCGCATCTCGGGGATGCCAGCCGAGCCGATGGCCGAGCAGGTCGCCGGCGACGAGCCCGCCATGGCGGCGAACAGGGCGCAGGCGAAAACGTTGGCGATCCCGAGCCCGCCCGGGATGCGGTGCATCCAGGCATGCAGGGCGGAGTAGAGGTCCTGGCCCGCGCGCGACCGGCCAATGGCCGCGCCCTTGAGGATGAAGAGCGGGATGGCGAGCAGCGTGATGGAGGACATTTCCTCGTAGACGTTCTGCGTCACCGTATCCAGCGACGCGCCCGGCATGAAGAAGGCCATGAAGATCACGGCCACGACCCCAAGCGCGAACGCGATCGGCATCCCGGAGAACATGGCTCCGAGGGTGGCGCCGGCGTAGAGGAAGCCGATGGCGGCCGTACTCATTGGGCTTTCCTGTCGAAGGCGACCGCGACTTGCAGCACAATCTGGACCGTAAGCAGCGTCATGCCGACCGCCATGAGGGAGTAGGGGATCCAGAGCGGCGGAGCCCAGGTCGAGGATGAGTGCTGGTCGTCCACCCACGCCTCATGGAGCAGGGTGAAGCTCTTCCACGAGAAGAAGGCGCAGAAGGCGGCCGAGGCGATGTCGGTCAGGATCAGGCGCCAGCGGTTGGCGCGGGACGACAGCAGCGTGGCGAACGCCTCGATCCCGACGTGGCCCCGCCTGGCCTGCACGGCGGCGCCGCTGAGGAAGGTCGCTCCCACCAGCAGGAAGATGGCGGTCTCGTCCTGCCAGTCGGTCGGAATCTTGAGGAAGTAGCGAACCACCACGCTGTAGCTGAGCACCATCGCGGCGGCGACGACCGCGATCCCGCCCAAAGCCATGACGAGGGCGTTGACCCCGTTCATCGCGTTCACGAGCACGCCCAGAGGCCCCGGGACCACCGGGGCCTGGGTGGGGGCTGCGGCGTCCGGCAGCCCGTGGCTCACGCCACGCTCTCCGCGAGCTTGAGCAGCTCGGCGCAGGACGCGTTGCGGGCGGCGAAGTCCTTCCAGGCCGTCTCGCGCGACAGCTTGCGCCATTCTTCGAGGGTCGCGTCGTCGAGGGTCTTCACCGTGGCGCCGGCCTTCGAGAACACCTTCTCGACTTCCTCGTCGTCCGCCTTGGCGCCCGCCGTGCCGAAGGGCTCCATCTCGGCGCCGACGGCCAGGATGGCGTCCTGCTGGTTCTTGGGAAGCGCGTCGAAGATGGACTTCGACATCAGCAGCGGCTCCAGCATGAACCAGTAGAACCGGCCGCGGCCGGAGGTCAGGTTCTTGGCGAGCTCCTCCAGGTGGAAGGAGATCAGGCTGGTGGAGGAGGTGACCACGGCGTCGCAGGCCCCGGTCTGCATGGCGGCGTAGGATTCGTTGGACGGGATGTTCAGCGTCGCCGCGCCGGCCGCCTTGAACACCATGTCCATTTCGCGCGAGCCGCCCCGGATCTTGATGCCCTTGGCGTCCGCAGGCGTGATGACCGGCATCTTGCTGGCGACGCCGCCCGACTGCCAGATCCACGTGATGATCATGATGCCCTTGTCGGCCAGGATGTCGGAGAGTTTCTTCCCGACCGGCGACGTCTTCCAGGCCGCGCCCTGCTCGTAGGACGTCACGAGGCCGGGCATCAGCCCGATGTTGGTCTCCGCCACCTCGCCGCCGGCGTAGCTCAGGGGGTAAAGGCTCATGTCCAGCGCGCCCTTGCGCATGGCGGAGAACTGGGCGTTGGTCTTCATCAGGGACGAGCCCGGGTAGACCTGGGCCGTCAGTTCGCCCTTGGTGCGCTTCTCAAGCTCGGCTGCGAACTTGCGGCACATGCGGTCGCGGAAATCGCCCTGCTCCATGGTTCCGCCGGGGAACTGGTGGGAGATCTTCAAGGCCTTCTGCTGGGCGAAGCTGCCGCGCGGCAGCGAAAGGATGGCTGGGGCGGCGAGGCCGGCGCGCAGCACGGAGCGGCGGGATATCAGCATGGCGTATTCCTCGAGGTCTTCCGCCTGCTCGGGCGGTCGCTTCTGTGGCGAATAGAATACGCGTATCTCGTCCTGTACGAAGCGTCAACGTCCGTGTATACATGACGAGGTTAAGGGTGCACAGAATGACCGAAACCTCGACCATTCCACCGGGCGTCAGGCTCCGCGATCTGATCGAGCAGGCGATCCTGACGGGCGACTTCCCCCCGGGTGAAAAGCTCGAGGAGGTGGCCTTGGCGCAGCGGTTCGGCGTTTCGCGGACCCCCGTGCGCGAGGCGCTTCACCAGCTCTCGGCCGCCGGGCTGGTCGAGTCCCGCCCGCGGCGCGGGGCGGTGGTCGCCACGATCACGCCGGAACGCCTGATCGAGATGTTCGAAGTCATGGCGGAGTTGGAGGCCTTCGCGGCCAAGCTCGCGGCGCGGCGCCTGACGCCGGAGACCGAGGCGGCCATCGTGGAGGCGCACAGGGCCTGCAAGGCGGCGCTGTCGCAGGGGCCGGACGCCTACTACTACGAGAACGAGCGGTTCCACTTCGCCATCTACCAGGCGAGCAGGAACGGATTCCTGATCGAGCAGGCGACCGCGCTGCACCGCCGGCTCAAGCCGTACCGCCGGTTGCAGCTGCGCGTACGCAACCGCGTGGCCGCGTCCTTCGACGAGCATGGGGCGATCGTTGACGCCATCCGGTCCGGCAAGGCCAAGAAGGCCGCGACTCTCATTCGCGAGCATATTTCCGTGCAGGGCGAACGCTTCGCCGACCTGATGGCGAGCCTCCCGAGCCTGAAGGCGGGCTGACCCCGGGTTTCGCGGCCTTGCCGGCGCCGAGGAAGAGGGCGATCTCGGCCCATTCGGTCCGGAGGGTTTGGGCGCCGAGGAACAATGAGAGGTGGGCGCAGGGCGCGAGCGCCTTGTGAACGTGGGCGGCGGGGGTCCCGACGAGCTTTCGCGCCGCGAAGGCTTGGGCGGGAGGGGCGATCGGGTCGTCTGCGCCGGCGAGAATGAACAGGGGGCACGTGACGTCCTTCAGCCGGATCGTCCGGCCGAGCGCCGCGAATGCGTCCCGCGCCAGCCGGTTTTCGCGGAACAACCATTCCGCGCTTTGCAGCCAGTAGCGTCCGGGCAGGTCAAGCGTCGCCTTGTTCCACTCCGCGTAGGCGTCCCCGAGGCGCGTCTCCGGATCCTGCAGAATGGACCCGACATCCTCCTCCTGGATCTGGGCGCTTTCGAAAAAGGCCAGCATCCGGAGGCCCGAGATCAGGCCGTCGCCTCCTGAGGCCAAGCCCTGCAGGGCCTCCGGCGAAGCCGCGCGGGTGGCCTGGACCAGCCCGGACGGACCCGCATCGGTGTCGACCGGCGCGCCGGCCAGGACCAGGCTCGCCGCCTTGCGCGGGAACCGGGCGGCGTAGGCCAGCGACAGCCAGCCGCCCTGGCACACCCCGACCAGCTGCGCCCGGCCGCCGACGTCGTCCACGGCGACGTTCAGGTCGGCAAGGCTGTCGTCGATGGTCTGGAACCGCATCTCAGGGGTGGCCGAGCGGCGTTCCAGCACGTAGAGGCCGGGCAGGCCCGCGGCCATCAGGGTGGCGACGAGGCTGTGACCCTCGGCGAAGTCGACGATCCCTGCCCCGTGGATGGCGTAGGGCGCGACGATCAAAATCGGCTCGGCCGATGCTTCGGGCGCGCCGAAGCGGCGCAGGCGAACGGACTGCGTCTCCGTGACGACCACGTTCGGGGTAGCCCAGCGGCTTTCAATCCCCTTGGGCTCCATGGGCGCGCTGAACGCGAAAGGCCAGAGCCAGGGCGTCCAGGGCAGCCAAGGTTGGGACATCAGGCTTCCTCCTGTGTCCATCCTGCTCCGGCCGGGGCGCCGACGCGTTGATCCGCCTCACGTCGGCATGGGTCTTGCGGCCACCCGCCGCGCCCGATCTACTTGGCGGCAGGCGCCACCACCGTCATGAGCACTCGATGTCCGGCCCCCGTCCGCCCGCTTTCGAAACCCTGAGCCTCCATGCGGGCCAGAGGCCCGACCCAACGACGGGCTCCCGGGCCGTGCCGATCCACCAGACCACGTCCTTCGTCTTCGAGGACGCGGACCATGCCGCCGCGCTGTTCAACCTGGAGCGGCCGGGCCACATCTACAGCCGCATCTCCAACCCCACGGTGGCCGTGCTCGAGGAACGCCTGGCCGCCCTCGAGGGCGGCGTCGGGGCGGTCTGCACGGCGAGCGGCCAGGCGGCCATGCACCTGGCCATCGCCACCCTGCTCTCCGCCGGCGACCATATCGTGGCGTCGGCATCCCTGTACGGGGGCACCGTCAATCTGCTCGCCCATACGCTGCCGCGGTTCGGGATCACGACCACCTTCGTGAAGCCGCGTGACCACGAGGCGCTCCGGACCGCCATCGGGCCTCGCACACGGCTCGTCATCGGAGAGACGATCGGCAACCCGGGGCTGGAGGTGCTGGACATCCCCAAGGTGGCGGCCATCGCGCATGCGGTCGGGATCCCGCTGCTGATCGACAACACCTTCGCGACGCCCTGGCTCAGCCGACCCTTCGAGCTCGGCGCGGACGTCGTCACGCACTCGGTCACCAAGTGGATCGGAGGGCACGGCGTCGCGATCGGTGGCGTGCTGATCGACGGAGGCCGGTTCGACTGGCGGGCATCGTGCCGGTTTCCGACGCTCACCGAGCCCTATGCGGGATACCACGGCATGGTCTTCGCAGAGGAGTTCGGGCCCGCGGCGTTCATCATGCGCGCCCGGACCGAGGGGCTGCGCGATTTCGGGGCCTGCCTCAGCCCGACGAACGCCTTCCATCTTCTTCAAGGCGTCGAGACCCTGCCGCTGCGGATGCAACGTCACATGGAGAACACGGAGGCCGTGCTCGACTTCCTGGACCGGCACGAAGCCGTGTCCTGGGTGCTCCATCCCAGTCTGGAGAGCCACCCGGACCACGCGTTGGCGAAGGAGTTGCTCCCGCGCGGAGCGGGCTCCATCGTGAGCTTCGGGGTGACGGGAGGTCGTCCGGCCGGCAAGCGCTTTATCGAGGCGCTGCGGCTCGCGAGCCACCTCGCCAATGTGGGCGACGCCAAGACCCTCGTGATCCACCCAGCCAGCACGACCCACCAGCAGATGGACGCGGCGCAGCTGGCGGCCGCGGGAATCGGGGAGGACATGATTCGCCTCTCTGTGGGGCTCGAGAACGCCGCCGACCTGGTCGCCGACCTCAATCAGGCGCTGCGCGCCTCGCAGCGGGGCTGACCGATGCGCCTCACGGTCGACGGCCACCCCGTTTTCGCCGCCACGGGCGGCAAGCCCTTCGATCCCGCCCTGCCGGCGGTGGTCTTCATCCACGGCGCCGGCATGGACCACACGGTCTGGGCCCTGCAGGCGCGCTGGTTCGCCCACCACGGCCGGGCCGTGCTCGCCGTGGACCTCCCCGGCCACGGCGCCAGCGAAGGGCCCCCGCTACGCTCGATCGAGTCCATGGCGGACTGGACGGTGCGGCTGCTTGACGCCGCAGGCGTCCGCAAGGCCGCGCTTGTCGGGCACTCCATGGGCGGGTTGGTGGCGCTCGAGGCGGCCACTCGCCATCCCGGGCGCGTCCGGGCTATCGGGCTGGTCGGGACGGCCGCGGCGGCCCCTGTTTCGGCGGACCTGCTCGCGGCGGCGGAGGCCAACGATCACCGCGCGGTGGACATGGTGGCGGTGTGGGGCTTCGGCCCGAGGGCCGGACTGGGCGGTTCGCCTGTTCCGGGTCTCTGGATGCTGGGGGACGGCGTCCGGCTGCTCGAGCGCTCCGCGCCGGGCGTGCTCCATGCCGACCTCGCCGCCTGCGACGCCTACAAGGGCGGCTTGGACGCCGCCGGGCGTGCCCGCTGCCCGGCCGCTCTCGTCCTGGGCGAAAAGGACCAGATGACGCCCGCAAAAGCCGGACGCGCCCTCGGGGCCGCGATCATGGGCGCGGTGACGCAGGTCGTTCCCAAGGCCGGCCACATGCTGATGGTGGAGGCGCCCGAAGACGTGCTGGATGGCCTGCGCGCGGTCGTTTGACTCACTCCTTCCCTTGGCCGCGGCCCTCAGGCCGCAGGCTCGTCCTTGCGCAACTCAGCGGGCGCGGCCTCGGGCCGCTCCTTGGGCGCCAGTCTGCCTTCCTCGGCCTTGTAGTAGTACTGCGAGCAGACCAGCCAGCCCTTGATCGGCCTGAGCGGGACCACGCACAGCAGCAGCAACATGGGCAACGACACGAGCAGGTGCCCCCACCAGGGCGGCTGGTAGGCGGCGTCGTACCACAGGGCGAAGCCCAGCACCGGGAAGCTCATGGCGCTCATGGCGAAAAAGGCGGGTCCGTCCGCCGGGTCGGCGAAATCATAGTCGAGCCCGCAGGCATCGCAGCGCGGCGCGAGCTTCAGGAAGCCCGAGAACAGATGGCCCTTGGCGCAGCGTGGGCAGCGCCCGCGCAGGCCGGTCAGGAAGGGCGGGGGAAGCGCGGCGACGCTGCTCATCGGGAACTCCGGCTGGTCCCGCCGGCGGCGGGAACGGATGCAACATAGGGACGCGGCGGCGCGCTCGCCATGCGTCAAAGCCGCTAACGCCCCGTGCGCGAACATGGTTTGTTGGCCCGGTCGAGCAATGCGACGAACCGGGGGGACTTGTCCATGGGCGCACTCGCCGTGCTGCTCTTCGCCTATGTGCTGAGCCAGTTCTTCCGCGCCTTCCTGGCCATCGTCGCCGCCGACCTGACCCGCGAACTGGGCCTCGACGCCGCCCAACTCGGGCAATTGTCGGCCATTTGGTTCGCGGCCTTCGCACTTGCCCAGTTCCCCGTCGGCGTCACCCTGGACCGCTTCGGCCCACGATGGACGATCGCCGGGTTCATGCTGCTCGCCGTGGCGGGCTCGGGGTTGTTCGCGGTCGCGGGCGGCTTCGCGGGGCTCCTGGCCGCCATGGCTCTCATCGGCGCGGGCTGCGCCCCGGTGCTGATGGGCAGCCTCTACTACTATGGGCGCGTCGCCCCGCCCGAGAAGTTCGCCATGATGGCCTCCATCACCATCGGGGTCGGCACCTTCGGCAACCTCCTAGGGGCCACGCCCCTGGCCCTCGCCGTGGCCCGCTTCGGTTGGCGGCCCAGCATCGCCGCCATTGCGGCGGTGACGCTGCTCAGCGTCGTGCTGGTCATGGCCGTTTTGCGCGATCCGCCTCCGGTCCGAAGCGAGGGCCGCAGCCACGGCGTGCTTTCAGGCTTTATCGAGGTCGCCCGTCTGCGCCCGCTGTGGCTCATGCTGCCGCTTACGCTGGTGAGCTACGCGGTCGTGATCGCGCTCCGGAGTCTCTGGATCGCTCCCTATTTCGGCCAGGTCCACGGCTTCGACACCGTGGCCCGTGGCAACGCCGCCCTCGCCATGGGGGCGGCGCTGTCGCTGGGGGCGCTGGCCTACGGCCCCTTCGAGCGCTGGATCGGCGGACCCAAGCGCGCGACGCTCGCGGGCAGCGTCGCCACCGCGGCAGCCCTCCTCGCCTTGGGACTCAACCGGGGCTTCGGCCCGACGGAGGCCGTGACCCTGTATGTGGTGATCGGCGCCGCCGGAATGACCTACGGAATCCTGATGGCGCATGCGCGGGTGTTCTTTCCGCCCCACCTGCTGGGCCGCGGCGTCACCGCCATGAACTTCGTCTTCATTGGCGGCGCCGGGCTGCTGCAGTGGATTTCGGGGCAGTTCGTCCAGGCGCAGGCCAACTCAGGCGCCGCCCCGGCGGAGACCTACGGCCAGTTGCACCTGGTGTTCGGACTGGCGCTCGCCGCGGCCACTGTCGTGTATGTCTTCGCGCCGGCGCGTCCCCGGGTCACGACCTCCTGACCCTTTCCTGGCTCCCGGCCCGGCCGTCACCCCACCCCGGCCCTGAGAGCCGACTCTCCCCCTCGGAGAGGCGGGTGGGGCGCGCGCTTCACCCGCGGAGGCCGGCGCCCCCTCTCGCACGGCGCTTCGGCGGCGTGTAGAAGAGGCGCATGACCGACGCCGCCCAGATCGCCCCCGAAGCCCGCTCCCCCGAACGCGCCGTCCGCAAGGGCGACCACGTGTTCCTGGTGGACGGCTCCTCCTACATTTTCCGCGCCTACCACGCGCTGCCGCCGCTGACGCGCAAGTCGGACGGGCTGCCGATCGGCGCCGTGGCCGGCTTCTGCAACATGCTGTGGCGGCTCTTGCGCGACTCGGTGGCGGGCGAGAAGCCGACCCATCTCGCGGTGGTGTTCGACAAGTCGGCGACGACGTTCCGCAACGCGCTTTACGACGAGTACAAGTCGCACCGCCCGGAGCCGCCGGAGGACCTGCGCCCGCAGTTCCGGCTCATTCGTGACGCGGTGCGGGCCTTCGACATCCCCTGCGTCGAGCAGGACGGGTTCGAGGCCGACGACATCATCGCGACCTATGCCCGCGTGGCCTGCGAGGCCGGCGCCACGACCACCATCGTGGCCTCCGACAAGGACCTCATGCAGCTCGTCGGCAACGGCGTGACCATGTACGACACCATGAAGGAGAAGCGGATCGGCCGGGACGAGGTGGTCGAGAAGTTCGGCGTGCAGCCCGAGAAGGTCGTCGAGGTCCAGGCGCTGATCGGCGACCCGATCGACAACGTCCCGGGCGTGCCCGGGATCGGGGTGAAGACGGCCGCCCAGCTCATCGCCGAATTCGGCGACCTGGAGACGCTGCTATCGCGCGCCCACGAGATCAAGCAGCCCAAGCGTCGCGAGGCGCTGATCGAGAACGCCGAAAAGGCGCGCCTCTCGCGCAAGCTGGTGCTGCTCGACAAGCATGTGCCGCTGGATCGGCCCATCGACACCATCGGGGTGCACGATCCCGATCCCAAGCGGCTGGTGTCGTTCCTGAAGGCCATGGAGTTCAACGCCGTCACGCGGCGCGTGTGCGAGGCCTATGGCCTCGAGGCTTCCGCGATCGACGCCGATCCGGACCTCGCGGCCCCCGGCGCGGGCACCAGCTGGCATGGGGTGACCGGCTTCACGCCTGTTCAGGCGGAGAGCGAGGCGCCGGCAGCCGGACGGGGCAGCCGCTCGGCCGCCATGGGCGCGCCGCAGACCCGGGCCGGCACCTACAAGGGCGCGGAGAACACCGTGGCTCCCCAGGCTGCCGCGCCGGCGGATGCGTCCGGGCCCACGCCCGGCCACAAGGCTGGGGAGGTGGCGGCGCGCATGCGCGCCATCCCGTTCCAGCTTTCCGCTTATGAGACGGTGCGCACGCTGGAGCGCCTCGACGCCTGGATCGCCGAGGCCTACGACCTCGGCCTCGTGGCCTTTGACACGGAGACAACGTCGCTCGACGCCATGCAGGCGGAGCTCGTCGGCTTCTCACTGTGCACCGCGCCCGGAAAGGCCTGCTACATCCCGGTTGGCCACAAGGGCGAGGGCAAGGGCGACCTCTTTGGCGGCGCCGACCTCCTGCCGGATCAGTTGGCCCTCGCGGACGTGCTGGCGCGCCTGAAGCCGCTGCTGGAGGACAAGGGCGTCCTCAAGGTGGCTCAGAACTTCAAGTACGATTGGATGGTGCTGTGCCGCCACGGGATTCACGTGGCTCCGGCGGACGACACCATGCTGCTGTCCTACGTGCTAGACGCGGGGCGCGCGAACCACGGCATGGACGCGCTGGCCGAGAGCGTGCTTGGCCATCAGTCCATCCAGTTCGGCCATGTGGCCGGCAGCGGCAAGAGCTTCATTGGCTTCGCCCGCGTGGCCATCGACAAGGCGACCGAATACGCCGCCGAGGACGCGGACGTCACGTTCCGGCTCTGGCAGGTGCTGAAGGCGCGCCTCCCGGCGGAAGGCATGACCACGGCCTACGAGACGCTGGAACGACCCCTCAGCACGGTGCTGGGGCGCATGGAGCAGCGCGGCATCTCCATCGACCGCCAGATGCTGTCGCGCCTGTCGGGCGAGTTCGCCCAGAAGATGGCCGGGCTCGAGGCGGAGATCCACGTGCTTGCCGGCGAGCCCTTCAACCTGGGCTCGCCGAAGCAGCTCGGCGACATCCTGTTCGGCAAGATGGGTCTCCCCGGCGCGAAGAAGACCGCCACGGGCGCATGGTCGACCTCGGCGGGGGTCCTCGACGACCTCGCCGAGCAAGGGCATGCGCTGCCCGCCCGCATCCTGGAATGGCGGCAGCTGTCCAAGCTGAAGTCGACCTACACGGACGCGCTGCCGAGTTACGTACACAAGGAGACCCATCGTGTACACACGTGCTTCTCCATGGCGTCCACGACCACAGGGCGGCTGTCCTCCTCCGAGCCGAACATCCAGAACATTCCGATCCGAACCGAGGAGGGGCGCAAGATCCGCGCGGCCTTCGTGTCCGCGCCGGGCACGAAGCTGATCTCGGCCGATTACTCGCAGATCGAACTGCGGGTTCTCGCCCACGTGGCCGACATCCCGCAGCTGCGCCGCGCCTTCGCGGAGGGCATCGACATTCACGCGCTCACGGCGTCCGAGATGTTCGGCGTGCCGGTGGAGGGCATGGACCCGATGGTCCGACGCCGGGCCAAGGCGATCAACTTCGGCATCATCTACGGCATCTCGGCCTTCGGGCTCGCCAACCAGCTCGGCATTCCGCGCGAGGAGGCGGGGGCCTACATCAAGAAGTACTTCGAGCGTTTCCCGGGCATCCGCGACTACATGGAAGAGACCAAGCGCTTCGCCCGCTCCAACGGCTTCGTGACGACCATCTTCGGCCGCAAGGCGCACTACCCTCAGATCAACTCCAAGAACCCGCAGGAGCGGGCCTTCATGGAGCGCGCCGCCATCAACGCCCCGATCCAGGGCTCGGCCGCGGACATCATCCGGCGCGCGATGGTGCGCATGGAGCCGGCGCTGGAAAAGGCGCGTGTCTCGGCCAAGATGCTGCTGCAGGTCCACGACGAGCTCGTCTTCGAGGTTCCGGACGAGCAGATTGAGAAGGCGATCCCGGTGATCCGCCGCGTCATGGAGGAGGCGCCGCACCCGGCGGTGCAATTGTCCGTCCCGCTGCAGGTGGACGCGCGGGCCGCGCACAACTGGGACGAGGCGCATTGATCGCCAGAGGGGCGCGTCATCCCCGGCGGTGCGAAGCGCCTGGAAGGGGATCCAGGGCAGCGCGCGCCGGGTTTCCGGGGCGGTGTTCAAGGCGCGCTGCAAGCGGCCCTGGATCGCCTTCCCCTCCGCCGCTGCGCGGCTCCGGCCGGGGATGACGGCCGAGCGAGTTGCGGCCTTGCTGACCATGCTCGTGCTGCGTCCGAACTGCGAGTGCTGCGACAAGGACCTGCCGCCTGACAGCCGGGAAGCGATGATCTGCACATACGAGTGCACGTTCTGCCGCGACTGCGTGGATGGTCGCCTGGGCGGCCGCTGCCCCAACTGCAGCGGAGAGTTCCAGCCGCGGCCCGTCCGGCCACCCCACATGCTGGCCAAGCATCCGGCCAGCACGGTGCGGGTGCACGCAGAGGAGCCCTGTCCGTCGGCTGCGTAAGCGGCGTTGCGCTCCGGCGGCGGGGGCCCTAATCCAGGGCTCCCGAACTGGAGATCCAGCATGAGCATCGAACGCATCGGTTGCGGCCCGCGCATGAGCGACGCCGTGGTCCACGGGAACACGGTCTACCTCGCGGGCCATGTCGCCGACGCCGCCAAGGGCAAGAGCGTCACGGAGCAGACCCGTGACATCCTGGCCCAGATCGACGAGACCCTGGAGCAGGCCGGCACAGACAAGACGAAGATCCTGTCCGCCACGATCTATCTCGCCGACATCAAGACCTTCGCGGAGATGAACGCCGTGTGGGATTCGTGGGTGAGCAAGGGCGCCACCCCGGCTCGCGCCACTGTGGAGGCGAAGCTCGCCGCCCCGGACTACACGGTCGAGATCGTGATGGTGGCGGCGCGCTGAAGCGCCGCTGACGCCGCCGTTGCGGCGACTGGCGGGCGGGGCTAGGCTCCGCCCATGCCTTTTGCCGCAGTTGTTTCCCCTCCCGTCGACGGGCGCCAGTCCGAGACCGCGCTCGCCGTGGCCCGGGGCACGCGCCGCCTCCTGACGGGGCTGGGCTTCGCCTCCGTGACCGAATTGCCGCTCGCTTCGGGACGGCGCGCCGACATCGTGGCGCTGGGCCAAGACGGCTCGGTGTGGATCGTCGAGATCAAGTCCAGCGTGGAGGATTTCCGGACCGACCGGAAGTGGCCGGACTACAGGGCCCACTGCGACCGGCTGTATTTCGCCATCCCGGGCCATGTTCCGGCCGAGATCATGCCGCCAGACGCCGGGCTGATCGTGGCGGACGCCTATGGGGCCGCCGTGCTGCGCGATCCGGGCGAGCACCGGATGCCGGCGGCCACCCGCAAGGCGCTGCTGCTGCGGTTCGCGCACGCCTCGGCCGGTCGCCTGCATGCGCTCTTCGACCCTGAGGCGGCGAGTGGTTCTTTCTAGCCTCGTTCCTTGCGGGTCGCGGTCGGGATTGCCATCTGGCGCCTGACCCGCCCACCGGACCCGTCGCATGATCTTCGAAACGGCCGCCAAGGCCTTCAGCCAGATTCTCTCCCCGCCCTTCCGCGCGATCCTGTGGAAGTCGCTGGGGCTGACGGTCGCGCTCCTCGCCCTGGTCTGGGCGGGGCTGACCAAGTTCTTCTCCTACGCGCTCACCAATTTCGCCTTCATGGCGGACCATCCGTCGGTCAGCGCCTATGCGGTCATTCTGGGCGGCTTCGGGCTGGTGATCGGGCTGGGCTACCTGATCCCGCCGGTATCCATGCTGGTGGCCGGCTTCTTCCTGGACGACGTGGCCGAGAAGGTGGAACTGAAACACTACCCGGCCGACCCGCCGGGCGCGGCGCTGCCGGTCCCGACGGCGCTGTGGGAGGCGTTCCGGTTCGCCGGGGTGGCGCTGCTGGTCAACTTGGTGGCGCTGATCTTCCTACTGATCCCGCCCATCAACGTCATCGCCTTCCTGGCGGCGAACGCCTACCTGCTCGGGCGGGAATATTTCGCGCTGGCGGCGGGCCGGTTCCGGCCGCTGCCCGAGGTCAGCGCCATGCGCGAACGCAACAGCTCGACCGTGCTGCTGGCCGGCTTCCTGATCGCATGCCTGGTGGCGATCCCGATCCTGAACCTGCTCACGCCGCTGTTCGGCACCGCCCTGATGGTGCACGTGCACAAGCGCCTTTCCGCCCGGGAGGAGACCCGGGCGAGGCTGGCGCAGCGCTGAACGCAGGCCTCAGGCGAACTTGCTGGCGTCGAACTGGCCGCGGGCGCGGAAGCGGTACAGGTAGGAGGGGACGACCGCCTCGATGATCTCGGGCGTGACGCCCATGCCCTCGAGCGTCCGGCCCTCGGCCTTGGCGGCGTCGGAGACGACGTTGTCGTGCTCCAGCAGGCGCACCTGGTCGCGGGTGATCAGCAGCGACTCGGGCAGGAGCCCGAAGGTGATGAACTTCAGCGCCTCGGTCACCGTGGCCTGCGCGCGCGCGACGCCGAAGGGGAGGGAGACCAGCAGCCGCTTGCGGCCGGTGACGGCGAGCACGTATTCGATGATCTGGCGGAAGGTCTTCACCTCCGGCCCGCCGCACTCGTAGACGACACCGGGCCGGATCGTCTGGTCGACCGCGCGGCACACGGCCTCGGCCACGTCCCCGACGAACACCGGCTGGAAGCGTGTCTCGCCGCCGCCGATCAGCGGCATGATCGGGGACATGCGCGCGAGCGCGGCGAAGCGGTTGAAGAAGCTGTCCTCCGGCCCGAACACGATGGAGGGGCGCAGCGCTACCGCGGTCGGCACGGCCGCGAAGGCGGCGGCCTCGCCCGCCGCCTTGGAGCGGGCGTAGAGCGACTCTGAATCGGCGTCCGCGCCGAGAGCCGACATCTGCACCAGGCGGGTGATGCCGGCCCGGGCGGTCGCCTCAGCGACCACGCGTGCGCCCTCGGCTTGAACGGCGTCGAAGGTCTGCCTGCCGTCCTCGGCCAGGATGCCGACAAGGTTCACCACCGCGTCAGCGCCCTGGATGGCGGCCTCAACGGAAGCCGGGTAGCGCAGGTTGGCCTGCACCGAATGGATCTGGCCGACGCGGCCCAGAGGCTGCAGGAAGAGGGCGAGGTCGGGCCGCCGCACGGCGACGCGGACCCGGTAGCCGCGGCGCGCCAGGGCGCGCACTACATGTCGGCCGACGAAGCCGGACCCGCCAAAGACGGTGACGAGCTGGTTGGACGTCGGGATCATGTCAGGCCTCCTGCACGGTGCAGAAGGCTCTTAGTCAATGGAAATCGCGCTGTACAGAGGAGCGCCGCCCCGAACGCCGCGCGACGACGGGAATCGGGCTTAGACGATAGCGGTACCGGCGCCCGCCGCCGCGGTCGTCGTCGTCCCCCTTGGGCAGGGACATGATCGCGCCGCCGGCCACCAGGCTCCCGAACGTGATCATGAAGCCGCCGGCCAGCAGGACGAAGGCCGCGGGGCCGCTATCTGAGTCGGTCATTAGCCGCCCGAGCCCATGGGCGTCGAACCAGACCAGAGCGATGGCGAAGGCGAGCCCCAGCAAGGCCCCCACGGCCGCATGCCCCAGCACGAGGCGCAACGCCGGGTTTCGCTGCAGGAGCGAGTCGTTGTTGCGGCGGGGCATCCTGTCCATCGGGTCGCCTTGCGATTGGTCACCTCCAAATAGAGTGGATCGCCCAATGTGTCATGACAAGGGCCGAGCTTGCGCCTGCCGCGTCACACGCGGCGCAGGGTTGCGAAAGCCTTGCCGAGAAAATGCGAAGAACCCGCTTCGGCGGCGTTGACAGGGTCGAGTCGCCCCCGTATGAACCCCGCCACGGGCCCAGGTGGCGGAATTGGTAGACGCGCTGGTTTCAGGTACCAGTGACGCAAGTCGTGGAGGTTCGAGTCCTCTCCTGGGCACCATCGCTTCCGCAAGGAAGGATGGCGCCGGGCCCGCCGAAGAGAAGCCGCCGCGAGGCGGCTTTTTCTTTGCCTTGTTTCGCCCTCGCTGCTGTTGAGGAACGATAGGCGACGTTTCGCCGTTGGATGATCTCTTTTCCAACGGAGGCTGAACATGAACAGCGTCATCTATCTCGTCGGTCTTGTGGTTGTGGTCATCGCGGTGCTTTCGTTCTTTGGACTGCGCTGAAGCATCCCGAGCGGAAGCTCCGACGGCCTCATGAAACAAACCGGTAGTTCCGGGCGGCGAAACCGTGGTAACGCGCTGATCGAAACATGCGCGGCCGCGGCCGCTCTCCGGACTCCGGCCCCATGACCATACGCTTGCACAAGGGCGACCTGCCCGCCGACGCCACCTTCGGCCCGATCGTGGCCATCGACACCGAAACACTCGGCCTTAACCCGCTGCGGGACCGGCTGTGCCTCGTCCAGCTGTCGTCCGGAAACGGGGACGCCGACCTCGTGCAGATTGCGGCCGGCCAGACCAGCGCGCCGAACCTGCAGCGCCTCCTGGGGGATCCGCAGGTCATCAAGCTCTTCCATTTCGCCCGGTTCGATCTCGCCGTCCTGTTCCATACGTTCGGCGTCATGCCCGGGCCGGTCTACTGCACCAAGATCGTCTCCAAGCTGGTGCGCACCTATACGGATCGGCACGGGCTGAAGGATCTCGTGCGGGAGCTGCTCGGCGTGGAGATCTCCAAGCAGCAGCAGTCGTCCGACTGGGGCGCAGCGGTCCTGACAGAGGCGCAGCAGGCCTATGCGGCCTCCGACGTGCTGCACCTGCACGCCTGCAAGGACAAGCTCGACGCCATGCTCGCCCGGGAAAACCGGGTCGATCTGGCCCAGGCTGCCTTCGCGTTTCTGCCCACGCGCGCGCGCCTTGATTTGATGGGTTGGGGCGAGACGGATATCTTCGCGCACGCCTGAATGTCGCAGCGCCGGAACTGGCGCATTTCGGCCCGCAACCCCAGATAGGGCTGCGCAGCGGCAGTCACCTTTGGAGACCAACGCCTCATGGCGACCGGAAGCACGCGATTCGGGCAGCAGGCGTCCGCCAAGGGCCAGCGCTATGACGCGGCGGTGCGGCATTCCGGGCGCGTACGGCTGTTGCGGCGGGCGATCCCGGTTGGAGCCCTGCTGGTCGTGCTCGGGGTCGGCTTCTTCGCCTTCTTCAATCCGTTCAGGGCGTTGCCGGGCAACATCTCGGTCGGGCCGCTGAGCGTCAGCGGCACCAAGATCACCATGGAGGCGCCCAAGCTGTCCGGCTTCAAGAAGGACAAGCGGCCCTACGAGGTGACGGCGCGCTGGGCGGCTTCCGACGTGAAGAACCCGAACATCATCGAGCTCAAGGACATCAAGGCGCGGATCGCCCTGCAGGAGCGCGGCTTCGCCAACGTCGAGGCGCTCAACGGCGTCTACAATTCCCAGGCGGAAGCGATCCAGCTGAAGGACGACGTGCGGGTGAAGACGGACTCCGGCTACGACGTCACGATGCGGGTTGCGGATGTGAACTTCAAGGCCGGCAGCGTGCATTCGCCGGAACCCGTGCAGTTGAAGTTCTCTGGCGGCACCATCGACGCGGACTCGCTTGAGATGCTGGACAACGGGCAGGTTGTCATCTTCAAGGGGCGCGTCCATACACTGATGACGTCCGACCAGAGCGACAAGCCTGCCAGCCAGGCCAAGGGAACGACTCCATGAACCGCCGCGCCCACGCCCGCCTCGCCACCGCCGCTTTGGGACTGTCTCTTGCGCTCGGGCTTCAGGGCGCCGCTCTCGCCCAGGCCAAGAAGAACAGCGGCGCGATCCCCGGATTCGGGACGAATTCCAAGGAGCCGATCAAGATTGACGCGGACAAGCTCGAGGTGTTCAACAAGGAGCAGCGGGCGGTCTATACGGGCAACGTCATCGCCATCCAGGGCGAAACGACCATCAAGTGCCCGACCATGATCGTGTATTTCGAGCGCCAGAACAAAGAGGGCGCCGCCGCGTCCGGATCGGCGGCCGCGACCCCCGCCGCTGCGACCGAGGGTGGGCAGGAGAGCGGCGGGACGCAGCTCAAGCGGGTGGAAGCCAAGGGCGGCGTCACCGTGATCAGCAAGGACCAGATCGCGACCGGCAACGAAGGCGTGTTCGACCGCTTGGCGAACAGGATCATCCTGACCGGCAACGTCGCGCTGAGCCAGGGCGAGAACGTCACCAAGGGCGACAAGCTCGTCTACAATACGGAAACCGGCGTCGCGACCGTCGAGGGCGGCCGGGTGAAGGGCTTCTTCGTCCCCGGAAACGACGAGGCCGACGGAGCGGGCAAGAAGAAGCCGGCCAAGCCAAAGTCGTAAGGCTGAATCGCGGTCAGGGGTGAGCGAACGAAGCCGCCCCGGGGCACGCGCAGTCAGCGCCTGATTGCAGCAAGCGGCGCGCTCGTTTAGGACGGGCGCGCTCTTCAGTGCGAGACGTTTCCCATGAACCGCCACACCGTCGATATCGAGAGCGCGTCCCCTGCGCCGACGCCGACGTATGAGTTTGGCGAAGACGGCGGGCAGGGCGTCCTGCTCGTCCGGGGCCTCAAGAAGAGCTATCGGGGGCGCACCGTCGTCCAGGACGCCGGGCTCACGGTTCGCCAGGGCGAAGCCGTCGGGCTGCTCGGTCCGAACGGCGCCGGCAAGACCACGATCTTCTACATGATCACCGGGCTGGTCCAGGCGGACCAGGGCCGCATTTCGCTCGACGGCCACGACATCACGGCGCTTCCCATGTACCGGCGCGCCCGGCTGGGAATCGGGTACCTCCCGCAGGAGGCCTCGATCTTTCGCGGCCTGAACGTGGAGGACAACATCCGCGCCGTTCTCGAGGTCGTGGAGCCCAACCGCGACCGCCGCGAGCAGGACCTCGACTCCCTGCTCGAGGAGTTCGACATCAAGCGCCTGCGCAAGTCGCCCTCCATCGCCCTGTCGGGCGGCGAGCGCCGACGCTGCGAGATCGCACGCGCGCTCGCGGGTCGTCCGTCCTTCATGCTGCTGGACGAGCCCTTCGCGGGCATCGACCCCATCGCGGTGGGCGACATCCAGGCCCTCGTGCGCCATCTCACCGGCCGGGGCATCGGGGTGTTGATCACCGACCACAACGTCCGCGAAACGCTCGGGCTCATCGACCGGGCCTACATCATCCATTCGGGCCGCGTGCTGATGGAAGGCACGCCGGACGAGATCATCGCAAGCGAGGAAGTGCGCCGCCTGTACCTGGGCGAGGACTTCCGGCTTTGAGAGGTCGAGTCTCTCGTTTCCTACAAAGAGCAATTCGTTAAACAACGGACAGCATGGGCCACCGTGGACCTTTGACCGCGGCGGAGGGTCTGCGCTACAAAACCCCAGCAAGATCCGTGCCGCGGCCCGTGATCCGCGAGCCAGGAGAGTGGGGCAGTGTCTTCGATGAGGTTCTCGCAGCGGCTGGAGATGCGCCAGGGCCAGTCCCTGGTGATGACGCCGCAGCTGCTGCAGGCCATCAAGCTTCTGCAATTCTCCAGCATCGAGCTCGTCAACTACGTGGAGGCGGAGCTCGAGCGCAACCCGCTCCTCGAGCGGGCCGAGGAGCCTGAGCCGGCCCCCGAGCGAGGCGAGGCAGCCGGAGACTCGTTCGGCGAGCCCGCCACGGAGGCCGGGGTAGCGGCGGACGCAGATTGGGCCCCTGCGGAGATGGCCCCCGAGCGCGGCGAGATCGAGGATCGCCAGGACACCGGCTTCGACAACGAATTCCCGGACGACGCCCCCGTGTCGGAGGCCCGGTCCGGCGCCGGCGAGACCGCGGATGGGCTTGGCCTTTCGGCGGGCAACTGGAGCGGCGTCGGAGGAGGCGGGCGAGACCCGGACGACGAGGTCAACCTGGAGGCCTTCGTGGCCGCCCAGGGATCGCTGCACGATGCTCTCGCCGAGCAGCTCCAGGTCGCGACCGAGGATCCGGTCGAGCGCATGATCGGCTTGGCCTTGATCGACCTCGTCGAGGAATCCGGCTACATCACCGAGCCGATCGAGCCCGTGGCCGAACGGCTCGGCGTCCCGGTGGCCGATGTCGAGCGCGTGCTCGGGATCATCCATGGCTTCGAACCGACCGGAGTCGGCGCGCGAAACCTGGCCGAGTGCCTGCGGCTGCAGCTCCAGGAACTCGATCGCTGCGACCCCGCCATGCAGGCGCTGCTGGAGCATCTCGACCTGCTCGCCCGCCGCGACTTCTCGGCCCTGAAGCGCATCTGCGGGATCGATGACGAGGACCTGGGCGACATGGTCGCCGAGATCCGTCGCCTGGACCCGAAGCCGGGCCTGCGTTTCGGCGGCAGTCCCATCCAGCCCGTGGTGCCGGACGTCTATGTGAGGCAGGCGGCCGACGGCGGATGGCTGGTGGAGTTGAACTCGGACGTCCTGCCGCGCGTGCTGGTGAACCAGAGCTACCTGGCGAAGGTGTCCGGATCGGCCAAGAGCGAAACGGACAAGACCTATCTCACCGACTGCCTCCAGACGGCGAACTGGCTGACACGAAGCCTGGAGCAGCGGGCGCGCACCATCCTGAAGGTCGCCACGGAGATCGTGAGGCAGCAGGACTCGTTTCTGGCGCTGGGCGTCCAGCACCTGCGGCCCCTGAACCTGCGGACGGTCGCCGACGCGATCGGCATGCATGAGTCGACCGTGTCGCGCGTCACCTCGAACAAGTACGTCGCGACGCCCCGCGGCATCTTCGAGATGAAGTACTTCTTCACCGCCTCGATCGCGGCCACGCGCGGCGGCGAGGCGCATTCGGCCGAGGCGGTGCGCTACCGCATCAAGCAGATGATCGACGCCGAAAGTCCGAGCGACGTGCTGTCTGACGACGCGATCGTCCAGAAGTTGCGGGATTCCGGCATCGACATCGCTCGCCGGACGGTCGCCAAGTACCGCGAAGGTTTGAAGATCCCGTCGTCGGTCGAGCGCCGCCGCGAGAAGATGGCGATGAGCGCCGCCGCGGTCGCCCGGGGATAGCCCGGCTTGGCCGATTGACTTCAACCCGGGCCGTCCTTACGTCTTGCCAACCAGGATGACGGTCCTCCGGACTCGTCGAGGGCGCCGCCGGCCAGAAGGCGGCTTGGGAGCAAACCCATGGCACTGCGCGTCTCGGGTAAGAATCTGGACATCGGCGAGGCCCTGCGGACTCAGGTGGTGGACCGGATTTCGGGCGCCATCTCCAAGTACTTCGACGGCGGGTTTTCGGGGCACGTGATCGTGGAGCGGGAAGGCGGCGGTTTCCGCACCGACTGCGCGCTCCACCTGGCCTCCGGGGTCACCCTGCAGGCCGAGGGCGCAGCGCATGACGCGTACGCCAGCGCCGACCAGGCGGCGGAGCGCATCGAGAAGCGCCTGCGACGCTACAAGCGCCGTCTCAAGGACCGAGGCGCCGCCCAGGCGAACGGACGCGAGATCGAGGCGCCCTACGCCGTCATCCAGACGCCCGACCTCGACGAGGACGAGGCGCCCCAGGAATTCCATCCGCTCGTGATCGCGGAAACCAAGAAGAATATGAGGACGTTGTCCGTCAGCGAGGCGGTGATCGACCTGGACCTGTCTGGCGCGCCGGTGATCGTGTTCCTCCATGCCGGAACAGGCCGGGTGAACATGGTGTACCGGCGCAATGACGGGAACATCGGCTGGATCGATCCTCCGTCCGTGGCGGCGACCGCCGGTCACTGACACAGAAACAGCATCGCCCGGATCGCTGGCCCCTTTCGAGCAAGGCGGGCCCGGTGCGGCGCGAACGACAAACGCAAGGCGACCATGCCGCTTTCCGATTTCCTGACCCCCGAGGCGGTCATCCCGGCGCTCCGGGCCAACAACAAGAAGCAGGCCCTGCAGGAACTGGCCGAGAAGGCGTCCGCCCTGTCCGGACTCCCTGAGCGCGACCTGTTCGAGACCCTGCTGCAGCGGGAGCGACTCGGCTCCACGGGCATCGGGCACGGCATCGCCATCCCGCATGGCAAGCTCGCCAAGGCGCCCAAGTTGTTCGGGCTGTTCGCCCGTATCGAGAAGCCGATCGACTTCGAGGCGCTGGACGGGGAGCCGGTCGACCTCGTGTTCCTGCTGGTCGCGCCCGAGGCGGCCGGCGCTGACCACCTGAAGGCGCTCGCGCGCGTGGCGCGCGTCCTGCGCGAGCCCAGCGTGACCAGCAAGTTGCGGTCCGCGAGCGACGCGGCCGCCATCTACGCCATCCTCACCCAGACCACGACCTCCAACGCCGCCTGATCAGCGGCTCCAGAGCCGCTCGGCGTAGTCCAGCGCGTAGCGGGCGGGATCGGAGGCGATCGCCGCCATGCCGTGCAGGACTGCGTCCGGGGAGGTGACCAGCCGCGTCGCGATGCGCATCGGCAGCGCCTCCACGGGCGGCTTGTTCTCGAAGGCGGCGCGAAAGGCGGCCGGGTCGAGCAGGGCCCGGACGCGGGGCAGGATGCCCCCGGCTAGCGTGACGCCCCCCGTCGCCCCGAACACGATGGCCATGTCGCCGGCGAAGCGCGCCAGCACGCGGATGAACAGGCGCACGGTGTCCGCCTCGGCGCCCGCGTGGTCCGCCAGCGCGGCGTTCACGATGGCGACGCCGTCCACCCCGGGGGCTGGCGGCAGTCCGTGAGCCTGCAGTCGCGCGTGATGCAGGGCGACGAGGCCCGGCCCGGACAGGATCGCCTCCGCGGTGAGGCGTCCCTCGACCCGCCGCACGTGCGGGAAGACGCGCTCCTCCTCGGCGTCCGTGGCCGCCAGATCGACATGCCCGCCCTCGCTGGGCAGGGGCGCGTAGCGCCCATCGAGGCGAACGAGCGCGCCTACGCCGAGGCCAGTGCCCGGGCCCAGCACCACCTGAGGCCCCTCGCCGGGCCGCACGGCGCCGATGGGCTCCACGACCTCCGGCGGAAGCGCCGGAAGGGACAGGGCCTGGGCCTCGAAATCGTTGAGCAGGAGCCCTTCCTCCACACTGCCAAGGCCGACCAGCTCCGGCCCGTCGATCACCCAGCTGGCGTTGGTCAGCGCGCAGCGCCGGTCGGCGACCGGGCCGGCGGCGCACAGCACGGCGGAGCGCGGCCGGACCGGCGCGGGGACGGTCGCCGCCGCGAGCGCCAGGGCGACGCTGGCGAACTCGGCGGTCTTGAAGCGCCCCAGCAGCGCGAGAGGGCCATTCGGCTCCAGCTGCAAGGCGAAGCGCGCATTGGTGCCGCCGATGTCGCCGACGACGATGGGGTAGGGCAGGGCGATGGAGAGGGAAGTCGGCACGGGCGGTCCTGGCGATGATCTCTGTTCTGGTCGCACCTCAACGCACAAGCCGCCGCTTCGGCGCCGCCGTCGCACGCGGCGTGCGGGACGCTGAGCCTCACGTCCGGGGCAGCCCAGGCTAGACCATTTTCGGCCTGCCCCCTGCTGGAAAATGGGATAGAAGCACGGCCACGTTGTCACTCGTTTCGCGGGAGCCGCCATGTCCAGCGCCGCCTCGAGCCTCTTCCCGATGGCCCAGGATTCCACCCCCTACCGCAAGCTGGACGTCCCGGGCGTCACGGTCGAGAAGGTGGGCGACCGCGAGTTCATCAATGTCCCGGCCGAGGCCATCCGGGCGCTCGCCAAGCAGGCGATGATCGACATCAACCACCTGCTGCGCCCCGGCCACCTCGCCCAACTCGCCAAGATCCTGGACGACCCGGAGGCGACCTCGAACGACAAGTTCGTCGCCTACGACCTGCTGAAGAACGCCAACATCGCGGCAGGCGGCATCCTGCCCATGTGCCAGGACACCGGCACCGCCATCGTGATGGGCAAGAAGGGCCGCTTCATCTGGACCGACGGGTCCGACGAGGAGGCCCTCTCGGACGGAATCCGCGACGCCTATTTCGAGAAGAACCTGCGCTACTCGCAGCTCGCGCCGCTGTCGATGTTCGAGGAGAAGAACACCCGAAACAACCTGCCGGCGCAGATCGACCTCTATGCGGAGGGCGACGACGCCTACAAGTTCCTGTTCGTGGCCAAGGGCGGCGGCTCGGCCAACAAGACCTTCCTGTACCAGGCCACCCCGTCGCTTCTCACCAGGGACCGCATGATGGCGTTCCTGAAGGAGAAGATCCTGACGCTCGGCACCGCCGCCTGCCCGCCCTACCACCTGGCCATCGTCATCGGCGGCACCTCGGCGGAGCTGGTCATGAAGACCGTGAAGCTCGCCTCTACGCGCTACCTGGACGACCTGCCGACCGAGGGCTCGGAAGCCGGCCACGCCTTCCGCGACCTCGCGATGGAGGCGGAGGTCCACAAGCTCACGCAGCAGCTCGGGGTGGGCGCCCAGTTCGGGGGCAAGTATTTCTGCCATGACGTGCGGGTGATCCGCCTGCCTCGCCACGGCGCGTCCCTGCCGATCGGGCTTGGGGTGTCGTGCTCGGCGGATCGCCAGGCCAAGGCCAAGATCACCCGGGACGGCGTATTCCTGGAGGCGCTGGAGACGAATCCGGCCAAGTACCTGCCGGAGGTCGACGAGGCGTCGCTGGGCGGGGACGTCGTCCACATCGACCTCACGCGCCCCATGGACGAGATCCGGGCCAAGCTGAGCCAGTATCCTATCAAGACCCGCGTGTCGCTTACCGGGCCCATCGTGGTGGCCCGCGACCTGGCCCACGCCAAGATCCGCGAGCGGCTGGAGCGCGGCGAGCCCATGCCGGACTACTTCCGCAACCACCCGGTCTATTACGCGGGGCCGGCCAAGACGCCGGCGGGCTATGCCTCCGGCTCCTTCGGGCCCACCACGGCTGGCCGCATGGACTCCTATGTGGACCAGTTCCAGGCCGCGGGCGGCAGCTTCGTGATGCTGGCGAAGGGGAACCGCTCCAAGGAGGTGCGGGACGCGTGCCAGAAGCACGGCGGTTTCTACCTGGGCTCCATCGGCGGGCCCGCGGCGCGGCTCGCGCAGGACTGCATCAAGAAGGTCGAGGTGCTGGAGTATCCGGAGTTCGGCATGGAGGCCATCTGGCGCATCGAGGTCGAGAATTTCCCGGCCTTCGTCGTGGTGGACGACAAGGGCAACGACTTCTTCAAGGAGCTGAACCTCGGGTGAGCGCCCTTCGCTTCATTGGGCCGGCGCTGCTCGCGCTGGCCGCCCTTGTCGGTGCGGCACAGGCCGCCGCGCCGGACAGCGCCGAGTGCAAGCGCGACCTCATGGTGGCGGACAGCCTCATGCGCCAGAGCCGCGAGAGGCTGCTCAACGCGGCGAGCGCTCCCCTGGCGACTCAATGCCCGGTGTGGCGCCAGCATGTGGAGGCCGCCCGCAAGGCCAACGCCATCCAGGGCCGCTGCCAGACTGGGATGGGCAAGTCGGTGATCCAGGCGGAGCTGGTCAACACCGCGACCGAGTTCGAGGCCCAGATCAAGGCGCGCTGCAAGGGCGGGCTGTAGGCCAGGGGCGGTTGTCGCCCGTCTTTGCGAGGAGCGTACCGACGAGGCAGTCCAGTCATGGCGCCCAGCCCTCCTGGATTGCTTCGCTGCGCTCGCAAAGATAGCTTGGGCAATCCTGCGTCATCCCCGGGCTTGTCCCGGGAATCCGCGCGGTTCGGCGTGGCCGTGGATGGCCGGGTCAAGCCCGGCCATGACAGGCTGATTCGTGAGCGCCCTACTTCCCCGTCTTCACCTTGCGCCAGCCGGTCGCCACCTGCTTGGCGGTGCGCTCGTCCAGGGGCTGGGCGGCGAAGAGGCGGCGCAGGGCGTCGGGCGGGGGATAGATCGCCGGATCGTTGGCGTTCTCGGGCTTCTGCTGGGCGCGGGCGGCGGCCACGCCGCTCGCCAGGCCGACGTAATCGGCGTTTCGGGCGGCGACGTCCGGCTTCAGCATGAAATCCACGAAGGCCCGCGCCGCGTCCGGGTTCGGGGCGTCCGCCGGTATGACCAGGCTGTCCACCCACAGGGGGGCGCCCTCGCGCGGGATCGTAAAGCCGATCTCGGGGCCGCTCTCGGCTTCGCGCGCCCGGCGACGAGCCTGCAGCACGTCAGCCGAACTCGCCGCCACCACGCAGGCTTCCCCACCCGCCAGTGCGTTCACGGCGTCCGCCGTGCCGTATTTGGCGATCATGCCGCGGCCCTTGAAAAGCACGTCCGTGATGCGGTCCACATCCGCCGGACGGCGCAGGTCAGGCTGCAGGCCCAGCATCCGGGCGGCGGCCGGGTAGATGTCCTCCGGCGAATCCGCGAGCATCACCCCGCAGTCCTTAAGCCGCCCCCCGTCGGCCCGAAACGCCATGTCCCATCCGGCCGCGGGCCTCTCGCCCACCCGCTGCCGCACCTGCCGGGCGTTGAAGCCGACGCCGAAAGCGCCCCACATGTAGGGGACGGCCGACGCGCCCGTCGGATCGAAAGTCTTCAGCCGGTCGGCGATCTCAGGCCACACGTTGCGGATATTCGCCATGCGCGCACGGTCGAGGCGCGCCAGCCGGCCACGCACCGCGAGCCGGTGCATCGCCTGTCCCGGCAGGACCGCCACATCGGTCCCGCTCCCTGCGGCAAGGCGCTGCTCTGCGGCTTCAGGATTGTCATAGGGATCATAGGCCACCGCGATCCCGGTCTCGCGGGTGAAGCGGTCGAGCATCGCCGGCTCGAAGTAGTCCGCCCAAGCATAGATGGAGACCGTGGGCCCAGCGGCGGCGGAACCGGCTCCGGCCGCCATGACAGCGCCGAGCGCCGCCAAGGCGCCCCGCAGCAGGGCGGCGCGGGTGAAGCCGCGCCGGCTCATGCGGCGGCCCTGGCGACCCGGTCCAGGCGCGCCAGGGCGCCGTCGAGCACTTCGTCCCGCTTGGCGAAGCAGAAGCGGACGACGCTTGTGATCGGCCTTTCGGCGTAGAAGGCCGAAACCGGAATGGCCGCGACGCCATGCTCCCGCACGAGACGCTCGCAGAAGGCGACGTCGTCGCTTTCGCCGAGCGGGGCGAGGTCAACATTCAGGAAGTAGGTGCCGGCGCTAGGCAGCACGCTGAACCCCTGTTCGGCAAGCCCGGCGGCGAAGCGGTCGCGGCTGCGCTGCAGGTCCGCGCGCATGCCGGTGAAGTAGGCGTCATCCTTGCCGAGCCCATAGGCGACCGCCGCCTGGAGGTTCGGTGGGGTGGTGAAGGTGAGGAACTGGTGGGCCTTGGCCAGCACGCGCAGGATCTCGGGCGCGGCGCAGACAAAGCCGACCTTCCAGCCGGTCAGCGAGAAGATCTTGCCGGCGGAGCCGATCTTCACCGTCCTGTCCCGCATGCCCGGCAGCGACAGCATGGTCTGGTGCCGAAGGCCGTCAAAGACGACGTGCTCCCAGACCTCGTCGCAGACGGCCACCGCGTCGTGCTTCACGCAGAACCGGGCCAGCAGCTCCAGGTCCTCGCGGCCATAGACCACGCCCGCGGGGTTCAGGGGATTGTTGAGCAGGACGACCTTCGTCCTGGGCGAGAAGGCCTCGGCCAGCATGGCTTCGTCGAATCGCCAGTGCGGCGGCTGCAGGCGCACGAACCTGGGCACGCCGCCCGCGCGCAGCACCAGGGGCAGGTAGGCGTCGTAAAGCGGCTGGAACAGCACGACCTCGTCGCCGGGCTCGATGAGCGCCATCAGGGCGCCCGCGAGTGCTTCCGTCGCCCCGGAGGTGACCATCACCTCGCGCTCGGGATCGAGCGTCACGCCCTGATGGTGGGCGTAATGGGTCGCCACAGCCTGACGCAACTGCGGGACGCCCATCATCGGCGGGTACTGGTTCCAGCCGTTCATGACGGCATCCGCGGCGGCCCGACGCACGTCCTCGGGGCCCGGAGAATCCGGGAAGCCCTGGCCGAGATTGATGGCCCCCGTCTCGCGCGCGAGGCGCGACATGACCTCGAACACGGTCGTGGGCAGATCGGCGAAGATCGGGTTCATGGCGGGGCTCCGGGCACGCAAGCGCCGTGTCTACCACGCCCGGCAGGTCGGGCTCCACTTGCGATGCGCAAGGCAGGCGTGCGCTGCGGCGTCCGCCCTTGCGAGGAGCGCAGCGACGGAGCAGCCCAGGATGGGGCGGAGCGCTCCTCAGCTTCGCCCTGCCGCTTCTGGATAGCTTCGCTGCGCTCGCAATGACGGCTCATGCTTCACGCCAGCGGGGTGAGTGCGAATTTATGCGCGTGCCGCCCTCAGCGGGCGACCGTGACGTTCATCGTGAAGGGTCGGCAGTCGGAAGGCGGGGAGCGGCGGCAGCCTACGGCGAAGCGGTCCTGGCCGATGAAGTCGCGGGGCGCCGTGTATCGGAAAAACAGGGCGGGGCCGGGCCTGCCATTGCAGGCCGGGTTCGGATGATCCCTTTGGATATCGGTTCCGCTGAACGATGTGAGCCTGCCCTGGCGGGGGCGCGATGCGACGAAGACCGGGATGGGCTGAACCGGCCTGCATTGGGAGTCCAGCAAGGTCATCCCGATGGTGAAGCTTCCGCCCGGCCTGACGCGATGCTGCACGACAGCCTGCGCCGAAACGCTGGCGCCAGAGATCGCCAAGGCCACGAACGCCATCGTGGCGGACGACAAGGGATGGATCGGCATGGTCGCGCTCCCGCACCGCGGCTCTCCGTGGTTCGGCCGGCCCGTTCGCATTCCGCCATGGGCGGCGTCAGGAGAGGTCAGGCCAGTGTGCAGCCGCCTCCGGGCCCTTCGGGGCCATCCATTTGGTCGATCATGGGAGGCGCAGGGGGCGCCAGAGGTCGCATCGTGGGGAGGCGCTCAAAGGATGCCCGGGGCCAAGCCCGGGCATCAGGGACACGCAATGGCGTTTCGAGCGCCGCCTTAGCGCGGCGCGCGCTTGGCCAGGATGCGTTGCAGCGTGCGCCGGTGCATGGCGAGCCGGCGGGCCGTTTCGGAGACGTTGCGTCCGCACAGCTCGTAGACACGCTGGATGTGCTCCCAGCGGACGCGATCGGCCGACATGGGGTTGGCCGGCGGTTCGGCGCGCGCTTCGCCTGTCGCCTTGAGGGCGGAGTCGATCTCGTCGGCGTCGGCAGGCTTCGCCAGGTAGTCATAGGCTCCGAGCTTCACCGCCGTCACGGCGGTGGCGATGTTGCCATAGCCGGTGAGGATTACGCCGCGGGCCTCAGGACGCCGCTCGTTGAGCTCGGCGATGACGTCGAGGCCATTGCCGTCGCCTAGCCGCATGTCGATGACCGCGAAGGCCGGCGGCTTCTGCCGGATGGCCGCGATGCCGTCCTGGACGGATTCGGCCGTGGTCACCTCATAACCGCGCGCCTCCATGGCGCGGGCCAGGCGGGTCAGAAAAGGGCGGTCGTCGTCCACGATGAGCAGCGACGACTCCGTCGAAGAGATCGCGGCGCCGGCCGCGCGGGGAGAGAGTTGATCCAACATGGCTTCGAAAGCCTCCGGGGGAATCTACGCGGCGCATTCCGATTGGTTCACCTCGGAGGCGCCTCTTACGGCGATCAGAGCGGAAAAGCGGGTTCGGCCGGGGGCTCCGGGACCAGGCCGCGCTCGAAGGCGAGCCGGGGCCAGGTCACTGTCACCATGGCGCCCGTCTCGGGTGGCAGGGCGTTGCGCATCGACAGCGTCGCCCCGGAGCGTTCCAGCAGCGTCTTGGCGATGAACAGGCCCAGCCCCATGCCGCCGGCGCCCTCACCCTCGAGCTTCGCGCCGCCGCGCGTCGTCAGGTAAGGTTCGCCCAGGCGGCCGAGAATATCTGCGGCGAAGCCGGGACCGTCGTCCCGGATCGTCACCGCCACCGCGTCGTCGTCCCAGCGGGCCGTGATCCGGACCCGGTCACGCGCAAAGTCGACGGCGTTTTCGACGAGGTTGCCGAGGCCGTACAGCAGGCCCGGGTTGCGTCGGCAGACCGGCTCGGGTCCCGTTCCCCGCTGCTCGACCTCGATGGCGACATCGAACGGCCGCTGCGGACCAGCGACCTCCTCCACGAGATGGCTGAGCCGCAATGTCTCGAGCGGCCCGGCCTCGTTGCCGAGGGACGTCAGCTTGCCCAGGATCCCGCGACAGCGCGCGACCTGCTCGCCCAGGAGCGCGATGTCGTCCGCCATCGGCCCGTCCTTGGGGCCGATGCGGCCGAGCTCCTTGGCGACCAGCGCGATCGTGGCCAGCGGTGTTCCCAGCTCGTGGGCCGCCGCCGCGGCCAGGCCATCAAGCTGGGAAAGGTGCTGTTCGCGCGCCAGAACCAGTTCGGTGGCCGCTAGCGCATTTGCAAGCTGACGAGCCTCTTCCGTCACTCTCCATGCATAAACGCCGATAAAGGCGAGACCAAGGAAAATGGCGCACCAGATCCCGGCCCGGTAGACGAGGGGGAAGTGCAGCGTTTCCCCCGGCGCCCAGGGCAGGGGATGGTGGACGAACACCAGCACGGTCGCGCACGCGATGGCGAGCAGGCCGAGCGCCAGCGTCCGCTGGGGCGACAGCGACGTCGCGGAGATCATCACGGGCGCCATGACCAGCATGGCGAAGGGGTTCTCGAGCCCGCCTGTGAGGTACAGCAGCGCGGCGAGCTGGAGGATGTCGTAGGCGAGGAGCGCGGTGGCGGCGCCGTCGGTGAGGCGATGGCTGAGCGGGAACGCGAATCGCAGGACCAGGTTGAGGCCCATCGACACAGCGATCACGGCCAGGCAGGCGGCGAAGAGCATCGGGTAGGCCAGCCACCAGGCCACCACCACGACGGCGCCGAACTGGCCGGCGAGAGCCAGCCAGCGCAGGCGCACAAGCGTGTCCAGCCGCAGGCGGCTGCCGCCGCGCGCGAACCCGCTGCGCCTCAGGTCGATGTCGCCCATGTCCGGCATGCGCTTGATGTAGTGCGCGAAAGCGGCTGGAGAAGGATCTCCGGGGCTGGGCAGGTCTGCCCGGCTCGCAGGTGATCCGTGTCACAGCGGGCCGGTACGAAAACCCGCACATTTGTGCAGTGCAGGAACTGGAATCGCGCAAGCGGGTTGTCCACATGCGTCACCGAACGGCCACAGCCGGTGGAAACCGGGCGCAGTTTCACCTTCGGCTAATTGTGGGTCGGGCCCGAACGGTTAAGGTCAGGACTTCTTGCAGCGCACCATGGGCCTGACGCCCCCGGCCGGGTGAGGGAGTGAAGCATGCAACTTCCCTATTACATGTGGTACGAGGCGGCGCACGCCATGCTGGGTCCGGCCCGCGCCCTAGCGGACTCCACGCGCATCTTCTGCAACAACCCCATCAATCCCCTGTCGAAGACGCCCGTCGGGCGGTCGCTCGCGGCGGCGTGCGAGCTGTTCGAGCGGACGACGCGCCGCTACGGCAAGCCCGTGTTCGGGCTCGACACCGCCCTGGTCGGCGGCGAGCGAGTCGCCGTGATCGAGCGGGTCGTGTGGGAGCGCCCGTTCTGCAACCTCATCCATTTCGACCGCGCGCTCGGCGAGATGCGCGAGCGGCAGCCCAAGCTGCTGATCGTGGCCCCGATGTCGGGCCACTACGCCACGCTGCTGCGCGGCACGGTCGAGACATTCCTGCCCACCCACGAGGTGTTCATCACCGACTGGGTGGACGCCCGCACGGTGCCGATGAGCGAGGGCGACTTCGACCTCGACGACTACATCGACTACGTCATCTCCATGCTCCACCTGCTGGGGCCGGACGTGCACGTCATGGCGGTGTGCCAGCCTGCGGTGCCGGTGATCGCGGCGATCGCCCGCATGGAGGCCGAGGGCGATCCCAAGACGCCGCTCTCCATGACCCTCATGGGCGGCCCGATCGACACGCGCGTCAGCCGCACACAGGTCAACCTGCTGGCCGAGCGCCGCGGCATCGACTGGTTCCGCCGCAACTGCATCTTCAAGGTGCCGCTGCCCAACGCCGGGTTCATGCGCGACGTGTATCCCGGCTTCCTGCAGCTCTCCGGCTTCATGGCCATGAACATCGACCGCCACCTCGAGGCGCATGGCGAGATGTTCAAGCACCTGGTCGAGGGCGACGGCGATTCGGCCGAGAAGCACCGCGACTTCTACGACGAGTACCTCGCCGTGATGGACCTCACGGCCGAGTTCTACCTGCAGACCGTGGACACCGTGTTCGTGCGCCACGCCCTGCCGAAGGGCGAGATGATGCATCGCGAGTTCCCGGTCGACCTCACCGCCATCAAGCGCTGCGGCCTGATGACGGTGGAAGGCGAGAAGGACGACATCTCCGGCGTGGGCCAGACGGAGGCCGCCCACAAGCTGTGCCCGAACATCCCGGACGAGCTGCGCGCCCATTGGGTGCAGCCGAAGGTCGGCCATTACGGCGTGTTTAACGGCTCGCGCTTCCGGGCCGAGATCGCGCCGCGCATCGCGGACTTCATCCAGAACTGCGAGCAGCGCTTCCGGCGCAGCGGCGCCGACCGGTCCGAGGGCGCGGTGCTGCCGTTCAAGAGCAAGCGCGCCACCACGGCGGCCGAATAGCGTCGCTCACGTCGGCGCCGCGGCATCGGCTGCGGCGCTGGCGGCGCGTGACAACGCGCTCGCGCTCAAGCAGGCTTCGAGCATGATTCTCGGCCTGCGAGTCCCGCGCCCCCAGGCGCGCCAGACGGATCCCTCCCATATCGAGGTCCGGCACAACGGCGATGTGTTCCGCGTCGTCGTGCGCCGCATGTCGGCCGCCCGCCGCTTCACGCTGCGGGTCAGCGCCGCCACGGGGGGCGTGGTGCTGACGCTGCCGGCGCGGGCCGACCTGCGCACGGCCGCGGATTTCGCCGCGCGGCACGGCGGCTGGATCGCGGCCCGCATGGCGCGGCTGCCGGACGAGGCGCGACTCATTCCGGGCGCCGCCGTCCCGGTGCGGGGCGTGGAGCGGCTGATCACGCATCGGCCGGAAGCGCGCGGAACGGCCTGGACGGAGGAGGGGCCGGACGGTCAGGCCCTGCTGGTCGTGGCCGGGGCCCCCGAGCACGCCCACCGCCGCGTGCTCGACTTCCTGAAGCGCGAGGCCAAGAAGGACCTCGAGAAAGCGGTCGCCGTCCACGCGGAGGCGCTGGGGGTCCGTCCCGTCAAGATCACGTTGCGCGACACGCGCAGCCGCTGGGGCTCGTGCTCCTCGGCAGGCCGGCTCAACTTCTCCTGGCGCCTCATCTTCGCGCCTCCCTTCGTGCTGGACTACCTGGCCGCGCACGAGGTGTCGCACCTGCGCGAGATGAATCATTCGCCCCGGTTCTGGCGCATCGTCCATCGGCTCTGCCGACGCACGGACGATGCGGAGGCGTGGCTCAAGCGGCATGGGGCGAGCCTGCACCGGTACCGCTGACCGGGCCGGCATCGACAGGGCGTGGCTGCGCGGGTATGCACGCGTCGACCCTTCAGCGAGCCCTCATGAGACTGCGTCCCGACACCCTCGCCCTCACGGCCCTGCTCGGGTTGCTGACCGCCCTCGGGCCGCTCTCGACGGACATGTACCTCCCGTCGCTGCCGGACATCGCGGTGCGGCTGCAGGCCGGCACGTCGAAGGCGCAGCTCACCCTGTCCTTCTTCCTGCTCGGCTTCGCGGCGGGGCAGATCGTCTATGGCCCGTTTTCCGACCGCTTCGGACGTCGTCCCGTGCTCCTGACGGGTCTGGCCATCTACCTGGCGGCGACGGCCGCCTGCGCCCTCTCGACCGGCATCGAGATGCTGATCGCCGCGCGCTTCGTCCAGGCGTTCGGCGCCTCGGGACCGATCGTTCTCGGCCGCGCCATCGTGCGGGATCTCTACGAAGGACCGCGGGCTGGCCGGGAGCTGGCCCGCATGGGGACCATCATGGGCGTGGTGCCGGCGATCGCGCCGCTGCTGGGGGGCGTGCTGCAGACGACCTTCGGCTGGCGCGCGAGTTTCGTGGCGGCCCTTGCGGGCGGGCTGGCCCTGGCCGCGGCCGTCATCCTGCTCCTGCCGGAGACCTTGCGGTCCGCCAGCCGGGCCTCGTTGTCGCCCATCGGCATCCTGCGCGGCTTCGGCTCGCTGCTGCGCCATCGCGGCTACCGCGTCTATGTGGCCCTGAGCGCGTTGGCCTACAGTGGCCTGTTCTGCTTCATCTCCGGCTCGTCCTTCGTGCTGCAGGGCGTCTACGGCCTGAACGAGATCGCGTACTCGATGTCGTTCGCCTTCCCGGTGCTCGGCTTCATCACCGGCACGGTGATCGCGCGGCGGCTCGTGGGCCGCCAGGGACTCGATGGCGTCATCGGGGCCGGGGTCGCTTGCCTGGGGACGGGAGGAGTGGTCATGGCGGCCCTGGTGGCCGCAGGCGTCGCCACGTCGTTGGCGATCACCATCCCGATGGCGCTCTACTGCTGCGGCGTCGGGCTCGTGATGCCCCAGGCCATGGCGGCCGCCATGCAGCCCTATCCCGACCGGGCCGGCGCGGCCTCGTCGTTCCTCGGGCTGGTGCAGATGACGGCGGCGGCCTTCGTGGGGGCTGGGCTGGGCCTCGCGCTCGGCCAGCGCGCCTGGCCGCTGCCCTTCGCCGTCGCCGCCCTGGGCCTCGCCGCAGCGGCGCTGTTCGGCGCGACTCGCCAGCTGAGGGCCTCAGGGCGGTAGTAGAAGCGACGTTCTCTCCGCCGTCATCCCCGGCCGCAGCGCCGGAGGCGCGGAGGGGAAGGGGATCCAGGGGTGGCGCGCGCCATTGTTCGCCGATCGCCCGTATCGCTGCGCCGGATGGCTCTGACTTCCTTAGCCCGCACCCGGTCTCCTGGATCCCCTTCCCCTCCGCCGCTTCGCGGCTCCGGCCGGGGATGACGGCGCGTAGGTGTCCGGCCCCTTACACCCGCCGCGGCTTGCGGCGGAGGCGGGAGGGCCAGAAGGGGCGCTTGGGGTCGAGCAGGAAGGTGCCGAAGATCGGCCGGATCGGGCCGCGCTGGCGCCAGCCCTCGAAGCAGTGCAGCCGCCGCGGGCCGTGGTTGAGGGCGTCCAGGGCCGCCACATAGGATCCGTGCGCCTCAACGGCGGCGCGCAGCGTCGCGACGTCCTTGCCGACGTGCTCGGCCATGAGGCTGTCGCGCGTCCACGCGATCGCCTCGCGGTGCTTCGGCCGCAGCCCCTCCAGGGCGAGGTCGCATTCGGTGTCGAGCCCCATGGAGCGGTTGTTCAGGTTGGATGAGCCGACCCGCATGAACACGTCGTCCACGATGATCACCTTGGCGTGCACCATGACCTGGCGCTCGTCGCCACCGTTCTCCTCCACCACCGGGAAGCAGACGCGCAGCCGGCCGTAACGGTCGGACCGCTTGAGCCGCCGGATCAGGCGGTCGCGGTTGCTGCCCATCGCGTAGTGCTCGACGAAGCCGCGCGAGGCCCGGGTCATCACCACGATCACCTCGGGGCCGTCCGGCTTCGCCAGGAGCCGCACGAGCGCCCGGCCGATGGCCGGCGTGGTGAGGTACTGGGCCTCCATGTAGACGATGCGCCGTGCGGCCAGCACGGCGTCGGTGTTCAGCGCCTCGATCTCCGCCACCTCCGCCTGGCCCGCATAGCCCGGCATGGTCCGCGACACGCCCACGAAGGCGTCGCGGAACTGCGGCTCGACGTGGCCCGGCCACGGATCATGGGGCACGAGCTCGGGGCGCGAGGCCTGGCCCGTGGCGCGCGTCCAGCGCGTGCGCACCAACTCGGACACGGCGCGGGCGGCGTCCCCGTCCACGACCATCTGCACGTCATGCACGGGCGCGTAGGGCTGGCCGTCGGGGTCCTTGCGGGCCGGGTCGTCCGGGTGGTGCGGATCGCGGTCCCAGCGGCGCACGGTCAGGTCGATGCCGCCCACGAAGGCGACGGCGTCATCGACGCAGACGATCTTCTGGTGGTGGGCGGCGTAGAGCGGCTGCGTGTTGTCCAGCCGCAGGGTGATGCGCGGGTGCTTCTGCCAATCGGTCCCGATCAGGAGCTGGCCGGGCGCGCTCGGCGCGTGCACGACGGCCACCGACCAGACCAGGATGCGCACCTCCAGGTGGGGATTGGCCTCCACCAGCGAGAGCAGCAACTGGCCGAGCGGCGGCGATTCTTCCTCCGGCTCGTGCTGCCGAAGGCGGATGCGCCCGTCGAAGTCCCAACCCACGATCTGGATCGAGCGCTTCGCCTTGCGCAACGTGGCCTCGAGCGCGTCGAAATAGGTCGCGCCATCGACCAGCACGGCTGCGCGCGGCGCCGGTTCGACGCGCCAGCAGTTGCGGCCCGGCTCTAGGATGGGCGCGTGGCGCGCCTCCTCCTCGACGGGATGCAGGCGGGTATAGGCTTCGTCGATCTTCAGCACGGGCTCTGATGCGGTTTGTGGCGACCGCAGCGGAAACTCAGCCCGGAGCCCGTAGGTTCCGACTCAGGTCGGCGGCGTGCCGTTGGCCGCCAGAACTTCGCCCGCGAGGTAAAGGGATCCGCAGATCAGGACGCGCGGCGGAACGGCCCAATGCCGAGCCGAAAAGGACGCCAGCGCCGCCTCCAGGCTCTCGGACTCTGTTGCGGGGATGCCCAACACTGCAGCCGCGGCGGCGATCTGTCCTGCCGGACGGGCCGAGGCCTGCGTGGGCATCGGGATGCCCGTGACGGACTGGGCGAGGCCGGCGAAGGGCTCCAGGAAGCGGGCCGGATCCTTGGTGCTGAGCATGCTCGTGACCAGGACCAGCGGCCGCGGCGCCCTTTCCTCGAAATCAGCCATGGCGGCCGCCAGCGCGCGCCCGCCATCGGCGTTGTGGCCGCCATCGAGCCAAAGCTCGGCGCCCGGAGGCAAAAGCGCCTGCAGGCGCCCCTTGGAGAGGCGCTGGAGCCGCGCCGGCCAGTCCGCTCCCGCCACGCCGTCCTCGAACGCTTTCGCGGGGAGGCGGCCGAAGCCGGCCGCCCGCAAGGCCGCGATCGCGGTTCCGGCGTTCACGTGCTGGTGCCGGCCGGCGAGCCGGGGCAGGGGCAAGTCGAGGAGGCCGTCATCGTCCTGGTAGACGAGCCTGCCGTTCTCCTCCAGCACATGAAAATCCTGGCCGCCGACCAGCATCCGTGCGCCGGTGCGGGCCGCCGCACGCTCCAGGACTTCCGCCGCCTCAGCGTGTTCCTGCAGGGCGATGACGGCCGGGGCTCCGCGCTTGAAGATCCCGGCCTTCTCGGCCGCGATCTTGCCGACGGTGTCGCCCAGGTGCTCCGCATGGTCCATCGAGACGGGCGTCACCACGGCGGCGAGCGGCCGCTCGACCACGTTTGTGGCGTCGAGCCGTCCGCCGAGGCCGGTTTCCAGCAGCACCACGTGTGCGGGCCGCTCGGCGAACAGCAGGAAAGCGGCCGCAGTGGTGATTTCGAAAAGGGTGATGGGCTCGCCCGCGTTGGCGTCCTCGCAGCGCCTTAATGCATCCACCAGCTCCGCTTCCGACACGAGGCGTCCGCCGCCCGGCTCGCCGAGGCGGATTCGCTCGTGAAAGCGGACCAGATGAGGGGACGTGTAGACGTGGACGGCGAGCCCGGCCTTTTCGAGCACGGCCCGCATGAAGGCGATCGTCGATCCCTTGCCGTTGGTGCCGGCGACGTGGATCACAGGGGGCAGCCGCCGGTGCGGGTCGCCGAGCGCGGCGAGCAGGCGCTCGATCCGGCCGAGCGACAGATCGATCAGCTTAGGGTGAAGCGACAGAAAGCGCTCCAGGATCGCGTCCGAGTGCTCCACCTGCCGCTCCATCCAGATCCGCCGGACGGCTGGCCGGCTCCTCCGAAGGACTAGCCCCGCCCTTTGGCCGACGCAACTGCGAGGCTGGCGGCGCCTTCGACGGCGCCAGGCCGCAGGCCCTCCGGTTGCCCTCGCGGCGGCGCGGCGATACGAACGATGCGGTGAAGCCGCAGGCAGCGGCGCAGCAGCGGAGACCTTGATGTCGTCGGAAACCGACTACCTCGTCGACCGTCGTCGCCTAAAGCGGCGCGTGACGTTCTGGCGGGTCATGGCCTTCGTCGCCGTGCTGCTGGCCGTGGTGGGGGCCGCCGTGGCCGTGGCCGGCCGAAACATGGGAGGCGTCGGCATTCCGCAGGTCGCCAGAGTCCAGATCACCGGGCTGATCACGGGCGACCGCAAGACCATCGACCTCCTCAAGCGCGTGCAGAAGGCGAGCGCCGTGAAAGCGGTGCTGCTCACCATCAACAGCCCGGGCGGGACGGTGTCCGGTTCGGAGGAGGTCTACGACGCCATCCGCGAGCTGGCGGGCGCCAAGCCCACCGTCGCCGTGGTGGACGGGCTGGCCGCGTCCGGCGCCTACATCGCCGCGCTCGGCACGGACCGCATCATCGCCCGGCAAACCGCGATGGTGGGGTCGATCGGCGTGCTGTTCCAGTACCCGAACGTGGTCAAGCTGATGGACACGGTCGGGGTCAAGATGGAGACGATCAAGTCCGCGCCCTTGAAGGCCTCGCCCAACCCGTTCGAGCCGACGACGCCGGCCGCGCAGGCGGCGGTTGAGGCGCTGATCGCGGACACCTACGGGTGGTTCAAGAACCTCGTCGCCGAGCGCCGCGGGATCGACGCACAGGGCCTCGCCAATGTCTCGGACGGTCGCGTCTTCACCGGGCGGCAGGCGCTGCCGCTGAAGCTCGTGGACCAGATCGGCGGTGAGAAGGACGCGGTGGCCTGGCTCGAAACCCAGAAGAACGTGGCCAAGAACCTGCCCATCCGCGACTGGAAGCCCCGGGACGGCAGCCCGTTCGGCCTTTGGTCGGCGGCGGCGTCGCTGGCCGGCGCCTTCGGCTTCGAGGACGTGGCCGCGGTGCTGCGCGCCGCCGAGCGCTCCGCCCAGTCTCCCGTTCTTGACGGCCTGCTGGCGGTCTGGCAACCTCGCGGATAGCAATTCCGTTGAATTTTCAATAAAATAGTCGGTAAATGACGTTGCCCGCGCAGACAGGGACCTACCGATGATAAAATCGGAACTCGTGCAGAAAATCGCGGAGCGCTATCCCGAGCTGTACCAGCGGGACGCGGAAAACGTCGTGAACGCGATCCTCGAGGAGATCGTGCAGGCGCTGGCGCGCGGCGACCGGGTCGAAATCCGGGGGTTTGGCGCGTTCTCGGTGAAGAAGCGGGACGCGCGCGTCGGCCGCAACCCGCGCACGGGGGAGCACGTTCCGGTGTCCGAGAAGGTCGTGCCCGTGTTCAAGGCGGGCAAGGAGATGCGCCTGCGGCTGAACCGCGAGCCGGTCGAGGCGCCCCGGGCCGAGGCCCGCAAGGCCAAGGCGGGCTGAGCGGCGAGCCCCTTCGGCCGCAACGTGAACGGATCGCAATGAAGACTTTCCTCAAGGCCCTGGTGCTGGTTCCGCTGGCGCTCGTCATCACCCTGTTCGCGGTGGCCAACCGCCAGACCGTGGCCGTGCAACTCGACCCGCTCGGCTGGTCCGACCAGAACCTGACGCTCGCGGCGCCGCTGTTCCTGGTACTGCTGCTCGCGCTCGCGCTGGGCGTGGTCGTGGGCGGGGGCGCGGTCTGGCTCGGGCAGGCGCGCTACAGGCGCGCCGCGCGCGTGCACGCGCGTGAGGCCGCGCGCACCCGGGCGGAGCTCGAGCGCGTGCGCGAGGAGGCGCCCGCGTCGCGCGCGCTCCCGGCCGTGTCCGCGATCCACTAGCGTAGCGCGCCCGCGCGCGCCCTCCCGGGAACCGCCATGAAGACCATCTCCGCCGCCGAGGTCGACCGCGTCCTCGATCCCGTGGCCCTCGCCGACGCGCTGGGGGAGGCGTTCCGCCAGGACATCGAGGTCCCAGTCCGCCACCACCACGACGTCGACCGGCCCGACGCGCCCGCCACCCTGCTGCTGATGCCGGCCTGGACCGGGCCCTCCGTCGAGGACGCCTACCTGGGCACGAAGATCGTCACGGTGTTTCCGGGCAACGGCGCGCGCGGGATGCCGAGCGTGCTCGGCACGTACATGCTCATGGACGGGGCCACGGGCGCGCCGCTCGCGGCGATCGACGGCACGCGCCTGACCGCGTGGCGCACGGCGGCCGCGTCCGCGCTGGCCGCGCGCACGCTCGCGCGCGCGGACGCCCGCCGCATGGTCATGGTGGGCGCGGGCGCTCTCGCGCCCTTCCTGATCCGCGCCCACGCGGCCCAGCGGCCGCTCGCGGACATCGCGCTCTGGAACCACAGGCCCGAGCGGGCGGAGGCGGTCGCCCGCGAACTGGCCGCCACGGGCCTGCCCGTGCGGGCCGTGACGGACCTCGAGGCCGCCGTGCGGGAGGCGGACATCGTCTCGTGCGCGACGCTCACGGAGACGCCCCTGGTGCGCGGCGCATGGCTGAAGCCCGGCGCCCATCTCGACTGCGTCGGCGCGTTCCGGCCCTCCATGCGGGAAACGGACGACGACGTCGTGCGGCGGGCCAGCCTCTTCTGCGACACGCGGGCGGGCGCGCTGAAGGAAGGCGGGGATCTCGCCCAGCCGCTCGCAGCGGGGGTGATCGCCCCGTCCGACGTCAAGGCCGATCTCTACGACCTCGCCCGCGGCGCCCACCCCGGGCGGACCTCCGACGAGGAGATCACCTTCTTCAAGTCCGTGGGCACGGCGATCGAGGATCTCGCCGCCGCCATCCTGGTCTGGAAGCGGATCGGTCCGTCCTGAGCGTGCAGGCGCCGTCCCGTTCGCCGGACGAGGCGGACACTGGCCGGGTCCGCCCGCCTTCGCCTAGAACTCCGACCAGCCGCCTCCGGCGACCTTGCGGCGCCGCTCGGGCGCGGCTTCGACGGCCGGCCTGGGGCTGCGCGCCACCGGTCGTCCCCCGCCCCGGACGCGGAACGCCGACACGAGGTCATTGAGGCGCTGGATCTGGGCGGAGAGGGATCCCGCGGAGGCGGCGCTCTGTTCCGCCAGGGCCGCGTTCTGCTGGGTCATCTCGTCCATGTGGGCGACGGCCTTGCTCATCTCGTCGATGCCGTTGGCCTGCTCGGCGCTGGCGGCCGAGATCTCCGTGACGGTGGCCGCCACCCGCTGGGACGCGCCGACGATCCGGTCGAGGGCGTCGCCGGCCGAGCGCACGAGCTTCACGCCCTTCGCGACCTCCTGGGTCGAGGTGCTGATCAGGGTCGTGATGTCCTTGGCGGCCTCGCTCGAGCGCTGGGCCAGGGTGCGGACTTCCGAGGCCACAACCGCAAAGCCCTTGCCGGCCTCGCCGGCGCGGGCGGCTTCCACGGCGGCGTTCAGCGCCAGCAGGTTGGTCTGGAAGGCGATGTCGTCGATGACCGAGGTGATGTCGGAGATCTTCTGGGATGCGCCCTCGATGCTCTCCATGGNGACCGAGGTGATGTCGGAGATCTTCTGGGATGCGCCCTCGATGCTCTCCATGGCCAGCACGGCCTGCTGCACGATGGCGCCGCCCTGCTCGGCCACCTGCTTCGCTTCGTCGGCGAGGCCGACCGCCTGGCGGGACGCGGCGGCGGACGCCTTGACCGAGGCGGCGAGCTCTTCCGTGGTGGCGGCCGTCTCCTCCAGGGAGGCGGCCTGCTCTTCCGTCCGCCTGGACAGGTCGTCCGCCCCGGAGTTGATCTCCCGGGCCGAGCCGCCCGTCTCCACGGCCGTGTGCTGGATGGTGGCGACGGTCTCCGACAACCGGTCGACCGTCCCATTCAGGGCGTCCTTGAGCGCGCCGAAGCGGCCCCGGTGGGCGGTCTCGACCTGCTGGGTGAGGTCGCCCTGGGCCAGCCCCTCCAGCACGGCGGAGAACTCGTGGGTGGCGTCGTTCACGAGACGGTTGATCTCGTTGACGCCCTCCACCAGCTCCCGCATGGGCCCGGCGATCGCCCCGGCGTCGGCGCGCCCTGTGAAATCCCCCTCGCGGGCGGCGGCCACGATCTGGGCCACCTCCTTCACCACGGCCTGGATGCGCGCGGCCTGCTCGGCGTCGGCGTAGAGGGCCGACTCCCGATCGAGTCGCGCGGCTTCCAGGGCCAGGGCGTTCTGCCGGTAGGTCTCGAGCGCGGCGCTCAGGGCGCCGACCTCATCCGGGCAGGGCGCTTCCGGCACGGCGCTGTTGAAATCGCCTGCCTGCATGACGTCGAGCGAGCCCTTCAGGGTCGCAAGCGGCCTGGAAACTCGCCGCTGCACGCCCCGCCAGCTGAGAACGACCATGCCCAGAACAAGGGCGAACAGGCCAACCACGCCCGCGGTGCGGGTCCAGGCTGCGCCAAGGCGCGCCTCGGTGACGGCCTCCATGGCGTTCAGGGACTCCTGCACCATGGCGAGGATGGACCCGAACGGAGCGTTGCACTCGCGGGTCCAGTCCTCAGCCGCGACGACCGGTCCGGAGCCGGAGCCGAGCTTGCCAAGGATGGCGTCCGCCCGGTGGTTGGCGCTTTCCACTTCGCCGATCATGGTCGCGGTCTTGCGGGATAGCTCGGGCGCGACGCCCGGCCGGGCGCTCAACTGGCGAAGCTGGGCCATGCCGACGGCGGCGCCGCCCCGCAGTTCGCCGAGCGCCTGGATCTGGGCGGGGTCGAGACTCTTGCCGGATGCGATGGCCGGGCGCAGAAGCGAGCAGGTCGCCCCATAGGACGTGCGCACGCGCCAGCCAGCCTGCTTGAAGGCCTGGAGATCGGCGAGTTCGGGATCGCCCAGCCGGACGGCGCTGGACGTGGCGTCGGAGGCCTTCAGGAGGGCGCTCTCGATCTCGCCCACGGCGTTGTACCAGGGCATGGTCGCCGCCAGGCTGCGCTGGGGCTTCGGCTTGGCGCCCTCGGCGTAGACGTCGACGAGCAGCGTGGTCGCGCTCTTCTGGGCGGCTTCAACGGCCTGGGCCAGCGACTCGCGGTCCGGCAGGTCCGTCGCCCTGAGGCTGGCCGACGCCTTCGCCGCATCCGTTTCGTTCGACCGATGGACCTTTTCGATCACGGAGCGCGGCTCGTCCGCCACTTGGACGGCGGTCTGGGTCTGGCCGCGGTTCGTGCGGATCGCGTTGCCGGCCATCAGGATCGTACGGTCCGCCTGCACCAGTTCGGCCAGACGACGGTTGGTCAGGACGTCCGAGACAGCCTGCTCGGCCAGGAAGGCCGCCGCGCCGAGCGCCGGCAGGCTTAGACACGCCATGGTGGCGAGGAGATAGCTCCGAACAGAAGTCGGGAAGAGGGTCACGAGGGGGCTGTCCTTGGTGGGGGCTTGGCGCCAGGCCGCACGGGAGGGGTCAGCCGAGAAATCCCCCGCTATCCGTTAGATTCAACTTAACAATGCGGTCCTGCTTGCCGCCTTTTCGACGATTCCACCAGGGGAGAAAGGCTCCACTCGGCCAGCCGAACGGTCGAGGCGGCCGCTCGGCGCAGGATGCTCCGAAACCTTTTCTCGCGACGTCTTGATGATAGGCAAGAAATCCCGCGCCCGTGTCACAGAACGTCATCGCGACGGGGCATCAGGGCCGATGATTGCTTGATTCCTGACTTGCTCCTCTGTGCGAGCCCACACCAAAAGCGCCGCGGGCGCGCTCGGGGCTTGCTGCAGGTACGCCCTGCCAATAGCGCATCAAGACTTGACGACACGGGCCCGTGCGAGGGGAATTCAAGCACGTGGTCCGCCAACCGGGGAGGTCGCCATCAGCGAACCAGGCGTCGCCGATCGCTCCATCCAGCTCCGCTACCATTATGTGGAGTTCCTGACCGAGCACCTGGCTGATTGCTGCCGGGTGTTCGAGGGCGATCTCCAGGAGATGCTTGTCATGGCCGTCATCGGCCAGGTCCATCTGCGAGCCGTGCTGGATGCGGGCCAGGACGGGGCGGTTCGGCCGCGCGCGATTCCCGCGCCGCGAGGCATCAGCGCATCGCGTATCGCGGACACGACGGGCCTGTCGCGGCAAACCGTGCGGCGCAAGCTCGCGAAGCTGGAGGCGCGGGGCTGGATCGAGCTCAAGGGTCGCGGGATGTGGATTCTCGCGCTGCGCAACGGCGTCTCCTTGGCGCGGAGCGACGTGGACGACCTGGACCACCGTTCCATGGAGCGCGTGCTCCGCCTCGCCGAGCGCTTCGCCCGGATCAGACCGGGAACATAAGGCTCAATTCGGCCACCTTCCCCCTTGTCGTCCTTCACCGCCTTGCGCGAGCTTGGCCTTGGGAGGCCCGGCCATGTACGACCCTTCGCTGTTCCGCCTGGACGGAGACATCGCCCTCGTGACCGGAGCGGGCGCGGGCATCGGTCGAGGCATCGCGCTCACCTTCGCGGCGGCTGGAGCCCGCGTGGCGGTGACCGACCGCACGCTCGAGGCGGCGCAGCCCGTGGCGGACGAAATCGTCGCGGCCGGCGGCCGCGCTCTGCCGCTCGCCTGCGACGTCACGAATCCGCAGCAACTCGAGACCGCTGTGAACGGGGCGGTCGAGGCGTTCGGCGGCCTCACCATCCTCGTCAACAACGCCGGCGGCGGGGGCCCGAAGCCGTTCGACATGCCCATGGAGGATTTCCGCTGGGCTTTCGAGCTCAATCTGTTCTCCGTCTTCCGGCTCACCCAGCTGGCGGCTCCCGCCATGGAGGCGGCTGGCCGCGGGGCCGTGCTCAACATCTCGTCCATGGCCGGGGAGAACAGGAACCAGCGGATGGCCTCATACGGGGCCTCGAAGGCCGGGGTGAATCATCTCACCCGCAACATCGCCTTCGACCTCGGACCGAAGAACATCCGGGTCAACGCCATTGCGCCCGGCGCCATCCGGACCGCGGCCCTCGCTTCCGTGCTCACGCCCGAGGTGGAAAAGGCCATGCTCCGCCACACTCCGCTCGGCCGCCTCGGGGAGCCGGACGACATCGCCAACGCGGCGCTGTTCCTGTGCTCGCCGGCTGCCAGGTGGATCAGCGGACAGGTGCTGACCGTGAGCGGCGGGGGCCTGCAGGAACTGGACTGACGGTGCGCTCGCCACCCACCAACCGGGAGGACACCCGATGGGCTTCGATCCGTTCGCCGAATTTCGTATGTCCGGACACGCGGCCATCGTCACGGGCGGCGCCCAGAACATCGGGGCGGCCATCGCGCGCTCGCTGGCGGGCGCCGGCGCCAAGGTGATGATCGCCGACCTCAACGGCGAGAAAGCGACCCAGACCGCAGCGGAGATCGCGGCCGAAACGGGCGCGGATTGCCGGGGCATGGGGTGCGATGTCACCAAGGCCGATGAGATCGATGCGGTCGTGCGGGCGACCGCACAGGCGTTCGGCGGGATCTCAACCCTCGTCAACAATGTGGGCTGGGGCGCCCGCCACGAGGACCCGGCGCATATCAGCGACGAGGATCTCGTCGCCTCCTATCGGCTGAACACGATCAGCGCCTACCGCATGAGCATGGCCTGCCTGCCACATCTGCTGAAGGCGGACAACCCGACGATCGCCAACTCGGGGTCGTTCTCGTCGGCCGTGCCAGCCTACGACATCCTGGCCTATGGGACGGCCAAGTCGGCGCTGAACCAGATGATGGTGTCCCTGGCCCATCTGCTCGCCCGCAAGGTGCGGGTGAACTCGATCCTGATCGGCACCGTGCTGACGCCCGGCTATGCGGAGGCCGGGATCGACGAGGCCATGCAGGAGCGCATGCTGCATCCCGATACCCTCACCGGCCGGCCCGGACGCCCGGAGGACGTCGCCAACGCCATGCTGTGGCTCTGCTCTCCGGCCAGCGGCTGGGTGAGCGGCCAGACCATCAACGTGCATGGCGGCGGCTCCGTGGTGCGCCTCTTCGGCCGGTGACTGACGCTTGATCCCTCATCTGCTGGCTCGATTCCTCGCCGCGGTGGCGATGCTGCTTCTGGCGGCCGCTTCGACCCGGGCGCAGGACGGGCAGGTTCTGATCCCTCTGCCGGCCGGCAGCGACGGCGTCGTGGTGACCGAGATCTCCATCGAGGCCCGGGGCTCGACCGGCGACCCGGGGCGGGATTCGGAGTTGAAGGGCGAGGCTCGGCGCCTCGTCGCGATCGCGCCCGGCGAAAGCTTCGACATCGCCCTCGCGGACGGGACCGCGCTGCGACTACGCCGCCTGCCAGGGGTGCGCAACGCCACTTGGGAGCTGAGGCGCGGCGTGAACCCGGACCGGGTCGTTCTGTTGCTACGGCTCGATCTGGCGCCCGGGCGGCGCGGCCCGGAGCCGGAAGGCCTGGTGGCGACCGGCTCGGGATTCCCGCTGCTGTGGCGCAGCGATACGGCCATGCTCACCCTCACGCTGAACGGCGGCGTCGGCGCCTACAGCGACCGCAATCCGTGGTTCAGGCAGGCCCCTGTGTTCACCCGCGGCAATCCGCTGGTGCGCAACCCGGGGCTGGGGGCAGGGACGGGGGCCAGCACCTCCTGGGCGGAGAACGCCACAGAGGCCGGCCTGGCGGGCGCGGTCCAACTCGGCGGGAGCGCGTTCTACGCCTATGGGGCGCTGAGCTGGATCGCCGTTTCATCGGCAGGGCGCGACATCTTCCGGGATGACACCCGTGCGACCTTCAACATCGAGAAGGGCTATGCGGGCCTACTTTACGTAGCGCCGGACGGCTCGTTCAAGGGCAGCCTCAGCGCGGGCCGCCAGACCTTCACGCTTAACGACGGTTTCCTGATCTCGCAATTCGGCTCCCAGTCGAACGCCGGGCCGCGTCCCGGCGTGTACCTGGCGCCCCGGACCACGCTCGACAATGCCGTGCTGGCGAAGGCGGCCTGGGGGCGGTGGACGCTCCAGGGCTTCTATCTCGACCCGAACGAGTACGAGCCCCTCGAAAGCAACACCCGCGTGCTCGGCGCCAACCTTCGCTACACGGTGACGCCCTCGTTCTATGGCGACGCGACCGTCTACACCGTTCCGCGCTCCGAGACGAAATACGTGCTGACCGACGGCCGGGCGGGGACGCGGGAAGGGCTGACGACCTTCGCCGGCCACCTGCGCTGGGCCGACGCCTCCGTCCTGAGGGGCCTCTGGCTGGAAAGCGAAGCGGCGCACCAGACGAGTTCGACGCTGCCGATGAACGCGTGGGCGGGATACGGCACGGTCGGCTACCTCGCCTCAGGCCTGCCCTGGACGCCGAGCCTGTCCTATCGCCTATCAGTCTTCACCGGTGACGACCCGCGCACCCGCACGTTCGAGCGCTTCGACCCTCTCTATTCCGGCGGGCTGGCCGAGTGGCTGCAGGGGATCTCGACTGCGAAGGCGCTCCCTCCCGCCAACCGCGTGAGCCACCGGCTTCGGGCCAACGTCAGCCCGTTCGCGGGGCTCGACCTGACCGTCGACTGGTTCGTCCACCGGGCCGACCGGCTGAACAACCGGGGCGCCAACCCGGCGCTCGCCCAGTTGCGCTCGGAGGATCTCGGCCAGGAGGCGCAGGCGACGGTTCGGTGGGCGCTCAACCGCAATCTCTACGTCCTCGCCGTGGCCGCGCATGCCGTGCCCGGGCGGGCGATCAAGCTGGCCATGCCGGATGGCGCGGCCAAACCGTGGAGCACGCTCCAGGCGCAGCTTTTCTGGTCCTTCTGACCGCTACGGATCCTGGCGGCAACCAACTCAGTTCCGGCTTCGAGGGCCGATCACGACCTGCTCGGGGGCGAGCAGCCGGAGGGCGCCTGCCCCGGCGGCGAGTTCATGGATGTAGAAGCAGGTCGGCTCGTCGTCCCTCGCCTCCATGACCGGCGAGGGGGCCGAGACGATGCGCAGCCGCCCGCAGCTCCCTATCCAGTCCACGTGGCGATGCCCATGCATCGCGATGGCGCGCGACGCGAACGGCGCCAGCTGGCGGATGAACCAGCTGCCGTTGATCAGGGCTGTCCCGATCCGTTCCGACAGCGCCTTGGCGGGCGTGGGATATTCGAGCAGGTGATGGTGGAGCGCGACGATCCAGGACGCCTGGCCGTGATGCTCCATGACGGAGAGGAGCGCGCGTGCGTCCAGGGCCGGCACGAGGCCGAGCGCGTTCGTGAAGGAGAAATGCGTCTCGGCGTTGGAGTTCAGGAGCGCGACGCCCAAGCCGTCCGGCTCAGCCGGAGGCAGGATCATGGGAAAGCAGTTCTCCCAAAGGCTCTCCAGTCCGCGCGACAGCCGCAGCGAACCGGTGTCCGCGAAGGCGGCGATCGAGGCCCGATGCGGCCGGAGGAACTCGGTCAGCGTGGGGCCGAGCTTGCCGGCGCTGCGATCCACGACCCGCACGCGCGCGCCCTGCACGGCGTCCATGGCCGACAAGGCCCGCATCTGCCTGAGCCGCTTCCCGGGGCTCGTCGGCAGGTCCAGCCTCGCCGGGTTTCCCCTGTCGGCGATATTCAGGTCGTGGTTGCCGGGCAGGATGAGGGTTCGCTCGGCCAGGGCGGGGCGGCGGGACAGGGCGGTCATGAAGGCGGCCCATTCGCCTGCCCGCCCTGCGTCGGTCATGTCGCCGGTGATCAGGACGTGATCCAGGGCCCGGGCGGCGTGCAGCCTCTCCAGGCGATGCAAAGCTTCGTCAAGCCGCCGGTTTCCACGCGGGCCGGCGCGGCCGCTTTCGATGCGGAATCCGTACTCTTCCCCGACGACGTGAATGTCCGACAAGTGGGCGACGCGCCACGTTCGCCCGGGCTGGGCGCCCTCGTCGAAGGTCCGCGTGGTCTGCAGCTGGTCCATGGCCGCGTCCGCCACCCCCCACGCGAGGGAGGCGACGGCGAGGCAGGCGCTGACAAGCACGACCGCGTTCGCGAGAGCGGGCTTGACGAGCCGCAGGGGTGCGGCGAGGTCCGCCAATTCGCCCGTCCACCGGGTGTACGGCCAGGCCATGGCGATCAGGGCGAGCGCGACCAAGGCGGAGAGGCCTCCGGCAGCGGCAGACGTCCCCGCCCGCAGCCGCGCTCGCGACGCCTCGCCCATGCGGGGGCCCGCAACGCCTTCCAGCACATGCCGCAAGACCTCACGGGCGAGGACGTATCCCGGCTGGACGGCGATGGAGTTCAGCGACCAGAAGCTGCGCTCCAGCACCCGCAGCAGGTGCGGCAATCCGAACCAGCCCACGCCTGCGACGAGCGCGAGGATGAGCGCCGACCCGATCCCCGCTACGGCTGAGATCCTGTCGAGCGTCTCCACGAACCAGATCTTCGCCACCAGGGGCGTCGCGCCGAGGACAACCGCGGGAAGGGCGATCAGCAGCACCCATGCGAGCGCCAGCTTTGGGAAGCTGATCTCGGAGATCAGGGCGCCACCGATGGCGAGAAGGGAGCGCGTCTTGGTGCTGGCCGCGTCGTCTTCGACATCGCCTTCGCGAGGATCGAGAATCGCCCGCGAGGACAGGTCCGTCCCGCCGGCGCGATCGCCTTTCGTGAGGCGCCCCTCGCTGCCCAAGGCTCTCTCCCTGCAACGCGCCTCGCGGCCGCAAGTGGTGACCGCGCCTTCTGGTCGCCGCCGAACGCGTGGCCGAGGGGGCCACTCCGGCAGGCCGCTATGGCGCTGGCGTCGCGGCCCGGCAGCCCTGGACGACCCGATGACGACGACTCTTACACCACGCCGTCCGTCCCCGAACACTGACCGATGTCAGTTCGAAGTCCCAAAACTGGCGCGATGATTGTTGATCGCTGACGTGGCGCGTCGCTGGTGAGCGAAGGCCCGTGCTGAGGAGCAGTCGATGGCGACCCGACGAGACATCATCAAATCCCTTCCCGCGGTCGGCGCCTCCTTCGCGGTCGCGGGGCGACATGTGCTCGGCGATGCCCCAGCCCTGGCGCAGCAGGCCTCCGCCCGGCACCCTGGACACTTCCACCCCAAGGGCAAGGCGCCCTCGAAGTTCACCGTGGAGGCGCTCAGGGATGCCCGGCGCAACCTGCCTTTCGGAGACACGAAGGACTTCGAGGAGCAGAAGCGAGGCCTGATCGCGCCGATGAAGGATCGGAAGATCATGGCGGACGCCGGCCATGTCGCCTGGGACATGGAGCGCTTCCAGTTTCTGAACGACCGCGAAGACTTCGACAGCATCCACCCATCGCTGTTGCGGCAGTCCGTGCTCAACAACAACTACGGGCTCTACGAAGTCATCCCGGGCATCTACCAGGTCCGCGGCTTCGATCTCTCCGACATCTCCTTCGTCAGGGGCAGGACGGGGTGGATCGTCTTCGACCCGCTCGTGAGCACGGAGGTGGTGCGCGCGGCCTGGAAGCTGTTCCAGGAGCGCGTGGGCGAAGGCCTCCCGGTGTCCGCGATCATCTATTCGCACACCCACGGCGACCACTGGGGCGGCGTGCGCGGCATCGTGGAGGAAGCGGACGTAAGGTCGGGGAAGGTCCCCATCATCGCTCCCGTCGACTTCATGGACTTCACGGTTTCGGAGAACGTCTACGCCGGCAACGCCATGAACCGGCGCCTGTTCTACCAATACGGCCTCCTTTTGCCCGCCAGTCCCCACGGCTACGTGGGCCAGGGCCTGGGCCAGGCCGTTTCGGCCGGCGCGACAGGCCTGTTCGCGCCGACCCGCCATGTCGAGAAGGATATCGAGGAGCTCGATGTCGACGGCGTGAGGATGATCTTCCAGAACACGCCCAACACCGAAGCGCCGCGGGAGATGAACACCTATATCCCCGACATGAAGGCGCTCTGGATGGCGGAGAACGTCATCGCGTCACTGCACAACATCTACACGATGCGCGGCGCGCAGGTGCGCGATCCGCTGCGCTGGTCGAAATACATCGGCGAGGCTCTCTACCGGTTCGGCCTGGAAGCCGACGTGATGTTCGCCTCGCACCACTGGCCGCGCTGGGGCAACGACAGGATCCAGGAGGTGCTGCGTGCCCAACGCGACCTCTACGCACACATGAACAACCAGGTCCTGCATCTCGCCAACCAGGGCGTCACGATCAACGAGATCCACAACGTCTACCGCCTGCCGAAGAGCCTGGAGGCCAAGTGGCACTGCCGCGGCTATCACGGCTCGCCCCAGCACAACAGCCGCGGCGTCGTGCAGCGCTACCTGGGCTTCTGGGACGGGAACCCCGCAACGCTGGTCCCCCTGTCGCCGAGGGACTCCGCGCCGCTCTATGTCGAGATGATGGGCGGCGCCGAGAGGATCATGGCCCGCGGTCGCCAACTGCATGACGAGGGCAAGTATCTTCTCGCCCAGGAGATCCTGAACAAGCTGGTCCAGGCCGAGCCGGAGAACCAGCCCGCCCGGGACCTGCTGGCCGACGTCTTCGAGCAGCTCGGATACCAGCAGGAGAACCCCGGCATCCGGAACTGCTATCTGGCGGCCGCTTATGAGCTGAGAGACGGGATCCCGGAGGGAGCGGTCGCCGATACGAGCAGCCCTGACGTGGTCCGGGCCATGTCCACCGAGCTCTTCCTCAACTTCCTGGCCATCCGCATGGACAGCCGCAGGGCCGAGGGCATGCGGTTCACCATGAACCTCATCACGCCTGACAACGGCGAGAGATTCCTGGTCGAGCTGGAGAACGCGACGCTCACGAACATCAAAGGCTTCACGGCGCCGAAGCCGGACCTGGTCCTGACGATCGATCGCGCCGATCTGGAGCAGACCATGACCGGGGCGAAGTCCCTCGAGGCGCAGATCGCGGACGGAACCGCCAAGGTGGATGGAGACGCGAGCATCCTGAAGAAGCTCGCATCCACCTTCGTGGACTTCGACCCGCGCTTCGAGATCATGCCGGGCGCCCGGTCCAGGGCCACGCGCACAGCGAAAGCGGACGGCTACGAAGCGGATCCGCGCCCGACCATCGCCGAGTAGATCAGCCCCATGAGGAGGACGGAGCCATGAAAGACCCACTGGCATTGGCCGCGGGCCGCGGAATCGTGACCGCCATTTTCGTCGCTATGCCGCTTTTGCTCGGATCGGCGCCCGCCGGGGCAGGACTTCCTGCGTCTCCAGGCGGGTTGGCGAATACGCTGAGCGCGCCGGAGGCGTCGTTGGTTCAACGAGCCCATTGCCGCTCGTTCTGGCACACGCACCGGCGCTGCGTGCGGTGGTCCGGCGGCGTCTGCCGCGCCTGGCGCACGTGGCGGCACCGGTGCTGAAACCGATGGGGCGGCCGGGGCCACGAAGAGTGAAAATTGTATCAGGGATCAATGGCGGAGGGAGCGGGATTCGAACCCGCGATACGGTTTCCCGTATACACACTTTCCAGGCGTGCGCCTTCAACCACTCGGCCACCCCTCCGTGCGCCGCGAAGCGCAGGGCAGGCTCCTAGCACCAACCGCGCGCCGGATGCAAGGCGGTTCGGATGGGTCCGGGCGGTCAGATCCATGGACGGCGTGCAGTGAGCGGAGCCGACATCCTGTCGGCCAGTCTCGCCGTGCCTATGCTGGCGGCGGGAGCGGCAGCTTGTCCAGCGCGCCAGGCGGCGTGCGGCGGCCGGTTCAGGACGGAACGCCGCACGAGCCTGATGTTGCGCAGGGGAGGGGGGAGCCCTTTTATGGAGGATGAAGGCTGGGCCGAATCGCGCCCAGCGAGGACGCTTGCATGATCCGCTTTCTCATTCGCGCGCTCGGGTACATGGCGCTGGCCGGGGCCTTCGTGGCCGCGGCGGTCGACGGCACCCGTTCCATCGCATCGTCCGGGCTGGCCTATACGAGCCTGGGAGCCGGGCTCGACCGCCTGGCGCCCTCCGCCCAGGCCATGATCCAGGCCGCGTCGGCTCGCGTGAGCCCTCTCCTGTGGGACAACGGGGCCGCGTGGCTGATGCGGGCGCCCTTGGCGCTTGTCCTGCTTCTGCTCGGGCTCCTCCTGGTCTGGCTCGTTTCTGAGCGCGAGCCGGTCGTCGGCTACGACAGCCGAGCCTGAGAGGCCTGGCCGGCCCGGTTCGACCGCCTCTCGCGTTTTCGCAGGCTGGACCCCACATTGGGATTTCCCGCCGCGAGGAGATCCCCCATGTTCAGCCTGCGCAAGAAAACCGTCCTGCCCACCCCCGGCGAGGCGCTGCCCGGCCGGTCCACCCCGCTGCCCACCGCCGAGACGCATTTCGTCAATGGACGCCCGTTGAAGGGGCCCTATCCGGCAGGCCTCGAGACGGCGATCTTCGCGCTGGGCTGCTTCTGGGGCGCCGAGCGGAAGTTCTGGCAAACGCCGGGCGTCTGGGCGACGGCGGTCGGGTATATCGGCGGGCTGACCCCCAACCCCACCTACGAGGAGACCTGCACGGGCCTGACCGGGCACACGGAGGCGGTTCTGGTCGTCTACGACCCGGCCCAGGTCACGTACGAGCAGCTTCTCCAGGTGTTCTGGGAGAACCACGACCCGACCCAGGGCATGCGCCAGGGCAACGACATCGGCACGCAATATCGCTCGGGCGTCTACGCGACGACCCCCGCCCAGCGCGCCGCGGCTGAGGCCTCGAAGCTTGCGTATGGCCGCGTTCTGGCTGAGAACGGCTACGGGCCGATCACGACCGAGATCGCGGACGCGGGTCCGTTCTATTTCGCCGAGGACTATCATCAGCAGTACCTGGCGAAGAACCCGATGGGCTATTGCGGCCTGGGCGGGACCGGCGTGGCCTGTCCCATCGGGACCGGGATTTCGGCGGGCGCCTGACCCGCCACAGGGAATTGATGCAGGGGGCTGAATGGTCGAGCGTTATCTCGAGCGGTTTCTGTTTGCGAGCCGGTGGCTGCTGGCGCCGTTCTACATGGCGCTGGTGGTGGCGCTCGCCACGCTCCTGTTCAAGACCGTGCAGGAGATCTGGCACTTCATGCTGCATCTCCCGTCGGCGGGCGACTCGGACGTGATCCTTGGCGTTCTCTCGCTCATCGACCTCACCTTCATGGGCTCGCTGGTGGTGATCGTGATCTTCTCGGGGTACGAGAACTTCGTCTCCAAGATCGACGAGGCGGAGCACAAGGACTGGCCCGAGTGGATGGGCAAGATCAACTTCACCGGCCTCAAGCTGAAGCTGCTGTCGTCGATCGTCGCCATCTCGGCCATTCAGCTGCTCAAGGCCTTCATGAACGTGAAGAACCTGAGCGACCGCGAACTCATGTGGTACGTGATCATCCACCTCGTGTTCGTGGGCTCCGGCATCGTGCTGGCCCTCACCGACCGGGTTTCGGGCGACCACTGAGCCGGGGGGCTCAGGGGGCGTTCAGCACGGCCCGGCAGGCGGCCGGCAGGGCCGACATCTGCAAGGGCGGCTTGGGCTTGCCGCCGGGCCGCGGGTGCAGCACGGCGTCGGTGAACCACCAGTCGAGCTCCTTGCCGCAGCCATCCCCAGGGGGAACCGGATCCTGCGGCTGGCACTCCGTCTCGCCGGCCGGACAGGCGATGCGGATATGCATGTGCCAGTTATGCCCGTACATGGGCCTGACCCGGTTCAGCCACGAGCGGTCGCCATTGGCCTCCCGGCAGAGCGCCTTCTTGATGGCCGCGTTCACGAAGATGCGCTCGACCTGGGGCTGAGAGGCCGCGGCCTTGACCAGGGCGAACTGGGCCTTGCTCCAGTTCTGCGACACATCCAGCTTGTCGTCGCGCACCATGTCGGCGGCCGCCATGTCCTCGCGCTCCTGGGCCGAGAGCGTGCGGTTCGGCATTGGGGTCAGCCAGACGTCGGCGTCCAGGCCGATCTGGTGGGAGGCGTGGCCGGTCTTCATCGGCCCGCCGCGCGGCTGGGCGATGTCGCCGAACAGCAGGCCCGGCCAGCCCGTGGCGCGCTGGGCCGTGTGGGCGAACTTTTCCAGGAAGGCGATCATGGCCGGGTGGCCCCAGGCGCGGTTGCGCGAAGGCCGCATCACCTGCCAGGCGGGGCCGTCCGCGGGCAGGGGGTCGGCGCCGGCGAGGCAGCCCTTGGCGTAGAAGCCGTGCACCCGCGGCGGGAGCTCGGCCGGCTCCTTCACGGCGCCGAACAGCTCCTTGGCGGGCGGCTCGGCATGGGCGGGGGACAGGGCTAGCAGCAGAAGCAGGGCGGAGGCGGTGAGCGGGGACAGGCGCATGGGCAGGCGGCTCCGGCGGCCCGGCGGGCCTTGGTCAGGGCGTCACCCGGTAGATCCGGATGAGGCCGTCCGTTTCGATCGGCTCCAGTCCCGGCGCGGCCTCGCCGCGGTCGAGTCGGGCCAGGAGGCCGTCCGGCGCCACGTTGACATAGCGTTTGAAGTCGCGCGAGCGGGAGCACAGCGCTACATAGGCCGCTCCTCGGGCTCGCAGCTCGGGGATCGCCACGGCCGGCGGCTCCGTCAGCATGCGGTAGCCGTCCACGATGCCGGCGGCCTGCCGGTGATAGGGCGCTCCGAGCACGCTGTGGCGCGTCGCGGCGAGGACGAAGGGTCCGAAGTCGATGGGCCCCACCACGAGACCGGGCGGCAGCGCAGCCAGCCTGGCGTAGGACCCGAGGTTCAGGCAGGCGCTGTCCTGGGCGTCGGACTTCACCACGGCATCGTCTGGAAGCATGGAGGCCGCCGCCAGGGCCCAGGTGGTGTTGTTTGCGAGCAGCAGGCCGGCGATGACGGCGGCCAGCGCGGATCCTCCCCGTCGGTCGGATCGCTCCGCGAACCGTCCGATCGCGGCGGCGATCAGCGGCACGGCGAGCATGTTGGCGTAGAACAGCGACCGGATCTGGAGCGATCCCATCACGACCGCCACGGCGAAGCAGGCCAGTATCGCGACCGCCGCGGGGCTGCGCCGCAGGTCGGGCCAGGTCAACAGAGCGGCGGCCGACAAGGCTCCGAGGGCCGGGCCCATCATCAGCAGAGCGCCGCTGACGGGCTCCTGCCGGAACGTCTTGGGCCAGGAGGCCAGTTCCTGGTTGTGGTCGAGCCACACGGGAAACAGCCGAGGATCGATGCTCGCCATGGGTCCCCGAACGCAGGCGGGATCGGCGGCGACGAAGGCGGCGAGCGCAGCCGCCGCGACCGCGACCAGCCAGCCGGCCCGGGCGCCGCGAGAACGTTCCCGCGCCGCCGCCAGGGCGAGGCCTGCGCCGCCAATCGCGAGCAGCGCGATATAGCCGAGAGACAAGGCGTCGCAGGCGCCGTGGGTCCAAGAGGTCGGCGGCACGGTGGCCGCCGCAAGCATCAGCGTGGTCCCGGCCAGGCTCGCGCCATAGGCCCGCGTCCAGGCCCGGCTGGAGGGATCCGTCAGGAACCTGGCCGCAACGGCGGCGGCCGCGAGCCCCTGGAAGAGCACGGTTTCGATGCCCACGGCCAGCGCGCCTGCCGACAGCGCGCCGGCGAGGGCGCCGCCCCTGACAGTGGGATCGAGCAGGGCGGAAAGGCACCACAGGAGCAGAGTGGCCTGGACGCTGTGGTGGTCGATGCGCCCCGGGACGAACTGCCATGTCATGCTGAGGCCAAGGGCCAGCAGGAACACGGCCGGGGTGGAGGCGAAATTGCCGCCGAGCCGCCGGGCCAGGGCGCGAACCGCGAAAATGGCGGCCAGGAGAACGATCTGCGGCCAGGCGATCATGGCCCAGCGCTCGGCCGTGGCCCCGTCCGTGACGCGTTCGAAGAGGAGCACCAAGAGCGCAATCGGCGCGTCCACCAGCCGCGACCAGTGCATGGGAATGGGAAACGCCGGGTCGAGCCGGTGCTGGACGAGATCGAACCAAGGCTGGCCCGCCAGGAGATCGCGAACCTCGAGCAGCCGGGTGGCGTCATCCGTGTCGTTGAACTGGGTTCCCACGGAGCCCAGGTCGCTCAACCTGCCGGCGACGGCGATGCCCCATGCGGCCAGCGCCGCCCAGCGGCTGTCTCGAACAAGGCCGCGCCAGGGCCGGGACGCGATGGCGGGCAGGGCGGCGTCTGTCATCGGGGCTTCCGGGGCCGGGGCGATCCCCCTTGGATAGCGCCGCCGCCTTAACGTCCCGTTCAGCCCGATTGCACCGCGCGCGGGCCGCGAGACGCCGGCTCCGGCCTGTTTACCGAAAATTCCCGAAGCGCCGACTACAACCACCGGTAGTTGTTGCGCGTGCATTGCGCGCGCCGTGAGCGAGGGCCGCGCCCGGTGCAGGAAACGACAGTCAGCGCGGCGCGCTCCGCCTCGTTCCGCTCCTCGGAGGGCCTCAGGCGCCTCGCGGAACGGATCGCCGGGCCGCGGCTGGCCCGTCTGCTGGCCCATCCGCTCGCGCAGGCTTTCGGCCGCTTCCTCAGCGTAGGCGTCGTCGGCCTGGCGACGGACGCCTCGATCTTCTCGGTTCTCGACCGCGCCCACATGGCCCCTGAATTGTCGCGGGCGCTGTCCCTCCTGGCCGCGACGGGCGTGACCTGGACCTTGAACCGGTGCGTGACCTTCGGGGCGAGCGGCCGCAAGCCGCTGGGAGAAGCCCTGCGGTATGCGCTCGTGGCCGTTCTGGCCCAGGGCTTCAGCTACGGCGTGTTCCTGACGCTCGTCTATTCCGCGCCTGCCCTGCCGCGCCTTGTCGACCTGCTGGTCGGCGCCAGCCTGGCGGCCTTCGCGGGCTTCGCCGGCCACACGTTCTTCGCCTTCGCGCCCGCCCGGGCGCCTGTTCTGCGTTCGAGGTCCGTCCCATGACCCAGCACACCGACGTCCTGATCATCGGGGCCGGCCCGGCCGGGCTAACGGCTTCCTACCTGCTCACGAAGGAAGGCAGGGATGTCACCGTCCTGGAGCGCGACCCGCACCTGGTCGGCGGCATCAGCCGCACGGTGAACTACAAGGGGTTCCTGTTCGACATCGGCGGCCACCGCTTCTTCTCGAAGGCGAAGGAGGTGGTGGACCTGTGGAAGGAGATCCTGCCGGACGACTTCATCGAGCGGCCGCGGATCTCCCGCATCTACTACAAGGGCAAGCTCTACTCCTATCCGCTCAAGGCCTTCGAGGCGCTCTGGAACCTGGGCCTCGTGGAAAGCGCGCTTTGCATGGCGAGCTACGGCTGGGCCAAGCTGCAGCCCGTGGCGAGCCCGAAGACCTTCCGCCAGTGGGTCCGCAACGCCTTCGGGGAGCGCCTGTTCTCGATCTTCTTCAAGACCTACACCGAGAAGGTGTGGGGGATGTCCTGCGACGAAATCTCGGCGGACTGGGCGGCCCAGCGCATCAAGGGCCTGAGCCTGGGCGCCGCGGTGCTGAACGCTCTCGGCCGGAGTTTCAAGGGCAGGCCGCGGCCGAAGGACGGCGAGGTCATCAAGACCCTGATCGAGTCCTTCCAGTATCCCCGCAAGGGTCCGGGAATGATGTGGGAGGCGGCCGCCCGCAAGACGCGCGAGCAGGGCGGGCGCATTCTGATGGACCGCACCCTGTCCGCCATGGAGTGGGATGAGGCGGCGCGGCTCTGGACGGTGACGGCCAGGCGCGGCGACGGATCGGTCGAGACCTTCACGGCCAACCACGTGATCTCGTCGGCGCCCATCACCGAACTCACCGCCGCCATCAAGCCGGCGCCGATCTCCCTGTTCCACGCGCGGGCGCTCCGTTACCGGGACTTCCTCACGGTCGCGCTGGTCACCACCTGCAAGGACCTTTTCCCGGACAACTGGATCTACATCCACGACCCGTCCGTGAAGGTGGGCCGCATCCAGAACTTCCGTTCGTGGTCGCCGGAGATGGTTCCAGACCCGGACCTCGCCTGCCTGGGGCTGGAGTATTTCTGCTTCGAGGGAGACGGGCTGTGGTCCGCTCCGGATGCGGAGTTGATCGCGCTGGCGAAGCAGGAGATCGCGCGGATTGGTCTCGTGCGCGACGACGAGGTGGTGGACGCCTGCGTCGTGCGGCAGGCCAAGGCGTACCCGGTCTATGACGACGCCTACAAGGACCACGTCGCCATGGTGCGCCTGGACCTGGAGCAGCGCTTCCCGACGCTGCACCTGGTCGGCCGCAACGGCATGCACAAGTATAACAACCAGGACCACGCCATGATGACCGCCATGCTGACGGTGCGGAACATCCTGGCGGGCGAGCGGCTGTACGACATCTGGGACGTCAACGAGGACGCGGAGTACCACGAGGCGGGCGAGTCGGGAGCGCGCGAAGCGCTTGGGTCGGAGCGGCTGGTTCCCCGCAAGGTCGCGTAGCGCGCACCGACGCTTCCGGCGCAGACGCGCGGGAGCCTTCCCGCCCGGGCCTGCGAGGGCCAGGCTCAGGCCACCAGCGAAGCCCGCAGGCTCTCCGCCTGGTCCCGCAGGATGGGGAGCGCCACGCCCTTCAGGTGGTCGGGAGAGACCCGCCCCGCCTGGGCGCTGACGTTCATGGCGGCGACCACCTGCCCCGCCGAGTTGCGGACGGGCACCGCGATGGAGCGCAGGCCGACCTCCAATTCCTGGTCCACAAGGCAGTAGCCCGCCTGGCGCACGCCAGCCAGGATCTCCAGCAGAGCTGATACATCCGTGACGGTGTGGGGCGTGAAAGGCTTCCGCTCGCTGTCCGCCAGGATCGCCCGGGCACGTTCGGGGGTCTCGGCGGCTAGCAGGATGCGCCCCATCGAGGTGCAGAACGCCGGGAGCCGGCTTCCAACGGCGAGCCCTACCGACATGATGCGCCGGGTTGCAGCCCGGGCCACGTAGACGATTTCCGGTCCGTCGAGGGTGCAGGCGGAGCAACTCTCGTGCGTGCGCTCGCTGACCGCCTCCAGGGCGGGTTGCAGCACGCGGGTCATGGGCGTGGACGCCAGATAGGCGTAGCCAAGGGACAGGATCCTGGGCGTGAGCCGGAACTGCTTGCCGTCCGTCGCCACGTAACCGAGCGCCTGCAGCGTCAGGAGGGACCGGCGCACGGTGGCGCGGGGCAGGGCGGTCATCTTGGCGACATCCGCGAGCGTCAGGCTCTCGCGGCCGACATCGAAGGCTCGGATAACGGCAAGCCCGCGGGCCAGCGCGCCCACGTATGAGGGGTCGTCCTCGTCGATCGGCGCGGGTCCCGCGTCCATGCCTTGCTCCCTTGCGCCACGCAGCCCTGCCGCGCCTTGACGGCCGGATTGGGGGGGACCTAGAGTGTTCGCAATACGAATTTATGTTCGTCATGCGAACAGGTCAAGTCGGCAGGAGACACTCCGGATGGCGCGCTTCATGACGCTGCACGACGCAGTGGCTGCATGCATTCGCGACGGCGACACCGTCGCCATGGAGGGCTTCACCCACCTCATTCCCTACGCCGCCGGGCATGAGGTCATCCGCCAGGGCCGCAAGGGCCTGACGCTCTACCGGATGACGCCTGACCTCATCTATGACCAGCTCATCGGGATGGGATGCGCCGACAAACTGGTTTTTTCCTGGGGCGGCAACCCGGGCGTGGGCTCCCTGCATCGTCTCCGCGACGCCGTGGAGAACGGCTGGCCCCACAGGCTGCAGATCGAGGAGCACTCCCACGCCGCCATGGCCAACGCCTACGAGGCGGGCGCGGCGAACCTGCCCTTCGCGATGTTCCGGGGCTATCTCGGCGTCGACCTGCCCAAGGTGAATCCGAACATCAAGCGCGTGACGTGTCCCTTCACGGGCGAAGAGCTCGCGGCCGTGCCGGCCATCCGCCCGGATGTCGGCGTGATCCACGCGCTGCGGGCCGACCGGGACGGCAACGTCCTCCTGGAAGGCATCACGGGGGTCCAGAAGGAGACGGTGCTGGCCTCGAAGCGGTCGATCGTGACGGTCGAGGAGGTGGTGGACGATTTCGGGCCTCTGAACCGCAACGCGGTGGTGCTCCCGTCCTGGACCGTGACTGCAATCGCAGTCGTTCCCGGCGGCGCCCACCCCTCCTACGCGCAGGGCTACTACAAGCGCGACAACGCCTTCTACATCGCCTGGGATGAGATCGCTCGCGACCGCGGGAGCTTCCTGGCCTGGATGAAGGAGAACGTTCTCGAGAAGGGGCCGGAGGCCTTCGCGGCCCACGGCCGGCCGTCCGCCTGAGGAGCGCCTCCATGACCGACTTCACCCCGACCGAGATGATGACCATCGCGGCCGCCCGTGCGCTGAAGAATGACGACGTCTGCTTCGTCGGCATCGGCGCTCCCTCCGCGGCCTGCAACCTCGCCCGGCTCACGCATGCGCCGCAGATCACGCTCATCTACGAGAGCGGGACCCTGCAGACCCGGCCCAACGTGCTGCCGCTGTCCATCGGGGATGGCGAGCTCTGCGACACGGCCCTTACGACGGTCTCGGTGCCCGAGATGTTCCGCTACTGGCTGCAGGGCGGGCGTATCACGATAGGGTTCCTCGGCGGTGCGCAGATCGACCGTTTCGCCAACCTGAACACCACGGTGGTGGGCTCCTACGACGCCCCGAAGGTCCGCCTCCCGGGCGGCGGCGGCGCCCCGGAGATCGCCACCAACTGCGGCGAGATCTTCATCACGATGGCGCAGTCGCCCCGGTCCTTCGTGGCTGGCCTGCCGTTCGTCACCTCCATGGGACACGGCCGCACCGGGCGCGAGCGAAGGGACATGGGAATCAAGACCAAGGGTCCAACCCGGCTGATCACCGACCTGTGCGTCTTCGAGCCCGATCCGGAAACCAAGGAAATGAGCGTCGTCTCGATCCATCCCGGCGTGACCCGGGAGAAAATCCAGGAGAACACCGGCTGGCCGGTGCGCTATGCTGCCGAGGTGGTCGCGACCCCCGCGCCGACCGCCCAGGAACTGGAGGTCCTGCGCGACATCCAGGCCCGCACCAAGAAGGCGCATGGAGGATCCCAATGAGCCGCGACGTCTTCATCTGCGACGCCGTCCGTACGCCCATCGGCCGCTACGCCGGAGGGCTCTCGAAGGTGCGGGCCGACGACCTCGCCGCCCTGCCGATCAAGGCCCTGATGGCGCGCAACAGGGACGCCGACTGGGGACATCTGGACGAAGTCTTCCTGGGCTGCGCCAACCAGGCCGGCGAGGACAACCGCAACGTCGCCCGCATGGCGGCGCTCCTGGCCGGCCTTCCGCAGGAGGTCCCCGGCACGACCCTCAACCGCCTGTGCGCCTCCGGGCTTGACGCGGTGGGCACGGCGGCGCGCGCCGTGCGGGCCGGCGAGATCGAGCTCGCGATCGCGGGCGGGGTCGAGAGCATGACTCGCGCGCCCTTCGTGATGGGCAAGTCCGAGCAGGCCTTCGGGCGCACGGCCGAGATCTACGACACCACCATCGGGTGGCGGTTCGTCAACAAGGCCATGAAGGCGAAATACGGCGTCGACTCCATGCCCGAGACGGGCGAGAACGTGGCCCAGGAGCACAAGATCTCACGCGAGGACCAGGACGCCTTCGCGTTGCGCTCGCAGCAGCGAGCGGGCCGCTCCACCGCCTTCTTCGCCGAGGAGATCGTCCCGGTCGAAGTCCCCGGCTCCAAGGGCGGCCCGGTCATCGTCGAGGCCGACGAGCATCCGCGGCCCGATGCCACCGCCGAGGCGCTCGCCAAGCTGAAGCCCATCGTCCGGCCCGACGGCACGGTGACCGCGGGCAACGCCTCGGGCGTGAATGACGGCGCCTGCGCCATGCTGATCGCCTCCACGGATGCGGTGCGCCGGCATGGGCTCCATGCCCGGGCGCGGATCCTCGGCATGGCGTCCGCCGGCGTGGCGCCGCGGGTGATGGGCGTGGGCCCGGTCCCGGCCGTGAACAAGCTGTGCGAGCGGCTGGGATTGCGCGTCTCCGACTTCGACGCGATCGAGCTCAACGAGGCCTTCGCCAGCCAGTCTCTGGCCGTTCTGCGCGGCCTCGGCCTGCCGGACGACGCCGACCACGTGAACCCGAACGGCGGCGCCATCGCGTTGGGCCACCCGCTCGGCATGTCCGGGGCGCGGCTGGCGCTGACGCTGACCCACCACCTGGACAAGACGGGCGGGCGCCTGGGGCTCGCCACGCTGTGCGTGGGCGTGGGCCAAGGGGTGGCGCTGGCCATCGAGCGCATCTGAGCAGGACGGCGAGAACTTTCGCCGGACGCCAGGGCCGGGCTACAACGATGCGGCTCGCGCGCAGGCGCCCGGCGAAAGGTGAGCGACGATGACGTTTTCGGCCCTGGATTCCGCCCTGGTCGGCCCGCTCTTCGCGACGAAGCGCATGCGGGCGATCTTCTCGGACGAGGCCCGGCTCGCCGCCATGCTCAAGGCCGAGGCCGCCCTGGCCCGCGCCGAAGCGCGCCACGGCCTCGCGCCGGACGGGCTTGCGGCGGCGATCGAGGCGATCGACCCGGTGAGCCTCGACATCGCCGCCCTGGGTCGCGACACGGCGCTGGCGGGCGTGCCCGTCATCCCCTTCGTGAAGGCTATCCAGAAGCGCCTGCCGAAGGATCTGGAGAGCGCCTTCCACAAGGGCTCGACCACGCAGGACATCGCCGACACGACCCTCGTGCTGCAGATGCGGGAGGGGTTCGAAGCGCTGCGGCAGGATCTCGCCCCGACGCTGGAGGCGCTCGCGGAGCTTGCGGAGAGACATCGCGACACCCTTTGCGTCGGGCGCACCTACGGCCAGCACGCGGCGCCCCTGAGCTTCGGCTTCAAGGCCGCCGTGTGGATGGCCGGGATCGCCGATGTGGCGCAACGGCTGCCGGAGGTTCGCGCGCGCAGCCTGCTGGCTTCCCTCGGCGGGCCCGTCGGCACGCTGGCCGGCTTGCGCGAGCATGGTCCCGCCGTGCAGGACGCCTTTGCGGCCGAACTCGGGCTGGGAGCGCCGCCGCTGTCGTGGCACACCCGGCGGGCGAGCGTCGCCGAGGCGGGCTGCTGGCTGGCCACTCTCATCGGAGCCCTCGGCAAGATGGCCGCCGACGTGGCGCACCTGGCCTCGACCGAGGTCGGCGAGGTCTCCGAGCCCTATACGCCCGGGCGGGGCGGATCCTCGGCCATGCCGCACAAGCGCAACCCCGTGTCGGCGACGGTGATCCTGGCCGCGGCCGAGGCGGCGCCGGGCCTCGCCTCCACCTTGCTGGCCAGCATGACGGCCGCGCACGAGCGCCCGGCGGGCGCGTGGCACGCCGAATGGCACGCGCTGCCCCAGTTGTTCGGCCTCGCCTCCGGCGCACTCGCCGAAACGCGTCGCCTGGCCGAAGGCCTGGAGGTCGACCCAGGCCGGATGCGCGCCAATCTCGAGATCACCCGGGGGCTTCTCTACGCGGATGCCGTCGCCTCTGCTTTGGCCCCGGCCCTCGGGCGGGCCGAGGCCCACCACTTCGTCGAAGACGCCGCCACCCAGGTGCGCCAGAGCGGCCAATCCCTCCGGGAGGTGGTCGAAGCGCATCCCGGCTTGCCGGCCGGCTTCGATCCGGCCAGGCTCCCCGCGGCCCTTGATGCCGGGCCTGCCGTGGCGGCCGCCTCACGCTACGTCGACCGTGCGGTCGCGGCGGTTCGACCAGTGGTCCAGGCGCTCGGAGAATGAGGAGATCGCGGGCGCCGGGATGGTTCAGGCTCAGAAGCCCTTCACGACAACCAGCCAGAGCGCGGAGGTGACCACGCTGGCGGCCGTCGACAGGGCGATGGCGCCGGACGAGATCGCGACACCGGTCCGGTAGCGCTCGGCGAACAGGTAGGCGTTCACGCCGCACGGCATGGCGGCGAACATGACGGCCACACCGGTCCAGGTGTAGGGGACCGTGAACACGTGTCGGGCCAGCACCAGCACCGCGAAGGGGTGCAGCACCAGCTTCAGGGCGGTGATCACCAGGGCCAGGATCGGCTGGTCGCCCCAGCCGTAGCGCCGCAGGGCGATCCCCATGGCGAACAGCGCGCAGGGGCTCGCCGAGGCGCCCAGCATGTCCACGACGGTCTTCACCGCCGCCGGGAGCGGGAAGGGGAGTTCGCGCGCCGCCACGCTCACCACGATGGCCACCAGCAGCGGGTTGGAGACGAGCTGGCGCACGATGCGGCGCAGCGGGACGCCCCGGCCTTCCGCCAGCACCGTGGCGGAGGTCATCATGATGGGCAGGTGGATGGCGATGAGCAGGAAGAGCGGCACCGCGCTGTCCGGGCCGAAGGCCTCCAGGATCAGGGGGATGCCGACCAGCACCGTGTTGGCCTGGCCGGAGGTGAAGCCCGCCACCACGCCCTCGACATGCGAGACGGCGAAGAACGTACGGGCGATCCAGGTCCCGATCGTCCAGACGACGATCACCCCGCCGAAATAGGAGAACCAATATCCCCAGGGCTGGGCCTCTGGCAGCTGGGCTGCGGTGAGCGTCTTGAAGATCAGGGCCGGGATCGCGACGGCGAACACATAGTCGGAGAGACCCTCGCCGGTGCGATCGCCCAGATAGCCGATGGAGCGGGCGCCGTACCCCAGCCCCATCAGGCCGAAGACGGGCAGGACGACGGTGAGGACGTGCAGCATGGCGGGCTCGCGCCGCCCGCGGACGGCAGTGGGGGAGACCCGCGTAAGGGGGTCAGCGCTGGGCGCGTTCGGCCAGGCGGGTCGCGCTCGGCGCCTTGCGCATGAGCTCGTTTATCCGGTCACGCTCACGTTGGAAAGACGCGAGCTGCCCAGCGTCCAACTCACGGTTGCGCGGCAGCTTGATGGTGAGCGGATCGACGAGGTTCTCGTTGATCATCACCTCGTAGTGGAGGTGCGGGCCCGTCGAGAGACCCGTGCTCCCCAGATAGCCGATCACCTGGCCCTGGCGGACGCGCACGCCCTCCTTGATGCCCTTTCCGAAGCCAGACATGTGGTTGTAGGTGGTCACGAAGCCATAGGAGTGCTCGATCTCGACGCGACGGCCATAGCCGGACTCCCATCCGGCCAGCCGGACCTTGCCATCGCCCGCCGCCAGGATCGGCGTGCCCACCTTGTTGGCCCAGTCGACGCCGTTGTGCATGCGCGAATAGCGCAGGATGGGGTGGTAGCGCATGCCGAAGGTGGAGCGCAGCACGCCTTCAGAGATGGGCTTGCGGAGCAGGAACTTGCGGTTCGACTTGCCCTGCTCGTCGAAGAAGTCGACCACGTTCTCGTCTCCGAGCTGGAAACGATAGTAGCGCTTCTGCTGGCCGCCCACGTTGAGGGCTGCGTAGAGCACCTCTGGCTTGCCGTCGTTCTCCTCGTCCTCGGAGTAGAACACCTCGAAACTGTCGCCGCCCGAGACGCGCCGCTGCAGGTCGTAGTCATAGAAGGTGATCTTCACCAGCTGGTCGACGACGGCCTTGGGAATGTCGTGCTTGAAGGCCGTCTCGTAGAGGCTGTCGTAGAGCCTGATGCCGCCCGGCTTGTCGTCCGTTTCCTCCTCGTCCTCGGCGACCACGGGCGTGTCGGCCTGCGGGGGCGCCACCGAGACGAAAGTGTTTCGATCGTCCAGGGCGCCGATGGCGGTGATCGTCTCGCCATCATAGACCATGACGCGCAGAAGCGGCGCGGCTCCCCCCTTGAGGGCCGGGCCGAAGAGCAGCTTGAGGCGCTGCCCCTCCTTGACCGGGGCGTCCTTGAGGCGGGCGGCCAGGGCGGTGGTCAGCGACCTGATCTCCGCCGGCGTGGCGCCGTTCGCCCTGAGCGTCTGCTCGAACGTCTCGCCACGCTTCACGGTGACCATGCGCTCGTCCTGGGCGGGCGCGGCCTCGCGCGCAGCCGCGGGCGTCTTCGCCTTCGTGGTCACGTTCTCCGGCACGAAGGTGACCTGCATGGTCGAAAACGAGATGCCCGGAGCGGGCGCCGCCGCCGGGTCCGGCTGCAGCTTGGGCGCCGTCATCGCCATGCTCAGCATGCGCTGGCCGGCGATGGCGAGCGGAGCCCGCTGCCCGGCTTCGCGCATGGCGCGCTGCTCCTCCGCCACCTGGGCGGCCGCCTGCTCGGCGCTCAGAACGGCGCCGGGCTCGTCCGGGGCGTCGTAGCCCATCAGGGGCCTGCGCTGGACGGACACCTCCGCGTCCCCGTCCGTGATCTCCAGCTCCGGGGTCGCCTTGTCGGCGGCGATGTCAGCGCCGCCGTAGAGCTTCATCGGGTTGAAGGGGGGGACGTCGTCGGAAAAACCCAGGGAGCCGAGGGCCAGGTTGGTGGCCACCCGCACGAAGGGCTTCACCTTGATGACCTCGCGGTCGCCCACCTTGATGGTGGTCGGCGTCTTGAAAGCCTGCTTGGCCGAGACCACGTCGGCGGCCACGAAGAGCTTGTCGCCGCGGCGGGGTGAGCGATCGCCGGAAGCCGCGCTGCGCTGGGCCGGCGTCACGGCCAGCTCGCCGCGCTCCGCGAAGGTCAGTTCGCCATCCAGCGACACATAGATGGCCGAGCCGATCAGGGTGGCCCCGAAAAGGCCCGTCAGGATCGTGCCGGCGAGCCAGCGTACGCTCACGCTGCGGCGGTCATGCTGGCCCTGCTCGCCCTCGCGCGACAGCGCAGGCTCATGGCCGAGGTCGACCTGGGGCGCGCCGGGCGAAAAGGCGCGACGCGGACCGGCCAGGCCTGGACCCTGCATCATGGGGATGGCGGACATGGGCGCTCGGAAGCTTTCGTAGGGCTCAGGTTCGGGCGAACGACGCATCGCCGGCGCAAGGCTCCGGCGCACAATCGCCGATCCGGGGCAGGAGCGTCAATCGCCCGCCCCGGCCGGCGCGCGCCTGTTAGGGACTGCGACCGTGGCGCGAATGGGGCGGCGCCGGCCGTCGTCCCCAGGCGTCCGCGCTTGGACCTTCTTGGAGGCCGAGAAGCCAGGCGGCGCAAGGCGTCCGGCGCGCCAGCCGGCTCGGGCGTCATCCACCTGTCGCATTTTTTTGCAAGACGCCGTTGACAGCGGCAGAGGGGCGGATCTATAAGCCCCTCACACACGGCGACGCCGCCGGCAACGACGGCGCGCCGGCTTCGCTTCTCTGCAGATCGGGCCTGAGCCGCCTGACTTCGGTCGGGTCAGAGATGGTTGCCGACATCGCCGTCAAGCATCATCTGATGCCGCTCTTTGACAATTTGGATGGAAGAAAG
>NZ_PVZS01000018.1 GCF_003004785.1 Alsobacter soli
GATGGCCGGGTCGAGCCCGGCCATGACGGATGTTGGATCGCATCAATCCAGAGCCTCGGCGGCTCCTGGATTGCTTCGTCGCTTCGCTCCTCGCAATGACGAGGAGAGCGGGAGACCGGCTCAGCGGATCGCGGTGGCGGGCGCCGGGGCTGCTCCCGGCGCGGCCAGGGGTGCGGAGCTGACGGCCGCAGGCATGGCGGGCGGCAGGCCGTCGCCGGAGACCGGGGCCGGCGCGCCCGCCTGCGGGTCCACGTAGGACTGCGCCTGCTTGTCCTCCAGGCCCTTGTCCTCCACCCGCACGGTGGCGAGCTGGGCGCCGATGGACTGCACCACCGTGGGAGCCTCCGCGAAGGTGACGTGGCGGAACATGTCCGACGCGCCCTTGGCCTTGGTAAGGTCATAGACCCGGACGTTGAGGCCCTTCAGCTCCTCGACGTGCTGGGGGTTGTTGAGGTCGAGCGCGCCGAGCCGGGTGCGGTCGCCCGCGAGCGTGCTGGACACGGAAAGCGCGCGGTCGTCCGCGGCGGCGAAAACCGAGACCCGCGCGACGTCGCCCAGCCTGCTCATCTGGGCCCGGAAGACTTCCAGGTCGATGTCGGGCGCGGCGAGCATCACCTCGCCCAGGTGGCCGCCGAGGCTGGCCTTGCCGCCGATCGCGGCCTGGCGAAGGGCCTCCATGGCGAGCCAGGTTCCCATGGAGTGGGCCATGATGTGCACGCGCCCGACGCCGGGCGCCTGGCCGAGGTCCTCGATCAGCTTCTCGAGATGGTCGCGGGAGGCGGTGGCGCTCTCCTTGTCGGAACCGTAGGCGAGAATCTGGGCGCGCGAGGGCCAGGTGAAGAGCACCGGCACGCCGGTGAAGCCCGAGTCGTTGACGATCTGCGCGAGACGGAAACGCGCTTCGTCATAATTGGTGTTGAAGCCGTGCACGAAGACGAGCACGTCACGGCTGACGCCGACGCGGCCGGAGAGCTGGGTCGCGATCTCCTGCTGGAAGGCGTCCGCCCCCATCTTGCGCTCGCCCGCGATGGTGAAATGCCGGCTGCGGCTTTGCGGGGTGAAGCTGGGTCGCTCGATGACGCCGGGGGCGTGGCCCGGCGGGATGGTGACCGTCGAGACGTTGTAGCGGGGCACGCGCGCGGATTCGCCACTCTCGGGCTTGCGGGTGGACACCACGAACAGGCGCTCGACGCGCCCCTGCTCCGTCTGGGACGAGCCCAGCATGGCGGACACGCCGGCGAGGCCGCCGGCATTGGCGCCGCAACCGGCCACCGCCAGAGCCATCCCGAGCGCCACGGTGGCGCGCAGCGCGCGGCGGCGCCTCGAAACGGCTAATCCCTTCGTGCAAGACGGCACGGCAACCCCTTCCCGGATCTCACGAAAGGGCCGCGCTGCCTTCGACGGCCCCCGCCCAGTTCGCTCCCCTGCGCTTAACCGAGCGTTAACGGCGCGGGACGCAGCTCCACGGTTCCGCTTTCGCAGCCCACCGTGTCGCAAATGGGACGGGGCGCCCTTTCGCCGTTGTTTGTGGTGGGGTGAGGCGGCTTGGCCACACCCTCCTTCAGCGAGCCACGTTCTCCAGGACCGACGTGGGCGACTCGCCCGCCAGAATGCTGGCCGGGGCGCCCACCACCGTTCCGGCCGCGCCGCCGATGGTGGAGCCGAGCTTCGTGCCCAGCATCATGACGCCCTCGCCCAGCCCCGGGCCGCGCGTTGCGATCCCGTTGTCGCTGGCGAGGCGGCGGCCGATCAGCTGGACCACCTGCGGCGAGGAGGCGAACTTGCCGTGATTGAGGTCGTCGCTCGTCTTGATGTCGGAGAGGTCATAGACGGTGATGTTGCTGGCGCGGAGCCGCTCGGCCATCTCGGGATCCGACACCACGAAGGCGCCAGCGCGCTGACCGCCCCAGACGAATTGCGAGACCTTCAGGGCCTTGTCGTCCCGGCTCACGAAGACGGTGATGGGCAGCTTGAGGGGGGCGATGACGCTCAGCTGCTTGCGGAAGACGTCGATGTCAATGTCCGGGGCGGCGAGCATGACCTGGCCCAGCTTGCCGCCGAAGCGGCCATCGCCCCGAATGGCGGCCTGCCGCATGGTCTCCATGGTCAGCATGTTGCCCATGCTGTGGGCCAGGAGATCGACCTGGGTGGCGCCGGACTGCCGGGCGAGCTGGCGCAGGGTGGCCTCGAGGTCGTCGCGCGAATAGACGGCGCTTTCCCGGTCGTAGGGATAGTCCAGCAGCGCGCCCTTGGAGGGCCAGGTGAACAGGACGGGGACGCCCTTGAAGCCGGAGTCGTGCACGATCTGGGCGAGGCGGTAGACCGCCTCGTCGAAGGTGGTGTTGTAGCCGTGGATGAAGACCAGGATGGTGCGCTGCCCGGGCGGCCGGGCCTGCACCGCCTTGCGGACGCCAGCCATGAACCCGGCGTCGTTGACGAAATTGCGCTCCAGGGTGGCGAAGCTGACGTTCGGGTCACCCTTGGCGCTGGCCGGCCATTCCAGCTCGCCCGGCTTGTGATTGGGCGGGACCGACACCACGAGGTGCGCGTAATCCAGCGACGGCGCGCGGGCGCCGCCGAACATCTCGGCCGGCGTGGCGTCCCGGCGCTGGCGGGTGGTGGCGACGAAGATGGTTTCGGGGCTAGCCCCCGGGACGAGGGCCGCCACAGGCTCGAGCACGCCGACCCGCGGGCCGCCGCCGCACCCGGCGAGCGCGAGGGCGAGCGCGGCGCAAGCCAGCGCCTGCCTCACCGCCGTCCCGAATGCGCCTGCCCGCATCGCCAAGCCCCCGCCCAAAAAGGATCAAGAGTCGTACAAGCGACAACCTGAGCGCGCAATCCGGCGGAGAGGCGAATCCGCGCGAGCGCGGCGCCGGGGCCACAGCCCCGACTTCCGCAGCGGTTGAACGGGTCCGGGCGCCGTCGTAAGCCTGCTGGCGATGACGCCCGCCGCGAATCCGCCCGACATCGACGACCTCGCCGCCCGGATCGCCGCGGGCGAGCGCGCGGCGCTGGCGCGGGGCATCACGCTGATCGAGTCCCGCCGGGCGGACCACCAGGCCGCCGCGCGGGCGCTCGTACAGCGGCTGCTGCCGCGCTGCGGCCGGGCGATCCGCGTCGGGATCACGGGCGTGCCCGGGGTCGGCAAGTCCACCACCATCGACAAGCTGGGCTCGAACCTGACCGCCGCGGGCCACAAGGTGGCCGTGCTGGCGGTGGACCCCTCCTCCACGCGCACCGGCGGCTCCATCCTGGGCGACAAGACCCGCATGCAGCGGCTGGCGGTCGACCCGCACGCCTTCATCCGCCCCTCCCCGTCCTCCGGCACGCTGGGCGGCGTGGCGGCGAAGACGCGCGAGACCATGCTGCTGTGCGAGGCGGCCGGGTTCGACGTTATCCTGGTGGAGACCGTCGGCATCGGGCAGTCCGAGACCACCGTCGCGGATATGACGGACTTCTTCCTGGTGCTGATGTTGCCGGGCGCGGGCGACGAGCTGCAGGGCATCAAGAAGGGCGTGATCGAGATCGCCGACATGATCGCGGTGAACAAGGCCGAGGGCGAGGGCAAGACCCGCGCCCGGGCCGCGGCCGCGGAATACCGGGCCGCCCTGCATATCCTGGCGCCGAAGTCGGCCACCTGGACGCCGCCTGTCGTCACGATCTCGGGGCTCGACAACATCGGGCTCGACGACCTCTGGGCGAAGATCGAGGACCACCGCACGCGCCTGACGGCGACGGGCGAGCTGGCGACGCGCCGCCGCGCCCAGCAGGTGAAGTGGATGTGGGCGATGGTGGAGGACCGCCTGTTCGCCCGGCTTCGCAACGACCCGCAGGTGAAGGCCCGCTTGCCGGACCTGGAGTCCGGCGTGGCTGACGGACTCGTCTCGGCCACGGTGGCGGCGGAGGAGATCGCCGTGCTGGTGGGCCTGGGCGGGTAGCGTAGCCCAGTCAGCCCCGCTTGGCCGTTGACGGCTGGCCTTCCCTATGTTTGCCTGATCATTGTTTTTTAATAATTCACTGAGAGGCGCCCATGATCGTGCGTCGGAGCTGTTTCGCTCACCGCCTCAAGCTGGTCCTCGCTTTCTTTGCTTACATGGCGCCTTCCGGGCTCGCAGCCCAGGTTGAGCTGGCGGATCCGCCGATCTGCACGAGTCGAGAAGGCGATTTCGCGAATGGCGCCCCGAAGCAGCCTGCCATCTGCAGCGCTCCGCCGATCGGCGGCTCCCATCCGGAGCTCAGGGTGAAGCTGACGGCCGCCGAACGGCCGGTGGTCATCCCTCGGGTCTCCCAGGGCGGCGCGGGCGTCGAGCTCATCCGCGTGTCGAACGCCTACACGTATCTCGACGACCCCGCGAAGCCCGGCCAGGGCACGCTGCTCCCGCCGGTGCTGCGGCCCAATGTTGGCGACACCCTCAAGGTCCACCTCGAGAACCGGCTGCCGGACGTCCTCGACCCCCACACGGGCAAGACGGGACCGCAGGTCACCAACCTTCACACGCACGGGATGGTGGTCTCGCCGCTCGGCAATGGCGACAACGTCTTCGTGCGTGTTTTTCCCGTGGCGACTCCGCCCCAGCCCGCCATGCCGGGCGTCACGGACGCCTATGGCGCCTTCGACTACGCGATCCGCATCCCTGGCGGCCCGATCGAGATGCCGGGGGGCAAGCCAATCTCGCGCGCCGGCCTGTTCTGGTATCACCCGCATCCGCATGGACTCAGCCGCAACCAGCTGGCCCATGGCCTCTCCGGCCTGATCGCCCCAGGCGCGGTGGAGGACTACGCGCAATGCAAGGACGGCGGCGGCGCCGTGACCAACTGCGCCAACCTGCGGCGGCACTTCGTGATGCTCCGCGACATCATCGTGCAGCGCAACGGCGCCGACTGGCGCATCGTGGAGCGGCAGGACGCCCCGCCGGTGTTCTGCGCCGCAGCCCCCAACGGGGATTGCCCCGAGCCGGACAAGAAGTGGCTGTTCACGGCCAATGGCGCCGTGAAGCCGCTGCTGCGCATGCAGGGCGGGGAGACGCGCCTGATCCGGCTCGCCAATGTCGGCTCGGACGTGACCTACAGGCTGGCGATCGAGGGGCCGGCGCCGCTTCCCAAGGTCCAGTTGATCGCAAAGGATGGCGTGGCGGTGTCGGGGGCCGACCCGCTGCCCATGCTGCTGATGCCGGCCGCTCGGGCCGAGTTCGTGATCTCAGCGCCTCCCCAGGGCGGCCGTTGGATGCTGAAAACGCTCGGCTACAACACGGGCCCGGCCGGCGACACCTGGCCGGCTGCGGACCTGATCGAGATCGAGGCGGCTCCCGTCGCGACCGCGGCAAGCCAGCCCGCCGTGCAGGCCCAGGCCGTGAAGTTGGAGCCCAAGGTCCCGCTTGCGCCCGTGAAGGTCATGGCCGCTCCGCTTGGGGGCGCGTTCACCGCGGCGCCGGCCGCAAGGCCCGCGCTGGCGCCGCCGTCTGGGGCTCCGCGCCTGCACGCGCATGGCGGCGTCGGGGCCGCGGCCGTCCGCATCGACCCCTGCGCCTATGCCGTCCTGAAACCGGGGCAGCGGCGGGTGATCACGCTGGCCCAGGACGCCAACGGCTTCATGATGGGATACGGCATCGCCGAAACGGGGAAGCCCGACGTGGTGCTCTTCCCGCCGCGGCCTGTCGATATGGCCCGCATCGACGTTTGCGTGAAGCACGGCGGCGAGGAAGTCTGGGAGATCGTCAACACCGCCGGCGAGATCCACAATTTCCACATCCACCAGGTCAAGTTCATGGTGTCGGCGGTGCAATGGGGCGACCCGAAGACGGGCGCCAGCGCGGCCGACTGCATGAGCTTCATGAATCTGCCTGCGGGGGCCGGGCAGTCGTGCGACGTCGCAGGCGTGACCGAGCTCGCCGGTCACGACACGTTCCCCGTCCCGCCCAACGGGGGGCGGCTCACCGTGGTGATCCCCTTCAGGAACACGGTCCAGATCGGCAAGTTCGTCTTCCACTGCCACATCCTCGAGCACGAGGACAACGGCATGATGGCCGTACTCGACCTGCGACGTTGAGGGCCCGCCTCAACGCTCCACCCCGGCGCTCGCTTGGCGGCGGTCAGGCGTCACGCCGGTTGGATGCGGTGAACACTGGCGTCCGGACGGGCCAGCGAGCCTAAGCAATGAGAGAGCATCGCGGGCTTAGCGCCCCGGGGCGTGCAGGCGCGCCCATCCTGGCTGTCATCCCCGGGCTGCGCCCCGAGATCCTCACCCTGTACGGGGGCGTGGATGGCCGGGACGAGCCCGGCCATCACGGAGTTTGGTTCGATCCTCGCGAGCGCAGCCACGAGCGCAGGTCGCGCGCGCCAAGCCCTCTGGATTGCTTCGTCGCTTCGCTCCTCGCAAAGACGGGGTGTTGGATGGCATTGGACAGCCCGCCTGCCATCGAGGCTCCCTACGGTCGCTTCACCTCGACCTCGATGGACGCGTAGTAGGCGGCGAGGTCGGCGATATCGGCATCGCTGAGGTTCGGGGCGACCACGGACATCATGTCGTTCTTGCGCGCGCCGGTCTTGTAGTCCTTGAGGGCCTTGGCGAGATAGGTCTCGACCTGGCCGGCGAGGTTGGGCGCCTCGGGAAGTTTCGAGCGGCCGTCGAGGCCGTGGCACGTCTGGCACTGCAGCGCCTTCTGGCGCCCGGCCTTGGGATCGGCGGCTTTCGCAGAAGCGGCGCAGGCCACGAGAATGGCCGTCACGAGGACGGCGCGGGGGATCATCTTCAAACGCAGGCTCCAAGGTTCACGCCGCCGCCGCGGCTCGCGCGCGGGCGGGACGAGACCCAAGCGCCGCGGCGGCGGCCCTGGATCCCCTTCCCGGCCTGCTGCGCAGGCCGCCGGGGATGACGGCGGTGGTCACAGGGTGGCGGGACCAGCCAGGGGGCTCGTCCCGCCCCAGCGTCAACGCCCTTCGTAGGTGATGCGATACAGGGCGCCGGCGAAGTCGTCGGAGACCAGCAAGGATCCGTCCTTGAGCATGGCCACGTCCACCGGACGCCCGAGATATTCGCCGTCAGGCGTCAGCCAGCCCTCGGCGAAAACGTCCGTCTTGTCCGCCGTGCCGTCCTCCTTGAGCGTGGTCACCATGACGCGCGCGCCGATCGGGTCGGTGCGGTTCCAGGAGCCGTGCTGGGCGGAGAAAATGGCTCCCTGATACTTCTTCGGGAACATGCGGCCCGTGTAGAAGGTCATGCCGAGGTCGGCCGCGTGGGCGTCCATCTCGACCTGCGGGAAGACGACGTTCTGCGGGACCTGGTCTTCCTTGTATTCGACGGTGCGGACCTTGCCGCCGCCGTACCAGGGGAACCCGAAGTTCTGGCCGGGCTGGGTGGCGCGGTTGAGCTCGCCGGGCGGGATCTTGTCCCCCATGCCATCCACCTGGTTGTCGGTGAACCAGAGGGTCTTGTCCTTCGGGCTGAAGTCCATGCCCACCGAGTTGCGGATGCCAGTGGCGAAGACCTCCCGGTTCTTGCCCTCGCGGTCCATGCGGATGATGCCGCCGATGCCCCACTTCTTGTAGAGGTCCAGCTTGTCGGGCGCAGGCACGTTGAAGGGCTGGCCGAGCGCGATGTAGAGCTTGTCGTCCGGGCCCACGCGGCAGACGCGCGCGGTATGGTTGTAGCTCTCCTCCTCCTTCGGGATCAGTTCGCCCTGGGCGACGATCGGGACGGCCACCACGTCCGGGCTCTCGTAGAAGAACTCGGCGGCCGGGAACATCAGCACGCGGTTCTGCTCGATGACGAACAGGAAGCCGTCCTTGGAGAAGCAGACGCCGTTCGGGATCGTGAGGTCGATCGTGGAGGCGAAGGGCTTCACCTCGTCCCCGACCCCGGACTTGCCGCGATCGGTCACCGCGTAGACCTTGTTCTTGCGGGTGCCCACGAAGGTGACCACCCCTTGCGGGCCGACGGCCATGTGGCGCGCGTCCGGCACCAGGGCGTAGAGCGAGATCTTGAAGCCGGGCGGCAGCTTGATCTTGGCGAGGTGCTTCTTGATGGCCTCCGCCTTGGAGCCTGTCTGCGGGATCAACGGGATATCGGGGGTCGCGCCCGTGGTCTTGAAGGCGCCCAGCTTTTCGAGGTTCGAGGGGACGTTCTGGGCGAAGGCCGTGGTGGTCAGCAGCGCGAATGCGGCGGACCAGACAAGGGTCTGCATTCTTGGCATCGATAACCTCCCTTTGCGCCTCTGGCGGACGCGAGCGCGCCTCTGACGGACGCGAGCTTGAGCATGCCTCAACCCCTAAGACTTTGGTAGCGGCCCGTAGTCGTAAATACCGATCGCACGTCCTGGTCGGTCGACCGAGCGCGCCGACTCACGACAGCATCGCCGCGCTTCGAGGCTTCGCCCATGCCTTTCACCCGTCGCAGGCTGCTGGCCGCTGCGCCCGCCCTCCTCACGCTTCCAGTTGGAGGCTACGCACTCGCGCGCCCGGCGCTGGACGGTCTCACGCTCGGGCTGAAGCCGGATGTTCCCGGCATGGGCCCGGCTCTGGCGCGGGCGCTCGAAGAGGCGGCGCGCCGCGGGCTGCCGCTGTTTCTGCCGCCCGGGCGCTACCGCGTGAGCGGGGCCGAGTTGCCGGACAACGCCGCCCTGGAGGGCGCCCCGGGCCTCACCCGCCTCTCGCCGGATGGCGACGGTCCGATCCTGTCAGCGCGTGGCCGGAGGCGTATCTCGCTGACGGGACTGACGCTCGAAGCCGGCGGGGGGCGGCGCAAAGCCCCTTCCCTCCTGCAGGTCGAAGACGTGGCCCTCGCTGACGTGACCGGCTGCGAATTCCTCGCCGGGCCCTCCAATGGCGTTCAGCTGACACGCAGCGGCGGGCGCTTCGAGCGGAATCGCGTGGCGGGCATGGCCGACATCGGCGTTTTCTCGCTGGACGCGGCGCGGCTCGCGCTGCGCGACAACGTCGTGGAGGGATGCGGGGCGAACGGCGTGCTCGTGTGGCGCTCGCAGGTCGGGGACGACGGAACGCTGGTGGAGGGCAACCGCATCTCGCGCATCCGCACGGACCCGGGCGGGACGGGCGAGAACGGCAACGGAATCGGACTCTACCGAGCATCCAACGTCATCGTGCGCGGCAATGTGATCCGCGACTGCGCGCTGAGCGCCATCCGCAACAATGGCGGCTCGGGCGTGCAGATGATCGGCAACAGCTGCCAGCGGCTGGGCGAGGTCGCCATCTACCAGGAATTCGGATTCGAGGGCGGCGTCGTGGCCCAGAACGTGGTGGAGGAGGCCAATACAGGAATCTCCATCACCAACCTGAAGGAAGGCGGGCACGCCGCCGCCTGCGTGGGCAACGTCGTGCGCCGGATCCGACGGCGGGCCCCGCCCTATTCCGCCCAGGTCGCAGGCGGCGTCGGCGTCGGCGCAGAGGGAGACGTGGCGATCACCTGCAACGTGATCGAGGACGCCGAGCACATCGGCGTGCTGCTCGGCTGGGGTCCCTACCGGCGAAACCTTGCAGCGAGCGGCAACAGCATCCGGCGCTGCCCGGTCGGGGTGGGAGTGAGCGTGATCGAAGGCGGCGGACCGGTGGCGATCAGCGGCAACACCTTCTCGGAGACGCCCAAGGGCGCCGTGGTCGGGTTCGACCATGAGCGCGCCGTGACGGGCGACCTGCTGAGGCCGGGCGCGAACGCCCCGGCCGGGGTGCGGATCGAGGCGAACGCGGCGGGATAGTTTTCGCCCGCTCTTACAGGCGGACTGTTTCGGCGGGGCTGGCCTCAGGGCGCTGGCGACTGCATCGTCAGATTGCGGCGCGCCTGTTCCTGGCCGTCCCGCCCGGGCCCCGCGGATGGCCGGGACGAGCCCGGCCACGACGGGTCATGGTTCGATTATTGCGAGCGGAGCTAAGCAATCCAGAGCCTGGGCTGCCCCGAATTGCTTCGTCGCTGCGTCCTCGCAAGGACGGAGAGGGTCTAGGCCAGGGCGCCTGTGGGCCGGGTGGTCCCGACCTCGATGCCGTTCCAGTTGCGCTCCGTGTGGACCACGTGCGGGTCCAGGCGGGCGCGCTCGGCGTCGCCGAGCGGCAGCGTGCGGGCCAGGACAGCGCTGAACATGCATTCGGCGGCGCGCTTGGCGCCGTCATCGGCCTTGAGGGCGACGCCGAGGCCGAGCTCCGGAAGCGCGGCGCAGTAGACGCCCTCGGCGCCGGTCTTCATGAAGACGCGCCGGCCGAAGACCTCCATCAGCACCGTGTCCAGCCGCCCCGTGCCGGCCACGTTCCAGGGATGGGCCGCGGCAGCGTCGCAGATGCCCTCGGCGGCCTTGCGGCGCTCGGGCCCCATGCCCTCGCCCGCGCCGAAGCGGGCGAAGCCGGTCGCGAGCGCCGTGAGCGGGATGGCGTAGGTGGGAATGGAGCAGCCGTCCACACCGCGGACATCGTCGCCGAGCGCGGTCCCCGTCATCTCCTCCAGGGCCGCCTTGACCTCGCGCTGCACCCGGTGCTCGGGCTTCACGTAGCCAGCCGGATCCTCGCCCAGGTGGCAGGCCAGGCAGACGAAGCCGGCATGCTTGCCGGAGCAGTTGTTATGGAGGGCCGAAGGCTTGCGGCCGGCGGCGGCGAGGTCGCGGGCCGCCTGGTCGTTCATCGGCCAATGGGCGCCGCACTCCAGGCAGGCGGCGTCGCGCCCGGCCTTGGCCAGCATGCCGGCGGCGGTCTCCGCATGGGCGGGCTCTCCGGAATGAGAGGCGACGGCCAAGGCGATCTCGGCGGGGGTGAGGCCATAGCGGTCCGCGGCGCCGCTCTCCAGCAGCGGCAGCGCCTGGAAGGCCTTCACGGCCGAGCGGGGGAACACGGGTCGGGCCACGTCGCCGACGGCGAACACCGTCGCGCCCTTCGCGTCCATCACGGCGACCGCGCCACGGTGGCGCGATTCGACCATGGTCCCGCGCGTGACCTCGACCAAAACCGGGTTGTTCATGCGTCTCTCCTGGGGCGGCCGCTCCCTGCCGCCCGTGTCGGCGGCGGAGAATGGCGAACAGCCGCGCCGTTGCCAACCCCGGCGCCTTGCCGCCCCGGAGCGGTCGCTTTAAGACGGTCCGCAGCTTAACGGAGTTTCTCCATGCGCATCGCGATGATCGGATCAGGGTATGTCGGGCTCGTTTCGGGGGCCTGCTTCGCGGATTTCGGTCACACGGTGACGTGCGTGGACAAGGACGCCTCCAAGATCGAGGCGCTGAAGCGCGGCGTCATGCCGATCTTCGAGCCGGGGCTGGACGACCTCGTCGAGACCAACGTGGCGGAGAACCGCCTTTCGTTCACGACCGACCTGCGCGAGGGACTCGACGGGGCCGAGGCGGTGTTCATCGCGGTGGGCACGCCGTCGCGGCGCGGCGACGGGCATGCGGACCTCTCCTATGTGTACGCGGCGGCCAAGGAGATCGCCGAAACGCATCCCGGCCCGCTCGTGGTGGTGACGAAGTCCACCGTGCCGGTCGGCACGGGCGACGAGGTGGAGCGGATCCTGCGCGAGACGCGGCCGGAGGGGCAGTACTGGGTGGTGTCCAACCCGGAGTTCCTGCGCGAGGGCGCCGCGATCGGCGACTTCAAGCGGCCCGACCGCATCGTGGTGGGCACGGACGACCCGCACGCCCGCGAGGTGATGAGCGAGCTCTATCGGCCGCTCTCGCTGAACACGCCGCCCCTGATGTTCACGGGCCGGCGCACCTCCGAGCTGATCAAGTACGCCGCCAACGCCTTCCTGGCGGTGAAGATCACCTTCATCAACGAGATCGCCGACCTGTGCGAGGCGGTGGGCGCCGACGTGCAGGAGGTGGCGCGCGGCATCGGCTCGGACAACCGCATTGGGCCGAAGTTCCTCCACGCCGGGCCCGGCTACGGCGGCTCGTGCTTCCCCAAGGACACCACGGCGCTGGTGAAGACCGGCCAGGACGCGGGCGTGCCGCTGCGCATCGTGGAGACGGTGGTGGCCGTCAACGACCAGCGCAAGCGCGGCATGGCGCGCAAGGTGGTGGCCGCCTGCGGCGGCGCCGTCCGCGGCAAGACGATCGCGGTGCTCGGGCTCACCTTCAAGCCCAACACGGACGACATGCGCGACGCGCCGTCGCTGGCGCTGATCACGGCGCTGCAGGACCAGGGCGCCCGGGTGCGCGCCTACGACCCTGAAGGCATGGAGCAGGCCAAGGGCATGCTCAAGGACGTGGACTACGCCCCGCACGCGTATGACTGCGTGGAGGGCGCGGACGCGCTGGTGATCGTGACAGAGTGGGACGCCTTCCGGGCGCTGGACCTCGGCCGCGTCAAGCGGCTGCTGAAGGAGCCCATCGTGGTCGACCTGCGCAACATCTACCGCGCCGAGGACCTGCGCAAGCGCGGGTTCACCTATGTGGGCGTGGGGCGCGGCAAGGCGGACTGACAAAGCCTGCCGCTTGTGCGCCGGCGGCGACCGACGCCCTTGCTCCGCCGGCGCGCTTGGGATCATTCTCCCCGGCGCTGGGGAGACGCCATGACCATCGACTACGAAGCCGAATACAACAACCGGGCTCGGGTGCCGGAGCATCCGGGCCTCATCGCGGGCTGGGCGCGGGACGCGGCCGCCTATCGCGAGACGGCGCGCGGCGAGTTGGGGCTCGCCTACGGGCCCACCGAGCGCACGAAGCTCGACCTGTTCGGCGACGGCTCGGGGCCGATCGTGCTGTTCATCCATGGCGGCTACTGGCAGGGGCTGGACCGCGCCTCCTTCAGCCATCTGGCGCGGGGCCTCGTGTCGCGCGGCTTCACCATGGCGCTGCCGAGCTACGACCTGTGCCCGGCCGTGACGGTGGCGACCATCGTGGACCAGATCCGGCAGGCCTGCGCCTTCCTGTGGCGGCGTTTCGAGCGGCCGATCACGGTGGCCGGCCACTCGGCGGGCGGGCACCTCGCCGCCTGCATGCTCGCCACGCGCTGGCGCGAAGTGGATCCGGCGCTGCCGCCGGGCCTGGCACACGCGGCTTATGGAATATCCGGCCTCTACGACCTCGCGCCGCTTGTCGGCACGAGCGTGAACACGGCGCTCGGGCTCGACGCCGCCGAGGCGAAGCGGCTGTCTCCGCTGTTCTGGGAGGCGCCGCGCGGCAAGGTGTTCGACGCCGTCGTTGGCGGCGGCGAGAGCGGCGAATACCTGCGCCAGAGCCGCAGCATCGCGGAGGCGTGGGGCAACGCCGGGGTGATGACGCGCTACGAGGCGCTCGAGGGCGAAAACCACTTCACGGTGATCGCGCCGCTGGCTGATCCGGAAAGCCCGATGACGCGACGCCTGGCGCAGCTGGCCGAGATGGCCGGCAATCCCTGATCGGCGCCCGTGACGCGGGGCCATGCAGGCGCTATGGTCCCGCCACAACGAACCGGGACGGGGCGATGCAGACCTTCTTCGTCGAGATCAAGTGCAAGCTGGGCAAGACCTACGACGTGGCGAGCCGCCTCGCCGACGCCGAGATCGCGTCGGAGATCTATTCCACCGCCGGCAATTTCGACATCCTCGCCAAGTTCCACGTGGACGACGAGGTCGACATCGGCCACTTCGTGGGCGAGAAGGTGCAGCAGATCCCCGATATCGTGGACACGCACACGATCATCACGTTCAAGGCGTTCTGAGCCGCGGGGCGGCGGCTTCGTGGCTGCGCTCGCAAGGACCGGCGGCGGGCCCTGCCCTCACCCGCGCGGGGCGAGCAGGATGACTGCGGCGCCGGCCAGGCACACGCCGGCGCCGGCGAGGTCCCAGCGGTCCGGGCGCACGCCTTCGGCCAGCCACATCCAGCCCAGCGACGCCGCGATATAGACGCCGCCATACGCCGCGAAGGCGCGGCCAGCCGCTTCGGTCGGCACAAACGTCAGTAGGGTGGCGAAGAGCGCCAGCGATGCGGCGCCGGGGCCCAGCCAGAGGGCGGAGCGGCCTCCCCGCAGCCAGGCCCACACGGCGTAGCAGCCGGCGATCTCGGCGAGGGCGGCGCCCACATAGACGAAGATGGTGGGCATGGCGCTCAGACTCCGGCGGCTGTCGCCGGACATTGCACGATTCGCGCTCCCACGCGTCTAGACGCCCAGCGCGCGCGCCCGGGAGCTCGCGATGTGCTCCTCCACAGCCTTCACGGCGGCCGCGGGGTCGCGGGCGTCGAAGGCGTCCAGGATGCGCATGTGCTCCTGCATCACGGAGACGAGCAGGCGGTCGAGGATGCGGACGCGCTCCTCGCGGATGAGGCGGATCTTGATGCTGTTCACCCGGTAGGCGTTCGAGATGATCTCGTTGCCGAGCGCATCGATGACCTGGTCGTGCAGGCCCCAGTCGACCTGCTGCGCCTCCGCGACCAGGGCCGGCGTGATGCCCTCGGCGGCCCGGCGCAGGATGTCCTCGTGGGCGGACCGCAGTTGCCGCAAAGTGGCGTCGCTGGCGCTCGTGGCGAACAGCGCCGTTGCTTCCTTCTCCATGAAGAGCCGGAACTGGAAGGCGTCGCGGATCAGGGTGAGGTCGATGTGGGCGATCTGCATGCCGCGCTGGGGCACGGTGCGGATGAGCCCCTCGGCCTCCAGCCGCGGAACAAGCTCGCGGATTGCGCCAAGCGGCAGGCTGGTCAGTTCCACCAGCTCGCGCTGCGAGACGAACTGGCCGGGCCGGATGTTGCGCGCGAGCAGGTGATGCGTGAACGCGTCATAGGCGCGCTCGCGCAGCTTGAGGGGCTCCCGTTCGGCTTCGACCCGGTCGGTCATGGCGGCGTCCCCTCGCCTCCCGGTTCACAACCGTCATTGCGAGCCGCAGGCGAAGCGATCCAGGGGGCGCGCGCGCAATCACCCTGGGCTGCTTCGTCGCCGCGCTGCTCGCAATGACGGACGAGCGTCATCACGCCGCCTTGGCTTCCATGATGCGGTCGAATGCGGCGGTCAGATCACGGAACTGCCCCTCGGTCAGCGGCTCCAGCGGCGGGCAGACCTCGAGCCAGCCGGCGTCGCCGGTGCGGTGGGCGATGAGGCCCTTCACGGCGGACATCACCGGGAACGAGAGGACGAGGTCGACGACGGCCTTCACGCGCGGGTCCTCGCGGCCCTCGTTCGCCACGGGAGCGAGCACCTCCGGCATGAAGTTGGCGCAGCCGCAGATCGTCCCCTGGGAGCCGTTGCGCACGGCGCCGGCGAGCTGGCGCTCGTCGCCGACCAGGATGGCGAGGTCGCGGTGGTCCTCGAGCAGCTTCGCCGTGTTGGCGGCCTCGCCGGAAGAGTCCTTCACGCCGGCGATCACGTCCGGGAAGGCCTGGCGCAGGCGGCTGACAACGACCGGCGGGATGCCCACCGCGGTGACCTGGGGGATGTGATACAGGATCACGTCGCGAATGCCGGGGGTGCGCTCGAACAGCCGGGCGAACCAGGCGAAGACGCCGTCATCCGACACGCCCTTGAAGTAGAAGGCGGGCGCCACGAGCAGGCCCTTGCAGCCGGCGTCCAAGCCCATGCGGGCCTGGGCGGACGCTTCCTCCAGCGAGCTTGCCGCCACGCCGACCACGATCTGGCTCGTCGCGATTCCGGCGCCCTGCAGGGCGCCGAGCATCTTGGCGCGCTCGTTCAGGCCGATGGAGGCGCCCTCCCCGGTGGTGCCGCACAGGGTGACGCTGCGGGCCCCGTGCTCCAGCACCCAGGCGGCGTGGTTGGCGAGGCGCGCGAGATCGACGCTCGCGTCGCGGCGGAAAGGCGTGGAGAGCGCGACCGAGAGGCCGAACCGATCCTTGGATGTCGTCACGTGGGAGCTCCTTGTTCGGCCGGCGCTGATGCGCTCAGCCGGTATGGACTAACATGTCGGTTTCGGGCGCAAGGAGCCCTGGTGGGCTCCCGCGTGGAGATCAGCCGTCCTTCAAGCCTCCGGCGGACAGGCCAGCCACGATCTGGCGTTGGGCCATCACGGTCAGCAGCAGCACCGGCAGGGTCACCAGCAGCGCCGCGGCGGCGAGCGGTCCCCAGGAGATCTGCTCGAAGGTCAGCACGTTGTAGACGGCGGCCGGGAGCGTGCGGGTCTGCTTGCCGCCCAGCACGACGGAGAAGATGAAGTTGTTCCAGGAGAAGATGAAGGCGAGGATGCCGCCGACCACGAGCCCCGGCTTCGCCAGCGGGAAGGCGATGTAGCGGAAGCTCTGCCAGGTGGAGCAGCCGTCCACGAGGGCCGCGTCCTCAAGCTCCGTCGGGATGTTCTCGAAATAGCCGATCATGATCCAGACGATGATCGGGATGGTGATCACCAGGTGGGTGATCATCAGCGCCGGAATGGTGCCCACGAGCCCGAGCCACTGGAAGGCCATGAACAGCGGGATCAGGTAGCTGAGCGCCGGCGTCATGCGGGCGATCAGGATGAGGATGGCGAACTTGGCGGACTTGGAGCGCGCGATGCCGTAGCCGGCCGGCACGCCGACGAGGAGGCCGATGAGCACGGCCCCGCCCGTGACCAGGATCGAGTTCCACAGGTAAAGCAGGAAGTTGTTGCGGGCGAAGACGTCGACGTAGTTGGCCAGCGTCGGCGGGCTCGGAATGAACACCGGCGGCCACGCGGTGTTGTCGACCTCGTTCTTGAACGAGAGCGACAGCATCCAGAGGAAAACCAGCACGGCCGGGGAGACCAGCACGAAGACGGAAAGGGCGAAGCCTGCCTTGGCCAGGATGTTCCTGGGCGTGAGGCGGTTTGAGCCGACGATGGCGCTCATGGGCGGGCTCCGTTCATTGCTCTGCAGTCACGTTCTCTCTCTCCGTCCTCCCCGGCGGCCTGCAGAGCAGGCCGGCAAGGGGATCCAGGGGCAGCACGCGCTGGGCTTCCCCATCCTCGAGATGTTCCGACGTCGCACCCAGTCTGCTGGATCCCCTTCCCGGGGCTGCGCGCCGCCGAGGATGACGAGCGGGAAAGCTCCTGGCCCCGCATCACGCGTTCCACTTCGATTTCTGGCGCGTGTAGAGCAGCAGCAGGCTCAGCGCGACGACGATGCCGAAGAAGATGACCACCACGGCCGAGGCGTAGCCGATCTTGTAGAACTGGAAGGCCTGCAGGTAGAGGAAGATGTTCATCGTCTCGGAGGCCGTGCCCGGGCCGCCTTCCGAGATGACGAAGATGATGTCGAACGCCTTGAGCGCGTCGATCGTGCGGATGATCAGCGCGATCATGATGAAGGGCCACAGCAACGGCAGGGTGATGTAGCGGAACATGTGCCAGCCGTTGGCGCCGTCGATGACGGCCGACTCGTAGGGCTCCTTCGGCAGGCCGGCGAGGCCGCCGAGCACGATGAGCATCACCAGCGGCGTCCAGTGCCAGACCTCGACCAGCACGAGGGTCGGGATGACGGTGTTTGGATTGAAGACCCACTCGGACGGGCCGATGCCCACCAGGGACAGGAGGTAGTTCAGCACCCCGAGCTGGGGGTGGAACATCATCTTCCACACCAGCGAGACGGCGACGGGCGTCGCCATCATGGGCATGACGAAGACGGTGCGCAGGAAACCGCGAAACGGAAACTCGCGGTGGAACACGAGCGCGGCCGCGGTGCCGAGCACGACCGGGAGCGCCACGCCGAGCACGGTGAAGTAGAGCGTGTGCCACATCGCTTCCTGGAAGCGCGTGTCCGCCATCAGCTGCCGGAAATTCTCCATTCCGACGTAATCGATGCCGCCGCCGACCTTCCAGTCCTGCACGGACATGAAGACCGTGAACAGCCAGGGGAAGACGATCACGGCCCCGATCACCACGGCGGCCGGCACCGCGAAGACCCAGTACTTGCGCGAAAAGTCGTGGGGCTTGCCGCTGGGCGTCGTGGCCGCGCGAGGCGCGGCGAGATCGCGGGGGACGGCGGCGGGGGCCGTGGTCTGGCTCATGGGGCTCTCTTTTCGCTGCCGGCTCCGGCGCCTGCTGGCGCCGGGTACAAATTTGCCGTCATTGCGAGCGCTGCGAAGCAATCCAGGGGATCTACATCCGACGTGGATCGCTTCGTCGCTTCGCTCCTCGCAATGACGGGCGACTGGGCGCGGCGCCCCGATCAGCCCTGCTCGGACTTCTCAAGCACCGGCTTGAAGGTCTCGGTGGCCTTCTTCAGCTCGGCGGCGACATCCGCGCCGGAGAGCGTGTTCGTGAGCGCCACGCCGAAGATGTCGCGGAACTCGGTGACGGGGATGATCTGCGGCAGGCCCGGGCGGCCGATCTTGCCGGAGCCGGCCATGCAGTCGAAGTAGTCCTTGGCGAAGGTCTTGGACTGCGTGCCTTCCGGGTTCTTGAAGGGCGACTGGCGGGCGGGAGCGCCGGCGCCGGCCTTCAGCATTCGCAGCTGGTTCTCCTTGTTGGTCGCCCACTGGATGTAATACCAGGCCGGCCCCTTCTTCTTGGACATCTGGGCGATGCCCAGGCCATCCGCGAAGATCGCCGAGTGGTGCGCCTTCGGGCCGGGAGGCGTGATGCCGTAGCCCACCTTGCCGACCACCTTGGACTTGGTGGGATCCTCCAGCGGCGTGGCGAAGCCGATGCCATCCAGCCACATGGCGGCGCGCCCCTGCATGAAGCTCGTCTGGCACTCGTTCCAATTGAACCCGATGGTGCCGGGAGGGGCGAACTCCTTGTTCAGCTTGCGGTAGAACTCGCCCGCCCACACAGCTTCGGGGCCGTCTGTGTTCAGCTTGCCGGTCTTGGGGTCGATCGTCTCAAGGCCCTGGCCGAGCAGCCAGCTGGTCCAGACCGGGATGTTGGCGTTCTTCAGGCCGCGGGAAACGAAGCCGTAGACGCCCTTCGAGGGGTCATTCAGCTTGGACGCCGCGGTGATGATCTCGTCCATGGACTTCGGATACTCGACCCCCTTCGCGGCGAAGAGCTCCTTGTTGTAGTAGAGCATCCAGAAGTCGACGAAGTGCGGCAGCGTGTTGATGACGCCGTCCGCCTGGGTGGCGAAGTTCATCCCGGCCTCGCCGAAGTCGGCGACGTCGAAGTCCGGGTTCGTCATCTCGGGATTGTTGATCAGGGGACGGAGGTCATCCGTCCACTTGCCCTTGTAGGACAGGCGCTTCTGGACGTGCAGCGCGAGCATACAGACGTCGAAGGTCGGGCGGCCCGAGGTGAACTCGATCATCGCCTTCTGGCGCTGCTGCTGCTCGGGGATCTGCTCGGAGGAGACCTCGATGCCGGTGAGTTCGGTGAACTCCTTCTCGTGCTGCTGGAGCAGGTCGCCGCGCGGAGTCTTCACCAGCATCACGTCGATCTTCTCGCCCTTGTAGCGCTTCCAGTCGAACTTGGACTGGGCGTTGGCGCGCGACACGATGGCGGGCGCGGCGACCGCGCCGGCGGCGACGAGAGCTGTGCTTTTCAGAAGATCGCGACGCGACAGGTCGCCGATGAGCTTGGCCATCAAGGTCCTCCCCAGGACGAATTTTGACCCGGCGAAACCGAGCCATGGCCGTCGGCCCGATGAAGCCGCGGTCCCATTCCGTGTTGGGGAGAGCCTAACCGGTTTAAGGCCGGCGTCAACTGACATGTTAGTGCGGGGCCAGTGGCGCTCCACACGAATCGAAAAGGGCGGCCGGAGCCGCCCTTCCCTCAACCTTGGCTGAACTCAGCGCGCGGGCCGGCCTTCGCGGCGCGGCTGGCCGCCGGGCTTGCCGCCCTGCGGACGGGGATGGCGCTGCCCGCGGCCGGAGGCGCCGCCGGCGCCCCAGAGTTCAAGCGCGCGGGCGCCGTCGGAGCCGCCATTCCGACGCGGCTCGCCCTGCCGCTGGTTCTGGCGCTCGCCCCCGCGGTGATCCGCCTGGCGGTGATCGCCCTGACGGTGATCCTGGTTCGGCCGATGCCGCGCCTCGCCCTGCGGACGGGCGCGCTGGTCGTCGCGCTGCGGCCTGCCGCCCTGGCCCTGGGCCGCCGGACGCTCGCCTTGCGGGCGAGCCTGGGCCGAGCGCTGGCCTTGCCGGTTCTGCCCCTGGCCGCCGGGGCGGCCTCCGCGGCCCTGCTGGCCGCGACCGTTGCGTCCGCCGCGGTCGTCGCGACGCTCCTCGCGGGGCTGCGAAGCCGTGCGCTTGGCCTCCTCCTCGGCGGCGGCCGCAAGGCCGGCCGGGAGATCCGCCTGGGGCACGCGCTGGCGCGTCACCCGCTCGATGTCGCGCAGGTAGGCGCGCTCCTCGCGGTCGCAGAAGGAGATCGCGATACCCGCCGCGCCGGCGCGCGCAGTGCGGCCGATGCGATGGACGTAGCTCTCCGGGACGTTCGGCAGGTCGAAGTTGATGACGTGCGTCACGCCGTCCACGTCGATGCCGCGGGCGGCGATGTCGGTGGCGACCAGCAGGCGGGCCTCGCCGGCGCGGAAGGCGGCAAGAGACCGCTCACGGTGGTTCTGGCTCTTGTTGCCGTGGATGGCGGCCGCCACGTGACCCGCGGCGGCGAGCTTGCGCACCACCTTGTCCGCGCCGTGCTTGGTGCGGGTGAAGACGAGCGCACGCTCGATGGACGGGTCATTCTGCAGCAGCAGGTGGAGGAGCGCCTGCTTGTGAGCCGTGTCGACGAGCAGCACCGACTGCTCCACCCGCTCGGCCGTGGTGGCGACCGGTGTGACGGCCACCTTGACCGGGTCCTTCAGCAGCTTGTCCGCGAGCTCGGCGATCTCCTTCGGCATGGTGGCCGAGAAGAACAGGCTCTGGCGCTGCTTCGGGATCAGGGCGATGAGCTTCCGGATGTCGTGGATGAAGCCCATGTCCAGCATCTGGTCGGCCTCGTCGAGGACGAAGGCCTCGATCTTGGAGAGGTCGACGGCGCGCTGGTTGCAAAGGTCCAGGAGGCGGCCGGGGGTGGCGACGAGGATGTCGACGCCGTTGGCCATCTCGCGGATCTGCCGGTTCACCGGCACCCCGCCGAAGACGACGTTGGCGGTGAGCTTGAGGAACTTGCCGTAGGCGCGGAAGCTGTCCGCGATCTGGCTGGCGAGCTCACGGGTCGGGCTGAGCACGAGCACGCGGCAGCCCTTGCGGGGCGTGGGCTTCGGGTCCGCCGAGAGGCGGTTGAGCAGCGGCAGCGCGAAAGCAGCCGTCTTGCCGGTGCCGGTCTGGGCGATGCCGAGCAGGTCCTTGCCGACGAGAACGGAAGGAATGGCCTGCGCCTGGATGGGGGTGGGTTTCTCGTAGCCCTCGGCGGCGAGCGCGTCGAGGATCGGGCGGCTGAGGCCCATGTCGGTAAAGAGTGTCAAGGAAATGTCCTGGAACTGAGGTCGATGGAGTCGGACTCAGACGCCCGGCGCAATTCGCTTGCACCGGTCGGAGGACGCCCCGCGTGTTCAGGGAAGTCTTTGGAAAGCCCAGGGCGGCTGCTTCAGTTTCGAAGCTTGAGCCCAGACGGTCGGCAGGTCGGATCGTTGTGGATCCGCACACGCAGCCTGTTTCGCCGAAAGCCGACGTTCGACGCTGCATATGATTGCTGCGGCGCCAAAAGTCAATGAGGAGCCCGGCGGATTGGTCAGGCCTTGGGCCGAAACGCCTTGCAAACCTCGGGGTTGGTTTCCAGACGATCACCGCCGATCAGGTCGATGCAGTAGGGCACCGCGGGAAAGACAGCGTCCAGGCAGGTCCTGATGGCGGAGGGCTTGCCAGGGAGGTTGATGATGAGCGACCGACCGCGCGTTCCCGCGATCTGGCGGGACAGAATCGCGGTGGGCACCTCGCGGAGGCAGGCGGTGCGCATCAGCTCTCCGAAGCCGGGCATCAGCCGGTCGCAGACCGCCTCGGTTGCTTCGGGCGTGACGTCCCGGGGCGCAGGCCCGGTGCCGCCCGTCGTCAGAATCAACGTGCAGCCCTCATCATCAGCCAACTCCTTGAGTGCGGCCTCGATCGCCGGCCGCTCGTCCGGCACGACCCGCGAAACCGCCCTCCATGGGCTGGCCAGCATATCCGTGAGCGCGGCCACGATGCCGGGGCCGCCCTTGTCTTCGTATTCGCCGCGGCTGGCGCGATCGGAAACGGTCACCACGCCAATGGGGGCAACCGGGGGCTTCACCGAAGTCGTCATGGGGCTGCTCTTTCTTCACATGAAAAAATTTCAATCTGTACGGGAACCATCTTATCGGATCTGCGTTGGGAAGGGTTTTCGCGCGGGCGCGGCGGCCCAACATCCGTCATCTCGAGCGAAATGAGAAGGCAACTCCAAGGAGCAGAGAGACGCAGGGCGCAAGTCACACTCTGAATTGCCTGACCGCACATGGATCAAACCCTGGGCGCGATGAGAGATTGCCTGAAGTTCCAGCGCAGAAAAAGGCAAAGCAGCTAGAACTCTCATGCAACGCCATGCAATTCTGCGTTGACAAAGGCCCCGAATATCGTTTGCTTCCCCGAAAAACCACAAGGGGCGCCGGGTGCGAAGCGTAGACGCAGAAAATATACGGACACTGCCGCTGTTCAAGGACATGGCCGACGAGAAGTTCGAAGCTCTCATTCAGCCGGCCTTCCTCCAGCGGTTCCCTCCTCATGTGACGCTGTTCGAGCGTGGTCTTTCGCCGGACTTCCTGCATATTGTGCTCGAAGGTTCGGTGGAGCTGTTCGCCCGACACGACGACCGCGAAACCACTGTCGGCGTGATCCGGCCGGTGACGACTTTCGTGCTTGCCGCGCTGGTGCGGCAACAGCCGTTGCTCACGGCGGCACGTACGCTCGAAAGCTCGCGAATCCTCATGATCCCCGCCGATATCGTCGTGTCCACGATGCGCTCCGACATCGCGTTCGCGAATGCGGTGGCGGACGAGATCGCCGGCGCCTACCGGGGCATGGTCAAGGAGCTCAAGAGCCAGAAGCTGCGGACCAGCGTGGAGCGCCTGGCCAACTGGATCCTGCGTGAGCAGAGCGGCCATGGCGGGGTGGGAGAGTTCGACATCCCCTTCGACAAGCGCACGCTCGCGGCCCGGCTCGGCATGACGCCGGAGAACCTGTCCCGCAACTTCGCGACGCTCACGCGTCACGGGGTCGAGGTCCAGGGGCGGACGATCCGTATCAAGGAACGCGACTCGCTGGTGAAGCTCGCGAACCCCGATCCGCTGATCGATGACCCCGAGTTGATCTTCTGATCGCGCGCAAGAGGCGCATCCTGGCGATCCGACCCCATTCGGCGGGCCGGACGCCGCGACATCCTCCTCGTCGTTGACGATTCCAGTCGCCCACGCCTGCCCGATTGCGGTAACGGTCTGGGGTCGAGGCCCGCCATGTCAACGTCGCCTGGAGCGTCAGCTCCCCTCCCCTCCGATCTTTTCACGCTTGCGGAAGCGCTCGGCTCCGTGGCCGTCCTGGCAGGGCCGCCGATCATGCGCGCCTATTGCCGCTGCACCGCGGCGCTGAAGGCGGACGGCAGCCCGGTGACCGAGGCGGACCTCGCGGCGGAAGCGGCGATCCTGCCTCCCCTGGCGAAGCTGCTCCCGCATCTCCCGATCCTTTCCGAAGAGCAGGCCTCGGCTGGCCAGGCCCCGCGCTGCGCGCAGGATTTCGTGCTCGTGGACCCGCTGGACGGGACGCGGGAGTTCATCGACCGCAACGGCGAGTTCACGGTCAACATCGGCGTGATCGCGGGAGGCAACCCGGTCGCCGGGGCCGTGTACCAGCCCGCCAAGGGCGTGCTCTGGATCGGCGGCGGCGGACGGGCGCAGGTCATGACCGTCCTGCCCGGCGATTCTCTGCCTCCCCCGGCGGGCCGCAGGGACATCCGCGCCCGCGCCACGCCAGAGCGCGGCCAGGTCGCGCTGGTAAGCCGATCCCATCTCGACGCGGAGACAAAGGCTTTCCTGGCGGCGCGGCCGTGCGCGCAGACGCTGCCGGCTGGGTCCGCCCTGAAGTTCTGCCTGATCGCCCAGGGGGACGGGGACGTTTATCCGCGCTTCGGGCCGACCATGGAATGGGATACCGCGGCCGGGCACGCGGTGCTGGCGTCCGCAGGGGGCGAGGTCGTCACACCCGACGGGGCGCCGCTGCGCTATGGCAAGGCCGACCAGGGCTACCGGAACGGGTCGTTCATCGCCTGGGGGCGCCGCTCCGAGGCCGAGCGGGCGCACGCGGCGCCCTGAGGCGCCGGGCGCGCCGCTTCAGTCAGCGCAGCTTGTCGGCGAAAAACTCGAGCGTACGAGCCCGGGCGAGGTCTGCCGAGGGCTTGTCGTAGCTGGCGCGGGCATCGCAGTTGAAGCCGTGATCGGCCGGATAGACGAAGATCGACATCTGCGGGAACGCCTGCTGGATCTTCTCCACATCCGTCAGTGGAATGTGCTTATCCTTCTCGCCGAAGTGGAGGATGGTCGGGACCTTCGGGATCTGGTTGAGGTTCGAGGCGATCAGGCCGCCGTAGTAGCCCACGGCGGCGGAGACATCGGAAACCCGAGCCGCCGCCATAAAGGCGAGCGAACCACCCCAGCAGTAGCCGACCACGCCGACCTTGCCGGCTTCCGAAGCCGCCTTGACCGCCGCCTGCACGTCCGCCAGCGCACCGTCCATGGTGGTCCTGGCCCGGATCTCCATGCCCTGCTTGCCGTCTTCCGGGCTGTAGCCCAGCTCGACCCTGGGCTGGGCGCGATCGAACAGAGCCGGGGCGATCGCGAGATAGCCCTCGGCGGCGAAACCATCCGCGACGCGGCGGATGTGGTCGTTCACGCCGAAGATCTCCTGCAGCACAACAACGCCGCCCTTCGGCGTTCCGGATGGCTCGGAGCGCCATGCGTCCAGCGTGAACCCGTCTGCGGCCGTCAGCTTGATCCACTCGCCCATCGGCGGCTCCTTCGCGTGTCGGTTTGATCTCGCCCCCACTGCTGCATAGCCCGGCCGCAGCCTCGAATCCAAGCTGAGAGCGGCCGAAAACCAAGCGGAACCGTACCGTCCGGCATGGGTTGTCGCCGCACACCCCTTTTCGCTCACGGGAGAGCCCGGATGGAACATCGAGACGATCAAGCTGCGCGGGACAAGGTGCTGTCCCTCGTGAAGGACGCACACATCGCCATGCTGGCCTCGCGCGGCGAGGATGGCCACCTGCATGCGCGTCCCATGGGAACCAAGACCGTCAACTTCGACGGGTACCTGTGGTTCTTCACAGACATCGATTCGCCGAAAGTGGTCGAAATCCGCCGCGACCCGCAGGTGCTGGTCACCTATTCGGATGAAAGCAAGCAGCACTACGTGTCGATTTCCGGCGTGGCCGAAGTGCTCCAGGATAAGGCCAAGGCCAAGGAGCTCTGGTCGGAAGCGCTCAGGGTGTGGTTCCCGAAGGGAGTGGACGATCCGAAGATCGGACTCGTCAAGGTGAAGGTCGAAGGCGCCGAATACTGGGACAGCCCTTCGAGCACCATGCTGTACGCGTACGGATATCTGAAGGCGATGACGACGGGAGAGAGGCCGAATGGCGGGGAAAACGCCACGGTCCGTTTCTGAGAAGGTCCGAGCGATGTTCACGGGAAATCAGGTCTGGGCGGCGCGCGTGCTGGCGGGCCTGACCCGTGAGGACGCCGCCGAACGGGCCGGAATCAGCCTGGAAGCCCTGACCGACATCGAAGGCCGCGGAGGCGCCCCGCTGAGCGCGGACGAAGCCGTGACCATGCGGCTCGTCGCGGCCCTCAACGAGGCGGGGGTCGACTTCGACGAGGGGCCGGGCATTCGGCTGCGGGCCGCAGCTGGCCGCGACGAAGGCATCCGGACCGAGGACCTGAACGCCGAGAACGACGGCTGAGGCGGCCCACCCCGCCTCTCCAAGCAGAAGGGCCGCCCTTGGGGGCGGCCCGAAGTCGTCCTGCGTGGGATCAGGCGCCGAGGTCAGTCCTCGTCTTCCTCGGCCTCGTCGTCCTCCTCTGTTTCCGCGAGGAGGTCATCCAGGTGATCCGCCAGAACATCGATCTGCTCGCGCGTGGCCGTGAGGTCGAGGACGTCTCCTCCCTCCGTCTCGATGCGCATGCGGAACGCTCCGTCGCTCGGGGTGACGGTGAACTTGCCGAGCGTAGCCGGCGCGGCGTTTTCGGTTCGGGGCTGGGCGGCCATGGTCACTCCTCGTGGCTGGAGCCGTTACAACGCGCCGGGCCTGCCCCGGATCCGATCCGGCGCGCAGAGCCGGGCCGCCGCTGAAGCGGCCCGGAACGGGAACATCGAAGCTCCTTACCCGAAGAGGTACATGAGGACCGGCGTGGCGATGAATCCGCCCGCGACGACCCAGGCGACCGACTGCAGCCGGGTGTCGGGATTGGCCACGCCGCGCACGCCGCGCGCGACCTTGCCGGCCGACATGGTCCAGCCGTTCATGCAGGAGCACAGGAGACGATGCGCGTCGTCCTCGCTCATTTCGAAGAACTCGATCGCGTCGCCGAGGCGATCGCTGGCAAGGCCCTCGGCCCGCAGCACCGGGTCCTCGAACGCCACGGTCAGCGGCGAATCCGGCGAGCGCATCTGCACCCGCTCGGCCGGGGTCTTGGTCTCGATCTCGCCAAGCGAGCGCAACCGCCGCGTGGGATCCTGCTCCAGCAGGGACGCCCAGCGTTCCAGACGCTCGCGCCGGGTCATCGCCGGACGGGCGGCGACCCGCACGTCAGCTACATCGCGCAGCTTGTCGAATTCGCGGTATTCCATGACCTTCTCCCACACAGAAGAAGATCGACTCGCCGGAACGCGACCGGCTTCAGCCGATCCTCGTTAGGAACCCCCGTCCCACCGACCAGAGAAGCTTCCGCCCGAGTTGCGGCAACATTGCGATGGCGTTTCAGTTTGGGACGCCTGAATTGTTGGCGCCCGCTCGGTTTCGGACTGCGGCCCGGGCCGTGGAACGAAAGAGCCGTGAAAGAAAATGGCCGGGCAAGCCCGGCCATTCGGAGTATCGGGGGTTCATCAGCGCCCCAAGGGCTGGGCGCTCGCCCGGTGTTCCTTCAGGACCATGCCGGTTGCAGTGTCGATCTCCTTCAGGAGCACGTCGTAGCCCCAAAGGTCGGCAAGGTGCTGCAGCACGCGGTTCGCGTCGTCTGCTTCCAGCAGGAGCCGGTTGACGACGTTGTGATGGAGAATGAGCCGCCGGTCGCCGGCGAGGTCGACGTCCACGACCTGGATGTCCGGATCGGTCCAGGCCACGTCGTATTGCCGCGCCAGGGCGCGGCGCATGCGCCGGTAGCCGCGGTCGTCGTGGATGGCGTCCACACGGAGTTCGGGGCGTTCGGGATCGTCCACGACGTGGAACATCCGCCATTCCCGCATCAGCTTGGGGCTGAGGAACTGCAGGAGGAAGCTCTCGTCCCGGTAATTGGCCCAGACGTCGCGCAAAACCGCCATCCCGTCGCCGGAGCCGGCGATATCCGGGAACCACTGGCGGTCCTCCTCGGTCGGCTCGGCGCAGATGCGCTCGATGTCGCACATCATTGCGAAGCCGATGGCGTAGGGGTTGAGGCCGCCGTAGCGCGGATCGTCGTACTTGGGCTGGAAGGTGACGTTGGTGTGCGACTTCAGAAACTCGAAGTAGCTGCCGTCGTCGAGCATCCCCTGCTCGTGCAGGCGGCTCATGATCTTGTAGTGGACGAAGGTGGCGCAGCCCTCGTTCATGACCTTAGTCTGGCGCTGCGGGTAGAAGTACTGCGCGACATTGCGCACAATCCGCAGCACCTCGCGCTGCCAAGGGGCGAGCTTCGGAGCCGTCTTCTCCAGGAAGTAGAGGACGTTCTCCTGCGGCAGCTGGAGCAGCGCGCGGCGGCGCTCCTCGTCGCTCACGCCGGAGCGCGGCTTGTCCGACTTGGGAACGGTGCGCCACAGGTCGTTGTACATCTGCTCGTCATGGCGCCGACGCTCTTCGGCCCGGCGCTCCTCCGAGCGGAGGTCGGGCTTGGTGCGCCGCGGATAGCGGTGCACGGCCTGGCTGTTGAGGGCGTGGGCGGCGTCGAGCAGGCGCTCCACGGCGAGGTGGCCGTAGCGCTCCTCGCATTCGGAGATGTAGTTCTTGGCGAAGTCCAGATAGTCGAGGATGCCGTCGGCGTCCGTCCACTGCTTGAAAAGGTAGTTGTTCTTGAAGAAGTGGTTGTGCCCGAACGCCGCGTGCGCGATCACCAGCGTCTGCATCGTGGCGGAGTTCTCCTCCATGATGTAGCTGATGCACGGGTTGGAGTTGATGACGATCTCGTAGGCGAGATCGCCGAAGCCGCGGCGGTAGACGGCTTCGTGATGGGCGAAGTGCTTGCCGAAGCTCCAGTGCTTGTAGAACAGCGGCATGCCGGACGAAGAGTAGGCGTCCAGCATCTGCTCGGCCGTGATGGTCTCGATCTGGTTGGGATAGACGTCCAGCCCGAGCTCGCCGAGCGCGATGCGCTCGCAGGCGTCATAGATCCGGCGGATGGTGTCGAAGTCCCAGTCGTTGCTGTGGAACAGCAGGGGCTTCGGGATCAGATGCATGGTCATCAGGGCGCCCCCACACGCTCCGCCCCGGCGCCTTGGCCGCGGCGGCGGAACAGCTCACGAAACACCGGGAAGATGTCCCGGCGGTGGCGGACCTGGCGCATGGCGAAACGCGGACCCGCGTCGTCCATGGCCTCGTAGGCGCGCCACAGGTCGCTTGCGCGTGAGGTGAGCCCCAGCGACAGGGGCTCGTCCTCGGGCTTCACCTCGAGATAGGCGAAGTACTGCGTCAGCGGCAGGATCTGGTCCTGCAGCAGGGAAACCGTGCGCTCGTTGTCGTTGGGCGCGTTGTCGCCGTCCGAGGCCTGGGCGGCGTAGATGTTCCAGTCCTCCGGGCGGTAGCGCTCGTTCAGGACCCGGAGCATCTCGACCAGGGCGGTGGACACGACGGTGCCGCCCGTCTCGGTGGAGTGGAAAAAGGTCTGCTCGTCCACCTCCTCGGCGGTGTGCGTATGTCGGATGAAGACCAGCTCCACGTGCCGGTAGCGGCGCTTCAGGAAGATGTAGAGCAAGGCGTAGAACCGCTTCGCCAAGTCCTTCATGTGCTCCGTCATGGAGCCCGAGACGTCCATCAGGCAGATCATCACGGCCTGGGCGACTGGCTTCGGATAGGGCGCGAACTGGCGGTAGCGCAGGTCGAGCGGATCGATGAAGGGGATCAGCTTGCGCCTGCGCTGCAGGTCCTCGAGGCGCAGCTGCAGCACTTTCACGCGCTCCGGCTCGTCGCCCTTGGCTTCCAGGCGGGCGATCTCCTCTTCCAGCTCCTGCATCTCCTCCGTCCGGGGACGGTTGAGCGCGATCCGCCGGGAGAGGCTGTTGCGCATGGTGCGGGTCAGGGACAAGTTCGCCGGCGAGCCGGACGTCGAGTAGCCGGCCCGGCGCCAGGCCGGGTTCTCGAGGTCTTCGACGCGGGTCTTGGCGAGATCCGGCAGCTCCAGGTCTTCCAGAAAGAGGTCGAGGAACTCGTCCTGGGACAGCACGAACCGGAAGTCGTCCTCGCCGCCGCCGTCCTCGGACCCTTCCGAGCCGCCGCCCCCTCCCCCGCCCTGCGGGCGCGGAATGGTGTCGCCTTCGGTGAAGTGCTTGTTGCCGGGCAGAACGTGCTCGCGCAGGCCTCCCTGGCCCGAGCGGCGCAGGGAGGGCTCGCGCACCCCGTCGATCGGGATGGAGACCTCGCCCCCCTCCCCCATGTCCTTGATCGAGCGGTCGCGGGACTGGTCCCGCACCGCCCGACGCACCAGGGACTGGGCCCGGCGCAGGAAGCGCTGGCGATTGCCGAGGCTCTTGCCTCCCGGGTTCAGGCGTCTGTCGACGATGTGCATCTTCGCTCCGCTCCGGCCGGGATTTGCAAGAACCCTTGCTACCCTGCCTGCTTGACCCGCATGTACCACTCGACAAGTCGTCGGACCTGGCGCTCGGTGTATCCGCGCTCGGTCATTCGGGCGACGAAGTCGGCGTGCTTCTTCTCGCTCTCGGAATCCTTCTTGGACCCGAAGCTGATCACCGGCAGAAGCTCCTCCACCTGGCTGAACATCCGCTTCTCGATGACGTCGCGGATTTTCTCGTAGCTGGTCCAGGAGGGGTTCTTGCCACCGTGGCTCGCCCGCGAGCGCAGCGCGAACTTAACGACTTCGTTGCGGAAGTCCTTGGGGTTGGCGATACCCGCCGGCTTCTCGATCTTCGTGAGCTCTTGGTTCAGCAGCTCGCGATTCAGCAGCTGGCCCGTGTCCGGGTCCTTGAAGTCCTGATCCTCGATCCAGGCGTCGGCATAGTCGACATAGCGATCGAAGAGGTTCTGGCCGTAATCGTGGTACGACTCCAGATAGGCCTTCTGGATCTCGTGGCCGATGAACTCCGCATAGCGCGGCGCCAGTTCGGCCTTGAGGAACTCAAGATAACGCTTCTCGGTCGCTTCCGGCAGCTGCTCCCGTCGGACTGTCTGCTCGAGAACGTACATCAAATGGACGGGATCGGCCGCGATCTCGGTGGTGTCGTGGTTGAAGGTCGCAGCCAGCACCTTGAAGGCGAAGCGTGTCGAGATTCCGTCCATGCCCTCGTCCACGCCGGCCGAGTCCTTGTACTCCTGCAGGGAACGGGCCCGCGGATCGACCTCGCGCAGGCTCTCGCCGTCATAGACCCGCATCTTGGAGTACAGGTTCGAGTTGGCGTGCTCGCGCAGCCGGGACAGCACGGCGAAGCGGGCCAGCATCTCCAGCGTGGCCGGAGCGCAGGGCGCGCCGGCGAGCTCGGAGCCGCGGATCAGCTTCTCGTAAATCTTCTGCTCTTCCGTCACCCGCAGGCAGTACGGCACCTTGATGACGTAGATGCGGTCGATGAAGGCCTCGTTGTTCTTGTTGGTCTTGAAGCTCTGCCACTCCGCCTCGTTGGAGTGCGCCATCACGACGCCCTGGAACGGGATGGCGCCGATGTTCTCGGTGCCAACGTAGTTGCCTTCCTGCGTCGCAGTGAGCAGGGGGTGCAGCATCTTGATGGGCGCCTTGAACATCTCGACGAACTCGAGCATGCCCTGGTTGGCCCGGTTGAGCCCGCCCGAGTAGCTGTAAGCGTCGGGATCGTTCTGCGACAGGCGCTCCAGCTTGCGGATGTCGACCTTGCCGACCAGCGAGGAGATGTCCTGGTTGTTCTCGTCGCCAGGCTCCGTCTTGGCGATGCCGATCTGGCGCAGGCGCGAGGGGTTCACCTTCACGACCTTGAAGCGCGAGATGTCGCCGCCGAACTCGTCCAGCCGCTTCAGGCACCACGGGCTCATCAGCCCTGTCAACCGCCGGCGCGGAATGCCGTAACGCTCCTCGAGGGTCTTGCCCATCTGCTCGGGATCGAACAAACCAAGGGGGCTCTCGAAGATCGGGCTCAGCTCGTCGCCCGCCTTCAGGACGTAGATGGGATGGACCTCCATCAGCGCCTTCAGGCGTTCGGCGAGGGATGACTTGCCGCCGCCCACAGGGCCGAGCAGGTAGAGGATCTGCTTGCGCTCCTCCAGGCCCTGCGCGGCATGCCGGAAATAGGCGACGATCCGCTCGATCGTCTCCTCCATCCCGTAGAACTCGGCGAATGCGGGATAAACCCGGATCGTCCGGTTCATGAAGATGCGGCCAAGGCGCGCGTCCCGGGAGGTGTCGAGCATCTCGGGCTCGCCGATCGCGGCGAGGATTCTCTCCGCCGCGCTGGCGTACATCATCGGATCGTCGCGGCACCCTTCCAGATAGTCCTGCAAGGACATCTCGGCTTCGCGACGGGATTCGTACGACCGTGCATAGGTCGTGAAGAGGTCAGTGTTCGGATACATCGGCACCCGCTGGCTTTAAGCGCCACAACGCAGCGATAACCAATGGAGCGGACAAGGGTTGCGTCGACTCCACCGGCTGGGCTCGCCAACCCCCGCCCCAGATCAAGCTGGGCGCCGATTGCGGCTGCCACGTGGCGCGCGGGCGGAGGCGGCTTGCCGCATCCCGCTTTCCGAAGGGTAGTATGCGTGTCCGCATCGAATCACCCCCGACGAGACCCATGGTACCATGGTCCCGACCCCGCTTTGCATGATCTGGGCCAATACACAGGCGCTCGAAGGGCGGCGTGACGTCCGCGCCACAGCCCCCTTCGGAAGTAGCCGGAGCCGAGTTCTTCTCCATCCAATTGAGGGTCGAGGCGCCGGGACTTCGAAGCGCGGCGCAGGTTTCTCCCTTTTTTGACCCTGAAAGGAGCCATCTTGGCCTGGCTCGTCTTGCTGCTTGCCGGCCTCTTCGAGGTGGCCTGGGCGGTGCTGCTGAAATATACCGACGGCTTCACGAAGCTGTGGCCTTCGGTCGCGTGCCTCGCCGCCATGGCGGTGAGCCTGGGGCTGCTCGGCATCGCCCTGCGCGACCTCCCCTTGGGCACAGCCTACGCCGTGTGGACGGGGGTGGGCGCGGTGGGCACCGCGATGCTCGGGCTCGTGCTGTTCCAGGAGCCCGCGACCGCCGCGCGCCTGGCGTGCACATGATCCAGAAGATGCAGCGGCTGGGCGCCTCGCCGTCGGTGGTCGGGCTGGTGATCCCGACCGGGTACAGCTTCAACCTGGACGGCACCAACATCTACATGACCCTGGCCACGCTGTTCCTGGCGCAGGCGACCAACACGCACCTGACGTTCGGGCAGGAGATGACCATCCTGCTCATCGCCATGCTGACGTCCAAGGGCGCGTCGGGAGTGACCGGCGCCGGCTTCGTCACCTTGGCGGCCACCCTGCAGATCATCCCGGACATTCCGATCGCATCGCTGGCGATCCTGGTCGGCATCGACAAGTTCATGAGCGAGTGCCGGGCGCTCACCAACCTCGTCGGAAACGGCGTCGCGACCGTGGTGGTCAGCCGGTGGGAGGGCGAACTCGACCCCGGCAAGCTGCGGCAGGTGATGGCCCATCCGATGGAGATCGGCGAAGCGATGGAGCGGGAGCCCGTCGCCCCCGCGGCCCGCTAGGGCGCGAACACCGTCAGGGCCTTCGGCAGCACCTTGAAATGGGCGGGGGTATGCGCGCAGATCTCGCCATCGCAGTTCACAGGTCGCGGCTTGCGCGTCGAAATATCGAACTCGAGACCCCGCACGGTGCGCACCTCCTCCCAGGCCCCGTGCGAGCCCGTACGGAAGGCGCGGATCATCAGGGCGAACTTCCATACGCCGCTGAGCTCGAGGCTGTAGAGGTCGAGGTGCTCGTCGTCGATGGCGGCCTGCTCGGACACAGCCATGCCCCCGCCGTAGTAGCGGCCGTTGCCCACCGCGATCTGGAAGGTCTTCACCCGGATGGGCTCTCCCTTGTCGACGATCGTGGCGGTGAACGGCCGGGCGTTGGCAAGCACTTTCATGGCCGCGAGCGCATAGCCGAAGCGTCCCCAGCGGCGCTTGATGTCCGGGGTGAGAGTGCGGGCGAGCTCGGTCGAGATGCCCAGGCTGGCGACGTTGAAGAAGGGCCTGCCGTTCACCAGGCCCACATCGATGCGCCGCATCTTGCCGGCGACGATCACATCCACGGCGGCGTCGAGGTCCTCGGGCAGCCCGAGGGTGCGCGCGAGGTCGTTGCCGGTGCCGAGGGGGACGATCCCAAAAGGCAAGCCTGTCTCGAGCAGTCCGGGACCGGCCGCGTTCACGCTGCCGTCGCCGCCGCAGATGATCACGCGGTCGACCTCCGCGGCGCGGCGCACGATGTCGGAGGACACTTCCTCCGGGCTGGAGAACGTCTCGACAGAGTGCGCCAGGCCGGCGCCCGACAGGCGCTTGGCGACGGCTTCGGCCGAGCCCGCGCCGCGACGGCTGTTCGGGTTCACCAGCACGAGGGCGCGCGGCGCCTTTTCGGCGGAGACCACCCTCGGACTTCGAGGCTCCTCGACATCACTTGGCATGTGCAGCATCGTTCCCTTCGACTCGTCCGATATGGGGGCACAAACGCTCCGGTCCCAGGGTCGTTGCATGGATCAATCGCAGAGCGCGGCCGCTGCGGGCGGAGCGGCTGAAACGGACAAGGAGCGACGCTTGGATCCGAGCGCGCTGGCCCAGTATGCGGCGCTGCCCTACCGGGAGCGGGATGGCCGGCTGGAGGTCCTGCTGGCGACCTCGCGCGAGACGGGGCGGTGGGTCATTCCCAAGGGCTGGCCCATGAAGGGCAAGAAGCCTCACGAGGCCGCCGCACAGGAGGCGCTGGAGGAGGCGGGCGTCAAAGGCAAGGCTGCCAAGAAGCCCCTTGGGAGCTACCAGTACTGGAAGCGCCTCAAAGAGCACTTCGTGCTCGTCACGGTCCAGGTCTATCCTCTCCAAGTGGCCAAGCAGGTGAAGCGCTTCCGTGAAGCGGGGGTGCGGCGGCTGGAGTGGGTGTCCCCGGGCGAGGCGGCGCTGCGCGTCGACGAGGCCGGGCTGGCCGCCCTGCTGACCCGACTCGACGAGGCGACGCATCCGTTCGCGTAAGCGTCTTCTACTTTCGTCTAATCCGACAGAAAATAAGGGCCAAACGCCCAAAAATGCTCGAGCTTTTGTGAGGGAGGCAGTTGCAAGCGCCTATTCGCGCACTATCCTCCGCTCAGCCGCTCCGCTCAGGGCGGATACCAGACAAGCAAAAAGATCGCGGCTCGGCCGCGGCTTCGGCGCAACCCCGGCGCCGCCAAGGAGGAAGTGACTTGAAACGCACCGCAACGACGGCGGCTTCCGCCGTGAAATCCCTCGCCTTCTCCGTCGCGTTCGGCGCGCTTGCGCTGGCCGGGGCCGTGTCCGCCCAGGCGGCCGACGGCGTCAAGATCGGCATCCTGAACGACCAGTCAGGCGTCTACGCCGACTACGGCGGCAAGTGGTCGGTCGAGGCCGCCAAGATGGCGATCGAGGACTTCGGCGGCTCCGTCCTGGGACAGAAGGTCGAGCTCGTCTCCGCCGACCACCAGAACAAGCCCGACATCGGCTCCAACATCGCCCGCCAGTGGTATGACGTCGACGGCGTGGACATGATCACGGAGCTCACCACCTCGTCCGTGGCGCTTGCCGTGCAGGAGCTTTCGAAGGAGAAGAAGAAGATCGACATCGTGGTGGGCGCGGCGACCTCGCGCATCACCGGCGACGCCTGCCAGCCCTACGGCTTCCACTGGGCCTTCGACACCCGCGCGCTCGCGGTGGGCACGGGCGGCGCCCTGGCCAAGTCCGGCGGCGACACGTGGTTCTTCCTCACGGCCGACTACGCTTTCGGCTACCAGCTGGAGGAAGACACCACCAAGCTGGTGAAGCAGGAAGGCGGTAAGGTGCTTGGCTCCGTGCGCCATCCGCTGAACACGACCGACTTCTCGTCCTTCCTCCTGCAGGCGCAGGCCTCAGGCGCCAAGGTCGTGGGCCTCGCCAACGCCGGCCTCGACACCACCAACTCGGTGAAGCAGGCGGCCGAGTTCGGCATCACCGCCGGCGGGCAGAAGCTCGCGGGCCTGCTGATGACGCTGGCCGAAGTGCACGGCCTGGGGCTGAAGGCGGCGCAGGGCCTGGTGCTCACCGAAGGCTACTACTGGGACAACGACGACAAGTCGCGCGAGTTCGGCGAGCGCTTCTTCAAGCGGACCGGCCGCATGCCCAGCATGATCCACGCGGGCACCTACTCGGCCGTGCTGTCGTACCTGAAGGCCGTGAAGGCGGCCAACAGCAAGGACACCGAGAAGGTCGCCGCCAAGCTCAAGGAGTTGCCCGTCGACGACGCCTTCGCCCAGAACGGCAAGGTGCTCGCCAACGGCCGCATGGTCCACGACATGTATCTCTTCGAGGTCAAGAAGCCCGAGGAGAGCAAGAAGCCCTGGGACTACTACAAGAAGCTCGCCACCATCCCGGGCGACAAGGCCTTCTTCACGGCGGCCGAGAGCGGCTGCCCGCTGACGAAGTAAGCCACGAGGCGAGCTCGCGGCGCGCCCCCTCCCCGCCATGGGGAGCGGGGCGGGGCGAGGGGCGCAGCCCCGCCCCGTCGGCAGGCGCGCCGCCTCCCCCTGCCGCCGTCCCGCCCTGCGGGAGACGGAACTGCAGCCACAACGGGGCCTGCCTGCATGCCAGCGCCAGACATCATCCTCCAGGCCCAGGGGCTCACGAAGGAGTTCCTCGGCTTCATCGCCGTCAAGAACGTGAACCTCGCGGTGAAGCGCGGGTCCATCCACGCGCTGATCGGCCCGAACGGGGCCGGCAAGACGACGGTCTTTAACCTGCTGACGAAGTTCCTGACGCCCTCCAGCGGGACCATCCGCTTCGACGGCGTGGATGTCACCAACGAGCAGCCCGCCGTTGTGGCGCGCCGCGGTCTGGTGCGCTCCTTCCAGATCTCCGCGACGTTTCCGCACCTCACCGTGCTGGAGAACATCCGCGTCGCCCTGCAGCGCCGCGCGGGGCTGGCGACCCAGTTCTGGCGGTCCGACAAAATCCTGAGGCAGCTCGACGAGCGCGCGCGGGAGCTGATCTCCGACTTCAACCTCGACGCCTATACGGACACGCCGGCGGTGGATCTCAGCTATGGCCGCAAGCGCGCCCTGGAGATCGCCACCACGCTGGCGCTGGAGCCCACCATGCTGCTGCTGGACGAGCCCATGGCGGGCATGGGGCACGAGGACATCGATCGCGTGGTCGGCCTGATCCGCAAGGCGGCCGTGGGCCGGACCATCCTGATGGTGGAGCACAACCTCTCGGTGGTCTCCAACCTCTGCGACACGATCACGGTGCTGCAGCGCGGAGAGATCATCGCCGAAGGCGATTACGCGACGGTGTCGCAGGACCCGCGGGTCCGCGAGGCCTATATGGGCCTGGAGGAGGCCTGAGATGCTGGCTCAAGCCCCTATTCTGGAAATCAAAGACCTGGAAGCCTGGTACGGCGAAAGCCACGTCCTGCACGGCGTGTCCCTCGACGTGCGCGAGGGCGAGACTGTCACGATCCTGGGCCGAAACGGCGCGGGAAAGACCACCACGCTGCGCTCCATCGTCGGCATCGTGCGCAAGCGCAAGGGCGCCATCACGCTGCGCGGGCAGGACCTGCTGGCCCTGCCGCAGCACAAGGTGGCGCGGGCCGGCCTCGGCTACGTGCCGGAGGAGCGCGGCATCTTCGCCAGCCTGTCGGTGGACGAGAACCTCACCCTGCCTCCGAAGATCGCCGAGGGCGGCATGTCCATCGAAGAGATCTACCGCATCTTCCCGAACCTGGAGGAGCGGCGCAGCAGCCCCGGAACCAAGCTCTCCGGCGGGGAGCAGCAGATGCTGGCGATCGCCCGCATCCTGCGCACCGGCTGCAAGGTGCTGCTGCTGGACGAGCCCACCGAGGGCCTCGCGCCCGTGATCGTGCAGCGCATCGGCGAACTCATCCGCACCCTCAAGACCCAGGGCTACACCATCGTGCTCGTGGAGCAGAACTTCCGGTTCGCGGCCAAGCTGGCGGACCGCTTCTTCGTGATGGAGGACGGCAAGGTGGTGGACAAGTTCGCCACGGCCGAGCTCGACGCCCGCATGGGCTCGCTGCACGAATATCTGGGGGTGTGAGGCGATGACGACCATCTTCGGCGTCCCGACGGCCGCCCTCTACGGGCAGCTGCTGATCGGGCTCATCAACGGCTCCTTCTACGCCCTGCTGTCGCTCGGCCTCGCCGTGATCTTCGGCATGCTGCACGTCATCAACTTCGCCCATGGCGCGCTCTACATGCTGGGCGCGTTCACGGCTTGGCTGGCCCTGACGAAGCTCGGCATCAACTACTGGGCGGCGCTCGTGCTCGCCCCGATCGCGGTGGCGCTGCTCGGCGTGGTGATCGAGCGGACGACCCTCAAGCGGCTCGCGGGCCTCGACCCGCTCTATGGCCTGCTGCTCACCTTCGGCCTGTCCCTGGTGATCGAGGGTATGTTCCGGCACTGGTACGGCTCGTCCGGCCAGCCCTACTCCCCTCCCCCGCAGCTCCAGGGCGGCGTGAATCTCGGATTCATGTTCCTGCCCATCTACCGCGGCTGGGTGGTGGTCGCCTCCGTCGTGGTCTGCTTCGCCACCTGGTTCATCATCGAGCGCACGAGGCTCGGCGCCTACCTGCGGGCGGCGACCGAGAACCCCGCCCTGGTTCAGGCGTTCGGCATCAACGTGCCCCTGCTGGTCACACTCACCTATGCGGGCGGCGTGGCTTTGGCCGGGTTCGCGGGCGTGCTGGCGGCGCCGATCTACCAGGTGAGCCCGCTGATGGGGTCCAACCTCATCATCGTGGTGTTCGCCGTGGTGGTGGTGGGCGGCATGGGCTCGATCATGGGCGCCATCGTCACCGGCTACATGCTCGGCGTGCTCGAGGGGCTCACCAAAGTGTATTATCCGCAGGCGTCTGCCATCGTGATCTTCGTGGTGATGGCGATCGTCCTCCTGGTGCGGCCCGCGGGCCTGTTCGGTCGGGGAGAATGAGATGACTGCGACGACCGTTTCCGCCGGTCCGGCCGGCGTCCGCACCAATTCCGAGACCTGGGGCCGCTTTTCGGCGGCCGGGCTGGTGGTGCTGCTGCTGGTCGCCCCGCTGGGGATCTATCCCGTCTTCCTGATGAAGCTGATGTGCTTCGCCCTGTTCGCGGCGGCCTTCAACCTGCTCATCGGCTATGTGGGGCTGCTTTCCTTCGGGCACGCGGCCTTCTTCGGAACCGGCGCCTACGTCTCGGCGCACGCGGCCAAGGTCTGGCACCTCGATCCGCTTCTCTGCGTGGTCCTCGGGGCGGTCGCGGGCGGCTTCCTGGGCGTACTGGTCGGCTATCTGGCGATCAAGCGGAAGGGCATCTACTTCTCCATGATCACCCTGGCGCTGTCCCAGATGGTGTTCTTCATCGCCCTGCAGGCGCCCTTCACGGGCGGCGAGGACGGCATCCAGGGCGTGCCGCGCGGCATGCTGTTCGGCGTCCTCGACCTGAACAAGCCGATGGCGATGTACGGCTTCGTGCTCGTGCTCTTCCTGTTCGGCATGTTCGCCCTGTGGCGGATCGTGAACTCGCCGTTCGGCCAGATCCTGAAGGCCATCCGCGAGCATGAGCCTCGGGCCATCTCGCTGGGCTACGACGTGCAGCGCTACAAGCTCATCGCCTTCACGATCTCGGCGGCGTTGGCGGGCATGGCCGGCGGCGCGAAGTCGCTCGTCTTCCAGCTGGCGTCCCTCACCGACATCACCTGGCAGATGTCGGGCGAGGTGGTCCTCATCACGCTGCTCGGCGGCATCGGGACCATGCTGGGGCCCGTGGTCGGCGCGCTGATCGTCGTGACGCTGGAGAATTATCTGGCCGCCATGGACTTCCCGGTCACCGTCCTGATCGGCGCCATTTTCGTCGCCTGCGTGCTGCTGTTCCGCCGGGGCGTGGTGGGCGAGATCGAGCACGCGCTGCGCAAGCGCGCATGACGGGCGCGTCGAGCGCGCAACGAAAAAGCCCCGCGCCGATGGCGCGGGGCTTCCTTTTTGCTGTGCCCGGATCGCGGGCTCAGAACTCTTCCCAGCCGCCCTGCGCCCTGGAGGCCGTCGGCTTGGAGCCGCCGCCGAAGGCCTCAGCGGCGAGGCGGCGCAGCCGCTCGGGCTCGCTGGGGCCCTTCGCCGCCGGCGTGGGCGCTCCCGACTTGACCGGAGCGGGACGCGCGGGCGCGGCCGCAGGCTTGGGCGCAGGTTTCGCCGCAGGCCTCGTGGCCGGAGCGGAGGAGCCGCCGCCCGCCGCGTAGCGGACCGGCTCGCGACGGAGCTCCTGGCGCGTCCTGAAGGACGCCACGAGCCCGTTCAGGCGCTGGATCTGGCTGGAGAGCGAGGCCGCCGAGGCGGCGCTCTCTTCCGCCAGGGCCGCGTTCTGCTGGGTCATCTCGTCCATGTGGGCGACCGCCTGGCTCATCTCCTCGATGCCGTTGGCCTGCTCGGAGGTGGCCGCCGAGATCTCGTTGACGGTCCCGGCCACGCGTTGCGAGGCGTCGACGATCTGCCCCAGCACGTCGCCTGCGGAGCGGACCAGCTTCACGCCTTCCGAAATCTCCTGGGTGGAGGAGCCGATCAGGCCGGTGATGTCCTTGGCCGCCTCGCTGGAGCGCTGGGCCAGGGTCCGGACCTCCGACGCGACCACGGCGAAGCCCTTGCCGGCCTCGCCGGCCCGGGCGGCTTCCACGGCCGCGTTGAGGGCCAGGAGGTTGGTCTGGAACGCGATGTCGTCGATCACCGAGGTGATGTCGGAGATCTTCTGCGAGGCCTGCTCAATGCGGGTCATTGCGTCCACGGCCTGGTTCACGATGGCGCCGCCGTTCTCGGCGACCCGCATCGCGTCCTCGGCGAGTTGGACGGCGTTGCGGGACGACATCGCGGCGGCCTTGACCGAGGCGGCAAGCTGCTCGGTGGTCGCGGCCGTTTCCTCCAGCGACGAGGCCTGGTCTTCCGTGCGCTTGGACAGGTCTTCGGCGCCGCTGTTGATTTCCGTGGCGGCGGTGGTGACGTCGAGCGACGTGACCTGGATGGTGCCGACGGTCTCGGACAGGCGCTCCACCGTGCCGTTGATGCTGCGCTGCAGCTCCCCGAACACGCCTTCGTAGGCGCCGTCCACCATGCGGGTGAGATCGCCTTCGGCAACGGAGCTCATGACCGAGGCGAACTCCGTCACGGCGGTCTCGACAGCATTGGACACGTTGTTCAGCCCGCTGGCGATCTCGCGCACGAAGCCGGACTTGCCTTCCAGGCTCAGGCGCTTGGAGAAGTCGCCGTGGGCAGCGGCCGAGACCAGCGAGGCGATCTGCGCCTGGGCCTCGAGGTCGGCCGTGAGGTCGCGCCACTCGATGGTGTGGCCGATCACTTCCCCGCCGCGGCCATGGATGTACACCATGTCGATCACCAGCGTGCGGTCGCCGACGATGTAGCGAGCTTTCCGGTTCTTGCCGTCGTCGGCTATCACCTCGCGCTTCAGGTTCGGGTTGCGCCGGTAGAAGTCGATGTGCTGCCCCACGAGCCGGTCAACCGCGTAATCGGGCTGGGCCTGCCGCATGGCGGGCTCCAGGGCGAGGAGCAGCCGCCGCAGGTTTTGGCTGACGTAGACGATCCGCTCGCTGGGATCGGTGATCATCATCATCGTGGGCGAGCCGTCCATGGCCGCGACCGTCAGCGCCTGGTTCTCGCCGAGCGACTGCAGGTGCTTCAGAGCCCGAGCGATTTCGCCGACCTCGTTGGTGGCCTCCGTGTGCCGGATCTCAGCCCTGTAGTCGCCATTCTGGAAATGCTGGATGGCCTCGATGACGTCGGCCACCGGGCGGCGGATGGAGCGGACCACCAGCAGGGCGGCGCCAAGCGCGCCGGCCACGCACAGCCCGGACAGGATCAGCTTCCAGGCCGCGTCGGCTTCGATGCGCGAAATGCGCGCCGCGAGCAGCTTGTCGACCAAAGCTGCGGACACCGCCCGTCGAGAAGGGGTTCGAGCGCGGCGGCCGTGACAGGCTGGCCCGCCTCGAGCGCCTTCAGCACGGGCTCCGCGGCGCCCGCGACCGCCTTGAACTTGACCTTCACCCGCTCGACGTTGGGCCCAATGCCGCTGGCGACCGAGCCGTCCTTGTTGCCCCCGACAGCCGTCGTGTAATCGGATGCGAGCCCATCGACCGAGTCCCGCATCATGGCCAGATCGAACCGCAGGTCGCTTGCGTGGCCCCCGGAGACCGGGCCGCCTTTGGCCAGTTCGCCTCCGGCGCGAAGAAGGTCCGCACCGGCGCTGACGATCAGCGGCAGCCGAGAGACGACCATGTCGCCGACATAATAGCTGTCCAGGTCCGGATCGAGCGTCAGGCCATAGGTGTCCGCGATCTTCTGGATGGCCAGGCGGCCTGCCTCGAGCACTTCGGCGCGCGGCTTGCCGACTGCGATCGCAGCCGAGAACCCGGAGGCCGCAGGGATATCCGACAGCCCCGCGCCGGCGGCGCGATCTGCAGACCCTGCTCCCACATAGGCTTGCCAAACGGGCTGAAGCTGGCGCAGGCCGGCCGCCTCCTCATTCGCCGTATGGATGTCCTTGAGGACCTGGTTGATGAAAAGACCGGTCATCATGGCGAACGGGATGGCCACGATGCACAGAATGGAGACGATCTTCATTCCGATCGTCATATTGGCCGCCCGTTGGACGAGCTTTGTGGTCGCCACCTTCAACCCCCATTGCTGCGTGCGTGAGTTCGGCGTCGCGCCGCTCGGATTTCAGTGTTGGATCGACCCGGAGGTCGCGGCTTCCGGCAGGAAGCCGATCATCGATGACAGGTTGGGGAGCGCGATCACGCGCTCGCCCCGCACCGCCAGGCCGAGCAGGACCTCTTCGACGCCATGGGTCTCTGGAGGAGGCCGCAGGTCGGTTCGAGGGATGTCGACGATGTCGGAAACGGCGTCCACGAGCAGCCCCACCGGCTGGCCGCCGAGATCCAGCACCAGGATGACGCTGGCCCGTGAGATCGCGCAGCGGCCCAGACCGAGACGCGCCTTGAAGTCGAAGACCGTGATCACGGTGCCGCGGAGATTCAGGACTCCGAGGACATAATGGGCCGTGTTCGGGAGAGGCGTTGTCTCCTGCCAGCCCTTGATCTCCCTGACGAGGCCGACCTCCACGCCAAACTGGCGATCATCGACCAGGAACGTGACGATCCTGATGAACTGCGGGGCGCCGGCGCTCGCGATGAGGCCTGGATCCGGGGATGCTTGCATGCCGTGAGCTCCTGCCGCAGCGGCGACCGCTACGCACCTTTGCGTGCGATTCAGCCCCCGCTCAACCGGAGCGATTAGCCGTCACAAATGTGAAAGCTCCGTAAATTTCGTGATTTATATCAACAATCAACACGATCAGTTGACTGCAAGCGGGCTGCGGGCGAGCCACCACGCCTCGTGGCCCAATCGCAAAATTCTTTTGACGTCCGGAAGTTGAGTCCTTTGCATAAATTCAATTCGGGGATGCGCGACTAAAACCTTTGTTAAGTTTCGACGCTTAATTTCGCCAGCGAATAGCACCCGGAGGGCGGCGTGGTCGATCTGACGCTCGGAAGCACGGCGAACCGCGACGAGGTCATGGACCTCTTCAGCAAAATCAAGGACGCGTTCGCCGCAGGCCAGGACATCAAGCTGGATGCCTCGGCTGCGGAGGACATGTCGCCCATCCTGGCGCAAGTCATTCTGTCCGCTGGGCGGACCGCGAGCGATTCCGGACACGGCTTTACGCTGGTTTCACCCAGCCCCGCCATGATCGACGCCTTCCAAGGGTACGGCCTTTTCGCCGACCTCATGACGATTCCGATGGAGTAACCGGTGCGCATTCTGGCAATCGACGACACGCGAACCCTTCGCGAGCTCCTCTGCAGGACGCTGCGCGCCGCCTCCTACGAGGTGGTGGAGGCCGAGAACGGCGAAGAGGGCCTCGCCCGCTTCGCGGACCACCGGCCCGACATCGTCATCACGGACCTGAACATGCCGGTCCTGGACGGGATCGAGTTCACGCGCGCGGTGCGTTCGCGCGCCGACGGCGGCGGAGTGCCGATCATCATCCTGACAACGGAGAGCGGGGCGGAGATCAAGGCCGAGGGCCGCAAGGCGGGCGCCACCGCCTGGATGGTGAAGCCCTTCGATCCGCAGCGTCTCCTCGACATGCTCACGCGTTTCAAGAAGTAGCCCGCCCATGGACGCTCTTGCCGAGATCAGGAACATCTACTTCGACGAGTGCGATGAGTTCATCGGCTTGCTCGAAGGTCATCTCGCCGCCATCGGCGAGGGGCGCGCGACGCCCGATGACATCCACGGCGCCTTCCGCGCCGTCCACTCGATCAAGGGCGGCGCTGGCGCCTTCGCGCTGACGGAGCTCGTCGAATTCGCCCACATGTTCGAGGCCTGCCTGGACGCGCTCCGCTCCGGCCGGGTGGCCATCGACGAGGCGCCGATCGACATGCTCCTCCAGGCGGGCGACGTGCTGAGCGAGCTGATCAGCGCCGCGCGCGACGGCCGGTCGGTTCCGGTCGCCCCGGCGCTGGTGGCGGCGCTCCAGGCGATGGCCGGCGGCCAGAAGACCCATGCGCCAAAAGCCGGCGACGAGATCCGGCTCGACGACGAGCCCGCCCCGGCCCCTGCGGCCGCGGCCAGCCCCGCTCCGGCTGCGGCCGAGGCGTCCGCCGGCAGGGCCCGCAAGGTCACGATCCATCTCAATCCGGAACGCGAATTCTTTCGCCGGGCGATCGATCCGCGGATGATCTTCGACGCCCTGCGGCACCTGGGCGACCTCGAGGTCACCTGCGACACTGCGCAGGTGCCGCTCATCGCGTCTCTCGACCCCATGGACTGCTGGATGCGCTGGACGATCGAGCTCCAGACGGAGCACGGTCCCGAGCACATCGTCGAAGCGCTGGAGTCCTTCCTGGCAGACGAGGAATTCACGATCAACGACGCTTCGCAGGCGGCCGAAGAGGCCCCTGCTCCGGCTGCGGCGCCTGAAGCCGCCGCCGCGCCTGCGTCCCCCACCGCCGAAGCCAAGCCCGCGGCCGAAGCCGCGGCCGAGCCGGCGACACCGGCCGCTCCCGCCGCCGCGGCTGCGCCCGCAGCTCCCGCCCCGGCGCAGCGGCGCACGTCCGGCGGAACGATCCGCGTCGACCTCGAGCGCATCGACCGCCTGATGAACCTGGTCGGCGAGATCGTCATCACGCAGTCCATGCTGTCCGAGCGCGCAGGCGTGCTCGCCAAGCGCGAGGCCGCCTCCTTCGTTGACGCCCTGTTCAGCCTGGCGCGGCAGACGCGCGAGTTGCAGGACAACGTCATGGCGGTGCGCGCCCAGCCCGTGAAGGTCGTATTCCAGCGCCTGCCGCGACTGGTGCGCGAACTCGAGCGCACGCTGGGCAAGAAGGCCCATCTCGTGCTCGCCGGCGAGGACACGGAGGTCGACAAGACCATCGTCGAGGAACTGGCGGACCCGCTGATCCACATGCTCCGCAACTCGATGGACCACGGCCTGGAGCCGCCGGAGGAGCGCATCGCGGCCGGCAAGCCGGCCGATGGCACCATCCGGGTCTCGGCCGAGCATCGCGGCTCGCGCATCCTCATCTGCGTCACCGACGACGGGCGCGGCATCAACCGCGAGAAGCTGGTGGCCAAGGCCAAGGCTCGCGGGCTGCTCGCCCCCGACGCCGAGCCGTCGCCCGAGGAAGCCGACAACCTCATCTTCCACCCCGGCCTCTCCACAGCCCAGCAGGTCACGGACGTCTCCGGGCGCGGCGTCGGCATGGACGTGGTGCGGCGGAACGTGGAGGCGCTCGGCGGGCGCATCACCGTGGAATCGACGCCGGGCCGCGGCTGCAAGTTCACGCTCGGCCTGCCGCTGACGCTGGCGGTGCTCGACGGGATGATCGTGCGGGCCGGCACGGAGCGCTTCGTGTTCCCGCTGTCATCCATCGTCGAGACCATGCAGCTCGACCCGGCCAGCGTGGAGCCGCTGCCTGGCGGGCGCGATATCCTCCAGCTCCGCGGCGAAATCGCTCCCCTGCTCAAGCTGCGGCAGCTGCTCGGCATCCGGGCGATCGGCGACGAGCCCATCGTCGTCATCGTGGAGACCGAGACGGTGCCACGGCTCGCCATCGCGGTGGACGAGATCGTCGGCCAGCAGCAGGTCGTGGTGAAGAACCTCGAGTCCTCGTTCCGCCGGGTGGAGGGCGTGTCCGCCGCCACCATCCTGGGCGACGGCCTTGTGGCCCTGATCCTGGATGTCGACGCCTTGCCGGCGCTGTCCCAGTCGGGCCGCAAGCTGCCGACCATGGCTGATCACCTGGGAGTGGCCGTCTAGGCCCCTCCCCCTCCCCCTAGCCCTCGTCTCGCGCAGCGTTCCCCCCGCGCTTCGCCCATCCAGCTATTGCCGAGGAACGGCCGTGCACGGTCTCGCCGCAGACGAATCCGATTACGCCCTGTCCGATCGCGACTTCGAGCTGATCGCCGGCATCGCGCGCGATCAGGCGGGCATCGTCATCCGCGCTCACAAGTCCGCCATGATCCGGGGGCGGCTCATGCGCCGCCTGAGGGCGCTGCAGCTCCGGTCCGTGGCGGAATATTGCGAACTGCTGCGGAGCAGCGACGGGCACAAGGAGCTGCCCAGCCTGCTCAATGTGCTGACCACCAATCACACGGCGTTCTTCCGCGAGCGGCACCACCTCGACCATCTTCGAAGCGAGGCCCTGCCGGATTCCTATTCGCGCGCCCTGAAACACAACTCCCGCGTGCGCATCTGGTCCTCCGCGTCCTCCACTGGCGAGGAGCCCTACTCCATCGCCGCCATGGTGCACGCGTCCCAGCCGCCGAAGGCGATCGACCTGCGGGTCTTGGCGACGGACATCGACACGGACGTGCTCGACAAGGCGGAGCGCGGCGAATACGCCCGCGAGGTTGTGGAGCGGTCGCCTGCGGACCTGAAGCCGCTGCTGCTGTGCGAGCCGGCCGGAGCCGACACGGTCAGGATCGGCGCGGCCCTGAGGCGTCACCTCACCTTCAAGCAGCTGAACCTCATCACGGAGTGGCCCATGCGCGGCCCCTTCGACGTGATCTTCTGCCGCAACGTGATGATCTACTTCGACGCCCCCACGAAGAAGAGCATCGTCGACCGCTGCGTCGACCTCTTGCGCCCGGGCGGCTGGCTTTACCTCGGCCACTCGGAATCCTTGTCTCCGCCTCATCCGGCCTTCGAGCTGATCGGGCGCACTATCTATCGGAGGCGTTGATGGCCCTGCCCGGAACCTCCCTGCCCCCGTCGAGACGCTCTTTCCAGGATTCAACGGGCGCAACAATCGTGTCCGTTGCGCCTGGCGACCATTACGTCACCGACGACAAGAACCAGATCATCGTGACGCTGCTCGGATCCTGCGTCGCGGCCTGCGCGCGCGACACGATCACGGGCGTCGGCGGCGTCAACCACTTCCTGCTGCCCTCCAGCGACAGCCACGACGTGGCCATGGGCGGGGACGAGGCCATGCGCTTCGGCGACTACGCCATGGAGCAGCTGCTCAACAGCATCTATCGCCGCGGCGGCCAGCGCGGCCGGCTGGAGGTCAAGATCTTCGGCGGCGCCCGCGTGCTGGGCGGCAGCAGCATGCTCAAGATCGGCGAGCAGAACATCACCTTCGTCGAGCGCTTCCTGAAGACCGAGGGGATCCCCATCGTGGCCCGCTCCGTGGGCGGCACCGCGCCGCGGCGCATCCGCTACCAGCCCTCCACCGGCAGGGCCTGGGTGCAGGAGCTCGACAAGTCGAGCGCGGTGAGCGTGACGCAGCAGGAAGAGAATTATCGCCGCAGCTTCGTCCGGCAGCAGCCCGCCGGCGACGTGGAGTTCTTCTGATGTTTCGCCCGGCCAATCCCTATCGCGTGTTCGTGGTCGACGACTCCCGCACGATCCGCCGGCTGATCGGCGCCATCGTCGAGGAGACGGACGGGCTCGTGCTGGCGGGCTCCGCCGAGAGCGCGGAGGAGGCCTGGGAGGTCCTGCGGCAGCCCTCGTTCGAGGTCGACGTCATCTCGCTCGACATCGAGCTGCCGGGCATGAACGGAATCGACTTCCTGAAGCAGATGATGGCTCTGCGTCCGATTCCGGTGCTCGTCGTCTCGGGCCATACGGACGCGGCGGCGGACCTGACGCTGACCGCCCTGGAGAATGGGGCGATCGACTGCATCCAGAAGCCGGATGGGCGCCCGGCCGAGATCGACCGCTTCCTGCGCGACACGGCCGCCGGGCTGCTGCGGGCGGCCCAGAGCAAGCTGCGGAAGGGCCCGACCGGCCCGACGCTGGTCAGCCCGGTGCTGGCGCCCCGCCCCTCCGCAGCCGCCTCCGCGGCCAGCGCGGCGAGCTTCGATGGCGACAACGTCATCTGCATCGGCGCGTCCACGGGCGGCGTCCCGGCCGTGTGCAAGGTGGTCGAGGGCCTGCGCGGCGTGAACTGCCCCATCGTGGTGGTGCAGCACATGCCCCCGAGCTTCACGCCGCGGCTCGCCACCCGCCTGGCCCAGACCACCGGGCTTCCCGCCTTCGAGGCCCAGGACGGCCAGCGGCTCGCGCCGCGGACGGTGTGGGTGGCGCCGGGCGGCTTCCACCTGCACATCGTGCGCAAGCCCGGGGGCTACGCAGCGAGGCTCACGGACGAGAACCCCGTTTCAGGGCACAAGCCGTCCATCGACGTCATGTTCCATTCGGCGGCCCAGGAGGCCGGCTCCGCCGCCTCCGGCGTGCTGCTGACCGGCATGGGCCGGGACGGCGCGGACGGTCTCCTCGCCATGCGCAGGGCCGGAGCGCACACCATCGCGCAGGACGAGGCGACCTGCGTGGTCTACGGCATGCCGAAAGCGGCCGTCACGATCGGGGCCGTGGACCAGGTCCTCCCCCTCGATCGCATCGCCGACCACATCCTGTCCGGCGCGCCGCGCGGCCGGGCGTCGCGTCACGCGGGAGCCTGAGGCCATGGCCGACCTGAAGTCCAAGAAAGTGCTGGTCGTCGACGACCAGAAGAGCATGCGCGGCCTCGTCCGCTTCGCCCTGATCCAGATGGGCATGGAGACGGTGGACGGCGCCGAGAGCGGCGAAGAAGCCATCAAGAAGCTCAGCACCACCCGCTACGACCTCATCATCACCGACCTGCACATGGAGGGCATCTCGGGGCTCGGCCTGCTCAAGGCGGTGCGCTCCCACCCCGTCCTGCGCGGCACGCCGGTGATCATGGCGACCAGCGAGACCTCCTCGGACACGGTGCGCCAGGCCAAGAGCCTGAACGTCGACGCCTTCATCCTGAAGCCGGTGGACGCCAACGCGCTGCAGCAGCGCGTGAAGGCGGTGCTGAAGGTGGCGTGAGAAGCGCCTCGCCGGACCACCGCCCGAGAGGCGGTCGTAGCCGGCAAGCACGCGTTCCGACATGCAAGGTCCGAGGCGAAGCGGTTGCTCGGCCTGCCTGCGTTGTGCGCTCGAACATCATTGTCGAGAGCTGAAGCCGCTCGCCCGCGAACGCGCGAGCCGCTCCGAAAGAATTTGCCCAACATTCCCGGCCCAGTTTGAAAGCCCCTGGACCCAAGGCCGCCGAATTTAGGCGCTCACATTTGATATTTGTGAATTGTTTTATTGCTATGCTCGTCCTGACCCGACTGCACAGCCTGACTGCCTTCCGCAGCCTGGCCCTGGGACAGGACACTGTCGAGTATGCCGCGATTTTTTTCCCGCCCTATGCTGACGCGATTTGGCCAGGCTGAAACCGGCGCCGTGGCGGTCATGCTTGTGATTTTGCTGCCAGTCTTGCTGACCTTCGCTGGCGTCGCTGTTGACCTGACAGGCGCCAACCGCATGAAAAGCAAGCTCGACGTCCTTGCGGACGCGGCGGCGCTCGCCGCTGTCAGCAATGCCGCGATGCTCTCCACGGACAGCAATGCGCAGATCGCCAGGAGCCAGGAAGTCGCCGTCACGACGATGCGAGATTCCGCCGCCAAGGCGGGGCTGGGCTTCACCTCAATCAACGCCGTGGCGACGGTCGACCCGGACATGACCGTCACCGTACGCCTGTCCTGGGAATCGGCCTACCTGGTGAACTTCGGGCGCTTTCTGATGGGCGATCGCCTCCGGGTGTCCGGCATGGCCGAGTCCAAGTCCAACGGCTCGCAGTTCGTTGACCTGGTCGCCATCGTGGACGCGTCGGGCTCCATGGGCATCGGCGCTTCCGCGGAAGACCAGGAGGCCATGGCCCGCACCTTCAAGTTCAGCAAGGACAACGACGAATCCTGCGTCTTCGCCTGCCACACCATCGGGAAGACGGCGCTGCTGCCGTCAACGAGAACCGCGAGCGGTCGCCCCGCGCAATCGCGTTTCGATGTCGTTCGAAGCGCGCTGACGCGCATTGTTTCGGAGGCGGAAAAGATCAGAGGGGAGAAGATCCGCCTGACCGTGTTCACGGTGAGCAATCGACCGCGGCTGGACATTACGCCGACCACCAATCTGGGGCAGGCCAGGCAGACGCTGTCGCAGCTGCAAATGCATGTCGCGGGCGCCGGCACGAATTTCTATGCCTCACTCCCGCAGATCGCGGCCCAATTGCCCAGCCGCGGAGGCAAGGGCATGTCACCCAACGATCGCAAGCTGTATGTAATGCTCTTCACCGACGGCGTCGAAGACGACGTCTATGAAAAGCCGAACCGCCAGGGCGTTTACGAGGGCGACTACGATCTCGACCCCAATTTTCGGAAACGTCAGCCTTCGCACACCACCAAGGAGACCGTGCAGGGGTTCGATGGGTCGTATTGTCGGGCGTTCCCGGAAAGCGCCAACATCATGACCTTGACGACCGACTACGTCATTCCGTCGGAGACGAGCGATGAGCGGTTCATCTTCATTCGCGACAAGCTGAGAGGCAGCATCCGCCAAAACATGGCCCGGTGCGCGACCGACCCGGACTTTGTTTTCACCGCGTCTTCTGGCGAGGACATCCAGAAGGCCATCGATACGATGTACAAGAAGATCACTGCCGGCGCACGGCTCTCGCGATAACGTCCTGGCGTTCAGGCCGCGACCGCGCTGACAGCCCGGTCCATGGCGGCGAGCAGAGCCTCGGCCGTGAAAGGCTTCTGGATCAGGATAGGAGCGCCCGGGCGGTCGAGCTTGGCTTTGGCGCCGGCGTCGTTGGTGGTCATGAGCAGGAAGGGAATGCCGGCCCATTCGGGGCGGCCGTCCATGATGAGCTTGAGGTCGGCCCCGCTCATCGGGGTCATGTAGTAGTCGCAGACGACCAGCCCGTATTCCTTCTGGCTCAGCTTGCGGATCGCCTCGGGGCCGCTCCCCGCCCCTTCCACGTCCAGGACGCCCTGCGCATTGAGCAGCGTGCGCACGATGCGCACGATGGCGTAGGTGTCGTCCACCACCAGGACGGGCTTGCTGCGGTCAAAGCTCACTCGGTTTCTCCGGGATTGTCCTTGGCGGCTTCGGCCGCTGCTGCCTGGGCCTTCTCGGCGGCCCGACGACTACGGAACTCGGCGGACAGGACGCCGAGCTGCCGCACAAGCTCGCGGGCGATGTCGTTGGGCGCGTCCTTCACCTCGGCGCGCACCACGGAGGCGATGGCCTCCGCGTAGCGGCGAACGACCACCATGGGGACGTCCACCTCGCCATGGGCGAGGTGGTCGCACAGCCCCGTGGCCATCTGGGCCGCGACGGTGTAGCCGAATTGCTTGGCCTGTCCGCGAACGTCCTGCGCGAGCAGATGGAGGGCCTCCACCTCCTCGGGGCTCTGCGGACCTGCTTCGCCGAAGCCCTCTACGGATTCCAGAAGAGTCGCGGCCGACTGGGCCATCCACTTGCCGAAGCTGGGGGCGAGCGCGTCGACGGCTCGCTCGGCGCGGGCGATCATGTCGGCGTCGTCGGTCGGCGTCGGCCGCTGCGACTTCACGAGCGCCTTCTCCCGCAGGCGCGGCTTCGGATGAAGCACAGCGTGGTCGCTGTACTCCTCCTGGGATTCGAGATGGGGCGCCGCCGCAGCCGCTGGGATCTCAACCATTGGAGTAACTCACGAGAACGGGCTTGGCCGGAATGATCTGGCTTTCCTCTTCGCCCTTCCGGCGCTCAGGGCCGGTGTATTCGGCCGCCTTGGTGCGGCGGCGGTCTGGGCCGAAATAGCTGGCCGTCTTGATAAAGGGCCGGGGGTGGGCGACGACCCCGAGGATTCGCTGGTGCAGGGCCGTGGCCGAGAGCGGCTTGACCAGGAACTCGGTCACGCCGGCGTCCCGCGCCTCGATCACGCGATGCCGCTCCGAATGCACGGACACCATGATGATGGGCACGAAGGGGTTCACGCTGTTGTCCGAGCAGCGCATCAGCTTGGTCATGTCGATGCCGTTGATGAGCGGCATCTCCCAGTCCGTGAACACGATGTCCGGGTAATGGGATGCGAAGGCGTCCAGCGCGGATGCGCCGTCTTCGGCCTCGAACACCTCGCGCGCCCCGAATCCGTGAAGAAGCGTCTTCAGGATGCGGCGCATGTAGGTGTTGTCATCGACAACCAGGAAGCGAAGTCGGGAATACTCGACGCGGAACATGGAAGCCGTTTCAGGGGTCTGCCCACCCTGAAACCTACTTCCGGCTGCGTTAATTTTCTGCTGCGCCTTTCAGTTGCAAAGCCCTGAGGCGATCATTTCCGGCGCCGCTCCCTCCGGTTGCGCCGCCTCACTCGAGGACAACGTCCTCCTCGTTGCCGGTCTTGGCGATGATGATCTCGCCCCGGTCGGCCATGGCCTTCGCCGTGGCGATGATCTTCTGCTGCGCCTCGTCCACCTCCTTGAGGCGGATCGGGCCGAGGCCGGCCATCTCGTCGTTGAAGATGGTCGCCGCGCGCGTCGTCATTTTGGAGGTGAAGAAGTTCTTGGTGGACTCGCTGGCCCCCTTGAGCGCCTTGGCGAGGTCCGTCTTGTCGATGGCGCGCACCAGCGCCTGGGCCGAGTTGGGATCAAGCTTGGTGATGTCCTCGAAGGTGAACATCAGCGCGCGGATCTTCTCGGCGGACTTGAAGGCGCTACGCTCCAGGGCCTCCATGAACTTGGATTCATTGGTCCGGTCGAAGGAGTTGAAGATCTCGGCCAGGAGATCGTGCGCGTCCCTGCGGGTGGTCTGCGACAGGTTGGCGATGAAGTTGGTGCGCAGGCTGTCCTCGACCTGGTCCAAAGTATCCTTGGACACGGTGTCGAGTTGCAGGATGCGCAGCATCACATCCGTCGCGAAGTCTTCTGGGAGCATGGCCAGCACCTTGGCGGAATGCTCCGCCTTGATGCGCGAGAGGATGAGGGCCACTGTCTGCGGATGCTCGGTCTTGAGGTAGTTGGCCAGCAGGTGGTCCTGCACGTTCGAAAGGCGCTGCCAGATCGTGCGTCCCGCCGGGCCGCGGATCTCCTCCATGATGGGGCCGACCCGGTCCTTGGGCAGGAGCTTCGACAGAAGCTCCTGGGTGCGCTCGTAGTCGCCCACCACCGTGAGGCGGTTCGTCTGCCCGGCCAGGTCCGCCAGCACCTGCTCCACCAGCGACGCCGGCACGGTGCCGAGCGTCGACATGGCGAGGGAGACCTTTCGCAGTTCGTCGTCGTCCAGGGATTCCCACAGCGCCCCGCCGTGTTCCTCGCCCAGGACCAGCAGCAGGATGGCGGCCCGCTCCAGGCCGCTCAGCTCTTTCAGAGACCTCGCCTCAGCCTGCGCCACGCGCAACGCCTCCCGCAACGGGGCGCAGGCGTCTCGAATCGCGGACGCGCCACCCCTGCATCGAATGACGCGCCCGCCGGTTTACGTCAACGTCGGCGGTCGTCGAGTCGGGGTTCGCCGCCTCAGTAGCCCGCAAACAGCACAGGCCGGCGCTGCTTGAACTCCGCCGACCTGATGATCTCGCCGGCCAGATCCTGCGCCGACATCGCCCCACTCCCCAGGCGCCCGGAATACCGGTTCAACTCCTCGCTGCTGGGTTCACGGCCCAACAGCAATAGGTGGAGCAGCCTGACGGTCGTCGCGGGGTCCACGGCAGAGCCGCCCAGCTTGCGAACAAACTCGTCCGAGCCGGCCAGGCTGATCGCGATCTGATAGGGCGCATCGCCACCCTTCACGCGTTCCGAATAGTCGCGCAGGCCCGCCCCGTCCGCGTTGCGGCCGAGCACCAGGCAGTAGGCGTAGTCGACCTGCTTGGCCGTGTTCGGCGACTGCATCTCGTTCAGCCGACAGACGCGCCAGTTCTTGGCCGCCGAGGCCGCCACCTCGGTGGCGGACGCTCCGGACACCAGCGCGGGATGGGCCTGCCGGAAAGCCGGCGACGCGATCACGTTCCTGGCGGCAGCGGCGTAGGTCAGCTTCCCGAGTTGCAGGCCCTGGAGAAGCGGGCCAGCGAGGACCGGGTCGGGATCCCTGTCCAGCAGGACGCGATACAAGGTGGCCACGAACGCTTCGTGCGAGCGGAACGCGCCCGGCGCACGTTGCTTGAATTCGTCAGACAGGAGCAGGCTGACCAGTACGCTCGGGATCCCGTCCGGATTGCCGGCGATCGTCTTGGACCAGTCCTGGAGGCCGCCTCCGTCCGCGTCACGACCAAGCGCCAGGCAATAGGCATAGGAGATCCGGCGAGGAATGGGGGCGTCGCCCGGCAAGGCGCCCATCTGGCACTTGCGGGACGGCAGGGGCTGCATCGCCGCCTCGGCTGCGGGAGCCGGCACGCTCTCCCCGGTCAGCAACTCGCGGACTGCGTAATAGGCCGGCTTGGGCGCGCCGGTCCGCCATCCGCCGGATCCGTCACCTTCGAGCCGCACGAGGCCCATCGCGGCCTCGAAATTCGGCCACCAATAGGTCTCGTCCATCAGCTCGTAGATGTGGGCTGCCTCGATCTTGTAGAGCGGAGCGAGTTCCCGGATGCGATTAATCCAGCGCCGAAGTCCATCAGCCTGGACTTGATCGCCGCCCTTGCTGCCGAAATCCTGGTTGAATTCGGTGATCCAGATCGGCCTGCCGAATTTCGATACGGCTGACAGGCCCCAGCTCGGATCCTCCTTGTACATGTGCCAGACGGAGATGTCCCATTTGATCCCGTCCTGCTGCATCCGCTCGAAGGCGCCGATGTGCCCCCAACCCGCCGTGCCGATCGCCTTGCGAACGGTGGGATCCGCCGCGACCGTCCCCTCCGACAGGCCGCCGAGCACCGCGCTCACCTTGGCCCAGCGCGGGCCGTAGTAATCCAGTGGGGAGTCGCCCCCGGCCGGTCCCCAGTTGCAATTGTACTGGACGCCGTCGTCCCGCTGCTCGCAGGCGGTGATGATGGCGTAGTTCTCGAGTTCGTTGCCGAGCTCCCAGACCCGCACGTCGTCCTTGAAGCGGGACACCAGCGTGAACGCCAGGTCATAGGCGTCTTTCCGAAGCTGCTCGGGGGTGCTCTTCTTGATGTCGAGCGCCGGCGTGAGGACGGGCAGGATCTCCACGCCGTGCTGCTTGGCGAGGCGGATCAGACTGCCGAGGCGATCCGCCATATGCACGCCCGACACGTTGACCCTGTAGGAGCGCAGCCCTGCCCCGGCGGCCAGGGTCAGTTGCGTCTCCAGGCTCACGCCGGGATAGGCCGTGAAGGGATGGCCATTGACCCCGAACATGACGTCCTTGACGGCGGCCTCGCCACGGCTTGGAGACGTCACCGCCATGACGACCATGAATGAAGCGGCCACAAGGGCCACCAGACGAACACCAATGGAGTTTCGCGCCAAGTGTCTCATCGTTTTCAGGGCCCCGCGCTGGATCCGGCTGCGCTAGGCGCGCATGCGAAGGCGGACTCTAAGGCCCCCCGTCCCAGACAGGGCCACGCCCTTTCGCGTGAGTGGGCCCGCTCGGAGCCGCACTGACGCCCGACGAACCGCCTTTCGGCGGATGCGCAAGCGCGATCCGCCTACGCCGTTGGAGGCAGATCGGAGCGCTCGGGCCGGAGCACGGAGGACCACGGCGGCGGCTGGTTCGCGTCCGATGGGCGCTTCAGTTCCTTCTGGAGGCCAGCCAGGGGCCAAGAGGGGGCTTGCCGCACATGGTTCGGCCCGCCACAGGCATTCCGCCGGGCGGGCCGATCATGCGCGTAGCCCAGAGGGCCGCTCACGAGACAGCGGCTCCCTGACACCATCCGGCAGATGCGGGCTGGCCGATTCCTGAGGGTTCGAGGCGTCTAGAGGGCCGGCGCGGCTTCCGTTTCGTGAGATCCGAACAGCTCGGGCAAGGCCTTCCACACCGCCGCCTGGATGTCGGACAGCACGGCGAGCGCCGAGTCAGGATGCATGTCGTTGGCGAATGCGACGGGGATGAGCACGCGCTCGCCGCCCCCGCCCGCCATGATCGCCGGAGGCGATTTGTCCTGCGCCGAACCGGGCACCGCCACGAGCTCGTAGCGATTTGTCATCGCTTTCGTCATGTGCTCCCCCAAGCCGTTTCTTTTATGGAACCCGAAACTGGACCAAAGTCGAGGGCCAGAGCCTTTCAGGCCCAAGATATACTCCTTGTCCACAGCCCGCCGAGGGAACGGCGTTTTTCCGGGTACAAGGCCCCGCAAAAAGGCGCATGCGGGGTTAAACGGAATGGCGGCCTTCCGGCATCGAGAATCGCGGCATGGACGTTCTGTTCGTACATAACAACTTCCCCGGTCAGTACCGCCACATTGCGCGCGCGCTCCAGCACATGGGCGGCTTCCGGCTTTTCGGGATCGGCGCCAAGACGGCCCCCGGCCTGCCGGGCGTGACCACGGCGCGCTATACGCTCGACGGCATGGAGCCGGCGCGCGACGTCCATCCCTTCGCCCGCCGGTTCGAAGGAGAGATGCGCCGGGCCGCCGGCGTCATTCGCGCGGCGGTGCAGTTGCGGGACGCGGCCGGGATGGACCCCGCGGTGGTCCTGGTCCACCCGGGATGGGGCGAGAACACGCCGTTGCGCAGCCTGTTTCCCCGCGCCCGGATGATCAGCTTCTGCGAATTCTACTATGGGCCGGGCGCTGACGTGGGCTTCGACCCGGAGTTCTCGAACCCAACCCCCATGGATTACACGCGCCTGAACGCCTGGAACGCGAGCACGCTTCTGGCGCTGACCGACAGCGACGCCGCGATCGCGCCGACCGAGTGGCAGCGCAGCCGCTACCCCGCTCTGTTCCGGCCGATGATCCATACGGTCCATGACGGCGTGGACACGCGCGTCGTCCGCCCCGGCCCGGCTGAGCTCTGGGAGCACGGGGACCTGCGGATCGAGCCGGGCGAGGAGATCATCACCTTCGTGGCCCGCAACCTCGAACCCTACCGCGGGTATCATATCTTCATGCGCGCCCTGCCGCGCATCCTGAAGGCGCGCCCAAGCGCGCGCGTCGTGATCGTGGGCGGCGACGGGGTCTCGTATGGCGCGAGGCCGCCACAAGGCCAGACCTGGCGGCAGATCTTCCTCGACGAGGTGAAGGATAGCCTGGACCTGGCTCGGGTGTCGTTCACGGGCGCCCTGCCCTACGACGCCTACCTGCGCCTGCTCCGGCACTCGCGGGCCCATGTCTACCTGACCTACCCGTTCGTCCTTTCGTGGTCGATGCTGGAGGCCATGGCCTCGGGCTGTCTGGTCGTCGGATCCGCGACGGAGCCCGTGCAGGAAGTCATAGCGCACGGGGTGAACGGGCTGCTGACACCCTTTTTCGACCAGGACGCCCTCGTGGAGGCCGTCGTCTCGGCGGCCGCGGAGCCGGAGCGCTACGCTCCCCTGCGGGAGGCGGCGCGCAAGACCGTGGTGGAGCGTTACGACCTCACCACGATCTGCCTGCCGCGGCAGCTTGCGATCATGCGGGTAGGCTCGGAGCAGTCGACGGCGACCCTACTCGCCGCGCCCTCGTCTGCGGGGCACGCGTGAGATCTGGCGCCAGCGCTGGGATCGGGACGGCGTCCGGCCGGCGCGTTGGCCCTGCTCCGGCTCGGGACCGATAGGCCGGTCGGCCAGCCACCAGCACCAGCGGTTGGCGTGACGGATGCTGACGAACTGTGGGGCCTGGGACAAGCTGGAGGAGAGCGACGCACGGGTGCCCGGGCGGCCGCCGAAAGCCGGGACCAGGCGGATCAGCTCGTCGATCGGCATGGGCTCGCCGCGGGCTTCCAGCACGCGCTGGGCCGCCTCGGCCTGGGTGACCCGCACCGCCAGATCGATGGCGCTACCACGACCAGCGGGCGCCGGCGGAGGCGCCTCCGACCCGCCAGACCCGCCCGAAGCCGCCTCCATGCTCCTGATCGCCGAGTCCAGGGCCAGCAACGTCCTATAATCCGCACTCTGCGCCTTCAGCCGCGTGTGCAAGTCTTCCCAAAGCGATTTGAGCGTCTCCAGCGACGTCTCGACCATGGTCTTCCCCCTAGGGTGGGGCCGCGTTGATCGGCGCATTCGCGCGCAGACGTTTCCTCCCTGTACACCCTGACTCGATTTCGAAATGGTTAATAAGTTCGTTTGGACTAGATCGACCGACGCAGAGGGCCTGGAAACACCTCACTTTTTGTGCCCCGGACGTGAAATATCGCCAACCTCTTAATTTGCATTAACGTTTTAAGGCCGTCAGTCCGTCAATTTGACCAACGACGGCAACTTCTGGGTGAAAGACGGTTGATCTCGCTCCTCCCAAACCAATGCGAACCAACCGCCCCTAAACCAAAAGGAACCGTCGGGCCGAAATCAAGCAAGAACATCTGCTTCGCTCGCTTCGGCCAAGGAAGACACAACCCTAGAACAGGGGCGGTCGCCAGTATGACCTTATCTTCATCTGGCGACGGGAACTGCGGAGCTGTCCGATGCAACATATGACTTTCGAGGCGTTGGGGAAGGTGGGAAGCCAAGGGGGACAGGCGGCGCCTGTTGCTGCTTCCGCCTCCACCCATCTCGTCCTTATTGATGATCGCGTGCTCATGCGTGACTGCCTCGCCCGGTGCTTGCGCGCGCTTGATCCTTCGCTCGAGATCCACGCCTTCCCGAACGTGCGGGCCTGGCTCGACGCGGACCTGCAGACGGACGAACCGCCGCTCGTCATGGCCTTCCGCAGCGCCCGCAAAGGCGTGGACGAAGAGATGCAGCGAGAGATCGCCAATCTGGCCAAGGGGGAAAACCCGCCGCCCGTGGTGATCGTCTCCGATGCGGAGGACTTCGAGTCCATCCTCGGCGCGCTCGAGAACGGCGCCCGCGGGTATATCCCGACCAGCGTCAGCCTGGACGTGGCGTTCGGCGCGCTGGGTCTGGTGAAGGCGGGCGGCGTCTTCGTGCCTGCTTCGAGCCTGGTCCAGCAACGCCCGGCGGGAGCCCAAATTCCTGCCCGGATCGAGCCCCAGGATCTGCCCTTCACGAGCCGCCAGGCGGCCGTGGTCAATGCGCTGCGCCAGGGCAAGGCCAACAAGATCATCGCCTACGAACTCAACATGTGCGAGAGCACCGTGAAGGTGCACGTCCGCAACATCATGAAGAAGCTGAAGGCTCGCAACCGGACCGAGGTGGCGTACAAAATCAACACTTTGTACTCGCACGCTCAGCTCTGACTTCAAGCCGTTCAGCATCGAACCGAAAAAGCTCCCGGCGCTCTCGTCGGGAGCTTTTCTTTATTGCGCCCCCCGCGCTCAGAGCACCAACTTGCGGACGTAGAAGCCTTCGGCGAAGCGCTCGGGCGCGCGGCATTCCATCCCACGCAGGCGCGCCAGCCCCAGGAAGGTGTCGTTGTCGAACCAGTCCTTGGAGCGCTGGGTGCCGAAGTGCTTCATGAGCAATTCGCACTTGCGCCGCATGGCGGCCTCCGTGGCGGGCACGAACAGGTTGGGCTGCCCCAAGTCGCCGTCCCACTTGGGGATTTCGTATTCCAGGATCACGTGGTCCCGGAACGCGTTCCAGGTCAGCTCGTTCAACAGGCGATGATCCTGGTGGGCGTCGCCGGCCCGGTGGGTGAGGACCACGTCCGGGGCCGGCGCGACCGCCCGGACATCCCCGACCCATTCCTTGATCGCCTCGCGCTGGGCCGGGAAATAGCTGTCCCGGAAGGCTCCCAGTTCGATCTTCAGGGACGCTGCCCCCGCCGCGAAATCCGAGGCCGACGCCGTGGCCTCCGCGGCCCGGGCTTCCACGGCGCTCAGCACGCACCAGGTGAGGTCCAGCTTCACGCCAGCGGCGATCCATCCCAGGATGGTCGCGCCGGCGCCGATCTCGATATCGTCCGAATGGGCTCCGATGGCGAGCACGGACAGGCGCTCGCCGGGGCGCACGAGGGAGAGCGGCCTCATGAGGCGGCCACGCTCGCCTTCGCGGGGGCGACCTGGGGCGCGGGCTCCGGCGGCCGCTTGGCCAGGAGGTCCTGGCGCTTCTTCCAGGGCATCTCGCCGCGCTCGACCATGTCCTCCAGCATCTGGCGGTCGCGGAGCGTGTCCATCGAGCGCCAGAAGCCCTCGTACTTGTAGGCCATGAGCTTGCCTTCGGCGATCAGGCGCGAGAAGGGCTCCATCACGAGCTCCTCGCCGTCGTTCATGTAGTCGAAGATCTCGGGGCGGAGCAGGAAGTAGCCGCCGTTGATCCAGATCTCGGAACGATCGGAGGTGCGGAACTCGCGCACCATGCCGTCCGGCCCGATGTCGGCCAGGTGGTAGGTCAGCGGCGGCCGGATGGCCAGGAAGCAGGCCAGCGCCCCGCTCTTCTCGAACTTCTCCACCATGTCGTCGAGATCGACGTCGGTCAGGCCGTCGCTGTAGTTCGCGGCGAAGATCTTCTCGTTCTTCACGTGATCGCGCACGGCCCACAGGCGCGAACCGATGTTGCGCCAGATCCCCGTGTCGATCATCGTGATGCGCCAGTCCTCCTTGGGCTCGTCGAGCAGTTCGACCCGCGAGCCGAAACCCGAGACGATGCAGTCCGAGAAGGCCTGCGGCTTCAGGTTCAGGAAGAAATCCTTGACGATGTTGGCCTTGTAGCCGAGGCACAGGACGAAGTCCTTGTGCCCGTACTGACTGTAGTAATCCATCACGTGATGCAGGATCGGCTGGTGGCCCACCGGGATCATCGGCTTCGGGATGCTCTCGGAATATTCGCGGATACGGGTTCCAAGCCCGCCGCAGAACAGCACGACCTTCATGGCGGTTCTCCTCGAAACAGCGGGCTAGAGCGCGCGCGGGTCGATGACCTCGACCTCGGGAATCGGGATCACGAACTTCCCGCCCCAATCGCCGATGTGACGCATCTGCTGGACGATCTCGTCCTTCAGGTTCCAGGGCAGGACCAGCACATAGTCGGGCCTGGCCGCCGCGAGCGCCTCGACGGGCCGGATCGGGATGTGCATGCCGGGGGTGAAGCGGCCATGCTTGTAGGGATTGCGGTCCACCGTGAAGTCGAGGAAATCGACGCCGATGCCGCAATAGTTCAGCAGCGTGTTGCCCTTCCCCGGGGCGCCGTAGCCCACGATGGTCTTGCCCTCGTCCTTGGCGGCGATGAGGAAGGACAAGAGCCGCCGCTTGGTGCGCTTCACCTGCTCGGAGAAGGCGGCGTAGGTCTCGATCCTGCGGAAGCCGAGGCGCTGCTCCCGGGCCAGGAGTTCGAAGACTCGCGGGCCGGTCGGCCGCGCCGAACCTTCATGCGCCAGGTACACGCGCAGCGAGCCGCCATGGGTCGGCAGCTCCTCCACGTCGATCAGCTTCAAGCCGTGGCGAGAGGCCATGCGCTCGACCGTGATCAGCGAAAAGTAGGAGAAGTGCTCGTGGTAGATCGTGTCGAACTGGTTGCCTTCCATCAGCCGCTGCAGATGCGGGAACTCGAGCGTGACAACGCCCTCAGGCTTCAGCAGCAGCTTCATGCCGCCCACGAAGTCGTTGAGGTCCGGCACCTGCGCGAGCACGTTGTTGCCGGCGATGAGATCGGCCTGGCGGCCCTCAGCAACCAGCTGCTTCGCGAGCCGCACGCCGAAAAAGTCGACGACCGTCGGCACGCCCTTCTCCACCGCCACCTTGGCGACGTTGGCCGCGGGCTCGATGCCGAGCACCGGGACGCCGAGCGGCAGGAAATGCTGCAGGAGGTAGCCGTCATTGCTGGCGAGTTCGACCGCGAGGCTCTGCGGCCCCAGGCCGAGCCGGTCCTTGATCGACTCGCAATAGCGCTTGGCGTGCGCGACCCAGGAGGTCGAATAGGAGGAGAAATAGGCGTATTCGGTGAAAATGTGCTCCGGCGCGACGTATTCCTTCAGCTGCACCAGGAAACAGTCGTCGCAGACCAGCACGTTCAGCGGGAAATACGGCTCCATCGCGTCGACCTGCGCAGCCTCCAGGAAGCTTTCGCACAGCGGCGACATGCCGAGGTCGACGAAGCCGTAATGGAGACCCTTGCCGCACAGGCGGCAAGCCGATTGCTGCGACTTGTCCTGCAGCCGCACGTTTGCGAGTGAACCGGCAGTCGACATTTGAACCCCGCGAAATCCTTTTACTTCAGCAATGCAATTGTAGAGGCCGTCGACACCCGTCCAACTTGGCAACTGGGATGCGGCGCTCAGCCTTCGGAGCTATGTTCGATCGATGGTGGTACACCCCGCGTCGATGCTTGTGCTTTGGGATGCCTTTGATCGCGGATGTTGATCTTGGTGCGGGACAGAGACATCCGTACCCTTTCAGAGGATCAAGCGGGGGCGCAGATCACGATGGCGAAAGTCGACGTTCTCATTCCATGCTACCAATATGGGCGGTTCCTCCGATCCTGCGTCGAAAGCGTCCTTACGCAGGACGTGGACGTCCGGATTCTTATTATCGACAACGCATCGACCGACGATTCTGCTGAAATCGCCCATGCCTTGGCGCATCAATACGACCGCGTGACAGTCCGCGCTCGCGTCAAGAACCTCGGCCACACGGCTTCCTTCAATGAAGGCGTGGACTGGGCGGAGGCTGACTACTTCGCCATCCTTTCGCCAGACGACATGATGGCGCCCGGCGCACTGCGGCGTTCCATCGCGATCATGGACGCCCACCCCGACGTCAGCTTCGCCCATGGCCGAGCTGTCTCCATTTTTCCTGGCCAGGCGGCCGCCGCTCCGCCCGAAGCCGGGCAGCCGGTCAGCTGGTCGATCGTCGATGGGCGGGAATTCGTGGGACGGTTCTGCGAAACCGGCGTGAACCTGCTGTCGCAATGCGCCACCCTGGTGAGGACCTCGGCGCAGAAGCGCGCCGGATATTTCCGGCCCGAGCTGCCGCATACCGATGATTTCGAGATGTGGATGCGCCTGGCTTCGTACGGCCCCGTGGCCGAAACGGAGGCTTGCCAAGGCATCAGTCGGATCCACGGGTCCAACATGTCGGCGTATTTCCATTCCGCGCCGACCCGTAACCTTGACCAGACCCGACTCGCGTTCGAGTTCTTCTTCGCGCACGAGGGGCGCCGCTTCCCAGGCAGCGCCGAAATGGCGGATCTCGCCCGCCGGCGTCTCAGCCAAAGGGCGTGGTGGTCCGCCATGTCGCACCTTCTCCGCGGCAAGCCGCGGATGGCCTGGGACCTGTACTGCTTCGCTGCGCGCCTGTCGCCGGTCACGGCCGCCGTGCCGCCGTTGACCTATCCGCTGCGCACGCGCCTTCCGCAGTCGCTGCTGGCGCACATGCGGGGCTTCCGCCTCGGCCGATAACGGCGCGCGGTTCGCTCGTCTGCGACGTTCAGGCGGCGGAGCGCCTCGCGTCGAGATAGCGGACGAGCCGCCCCCACGCCATGGCGCCGAGATCGCCGATGTCGCGAAAGAGCCTGTTGCGTGTCAGCTTGAGGCCGATCACCCATCCCGCCGCTGAGCCCACGATCGCAACCAGCAACTGGGACAGGCTCGCATAGGAGAAGTCCCATCCGTTCGCCGCAGCCATGGCGAGAGGCGCGGCGCACGTGATCAGGCCGAGGCCCAGGTTCGCGATGCAAACGCGCGCAAGGTCCGCCCAGGCAAAGCCGATGCGCCGGCGGACGAAGATCTGAACCACGATGGTGTTGATGGGGATCGTCACGAAGAGGCTCAGCGCCAGCCAGGTCAGACCATTCATGGCGGCGATCACGGTGATCACCGCGCAGATTGGGCGATTGATCAGCGTGGACAGCAGCATCGGGCGCACCGCTCCGGCGGCGACCATCACCCCGTAGGTCACCTGCGTGGGGATCACCATCAGACTGGCCAAGGCCATCAGGCGCACGATCGGGACCACCTCGCCCCACTGCGGGCCGAGCAGGATCCGCACGATGGGCTCGGTCAGCACCGCCACCAGGGCCATGGCCGGAAATTGCAGGCTCGTGAAGTAGGAAATGGCGCTCACGTATTGAGGCGCGAGCGGCCGGTTCGCCCTGGCCTCGGCCGCGAAGGCGGGAAACAGAACCGGCGCGAGGCCGGAGATCAGCACGCGGTCGGGCAACTGCACGACAAGGGTGGCGCGATTGAAGAGGCCGACCACGTGGAAAGGTTGGGTCCTGCTCAAGACAAGAACAGGCAGCATCTCGTACAGCGAGCCCAGAAGGGCCGTGGCGCTCGTGAAGCCGCCGAACGCAACGACCCGACGCCAACCCCGGGCCGACGGCCAGTAATTGCGCCAGCTCCAATCCCGTCCGTTCTTCATCGCCAGCGCCAGAGTGGTCAGGGAGCCGAAAAGCAGCCCCCATCCGAAGCTCAAGATCCCGTAGCCCGCCGCCGCGAGCCCGAGGGTGGTCGCCGCGTTCACCAGGCATGTGGCGACGTTGATCTGGGCGATGCGGCCGAACTCCATCTCCCGGCGCATCAAGCTCATGATCGGCCGTTCGAAGGGACCCGGCAGGAGGGAGGCTGCGATCAGGTACGTGTAAGCGTGGATGTGCTCACCCTGGTAGAAAGACCCGATCCATCCGGCCCCCAGGACGAGACCGACGGCGATGAGAAGCGAGATCGCCAGCATGGCGGTGTATGCGGCCCGGACGTCGCCCGATCGCAAACGCGGCTGCTGGACCAGGTAGCCGGTGGGGATGTCGCGCACTGTTTCCGAAAAGGCCACCACCATGGCGCCCAGGGCGGAAACGCCGACTTGCTCAGGCGTGAGGAGGCGCGAGATCCCGGCGACAAGCGCGAAATTGGTGAGCAGATTCACGTAACGTTCGGCGGTGGTGTAAACGAGCGCGCGCCGGATACTGGACATAGGGTCTCCAATGATCTCGCGCGTTCGACCAGCGACGCCGGGCATCGCTCCGCCATGTTACATGCGCGCCGCACTCTGCGACGAGACCTCCCTTTCGTAGCGTGATCTTTCGGCGAGTAGACCTGCCGCTTTCTGCAAAGCCGTCCCCCCTAAGAGGTAGGCGAGCCTGAGCCCGGGCAAGAGTTTGCGCGCGTGGGGCCGCCGTCTTTGGCCCCGCGCTCGCATCGGAAGAACCGGTGGGCTGGCGCCCCGCCCTTATGGATGACTGTATCGGACGGCCGAGCCGGCGATCATGGCGATGATCAAGGCGCTCAGCGCCAATCTCCATGGAGAATCTCCAGGATGTCTGTGTTCAGACGGAAGGAGCCCTGCCATTTCAGCCGCCGCATGGCTTTGGGCGCCTTCTTGGTCGGCGCGTGGAAATTGCTGTCGCCCCAGCGGGCCACCGCGGCTGGGCCCCAGGAAGCCGGAGCGTTCCAGGGCGCTTCGAACCAGGGGAGCGTCGCCGTTCCCCGCTTCCCGCTGCGGATATCCGCAGATCAACGCCATCTCGTGGACGCGAACGGCGCGCCCTTTCTGGTGCACGGCGACACCGCTTGGTCCCTGATCGGAGACCTTTCCCTGGAAGATGCGGCGCTGTACCTCGACGATCGCGTCCGCCGCGGCTTCAACACGGTCCTCGTTTCTCTCCTGGAACACTATTACTCGCGTTCCGCGCCGCGAAACGCCTACGGAGAGTCGCCATTCCTGAGTGGAGCGGATTTCGGCGCGCCCAACCCGGCCTATTTCGATCGGGCCGAGCAGATGCTCCGCCTGATCAAGGACCGGAGACTGCTGGTGCTGCTGACACCGGCCTATATCGGCGCGGGCGGCGGGCAGGACGGATGGTACAAGGAGATGAGGGCGAACGGGCCCGACAAACTCAGGGCCTACGGGCGCTGGCTGGGCCAGAGGTTCAGCCATTTCGACAATATCGTGTGGGTGAACGGCGGGGACTACAACCCGCCCGACAAGGCTCCTATCCGCGCCATCGCGGAAGGCCTGTTCGAAGCCGATCCCGGGGCGCTTCAAACCGTTCACAACCAGCCTGAAACCGCCGGTTCGGACTACTGGCCAGACGAGCCCTGGCTCAAGCTGGACACCGTCTACACCTACGGTCCCGTCTACCTTCCTGCGCGGCGCATCTTCGCCCGGGGCGGTCGCCCATTCATCATGATCGAGAGCGCCTACGAGTACGAGCACGATGCGACCGAGCAGCGCCTCCGCACCCAGGCGTGGCAAGCCCTGCTTTGCGGGGCAGCCGGCCAAGTGTTTGGAAACAACCCGATCTGGCATTTCAACGGCCCGGGACTCTTCAGCGCTCCTATGACCTGGCGAGAGGCGCTGAACAGCCGGGGGGCCCAGAGCATGTCGCACTTGGCCAAGCTGATGGCGGAACTTCCGTGGTGGACGCTCCGGCCCGACAATTCGGACGAGCTGCTCGCGGGCGGACGCGGAACGGCTCCGAGCCGCGCCGTGGCGGCCAGCTCGCCGGATGGATCCCTTGCGCTGGTCTACACGCCGGATCGTCGCGTGCTGCACCTCGCCACGCGGCTGCTTGGCTCGCAACCGCGCGGCGAGTGGTTCGACCCTTCCAGCGGCGACGTCCACCAGGCCGCGCTGGCGTCCACCGAAACAGGCCTGCTGAGCGCCTCCACACCCGGCCGGAACGCGGCAGGCTTCGAGGATTGGGTCCTGGTCATTCGAGCCGGCGCCGATGTCGCCGAAGGAGCTTCGACGAAGCAATGAAGCGCATCGCCCTTTTCGGTTTCTTTGGCATCGGCAATCTCGGCAACGAGGGATCGCTGGAGGCGGTGCATGCAGTGCTTCGCACCGCAGCGCCCACCGCGGAAATCGTCTGCATCTGCGCCGACCCGGACGTGGTGCGGGCGACGCATGGGATCGCGGCCCAGCCGATCAGCAGCCCCCGCAAGGGCGGATCGGGCTTCCTCGGCAAGTGGCGCAACCTCGCCTATGCGGTCCAGGAGGCCCGTCGCTTTGATCTGATCCTTGTTCCCGGAACCGGCATCCTGGATGACTTCGGCATGGGGCCGTTCGGAATGCCTTACGCCGTCTTCCGCTGGACGCTGGCCGCCCGGCTCGCGGGCGTTCCCTTCGCCTTCGTGAGCATCGGGGCCGGCCCAGTCGTCCATCCGCTCAGTCGCATCCTGGTCCGGGCGGCGGCGTGGCTGGCCGCAAGCCGCACCTATCGCGACCAGAATTCGAAGGACTTCCTCGAGAGCATCGGCTTCCGCACCGGGGACGACCGCGTTCTGCCAGACGTCGCTTTTCTGCTGCCGCCCCCGCCCGCCTCGGACACCGTCGAGGCCAGCTCGACAGTCGGGGTCGGCCTGATGTCCTACTATGGCTGGCGCTGCGATCCCGAGAGCGGGTCTGCGATCTACAGCCGCTACATCGGCCAGATGATCGACTTTTGCGAATGGCTTCTGCGCCAGGGTCGCCGCATTCGCTTCCTGATCGGGGAGGATTCCGATCTCCAGGCCGTTTCCGACGTCCAAAGCGCGTTGCAGGAGCGGTGCGGCGATCTCTCAGGCCGCATCGATCTCGAGCAGCCGCACTCCCTGGGCGACCTCATGCGGCAGATCGGGCAAACGGATGCCGTGGTCGCGACCCGCTTCCACAACATCGTCTGCGCCCTGAAGGTCGGAAAGCCAACCATCTCGATCGGCTATGCGGCCAAGAACGACGTGCTCATGCAGCAGGCTGGGCTCGGAGAGTATTGCCAGCAGCTGGAGCAGCTCGATCCCGCGCGGTTGCAGGAGCAGTTCCTGGCGCTCTGGGCCGACAGGCGCCGCGCCGCCGCGCAAGCTTCTTCGTTCGCCCAAACGGCCCGCCAGGTTCTCGATGTGGAACTCGTCTCGCTGATCCGTGGGCTGACGGAGGATGACCGCAGGGCCGCCGCCGCGGCGCCCGGGCTTTCTCAGGCTCGAGGCTGAGGGGCTCGAGACGCCAAGATGCCGATGCCGAACCAAGACAACCATACGAATTCGCAAACCGGGCGCCGAGGGCCGTATTCCTGTCTCGGCGTGGACCTCGGCCGCCGCAAAGGATAAACGCCATGCGCTTCGTCTCCTCCACGGTCGCCGGCGCGTACCTCATCGAGATCGACCCCGCCCGTGACGAACGGGGTTTCTTCGCCCGCACCTTCTGCGCCGACGAGTTCACCAAGCGGGGACTTGAGACGGACTTCGTGCAGCACAGCACGTCGTACAACGTCCAGCGCGGCACGCTGCGGGGCATGCATTTCCAGCGCGAGCCCCACCAGGAGGCCAAGGTGGTGCGATGCCTGCAGGGAGCCATCTGGGACGTGGTGCTGGACCTGCGCCCGAGTTCGCCGACCTACCGGGCATGGCAGGGCTTCGAGCTCTCCTCCTCCAACCGGCGCCAGCTCTATATCCCGAAGGGGTGCGCCCACGGCTTCCAGACCCTGACGGCCGACGCCGAGGTCGGGTACCTGATCTCGACCCGCTATGCGCCCGAGGCCGCCGCGGGCGTCCGCTTCGATGACCCGGCCTTCGGCATCTTGTGGCCGCTGCCGGTCGCGGCGATGTCGCCCAAGGACGGCGCCTGGCCCCTGTTCGAGCCGGCCAGAGCCTGAGCGGCCGCTACGGGGCGTCGACGAGAAGGCCCGCCCCCAGCGCCGCGTCGGCGGCGGCGCAGATCGACGCAAAGGGCAGGCCCGAGCGCTCCGCCATGTCCAGCAGCGTGTGTCGGCCGTCAGCCAGGTTCAGGGTCCAGAGCAGGGCCATGTGGCGGTCGGGACTGGCTGGCGCCCCGCCGACGCTGCCGTAGAGGCCGTATTTGCCGAGCTGAGGCTCGCATTCGGGCCGGGTGCGCTTCAGCAGCCGGTCGCCCTCCAGGATGTCCAGCGCCGCCACGATCAGGTCGTAGGAAGACGCCAGGTGCTCCGGAGCGATGAAGGACAGGTTGTCGGCCGAGGTGTGGTACTCGGGAAAAGTCCCGAACAGGCTGCGCTGGAACAGCCCTACCGGCAGGTCGAAGCCGGGCGAGCAGTATTGCCGCTCGTCGTAGCCGTAGGGCGAGAAGTCGAGGACGCGGGAGCCGGGCGCCTGGTGGCGCAGCACATGCGCCATCGCGCGGTCGATCACGGCCTCGCCTTGCCGGCTGCGCTTGTAGTTCGGCGCGCCGGCGTCGCCCACGCAGGACAGAACCAGGCCATGACGGATCCGCGCCGCGCGGTCTCGGTTGAGGGCCAGCCAGGCGATCGCGCCGATGGATCCGGGGGCGAAGATGAGGCGGTAGGTGTAGCGCGTCTCCACCGCCTGCAGCCGGTTGGCCAGGGTGGCCAGGAGCGCGAGGCCCGAGCAATTGTCGTTGGCGAGGGAGGGATGGCAGATGTGGGCCGAGAGCAGCACCTCGTCCGCCGTCGCGCCCTGCTTCACGACCTCCCCATAGGTCAGCGATCCGGGCCGGAACTCGGAGTCGACGCAGACCTCGTACTCACCCTCCGGAAGCGCCTCGAGCTGGCGATGGCTCATGCAGAAGCCCCAGCGCTCGGCGTAGTAGGAGGTGCGGTAGGGGATGAGGTCCGGCTGGTCCGGCAGGGTGAAGACGTGCTCGCGCAACTGGGCCAGCGGCAGGCGCGCCCGGACCGGCGCGCTGTAGTTCAGGACGTGCAGGTTGCAGTCGGCGAAGTCGACCACCTTGCGGCCGGACGGATCCTTGATCCAGGCTTCCCGGATCACCCATTCGGGCGGGATGGTCCAGTCGAACACCTGCGTGCCGCTGGGGACTTCGCGCACGGCGATGGGGGCCCGGCCGCCCAGCTCCCGGAGCGTGGCCCGGACGCCGTCGCCGGTGATGCTGCGGCAGATCGGGAAGATACGGGCGGCGAGGTCGTAGATCTCCTCGCCGACGCCGCCCCCCGACAGGCGGGAGGCCAGGTTCGCCCCAGGGGTCGCCATGCCTCGCCTCCCGCGTCGATCACTCGGCCGCCACGCGGGGCGGCTGCGCGACGCGATGCAGCCGGCCGTCGATGACGCCCTCCGCCATGAGCTTGCGGACGTGGCTGATGCGCTGGTAGCGCGGCCCCTCGAATTCCTCGAGGGTCAGGCCGGAGCTGCGGTAGGCCTCGTAGAGCTGGACCGCCCCCTTGCGGACGTCCCACTTGGGCGCGAAGCCGAGCACGCGCTTGATCTTCTCGAAGCTCACCCGGTACGAACGCTTGTCGGGCCCGGCGTCCGCGGCGAACTCGAGCTTGCAGCCGGGCACGACGTCGGCCACCACCTCGGCGATCTCGCGGATGCGGTAGTTATGCTCCGTACAGCCTACGTTGAAGGCCTGGTTGCGCACCGCGTCCGCGGGCGCCGCGAGGGCGGCGATGAAGGCGGCCGAGATGTCCTCGATATGGACGATGGGGCGCCAGGGCGAACCGTCCGACTTCAGGTAGATCAGCTTGCGGGTGACGGCCCAGGCCACGAGGTTGTTCAGCACGATGTCGAAGCGCTGGCGCGGGGAAAGGCCATAGGCCGTCGCGGGGCGCAGGTAGACCGGGCAGAAGCTCTCGTCGGCCAGGGGAGCAATGTCGCGCTCGGACCAGACCTTGGACTCGCCATAGGCGCTGACAGGGTTGAGCGCCCCGGTCTCGTCCATCAGCTGGTCGCCGGCAAGGCCGTAGTTGCTGCAGGACGAGGCCATCAGGAAGCGCTTCACGCCCGCCTGCTTGGCGAGGCCGGCAAGGCGCACGCTGGCCCGGTGGTTGATCTCGTGGGTCACGTCCGGGTCCAGGTCGCCGAGCGGATCGTTGGACAGGGCCGCCAGATGGATCACCGCGTCGAGCCCGCGGAGGTCGTCCACGGTGGCGTCGCGCACGTCCTTGCGCAGGGTCGGGGCCGGGACGATGGAGCCGCCCGGAGCGTAGGTGCAGTCGGCGTAGAGGTCCGTGTCCAGGCCCACCACCTCGTGGCCCGCCCTGAGGAGAAGCGGGACCATCACGGTTCCAATGTAGCCGAGGTGGCCGGTGACGAGAACTTTCATCTTCTTCCCCCTTCAGGCGAAAAGCGTGTCGGTTCAATTCTGTTGGGCGCCAGCTTGACCCAGGAACGCGTTCAGGCTGACAGCGACGAAGGTGGGCGCAGCGCGTCCGCGCATGTCGTCTTTGGAGGTAGTCCGGGCAGACCGTCCCGGGGTCGCCAAGGGTTCGCCTAGCCCGGGGGCCGGCCGGGCGAACCCGCGGCGCCTTCGCCTAGTTGAAGGCGCGATAGACGATGCGCGACGGGCGGCCGACGAGGTGTCGCGCGTAGCCGTCCTCCAGAGCCCGGGCGTAGACCCGCAGGGCGCCGTCCAGGGCGTCCGCCGTCCGCGCCACGTCGTCGTCGGTATGGGAATAGCTGACGACGAGGGACGGACACAGGACCCCGCGGGCGATCATCTCCTGCAACAGCAAGGACCGGTATCCCTGGGACGGCTTGCCGTCGGGATCCGTCGAGGCGAGCACCATGTTGCACGGCTTGCCGAGCACCTTCACGTGGGCCTGCAGGCCATGGGTCGCGATGACCTCCTCCAGGGCGGCGCGCAGTCGCGAGCCGATCGCGTCAAGGTGCTCGATCACGGGCTCCCGGCGATAGACCCCGATATTGGCGATGCAGGCGGCCAACGCGTGCGTCTCCGCCCCGTGCGTGGTCGAGAGCAGGAACACGCGCGGACGGTCCGTGTGCTCGAGGCCGCCCAGCCGCATGAACTCGCGCTTGCCGGCGAGCGCGGACACGGAAAACCCGTTGGCCAGCGCCTTGCCGAAGCATGACAGGTCGGGGTCGACGCCATAGACGCCCTGCGCTCCGTCCAGCCCCCAGCGGAAGCCGGTGATCATCTCGTCCAGGATGAACAGGGCGCCCCTGGCGTGGCAGAGGTCCACCATGGCCTGCAGGTAGCCTGCCGGCGGATCCTCCATGCGGGCCGCCTCCATGATCACGCAGGCGATGCGGCCTGGATGGGAGTCGAACAGCGCCCGCGCGCTCTCCAGGTCCCCATAGCGGAAGCCAACCGTCAGGGCCTGCACCTGGGCGGGGATGCCTGCGTTCATGACTGTCGAGCCGATGAACCAGTCGTCCGTCGAGAAGAAGGGATGGTCCGAGCAGATCGCCACCATGTCGCGGCCGGTGTAGGCGCGGGCGAGCCGCACCGCGCCGGAGGTCGCATCCGAGCCGTCCTTGCAGAACTTCACCATTTCGGCGTTGGGCAGGACGCCCAGGAGCGCCTCCGCGCAGGCTACCTCGATGGCGGCCGGGCGGGTGAAGTTGCACCCGTGCTCCAGCTCCGCCCGCGCCGCCTCAAGCACCTCGGGAAAGGCATGTCCGAGGCCGACGGCGCGGTTGCCCATGCCGTACTCGACATATTCGTTGCCATCCACGTCCCAGACATGGGCCCCCTGCCCGCGCGCGATGAATCCCGGAGACAGGATGGGGTATTGATCATCGCCCTTGGCGTAGGTGTGGGCTCCGCCAGGGATGAGCCGGTGCGCCTTCAGGCGCAGGCGATTGGACTGTTTGAATTCGAGCGACACGGCCGAGCCTGCGTCCGCGCGGAGCTCCAGCTCCGCCTGGGTTGAGTTCGGCGACTCGGCCAAGATGCCCAGCGACATGAACCGGCTCCTCATCGGATTGCGGCTGCGCGTGCGCCGCGCCGCGCAGCCGGCCCAGCCGGCGCGCATCAGGACAGTGAGCGCCCTTTCGGCGCAGGGAGGCGCCACGTCGCGCTTCCCGTTTCCATTAGGCCTCACTGCCGACCGCAGAGAGAGACGGCCAATAGACGAGCGCCTATGTCGTTCGGCTTAGGAGGCCGTGTCCTGGCAAGCGCGGAAATGACCATTGTGACACCCTGCCTGGCGGGTCATCCCCCCATTGGCCCGGTCCGGGGCCCGTTACGAGGCGCCTAGGATAGGGCGCCGCAGTGGCACGATCGGGTGAACATTCGCAATGGCATCCCAACAATACGTGGCCGACTTCTCGCTGGCGCTCCTCAATCGGACCGGCGCCTACCACGTCTGCCGCGACATCATCGTCAACCTTCCGGAGCGGTTCTCGGGAGTGCGCTACTGGCGCGCCGTCCTGCCGCGCGAGCCGCGGGGCCTCGTTCGCAAGCTCATGGCGCGCGCCATGATCTACGAGCTGTCCCATTGGCGCGCGAAGGCGCCGCCGAAGGATGCGAGCGACCGGGCCGGGCCGCCTACCCTGTACCTGGACCCGCTTTACGTCCTGCAGGCGCGGCTGGGAGAAAACGACATCGTGCTGTGCCACGACGTGGGGCCGGTGAACACCGTCGGGCTTTTCGACGACACCACGACGGCGATGTACCGCGCCGCCTACGCGAAGATCCAGCGCGCCAGGCCCGGGATGGTGTTCGTGAGCGAGGCGTCGCGTCGCGAGTTCGTCGCGTGCTTCGGGAGCGACTTCCGGTTCCTGAAGGTGATCCCGCTCTATGTCCGCCCCGGTTCGGACCAGGGCGATCTCGTCGCCCCGGCGGGTGTGGCCAAGCCGTTCCTGCTCACGGTCGGGGCGCTGGAGGTGCGGAAGAACTACCTGCGCGTCCTGGAGGCGTTCGCCCGATCGGGGCTTGCGGAGCGCGGCTACTCCTATGTGTTCTGCGGCCCCCGGGGGAACAACACGGAAGCCATCGAGGCTGCGGCGGCCCGGACTCCCGGAGCCCGCTATCTTGGCTTCTGCAGCGACGCCGAGATCCGCTGGCTCTACCGCAACGCTTCCGGCTTCGTGCTGCCGAGCCTGCTGGAAGGGTTCGGCCTGCCGGCGCTCGAGGCCGCCCAGCACGGCCTGATCTCGCTGGTCAGCACCCATGAGGTCCAGCGCGAGGCGGTCGGGGACGGAGCCGTGATGGCGGACCCGCTTTCGGTCGAAGCCATCACGGAGGGCCTTCGCCACCTGGTGGACATGCCGGAGCCGGAACGGCGCTGGCGTCTGGAAAAGGCCAAGGCCCAGGCCGCCAGCCTGTCCTTCGACCGCTACATCGCGAACTGGTCGGCCCTGCTTTCCGACGCCCGCGCCTAGGCGATGGCCCGTTCACACAGGCCCCCCGGGCTGACTGCCCCCAAAGGGATAGTCGCCTTACCCCGTTCGAGCACGTTCATTCCCTTTGCGGGTCCACCTAGGCTCGCCAGAGGGCCGGCGAGTCTTAGGCCCCGAGGTCACCCATGCCTACGCTTACGCCGTTCCGTCAGGTCTTCAGCATGTTGCGCCGCCAGGGCTCCGGCGGCGCGCCCGCGCGGACCGGTTCGATCTGGGGCGAGGACCTCGCCGAAGCCGGCCCGCTTGCGAGCCTGGGCACGCGGGACTGGGCTTCAACGACGGACGACGAGCTCGTCCTTTACGCGCCCGGGTTGGGCTCGGTCTCTCGCCACAGCAGCCCCGCCGGCCTGGACGCGCTCGGGCAGTGCATCGAGGGGGCCCTCGCGGCGGCAGCGGATCGATTGTCCGAACGCTTCGGCCAGGACCCGGCCGACATCGCCGCCCTGCTGCGCCGCGCCGGGGTGGTCACGGCCGGGACAGGGCTGCGGCTCTCGAGCGACAGGGCTCCCGGCGACGCCGCGCGCGTCCGGATCGCAGAGCCTGCGGCGGCGGCCTGGATCGCCGAGGGCTGCGCGCTCGCATCGCTGGACCGGATCGCCCGGGCCTGCGCGACCCCGGATGTTCGCCAGGCCTCATTCGAAACAGAAGCGAACGACGACGGGTTCGCCAGCGCCGTGGTCGCGTCCGCGGTCGGCTGCGTGAACGTCGCGCACTGGGCGCCGCGCTACGCGGCGATGCACGAAAGCCTCACGCTGGCCGCCTGGCTGGGCTGCCTGCTCCGGGGGCGGTCAGCCTTTCTCCCCGAATGGCTCGCGGAAATCGCCCTGGACTTCGTCGCAGACCCCCACGGCGGCCAGAATGGAGACGTCGGAGACGGCGTGATGGCGGGCCTGATCGCCCATGCTGTCGGCTTCGATCGACTCAGAGAGGCCTGCGCGGCGGCCGTCGCCCGCCGCCGAGCCATTCTCGTCGCCCCGCAACTGTCGTCAGGCTTGCCGTTCGTCGACCTCCCCCCGTGGGACGAAGGACTCGCGTCGACCATCGCCGCGCGCCTCGCGCCCCATCGCTCAGGACTTCGCAATGCTTGATTCCGTGCAGAATCGCCGCCCGCCTGTGGAGCCGCACCCAGCTCCGCACAGCGAATATATCCGGCCCGCCGATCTGGCCCGTTTCACAAAACGAAACATCTCCATCATCGGAGCATGCACGCTCGCAGGCCTGGCACTCGGCGCGCTTTATGTGAACACGGCCGAACCCATCTATCTGGCGAAAACGCAATTGCTGATCGCCACTCGCACCCCGCAGCTGCTGCGCGACCAGGTGGGCGAGGTGGTGTTCTCGCTCGACAATGCGCAGGTGGAAAGCCAACTGGCCGTGCTGCGGTCGGAGAACAATTCGTCCGCGGTTATCGACCGGCTTCACCTGACGGACGACCCCGAGTTCGTCTCTCCCAAGCCCGGCCTGCTCGGCCGCATCACCGGCATGTTCGGCTCGCCTCCGCCCGCGCTCGGCGACTTCGAAAGGCGGCGCATCGCGATCAGTTCGTTCGAGCAGGGCCTCGACGTGCGGCGCGTCGGGCTTTCCTACGTGATTGAGATCTCATTCGCCTCGCGGGAGGCGGACAAGGCCTCCCGCATCGCCAACGCCACGGCGGCCGCCTACATCGATGGCCAGGTGGAGTCCCGCCTCGAGGCTGCGCGGCAAGGATCGGATTGGCTGGAGAGCCGCATCAGCGACATCCGCGGCCAGCTGAACGCCGCCGTCGAGCGCGTGCAACAGCTCAAGTCGAGCCACGACTACCGCGTCGTTCGAGAACCAGAGGCGGGCCCCGACGGGCGCGCCCGGCCGACGCTGGAAGAGCTGGAAGCGACCGCCGCGACCTATCGGAAGATCTACGAGACGTTCCTTCAGTCCTATTCGGAAGCCGTCCAGCGGGAATCGGCTCCGGCCCCGGACGCTCGCGTGATCACCCCGGCGACCCGCCCGCTCTCGAACACCTATCCGCGCACCCGGCCCATCCTGGGGCTGTCCGCGGTCCTGGGCGCCATGCTCGGGTTCGGGATCGCGCTCATCCAGCACACGCGGCGGAGGCATCCGACCTGGGCGGCCGAACGCCGGCCCGAGCTGGCGCGCGAAGGGGTCTAGGCCTTCCGGCCCGGCATGACCGTTACCTGAAGGGCGCTGACATGGAACCTTCCATTCCGGGCCTCATCGTCTGCGCCGTGATCATCCTGATCGGCGCCTTCCTCCGCGCCCCGATCATCCTGGGCCTGCCGATCGCCTTGGCTTTCGGCGCGACCTCGATCGGAGCCGTCAAGGCGCTTGGCGGCTCCACCCCCCTGATCAGCGTCGTCTTCGTTCTCGTCCTGCTCGGGCTGGCCTCCATCCGTCGTTCGCTTCTGTCCGAATGCGCCACCCTCTTCCGGGAACATCCCATCGCGTGGGTCGCCGTGGCGCTGGGCCTGTACAGCTTTTCGAGCGCGATCATCCTGCCGCGACTGTTCGCGAGCCAGACGACCGCCTTCGTGCCTGTGTCGGGCTATGTCGTGGAGGTGCCCCTCGAACCCGTGTCCGGCAACATCACGCAGACGGGCTACCTGATCCTCGGCATTCTGACCTACCTCATCCTGAGCATCAGGCTCCGGAGCGACGTCCTCCTCCGGCGAGCCGGTCAGGGCCTGTTCGCCTTCGTGATCGCCGAAGCCTCCCTGGGAGTGGCGGACGCGCTCGGGAAAATGAGCGGCGCGGGCGACTTGCTGAAGCCCATTCGCTCCGCCAGCTACGCCATGCTCACGGAAGCCGAAGAAGCGGGCTTCGCCCGGCTCGTGGGCGGGTACTCCGAGGCGAGCGCGTTCGGAGCCGCATGCCTGGCCTGCATCGCCTTCTGTTACGTGTACTGGCGCAGGACAGGCTCCAGGCGAGCCTTGGCGCTCGGCGTTCTGATGCTGTTGCTGACGCTGCTGTCGACCTCGTCGACCAGCTATGTCGGGCTCGCGGCGCTCGGCGTTCCTGTTGTCATCAGCTTTGTGCGGGCCGTGCTCACAGACCGCCTCACAAAGGAGGATCTCGCGATCGCGGTCGCCGGGATCTTCGGCGCGATGGCGGTCGTCGGCATCATGCTTCACGACGACCACGCCCTCGATTCCGTGTTCAAGCTCGTGGACTCCACCCTCCTGAACAAGGCCAATTCGGGGTCGGGCCAGGAGCGCACTTATTGGAACATGCGCAGCCTCGCCTCATTCGTAGACACGTATGGGCTGGGCGTGGGATTTGGCAGCTCGCGAGCCTCCAGCTGGGTGGTGGCGGTGCTCTCGCAACTTGGCGTCGTGGGCACTGCGCTCATGATGACGCTTGTTGGACATCTCACGTTCGCCGATCTCAGGGTCGACCCGCGCTCGCCCCTGGCGAAGACGGCCGCAACCGCTGCGGCCGCCCGGGCTGCGGCTCTGACCTATCTCCTCGCCCAGTCCATCAGCGGCGGAAGCGCCGACCCAGGTTTGCTCTTCTTCTATGCCCTCGCCGTCGTCGGCGCGACGCGGCTTCGGCTGGAGGCGCAGCCCGACCGGAGCGCGAGCCCCGTCGCGCAACTTCAGGTCCTGACCGGGCGAGCCTCGCTTTGAGGCTCCTGCCCCTGTTCCGAAACGCGCGACTTCTATCCTGCGCTGGCGGCCGGGCGGCCTTCGGGAAGTTTCATAACCCCTTAGAGCGAGGCTTATCTGCAGCCCTTCACCCACATACCCCTTTTGCTCGCCTTTGAGCGACAAGGCCTTGTAACGACAGTTGCTTTGAAGACTAGGCGTCAGTGTCGCCGAACAGCGTGAGACAACTGAAGTTGGTTCGAAGCGTCATCAAGGACCGGATGCAGGACCAGCCCAGCAGCATGCTTGCGGTTTCGGCCGTGACACGGACCCGGGTGAAGGAGGCGTCCGCCTTGGCACCATTCGCCACCCCAAGCGGCGTTCAGGGTTTCGACCTTGCCGCCGAACAGACGACGACGACCGCCGAACTCGCGCGCCGCGGACCTGATACGGGCGCCGCCGTCGGGGGTTGGCCCAAGCGCGTCCTGGACCTCGCGATCGCGCTTCTGGCCCTCGTTCTCCTCCTGCCGATCATGCTGTTCATCATGGCGCTGATCAGGGCCAAGATGGGCGGCCCGGTGATCTACTCCCATACCCGCGTCGGGCAGAACGGACGCCCGTTCAGCTGCCTGAAGTTCCGCACCATGGTGAAGGACTCGGACCTGGCGCTTCGCCGGCACCTGGCGAGCGACCCGGCCGCCGCGCGGGAATGGCGGGAATTTCGCAAGCTGCACAATGACCCCCGGGTCACGCCGCTCGGCGCCATGCTGCGCAAGTCCAGCCTCGACGAGCTGCCGCAGTTGTTCAACGTCTTGCGCGGGGACATGAGCTGCGTGGGCCCGCGCCCGGTGCCCGCGGACGAGCTCGAGCGCTACGGCGCGCACGCGGCCGACTACGCGCGCGCGCGCCCGGGCCTCACGGGCCTGTGGCAGACGAGCGGGCGCAACCTGCGCACCTACGAGGAGCGCATCGCCCTCGACTGCGAGTATGTCCAGAACTGGTCGCTATGGTCCGACGTGGTGATCCTGGCCAAGACCATCCCGGCGGTGATGAACTTCGACGAGACCGCCTGAGCGCGGCTCAGCGGGTCAGGCGGACGTTGCGGCTTCTTTGCGCGGGGTGCGAGGCCGCCTCCTGGCGGCGCTGCGCGGCGCGCCAGGTCAACAGCACGCCAAGTCCGAAGCCAGCCTGCAGAGCCGCGACCCCGGCCACCACGCGTATGACGATGCGGCTGGCGGGCCATTCGAGAGCCAATCCGGTCGCGAGCAGGCCGAAGAGGGCGAGCGCCGAGGCGACGATCAGCGCCGGCGCTCGGAAGCGCGTTCCCAGGAGGAGGCCGCTCAGGCCGATGGCGCACAAGGCCCAGGTCACGATGGTCTCTCCAGTCAGCCCAGCATCGGCGTTCGATCTCCTCGAATCGCAACAGAGTCTAAGCACTGACGACCAACTTTGGCGAAAAGATAGTTACCGTTTTCCCTAACGCGGAACTGGCCGAGGGTTTTCCCGATCACCGCGAATTGCGCAAACGCCTCGTCATCGCTCGCCACGCACCGAATACCTCCAAAGTGCGTCTCCAAGCGAGGATGGAACGCCATCACCTTTGAAACTCAGCATCTTACTGGAGAAAAGCGCCGGATGAACGCCGCCCACCCCGCCTTCTGGGCGCCGGAAAGGATGAAGAATTTCGCCTCCCCACCAGAGGGGATGGCGTGCGGTCTCCAGTCGGGCGGTCGCTCCGCATGCTGAAACGCGGCAAAGCCCTCGCGGCCACCTGGCTCAACCGGGCTCGCTACGCCTGGCTGCGCGCCACCCTGCCCCCGGGCGTTCCGCCCCGCTCCTTCGAACGGGTCGCCATCGTGGCTCCCCTCGGCCGGCGCAACGGCATCGCGGAAGGAGCGCGCCTTCAATACGCGGCGCTGCGCCGGCGCGGGATCGAGGCCGAGCTGATCGACGCGGCCCCGGCGCTGCGCAACCCGTTCTGGCGCGCCGAGCACAGGCCCGCCTCCCTGTACATCGTCCATAGCGGCGGACCAGAGACAGCGGCCCTCCTGGGCGCTGTCGCGCCCGCGGCGGGGCGGGCCTATCGGATCGCATACTGGGCGTGGGAACTCGCCTCGCCACCGCCGTCCTGGGCCGGCCTCGACGCCCTCGTCCACGAAATCTGGACGCCCAGCCGGCACGCGCGCGACAGCCTTCGGCAGCTCTTCGCCAAGCCGATCCACGTCGCGCCCCACATCGTCGAGCCTCACGCCCGCCGCCGGCGCCAGGCGAACGAACCGCTGACGGCGCTGTGCATGGCGGACAGCCGGTCGAGCATCAGCCGCAAGAACCCGGCCGGCGCCGTAGCGGCGTTCCGGGCAGCCTTCGGAGCCTCGCCCCGAGCGCGCCTCATCGTGAAACTGAACGGGCGCCCGGACGAAGTGGACAGTTTCGCGCGGGATCTCGCGGCGCCGAACATCGAGGTCGCCAGCGGGTATCTGGACGAGGCTGGCATGGACTCGCTGTTCGCAAGGGCGGACGTGCTGCTGTCGCTGCACCGGGCGGAGGGCTTCGGATTGCCCATGCTGGAAAGCATGGCGCGCGGCATTCCCGTCATCGGGACCGGATGGTCCGGAAATCTCGAGTTCATGAGCGCGTCCGACAGCATCCTGGTCCCGTACAGGCTCACGCCCGTCCAGGACGCCGCTGGCGTTTACTCCGGGGGAGAGTGGGCCGAGCCTGACGTGGACTATGCGGCGGCCGCCCTGGTGCGACTGTGCGATGATCCTGGCCTTTGGGAACGGCTGTCGGAGGCGGCCCACGCGGCGGCCTTGCGGGCCTATGACGCGAAACTGCCGATCGAGGCTGCTCCTGCCCGCAGCACAGCATTCGAGGCGTCCCTGGCGAAAGGCGCCGCCTAAGGGGTAGGCCCCTCCCACCTTCGCCCACGTTCATTCGTGGGGGCTGGAATCCTACGCTTCCGAAGGCTCACGCGCTGGGCCACGAGGTCCGCACGCATGCCTTCGAAAGCCTCCCTCGAACCCCGTCCGCCCCGCCGTGCGCCGAAGCTTGTCGTGCTGGATGGCGAGCGGACCGGTCCCCGCCGGACGGCGCCCGTCATGCGCGATTGGACGATCAACGGGCGCTTCCTTGCCCAGCCCGGCACGGGCGTCCAACGCTACGCCTGGGAAATCGTGTCCGCGCTCGATGACCTGATCGCCGACGGATCTCCTTGGGCCCGGGGCCTGAACGTGACCCTGGCGCATCCGCCTCTGGCTTCCGGGGCGCCGATGTTGCGCGCCATCCGCCCCAGGCTCTTGCCCGGGCGACCGGGCCACTGGTGGGAGCAGTTCACGCTCCCGGGCGCCGTGACGGGCGGCCTGATCAGCTTAGGCAACACGGGGCCCCTTTCGGTGCGCAAGCAAATCGTCTGCATGCACGACGTGAACGCCCGGCTTTTTCCGGCCAGCTATTCGCTTCCGTTCCGCGCCCTTTACCGGGTGTTGCAGCCGGCGCTTGGCCGACGCGTGGCGCGGGTGGCGACGGTGTCCCATTTCTCGGCGTCGCAGTTGGAGGCGTTCGGCATCGCGCCGAGGTCGAAGATCTTTGTCGCGCCCAACGGCCATGAGCACGCCCGGCGCTGGTCGTCCCGCTTCGCGCCCGCCATGCTGGCCCGCGGCGGCCCGGACACGGTTCTGATGATCGGCAGCCCGGCGCCCCACAAGAACATGGAGCTGATGCTGGAGGTGGCGCGTCGCCTGGAGCCGGACGGCGTTCGCCTCGCGATCGCGGGAAGTCTCGACCAGCGCGTGCACCAAGGCGGCGCGGCGACCTTCGGCGGCAATGTCTCGAAGCTGGGACGGGTCGACGACGGCGCGCTCGCGGCCCTGATGGCGGAGAGCCTCTGCCTGGCGTTTCCGTCCTTCACCGAGGGCTTCGGGCTCCCGGTGCTCGAGGCGATGGCGCGCGGCTGCCCGGTCGTTTCCTCGGATCGCGCCAGCATGCCGGAAATCGGCGGCGACGCCATCCTGTATGCGTCGCCGGAGGATCCCGAAGCGTGGAGGCAGGCGATCCTGCGCCTGCGGGCGGATGCCAGCTTGCGGAACGCGAAGATCGCCCAGGGCCGCGCCCGGGCGGCGCTGTTCAGCTGGCGGGATTCGGCGGAGATCTATCTCCGGGAAATGGCCGCCCTGGACGGGATCCTGGCGCCGCCCCTGGCCTACGTCGCCCAAGCCTAGGGCGAACCCCGCCGCGGCGGCCCGAGCGGGCAGGCCGGCGCCTAAGGCGCCCCCTCGTCCGCGTGCTGCGCCCACACCTGGTCGAACGCGCTCACCACCTCGCGCCTGAAGCGCGCGGCCGCGAAGCGGGCGGCGTTGTCGGCGCAGGCGGCGGGCGTGATCGCCCCGCCCTCGCGCTCGAAGCGCTCCACCGCGTCCGCGAGCGCGGCCACGGTCTGGCGGTCGAACAGTACGCCTGTGGGGCGCTCGCGCCCGAGCGGGCGCACGATGTCGCGGGCCCCTCCCCGTCCGAAGGCGATCACGGGCGTGCCGCAAGCCTGCGCCTCCGCGAGCGCGATGCCGAAGTCTTCGCAACCCGCGAACACGAGCGCGCGGGCGCGCGCGACGGCGCGCACGTAGTCCGCCTGCGGGAGATAGCCAGTGAACTCGACGTTGGGACCGGCGATGTCGCGCAGGCCGGCGGCCTGCTGGCCCTCGCCGACCACGAGCAGGCGGCGGTCCGGCATGGCGTTGAAGGCCTGGATCACCAGGTCGGTGCGCTTGTACGGGGCCAGGAAGGAAGCGGTGACGTAGTAGTCGTCCTTCTCGGCGACGCAGGTGAAGGCGTCCAGGTCCACCGGCGGATGGACCACGTCCGCATCACGTCCGTAGATGCGGCGGATTCGGCTGCGCACGTAGCTGGAGTTGGCCAGCATGCGGTCCGGGCCGTGGGCCGTGCGGATGTCCCAGGTCCGCAGCCCGTGCAGGAAGAAGCGGAACAGCAGCCCCTTGGGGCCGAACCCGAGCCGTCCCTGCTCCAGGTAGGAGAACTGCTCGTCCCACGCGTATCGAATGGGGCTGTGCACGTAGCAGAGGTGAGGCTGGTCCGGCCGGGTCAGGACGCCGCGCGCGAAGGCCGCCGAGGACGAGATCACGGCGTCGAAGCCGGTCACGTCGAACTGCTCAATCAGGAACGGGCAGAGGAAGAACAGCGACCGGTAGTAGCGCCCCACCCAGGGCAGCCGATTGGCCGGGGACGTGTGGAAGCGGACGCCCGGGAAATGACGGGCCTTCACCTCGTCGCTCAGGAAATCGAAAAGCGTGAACACCTCCGCGTTCGGGAAGATCCCGCAGAGTTCCGCGAGCACCCGCTCGCCGCCCCGAAACGACGGGCACCAGTCGTGGACGATAGCGACCCGCTGGGGGCGCGTGATGGGACCGGCCTGAGCCGGCGTCCCCCTCATATCCTCGACCACCGCGGCGGGCCTGAAGGATCGGGGCTGTCTCAGAATCGTCAACGCGCAAGCATCCTCTTTGCATCGGCCGCGATCGCGACTTCATTCACCCCACCACCGTCCGCCGAGGCGGCGCGGGCCCCAAGACGGCCCAGAGGCTTAGCAGCCGGGGCAGCCGGCTGACGGCCTCGCCCGAAGGTGGTACCGCGCCCGCCCCGCAGGCCTCGGACCACCGCTTAAGCGGATGTTCGACCGGCGCCTTCGCGCCGCTACGCTCGGCCAAGCCCCGCGCCTCGACGCGGCGGCGTGTGTCGGTCGGCGAGAAGGAAGGCGCATGAAACTCGCGGTGATCATCGCGACCTATGGCAGGAGTTCGCTCGTCAGCCGCACGCTGGCCCACCTCGAACAGCAGACGCGGGCGCCCGACCTCGTGATCGTCTCGGCGCCGGACGCGAGCCACCTCGAGCCCTTCACGCCCAGCCGCTATCCGTTGCGCGCCGTGTTCGGCCCCCCGGGGCTGACGAAACAGCGCAACCGAGGCCTGGACGCGCTTTCCGAGCCCTTCGACATCGTCACCTTCTTCGACGACGATTTCCTTCCGGGCCAGGATTACCTGGCCCATGTGGAGCGCGGCTTCGCCGAGCACCCCGAGTGGGCCGCCATGATGGGCACGGTGATCCGTGACGGCATCATGGGCCCGGGGCTCTCATTCGAAGAGGGAGTGCGCCTGCTCGCGCAAGCCGAGGCTGGCTCGCCCGGCGACCGGGTCCACTCACAGCCTTCCGCCTATGGCTGCAACATGTCTTTCCGGGCCGCCAGCATCGGGTCGCTCCGCTTCGACGAACGCCTGGTGCTCTATGGCTGGCAAGAGGACGTCGACTTCAGCCGGCAGGTCGCGAAGCGCGGGCGGATCGTGCAACTCGAGTCCCTGCTCGGCGTGCATCTGGGGGTCAAGTCAGGACGCACGAGCGGCGTCCGGTTCGGCTATTCCCAGGTGGTCAACCCCATCTACCTGATGCGCAAGGGCACGGTCCCGGCTTCGGTGGCCTTGGCCCAGATGGGCCGCAACCTGGCGGCGAACATCGTCAAGAGCCTCAGGCCCGAGCCGTTCGTGGACCGCCGCGGGCGGCTGCGCGGAAACATCATGGCGGCCGCCGACGTGCTGCGCGGCCGCATCGACCCCGAACATGTCCTGTCCCTTTGAGGAGTCCCCCATGACGGACACGCGCAGCCGCCGCCGGCTGGCCACGATCCGGGCCGGCGTTTCCGCGCTCGCCTTCCTGCTGTGCGGCCCCGTCGCGCGCGCCGCCGACACGGCCTACATGCTGGGCCCGCAGGACAAGGTGCGGCTCAAGGTTTACGAGTGGAGGGCCTCCAAGGACGAGATCTTCGAACTCGAAGCCTTCAGCGACGAATTCGTCGTCGGTCCGTCCGGAATGCTCTCGCTGCCCCTCGTTGGCGAACTGCCTGCCCAGGGGCTGACGACCGAAGCCCTTGCGAGCTCGCTGGCGGATCGTCTGAAGCGGCGCCTGGGACTCGTGGAACGGCCCGACGCCTCGGCCGAGGTCGTCCAGTTCCGGCCGTTCTACGTCAGCGGCCAGGTCGACAAGCCCGGGGAATATCCCTATCGCCCGGCCATGACGGTGCTCCAGGCGGTCTCGCTCGCGGGCGGCCTGCAGCGGGTGTCCGACCCCGGGATCATCCGGCTGGCCCGCGAGGCGATCTCGTCGCGCGGCGACCTGCAGATCCTCGCCGGGGAGATCAACCAGCTGCTCGTCCGCCGCTCACGCCTGGAGGCCGAGATCGCCGGCCAGCAGGACTTCAAGACGCCTCCCGAGCTGCTGGGCCGCGCCAACGACGCTGCGATCAGCCTGCTCATGCAGCAGGAGCGCATGATCATGAAGGCGCGCCTGGAAGGTTATCGGACCCAGCTCGGCGCCCTGGACGAGCTCAAGACGTATCTCCAAAAAGAGGTCGATTCGCTCGGCGCGCAATTGGCGACGGAGGACACCCAGCTCAAGCTGGTGCAGAAGGAGCTGCAGAGCGTCGCCTCGCTGGTGGAAAAGGGCCTCGCGGTCTCACCTCGCCAGCTGTCGCTCGAGCGCACGGTCGCGCAGATCCAAGGCGACCGGCTCCGGGTCGAGACCGCCGGCATGCGGGCGCGACAGGAGATCAGCAAGGCGGACATCTCCATCCTCGAGCTGAAGAACAAGCGCTCCAACGACCTGCTGGTCGAACTTCGGACAACCCAGGCGAAGCTGGAGGAAACGAGCCGGAAGGCCAACACCACGGAGCAGTTGCTGCGGGAGTCGGAGTACACTGCGCCGCAATTGCTGGCCGAGCGCCTGAAGGCGACCATGGCGCCGCCGAGCTACTCGATCGTGCGGAAGGTCAACGGCGAGCCGGTGGAGACAGCCGCCACTGAAACCACGCCCATTGAGCCGGGGGATATCATCAAGGTCCAGCTGGCCCGCTTCGACGCCACGGCGGAAGGACCTGCGGCCACCCCCGCCCCCGCCCCGGCCTCGGCCGGCGCCACCAAGCTCGGCGCCATGGAGCGGCCGAGCGTGAGCCAGAACTGAGAGCCCCGCCCGGGCGTGCGCGCGGAGGCGCGCCGCCGTCAGGTTTCCCGCATGCCTCGCTCGAGCAGCAGCCTCAGGGGCTGCAGGATGTAGTCGAGCACCGTGCGCTCCGTGGTCGCGATATAGACCTCGGCCGGCAGGCCCGGCACGAGCTCCACCTGGGGCGCGATCCGCTTCAGTTCCTCGCGGTCCACGGCGACCTTGGCGGCGTAGTAGCTTTGACCGGTCCGATCGTCCGTCATGCTGTCCGGAGAGACCTGGATGAGCCGGGCCGGAATGCGCAGCAGGCCGCGCTGGGTGTAGGACGGAAAGATGACGTGGGCCGGCTTGTCGAGCTGGACCTCGTCGATGTTCCTGGGCGACAGGCGGGCGTTGATGATCAGCGTGTCGTCGGTCGGGACGATCTCCATGATCGGCTCCCCCGGCCGAACGATCCCGCCCAGGGTCTTGAAGCGCAGGTTGAGGACGACGCCGTTCACGGGCGCCCGCACGACGGAGCGCTCGAGCTTGTCCTGGGTCTTGCGGACGGTCTCCTCGGCGTCCGCGCGCTTCGATCGAAGATCGGCCAGCTCGCCGTCGATCTCCTCCAGGCGCTTGGTGTCCAGGGCCGCGATCTGGGCGCGGATCTCGCTGATCTGGTCGCCAGCGCGCGCGAGGTTGGCGGAGAGCTCGCCCTCGGCGCCCTGGCGGTCGGCCTCCGACCGCTGCAGCGAGAGCAGGCGCGGCAGCTTCTCGTAGCCACGCTTGTACAGGTCGTCGGCGACCGCGATCTCGCGGCGCAAAAGCGCGAGCTGCTGCCGCACGGCGCCGAGCTGGGTCTCGAAGCCGACGCTCTGGGCCTGGAGCTGGGCGATGCGCTGGTTCAGGACGTTGCGCTGGGACTGGAGGCTTCCCTGGCGCGTCCTGAAGAAGGCGAGCTCCTGCTGCTGCACCTGCCGGCGAATGGCGAAATCCGGGTCCGCCTTGTCGGGCGCGACCAGGACGGGATCCTCGAAGGCGATCTGGCTCGCGCCCGCCCGCTCGGCGTTGAGCCGGGCCTCCTTGGCCGCCAGGGCGAAGACGCGGGTCGAGAGCGCCACGATGTCGGCGCGGTTGGCGACGTCGTCCAGCATGACGAGCGGCTCGCCCTTGTGGATGTGATCGCCCTCGCTGACCGGCAGGGCGCGGATGATGCCGCCTTCCAGGTGCTGGATGGTCTGGCGCGTGCTTTCGGGCGCCACGGCGCCGGACGCGATGACGGCGCCGGAAAGTCTGGCCGTGGCGGCCCATCCGCCGCAGACGCCGAAGAACAGCACGGCCGCGGCCACAAGCACCCTGGACAACGCGGACAGCTCCGCGCCGAGGCGCAGGCGCCCGCTTTCCGGGTAGAGCGCCAGGCTCGGTTCGCGCCGGAGGGCGGGTGGGCGGGCCACTGCGTGGTCTGACATGGCGGGCTCCTGGCGCGCTCAGGAGAGCGGGGTCGGTTGAATGTGGGGCGCGCCCGGGAGGGCGCCGACGGCCGCGCGTCCGCCCTGGCCGGCCTGCGCCGGGACAGGGGCGGATGTGGGCCGGGGTCGTTGCGGCTGGATGGGGCGGAGCGTCGCCAGCACCTCGTCCCGGTCGCCGTAGAGGTCCACGCGCCCGTTTCGCAGGACGAGCAGCTTGTCTGCGGGCTTCACGATGTGGGGCTGGTGGGCGACGATGATCACCGTACTGCCCCAGGCCTTGGCGATCTGCATGGCGCGGATGAGTTGCAGCTCGCCTTCTGCGTCCAGGCTGGCGTTGGGCTCGTCGAGCACGATGAGCGGCGGCCGGTCGAATAGGGCCCGCGCCAGGCCGATGCGCTGGCGCTGGCCGCCGGACAGCATGGCCCCGCCCGCGCCGACCTCGGTGTCGTAACCCTCCGGCAGGCGCAGGATCATCTCATGCACGCCCGCGGAGCGGGCCGCCTCCACCACCTTGGCGGGATCGGCTTCCGGGTTCAGGCGGCCGATGTTGGTGCGCACCGAGCCCTCGAACAACTCCACTTCCTGCGGCAGGTAGCCGATGAAGCGCCCCACCTGGTCGGAGGGCCAGGCGAAAACGTCCTGACCGTCGAGGCGCACACGCCCGCGGGTCGGGGGCAGGATGCCGACGATCGCCCGGCACAAGGTGGACTTGCCGGAGGCGGAGGGGCCGATGACGCCCAGGATCTCGCCGGCCGGCAGCTTGAAGCGGATGTTGTCGAGCAGCGGATCCTTGCGGCCGCCGGTGTAGTAGGTGAGGCCCTCGCACGACACCTCGCCCGCGGGCCGCGGAAGGGGCATGGCGGCCGGGCGCCGCGGGACAAGGCGCATGATGGCGTAGAGCCGGTCGTAGGAGTCCCGGGCCGCCACGAACTGCCGCCAGGCCCCGATCACCTGCTCCACCGGGATCAGGGCGCGCGACAGCAGCATGGAGGCCGCCATCATGCCGCCGCCCGAGAGTTCATTGCCGACCACCAGATAGGCGCCCAGCGCCAGCACGGCGATTTGCGCGCCCATGCGCAGGAAACGGGAAAGTCCGTGCAGGGCGGCGTTGCCGTCCGCCGCCCGCAGCTGATCGCGCAAAGCCGGCTCGTTGCGCTCGTTCCACTGCTTCAGGAAGGTGGGCAGCAGCCCCATGGCCTCGAACACGTCGGCATTGCGCACCGCCGTCTCGGCGCGCGCCATGTTCTGCGTGATCCTGCGGCTGGCCTCGCGAAGCGCCCTGCGGGAGGTCGTCTCCGCGATGGCGAGGATGGTGAGCGCCGCCGCGACCGCAAGGACGGCCACGAGCCCCAGCAGGGGGTGGATGAAGCTGATAACGATGATGAAGACGGGAGCCCAGGGCAGATCGGCCAGCGCCTGAACGCCCGGGCCGCTCAGAACGGTCCGGATGGTCGTCAGGTCCTGCAGAGCCTGGGCGGAGGGCGGGAGCCCCCGCAGGCTCGCGCGCACGCTGGACGAGATGAGATCGCCCGTCAGGCGCCGGTCGAGCCAGCGGTTGACGCGGGCGAGCATCATTTCCCGCACGGCTTCGAAGAGCCCCATCATGGCGAGCGCGAACAGGGCCAGCACCGTGAGCATCACCAGGGTCTCGACCCGGCCGCTGCTCAGGGCGCGGTCGTAGAGCTGCATGGCGAACAGGGGCGGCGTGAGCGCGAGGACGTTGACGCAGCTGCCCACGAGGACGAGCCGCCACAGGGCCGAGCGGCACTCGCGCAACGCCTCGTGGAGGGTCTGGGCTTCTGTTCCGTCGTCATTGGAGCGCACGTGGCCTCGGTCACGGAACAGAGCCATGGTGTCGCTCCCCAGCGCCAATCGAAACCGCGAGGGCAAGAAGCCCAGGGCGCACAGGCGGCCTGTTCACAGGTCGGCCCGACGCCGAGTGGTTCATTGTCTTCGGAAGGACATGCCGATCAACACGGCCTAAGGAGATAGGCCTCCCGTGGTAGGCGCTCGCGCTGAGCAACTCGCCAATCGAACAGCTACAACTTCCAGTCTAGTACCAGACGCCGGATGTTCAGGCGCGCGCCGGGCAGGCACCATAATGTTGTACTTTAATAAATATGTCGGGATGGATAACCCTTAAGATCGTGCACGTAGGGAGCAAACGATGCCAGCGCACCCGGACCGTCGCGTTCTTCTGGTTGCGGCTAAGACAATTTGGCGCGACCTCCTGGCTGCTCATCTCACGCGAGAGGCGCCGGACTTCGCGATCACTTGCTCAGACCATGCGCCAGCCGAACCGGAAGAGGGGCTCGCGCCCGAGTTGATGGTCTTCGTCCTCAACGACAACGAACTGCCGGAATTCCTGCGCGAGTTGGATTCCATCCGAGCGCCCTTCCCCGGGAGTTCGGTCGCGGTGATCTCCGACTGCGAGGATCCGCGGGTGGTCTCGGACGCCGTCAAGGCCGGGGTCGAGGGCTACCTGCCCATGTCGATGGCGGCCGACGCCCTCGCGCACGCGTTGCGGATCCTACTCGCGGGGGGCGAGTTCGTGCCGTCCGCCGCGCTCGTGCGGCTGGCCGCCGAGCGCTCCAACCGCCAGCCGCGGTCGCCGGACAGCGGGCGCGCGCCCGCGCCGCACGCCGCGTTCAGCCGCCGCGAGAGCGATGTCCTGGCGCTGCTGCGCCATGGCAAGGCCAACAAGGTGATCGCGTCCGAGCTGAAGCTGCGGGAGGGCACGGTCAAGGTCCACGTGCGCAGCCTGATGCGCAAGCTGAACGCCCGCAACCGGACCGAGGTGGCGGTGTTCGCGGCGCAACCGGCATCGCAGGAGCCGGCCGTCTCGCCGACGCGCGAGACCCGCGTGGAGAGCTGAGCTCAGTCGAGGCCCGGCGCTGGACGCCGATCGGCTCCGACCGCAGGAGAGGTCGGAGCGCCAGCGGCGCGCAGACGATTGGCCTCATGACCAATGGGGGAAGGCTGCAAGGAAGTTGCGCAAGCCGGCCGGCACGTCGGGGGCTCCGCCGTCGCAATACGGCGGAATCGTCGACGAGAGCCGGCTTCAGCCCGGGCGCGCCTCCAGAACGGGGCGCATGGAGGCGCCGTGCGGCGGCGGGGCAGCCGGCTCCACCGGCGTCACCTGGCCGGACCCCGCGAGCCAGCGCGTGTAGCCCAGGTCCAGCGTGCTGATCCGGGCGAGCTTGCCGGGATCGATGATCTGGAGATCATGCCCCACATAGGTCGCGATCCGGTCGCGCTTGAACTCCCGCAGCGTGCGGCTGACGTGGATTGGCGTGAGCCCGAGGGCGTCCGCGATATGGGACTGGGTCAGGGGAATGCTGAACGGCCGGTCGAGCGGGCCGCTGATGCGCCGCCGGCAATAGAGTTCGTGCAGGAAGTTGGCGATGCGCTCCCGCGCGGGGCGGCGGGCGACATCCGACAGACGCTCGCGGATCAGGACCTCCTGGCGAACGACCTCGGACACGATGCGCAGGCCGAGGGCCGGCTCGCTCATGACCCGGCCGAACAGAACCGCGCGCGGATAGACGCAATAGACCACCGGCGTCAGGGTGGCGCAGCCGACCGCTGCCCCGTCGCGCCCGCTGCTGGCCACGCCGATGAGGCTACCCGGCAGTTCGATGGCGTTTATTTGACGACGGCCGTCTTCGAAAAGACGGTAGGAATAGGCCCATCCGGAGACGATGCCATAGATATCGTCCGTGCGAGCGCCGGGGGCGAACAGCTCTTCCCCCGCGGACAGGTGCTTCAATGGTACAGGACGACCGGCCAGCATCGGAAGTTCATCAGGCGAAAAAGGAGTGCTCTCCTTTTTCTGGAACGACGACATCGCGATATCTGCAGTCATCTTACGCCCCCTGACCGAAGCGCCGGTGCCCGACGCCGCGTAAATGAAGGTATGAACTTCGTTAATGGACTATACTTTTAGATGTAACCTTCAATTAAAATTGTGCTTCATACTACCTGCGGTTGCAATTGCCCATATGAGGTAATCGGTCCAGCGCGCGTTAACGCACATTCGGACTAGTTACAGTGGACTAGCTGGAGGGCGGCCGGACCGGGGCGGCTGGCGGCCGCCCCGGTCCTTCGGATCAATGCTCCTCGATGGCCGTGTAGCCGAGGGCGAGATTGATGGCCGCGATGGTGGTCGTGCCCGAGGTCCCGGATGTCAGGCCCTCGATGGTGATGGTGTCGCCAGCGCCGAAGTCGATGGTCGTGTTCACGCCGTCATCGACGACATTCGCGACGACGCCGGTCTCGTGGATTTCGACCACATCCTTCTGGGTCGCCGAGAAGTCATGAATGACGTCGGCGCCGTTCGCCTGGTTGTCTTCGGTGAACACGAAGCGATCCGTGCCCGCGCCGCCCCACATGGCGTCGTTCCCGGAGCCGCCATAGAGCGTGTCCGCTCCGGCGCCGCCGTAGAGGCTGTCGTCGCCCGGGCCGCCATGGAGGATATCGTCCCCCGCGCCGCCATCGAGCGTGTCCGCGCCGCCGCCTCCGTAGATGACGTCCGCGCCTGCGTCCCCGCTGATGAGATCGGCGCCGGCGCCTCCATAGATCGTGTCGTCGCCAGCTCCGCCCGAGATCGTGTCGAGGCCGCCGTTGCCATGGATCTCGTCGGCCCCCAGGCCGCCGGCGATCGAGTCATCGCCCGCCCCGCCCGAGATGGAGTCGTCACCCGACCCGCCGTCGATGGTGTCATTGCCGCCACCACCGTAGATCGTGTCGTTTCCGGCCCCACCCAACAGGGAGTCGGCTCCTGCGCCGCCGTCCATCCAGTCGGCGCCTGCGCCGCCATCCAGGCTGTCCGCCCCGTCGCCGCCATAGAGGACGTCGTCGCCAGTCCCGCCCGAGAGCGTGTCCGCCCCGTCATCCCCGTAAAGCGTATCGGCGCCCGTGCCTCCCGTGAGGGAGTCGTCCCCAAGGCCACCGTGAAGTTCGTCCGCCCCGGCTCCCCCGAGCAGCGTATCGTTGCCCGCATCGCCGAACAGGGTGTCATTGCCCAGGCCGCCGTCGAGGCTGTCCGCCCCGTCGCCGCCATAGAGGGAGTCGTTGCCTTCCCCGCCGAGCAGCGTGTCTGCGCCTGCGTCGCCGTAGAGCGCGTCATTGCCAATGCCGCCGTTGAGCGAGTCCGCATCGTCGCCGCCATGGAGCTGGTCGTCCCCGGCTCCGCCGAGCAGCGTGTCGGCGCCTACGTCGCCGTAGAGCGTGTCGTTGCCGAGCCCGCCATCAAGCGAGTCCGCTCCGTCACCTCCGTGAAGCTGATCGTCGCCGGCTCCCCCGAGCAGCGTGTCATTGCCCGCATCGCCATACAGGGTGTCATTGCCCAGGCCGCCGTCGAGGCTGTCCGCCCCCTCCCCACCGTACAGGGAGTCGTTGCCCTCGCCGCCGAGCAGCGTGTCTGCGCCTGCGTCGCCATAGAGCGCGTCATTGCCGATCCCGCCGTCGAGCGAGTCCGCGCCGTCGCCGCCATGGAGTTGGTCGTCGCCCGCTGCGCCCAGCAGCGTGTCATTGCCCGCATCGCCATACAGGGTGTCATTACCCAGGCCGCCGTCGAGGCTGTCCGCCCCCTCCCCACCGTACAGGGAGTCGTTGCCCTCGCCGCCCAGCAGCGTGTCTGCGCCTGCGTCGCCATAGAGCGCGTCATTGCCGATCCCGCCGTCGAGCGAGTCCGCGCCGTCGCCGCCATGGAGCTGGTCGTCGCCCGCTGCGCCCAGCAGCGTGTCGGCGCCCGGATCGCCGTAGAGCGTGTCGTTGCCCAGGCCGCCGTCGAGGCTGTCGGCCCCCTCGCCGCCGTAGAGGGAGTCGTTGCCCTCGCCGCCCAGCAGCGTGTCCGCGCCTGCGTCGCCATAGAGCGCGTCATTGCCGATCCCGCCGTCGAGCGAATCCGCGCCGTCGCCGCCATGGAGCTGGTCGTCTCCGGCCCCGCCGAGCAACGTGTCGGCGCCCGCGTCGCCGTAGAGCGTATCGTCGCCCAGGCCACCATCGAGGCTGTCGGCGCCATCGCCGCCATAGAGGGAGTCGTTGCCTTCGCCGCCCAGAAGCGTGTCGGCGCCGGCGTCGCCATAGAGCGCGTCGTTGCCGATCCCGCCGTCGAGCGCGTCCGCCCCGTCGCCGCCATGGAGTTGGTCGTCGCCCGCCGCGCCGAGCAACGTATCGGCGCCCGCATCGCCGTAGAGCGTGTCGTTGCCCAGGCCGCCGTCGAGGCTGTCGGCCCCCTCGCCGCCGTACAGGGAATCATTGCCTTCGCCGCCCAGAAGCGTGTCCGCGCCGGCGTCGCCATAGAGCGCGTCGTTGCCGATCCCGCCATCGAGCGAGTCCGCGCCGTCGCCGCCATGGAGCTGGTCGTCTCCAGCGCCACCGAGCAGCGTGTCGGCGCCCGCGTCGCCGTAGAGCGTGTCATTGCCGAGGCCGCCGTCGAGGCTGTCGGCGCCGTCACCGCCGTAGAGGGAGTCGTTGCCTTCGCCGCCGAGCAGCGTGTCGGCGCCGGCGTCGCCATAGAGCGCGTCGTTGCCGATCCCGCCGTCGAGCGCGTCCGCCCCGTCGCCGCCATGGAGTTGGTCGTCGCCCGCCGCGCCGAGCAACGTATCGGCGCCCGCATCGCCGTAGAGCGTGTCGTTGCCCAGGCCGCCGTCGAGGCTGTCGGCCCCCTCGCCGCCGTACAGGGAATCATTGCCTTCGCCGCCCAGAAGCGTGTCCGCGCCGGCGTCGCCATAGAGCGCGTCGTTGCCGATCCCGCCATCGAGCGAGTCCGCGCCGTCGCCGCCATGGAGCTGGTCGTCTCCAGCGCCACCGAGCAGCGTGTCGGCGCCCGCGTCGCCGTAGAGCGTGTCATTGCCGAGGCCGCCGTCGAGGCTGTCGGCGCCGTCACCGCCGTAGAGGGAGTCGTTGCCTTCGCCGCCGAGCAGCGTGTCGGCGCCGGCGTCGCCATACAGGGCGTCATTGCCGAGCCCGCCATCGAGCGAGTCCGCGCCGTCGCCGCCATGGAGCTGGTCGTCCCCGGCTCCGCCGAGCAGCGTATCGGCGCCCGCGTCGCCAAAGAGCGTGTCATTGCCGAGGCCGCCGTCGAGGCTGTCGGCGCCGTCACCGCCGTGCAGTTCGTCGTCTCCGGCGCCGCCGAGCAGCGTGTCGTTCCCCGCATCGCCGTAGAGCGTATCGTTGCCCAGGCCGCCATCCAGGCTGTCGGCGCCGTCACCACCGTGGAGCAGGTCCGCGCCCTCGCCTCCCAGGAGCGTGTCGTCACCTGCGCCGCCGGAGAGGGTGTCGTTCCCGGCGCCGCCGTCGAGCAGGTCGTCGCCAGCTCCGCCATTCAGCACGTCGGCCCCCGCGCCGCCATGCAGGACGTCATTACCCGCGCCCCCATCCAGGGTGTCGTTTCCAGCGCCGCCATAGAGGGTGTCGTCACCCGCGCCTCCGTCGATCAGGTCATTGTCGGCGCCGCCGTGAATGACATCCGCCCCGGCGCCGCCGTAAAGCGTATCCGCCCCGCTGCCGCCGTGAATCTCATCATCGCCGGCGCCGCCGTCCACGACGTCCGCGCCTGCGCCTCCGTGGATGGTGTCCGCGCCAGCGTCCCCGTAGAGGCTGTCAGCGCCTGCGCCGCCACTGATCCAGTCGTCCCCGCTTCCCCCATGGACGAGATCATCGCCAGCGCCGCCATAGACCGTATCGTCCCCAGCCCCGCCGTTCAGATTGTCGGCGCCGGCCCCGCCCCTCAACAGGTCCTCGCCCTGGCCGCCATCGAGCGTGTCCGCGCCTGTGCCGCCGAACAACTGGTCATTATCGATTCCGCCGGAAATCGAGTCATCGCCGGCGCCGCCATAAACGGTGTCGTCGCCGGGACCGGAGTCGACCGTATCGTTGCCGGCAAGAGCGTAATAGAGATTTGGAGGCAACGCCGCCAATATGTCCGAACCCGGGAATACATCATTGCCAGGCGTGCCAAATTGAGGGGTGACGGGCGGCATCTTCGATCTCCTCTCCAGGTTTTACCGTTTCGCTTTGATGGCAAATTCTTTGTCTTGCTTGCCGCCGCCAAGCCTCTGCCGGCCTCAGCGGCGCAGGAAGACCATATTCTTAGAGCAATGAAGCCTCATTAACCTCGATTAAGATCGCGAACACACGACTTCTATTTGCTTGCGCCGAGCGAATACATGACCGTGAGAGCGGCCAAGTGGTTGAAAAATCGGGGTTCTGGCGTTCGGAGCCCGAGGTCGGCTCTCGCTTGGGCGGAGGCCTGCCTCGGGTCGCCTGCATGGACGCGGAAGTGGTAGGGTCGGCGCGCCGGCGCCGCCGGCGGGACGAGGCAGGACCCGGCGGCTTACCGACTTTCGCGCGCCTCGCGTCGGCCGTTAGCACTTTTGAGGCTGAAGGCCGTTATGCTGGGTCGGGCTAAGAGTCCCTCCCATGAGGACATTCTCGATGAACCCGCCATCCGCCACCATCACGCCGGCCATCCTGTGCGGAGGATCGGGCACACGGCTGTGGCCGGCTTCGCGCAAGAGCATGCCGAAGCAGTT
>NZ_PVZS01000019.1 GCF_003004785.1 Alsobacter soli
CTCGTCCACGCCCTGCTCGAAGCCCTGCCCGCCTGCCCGCCCGCGCACCGCCGGGCCGCCGCCGAGCGCCTGGTCGACGCCCGCGCCGCCGGCCTCGACGCAGGCCTGCGCAGCCGCCTCGTGGACGACGTGCTCGCCATCCTGGACGCGCCCGAACTGGCCCCGCTCTTCGGCCCCGGCAGCCGCGCCGAGGCGCCCATCGCCGGCGCGCTGCGCCTCGCGGATGGCGCGCCCTATCCCGTCTCCGGCCAGATCGACCGCCTCGCCGTCACCGCCGACGCCGTGCTGGTGGCCGACTTCAAGACCGGCGCCCCGGGCCCCGGCGATTCGGTCCCCGAGCCCTACGTCGCCCAGCTCGCCGTCTACCGCGCCCTGCTGGCCCAGCTCTATCCGGACCGCCCCGTCCGCTGCCTCCTGGTGTGGACCGCCGGCCCGAAAGCCGTGGAGATCGAGGGGCCTGCGCTCGACGCGGCGCTGGCCCGCATCAAGCCTGCGTGACGATCCCTTGACGCTCCCGGGAGGCGTCCATAGCTTCCGGGTCGACGTAGCGGATAAGCCGCTCCCATCTTCGCCGACGAGGCTCCCATGACCGAGAAGACCACGGACGCCACCTTCGCCGCCGACGTGCTGCAGTCCCCCGTGCCTGTGGTTGTCGACTTCTGGGCCGAGTGGTGCGGCCCCTGCCGCATGATCGCGCCTGCGCTGGACGAGATCTCCAAGGAGATGGCGGGCCAGGTGAAGATCGTGAAGCTGAACGTGGACGAGAACCCGCAGGTCGCGGGCCAGTTCGGCATCCGCTCCATCCCGACCCTGCTGATGTTCAAGGGCGGCCAGAAGATCAACCAGAAGGTCGGCGCCGACTCCAAGGGCGGCCTGGCCAAGTGGATCCAGTCCGCGATCTGAACGGCGCGTGCCGCAAGGTGGAAAGCCCCGGACAGACGTCCGGGGCTTTTGCGTTTGGCGTCATCCTTCGTCGGCCCCGGGTCAGTCTTTCCCGAGAAGCTCCGTGACCGCCTGGTCCAGGTCCTGGATCTGGAACGGCTTGTGGATGACCGCCGCGTCGATCTCGCGTCCCGAGATGTCGGCGTAGCCCGTCACCAGCAGCACCGGCGCGGTTCGCTCCCGCGACCGCAGGTGAGCGGCGAGTTCGAGCCCGTTCATCTCCGGCATGGCGATGTCGGCGATGACGAGATCCGGCCGGGCGTCCGCGTCGATGGCGGCCAGCGCCTCGGCGGCGGACTCGGCCTCGATCACCTGGTGGCCGAGTTCCTGGAGGAACTGCGCCGTCACGGACCGGACGGCGCGATCGTCGTCGACCACGAGGATGCGGCCGCTGCGGCGTTTCCGTTGGCCTGGCGTCGCGCCCGGCTCGTCCGCAGCCTCCCCGGCCTGTTCGCTGCGCGGGAAGTACAGCGTGATGGCCGTCCCGCGCCCGGGCGCCGTCTGGACGTCCACGGCCCCGCCCGACTGCTGCACGAGGCCGTACACCATCGAAAGGCCCAGGCCCGTGCCCTTGCCGATCTCCTTGGTGGTGAAGAACGGCTCGAAGATCCGCGCCGCCACGTCGGGCGCCATGCCCGATCCCGTGTCCCGGACCGTGAGGGCGACATAGTCGCCGGCCGGCAAGGTCAGCGCATCGCCGTCCGCGATCCGGGCGTTGCGGGTGGACAGCGTCAGCGTGCCGCCGTCCGGCATGGCATCGCGCGCGTTGACGCAGAGGTTCAGGATGGCGAGCTCCAGCTGCGCCGGGTCGATCAGGACCGGCCAGAGATCGTCGGCGCAGCGCTTCTCGATCTGCACCATGCCGCCCAGCGTACGCGCCAGCAGCTCGCTCATTTCCGCCAGCACGGTGTTGGGGTTGACGACGCGAGGCTCCAGCTCGCGCTGTCGGCTGAAGCTCAGCAGCCGATGGGTCAGGCTCGCCCCACGCCTTGCCGCGTAGGCGGCGTTGGCCAGGAGCTTGGACACGCGCGGATTGTCGTCGATCCGGCGAGCCGCGAGGTCGATGCTGCCGAGCACGGCGGTGAGCAGGTTGTTGAAGTCATGGGCGACGCCGCCCGCCAGCGTGCCAAGGGCCTGCATCTTCTCGGCCTGCCGCAGCCGGGCGTCGAGGCGGCGCTGCTCTGTGATGTCGCGCTCGATGACGGCGAGCGATTCCAGGGCGCCGGAAGGCCCGAAGATCGGCGTCCGGATCACCTGCCGCCAGCGAGGCCCGTCCTCCGACGCATGCTCTTCGACGACGTCCGTGGTCGCCTTGCGGGCGATGGCCTCGCGCTCCGCGTCCTGCACGGCCGCCGCCCGATCCGGGTCGACGAAATCGGCTTCCAGGCGGCCCAGGCAGGCGTGCATGTCGGCGCCGAGCTGCTCCGCCTTGCGGGCGTTCATGCGCACGAACCGCCCGGACGCGTCCTTGAACGCGATCGCGTCGGCGACGTTGTCGAGCAGGCCGCGCAGGAGGGCCCGCTCGGTCTGCAGCTCCAGCTTGAGCCGCCGCCGCTCCATCGCGCCGGCCACCATGCCCCGCAGCGCCGCCGGGTCCCAGGGCTTGGGCGCATAGCCCGTGATGCCGCCCCGGTTCAGGGCGCCCACCACGGCCGGCAGGTCCGCGTAGCCCGTCAGCAGGATCGCCTCGGCCTCGGACAGGCGGCGCGCTTCGGCCAGGAAGTCGTGACCCATCATGCCGGGCATCCGCTCGTCCGACACGATCACCATGATGTCGGGCCGGGCCCGCAGAAGCTCCAGCGCTTCGGAGGGCGATGCGCTCGTGATCACCTCGTAGTCGTCGCCCAGCAGGTCCTCGAGCGCGATCAGGATGTCGGGCTCATCGTCCACGACCAGGATGGCGCCGGGCGCCTTCTGGAAAGTCTCATGCAGGCTCATGGGCGGGTCCGCCGGGGGATCGTGATGGTGAACCGCGCCCCGCCGTTCGGTCCCGAGCCGACGGCGAGCGCGCCCTTATGGGCCTCGACCACGCTGAACGCGATCGCCAGGCCGAGGCCCGTGCCCGATCCAACGGGCTTGGTGGTGAAGAACGGTTCGAAAATGCGTTCCCGCAGCGCCTCCGGGACGCCGGGACCCGTGTCGGTGATCTCGATCGTGTAGGTCTCGTCGTCGCTGGCGGTCCGAATGGTCACACGCCCGCGTCCCTCCATGGCGTCCGCGGCGTTGCCGACGATGTTCATCACCACCTGGTTGAGCAGCGCGGAGCTGCAATACAACTCCCGTGCGCCCTCATACTGGCGGACGACCTCCACTCCCGTTGAGAGCTTGTGGGACAGCAGCGACAGCACCGTCTCGATGGACGCCGGCACGTCCACGGTCTGGAATTCGCCCTCATCCAGGCGCGAGAACTTGCGCAAATTAAGGACGATCTCCTCGATCCGCTTCAGGCCGACCCGCATGGAGGCGACGCGCTGCTTGGCCTTCGCGAGGGCCTGGGCGCCGGGCCCGTTCTCTCCGGTTTCCGCCAGGGCGGCGCCGAGCAGCCGCTCCACCGTGGCCTGGTGCGCAAGGCTGAAGGCCAGCGGGTTGTTGATCTCGTGCGCGATCCCGGCCACCAACTCGCCCAGCGACGCCATCTTGGCCGACTGAACGAGCTTGGCCTGGGCGTCCCTCAGCTGCACGTTCGCGGCTTCGAGCTCGGAGTTGGCCCTGGCGAGGGCCTCGGCCAGCGAGGCGCGGGCCTCGGCGGCCAGAGCCTCCGCCCGCGCGCGCTGCAGGTCGAGTTGCTGCTCCCGCCATTCCCGTTCGACGCGTCGGTTCTCGTCCCTGACAAGCTTGCGGCGCACCAGCGCCCGCAGCCTGACGACGAGGACCTCGGGATCCACGTCTTCCCCCACGACTTCGTCGGCGCCGCTGGCGAAGGCGTCGGCGAGCCGCCCGCCCGCGCCATCCGCCGCCGGCTCGATGGCCACGATGGGGAAGCTCGGTCCGTCCGCCGAGCCGTCCCCGGTCCGCAGCGCGTCGAAGGCTCGGCAAAGGTCGAGGTCGAGGCGGCCGCCCTGGAACAGCCCCACGATGACGCCGTCCCAATCGGCGGCGCGGTCGAACAGGGCCGGAACCTGGGCCATGTCGGTGACCATCTCGACCGCGTAGCCCTCGTCCGCGAGCAGCGTCCGCAGGAAGCCGAGCCGCGCACGGCTCGGGTCGACGACCGCGAGGCAGGGTTGCCGGTAGGCGACCCGCTCGCCGTGGCCCGTCGCAGCGGTCGCGTCGGGCGACCCGCCCTCCGACCGCCGCAGCAGGGCCTTGATCCGCAGCGCCATGATGTCGGGGGGCGTCGACTTCGAGACATAGGCGTCCGCGCCGCTCTCGAGTCCCTTGCGCTCGATTCCGTGCTCGCTGGCCTCGGTGAGCATCATCACCGGCACGGTGCGTGTGCGGACGTTCAGGCGGATCTGCCGAGCCAGCCCGTCGCCGTTCATGCCGGGCAGGTGGAAATCCGCGATCACCAGGTCGGGCAAGGGGCCGTTCAGGCGCTCGAGCGCTTCCTCGGCCGTGGGCGCCCAGTCCACGCCGTAACCCTGGCTTTCGAGCGCGTGGCTGAACTGCAGGGCCTGGGTGCGCGAATCCTCGACCAGCAGCACGCGGATGGTGGGGTCGCCGGGCATCAGGCGTCCCTCCCGGCGAGGCGCAGCAGCCGCGGCGCGATCAGGTCCAGGGGAAGGCTGATCCGCGACCCGCCCAGCCGGACCGCCGCGGCCGGCATGCCGTAGACGACGGCCGTGCTCTCGTCCTCCGTAATGGTGAACCCGCCCGCCTGGCGCAACTCCGCGAGGCCGCGCGCGCCGTCCTCGCCCATGCCGGTCAGGAGGACGCCCACGGCGCGGGACCCGGCGTTCTCCGCCAGCGAGTGGAACAGGGCGGTGGCGGAGGGGCGCTGCCCACCGACCGGCGGGTCGTCCCCGAGCCGCAGCAGGCCGTCGGGGCCGAGCGTCAGGTGCCGGTCGCCAGGTGCCACATAGACCCGCCCGGCCGCGGGGGCTTCCCCGGCTCGCCCGATCGCGACCGCCAGGGGCGTCACGCCGTCCAGCCACGCCGCGAAGCCGGGCATGAAGGGCGCGCCCATGTGCTGAACCAGCAGGATGGGGAGGGGAAAGGTCCGCGGCAGCCCGCCCAGCAGCTTGGCGAAGGCCGGCGGCCCGCCCGTGGAGGCGGCGAGGCCGACGATGCCGGGCCGCGCGGCTGACGGAAGGTCTTCGGCGTTCGCGGCGGGGCGCGCCGGCGCAGGGCGTTCCAGGCTCAGGCGGCGCCGGATCACCGGGACCTGGCTCATGATGTAGAGCTGGGTGCAGATGTCCTGCGCGATCGACTCGTATCCTGCGCTGGTGAGCCCGACCGGCTTCTCCACCACCGTGAGGGCGCCCGCCCGCAGGGCGTTCATGGAGATCCGCAGGTTCGCGTCCTCCACGCTTGCGGCGATCACCACGATTGGCGTCGGCCGCTCGCTCATGATGCGCCGGGTGGCCTCGAGCCCGTCCATGCCGGGGAGGCGGATGTCCATGGAGATCACGTCCGGCTCGATGCGGCCGATCTCCTGCAGCGCCTCCTCGGCCGAGGACACGGCCGCGGCGAGCTCGAGGCGCGGATCCCGCGCGATGATGTGGGCCAGGAGCTGCCGCACCACGGCGGAGTCCTCCACGATCATCACGCGGACGCGGGGCTTGGCTGTCCCGGTCACAGCAGTTGCCCGATGGTCGCCAGCAGCTGCCGCTGGTCGAAGTTCTGCTTGGAGATGTAGGCGCGGGCGCCCAGCTCAAGGCCCTTGCGCACGTCCTCCGGGGCCGCCCGGGAGGTCATCAGGATGACCGGGATCGCGGCGAGGCCGGGGTCGGTGCGGATGGCCTGGAGCAGGCCGAAGCCGTCCATGCGCGGCATCTCCACATCCGCGATCACGAGGTCGACCAGGGCCTCCCCGGAACGCAGGCGGCCCAGCGCATCGAGCCCGTCGACGCTGAGCAGAACGCGGTAGCCCTGGGCCTCCAGGATGCTCTTCTCCAGGGTGCGGGTCGTGATGGAGTCGTCGACGACCAGTATGGTGTGGTCGCGACGCTCGGCGGCGTGCTCGACCACGCCGAAGGCGCCCGCGCCCTGGTCGCGCAGCCAGCGCTCGACCAGGGCCTCGGGCGACAGCGCGAAGGCCGGCCTGTCGGCGTCCAGCAGCAGCGCGCCGGTCACCAGCGCGCCGTCACCCGAAAGGGCGGGCGCGGCGCCGACCAGCGCCGTGCGTACGTCCATGAACTCGTCCACCGCCACCGCGCACCGCCTGTCGCCCCGGCGCAGGAGCATGGCCTTGACGAAGCCGGCCTCCGCCGGAAGCTCCGCGCCCGCGCCTTCCACCAGCGCCGAGAGCGCCACCACCGGCACGGTAATGTCTTGCCCCCCCATCCGGATCCGTGTCGCGGGCCGGCCCTCGACGCTTTCGAGCGCCCCGACCGGGAGCCGGAGCAGGCGCTCGACCGCATAGGTGGGGATTCCGAAGTCGCGGGCGCCCACCCGCGCCATCAGCAGAGTTTGCCGGGTGGCCAGCAGCGGGGCGGAGATGATCACCTCTGCGCCCCACGGCCGGGCCGGGCGCAGGAGGACGCCGCCCTGAAGCCGGCGGGCGGCCTCGGCCGCCACCGAAAGTCCCATGCCGCGCCCGGACATGCGGTCCACGGCGGGCGCGGTGGAGAATTGCGGCTCGAACACCAGCGCCAGCAGCTGGTCCGGCGGGGGCGGCGGCTCGTGCGGCGCGCGGGCAGGCAGCAGCCCGCGCTCCACCGCCGCCGCCTCGATGCGCGCCAGGTCGGGCCCCCGCCCGTCGTCGCGCACGCTGACGACAAGCCGTCCGCCCTGCGAGCGGAACGACAGCGCGATCGTCATGTGCGCCGGCTTGCCGGCCGCCACGCGCGCGTCCGGCGATTCCGCGCCATGGCTGAGGGCGTTGCGCAGGAGATGCATCACCGGGTCCTTGAGCGCCTGCAGAACCCGGCGGTCCGCCTGGACATCCAGGCCGGACACCAGCGCCTCCACGTCCTGGCCCTCGCTGCGCGCCAGGTCGCGGACCATGCGCCCGAACCCGCCGAACACGCTGTCCGCCGGGGTGAGGGAGAGCTGGTCCACCCGGTCGCGGAGTCGCCGGGCCTGGTCGTCGGCGCCTGTCGCGGCGGCCCGCTGCCGTCGCGAGAGCGCCGCGGCCTGCCGCGAGGCCGCCTCGACCCGCCGGCGCAGGTCGGCGTCAGCGGAGCGGCCCTGCGCGCCTGCCGGCCGCGCCGTGAGGCTGCGGCTCAGCGCACGCAACTCCGCCTCGAGCGCTTGCAAGCCCTCGGTGACGCCCTCGTTCGCGCGCAGCCGGTCGAACAGGCGATGCATGTCCTCCGAGAGGCTGTCCGCCAGCGCGGCCGAGACCCTGAGCGTCTCGGCGGAGGCGGGCGCTGGCCCGGATGGCGCGGCCGGCTCCTGCGCCGCCCCAGGCGCGGCAGCTTCTGCGTCATGCGCGGCGGAGGCCGGTTCGGCTTCCGCTCCAGCCTGCGGCGTGCGCCCGGCCAGGAGGTCTTCGAGCGCCGCCAGGGCCGCCGCGGGATGGCGGGGAGAGCCGCCGGCCGCGACCTCGGCCGCAAAGGCCTCCACGGCGTCGAGGCCGAGCTCGATGACCCGCATGCTCGCGCGGTCGAGCTTCGCCCCGTCCAGCACGCCGTTGAACACGGCCTCCAACCGGTGCGCCAGCTCCTCGATGGCGGGCAGGTCGACGGCCCGCGCCGCGCCCTTCAGGCTGTGCGCCCGCCGGAAGGCGTCCCTGATGTCCCCGCCCTCGCCATGCTCCGCCTTTGCCAGCTCGCGCCGGATGGCTGCGAGATGGTCGCGGTATTCGGCGTCGAAGGCCGCCAGGAGCTGGGCGCGGATGTCGGACACGCCCGCCTCAGAACCGGTAGCGTTCGGCGAGCGTCAGCAACTGCTGCGACAGCTGGGACAGGTTGGCCGCCGCCGAATCGAGCTGGCGCGTGCCCGCCGCAGTCTGCTGGCTCGCCTGCCGGATGTTCTGCAGCGCGCCCATCACCTGCTCGATGCCGAGTTGCTGCTGGTTGGTGGACGCCACGATCTGCTGGAAGGTCTGCACGCTCTCCTGCACCCGGCCGGTGATCTCCTCGATGGTGCGCTGGGTGGTGTCCGTGCGCTCCTTGCCGGCGGCCACGCGCTTCACCGCCTCTTCGGTGAGCATCACCGAGGCGTTGATGCCCCGCTGGATGTCGCCCAGGATCGAGCGCACCTGGGCGGTGGCCTCCTTGGCCTGGTCGGCCAGGGTCTTCATCTCCGCCGCCACCACCGCGAAGCGCTGGCCGCTTTCGCCCGCGCCGGCCGCCTCGATGGCGGCGTTCAGGGCGAGCAGGTGCGAACGCTCGGAGATGTCGTTCACCGTGGTGGTGATCTCCTCGATCGCCTGGGTCTTTTCGCTGAGCGCGACGATGTTCTCGGCCACGGCCTCGGCCTGCTCCCGGATGGCGTCCATGGCCCGCGCGGTCTCGTCCACGGCTACGAGCCCGGCGTTGCTGGTCTGGGCGGTGGCCTGGGCCGAGGCGATCACCTCCTGGGCGCGCTTGCCGATCTGGGCCCCCGCATGGGTGATCTCGTCCACGGTCGCGGCCGTCTCCTGCACGGCGGCGAGCTGCTCCTCCACGCTCGCGGCCTGCTCCTGGGTGGAGGCCCGGATCTCGGCGGCGGATGCGTTGAGGTTCTCGGTGGCCTCGCGGCTTTGCCTGGCGAGCTGGCGCAAGCCCTCGACCATCTGGTTCAGCGTGACGCCCAGCCTCGCGATCTCCTCCGGGCCGGTGGTCGCCGTGCGGCCGCCGAGGTCCCCTTCGCCAACCCGCTCCACGAAGGCCATGAAGGCGTGCAGCGGCTGGGTGATCGAGCGCCGGATGCCGAACGCGATCAGGATGCCCAGCAGCCCCGCGATCGCGAGCGCCACCAGCACGGACGTGCGGCTCTCCTCGTAGACGTTGTTCACTCGCTTTTGCCCGGCCATGATGGCCGCGTTCATCACGTCCACGGCGGACGAGATCAGCTTGCCGAACGCGTTGTGGCTGGCGTCGATGGCCTGCATCGCGCCAGTCACGCCATTCACGTCGTTGGCCTGCGCGGCGGAGATCTGGCGCTCGCTGCCGGCGTGCAGCTGCCGCAGCTCCGCGTCCGCGTCCTTCAGGATGGTGGCGATCTGGCGCCAGGCCTCCGCGCGGTCCGCCGTCATCGCCACGTCGCGCAGGTTCTCGGCCGTGGAGATCGCCTGCGTCATGGCCGCCTCGGCCGCGAGAGCGTCCTTGCGCCAGGCCGGAACCGGGTCCTCGCCGGGCGCAGGCCGGTTCAGGGAGCGCAGCAGCGCCTGGGCGGCGATGGTCTGCCGCGTGGCGCGGGCCCTGTTCTGCAGGTCCTGGATGGCGCTGAGCTGGCGCAGCATCGTGACGTTCCGGTTCACGATGACTTCGTTGGTGTCCTTCACCTCCGCCACCTGGCTCAGCGCATATACGGCGAGCACGACCATCAGGGCGAGGACGGCCGCGAAGCCGAGGAGGACGCGGTTTGCGATCGAGATGGACACGGGGGATCAGGCTCCGGGGGCCGGGGAGGGGGAGAGCAGCGAGCGCACCAGGCGCTCTGCGTCGAGAAGGGTGACGATGGCCGGGCCGCTGGGCGTGGCCAGGGGCGCGTAGCCGACCGCGAAGGCGCTCCCGCCGTCCCGTCCCATGGCTTCGGCGGGCTCGGAGGCGGCGAGTGGTTCGACGGTCTGGACGGAATCCACGCGCAGCGCGAGGCGCGGATCTGCGCCCTTGAGCATGACGAACACGCCGGCTCCGCCCGGATCGCCGTTTGCGGCTCTGGCGACGCCGAGCGCCGTCGCGAGGTCCGCGGCGGTCGCGGTCCGCCCTTCATGGCCGAAGACGCCCAGAACGGCCGGAGGCGCCCCGGGAACCGGGGTGCAGGGTTTTGCGGGCAGCACGCCGGCCACAGACGCGACCGGCAGGCCCACGTGGTTGCGGCCAAGGCTGCAAACGAGATGGGCTTCGCCGTGGGCCGCGGCCGCGCGCGGGCCGATGCGGCGGCGCGCCAGTTCGCGCGTCCGCTCGTCGAGGATGCGGGCGCGACGGTCTGACTGGGGCAGGGGCGCTTCGTCGGTCATCGCGCCGCGCCCGGCTGCAGGGCCGCCCGGGCCAGCAGCGTCAGCGTGCCGGCGGTGAGCCCGTCGCCTTCGGGCAGTTCGGCGCCGCCCGGGAGGCCGGCCGCCAGGCGCGCCGCTGTGCTCAGCGATCGCCGGGCGGCGACCCGGTCACCGCGGCGGGCCAGCAGCAGGCCGAGCTGGTAGTGGGCCATCACGAACGAGCGGTCGAGGTAAAGCGCGCTGCGGAAGGCGGTCTCCGCCTCGCCGAGGCGTCCGGCGGACTGGTCCAGAAGCCCCCGATAGTAGTGCAGGGTCGGGTCGGTCGGGAGACTGGCGAGGGCGTCCTGGGCGAGGCTCAGCGCCCCTTGCAGGTCTCCCGCATCCGCCAGGCTCCGCAACCGCGAGAGCAGGTCCGCCGGGGAGGAAGCCACGGCCGGGGCGGCCGGAGGACTGGGCGTGGGCCGCGAGGGCGCAGGCCGGGGCCGCCGCTCTGGAGCCTTGCTGCTGTGCTTTCCATGGGCGGTTCGAACCACGGCCGCCGGCGCAGGCTCCGCCGGGACCTGCCCTTGCGTGGACCGAGCTTCCGAATCCGCAGCGGAGCCAAGTGGGCGGTAGGCCATCGCTCCTGGCAGTTCGACCGATTTCAGCGAGCGGGTGAACTCCGGGCTCGCCTCGGCGTGTCCCACAAGCAGCCAGCCGTTCGGCGCAAGGCACTCGCCGAGCGCCCGCACGATGCGGTTCACCGCCTCCGTGTGGAAATAGATCAGAACGTTGCGGCACAGGATCAGGTCGAAACCCGTGAACTGCAGGGGGGAGGTCCCGTCCAGCAGGCTCATGAGGTTGTGCCGCTCGAAATGGACCAGGCCCTTGTAGACAGGCCGCACGGTCCAGGGCCCGTTCGGGCCGTCGGCGGTGAACCAGCGCTCCCGGTCCTGCGGGGGCATGGAGCGCAGCGCCCACTTGCCGTAGGTCGCGGCGCGGGCGGTCTTCAGGAAAGCATCGTTGATGTCCGTGCCGACCACGCCGACGCGCCAGTCGGCCACTGCCTCGCCGAGCAGCTCGCGCAGCACGATGGCCACGGAATAGGCCTCCGCCCCTGTCGAGCACCCAGCGCTCCAGACCCGGATCTGGCGAGTGTCCTCATTGGCCCTGATGACGGCCGGCAGGATGGTGCGCCGGAGCGCCTCGAACTGCTCGGCGAAGCGGAAGAAAAAGGTCTCCCCGATCGTGATCTCGGCCTCGAGCGCGTTCCACTCGGCTTCGCCCCGCTTCGGGTCGGCCAGGAGCTCGACGTATGCGCCGACTGTGCCCGCCCCTGTCGCGCGCAGGCGTTTGGCGACCCGCTCCCACAGCAGCGGATCCTTGTCGTCGTAGTAGTGGTGGCCCGTGCGCGCGATCACCGCCTGCTTGAACAGGCGGAAGGCGTGCTCCTCGAGAGGGGGCGGACCGACGCGCGCCATGGCGATCATGGAGCCGCGCTCCACGCCTGGATCCGGGCCGCGGCCCGCAGGGTCCAGGCGTCGAGGGCGGCGCGCTCCTCGGCCAGCAGAAGCCGATCGGCGGCCAGGAGGTGGGTCAGCGCGCCGTCGTCGCTGATGGCGGCCTCGACGAGCCCGTTCAGGGTCTCCCCGGGCTGAACCGGCCGCAGGTCGTCTGCAGCCACTTGCCTGAGGCCCAGCGCCCGGTCCGCGAGGAATCCGACCCGGCGCGCCGCCACGTCGCGGCGGAGCCGGACGACATGACCATAGAACGGCTCCGCTTCGGCCCCCTCATCAAGGCCGAGCAGGGAGGCGAGCCTCAGCACGGGCAGCACGCTTCCGCCCAGGTCCATGAAGCCCGCGAGGGCAGGGGCCGCCTCGGGCGGGCGGTGGAGCCTCGGCACGGGCAGGATCTCGCGCACGACATCGGCCCGCAGCGCGCATCGGCGGCCACGGATGTCGAGCGTCAGGATCGTGAATCGTCCCGGAATGGCGTGCCCCCCTTTCGGTCGCCGGAACCGAAGGGCGACGAAGGTCGGCCGCTAACGCTCAAGCTGCAGGATGGTTCCCTGCGCTCCAACGGGAGGAGGTTCCCCATTCGCCTTGGCGGCGATTGCGCAAAGTGCCCCGGGCGGTTCGCATCGGGCGCGGGAGCCAATCGCAGGGGTCGGGCTGCCGGCTAGGCCTGATCGCGGCGTCGGCTCTCGTGGGGGATGTCGCAGGCCGTCGTCAGGGGCGCATGGACCGGCGAATGCCCCTGGGCGATCCGGCGGAGCGACTTCGCCCCGACGCTCGGGTCGAAACCTGGATCCTTGGCCGCCGCTTCTTCGGAGCGGGGTTCATCCGAGATGAACAGGGTCAGGACTCCGAGGATCACGAGGACGTGCGCTCCCAGGAGAGCGCCCCAAAGCGCTCCTGCGCCTCCGAAAAAGAAGGCTCCGCCCGCGGCCCCGGTCACGGCCCCCAGAAAGCCGAGGAATGCCAGCGCTGATCCGGCCATGGCGTTGCTTCCAACATGGTTTCCTCACCATCTAGTGAGGTCTATGTAGGAAAGCAAGCCAGATAAGGGTGGAAGTGAACAGAATAAGTTCTCAGTATTTCTTGGATTTATTACGCCGTGCATTAACGGTTTAAGAAAATCAGCTCGCCGACGGGCTCGACGGCCCAGGCTTCACGGTCGGAGAAGGCGGGCGAGCCGCCGGGGCTGATCGCCCACAGGCGCACGGTCGGAGGGCCGAGGCGGATTTTCGCCGGCATGTCCTGACGTTGGTCGCGACAATGGACGGAAGCGCCCGGGCGCGGCAGTGGCCTCGCCCGGGCGTGCAGGTCAGGGCTGCGGGTCAGCCGCGATCCTGGCGCCACCAGGAGGTCGCCGGCCCGAGCCCGACATGCGCATACGCGAAGGTGCCGTCGCGCATGGCGGCGCGCTCCGCCAGCGTTTCGCGCAGCAGCGCCAGGCCGATCCCCGCGAAGGCGCCGAACAGGATGCCGAGACCGATGAAGATGATCCCGTTGGGGAAGGCGGCCTTCAGGGGCGCCGAGGCGCGCTGGATCACCCGGACGTTGGACAGCTTCGCGGCCCGGAAGTCCTCGTTGATCTGCTCTTCCATGGCGCGCTTGGCGTACTGCTCCGCGTTGTAGGTCGCCAGCGCCACGCCGCGCTTCAGTCGCTCGAATTCCGCCTGGTTCGCCAGCAGTCCCGAGAGCTCCTGGTTGATCTTGTTGAGTTCCTCGGTCTGCTGCTTGGCGACCTCCTGCAGTCCCAGGATCTCGGCGTCGGCCATCCGGAACGCGGCCATCGCGTCCTGGAACACCTTCACCATCAGCAGGGGAGGAGCGTCCCCGCCGCCCTGCGTGCGGCCGCCCTCGCCGCGGGGCGTGACGGTGTTCCCGTTGTGGTCGACCGTGCTCAGGCTTTCCACGAAGCTGAGCACGAAGGGCGACCCGGTCACGGGCTTGAGCAGCTTCAGCTGGTTTTGCAGGGCCGCCTTCTGGCCCATCTTGTCGGCCAGCTGTCCCCGGGTCGTGCTCAGGGCCGCCTGCAGCTCGCTCGCGCGCTTCAGCAGCAGCGAGCGCTGGTCTTCGATCGAGTAGATGTGGCCGGTCTTCACGAAGTTCTCGAACTGCGCCGACTGCTTCTCGACCTCCGCGTCGAACCGGGCCGTCTGCACCCGGAAGAAGCTGATCGCGCCCGGCTTGTCCAGCAGCTTCATCTGCCGCTCCATGAACGCCTCCGCGAGGGCGTTGGTGAAGCGGGCGGCGATCTCCCGGTCCGGATGCCGGAAGGAGATCTTGAGCACGTCGGTGTTCGGCTCGGTGTTCACCTTGATGGATTTGTTCAGCTGAGCCACCGCGATGTCCATCGGGTCGATCGGCTTGTGGTCTTCGGGCGAGAGGCCGCGCACCTGCCGCACCATGGCGCGCAGCTTGCCGCCGAATCCGTCGAGTTGGGTCTGCTCGCGAAGGTCCAGGTTGGCCATGCCGACGCGCTCGATCGCGGCGCGGACCACCTCGTCGCTCTCGGCGATGCGCGCCTGCGAGTTCACGAAGTCGGCGCTGCGCTTGGCGGGATCGGGCGTCTCCGTGTTCGAGGCGCTCTGGCCGATCAGCAGGGACGTGGTCGCCTCATAGGAGGGCGTGACCAAGAGATAGGCGGCGAGGGAAAGTAGAGCGCCTAATATGATAGCAAAAGACACGGTGACCCAATGCCGCCAGACGGCAGCGAATATAGACGTCAGTGACGGGTCGAAGGTTCGTCTCTCGATCATGCGAGATTAATCCCATATATATCGCCAAGCTGCAGCTTGAGCTTGAAGCGGATAGCTCCGTGAACCCCTCGGCCGCATATAACGACTTGCGCTACCGCACCGCAACATGCAGTTTTGTTAGGTCGTCGCCGGTCGGGCGAGGCCCGCCAGCGAGCCAAGCTCGGCGTTCCCGGAGCATCGAACGTCGAGGGCGCTTCAAGCGTTTCGATCCCCAGTGACCCGATTTTCATCCTCTGCAACCTCCTCTGGCCGGCTGCGGGCGAACCGCTCGTTGGGATTTTTGCTGCGCCATGCGACGGCGACAGTGGGCCCGACCTCGACCGCCGTCGCGCAATTCGCCCTGTCGCTGCTGCTGCTGCACCGGCTTGCGCCCTCCAGCTTCGGTACGTTTTCGTTCCTCCTGACGATGGCCCAGTTCAGCACCGGGGTGTCCAACGCCCTCGTTTGCGCGCCGTTGGCCGTGGCCGCGGCCGGGCGGGAAGGCGGAAGCCGCGCAGGTCCGGAGATCCCGGCGCTCTTCGCCGCCAACCTGGTGTTCAGCGGATTCGCGTTCGTGGCGTTCTGGGCGTTGGGAGCGCTTCTCGGGGGCTCCGCCTTGTCCTCGGCGCTGTTCGCAGGCTTCGGGGCCGTTGGGCTGCTGCGCTGGTTCGCCCGCGCCAACGCCTATGTTGAGGGCGCCCCGCTGCGCACGGTGGCTTCGGACGTGCTCTACAGCGTGACCCTGGGAGTCGCCGTGCTCTCCTCGGGCTTCGGCGGGATCGCGCGGGAGGAGCAGGCCTACGCAGCCTTGCTGGTGGCGACCGTGGTCGCCATGGCCCCCTTCGGAGGAGCGTTCGTCGCCCGCCAGTGGAGCGCCCTGCGCGGCCCCAACCTGGCGAACTACGTCACGGTCTGGCGCCAGCACGCCCGGTGGACACTGCTGGGCGTGGTCACCACGGAAGCGACCGCCAACGCCCACGTGTACCTCGTCACCCTGCTCGCCGGGCCCGCCGCCTACGCCACCCTGGCGGCGAGCTCACTGCTGATCCGCCCCCTCAGCGTGATCATCAACGCCCTCACGGAATTCGAGCGCCCGCGCCTGGCGCGCGACCTCCACGCGGGGGAGCGGGAAGCCGCCCGGACCACCCTCGCCAGCTTTCGCCTGAGCCTGGTCGTGGCCTGGCTGCTCTCGGCGGCGCTGGCCCTTGCGGTGCTTCGCTATGCGCCCACGCTCCTGTTTTCGGCCCAGTACTCGGTCGCTGAACTGAGCCTGGGGGCCGCCCTCTGGATGGCCGTCGTGGCCGTGCGGGCCTGGCGCGCGCCTGAAAGCACGCTGCTGCAGGCCGCGGGCCACTTCAGGCCGCTCGCCTATGCGAGCGTGATCTCGTGCGGCGTCTCCGTCGTGGGGGTCGTCCTGGCCCTCAAGCTGGCCGCGCCGGTCTGGTCGCTGGCCGGCGTCCTGCTCGGGGAAGCCGTCTTCATGGCCTGGACCCTGCGCCAGGCGCGGCTGCGCTGCCCTTGAGACCGTCGCCCTTCGGCCCTGAACCGTCCGCATTCCAGGATCATTTGCGCCCCATGGACGCCATCGCAGCCGATTCCTCCACCCTTCGCGCACGCCCCGCTTCGCCCGCTCCGGCGGGCGCGAAGCGCCATGTCTGGCGGCCGGACATCCAGGCGCTGCGCGGCTGGGCGGTGCTGATCGTGGTGATCCAGCACGCCGGCGCCCGCTGGCTGCCGGGCGGCTTCCTGGGCGTCGACATCTTCTTCGTGATCTCCGGCTTCCTGATGGGCGGCATCATCCTTCGGGAGCTGGAGGAAGGCAGGTTCAGCTTCGCCAACTTCTATGCGCGGCGCGTGCGCCGGCTCCTGCCGGCGGCCTACGCCACCGTGCTGGTGACGGCCGTATTGGCGGTGCTCCTGCTCGACCCGTTCGAGTTCCAGAACTTCCTGGCCCAGGAACTCGGGGCCTTCACGTTTACGATCAACTATGTGCTCTGGCGCCAGGTCGACTACTTCAACAGCGACGCCGTGTTGAAGCCGCTCCTGCACATGTGGTCGTTGTCCCTGGAGGAGCAGTTCTACATCGTCGCGCCGGTCGTTCTGTGGCTTTGTCCGCGGCGTTTCCGGATCTGGCTCGTGGCGGCCCTGGTCCTCGCCAGCTTCGCCTTGTGCGTGGTCTTCGTGCAGCGCAGCCCCGCGGCGGCCTTCTACTTCCTGCCAACGCGGGCCTGGGAGCTCGGCGTCGGCATGCTGGCCTACGCATGGGCGAAGCCCGGGCTCGCGTCGCGGCTGCGCCAGGTCACCCAGGCTGTCTGCGCGGCGTTCCTGTTCGCGGCGCCCTGGGTGTTCAACGACCACGGACACCCGGGCATGCCGGCTCTGGCCGTCTGCCTCGCAACCGCGGCCATGCTGGTTGTTGGCGGCGCGCAGCCGCTCCCGGCTCCGGCCCGGCCGCTCGGCTGGCTGGGCGACCGGTCCTACAGCCTTTACCTCGTGCACTGGCCGCTGCTGTCGCTGGTCGCCAATGTGTTCGTGGAGCCCCCGCCGGGGTGGGTGAACGCGCTTGTCCTCGTGGCCTGCCTGGCCTGCATGGAGCTCCAGTATCGCTTCGTCGAGCAGCGGTTCCGGACCATGAAGGTCTCGCGCGCGGCGCTTGCGGGCCTGGCCGCGATTCCGGTTCTGGCGCTGGTTCCGCAGGTCGCCCTCACCCGGTTCGCCGATGGCTTCCAGAACGTCCGCGCCGCCAACGAGGGATTCGGCGAGGACTGCGCCTATGGCTCGAGCTTCACCGACATGCCCGAGTGCCGCAGCGGGCCGAAGGCGCACGTGCTGGTGTGGGGGGACTCCTTCGCCATGCACCTGGTGCCGGGCCTTGACGCGACCGTGGAGGGTGGCGTGGTTCAGGCTTCGCGCCCGGTTTGCGGGCCCTTCCTCGGCATCGCTCCGGTGGACGGGGTGCAGTACAAGCGTGATTGGGCCCTGAGTTGCATCGCCTTCAACGCCTCCGTGCTGGATTACCTGAAGTCACGCCCGGAGATCGACACGGTGGTGCTGTCCAGCATCCTGCGCCCCTACCTGCCGGGCGCCGACAAGACGCCCTGGCGCATGCTGGTCCAGGGCGACGCTGGCGACGACAGGACGGCCCCGCCGGACGCGGCGCTTCTGCGGGACGCCCTGGCGCGGACGGTGGCCGGCATCCGGGCGGCCGGGAAGAAGGTGGTCCTCGTCGCGCCGCCGCCATCCTCCGGCGCGGACCTGGGGCGATGCGCGGATCGCCTGCGCTCAGGGAAGCCGACCGTGGCTCCAGGCGAGGGCTGCTCTTTTCCGCGGACGGTCTATGAGGCCAATCGCGCCCCCATCCTGTCTTTTCTGGCGGATGTCCGCGCCAGCGGGACCGTCGACGTCATCGACTTCGACCAGGCGCTGTGCGGCGACGGCCGCTGCCGGGCGGTGGAGGACGGCGTGGCGCTCTACCAGGACTCCGGTCACCTGAGTTCCCAGGGTTCCGTGCTGCTCGCCCGAGCTGTGGGGCTGGACAGCCAGATCCGGATGCGGGCGCGCTAGCCCTCAGTCATCCCGCTCGGCAGCCGCGCGGCGCATTCCGACCCCGCAGGATTCGAATCACGTCCCGTGAACGGCTTTCCGTCGGCGCCTCAAACCGCGTCAGGCGCCGCCTTATTGTGCCCCAGCAGGCCGAAAATTTCCGCCGTACGCAAATGTACATTGATGGAACGCTCTCGTATTCCATCAAATGACGATAATTACGATATCGTCATGAATGGTTGATACGCCAATAGAGCCCTAGCATTGGCCCGCCAAGCTTCAGCTTGGACCTAATACATACTGCCATATTTCGGCCATATACGGAACCAGAACGAGGCCATATGCCTTAATGGCCCGGGAGTTGCTTTATGAGCCCCAGGTGATATTTGCGCTGCGGGGTACATGCGCCGAACTCGACCAGGAGAGCTCGAATGAACTCGAACCTGTTTGCTGAGGCTGGGCACGCCGGCGTGGACCGGCTGTCGCGGACCGCAATCAGTTTCAGACGCGTCCCCGAATACGTCCTGGGTCTGGAGATCGCCTTGATCTCCATGGTGGGGATTGGTTCGGGCGCTGCTTACGAACAGGTCGTCTATGGCGCCGTGAATGACTGGTCGCGGCACATCGGGATCGCGCTCGCCGTCTGCGCGCTTTACGGAGGCGCCACCGAACTGCGGGGCCTGAACGAACCGACCGCCATCCTGAAAGGGCGGCGCCAGATGGCCAGCGTGGCCGCCATCTGGGCGGTGGTGTGGATGTTCGTCACCCTCGTGGGCTTCTTCCTCCACATCGGAGACAGATTCTCGCGCGGGTCCGTGATCACCTTCGCCCTGGCGGGCGGCGGCGCTCTCTTCGCCCATCGCGCCTATTGGCGTCACCTCATGCGCGAGTCGCTCGCCTCGGGGCGCTTCAAGGCCATGCCGGTCGGTCTGGTGACCTTCGGCGGGGACGGCTCCGGAAGCTTCGCCAGCATCGCCAGGAGGCTGAAGCGCCTCGGGCTGAGCCCGGCGCATCACCTCGTGCTGCCGGAGGAGGCCGGCTGGGACGAGACCCAGGCGGCCATGCTCCGCTTCTGCATGGACGCGCGCGCGGCCGACGTTCAGGAAATCCTGATCGCCGCCGGCTGGGAGCACGCCCAACTGGCGATGCGCCTCGCCCAGACCGGCCGCTCCTTGCCGGTCCCGATCCGCCTCGTGGCGACGGGCGACCTCTCCCAGTTCCTGGCGCGCCCGAGCGAGCAACTGGGCTTTCTCACTGCGGTCGAACTGCAGCGCGCTCCGCTGAGCGGGGCCGAGCGGTTCACGAAGCGCGCGCTGGACATCGTGGTCGCGGGCGTGGCTCTGGCGACGCTCGGACCCTTGATGGCCCTTATCGCCATCGCCGTGCGCCTGGACAGCCCCGGGCCGATCCTGTTCCGCCAGCACCGCCAGGGCTTCAACGGCAAGGTCTTCAAGATCCTGAAGTTCCGCAGCATGACGGTCCAGGAGGACGGCGCCGCCGTCCGGCAGGCGCAGAAGAACGACCAGCGCGTCACCCGCATCGGCGGGTTCCTCCGCCGGACCAGCCTCGACGAGCTCCCGCAGTTGCTGAACGTCGTCAGGGGCGACATGTCGCTCGTCGGGCCCCGGCCCCACGCCGTCGCCCACGACAATTACTACGACGATCTCATCGCCGACTACGCGCTGCGCCGGCACGTCAAGCCAGGCCTGACAGGCTGGGCCCAGGTGAACGGCTGCCGCGGCGAGACTCCCACGGTGGACCGCATGGCGGCCCGGGTGCGCCTCGACCTCTGGTACATCGACCATTGGAGCTTCTGGATGGACGTCAAGATCCTGTTCTTGACCCTTCGGGCGCTTCGCGGGGCGAACGCCTACTGATGGCCGGGCCGACGGAAATGACCGCCGCCCGCGACGGGCGGGCGCTGTTCGGCGCCGCAGCGGAAGCCACCCCGGCGGCCGGACGGACGACCTCTGCCATCGGGGCGGGGGAGCGGGCCGGCTACCGCCAGCCTCGCCTGGCCTTTCTGCTCACCCACACCGCGCCGGGCGGCGCACAGGAGCTGTGGCGCGACCTCGCCGCGGCCTTCGCCAAGCGGGGCTGGGCGGTGGACCTTTGCGCCCTCTACAGGACGCCAGAGCAGACCGACCCCGGCGACGGCCGCGACTGGGTCTGTTTCGCGCCCGATCGCCCGGCGTCATTCGGAGACAAGCTCGCCATGGCCCGGTCCCTGGGGCGCTACCTGCGCCACGCTCGGCCCGACGCCGTCGTGAGCGCGTTGCCGCTCGCCAACGTGCTCGGCCCGCTGGTCGGACGATTCGCGTCGCCGGCCACTCGTTTCATCACGTCCCATCACACGCCGGTCCAGACCCACAACCGGGCCCTCGACGCCCTCGATGGCGTGGTCGGAACGCAGCCGAACGTGGCCGCCGTCGTGGGAGTCTCGCGGGCCGTTTGCGATTCGCTTGCCGGTAAGCCGTGGCGCTATCGCGCCAAGCGGGCCACGATCCTGAACGCCCTTCCCCCCGAGGTGGAGGAGCGGCTCGAGATGCTCCGCGCCGCTCGCCAGGGCAGGCCCCGCGCCCGCCGCCTGGTCGCCACGGGCCGGCTCGCGGCCCAGAAGAACTACGGCGTCCTGATCCGGGCCTTGGCCCATATGCCGGACGTCGAGCTGGCCATCGTGGGCTCGGGACCCGACCGGGAGCAACTGGAGGCCCTGGCGGCCGAGCGCGGGGTCGCTTCGCAGGTCGCCTTCATGGGCCAGCGGGGACGCCGCGAGGCCCTGGACATCCTCGCCGCCGGTGATGTGTTCGTGCAGCCCAGCCTCTTCGAGGGGCACAGCCTGGGGCTGATCGAGGCGGCCAAGCTGGGGCTGCCGCTGGTCGTCTCCGATGTGCCGGTACAGGTCGAGGGCGTGACAGGCCCGGAGGGCGAGCGCTGCGGAATCGTGGTGGGCGCGCACGACGACGAGGGGCTCGCGCGGGAAGTGCGCGCCCTCCTGGATGACCCGAAGGCCTATGAGGCCTGGGCGTCCAGGGCGTCGTTGCTCGGCGCGGCGGCGCGCTTCGAAACCATGGTGGAGGGCTACGAGACCCTCGTCCGGGCCGCGCTCGGCGCGCGGTCGCCCCAGCACTCCAAGACCTGAGGACGCGAACCGCCATGCCCCTGCATTCTTCGGCGATGGCCGCCCCGCGTCACGACGAGGGCCGGATGACCCTGCTGGTTCCGGCGCTGATCGCGGCCGTCTTCGTCGGCTTCGTGCTGCTCGGACCCTACTTCTCCTACCGGGACGCGCCTACGGAGGGCGAAGGCAACGCCCTGCGCCAGGTCGTGTACCTGGCCCTGCTCGCCGGCTCGTTCCTGGCCGCCCGCAACCGGCCCGCCGACAAGGCGCCGCTCGCGGTCCCGCTCTCCCTCAAGTACCTCCTTCTGTGGTGCTGGCTGAGCCTGATCTGGTCCATCGAGCCTTCCATCGCGGTGCGCCGCCTCGTGCTCACCTGCGTGGTGATCTGGACCGTGTTCCTCATCGTGGACCGCCTGCGGTTCGACCGCACCGTGGCGGTCCTGCAGTGGGTCACCTCGGCCTTCCTGCTCGCCAACTTCGCCGCGGTGCTTCTCGCGCCCGATGTCGGCATCCACCAGATGGCCGATCCGTTCGACCCCGGCCTGGTCGGCGACTGGCGCGGCGTGCTCGTCCAGAAGAACTTCGCCGGCGCTGTATGCGCCATCGCTGTGCTGCTGTTCGTGCTCGGCGGCCAGGGCGTCAATCCGCTTTGGCGATGGCTGATGGTGGTCGGCAACCTCGTGTTCCTGTGGGGTACGAGCTCCAAGACATCCATGGCCATCCTCGGCGTCTCGCTCGTGGCGGGGTGGATCTTTCTCCGGCACGATCCGCGCTACCGGGGCTTCGCCATCCTCGCCCTCGCGGCGATCGCCACGACGATCGCCGTGCTCGTCCAGATCTACTGGGCCGAGATCACCGCGCCTTTCGACAACCAGGACGCGCTCACCGGGCGCGTGCAGATCTGGCCGGCCCTGTTCGCCTACGCGCAGGACCACTGGCTCTTCGGCGCCGGCTACGGCTCTTTCTGGAACGTCGGGGATGACTCGCCCATCTTCCGCTATGGCAAGGGCTGGGTCACCGAGCTCGGCAACGCCCATAGCGGCTACATGGACGTGCTGGTGCAGCTCGGCGTGATCGGGCTCGCGCTGACGGTCGCCGCCCTGCTCGTCATTCCGCTGCTCAGCGTCATCGCGAGCCCCCGCGTCGGCGGCCGCCGTGGCGCGCTGCTCGTCGCCCTGCTCGTGTTCTGCGCCGGCCACAACGGCACCGAGACGAGCCTCCTGGAGCGCGACGCCATCGTTCAGGTCTTCCTGATTTTCGCGATCGCCCTGATCGAGGCGGCCGACACCAGGGCGCCCGAGGAGCTCGAGGCGGAGGACTACGCCCGCTTGGAGCCGATGCTGCTGCCCCGCCGCAGGCAGCCGCGCGCCATCGCCCATTCCCCCAGGTCTTGAGAAGGAGAAATCAGCCGATGGTGCGGGTGACGATCGGGATCAAGGCGCTGAACGAAGAGCGCCGCATCGCCGACGCCATATCGAGTGCGTTGCGAGCGCTGGAGCCGTTCGACGGCGAAGTGATCCTGGCTGACAGCGGGTCGAGGGACCGCACGGTCGAGATCGCCCGCGCCATGCCGGTTCGCATCGTGCAGCTAGCGGACCAGAGCCAGCGCTGCTGCGGCGCAGGCGCGCAACTCGCCTTCCAACAGGCGAGGGGCGACTATTTCTACCTGCTCGACGGCGACATGGTCCTGAACCCGGCCTTTCTGCCGGCGGCCGTGGATTTCCTGGAGCGGAATCCCGAATTCGCCGGCGTCGCCGGCGCGGTCCGGGAAGTGCACACGGACAACGCCGAGTTCCAGATCCGGGCCCAGGCTGTCGCGGGCGGCGAGGGCTGGCGGGCCGGCCTCGTCGACCGGCTCGATTGCGGCGGCCTTTATCGGGTCTCGGCCATTCGCGAAGTGGGCTACTTCGCCGACCGCAATCTCCACGCCTTCGAGGAGTTCGACCTCGGGGCCCGGCTCCAGGCCCGGGGCTGGAAGCTGGCGCGCCTCGATGCGCCGGGGGTCGATCACTACGGCCACCAGCAGAGCGGCTACCGCCTGCTCTGGGCGCGGCTGCGCTCCGGTTATGCCGGGGCGGCGGGCGAGGTGCTCCGCGCGGCCCTCGGGCGCGAGCATCTCGGCATCGTGCTGAGGCGCCTGTCGCACGTGCGCAACGCCGTCGCGGTCGCCGCCTGGTGGATCGTCCTCGCGGCCCTCGCCCTCAATCCCTGGATGACGCCCGGCTCGCGCCTGCTCGCGCTGCTCGCCCTGCTCGCGGCGCCGATGGCGTTCCTCGCCTGGCGCCGGCGCTCGCTTCGCCTTGGCCTCTATTCCCTGGCCAGCTGGAACATCGGCGCCTTCGCCTTCTTTCAAGGACTCTTCCGCCGTCGCGCCCCACCCGAACAACCGCTCTCGCTGATCACCATCACCCCGAGCGACTGAGCGCCGCCGGGGAACGCCTTCGTTCTCCGGAGCCGCCCTTTCGCCCGACCACCCCAAGAACCGCCCCACCCCCCCCCCGGGTGCGGATCCGAGAGGTATCGCCTAGTGACTGACTTTGCCGAAGAGGTCTCCCCGATCCTCGACACGATTTCCGTTGGCGGCGTTCCGACTGTCCGACTCACCGGCCAGCAACTGGCTGACCTGATGGTCGAGGACTGCCACCGCGCGAGGCGCAGCCCGGGCACGCCGCCCAAGATCGTGGTGTCCTCAAACGGCGCGACCATCGCGCAGTTTCACAGCCAGCCGGCCTTTCGGAAGTCCCTGCTTCAGGCCGACGTGATCGATGCGGACGGCATGCCGCTGGTCATCGCCTCCCGGCTGTTCTGCTCGCGCCCCCTCCAGGAGCGCGTGGCGACGACGGACTTCATCCACACGGCGTCCGAGGCCGCGGTCGCCAATGGCCTGAAGTTCTATTTCCTCGGCGCCAAGCCCGGCGTGGCCGAGGAGGCCGCCCGAAGGCTGCGCCACAAGCACTGCGGCCTCAAGATCGTCGGGATTCGCGACGGATACTTCCGGGCGTCCGAGGAGAAGGGGATCTGCGAGGAGGTGCAGGACAGCGGCGCGGACGTCCTGTGGGTGGGACTCGGCAGCCCGCGCCAGGAACGTTTCGCGGTCGAGCACCGCGATGACCTGCGCGGGGTGGGCTGGATCCGCACCTGCGGCGGGCTGTTCGACCACACGGCGGGCGCCGTGCCCCGCGCGCCGCAGTGGATGCAGGACCATGGCCTCGAATGGCTGCACCGGGTTCGCATGGAGCCCCGGCGCCTGGCCTGGCGGTATCTCACCACCAACCCGGCCGCGGCCTTCCACCTCGTCACGAAGACGCACGACTGACACGTCGGCCAACTGGAGAGCGCATGCATTTGAAGCGGACGAAACGAACGCCCCCCTGGAGGCTGGCGCTGCTCGGCTTCCTGGCCGCGTCGACGGCCGCGTCGGCGCAATCCGCGCGCGAACTCTACCAGTGGAAGCCCGTCGCCATCGGCGGCGGAGGCTTCATCACCGGCTACGCCTCCGATCCCGCCGGCCGCACCCGCGTGGTGCGCACGGACGTCTACGGCGCCTACCTATGGGACGCAGACCAGGATCGTTGGGTCCAGCTCGTCACGGCCGCGACCATGCCGGAGGAGAATCGGCGCCAGAACGGCGTCGCCGAAGGCGTCTACGAAGTCGCGGTCGCGCCTTCGGATCCGAACCGCATCCTGATGGTCGCCAAGGGGCACGTGTACCGCTCGAACGACCGCGGCAAGAGCTTTGTTCGCGAGACGAGCGGGGAGGGGTTCCCCCTGGCGGTTGATCCGAACAGCGCCTTTCGCCTCTATGGCCCCTCCCTCGCGGTCAGCCCGTCCAGCCCGGATCTCGTCCTGCTGGGGACGCCGAAGAACGGCCTCTTGCGCTCTGACGACGGCGGGGTGACCTGGACGCAGGTCAAGGGGCTCGCAACGGCGCCCGGCCCGGCCGGCATGCCCATCCTGACTTGGTTCGAGCCCGCCCGGGCCGGCGCCGCCGCCCTGGCCTGGGCCATGCTCCCCGGCCAGGGGATGGTGGTTTCAAAGGATGGCGGCCGCAGCTTCGCCCCCCTTGTCGGGGCCGACAAGCCGCAGCCGAAGACCCTGAAGAACGGCCAGTTCGGCCCGGACGGCGCCTTCTGGGCCGTCGACCAGGAGACGCAAAGCGTCTGGCGTTTCGCCGCCGGCGCCTGGACGGATCTGTCCCAACGTCCTGGCATGAGCCGGGGCCGTTTCGCCACGGTGGCGGTGAACCCGCGCGGCGGGGAGGTCTACGTCTTCGACGAGGGCGGAAAGGCCCTGCGCTCGGCTGATGGCGGCGCAAGCTGGCGGGCCGTGGCGCACGCCTCCCAGGCGGGACCGAAAGACCCGCCCTGGCTGCGCGTCACCAACCAGTCCTATTTCGCGACCGGGCGCGTCCTCTTCGACCCCGCCCAGCCCAACCGCCTGATCAACGCCGCCGGGACCGGCGTCTATGTGGCCGACGCGGAGCCGAACGCGTCGCGGCTGACCTGGGTGAGCCAGACCCGCGGGATCGAGGAGCTCGTCGCCAACGATGTCGTCCAGGCTCCGGGGCAGGCTCCGGTCTTCGCAGCGTGGGACTTCGGCGCCCACGTCAAGGAGAACCTGGACGCCTTCTCCACCCGCTATGGCCCCAAGGAGCGGGTCCTGATCGCGGCCCAGCAGCTCGCCTGGAGCACGTCGAACCCGGCTTTCCTGGCCACCAACGCGTCCGACACCCGGATGAATTGCTGCTGGCAGGACGGCGACGCCGTCCTGGCCGGATACAGCCTCGACTTCGGCAAGACCTGGCGCAAGTTTCCGACCCTGCCCACGCCCCCCGGCACGAAGCCGGACGACCCCTGGCGCATGTCCTTCGGGTCCATCGCCGTGTCGGCCAACGACACGTCCAACCTGGTCTGGGAGCCCTCGTTCAACCGGGCGCCGTTCTACACCAAGGACCGGGGCGCGACCTGGGCGCAGGTGGTTCTGCCGGGCGGCAAGCCGCCGTTTACCGGCTCACACTCGCAGTACTACTTCCCCCGCAAGACCGTCACGGCGGACCGGGTCCTGCCGGGCGTGTTCTATTATTACCATTCCGGCATGGGCGAGAACGCCGCGCTGCGCGGCCTGTGGCGGACGCAGGATGGCGGGGCCTCCTGGTCCCGCGTCTTCGACCGCGAGATCGCGCCCGACAGCCAGTACAGCGCCAAGCTCCGCGCCGCTCCGGGCAAGGCGGGGCGCCTCTTCTTCACCTCGGGCACGTCGGAAGGCGCGGACCTGCGGCTGCGCCGCAGTGACGACGGGGGCGCGTCCTGGACCGCCCTGGATGGGGTGGAGCAGGTCGACGACATCGGCTTCGGCAAGCCCGCGCCGGGCTCGGACGAGCCCGCGATCTACATCTCCGGCCGGGTGCGCGGGCGTTACGGAATCTGGCGCTCCACGGACAACGCCGCCAGCTGGCGCAGCGTCGCCGGGTTCCCGCTGGGCACGCTCGACCAGGTCACGGTGATCGAGGGCGACAAGGACGTCTTCGGCAGGGTTTACGTCGGCTACAAGGGTTCGGGCTGGCTCTACGGACAGCCCTCGTCCTGCAACGAGGAGCCCCTCCGGCTCGGCGCCCGGTCCCAGTGCGTGGCGGCCGAGTAGGAGGCGCTCCCGGGCGCCGCCTCAGGGGGCTAGGGCAGCCGGGGAGACCCGCGCCATGCGCAGCTTCCTCACCCAGGCAGCGATCGGTTGCTCGAGCCAGCGCCAGCTCGCCATCGCCACGAGCAGGCTGACCCCGAAGGCCACTCCGCACTGGAGCGCAAGGCCCAGCGGGCCCTGCGCGGGCGCCCGCGCCATGAGCAAGGCCACGGCCCCCAGGATGAAGCTGTGCGTGAGGTACAGGCTGTAGGAGGTGTCGCCCAGCAGCCGCGAGAAGCGGGCGAACCAGCCGGTCCGTGGCGGCGCCTGGGTCACCAGTCCCGCCGCCGCCGTGCAGGCGAGCACCACCAGGAACCCGGCCCGCTCGTTCCAGTACGCGGTCAGGACCAGCGCGAGCGCGATGCAAGCCGCCGTCAGCCAGTCCGGGATCCGCGTGCTCAGCGTTTCGCCGATCGAGGCCCGCGCCAGCCCGAGCGCCACGCCCATGACGAAATAGAGCATGATGGGCCGCGTGAAGAAGACGGCGATGTCGTGGAAGGGGCCGGACGGAGCGTTCGCATCGACGACCGTGGCCCCCAGGCCGACAAGCAGCAGCAGCGCGGCGGTGATGAGCGCCAGCCCGACCTTCTGGGGGAAGCGCAGCCCGATGGCGAAGAGCGCGTAGAAGAAGAGCTCGTATTCCAGGGTCCAGCCCAGGGCGTAGACCGGCTGCAGCAGGCCCTCGCCGTTGGAATAGGGCACGAACAGGATGCTGCGCGCCAGGTCCCGGGTGGAAGGCAGGTCATGCGTGCCGCTGGTCGCGTAATGGAACGCGATCATGGCCGCCGTCGTCAGGTAGTAAAGCGGGGCGATGCGCAGGAACCGGCGCTTGAAGAAGCGTCCCGGCGCGCCCGGTTTCCCGAATTCGCCGATGGTCGTGTAGACCATGATCAGGCCGCTGATGACGAAGAACACCGCCACGCCCCGGTGGCCGAGGGACACCGCGTAGGAAAAATCCTGTTCCGGGTAAACGCCGCGGCGCACGAGCCGCTCGATCAGGTGATCCGCCACCACCATCCCGGCCGCGATGCCACGCAGGCATTGAAGGGCGAGGATGGTCTGACTGCTGGACGCCAACCGCAACGTGTCCCCTCCAGATAGCCGAGCCCCCCTGGTCGCAGAGCAAGTCTTCGCCTGCTCGGGGCTCGGCCGGACGGCCAACGAAGCGCTCAGCCGCAGCTTCGCTGAAACTCCGCCTGACCTGGAATGTTCCCGGCGCGCGCCTGCGCGTCGCGGGAGGAGATCCCGCGCTCGCTGCTTGCACGCCTGCCCCAAAACAGCCGCTGGGCGTGGCCGAAATGAGACGAACTCACGCTGAAGTCCGCGCTGCAGGCGTTTGATTCAGAACCATCGCGCGCCGCGCCGCGTTGTCGCCCGCATTGACCCCTTTATGGTGCTGCGCGCGCGAAGGCCGTTGGAGACTGTTGCTGCATGGATGAGATCAACGTTCGGGAAGCTCTCGAACAGCACACGAAAATCATCCTGGACCTGGCCAAGCGGGTCAACAACCTGCACATCCTGACCGAGGCGCAGCGGCGGCTGATCTGGTTTTTGTACGACCATCTGAACCCGCATCCGAAGCACCTGATGAACATGACGATCCGCCAGATCATCGACGCCAAGTTCGACTACGGCATGGATCCCAAGGTGGCCGAGCGTTTCAGGGAGGAGCTCGAATACCTCGCCAACACCGATTTGCGCGATCCGACCCTGCTGCTTCGGCTGACCGCCAGCGAGGAGGCGAGCCGCAAGGCTGAACCGCTGCCGTCGGAGGACGCCGAGCCGGAGCCGACGAAAGGCGCCGCCGCCGCCGCCTCGGCCTGACCGCGGCTTCGTGTCGCGCCAAAACCGTAGGTTGTTAATTCCCGATTTGCGACTCGCTCATACCGTGATTCACGGCTGGGACGCCGCCTCGTTGGCGGCCGGCCGATGAATGCGCTGGGGGGCGTGGATGGACGGGACCGGGGCGTCGGAACTGGGCGCCTGCATCAAGGCGTGCCGAAGGGCGTTTTGCGCTGTCGGCCTCTTCACGGCGCTGATCAACGTGCTGTCGTTGACCGGCTCGCTGTTCATGCTGGCCGTGTACGACTACGCCATTCCCAGCCAGAGCGGCCCGACCCTGGCCGGCCTGCTGGTGTTCGCCGCCACGATGTACGCCTTCCATGGAGCGCTCGAGGCGATCCGGACCCGGGTGGTCAGCCGCATCGGAGCCTCCGTGGCCCAGACACTGTCCGGACGCGTGTTTCGGCTGGCCGTCGCTTCGCCGCTGAAGAACGCCCGCCGCGACGCGGTCCAGCCTGTGCGGGAACTCGAGTCCATCCGGGCCTTCCTGACAGGCGCGGCTCCGGCGGCGCTGCTCGATCTGCCCTGGGCGCCCTTGTACCTGGTCGTCTGTTTCCTGTTCCACCCGCTGATCGGCTTCGCCGCGCTGGGCGGCGCCGTCCTGATGATGGGCCTTACGTTTTGCAGCGAGGTCCTGACGCGGGCGCCCCAGCGCGATCTCGTCGGCTTGTCGTCAGCCCGACAGCGCGCGCTCGAGGGCGGGGTCCGCAACGCGGAGGCGCTCGCCTCCATGGGAATGACGTCCGCCGCGGCGAGCCGCTGGCGCACGGTGGACGACGCGCACCTGGCGCGCTCCGTGCGCTTGTCGGACGTCGCCGGCGGTTTGGGCGCCTTGGCCAAGGTCGCCCGCATGGCCCTGCAATCGGCCGTCCTGGCCATCGGGGCAGCGCTCGTGATTCGCCAGGAGGCGTCCGGCGGCGTCATGATCGCGAGCTCCATCCTGTCCGCGCGCGCGCTCGCGCCTGTCGACGCCGCCATCGCGAACTGGAAATCCTTCGTGCAGGGCCGGCAAAGCTGGCGACGGCTGTCCGAGCTTCTGAAGGCGGAGCCGGAGGACAGCGGGGCCATTGCCTTCGCGACTCCCTCGTCCTCGCTGCAGGCCCAGGATCTGGTCCTCGCGCCGCCGGCTGGGGGGCGCCCCGTGGTGCAGGGCGTTTCCTTCGTCCTGTCGGCAGGCTCCGCCGTTGGGGTGATCGGGCCCAGCGGCTCGGGCAAGTCCTCCCTGGCGCGTGGCCTGGTCGGCCTGTGGAGGCCGGCCCGGGGCTCCGTACGCCTCGACGGCGTCAGCCTGGACCAGTGGGCGCCAGACGCCCTGGGTCGCCACGTCGGATACCTGCCCCAGGGCGTGGAGCTGCTGGAAGGATCCGTCTACGACAACATCGCCCGTCTTGATCCCAAGGCGAGGCCTGAAGACGTCATCGACGCCGCTCGCAAGGCCGGCGCGCACGAGATGATCCTGCGCCTGCCGGACGGCTATCGCACCCGGATCGGCGAGTTCGGCGAAGGGCTGTCCGCTGGCCAGCGCCAGCGGGTCGCCCTGGCGCGGGCGCTCTACGGCGATCCCTTCCTGGTCGTGCTGGACGAGCCCAACGCCAACCTCGACGCGGAGGGCGAGGCCGCGCTCACGCGCGCCATCGAGGACGTGCGCGCTCGCGGCGGCCTGGTCGTGGTGATCGCCCATCGCGCCGAGGCGCTGGCGGCTGTCGACAAGCTGCTCGTGCTGAACAACGGCGTCGCCTGCGCCTTCGGCGACAAATCCGACGTGCTCCGGCAAACCGGGGTGGCCACCGCCCGGGAGCGTCGGGCCGCCCTGGCCGGTCAAGGAGCCTGATCCGTGAGCCTCAAACCCCTCCCGCCCGATCCTCGCTGGGCGGCGGTCGCCGCCACTCTGAACGCTCGCGGCCGTGTGCGGCTCAGGATGTCATCGCCCTCCAGGAGGCGCTCGCCCCCGAAGGCGCAGCCGCCTGTGGCGGAGCGCATGCAGGCTCTTCCGGCCTACAAGGCGCTCGGCCGCAACATGCGCGCTGGCCTGCTCGCGAGCGCCATGCTGGTGCTCGGCGCGGGCGGGCTCACGGCGTTCACGCCCATCACGGGGGCCGTGATCGCCCAGGGCGCTCTCGTCGTGGAATCCAGTCCGAAGAAGGTCCAGCACCCCCAGGGCGGAGTCGTGCAGGAAATCCGCGTCAAGGAAGGCGACCACGTCCAGGCAGGCGATGTCCTGCTCCGGCTTGACGAAACCGTGGCCCGGGCGAGCCTGGCGGTGGTGTCCAACAGCCTCGACCAGGATCGCGCCAAGGCGGCCCGGATGGCGGCCGAACTCGCCGGCATGCCCCTGAGTTTCCCGGCCGATCTGCTCCATCGCGCCAAGGCGGAGCCGGACATCGCGGAACTCTTGGCGGGCGAGGCCAAGCTCTACGCGGCGAGGGCTGTCGCCCGTGAGGGCGAACGCAAGCAGCTGCGTGAGCGGATCGCCCAGGCCGGGCAGGAAATCGCCGGCTACGAGTCACAGGAGGCGGCCAAGGCGCGTGAAAGCGCCCTGATCAGCAAGGAGCTCGACGGTGTCCGCGAGCTCTACGCCAAGAAGCTTGTCTCCATCGGTCGCGTGAACCAGCTCGAGCGCGACGCGGCCCGCCTGGAGGGCGACCGCGGGCAGCTCCGTTCCGCCATGGCGCGCACCAAGGGCCAGATCGCCGAGACGGAGATCCAGATCCTCCAGATCGACCAGAAACTCAAAGGCGAGGTGGCGGCGCAATTGCGCGAGACGCAGGCGAAGATCGCCGAAGAAGGCGAGCGTCAGGTCGCCGCCAAGGACACCCTGAACCGGATCGAGATGCGCGCGCCCCAGAGCGGCGTCGTGAACCAGATGACGGTCCACACGGTCGGCGGGGTCGTCCAGCCGAACGAAACCGTGATGATGATCGTCCCGGAGCGCGAGACCCTCGTCGCCGAGGTGAAGGTCCGGCCCAACGAGGCGAGCCACGTCTACGAGGGCCAGCCCGCGTCGGTCCTGCTGACGGGCCTCGATCGCAACGTGACCCCGCGGCTGAACGGGACCGTGCGGTTCGTCGGTTCGGACGCGGTGGTCGACCCCAGGCAGGGCGCCAGCTATTTCGTGGCGCGCATTGGCTTCCCGGATTCGGAGCGCGCGCGTTTGGCCGAGGACGTGAAGATTGGGGCCGGAATGCCGGTGGAGACCTTCCTGGCGACCGGCGATCGCACCCTGTTGTCGTACCTGGTCAAGCCCATCGCCGACCAGATGCGCCGCGCGTTCCGCTAGGACGCGGTGCGCGGCGCTGAGCGCCGGCGTTGCGAAGTCGAGGTTTGAGGGCGAGGCGGGAAGCCTCGCCCTCTTTGCGTTCAGAGGTGCCAGATGGCGTCGGCTGAATGATTCCCGGCGACGTCGATGGCCTGGATATGCAGGTAGTCGCCCTGCAGGGACCCGCTGAGCGCCAGGGACTTGGATGACGACGAAAGCGAGCCCGACTTCAGCGCGCCGCTGGGCGGGGCGCTCTCGCTCGAGGCGTTGTGGTCCACCCAGTACACGTACTTGCTCAGTCCTGAGCCGCCCGTGTTGTCCGACCCGCTGAAGCTGATCTGGAAGGTCCCGTGCCAGAGGGTCTCGCTGAGGATCTTCACCGTCGGGGCGATGCTGTCCACCGTCAGGGCGGCGCCTGCCGAAACGGCGCTGCTGGCGTTGCCCGCCGCGTCCAGGGCGGACACCGTGAAGCTGTGCTTGCCGTCGGCCAGGTCCTGCGCCGCGAAGATCCACTTGCCGGATGATCCGAGCGTGGCGTCGCCCAGATAGGCGCCGTTGTCGAACACCTTCACCCCGCACACGCCCGAGGTGGCGTCGCTGGCCCCGACCGTGATGGTCGTGGAGTGACCGGTGGTGAGGCCGGAGACGGACTCGGCCACCGACACGATCTTGGGCGCCACGGTGTCCAGCGTGTACTGCACGGCCGCGCTCTGCCCCGTCCCCGCCGCGTTGGCGTCCGTGGCGGTGACCTGGTGAAGGCCCTGCGCGTTAAGGAGGTTCACGCTGGCGCTCCAGTGGCCGTCGCTGCCGACTACGGCGGTCCCGATCTGGGTTGTGCCGTCGAGGATGCGGACAGTCGAGCCCACATTGGCGAGGTCGACGTCGCCGGCCACCGTGGTGGCGAGGGAGTTCACGATCCCGCCGGACGAGGTGATGGTCACCTGCGGAACCGTGGGGGCGGGCGCGGGCACGCCCGGCGTGTAGTCGACCGCGAATGTGTTGATGGAGAGCGAGCCCGAGCCCTGCTGGACCTCGGCCCCGATCCCAAGCCCGTTGAAGTACTCCGAGCCGGTCAGCACATGCTGGGCGACCAGATAGTCGAGCATGCCTTTGATATCCAGGGTCCCGGACAGCACGTCGGGCGTGTCGGTCGGCATGAAGATCAGATCGGGCGTGCCTGCCCCGCCCGTCGTGGAGGCGACCTTCCAGGTGTGGCCGGATCCCGTGTATGTCCCGATCGTCGTCATGCCCCCATAGTTGACCCAGTCGGACGAATACTGGGGCGTGTGGAGGAAGATCTCGACCTCGTAGAGGTTGGTGGTGTTGTCGCCCGCCTTCCCGGTCAGGAACATGTCCGTGATGACGTCATACTTCGACCCGTCGCCCCCGAGCGTCAGGTCGAAAGTCTGCGACAGCGAGGCGATGGCGTTGACCTGGCTCGACGCGATCGGCGTCTGCGGGACGGTCCAGTCGTAGTTCCCGAAGTCGACGGCGTTGAAGCAGTACACGCCGCTGGGGGCCGGCGTAGCTGGCCAGCTCCAGGACATTTGTACAGAATTCGGGAACAGATCTGGATACAGTGTTAGGGAATCTGTGTAGTCGACGCCCTGGACAAGCGACCCGGCTCCCCAGGGAGACAGATATGCGAGGTAAGAGCCAAGCGTCCAGTTCGTATTTTCATGGATAGTTATAGGCGTGGTTGCCACGATGACCTCCGGCGATGTGATATCACCGTAGGGAAGGGCCCTTTCCGAAAGCTTTATACGGTCGATAATGATCGTCGATTCAGCGGCCGATAAGGCGAAGCAGCCGCCGCCGCGCCTCACCGCGGAGGCCTGCAACAAGAAAGGGCGCTCCGGTCCTGAACCGAAGCGCCCCGTCGACCCATGCAGAGGCCCGGGCGGAGTCGCCGGCTCACGCCCGGCGATGAACCGCCAGCGGACGCTTCATTTCAAAGGCACCATGGCGCCTGCCCCGCCATCACGCGTGGGTGACCGCAAGGAGGATGGGCAGGTCTTGCGGCAGCAGAGCGCCTGGCCTACGAGCGTCTCATGAGTTCGGGACGTCTACCCTGAATTGAACCTGATAGACCCCCGTGGAGCTAGAAGCGCCCTCATAGCCCTTCATTGTCGTGAGATGCCCCACGCCGTGGGCTCCGGCCAGCGCTCCAGTGCCGGAAACGACCTTGTAGTCTGCGCTGTAATCCAAGCCGTCCTGCACCAACGTGAACTCGGAGCTGACGGTCGATCCGTCCTCGAATGTATACGTACACGTCCCCGCATACTGGCCATTTGGGAGCTTCCGAATGGCGTGATCCTTCTGGACAAGTCGCCCGCCGTCGCCGAGGGCGATGCCGACCAAGTGCTCTGCGCCTCGTTGGTCGCTAGAGGGATAAAGGTCGATCATGCGAAACGTGAGCACACGCTCGCCGGCCCAGCAGGAGCTGGACACCGCACAGCAAGCAAGTAGGGCGAGTGGAGATGGTCTCATCTTACCCTCCCATAGAGGGTTGACCAGAGCTCCTAGCTTACCATGTCGGGGAGCCGCTCGATTGAGCCGTGTGGACTAGCTCTAGCCTTTGTGTGCGGAAACGCTCAGCTATCGGTGTGCTGCGGCAGCGAGCGACCCCGAACGACACGTCACTTAGACGTCGAGGTTCGCCACGCTCAGCGCATTGGTCTGGATGAAGTCGCGGCGCGGCTCCACCACATCGCCCATGAGCTTCGTGAAGATGTCGTCCGCGTCGGCGACCTCCTTCACGCGCACCTGCAGCAGCGAGCGGATGGAGCGGTCGAGCGTGGTTTCCCACAGCTGCTCAGGGTTCATCTCGCCCAGGCCCTTGTAGCGCTGCAGCGTGAGACCCTTGCGGCCAACCGCGATCATGGCGTCGAACAGCGCCACGGCTCCGGCGACCTGGTTCTCGTCGCCGCGGCGAACGAGGACGGCCGGCTCCCGGAACACCTCCCGCAGGGGGGCGGCGTGCTCCTCGAGCTTGCGGGCGTCCGCAGAGGCCAGGAGTTGCGCGTCCAGCACCGCGGTCTGCTTCACGCCGCGGATGGTCCGCTCCAGCACGTAACCGCCAGCCTCCACGCGGCCGCTCCAGCCCCGCTCGATCTCGTCGGCGACCACGTCCAGCCGCTGCGCGATCTCGACGGCCTGGGCCGCGGCCGCGGCCTCGTCGTCGATCGGGTGCAGCGCGCCGGCGAGCGCCGCCTGCTCCACGACGGCGCGGTCGTAGCGGGTGTGCAGCCCGTTCAGGAGGTTGCGGACGATTCGGGCCTCCTCGACCAGGGTCTTCAGGTCGCGGCCGATGCGCTCTTCGCCGTTGCCGACCCGCAGCAGCGCGCCGTCGACGCCCTGCTCGATCAGGTAGTCCTCCAGCGCGCGCTCGTCCTTCAGGTATTGCTGCGACTTGCCGCGCGTGACTTTGTAGAGCGGCGGCTGGGCGATGTAGATATGCCCGCGCTCGATCAGTTCCGGCATCTGCCGGAAGAAGAAGGTCAGCAGGAGGGTTCGGATGTGGCTGCCGTCCACGTCCGCGTCCGTCATGATGATGATCTTGTGATAGCGCAGCTTATCGGCGTTGAACTCTTCCTTGCCGATGCCCGTGCCCAGCGCCGTGATCAGCGTGCCGATCTCCTGGCTGGACAACATCTTGTCGAAGCGCGCCCGCTCCACGTTCAGGATCTTGCCGCGGAGGGGCAGCACGGCCTGGAACTCGCGGTTGCGGCCCTGCTTGGCGGAGCCGCCGGCCGAGTCGCCCTCGACGATGAACAGTTCCGCGTTGGCGGGGTCGCGCTCCTGGCAGTCGGCCAGCTTGCCGGGCAGGGACGCGATGTCCAGGGCGCCCTTGCGGCGCGTCAACTCGCGCGCGCGCCGGGCCGCCTCGCGAGCGGCCGCCGCCTCCACCACCTTGCCGACGATGGACTTCGCCTCGTTGGGATGCTCCTCGAACCAGATCGCCAGCGCCTCGTTCAGGCAGTTCTCGACGACAGGGCGAACCTCCGACGAGACCAGCTTGTCCTTGGTCTGCGACGAGAACTTCGGGTCCGGCACCTTCACGGACAGGACAGCCGTCAGGCCCTCGCGGCAATCGTCCCCCGTGAGGCCGACCTTCTCCTTCTTGGTCAGGCCGGAGCTGTCGCCGTAGCTCGTCACCTGGCGGGTGAGCGCCGCCCGGAAGCCGGCCAGATGGGTGCCGCCGTCACGCTGCGGGATGTTGTTGGTGAAGCACAGCACGTTTTCGTGGTAGCTGTCGTTCCACCACAGCGCGGCCTCGACCGTGATGCCGTCGCGCTCGGCCTTGACCATCAGGGGCGCGCCGATGAGCGGCGTCTTGGCCCGGTCGAGGTAGCGCACGAAGGCCTCGAGGCCGCCCTCGTACAGCATTTCCTCCTGCTTCACCTCGGCATGCCGGGCGTCGGTGAGGAGGATGCGCACGCCGGAATTGAGGAAGGCCAGTTCGCGCAACCGGTGCTCGAGGGTGGCGTAGTCGAACTCCGTCATCGTGAAGGTCTGGGGCGAGGGCAGGAAGGTCACTTCCGTCCCGCGCTTGTCCGACGGGCCGACCACGCGCAGCGGCGCGTCCGCGTCGCCGTGCGTGAAGCTCATCTCGTGCTCGTGGCCGCTGCGGAAGATGCGCAGCTTCAGATAGGTCGAGAGCGCGTTCACCACGGACACGCCCACGCCATGGAGGCCGCCCGAAACCTTGTAGGAGTTCTGGTCGAACTTACCGCCCGCATGCAGCTGGGTCATGATGACCTCGGCCGCCGAAACCCCCTCCTCGGGATGGATGTCGGTCGGGATGCCGCGGCCGTTGTCCGTGACCGTGCAGGACCCGTCGGGGTTCAGCGTCACCGTGACGATGTCGGCGTGGCCGGCCAGCGCCTCGTCGATGGCGTTGTCGACCACCTCGTACACCATGTGGTGCAGGCCCGAGCCGTCGTCCGTATCGCCGATATACATGCCGGGGCGCTTGCGGACGGCGTCCAGTCCCTTCAGGACCTTGATGGATTCCGCGCCATACGCATTTTCCGGCTCTTCCCGGCGAGCTGCTTCCGCCATGTCGCTGAATGTCCTCGAACGCTATGATTCGCCTGCCGAAATATAGACCGTCAGGGCTTCCGCCGCACGGCCCGGGCAGGCGTTCAGATCCTCGCTCCACGGCGCAATGCGCCGCGCCGGCCTGGGGGCGGCCGGATGTTCGCTTGTCTTTAGCCTATATGGGCCTTCGTGGGGACTTTTTCATGGCCCGTACCCCAGGCTGCGCACCATTCCGGGCGTGACTTCGAAAGTCTCGCTTCCGGGTGGAAGCCCTGAAAATGCAGCCGCGTCCGCCCCCGTCATCCAAACCTGGGCGCCCAGGCCCGCCAGGGTCTCGTAGAGCGCCACCCGACGCCTGGGATCGAGGTGGGCCGCGATCTCGTCCAGCAGCACGAGAGGCGTGATGCCCGTCATGGCCGAGACCAGTCGCGCATGCGCGATCACGAGCCCGATCAGGAGCGCCTTCTGCTCGCCCGTGGAGGCGCTGGCCGCCGCGACGTCCTTGGGACCGTGCCGGACCACGAGGTCCGCCGCCTGTGGGCCCACCAGCGTGCGGCCGGCCGCGCGGTCGCGCATGCGCCCCTGCCGGAGCCACTCGCGGTACAGATCTTCGACGTCGAGGGCCGGCAAGCGTCCGAGCTCAACCTCGATTGGCCCCTCCAGGGCCACGTCGGCCCATGGAAACGGGGAGGCCTCGTCGCGTGTGGCCGCGATCAGGGCGGCGAGCCGCTCCACGGTTTCCCGCCGGGCGGCCGACACGGCCACCGCCGTTTCCGCCACCTCGCGCTCGACCGCGTCGAGCCACGCGTGGTCGAGCCGTTCCTCGGCCAGGAGGCGGTTGCGCGAGCGGGTGGCCCGCTCGAGCGCGTTGACGCGCGAGCCGTGCTCGCTGTCGACCGCCAGCACGAGCCGGTCCAGAAAGCGGCGCCGGTCCCCGGCTGCGCCCGAGAACAGGCCGTCGAAGGCGGGAGTCAGCCAGACGAGCCGCAGGTGATCCGCGAACGCGGCCGGCGACGAGGCCGGCGCGCGGTCGATCCGGCAGCGGCGGGCGAAGGAGCCGTCGTCAGCGCGTTCCAGGCCCGTGCCGAGCTGGGAGCTCCCGCCAGGGCCTTCGAGATGGATGGACACCGCGAAGCCGCCCGGCGCGCCGGCGCGCACCATCTCGCCGAGATCGGCCCGGCGCAGCCCGCGTCCTGGCGTGAACAGGGACAGAGCCTCGAGCACGTTGGTCTTGCCGGCGCCGTTTTCGCCCGTGAGCGCGACCAGCTGCCCACGCACCGGAAGATCGAGCGCCGGGTAGGATCGGAAATCCGACAGGACGAGGCGGGTGACGTGCGGGCCGGCAAGCGGCTCAGGAGGCGTGGTCCCGGATGTGACCGCGTCGCCGATCACACGCGCATCGGCATGAGGACGTAGAGGGCGGACGCGCCCTCGCGGTCCTGCACCAGGGTGGGCGAGCCCGGATCAGCCAGCTTGAACAACGCGGTGTCGCTGTCCAGCTGGGCCGTGATGTCGAGCAGGTACTTGGCGTTGAAGCCAATGTCGAGCGCAGTCGCGTCGTAGTCCACCTCGATCTCCTCTGTCGCCGAGCCCGAATCCGGGTTGGTGACGGAGAGCGTCAGGCGACGGTCGGCGATGGAGAGCTTCACGGCCCGGCCACGCTCGGACGAGATCGTCGAAACGCGGTCGACCGCCGCGGCGAACTCCGCCTTGTCGACGATGAGGTCCTTGTCGTTCCCGGCCGGGATCACGCGCTGGTAGTCCGGGAAAGTGCCGTCGATCAGCTTCGACGTGAGCACCACCGGCCCCATGGTGAGGCGTATCTTGGTGGGCGACAACTCCACCTCGACCGCCTCGCCCGCCTCGTCGACGAGCTTGATGATCTCGGCCACGGCCTTTCGAGGCACGATCACGCCCGGCATGCCGGCCGCGCCCTCGGGGCAGGTGGTCTCGACCCGCGCCAGGCGGTGGCCGTCCGTCGCCACCGCGCGCAGCACCGGCTTGCCGGCGGACTCGAGCGTGTGGAGGTAGATGCCGTTGAGGTAGTAGCGCGTCTCCTCCGTGGAGATCGCGAACTGCGTCTTCTCGATCAGCCGCTTCAGTTCGCCCGAGGGTACGCGGAAGCGGTAGGCCATCTCGCCGGCCGCGAGGTCCGGGAAATCCGTCTCGGGCAACGCCTGGAGGGTGAAGCGCGAGCGGCCCGACCGGATGGTGACCTGGCCGGTGTCGCCCGAGGTCTCCAGCGACACCTGGGCGCCGTCCGGCAGCTTGCGGATGATGTCGAACAACACATAGGCCGGCGCCGTGATGGCGCCCGGCTGGCCGACGTCGGCGCCGAGCGTCTCGGTGACCTCGAGGTCCAGGTCGGTCGCCTTGAGGCTGAGCTCGCCGCCATTCGCGCGGATCAGCACGTTGGACAGGATCGGGATCGTGGTGCGCCGCTCCACCACCCGGTGGACGTGACCGAGGGATCTGAAGAGGGCTGCCCGTTCGACTGTGACCTTCATGGTCCAACCTGCGCTTGCTGTTCGAGATCAAGCCCCGGCCGGTACCCCGCCGAGGGGCGAGCACAATGGCGCGCCCCTATGCTCTTCGCAAGCCCGCCCGTGGCGTCTGGACGCCCTGTCCCCGGCCAATTGGCCGTTGGGCGGGCGCTCGACCGGCGTCACTCCTGCAGCATGCGCTTCAGCAGCTCGACGTCTTCCCGCAGGCCGGGATCCGCCTGGACGCAGCCTTCGATCTTGCGCACGGCGTGCAGCACCGTGGTGTGGTCGCGCCCGCCGAACCGGCGGCCGATCTCAGGCAGGGACCGCAGCGTCAGCTGCTTGGAGAGATACATCGCGATCTGCCGCGGCTTCACCACGCCGGCGGAGCGGCGGGACGACAGGATGTCGGCCCGGCTCACGTTGTAATGGGTCGCCACAAGCTTCTGGATGTCCTCGATGCGAACCTTCTTGGGCTCGCGGGAGCGGACCAGGTCGCGGATCGCGGCTTCGGCCGACTCCACGGTCGGCTCGGAGCCGGACAGGGTCGTGTGGGCCAGCAGGCGGTTCACGGCGCCGTCGAGGTCGCGACCATTTGTGGTGATCACGCGGGCCACGTAGCCGATCACCGCCGGGCTCACCTCGAAGCTGGGGTGGTGGACCTTGGCCGCCGCGATGCGGGTCTCGAGGATCTTGACGCGCAACTGCTCGTCAAGCGCGCCCATCTCGACCACGAGTCCGCCGGCCAGGCGCGAGCGCACGCGCTCGTCCAGGCTCTCCAGCTCCGCCGGGGGGCGGTCCGCCGCGATCACGACCTGCCGGCCGGCGTCGATCAGGGCGTTGATGGTGTGGCAGAACTCCTGCTGGATGGACTTGCCCTGGAGGAACTGCACGTCGTCGATGACGAGCAGGTCGATGCCGCGCAGGCGCTCCTTGAAGGCGATCGCGGTCTGGGCCTTCAGGGCCGCCACGAAGCCGTACATGAACCGGTCCGCGGTGAGATAGATGACCCGCTTTCCGGCCGCGATGACCTCATGGGCGATCGCTTGAAGCAGGTGCGTCTTGCCCAGGCCGACCGCCGAGTGAACGTAGAGCGGGTTGTACAGCGGAGCCGCGCCCGGCTCGATGCGGGACACGCGCTCGCCGGCGGCGTGCGCCAGGGCGTTTGAGCGGCCAACCAGGAAGCTCGAGAAGGTCAGGCGGCGGTCCAGGGGCGAGCCTTGCAGGCCGTCCGCGTCCGCCACCGCCGGCTGCAGCCGCTCGGCCGGGGTCTGGGTGGACGCGCCGGCGGGGCGATCATAAGAGGCCCGCGCGGTCGTGGGCTGCTGCGCCTTGACGGCGGAAACGCCTGCGGCGTTCTCGTTCAAGGGCGCCGGGCGCGCCGCCGGCCGCTGGGCGCTGCGCACGAACAGGTTGATCTGCGCGACGCCCTCGCACTCCGTCGTCACCAGCGTGCGCACCCGATCGAGGTAGTGTGCCTGGATCCAGCTCTTCAGGAACCGGGTGGGCACGGAAAGCTGCGCGACCCCATCCACGATCTCGACCAGGTCGAGGCGTCCGAACCAGCTCGAGAAAACGTCCTCGCCCAGCTCCGCCCGGAGGCGGCGGCGCACGCGATCCCAGGCCTCTTCGCGATCCACCTTCAGGGTCTCCATGCTGGTCACGGTCTCGAAAGTCGTTTCGCGCTCGACTGAATGGAACATCTTGATCTCGCAAATCACCGCTCGCCGGCGCGCGGTGCGCGCAGCGTTGCGGTCATCGTCTGTGGTTTTGAATGAGTGAGGCGTTCGCCTCTCGTCGGGCCGGTTCAGGCGCCGATCATGCAGTTCCCGGTGAACTCGTCACGCCGATGGTCGCGCCGAATATGAATTCGGTCAGCCTTGCCTGCATGTCCATGATGCCCCCTCGTTCGGCTAAGCAAATTTCCGAACATTGATGCCCGCCCGCATTTCGTTCGAAGGACTCGTCCAGGCTAAATCAGCCTGCTGCCCCGTTTTCGCTGTTAAGTGACGAACTCTGAACGCAACTCCCTACGCCGTTACAACTAACGCTAAGACAAAAAGATCCCCTTGGCCCGGAAGCAGGCCTGTAGCCTTTACTGTCGTCCTCGGAGATGGCCGGGAGCTCGTCCCGACGTGAAAAGACCTTACACAGGCGATTTTGGGGGTGCAACACGCCAGCCTCTGACTCCTCCGCGCCCGGACGTCCCGCTGCCCCCACAGCCGACTGCAACCTCGGTTGAGCCTGGGGCAAAACCTTGACTCAGTTCACCTTTCCTTAAGGGGCCGGGACAACGTGGCGAAACGGCGCCCGGCGCAGCTTTTTTTTAAACCCTCGTGACGCTCGCCTGCTGACTCCCCAGATTCCGCGGCCCTTGCCCCCTTTGGGGGATAAGTAACGGAAAAAGCAGGAATTTTTCTGCGCAGTCCAAGACCCTTCCACAGCTTGGCCGCGGCCATTGAACTGGCATGCCTGTCAAGATGAAAAGTGGCGAAGGCTTGGCCTTGAATGCGCTCATGCAACCAGTGATGCGCTGCTGCAACGCTGGTTGTATGTACCTCTTGGCAACAAAAAAGCCCGGCCAAAGGCCGGGCTTTTTAAAGCGTGGAAGGCGCCGGATCAGGCGCTGATCGAGGCGATCGCGTGAGCCAGACGCGACACCTTCCGGGAGGCGGTGTTGCGGTGGATGATGCCCTTCTGCGCGGCGCGGACGAGCACCGGCTCGGCGGCCTTGAAGGCCTCGGCGGCGGCCGTCTTGTCGCCGGCCTTGATGGCCTCCTCGACCTTCTTCACGAAGGTGCGCATCCGCGAACGGCGGCTACGGTTGACCGCAGTGCGACGCTCGATCTTGCGGGCGGCCTTCTTAGCCGAGGGAGTATTGGCCATCAGTTCGTCCTCATCGCGCGCCGACCGATCAGTGTCGGGTCGCAGGCCGCGCCGTGTTCCTTGAAAAATTGGGAGAAGGCCCGTCGGACGCGCCGGCCGGCTTTCGTGTGACCGGGCTTCTACACGCAGACCGGATGATCGTCAACGCTCTTCAGTGCGTTGACGCCAGCCTGGCCACAGCATGGCGCAAGGGATTGGCGGGGTCGGCCAGGAGGCGCGCCGCCACCGCCAGGCAGACCAGGATGAGCAGCGGGCGGATCACGCGCGCGCCGTGCCGAAGGGCGAGCCGCGACCCGACCTGCGCCCCCGTGAAGGAGCCTGCGGCCATGACGAGGCCGACGGGCCACACAACAAGGCCGGAGGCGATGAAGAGCGCCAGCGACGCGGCGTTGCTGCTCAAGTTCAGCAGCTTGGTGTTGCCGGTCGCGCGGACGAGCCCGAGCCCGAGCAGCGTCACCATGCCGACCATATAGAAGGAGCCGGCGCCCGGCCCGAAGAAGCCGTCATAGAAGCCCACCAGCGGCGCGACCGTCAGCCCGAACACCATCGGCGAGACACGCCGTCGCGCATCTTCGTTCCGGATCTTCGGGGATGCGCCGAAATAGACGGCGATGCCCAGCAGCAGAATCGGAATCGCGCCCGCCAGGACGTCCCCGGGCAGGTGGCGGACGGTCAGGGCCCCGACCAGGCCCCCGATCGCGGCCATGCCGGCCAGCGGCAGGCTCTCCCGCCATGTGATCTGGCCGGCCCTCGCGAAAGCCAGGGTGGCCGAAATGCCGCCCGACAGGCCTTGGATCTTGTTGGTCGCCACGGCGCTGACCGGGTCGAACCCGGCGAGCAGCAGGGCGGGCACTGTCAGCAAGCCCCCGCCGCCCGCGATGGAATCGACGAAGCCGGCCGTGAGGGCGACCAGCCCGAGCAGGCCGAGCGTGACGAGGTCGAGTTCCATGGGGGACCTTGGCGCAGCGCTGCTGCGCATTGCGCCGACCGGCGGCGAGGCCGCCCGTCGGGGAGGAGCGGGGAATCGGGCGGCGTCAGCCGTGGGAAAAGTCGGGCTTCCGCTTCTCCACGAAGGCCGTCATGCCTTCCTTCTGGTCCCTGGTGGCGAACATCGCGTGGAACACGCGCCGCTCGAAACGGATGCCTTCCGCCAGGGTGGTTTCATAGGCCCGGTTGACGCTTTCCTTGGTCATCATCGCGATGGGCAGCGACATGCCGGCGATCTGGGCGGCGACCTTCATGGCCTCGTCCACGAGTTCGGCCGCAGGCACGACGCGCGAGACGAGGCCGGCGCGCTCCGCCTCTGAGGCGTCCATCATGCGGCCGGTCAGGCACATTTCCATGGCTTTGGCCTTACCGACGAAGCGGGTCAGGCGCTGGGTGCCGCCCGCGCCGGGCATGACGCCGAGCTTGATCTCGGGCTGGCCGAACTTGGCCGTGTCGGCGGCCAGGATGAAGTCGCACATCATGGCGAGTTCGCAACCGCCGCCGAGCGCGAAGCCCGCCACCGCCGCGACGATCGGCTTGCGCTTGTGCCCGATGCGGTCCCACGAGGTGATGAAGTCGTCGAGGTAGGTGTCCGGGAAGGAGAGCGACTGCATCTCCTTGATGTCCGCGCCCGCCGCAAAGGCCTTCTCGGAGCCGGTGAGCACCACGCAGCCGATGCCGGCGTCCTTGTCGAAGCCGTCCAGGGCCCGGTCAAGCTCGCCGATGAGCGTGGAGTTGAGCGCGTTCAGGGCCTGGGGCCGGTTGAGCCGCACGAGGCCGACCCGGCCATGGGTTTCGACGATGATGGTCTCGTAGGACATGGACGCCTCCCGCATGCTGGATGCGCTCCAGTCGCTAAACGAGGCGGGGCGCGACCGCAACACACAGCGTTGCGCGGCCGGAATGCGCGAGCCCGCACCGCATCAGCGCTGGCAGGAGGCGCAGAAGAACGTCGAGCGCCCGGACTGCACGATGCGCTGAACGACCCCGCGGCAGCCGGGGGTCGGGCAAGGGGCGCCCTCCCGGTCATAGACTCTGAAGGTGTGCTGGAAATAGCCGAGCGAGCCGTCCGTATGGGCGTAGTCGCGAAGGGTCGAACCGCCCGCCGCGACCGCCTCCTCCAGAACATCGCGGATCACGCCCGCGAGCCGCTCGGACTTTTGCGTCGGCCCGCCCGCCTTGCTGGCGATGGTCCCGGCCTCGCGCCGCGGCGACAGCCGCGCCCGGTGCAGGGCCTCGCAGACATAGATGTTGCCCAGCCCCGCCACGAGACGCTGGTCCAGCAGGGCGGCCTTTAGCGGAGCGCTCTTGCCCGCGAACAGGGCCGCGAGGGAGGCCCCGTTCAGCTCGTTGCCGAGCGGCTCGATGCCCATGGCCCGGAAGAGCGGGTGCTCGTTCAGCTCCGCCCGGGCGATCAGAGTCATGAAGCCGAAGCGGCGCGCGTCGTTATAGGTGATGACCGCCCCATTCGCGAGCCGCAGCACCACGTGGTCGTGTGCGGCCACCCCGCCGGCCTCGTGGTGAAACTCGCCCAGCGGGGAGGCGCCCGCCTCCGGCATGGCCACCGTGAAGCGTCCCGTCATGCCGAGATGCATGACGAGGACATCCCCGCCGGAGAGGTCGGCCAGCAGGTACTTCGCCCGCCGGCCAAGCGCCTCGACCTTGCGGCCGGTGAGCCGTTCGGCGAAGCGCTCGGGGAAGGGAAACCGCAGGTCCGGTCGCCGCTGCTCCACCCCCACGATGGTCTGCCCCACCATGGCCGGCTCCAGGCCGCGGCGGACCGTTTCGACTTCGGGCAATTCAGGCATGCGGGACCTACGAGGGACGGATGCGACGCCACATAGCGCGGCGCGCGCGCAGGCGCTATGGTCCGCGCCGCCAACACAGGATCCGATCATGCAAGCGGGCAGGACCAGCAGGGGCGACGAGGCGGCCGAAACCCATTTCGGCTACTCGACCGTTCGCCTCGGCGAGAAGCAGTCGATGGTGGACGAGGTGTTCCACAAGGTCGCCAACCGGTACGACCTGATGAACGACCTCATGTCCGCCGGCCTGCACCGGGCCTGGAAGGACGCCCTGATCTCCACCCTGCGGCCCCCGCCCACCAAGCCCTACCGGCACCTCGACGTGGCCGGCGGCACCGGCGACATCGCCTTCCGGGTGCTCGACGCCTCCGGGTCGCAGGCGCACGTGACCGTGCTGGACATCAACGCCGACATGCTGGCGGTCGGCCGCGACCGCGCCCCGGCCCGCTTCGAGGGCCGCATCGACTTCGTGGAGGGCAACGCCGAGAGCCTGCCCTACCCGGACAAGAGCTTCGACGCCTATACGATCGCGTTCGGCATCCGCAACGTGCCCCGGATCGAGCTCGCGCTCGCGGAGGCGTACCGGGTCCTCAAGCGCGGCGGCCGCTTCCTGTGCCTGGAGTTCTCGCACGTGGACGTCCCCGTGCTGGACGCGATCTATGACGCCTATTCGTTCACGGCCGTCCCGGCGCTCGGCAAGGTGGTCACGGGCGACGGCGAGCCCTACCGGTACCTCGTCGAGTCCATCCGCAAGTTCCCGCGGCCTGGCGCGTTCTCGGCCATGATCCGGGAGGCCGGCTTCGGGCGGGTGACGGACCGGCCGATGAGCGGCGGCATCGTGCGCCTGCATTCCGCCTGGAAGCTGTGAGCCCCGCGTGCTGACCTCCATCGTCCAACTGGCCCGGCTTGCGCGGGTCGGCTTCGTGCTGGCGCGCGAGGGTGCGTTCGCGCTCGTCGACCCCTCCGAACTCCCGGCGGGCGCCAAGCCCCTGCTCTGGGTCGTGCGCCTCATCGAGCGTCGCGGCGCCGGCGATGGCGCACAGCGCCTGGCCGCCGCGCTGACCCGGCTGGGGCCGTCCTACGTCAAGTTCGGCCAGTTCCTGGCCACCCGGCCGGACGTCGTGGGCGTCCGCGTCGCCCGCGACCTCGAGGCCCTGCAGGACCGCATGCCCGCCTTCGGTCGCGCCGAGGCCGCCGCAGTCGTCGAGGCCTCCTTCGGGCTGCCGCTCGACCGCGTGTTCACGAGCTTCAGCGAGCCGGTCGCCGCCGCGTCCATCGCCCAGGTGCACCGCGCGACGGTGCGCGGCCCGGATGGCGATCGCGAGATGGCCGTGAAGGTGCTGCGGCCCGGCGTCCGCGCCCGGTTCCGCAAGGACCTGAAGGCGATGGCCTTCGCGGCCCGCATGATCGAGAACTGGCTTCCGGAAACCAAGCGGCTAAAGCCGATCGGCGTCGTGGAGACGCTGGCGCGCTCCGTTTCCATGGAGATGGACCTGCGCCTGGAGGCCGCCGCCCTCTCCGAGATGGCCGAGAACACCCGCGAGGATGTCGATTTCCGCACGCCCGTTCCCGATTGGGAGCGCACGGCTCGCGACGTGCTCACCATGGAGTGGATCGACGGCCTGCCCCTGAACGCGCTGCCCGCGATCGAGGAAGCCGGCTATGACCGGGTCGCGCTCGCCCGCAGCGTGATCCAGTCCTTCCTCCGGCACGCCCTCCGGGACGGCTTCTTCCATGCCGACATGCACCCCGGAAACCTGTTCGTCGACACGACGGGCCGGCTCTGCGCGGTCGACTTCGGCATCATGGGGCGCCTCGGGCTCAAGGAGCGGCGGTTCCTGGCGGAGATCCTGCTGGGCTTCATCACCCGCAATTACCGCCGGGTCGCTGAGGTGCATTTCGAGGCCGGCTACGTGCCGCCGCGCCATTCGGTGGACGACTTCGCCCAGGCGATCCGGGCCATCGGGGAGCCCATCCACGACCGCACCGCCGACCAGATCTCCATGGCGAAGCTGCTGACGCTGCTGTTCGAGATCACCGGCATCTTCGACATGACCACCCGCACCGAGCTCGTCATGCTCCAGAAGACCATGGTCGTGGTCGAGGGCGTCGCCCGCAACCTCGACCCGCGGCTCGACATGTGGCGCACCTCCGAGCCCGTCGTCCGCGAGTGGATCGAGCGCAACCTGGGCCCGATCGGCCGCCTGGAGCAGGCCGGCCGCGGCGCGCTCGATTACGCCAACCTCTTCGGCCATCTCCCGTCCCTGGTGAACCGCGCCGAACGCCTGGTGATCGACCTGGAGGAGTCGGCCGTGAACGGCTTCCGGCTCGCCCCGGAGAGCCTGGCCGGCATCGGCCGGGCCGAGGCGGAGCGCAACCGCTGGTCCACGGTGGCGCTGTGGATCATCGCCATCTGCGTGTTCGCCGCGACGATGCGCATCCTGTCGTGGTAGAAAGCGCGCGAACCCGGAGCCCGTCATGACGCTCGCCGGCAAACGCATTCTCCTGATCATCGGCGGCGGCGTCGCGGCCTACCGCTCGCTCGAGCTTGTCCGCGCCTTCCGCAAGCGCGGCGCGTCCGTGCGCTGCATCCTGACGAAGGCGGCCGAGCAGTTCGTCACGCCGCTCGCGGCCGCGAGCCTCTCGGGCGACAAGGCCTATACGGACCTGTTCTCGCTCACCGATGAAGCCGAGATGGGCCACATCGAGCTGTCGCGCGACGCCGACCTGCTGGTCGTGGCGCCCGCCACGGCGGACCTCATGGCCAAGATGGCGAACGGCCTCGCCAACGACCTGGCCTCCACGGCGCTGCTGGCCACCGACAAGCGCGTGCTGATCGCGCCGGCCATGAACGTGCGCATGTGGGAGCACCCGGCCACCAAGCGCAATCTCGCGACCCTGCAGGCCGACGGCGTGGCCGTGGTGGGCCCGGACGAGGGCGAGATGGCCTGCGGTGAGTTCGGCCCGGGTCGCATGGCCCAGCCCGACGCCATCGCGGACGCCGCTGCGGCCATGCTGGGCGAGCATAAGGTCGGTCCGCTGTCCGGAAAGCGGGTGCTGGTGACCTCAGGCCCCACGCACGAGCCCATCGATCCGGTGCGCTACATCGCCAACCGCTCGTCCGGCAAGCAGGGCCACGCCATCGCGCGCGCCGCGGCTGAGCTCGGCGCCGAGGTGACGCTGGTGTCCGGCCCTGTCTCGATCCCGGACCCTCCGGGGGTGACGGTCGTGCGCGTGGAGACCGCCCGGGAGATGCTCGCCGCCGTGGAGGCGCGCATGCCGGTGGACGCCGCCGTGTTCTGCGCCGCGGTGGCCGATTGGCGTGTCGCCCAGGCCGGAGAAGAAAAGCTCAAGAAGGACGGCTCCGGCCCGCCTTCGCTGGGGCTGGTCGAGAACCCGGATATCCTGGCCACGATCGCCAGGCGGAAGGAGGGGCGCCCCATCCTCGTGGTCGGCTTCGCGGCCGAAACCGAGAAGGTGGTCGAGCACGCCAAGGCCAAGCTCGCCCGCAAGGGCTGCGACTGGATCGTGGCGAACGACGTGAGCCACACGGGGGAGCCCGGCTCGGGCGTGATGGGCGGCGACCGCAACACCGTCGCGATCGTCTCCGCGCAGGGCGTCGAGAGCTGGCCGGACATGGACAAGAGCGATGTGGCTCGCAAGCTCGCCGAGCGCATCGCCACGGCGCTGAAGGACAAGCAATGGGTCTGACCCAACCCGCGGAGATTGTCGTGGGCGTCCAGCGCCTGCCCCACGCAGAAGGGCTGCCGCTACCCCGCTACGAGACCCCGCACAGCGCCGGGCTGGATTTGCTCGCCGCAATCGGAGAAAATGAGAAAATCACGTTGAAATCCGGGGAAAGGGCTCTTGTCCCGACGGGACTGATGCTCCACGTCCCTGAGAGCTACGAAGCGCAGGTTCGCCCACGTTCGGGACTGGCTCTGAAGCACGGGGTCACGGTCCTGAACGCGCCGGGAACGGTGGACGCGGATTACCGGGGCGAGGTCGGCGTGGTTCTGATCAACCATGGCGCCGAGCCCTTCGAGATCACGCGTGGGATGCGGATCGCGCAGCTCGTGGTGGCGCCCGTCACGCGGGTTCGGCTGGAGCAGCGCGACGCTCTGGCCGGCACGGCCCGGGGCGCCGGAGGATTTGGTTCGACGGGAGTGTGACGCCCGTCCGCAAAGGTCGCTGGAATGATCCTGCTGTCGAGGCGCAGCCTGCTGGCCATCGCCGCCGTGGTGGACATCGCGCTGCACGCGCGGCCTTCTCCGGTCGCGGCCAAGCACCTGGCCGCGCGGCATAATCTTCCGCCGCGTCACCTCGAGACGATGCTCCAGGCCCTGGTGCGCGCCGGCATCCTCAAGGGCGTCCGCGGCCCCCGCGGCGGCTACGAGATCGCCCGTGAAAGGCGCCGCATCACGGCCGGCGATATCGTCCGCGCCGCCATGGCGTCCACGGGCGAGGATTCCATGCCGCCCATTCCGGAATCCAAGCTCGTGGACGAAGTCGTCGGCCCAACTGTCCAGCGCGCAGCGACCGCATTCCTGCGTGAGCTGGACGCGGTCACCGTCGATGATCTCTGCCGCAAGGCGGACGGCATATACCGCGAGAACATCCTGACCGCCGATTTCACGATATGAATTGTGCAATTTGAAAATTATCGACAGAACGCGTGAAAAGCACTAGCGTGCCGCCATTCGGATCGGAGGACGACCATGGCCAATCCCGCAGCTCTTCAACCCACGTCCGATGTCGGCCAGGCCCCCGGCCGTGGCCGCATCTATGACTCCATCACCCAGACCATCGGCGACACGCCCCTGGTTCGCCTCAGCCGCATCGCCAAGGAGAAGGGCGTCGGCGCGAACCTCCTCGCCAAGCTCGAGTTCTTCAACCCCATCGCGAGCGTGAAGGACCGCATCGGCGTCAACATGATCGACGCGCTCGAGGCCGCCGGCGCGATCCGTCCCGGCTCGACCCTGATCGAGCCCACCTCCGGCAACACCGGCATCGCGCTCGCCTTCACGGCGGCCGCCCGCGGCTACAAGCTCATTCTCGTCATGCCCGAGTCCATGTCGATCGAGCGCCGCAAGATGCTCGCGCTGCTTGGCGCGCAGTTGGAGCTCACGCCGGCCCCCTTGGGCATGAAGGGCGCCATCGCCCGCGCCGAGGAGCTCAAGGCCTCCATTCCGGGCTCGGTGATTCCGCAGCAGTTCTCCAATCCCGCCAACCCCGAGATCCACCGCAAGACGACCGCGGAGGAGATCTGGAACGACACGCACGGCGAGGTCGACTATTTCGTGTCCGGCGTCGGCACGGGCGGCACCATCACGGGCGTCGGCCAGGTCCTCAAGCCCCGCCGCCCCAGCCTCAAGGTCGTCGCGGTGGAGCCGGAAGACTCGCCCGTGCTGTCCGGCGGCCAGCCGGGCCCGCACAAGATCCAGGGCCTGGGCGCCGGCTTCATCCCCGAGGTGCTGGACCGCTCGGTGATCGACGAGGTGATCACCGTCGGCAACCAGACCGCCTTCGACACCGCCCGCCTGGTCGCCCGCGTCGAGGGCATCCCGGTCGGCATCTCGTCGGGCGCAGCCGTCGCGGCGGCGTTGGAGATCGCCGCCCGCCCGGAGGCGAAGGGCAAGAACATCGTGATCATCATCCCTTCCTTCGCCGAGCGCTATCTCTCGACTGCGCTGTTCGAAGGGCTCTGATCGGCCTCTGCGACGCTCGCACGCAAAGGGCGGCCCAGTGGCCGCCCTTTTTCGTCCGGTTGAAGCGCCCAAACCGTCATCCCCGGCCGGAGCCGCGAAGTGGCGGAGTGGAAGGGGATCCAGGGGGTGGCGCCCAACGCCCTGGATCCCCTTCCCGGCGCTTCGCGCCGCCGGGGATGACGCGCAGCCGAGGTTGACGACCGGGTGGCTTCGTCACGCCGCCGCGCTGGCCTTGGCCGCCTGGATGGCCTCCCACACGCGCCGGGGCGTGGCCGGCATGTTCATGTGCTTCACGCCGACCTCCGCCAGGGCGTCGTTGATGGCGTTCATCACCGAGGGCAGGGCGCCGGCGCAGCCGGCCTCGCCGCACCCCTTCGCGCCCAGCGGGTTCGTCTTGGCCGGCGTGGGACGGCTCTCGAACGAGAAGGCCGGCGTGTCGTCCGCGCGCGGCATGGCGTAGTCCATGAAGGAGCCCGTCACGAGCTGACCGTCGGAATCATACTCCGTGAACTCCATGAGGGCCTGCCCGATGCCCTGCATGACGCCGCCATGCAGTTGGCCCTCGACCAGCAAGGGGTTCACCACCGTCCCGAAGTCGTTGACCATCACGTAGCTCACCACCTTGGTGACGCCCGTGTCCGGGTCGATCTCGACCTCGGCGATGTGACAGCCGTTCGGATAGGCCGAGGGCGACAGCCGGTGCACATGGTCCACGTCGAGCGACTTCGGCGCATCCTCCGGCAACCGCAGGCCGCCCTCGCGCAGCTTGGCCGCCAGCTCCATCACGCCGATGCCCCGGTCCGTGCCCGCGATGATGAAGCGGCCGGCCGCGAACTCGATGTCCTCGACCCCGGCCTCCAGGGCGTAGGAGGCGATCACCTTGCCCTTTTCGATCACCTTCTCGGCCGCTTCCGAGATCGCCGCGCCGGACGCCATGATCGACTTGGAGCCGCCCGTGCCGCCGCCGGCGATCAGCTTGTCGCTGTCGCCCTGGATCAGCCGGATCTTGTCGAAGGGCACGCCGAGCTTGGTGGTGAGCACCTGCGCGAACGGCGTCCAGTGTCCCTGTCCGTAGTCGAGCGTTCCGGTGATGATCGTGACGCCGCCGTCCGCGTCGAAGCGGATGCCGCCCATCTCGTTCATCGGTGGCGCCGTCACCTCCAGGTAGCAGCCGATGCCGCGGCCGCGCAGGAGACCCTTTTTCCGGCTCTCGCGCTTGCGCTGGGCGAAGCCCTTCCAGTCGGCAGCCTCCACGGCCCGCTCCAGCAAGGCCGTGAAGTCGCCCGAGTCGTACACCGTGTCAGTGGGCGTCTTGTAGGGCATCTGCGACGGCTTGATCTGGTTGCGCTTGCGCAGGCTCACCGGGTCGATGCCCATCTCCCGCGCCGCTTCGTCGATCAGCCGCTCCATGAAATAATTGCCCTCGGGCCGCCCCGCGCCCCGATAGGCGCTGATCGGCACCGTGTTGGTGAACATGCACCGCGTGTCCACCTGGATCAGCGGCGTCGTGTAGGTGCCGATGCCGTTCTTGTGGATGTTGAGCGTCGACATCAGCGGCGCAACCGGCGACAGGTAGGCGCCCATGTTGCTGTGGCCGCTGATGCGCACGGCCAGGAACTTGCCCTTGGCGTCCAGCGCGAGCTCCGCCGTGACGTTCTGGTCGCGGCCGTGGTGGTCGGACACGAAGCTCTCGGAGCGCTGGTCCGTCCACTTCACCGGCTTGCCGAGCGCCTTGGCGGCATGGAGGAGGCCGATGTACTCCGGGAACACGGAGGCCTTCATGCCGAAGGATCCGCCCACATTGCCGGTGATCACGTGCACCTGCTTGGTGTCGGCCTTCAGCACGCCCGCCAGGCTGTTGCGGAAGCCGAACACGCCCTGGGTGGGGACGTTGAGCACGTAGCGGCCGCCCTCGAAGCGGGCCACGGCCGAGCGGGGCTCCAGCGGGTTCACCACGACGCGGTTGTTGGCGATCTCGAGACGGGTGACGTGGGCCGCCGCCGCAAAGGCGGCGTCCACCTTCTCCGTCTCGCCGAAATGGTAGTCGAGCGCGCAGTTGTCGGGCGCCTCGTCGTAGACGGCGGCCGCCCCGGGCTGGTCCGCCTCCTCGGGCGTCGTCACGGCCGGAAGCGGGTCGATGTCGAGCGCGACGGCCTCGGCCGCGTCCCGCGCCTGGGCGGCGGTCTCCGCCACCACGAAGGCGACGGGGTCGCCCACGAAACGCACCTTGTCCACCGCCAGCGCAGGCCGGGCCGGCATGATCATCGCGGAGCCGTCACGCTGCTTTTGCGGCATGACGCATTTGAGCGTGTCGTAGCCGGCCGCCACGAGATCCGCGCCCGTGTAGGCCGCCACCACGCCGGGCATCTCCAGCGCGGGCGCCACGTCCACCCCGTTGATCACGCCGTGGGCGTAGGGGCTGCGGACGAACACGGCGTAGAGCTGGCCGTCGAAGTTGACGTCGTCCGTGTAGCGGCCTTCGCCGCGCACCAGGATGGGATCCTCGTTGCGCGACACCGGCTGGCCGATGCCGAATTTCATGAGGGACAGGTCGGTTTGGTCCGTCGGCTTGTTCATGACGTGCGCTGGCTCGGAGAAGGGCGGGGATGCCCGGAGTCTAGCGCACGGCCGCGGAAAGGCGAGAGGGCGGCGGGCAAGGCTCCGCCGCGCTCAGGGCATGGACGGACTACTCGGCCGCCTGGCCGGCCGCTTCCGCCTGCTCCTCGGCGGCGGTCTCGGCGGCGTCCACGGTCTTGAGCGCGTCAGGCGCCGGCATGGAGATGATGTTGTAGCCGGAATCCACGTAGTGGATCTCGCCGGTCACGCCCGTCGAGAGGCTCGACAGGAGGTACAGCGCCGAACCGCCGATCTCCTCGATGCTGACCGTCCGCCGCAGCGGCGCGTGCCGCTTCTGGTAGTTGAACATCAGCCGCGCGTCCGTGATGCCGGCCCCCGCCAGCGTCCGCACCGGCCCGGGCGACAGGGCGTTCACCCGGATGCCCTGCGGCCCGAAGTCGTTCGCCAGGTAGCGCACGCTGGCCTCCAGGGCCGCCTTGGCCACGCCCATGACGTTGTAGTTGGGCATGACCCGCGTGGAGCCGCCATAGGTCAGGGTCACGAGGGACCCCCCGTTCGGCATCAGCTCGACCGCGCGCTTCGCCACCTCGGTGAACGAGAAGCAGGAGATCACCATGGTCCGGGAGAAGTTCTCCCGGGTGGTGTCCGCGTAGCGGCCCTTCAGCTCGTACTTGTCGGAAAACCCGATGGCATGGACCACGAAGTCCAGCGTGCCCCAGGCCTCCTTCAGCGCCGCGAAGGTCGCGTCCACCGTGGCGACGTCCTCGACGTCGCAGGGAAGGACCAGCGAGCTGCCCAGGCTGTTGGCCAGCGGCTCCACGCGCTTGCGCAGCGCGTCGCCCTGGTAGGTGAAGGCCAGCTCCGCCCCGTGCTCGGCCAGCGTCTTGGCGATGCCCCACGCGATGGAGTGGTTGTTCGCGACCCCCATGATGAGGCCGCGCTTGCCGGACATGATCGACGACATGCCGAGATCCTTTTCTGGATGAGCCGCGTCAGGCGTCCGGGTGCTTCATCACGATGGTGGCGTTGGTGCCGCCGAACCCGAAGGAGTTCGACAGGACCGTGCCGATCTTCGCGTTGTCGATCCGCTTGCGGACGATATTCATGTCCGCGAACTCGGGATCGAGCTCCTCGATGTTGGCGCTCTCGCAGATGAAGCCGTTGTTCATCATCAGCAGGGAGTAGATCGCCTCCTGCACGCCCGTGGCGCCGAGCGAGTGCCCGGTCAGCGACTTGGTCGCCGAGATCGGCGGGCACTTCTCGCCCGAGCCGAACACCTGCCGGATCGCCTCGATCTCCTTCTGGTCGCCCACGGGCGTCGAGGTGGCGTGCGGGTTGATGTAGTCGATGGGCGTCTTCACGGTGGCGAGCGCCTGCCTCATGCAGCGGATCGCGCCTTCGCCGGAGGGGGCCACCATGTCGTAGCCGTCCGAGGTCGCGCCGTAGCCTGCGATCTCGGCGTAGATCTTGGCCCCGCGCGCCTTGGCGCGCTCGTACTCCTCCAGCACCAGCACGCCGGCGCCGCCCGCGATCACGAAGCCGTCGCGGTTCTTGTCATAGGCGCGCGAGGCGACCGCCGGGCGGTCGTTGTACTTGGTCGACATCGCCCCCATGGCGTCGAACAGCACGGACAGCGTCCAGTCGAGCTCTTCGCAGCCGCCGGCGAACATGACGTCCTGCTTGCCGTACTGGATCATCTCGTAGGCGTTGCCGATGCAGTGGTTCGACGTCGCGCAGGCGGACGAGATGGAATAGTTCACGCCCTTGATCTTGAACCAGGTGGCGAGCGTCGCCGAGGCCGTCGACGACATGGCCTTAGGCACCGCGAACGGGCCGATGCGCTTAGGGCCCTTGTCGCGGGCGATGTCCGCCGCTTCCACGATGGTGCGCGCGGACGGGCCGCCCGACCCCATGATGATGCCGGTGCGCTCGTTGGAGATGTCGCTCTCCTCGAGGCCCGCGTCGCGGATCGCCTGGTCCATGGCGACGTGGTTCCAGGCCGTGCCGGTGGCGTGGAAACGCATCGCGCGGCGATCGACCAGCTCGGCCGGGTCCAGCGACGGCTGCCCGTGCACCTGGCAGCGGAACCCGAGCTCCGCGTACTTCTCGGCCCGGATGACGCCCGACTTCGCCTCGCGCAGCGACGCGAGCACTTCCTGGGTGTTGTTTCCGATCGATGAGACGATGCCCATGCCGGTCACGACGACGCGCTTCATGGTGTCGGCTCCTTCCATGTGGATGGCCCGGGGCTCTCGAGCCTCCGGGCGAATGCAGTTCGTAAGCTCAATGAACGCAGGATCAGGCGTCCGCGGCCTTGAAGAGGCCGACCCGCAGGTCCTTGGCCTCGTAGATACGGCGGCCGTCCGCCTCCAGCCAGCCGTCGGCCACGCCGAGGACGAGCTTGGAGCGGAACACGCGCTTCAGGTCCACGCCGTAGACCACCTTCTTGACGCTCGGAAGCACCTGGTCGGCGAACTTCACCTCGCCCACGCCCAGCGCCCGCCCGCGGCCTTCCGCGCCGGTCCAGCCGAGGAAAAAGCCGCACAGCTGCCAGAGCGCGTCCAGGCCCAGGCAGCCCGGCATCACCGGGTCGCCCTTGAAGTGGCACGGGAAGAACCAGAGGTCGGGACGAATCTCGAGTTCCGCGCGGACGAAGCCCTTGCCGTTCGGGCCGCCCGTCTCGCTGATTTCCGAGATGCGGTCGAACATCAGCATCGGGGGAAGCGGCAGCTGGGCGTTGCCAGGTCCGAACATCTCGCCGCGTCCGCAGGCGAGAAGGTCCTCGTATTCGTAGCTCGACCGCTGCTGCATGTCCCCGAAGGGCTCCGTTCCCGTCATGAAAAAGGAGGGCGGCGCCCTGCGGCGCGCCCGTTTGCGGGAGCGTTGGTATCACAGAGGCCTGAACATCGAAAGCCGGAACCGCCTTTCCGGTTCACCCCGTCCGATGTCTTTCGACTAGGCATTTCCCACGGGTTGCAGCGCTCCCCTGGCGTTCCTATGATAATGATACGCAACAGCAGACAGCTCTCACCTGATGACGGAACTGAACCGATCCGCCTCCCGCCCGGGCGTCACCACCATCGTGCAGCCGCGCGCCCCGCAGGCCGGGGCGCTCTCTGGCGTCGCGCCGGGCTGGCCGAACCAGAGCGGATGCCTGTTCCATGACCTGCGCGGCAAGCTGCGCCAGGCGGGGCTGCGCCCGACCCGGCAGCGGGTCGGCCTCGGGTGGCTGCTGTTTTCGAAGGGCGACCGCCATCTCACGGCCGAGCAACTGTACGAGGAGGCCACCAAGGCCCGCGTGCCGGTCTCGCTGGCGACGATCTACAACACCCTTCACCAGTTCACGGAAGCGGGCCTGCTGCGCGAGGTCGCGGTCGAGGGCGCCAAGACCTACTTCGACACGAACGTCAGCAACCACCATCACTTTTTCGTGGAAGGCGAGAACACCCTCCACGACATCGAAGGCGACCAGGTCAAGGTCGCCTCCCTGCCCGAGCCTCCGGAAGGCATGGAGATCGCCCGCGTGGACGTGATCGTGCGCCTGCGCAAGAAGAAGGCCCGCTGATCGGGCTCCAAGATGCTGTCTTGATCGGCCGGGCCATTCCCGGCCGTTTTGCTGTTCGCCTAGGCGCTCACTCCACCTTCTCGCTGGGGTAGACTCCCCAGAGCTTGTCCTGCGGCAGCCAGCCGTCGAAGCCCTGGCCGATCAGCCGGCACCAGCGCCCGTCACAGCTCTTCAGGTTCGCGAGCACGCCGGGCTGCAGCTGTGCGACCACGGCCGACTTGGCGTCCGGCTTGTCGTAGAGGGGCAGGGGTCCCTGCTTCCACCAGGGCGCCACCAGGCCCGTGCGACGCCCGGAGAGGAGGCTGTGCAGCACCCACCCTTCGGCGCCCTCGGAATCGCGGATACGCCGCCATGTCTCCGATTCGGCCGTGATCTCGACGGGCAGCCCGGCCCGCTGGAACACCCAGCTGGTTCGATGGTCCTTGGAGGGGCCCTCGCGCAGGTTCACCCGGTCGGACTTGAGGCTGACGAAGCGTGGCACGGGCAGGCCCGAAGCGCTTCCGAGGATGGTGCCGTCGGCGGCCTTCGCGCCCAGCGTGAGCAGGCAGGAGAAGGCCAGGACGAGGCCCCGGAGGGAGACGAAGGGAGAAGACGCGCGCATGTGTTAAGCCGCTCGGTCTCAATCTTTTGTCCCGGCTGGCGGGAATTGTCTTTCCCTAAGCGTCTCGCTAGACAGAGAGGAGGCCTCGGCGGCGCATCGGGGTGGTTCGGTTGTCCCCCCGGCGTCGTTAACGGATGATGAAGATGCCCGCTCTGGTTGGTGCGGGCCGTGCGGGTGGGGGTAACGTCGGTATGAGCAAGAAGAAGCCGCTCGTCGTCGTGACGCGAAAGCTTCCCGACGTCGTCGAAACGCGGATGCGCGAACTCTTCGACGCTCGCCTGAACGTCAACGACGCCCCGATGTCGCCCGGCGAACTTGTCGAGGCGGTGAAGACCGCGGACGTCCTCGTCCCCACCATCACGGACAAGATCGACTCGTCCCTGCTGGCCCAGGCCGGCGAGAACCTCCGGCTCATCGCCAACTTCGGAAACGGCGTCGACAACATCGACGTCCAGACGGCGCTGTCGCGCGGCATCACGGTCACCAATACGCCCGGCGTCCTCACCGAGGACACCGCCGACATGTGCATGGCGCTGATCCTCGCGGTCGCCCGGCGGGTGGCCGAGGGCGCGCGTGTGATCCCGGAGGAGACCTGGAACGGCTGGTCGCCGACCTGGATGCTGGGTCACCGCATCACGGGCAAGCGCCTGGGCATCGTCGGCATGGGCCGCATCGGCCAGGCGCTGGCGCGCCGCGCCAAGGCGTTCGGCCTGCAGGTGCACTACCACAACCGCCGCCGCGTCTCGCCCGCCATCGAGGAGGCGCTCGAGGCCACCTACTGGGACTCGCTCGACCAGATGCTGGCCCGCATGGACGTGGTCTCGGTCAACTGCCCCCACACGCCCGCGACCTACCACCTGCTCTCGGCGCGCCGCCTGAAGCTGATGAAGCCCGACTCCATCCTGGTGAACACGGCCCGCGGCGAGATCATCGACGAGAACGCGCTGACCCGGATGCTGGAGGCCAACGAGATCGCCGGCGCGGGCCTCGACGTGTTCGAGCACGAGCCCGCCATTTCGCCCCGCATGCTCAAGCTGGCCCGCCAGCACCGCATCGTGGTGCTGCCCCACATGGGCTCGGCCACCATCGAGGGCCGCATCGACATGGGCGAGAAGGTCATCGTCAACATCAAGACCTTCATGGACGGCCACCGCCCGCCGGACCGCGTCCTGCCCTCGATGCTCTGAAGACGCCGCAAGCGTCATTTGGAGCGACGTCCCGGCCGTCCACGCTTGCGTCGCCTCGCCAATGCCCGGGACATACCTGCGGACGACGCGACGAGGTGATTTCGCTCAGACGGCCAGCCCCTCGAGCCGGCCCGGCAGTTGCGCGATGGCCTCGCGGTCAGCGTTCGCGAACGCGACCCGAAGATGCCCGTCCTGGCCCGCCCCGAAGAATCCGCCCGGCAAGGCGAGCACGCCACGCTCCTGCGCCAGCTTGCGCGCCACCGCGGGGGCGGCGACGCCCGCGAACGGGTGCGCCACATAGGCGAAATAGGCCCCGATCGAGTCCACCCGCCACCCCGGCAATCTCTGGAACGCCGCCCGGAACGCGTCGGCGCGGGCAGTGATCTCCAGCCGGTTCGCTTCCCGCCACTCAGCCAAGGCCGGGATGGCCCAGGCGAGCGCCGTCTGCCCCGCCCGGGCAGGGCAGATCTGGATGCAGTCCAGCACCTTGCCGATCTCGGCGATCACGCCTTCGGCGGCCGTCACCGCGCCCAGCCGGTGCCCCGGGATGCAGTAGGACTTTGAGAAGCTGTAGAGCCCGATCACGGTGTCGCGCCATTGCGGGTCGGCGAACAACCCGTGCGGGCGGCCGGGCGTCTGGAGGAAGTCCCGGTAGGTCTCGTCCACGACGAGCCAGATGCCCCGCCGGCGGCACAGCGCCGCGAAGCGCTCAAGCGTCTCCGGCGGATACACCGCCCCGGTGGGGTTGTTGGGCGTGATCAGCAGGATGGCTTTGACGCGACCGTCGATGAGGGCTTCGGCCGCCTCGGGGTCCGGAACGAACCCCGCTTCCGCCGCGCAGGGCAGGGGCCGGGCCTCGACGCCCAGCATCCGGCACGTCATCTCGTGGTTGAAGTACCACGGCGAGGGCAGCAGCACGGCGTCGCCGGCCTTGGCCAGCGCCATGAGGGCGATCACGAAGGCCTGGTTGCAACCCGCCGTGATGGCGGTCTCCGTCGGGCGGATCGCCGCGCCGTACAGCTCGGATTGGTGGGCCGCGTAGGCCTCGCGCAGCTCCATGTCACCGAAGATCGAGCCGTAGCCGGCCGACCGCACATCCCCCGCCGTAGCGGCCAGGCGGGCCAGCATCTCGGGGTGAGGCGGGTAGCCCGGAACAGCCTGCGAAAGGTCGATCAACGGGCCGCGGGCGCCCTCATACGCCCGGGCCCATGCCTGGGCCTCAGGAATGGGAGGCGTTCCGGTGTCGACCAGATTCGGATTGAGGGCAGGCATGAGTCGGTCCTGAGCGCGGCCTTGCGCCCGCGCCCCCATTCCTACAGGCTTCGCCGCGACGGTCCAGCATATCGCGCCGGTTCCGCGCGAAGCGGCAGGAGATGAGATCCTTGAACGACGAAAAGCTGAACGCCCTTCGTGAGAAATACGGCGCGGCCCGGGGCGGGGACATCTACGATCCCGAATTCGCCAAGGTGGCGGCCGGCCAATTCCAGGGTGACCGCCGCAAATGGCCTTTCGCCGACCCGGCGACCTTCATGGGCGCGCCCTTCCGGCCGCAGGCGCTCGACGAGAACTTCGCCGGCCTGGACGTCGCGGTGGTGGGCGTCCCCATGGACCTCGGCGTCACCAACCGGGCGGGCGCCCGCCTCGGCCCGCGCGCCGTGCGCGCCGTCGAGCGAATCGGGCCTTTCGAGCACGTCCTGCGCCGCGCGCCCTTGCAGCGCCTCCGGGTCGCCGACGTGGGCGACGTGCCGTTCCGCAGCCGCTACAGCCTCGAGAGCTGCCACGAGGACATCGCAGCCTACTACAGCAAGATCGTGGAGGCGGGCGTGATCCCGCTCTCCGTGGGGGGCGACCACTCGATCAGCCAGTCCATCCTCAAGGCCGTGGGCCGCGGCCGGCCTGTCGGCATGGTCCACATCGACGCGCATGCGGATACGTCCGGCCCCTACGAGGGCTCCAAGTTCCACCATGGCGGCCCTTTCCGCCAGGCGGTGCTGGACGGCGTGCTCGACCCCGAGCGCGTCATCCAGATCGGCATCCGGGGCGGCGCGGAGTACCTGTGGGAGTTCTCCTTCGACTCCGGCATGACCGTGATCCACGCGGAGGAGTTCGCCGCCATGGGACCTGAGGCGGTGATCGCCAAGGCCCGCGAAGTGGTCGGCGACGGCCCGACCTACGTCAGCTTCGACGTGGACAGCCTCGATCCGGCCTTCGCCCCCGGCACCGGGACGCCCGAAGTGGGCGGCCTGACGCCGCGCGAGGCGTTGCAGGTGCTGCGGGGGCTCAAGGGGATCGATGTGGTCGGAGGCGACGTGGTCGAGGTCGCGCCTCAGTACGACGGCACCACCAACACCGCCCATGCGGGCGCGCAGGTGCTCTTCACCATCCTGTCGCTCATCGACATTGCGCACGAGGCGCGGCAAGCGCGCCGGTGACGCGACCGTGCCATGCGCGGCGCGATCTTCTGCGCCGCAGCATCGGCCTTATCTTCGCGACCTCCCCGACCTTGAACCGGGTTTCTGAACCATGTCTCTGCTTTTCTCTCCCCTTGCGCTTGGGAACGTCGAACTGCCGAACCGCATCGCGATCGCGCCCATGTGCCAGTATTCGGCCATGGATGGTTGCGCCAGCGACTGGCACCTCCAGCACTGGATGAACCTCGCCATGTCCGGCGCGGGCCTCGTCACCATCGAGGCGACAGCCGTGGAGCGCCACGGACGCATCACCCATGGCGACCTCGGCCTCTACTCCGACGATAACGAGCGCACGATGGCCCGCGCCTTGGCCGCCGCTCGGGCCGTCGCTCTTCCCGGGACGAAGTTCGCCGTCCAGCTCGCGCACGCCGGCCGCAAGGCCTCCACCCAGATCCCCTGGCAGGGCGGCGGCCCTCTCAAGGCGGACGAGGATCCCTGGCAGACCGTGGCGCCGTCCGCCGTGCCCTTCGCCGAAGGCTGGCACGTGCCGAAGGCCGCCGACGCCCATGACCTCGACCGCATCGAGGCCGCCTTCGTGCAGGCCGCGAAGCGCACGGCCCGGCTCGGCATCGAGGTCATCGAGCTTCATTTCGCCCATGGCTACCTGGGCCACGAGTTCCAGTCGCCCTTCTCCAACCAGCGCACGGACGCCTACGGCGGCACGCCGGAGAAGCGCCGCGCCTTCCTGCTGCGCATCGCCAAGGCCGTGAAGGCGGTCGTGCCGGACACGATGGCGGTCGGCGCCCGCATCACCGGCTCAGACTGGGCTGAGGGGGGCGTCACGCCGGACGATGCGGCGGCGCTCGCCTCCGAGCTCAAGGCGCTCGGCCTCGTGTTCGTGGACGTCACCTCCGGCGGCAACGTGTCGACGGCCCGGATCGCGGTCGGCCCCGGCTACCAGGTGCCCTTCGCCGCCGAGGTCAAGAAGCGCTCGGGCGTCACCACCCGGGCCGTTGGCATGATCGCCACGGCCCAGCAGGCGGAGGAGATCCTCCAGAGCGGCGCGGCCGACCAGATCGCCATCGCCCGCGCCGTGCTGGACAACCCGCGCTGGGGCTGGCACGCCGCCGAGGCGCTCGGCGCCGAGCTGGCGCTTCCGCCGCAATACCTGCGCGCGGGCGCGAAGCTGTGGCCCGGCGCGAAGCTCGCCCGTCCCGCCTGAGAGCCCTGAGCGACCCGGCCGGTCACACGGGCCGGCCGGTCACCCCCTGCTCATCGCGCAGATTGAAAAGAAGCAACTCGAAGTTGCAGAGCGGCTGCTATAGGAAGCAGCGGCCGGCGCCCGCCGAGCTCGGGCTTCAGGAGCACCGATGTCCTTCGATCGCTCGCAGCCGGTGCTGGTTATCGACGACAGTCCGGTCATGACGCGCATCCTGCGCGAACTGCTGCGCCAGATCGGCTTCCGGGACGTGGATATCGCGAACGCTCCGCAGGCCGGGCTGGCGAAGCTGGTCGAGCGCCGCTACGGCCTGGTCATCTGCGACTGGTTCATGCCCCCGTATACCGGGGCTGACCTGAAGGCGGCCATGCGGCAGCGGGCCGATCTCGCCACCATTCCGGTGCTTCTGATCACCGCTCAGGCCGACAAGGTCGACGCCGGCCGCTCCGGGGTGGACCTGGAGAGCATGGCGGTGAAGCCCTTCAACGCCGCCACGCTCGCGGCCAAGATCGACGCGCTCGCGCCCTGAGCGCGGGGCGCTCAGCCCAGCTCGCGCAGGTCCGCACGCTTCAGCATCACCCCGGCCATAAGCCCCGCCGCGGCGAGCACGAGCGCGCACAGCGCCGTGGCCGGCTTCGCCCCGACGGCGTGGTAGCCGGCCCCGAACAGGGGCGGCGCCAGCGCCTGGCCGATGAAGAAGAAAAACGCATGCAGCGCGATGGCGGAGCCGCGGGCCGTGGGGGCAAGCTCGGTCGCCCGGTTCTGGAGCGAGTTGTGCAGCATGAAGAAGCCGAAGCCCACGGCCGTGAAGCACGCCAGCAAGCCGGTCCAGTGGCCCGCATAGCCGACCCCAAGCAGGCCGGCTGCCCCGAGCAGGCCGCCGGCCCGCATCAGCCCGTACACGGGAAAACGCCGGAGCAGGAACGGCACGGACAGGGAGAACAGCACGCCGCCGATCCCGATTCCCGCGATGGAGAGGCCTGCCTCCGTCGCGCCGCCGCCGCCACGGGCCTGCAGCAGCTCCGGCACGAATGGCAGAAGGCCGTAGATGGCCACCCCTTCGGCGAACACCGCCCCATAGCAGACCTTGGCGCGGGGGTTCGAGAACACCAGCCGATAGCGCTCCGCCGCGTCTGAGAGGCTGAACCGCCCCGGATGGGCGGCCAGCCCATGCGCGGGCAGGCCCAGGAAGGCGCCCACCAGCGCCAGGAAGGCCGCGCCCGCCGTGAGCCCCATGGCGCCTCGCCAGCCGACCCAGTCCGCCATGGCGCCAGACGCCGTCACGCCCACGAGCTGGCCGATCAGCGCGGCCGCGAGAAAGCGCGAGATCGCGACCTGCCGGCGCTCGAACGGGAAGGAGTCGCCCACCATGGCGAGCGCCAGCGGGATCACGCCGCCCGCCGCAAGGCCGGCCACGACGCGGCTGGCGAACAGCAGCTCGAGCGTGTGCGCGAAGCATCCGGCCCCAAGCGCCAGCGCGAAGATCACCACGCAGACCCGCAGCACCGTCGCCTTGCTGAACGCGTCCCCGAGCGGCCCGAGCACGGGCTGCCCGAGCCCATAAGGGAGAGCGTAGCAGGAGGAGAGCAGGGCCACCGTGGCCACCGGGGCCCCGAACGAGCCCGCGATCGCGTTGACCATGGGATCGGTGGAGCGCGCCGCGAACGAGCTTGCGAAGCCGCACAGGCCGAGGATGGCGAGCAGCTGGGTTTCACGCCTGGCGTCGAGCATGAGGCTTCCGGCGGCGCTGCCCGACTCGGCTGGGCGGCGCCGCTCGCCCGGGCTCACGGTCTCCATCCGTCCTGCCCCCGTCAACAGACGTGCGGACGGGCCTGTTTTGCGCCTCGCGCGGCTCTCTTGCGCGCCTGTGGGGAGAGCGCTAGGTGTTTGGGCATCTCTCGTCGGGGTGCCGTCTCATGCGGAGGCGGCTGAGAGGCGTTCCGCCAACCCGTCGAACCTGATCCGGCTCGCACCGGCGGAGGGAACGTGAGATGGGCCGCGATCTCCAGCCAGCTTCCCCTTCAGGCAGCCCCCGTCTCAGGGGCGTCGACCCCTTGTCGCTGGTGGGATTGCTCGCCGCCCTCGCCCTGTGGGAGGCCTGCGGACGGTTCTTCGCGGTGCCTGCCTATGTTCTCCCTGTCCCGAGCCGGATCGCGACGACGCTCGTCCAGCGCTGGTCCGTGATCGCCCCGGAGGCGCTCGTCACCCTGGGCGAGATCCTGTGCGGCTTCGCCGTGGGCGCAGGCCTGGGCCTCGTGACCGCCCTCGCCATGTCGCGCTGGCGCGCCCTGGAGCGCTTGCTGGGCCCGCTGCTGGTGGTCAGCCAGGCCCTGCCGGTGTTCGCCATCGCCCCCGTGCTGGTGGTCTGGTTCGGTTTCGGCCTCGCCTCGAAGGTCGCCATGGCGACGGTGATCATCTTCTTCCCCGTGGCGGCGAACGCGCTGGACGGCCTGCGCCGAACCGATCCAGGCTTGGTCGAGCTGGCCCGGCTCTATGGCGCGAGCCCGCGCCAGACCCTCTTCCTGATCCGAGGCCCCGCGGCCCTGCCTGCCGTCGCCACCGGCCTGCGCATCGCCGCCGCAGCGGCGCCCATCGGAGCGGTCGTGGGCGAGTGGGTCGGGTCTTCGGCCGGCCTCGGCCTCCTGATCCTGCACGCCAACGCCCGGTCGCAGACCGACATGGTCTTCGCCGCTCTGGCTGTGCTGGCCGCCCTCTCCGTCACGCTCTGGACCATTGTCGACCGCCTCTTGCGCCGGCTGGTGCGGTGGGCGCCCGACACCCTCGATCACGCTGCGCCTGGCGCAGCCGCCTGAACATCGCCGCCGAAAGGACCACGACCCATGCGTCTCCTCTCCCTCGCGCTCGCCGCCGCGCTCGCCGCCGCCGCGCTGGCGGGCCCCGCCCACGCCCAGACGGCGCCCGCCGACAAGCTGACGGTCCTGCTGGACTGGTTCGTGAATCCCGACCACGCCGCCCTCGTGGTCGCCAAGGAGAAGGGCTACTTCGCCAAGGCCGGCCTCGACGTGACCCTGGTCGAGCCCGCCGACCCGTCCGCCCCGCCACGCCTCGTCGGCGCCGACCAGGGCGACATCGCGATCACCTACCAGCCCAACCTCTACCAGCAGGTGCAGGAAGGCCTCCCCGTCACCCGCGTGGGCGCCGCAGTCGCCACCCCGTTGAACAGCCTGGTCGTGCTCGCGGACGGACCGATCAAGTCCATCGCCGACCTCAAGGGCAGGACGGTGGGCTACTCCATCGCCGGCTTCGAGGAGGCGCTCCTGTCCACCATGCTGGGGGAGGCCGGCCTGAAGCTCTCGGACGTAAAGCTGGTCAACGTGAACTTCGCCCTGACCCCGGCCTTGATGGCCGGCCAGGTCGACGCCGTGATCGGCGCCTTCCGCAACTTCGAGCTCACCGAGCTCAGGCTCGCCGGCAAGCCCGGCCGCGCCTTCTTCCCGGAGGAGCACGGCGTCCCGCCCTATGACGAGCTGATCTACATCGTGAAGCAGGACCGCGCCGCCGACCCCAAGGTGAAGCGCTTCCTGGACGCAGTCGAGCAGGCGACGCTCTCCATCCTGAACGACCCGGACAGCGCCTGGGCCGCCTTCGTGAAGGCGAACCCCAAGCTGGACGACGAACTCAACAAGACCGCCTGGGCCGACACCCTGAAGCGCCTCGCCGCGAGCCCCGCCGCCTTGGACGGCGCCCGCTACGCCCGCTTCGCCCAGTTCATGAAGGACCGCGGCCTCATCGACGCGATCCAGCCCGTCTCCCGCTACGCCGTGGCGCGTTGAGCAGGACGCCCCATTCAGAGGACCATGCCGTGACCGCCAAGACGCCCATCGCCGTCACCATCGCGGGCTCCGATTCCGGCGGCGGGGCCGGGATCCAGGCCGACCTGAAGAGCTTCTCGGCGCTGGGCGTCTATGGCGCCACGGTGATCACCGCCCTCACCGCCCAGAACACCCTGGGCGTGCAGGGCATCCACGACGTGCCGGCCGGCTTCGTCGCCCGGCAGTTCGACTCCGTGTTCTCCGACCTTGCCGTGGACGCCGCCAAGATCGGCATGCTGTCCCAGGTGCCGGTGATCGAGGCCGTCGCCGCCGGCCTCGACCGCTACGCGGTCGGCACGGTCGTGCTCGACCCCGTCATGGTGGCGACCAGCGGCGACCGGCTGATCGCGCCCGATGCGGTGGACGCCCTGCGGAACCTGCTCATTCCACGAGCGGCCCTGATCACGCCCAATCTCCACGAGTCGGCCGCCCTGCTGGACGATCCGGCTGTCGCCCGGGACGAGGACGCCATGCGCCGGCAGGGCGAAGCCCTTCTCCAGCGCGGCGCCAAGGCCGTGCTGATGAAGGGCGGCCACCAGGAGGGCGCCCGCAGCGTGGACCTCCTGGTCGAGCCGTCGGGCGTAACCCGCTTCGTGGGGCCGCGGATCGAGACGAACAACACCCACGGAACCGGCTGCTCCCTGTCCGCCGCCATCGCGGCGGGGCTCGCGAAGGGCCAGTCCCTTGCAGCCTCGATCGGCGACGCGAAGGAGTGGCTCACCGGCGCGCTCGAGGCGTCGAGGACCCTCGCCATTGGCCACGGCCACGGGCCGGTGCACCACTTTCACCGCTGGTGGTGAGGCGGGGAGGCGGGCCGCATGGCCCGCATGCCGCAATCCGGCTGGCGCCGGGGGCGGCAGGGTGACACAAGGAGGCGCTCGCCGACGCGAATCCGTCGCGCACGCAGGCTAGTCTTCTCGCCAGGTCCCCGGTCCCCGCCCGCCGATGCAGGAAACCCAACACCCGCGCGTGATGACCGGCATCGGCCTGGCTGTGGCCGGCTACGCCTGCTTCAGCGTCCAGGACGCCATCGTGAAGTGGCTCGTGCAGGACCTCCCGGTCTTCGAGATCCTCTTCGTCCGCAGCCTCATGATCATGCTGTTCGCCGGCATGCTGGCCGGCCCGGGCGTCTACGGGGCCGCCATCCGCAGCCGCGCCAAGCCGGCGCTCCTGGTGCGCGGCGTGCTGATCCTGGCGGCCTGGCTGTCCTACTACTCCGCCGCCAAGTGGCTGCCCTTGGCGGAACTGGTCACCCTCTACTTCGCCGCGCCGATCTTCGTGATGATCCTGTCGATCCTGATCCTGAAGGAGAAGGTCACGCTCGCCCGCTGGCTCGCGGCTGGGGTCGGCTTCGCCGGCGTGGCGCTCGCCGCCGACCCGACCGGAACGGTCGACTTCATTCCCGCCGCCATGGTGGTCGCCTCGGCCTTCCTGTGGGCCTGGACCAACGTGCTCGTGCGCATCATCAGCCGCACGGAGGCGACCGCGACCCAGATGATCGCCTCCAATTTCATCTTCGCCCTGGGCTGCGCCTGCGCATTGCCCTTCCTGTGGGTGACGCCGACGTGGCAGCAGGCCGCCCTGCTGCTCGGACTGGGTCTCGCCGGCGGCGCCGGCCAGTACCTCGTGTTCGAGGGCTTCCGCTACGCGCCGGCCTCGGCGGTGGCCCCTTTCGAGTACTCAGCCCTCGTGTGGGCCTTTGTGTACGGCTACGCGATCTGGGGCGATGTCCCGAAGCTCGCCGTGGTCGCGGGCGCCAGCCTCATCATCGCCAGCGGCGTCGGCCTGCTGATCGCCGAGCGCCGACGGGCCGCATAGACGCTACTCGACCCGAAAGCTCTTCGGATCCCATGTCACCTTGGGATATTGCGGGTTCATGTCTTCCAGGGTCTTGCGAACGATGGCGGAGATGGCGGCGTTGCGCGCCCACTTGTGATCCGCCGGAATGACCCGCCAGGGCGCATGGTCGGTGGAGCAGTTCTCCAGCATCAGTTCATAGGCGGCCTGGAACTCGTCCCAGAGCTTGCGGTCGTCCAGGTCGCCGGGGTTGAACTTCCAGTGCTTCTTGGGGTCGTCGAGGCGCTCCTGCAGCCGCTCGCGCTGCTCCTTCTTGGAGATGTTCAGCATGAACTTGAGAATGGTGACGCCGTTCTCCGTCAGCATCTTCTCGAAGGCGTTGATCTGGTCGTAGCGCTTGTCGATGTCCTTGGCCGGCGCGAGCTTGTGCACCTTGACCACCAGCACGTCCTCGTAGTGCGAGCGGTTGAAGATCCCGATGGTGCCGCGCTTGGGCGCGGCCATGTGGGCGCGCCACAGGAAGTCATGCGCCATCTCCTCCTCGCTTGGCCGCCGGAAAGCCGTCACCGAGACGCCCAGCGGACCGGTCTGGTTGAACACGCCCCGCACCGTCCCGTCCTTGCCCGAGGTGTCCATGCCCTGCAGCACCACGAGCAGGGAGCGCTTGCCCTCCGCGTAGAGGCGGTCTTGGAGCCGGTCGATCTCCGCCGCGTCCTCCGCGAGCTGCGCTTTTGCGGCCTCCTCGCTCTTGAAGGCCGACGTGTCCGCCGGATCACGGTCCGCAAGCTTCGCCTTCTTGCCGGGCTTCACCAGATAATCGTCAGCCAACGCGACCTCCCCAGAGCATGTCGTGCTCCCATTGTGGAGCCCGCAGCCGAGGCGGCAAGCAGGAGCTTACGATCGGACGCGCTGCCGACGGCGGCCCGTGCGCGTCGGAACGGGGCGGGGCGGAAGGTCCGCGGCGGCGAGCCGCGCCGGAAGGGCGTCCATGATCGCCCGGCGCTGGGCTGACGTCATGTCCACCCATCGCGAGATTTCGTCGATGGTCCGGCCGCAGCCGACGCAAAGGCCTGCGGTGGGATCGATGACGCACACCTGGATGCAGGGGCTTTCGGTGATCTGCATGAGCTGGAGATTCGGACGCGGCTGAAACAGGACAAGGGCGGGGAGGCGTGACAATCTGGCCCGGATCGCTGTGGGTGCGCAACCCGGGTCCACCCCGCGCCGTTGAGGCGGCCTGCGCCCCGCCCCCGAACATCCGGACCAGCACCTCATGACAGCCGCCGAGATCGCCGAGACCATCGCCCCGGCCCCCGCCTTCGTGGCGCCGGCGCAGCCCGTCGGCCTCGCGCTCGCGCTGCTCGAGCAGGCCGCCGCGCAGCCGGGTGGCGTCCTGTTTATCGCCTCGGGCGAGCGACAGGCGGCCGAGATCGCGGACCTGGCCCAGGCCCTGGCGCCAGGGTGGGACGTGCTCAGGTGGCCGGCCTGGGACAGCTTGCCCTTTGACCTCGCCCCTCCCTCCGCGGCCGTGATGGGCCGGCGCGCCGCCACCCTGGGCCGCATGGCCGCCGGCGTGGAGCGCCCGCTCGTGGTCGCCACGGCCGAGGCCATGCTGCAGCGGACGCCCCGGCCCGACGCCTTCCGCGAGGCCGCCCTGACCCTGTCGGCGGGCGATCCCATCGACACTCAGGCGCTCGGGAAAAGCCTGGAGAGCCTCGGCTACTGGCTGGACGAGCGCATCGACGAAGCCGGCGAATTCGGCTTGCGGGGCGGCGTGGTCGACATCTTCCCAGCCGACGCCGACAGCCCTGTCCGACTGGACCACGCGGACGGGAGGATCACCGAGATCCGCCGGTTCGATCCCGTGACCCAGCGCACCGAGGAGGCGATCCCGTCCATCACGCTCGCCGCCGCCTCGGAGGCCTTCGCGGAGAACGGCCGGCAGGCGGATGGGGCAGAGGGGGCCCAGTCCGCCCGGGCGAGCTTCGCTCAGCGCGTGCTGGAGGCCCACGAGGACCTCGTCGCCCCGCGGGAGCTTTTTCCCGCGGCCCAGCTCGTCCTCGCGCCCGACGCGGAGGGCCGCGCTGACGCCTTTCTCGACATGGTCTCCGACGGCCGCGGCCGCCCGGGGGAAGCCCTTTACTTCGGCGCGGACGCCTGGGGAGCCCTGGTCGAGGGCGCCCTCCGGCTGGAGCGCATGCCGGAAGCGCAGTCCGATGTCCCCGCCTTCGCAGCAGAACGACTCCCGGCCGAAAGCGCCGCGCGCTTTCTGCGCAAGGAGCGTGACTCCGGCCGGACCGTCGTCTTGAGCGCACCGAACCGGACCTGGCTTCGCCGCCTCCGGCGGCTCGCCGAGGAGGCGCTCGGTCGCAGCGCCGAAGACATCGCCGGCTGGGAGCAGGCGAGGGCGGCCGACCCCGGCTCGCTCCTCGCGGTGGAGTCGGAGGCCGACGAGGGCCTTCGGTCGCCCGATGCCCCGATCACCCTGGTCACCGCCGCGGACGTGTTCGGCAGCCGCGCGCGCGCCAGCGCCCTGGCGACTCCCGCCGCCGTGGTGCTGGCCGGACCGGACCTGCGGTGCGGCGACGTGGTGGTGCATCGGGATCATGGCCTGGCCGTGCTCGAGACGGTGGAGACGATCGAGGCGCCGGGCGCGGGCCCTACCGAGACCATCCGCCTGCGCTTCGCTGGCGACGAGATCCTCATGGTCCCGGCCGACGAGGCGGGCCTCCTCTGGCGTTACGGGTCCGAGCCGGAGGCCGTCGCCCTGGACCGGCTGGGCGGCGAGGCCTGGGCGAAGCGCCGCCAGGAGATCGAAGCGGAACTGCGTGAGACGGCTGGCCGGATTGCGCGCCTCGCTCGCGAGCGCGCGGGCAAGACCGCGCCCAGGCTCGTGCCGCCGCGGGCGGCCTACGAGCGCTTCGCCTCGCGCTTCCCCTACGCGGAGACGCCCGACCAGGCGCGCGCCATCGAGGACACGCTCGCCGACCTCGCCTCGGGCCGTCCGATGGACCGCCTCGTGTGCGGCGATGTCGGCTTCGGCAAGACCGAGGTCGCCCTGCGCGCGGCCGCGGCCGCCGCTCTCGCCGGCAAGCAGGTGGCGGTGGCCGCGCCGACGACCGTGCTGGCCCGCCAGCACCTCGAGACGTTCCGGAAGCGCTTCGCCCGCATGGGGATCAGGGTCGAGGGCCTGTCCCGCTTCGTGACCGCCGCGGAAGCCCGCGCCGTGAAGGCGGGACTGAAGGACGGCTCCATCCGGGTCGCCATCGGCACGCACGCGCTGGCGTCCAAGGACGTCGCCTTCGAAGACCTCGGCCTGCTCATCGTCGACGAGGAGCAGCGCTTCGGCGCCAGGCAGAAGGCCGCGCTGGCGGCCCTGGGGGAGGGCGTCCATGTCCTCACCATGACGGCCACCCCGATCCCGCGCACTCTCCAGGCCGCCATGGCGGGGCTGCGCTCGCTGAGCGTCATCGCCACGCCACCGGCCGCCCGCGTCCCGGTGCGGTCCGTGGTGCAGCCGTTCGACCAGGTCTCCATCCGCGACGTCCTGCTGCGCGAGCGGCGGCGCGGTGGCCAGAGCTTCGTGGTCTGCCCCCGGGTGGAAGACATCGAGCCCATGCGCCGCCGCCTCGCCGAGCTCTGGCCGGAGGCCGAGGTCCTGGTGGCCCACGGCAAGATGAAGCCCGCCGAGATCGACGACTCGCTGATCCGCTTCGCCGACGGAGATGGCGACGTCCTGCTCGCCACCAACATCGTGGAGAGCGGCCTGGATATTCCGAACGCCAACACCATGGTGGTCTGGCGACCCGACCGCTTCGGCCTCGCCCAGCTGCACCAGCTGCGCGGGCGGGTGGGCCGGGGCCGCCGCCGGGGCGTGTTCATTCTGGCCACGGACCCGGCCGCCAAGCTCGGGTCCCACGCCCGCAAGCGCCTGGAGACCCTGGCGGCCCTCGACCGGCTGGGCGCGGGCTTCGCCATCAGCGCCCGCGACCTCGACCAGCGCGGGGCTGGGGACCTGCTGGGCGAAGACCAGAGCGGCCATGTCCGCCTGGTCGGGGCGGCGCTGTACCAGGACATGCTGGAGCGGGCCGTGAAAGCCGCGCGCGGCGAACCGGTCGAGGAGGACTGGGCGCCGGAGATCGGCATGGCGGCGCCGGGCGCGATCCCGGCCGACTACATCCCCGAGCCCGACGTCCGGCTGGAGCTCTATGTCAGGCTGGCCCGGGCCAGGATGGCCGGGGAGCTTTCCGCCCTCGCAGACGAGATCGAGGACCGCTTCGGCGAGCCCCCGGATTCCGTGGCCCTGCTGCTGGAGAAGGCCCGGCTGGCGGCGCGCTGCCGCGACCTGGACATCGCGCGGCTCGATCTGGGGCCCCAGGCCGTCGCGCTCGGGTTCCGCTCCGGCGAGGCGCCGCCACAGTGGCTGAACTGGGCCCTGAGCCGCGCCAAGGCCGGCGCGCCCGAATGGAAGCGCGGCCGGCTGATCTGGGCCGCGCCGTCCCCGGACGCAGCCGCGGAGCGCGCCCACGCGGAAAAGCTGCTCGCCTGGCTGGAGGACGCCCGCGACAAGGCCGAAGCCGCGGGCGCCTGAGCCGGCTCAGGCCGCCGCGGCCGCGAGCTGCTCGCGGATCATGCCGTGCAGCGCGTGCAGGTCCTTGGCGAACTGGCGGATGCCGTCGGCCAGCTTCTCCGTCGCCATCGGATCCTCGTTGAGCGCCCAGCGGAAGGAGGCCTCGTCCGTCGCGACCTTGTCGGGACCGCTGCGACCCGCCGTGTCGGGATCGAGCTTGCGCGGCAGCTCGCCCTGCGCCTCGGCCAGCTCCTTCAGGAGCGAGGGCGCGATGGTCAGCCGGTCGCAGCCGGCGAGCGCCTCGATCTCTCCGACGTTGCGGAAGGAGGCGCCCATGACCACGGTCTTGTAGCCGTGGCGCTTGTAGTAGGCGTAGATGCGGCGGACCGAGAGCACGCCCGGGTCCTCCTCCGCCGTGAAGGTGCGACCCTCCGCCTTGCTGTGCCAATCCAGGATGCGGCCCACGAAGGGCGAGATCAGGAAGGCTTTCGCCTCCGCCGCCGCCGCGGCCTGCACCAGCGAGAACAGCAGTGTCAGGTTGCAGTCGATGCCGTCGCGCTGCAGGATCTCCGCCGCCCGGATTCCCTCCCAGGTGGAGGCGATCTTGATCAGGATGCGGTCGCGCGAGACGCCGCGCTCCTCGTAGGCCTTGATGATGGCGCGCGCCTTGGCGACCGTGGCCTGCGTGTCGAAGGACAGGCTCGCGTCCACCTCGGTGGAGACGCGGCCGGGCACGATCTTGGTGAGCTCCGTCCCGAAGGTCACCGCGAGGCGGTCGGCCACCGCCGAGACCACGTCGTCGCCGGAGCCCTGCTTGCGACCCCAGGCGATCGCCTCCTCGAGGTAGCTCTTGTAGGCCGGCATGCTGGCGGCCTTGAGGATGAGGGTCGGGTTGGTGGTGCAGTCCGTCGGCTTGAACGCGCGGATGGATTCGATGTCGCCGGTGTCCGCCACCACCACGGTCATGGACTTGAGCTGGTCGAGCTTGGACGCCATGGCGTTTCTCCTGAACGTGCTTGCCGCTGCGCGGGCTGGCTTCCTATCATGCCGCGCCGCGAGCCGGAACCGGGCCTTTGCGCCCGAAGGCCCCCTGGGAGGACAACGAATGCTGAAGGGCCTGGATCCCCTTTTGGGACCGGAACTGCTTGCGACATTGCGCGCCATGGGCCATGGCGACGAACTCGCCATCGTGGACACCAATTTTCCGGCGGCCTCCCTGGGCCGGCCCGTGATCCGCCTGGACGGCGTCCCGGCCCCGCGCGTGCTCGACGCGGTGCTCTCCGTCATGCCGCTGGACGACTTCGTTCCCGAGTCGGCCTGGCGCATGGAGGTCGTGGGCGATCCGGAGGCCGAGATGCCGATCTTCTCGGAATTCCGTCACGCCATCGTCGCGCGCGAGAGCGCATCCTTTCGGCTGGGATCGCTGGAGCGTTTCGCCTTTTACGAGCGAGCCCGTCAGGCTTTCGCCGTGGTGGTCACGGGCGAGCAGCGGCTGTATGGCAACATCCTGCTCAAGAAGGGCGTGGTCCGTCCGGACTGATCCAGCGCTCAAAGGCCGACCCCCGCGGCCATCCCGAGGCCTCAATCGCGCGCGGAGATCGACCCATGACCCTGCGAATCGACGCCCATCAGCATTTCTGGAACCCGGCCCGCGGCGACTACGGCTGGCTTACGCCTGAGCTGCAGACGCTCTATCGCCCGTTCTCGCCCGATGACCTCGAACTGCTCATCGAGGAGGCCGGCGTCGGCGGTACGGTGCTCGTGCAGGCGGCGCCCACCGTGGAGGAAACCGAGTACATGCTCGGCCTTGCGGACGCGACCGACTGGGTGCTGGGCGTGGTGGGCTGGGTCGACTTCAACGACCCCAAGCACATCGCCCACGTGGACCGTCTGGCCCGGCACAAGAAGCTGAAGGGATTCCGGCCCATGATCCAGGACATCCCGGACGTGGACTGGATGCTGAAGCCGGAGCTCGACTGGGCCTTCCGCTGCCTGGTCGCGCACGACCTGGCCTTCGACGCCCTGGTGCGGCCCGAGCACCTGGACAATCTGCTCGCCCTGCTCACGCGCTATCCCGATCTGCGCGCAGTGGTGGACCACGCCGCCAAGCCCCGCATCCGCGCCGGCGCCTTCGACGAGTGGGCCGGACCCATGGCCCGCATCGCCCGGGAAACGGACGCCAAGTGCAAGCTCTCCGGCCTGGTCACGGAAGCCTCGGCCAATTGGAGCGCCGAGTCGCTTCAGCCCTATGTCGACCACCTCCTGGAAGTGTTCGGGCCGGGACGCCTGATCTGGGGCTCCGACTGGCCGGTCTGCACGCTGGCGTCGAGCTATCAGCGGTGGGTGGACGCCACGGAGGAATTGCTGACGTCCTGCAGCGCCGGCGAGCGCCTGGCGATCTTCGGGGGCAACGCCGCCTCCTTCTACCGCCTGGGCGCAGTCTAGGGCTTCCCCGGACGATCCCCGTCATCGCGAGGAGCAAGGCGACGAAGCGATCCAGCTTCGGTGCGCCGACTCGCCCCTCACGCCGCCGCGCGGCTGAGCGCCTGGTCCATGCATTCCAGCGAGGCGCTCGCCCCTTTGCGGGCCATGAGCACGCAGGAGCGCGGCACCTCCTGCCAGCCCGGTTCGGCGCGGTCGAGGGGCTCCGACACGATCACCAGCCGGTCGCCGTGATCGCGCCAATACAGCGTCGCGGGCTTGCCGTCGCTGGCCCAGCGGAAGGCGTAGAGGTTCTCGCCGTCCGTCAGCGCCGCCGTGAAGCGCAGGGCCTCCCGGACCTTCGCCTCGGCCATCATGGCGGTCACCCGGGCCACGGTGCGCGCCATGGCGCCGACCGGATCCTCGGCGAGGCCGTCCGCCAGCGCCGCGAGGAAGATCGCCTCGCTGTCCGTCGTGCCGCCCCGGTTCTCATACAGTTCGTCGGGGATCAGGGCCTCCAGCTTGCGCCGCACCGCCTGGTAGCCGCCGATCTGGCCGTTGTGCATGAACATCCATTGGCCATGCACGAAGGGGTGGCAGTTGGCCCGGGTGGTCGCCGTGCCGGTGGCCGCGCGCACATGGGCGAAGAAGAGCCCGGATCGCACCTGAGAGCACAGCGACCGGAGGTTCTCGTCCGACCAGGCGGGGCGAAGTTCACGATAGACGCCCGGCTCCGGTCGGGCGGCGTACCACCCGATCCCGAAGCCGTCGCCGTTGGTGCCGGTCTTCGCTTCCTCCGCATGCAGCGATTGATGCACGAGCGAGTGGCACGGCGCGCAAACGAGCTCTTCCATGAAGACGGGATCGCCCCGGTAGGCGAGGAATCGGCACATGGGTCCATCCCAGCGATGCTGCCTGTGATCGATAGCCTGCCGGGGCCGGCCTGAACAGACGGTTAACGCGCCTTAACTGGTTTTCGGAAGGCTGAAAGTTGTTGGCTACTCTGCAATCCTGTTGAATGGCGCGCCTGTCGTTTTTCAAGGATTCGCATGCCCGCCAGACTGCTCGCCGCCCTCGCCCTCGCCCTCGTCGCCGTTCCGGCCGCACCCGCCTGGGCCGCCGAGGGTCTCGAGGGGGCGAAGCTCGGCGTTCAATGGGCGCTGCCCTTCGCCGGCATCCTGCTGTCGATCGCGCTCGGGCCCTTGCTGTTCCCTCATGTCTGGCATCACCACTACGGGAAGATCGCGGCCGGCTGGGCGTTGCTCGCAGCCGTGCCGCTGGTCCTGTTCCAGGGCGCAGGCCCCGCCTCGGCCGCGATCCTGCACACGCTCCTGACCGAGTACCTGCCTTTCATCCTGATGCTGTTCGCGCTGTTCACCGCCGCAGGCGGGATCGTGGTGGCCGGCAACATCCACGGCTCGCCGGGCATGAACACGACCCTGCTGGCGCTCGGCTCGGCGCTCGCCAGCGTGATCGGGACCACCGGCGCCTCCATGATCCTCATCAGGCCGCTTCTTCGGGCCAACGACAACAGGCGCCACAACGTCCACGTCTTCGTGTTCTTCATCATGCTGGTGTCGAACATCGGGGGCTCGCTGACCCCGCTCGGCGATCCGCCGCTGTTCCTGGGCTTCCTGCGTGGCGTCGACTTCTTCTGGACCGGCAAGACCCTCTGGCCCGAGACGCTGTTCGCCGTGGCCGTGCTGCTGGCCCTGTTCTTCGCGGTCGACGCCTGGACCTACTCGCGCGACGCCGCATTCCGGGCGCTGCGCGATCCGACGCCTGACAAGCCGATCCGCCTCCGGGGACTGGTGAACGTTCCGCTCATCGCCATCGCGATCGGCGCCATCCTGGTGAGTGGCGTCTGGCGACCCGGGATCGAGCTGAGCGTCATCGGGGTGCATCTCCCCCTGCAGAACCTCGTCCGCGACGCGGTCATGGTCGCGGTAGGCTGCCTCTCCGTCGCGGTCACCCGCAAGGAACTCCGCAAGGCCAACGATTTCCAGTGGGAGCCGATCCTCGAAGTCGCCAAGCTCTTCGCCGGCATCTTCGTCTGCATCATCCCGGTCATCGCCATGCTGCAGGCGGGGAGGGAGGGCGTGTTCGCTCCTCTGGTCGGGCTGGTGACGCGCCCTGATGGCTCGCCCAGCCCTGCGGCCTATTTCTGGATGACCGGGCTGCTGTCGTCCTTCCTCGACAACGCGCCCACCTACCTGGTCTTCTTCGAACTGGCCGGCGGCGACCCGGCCCACCTCATGGGACCCTACGCGGCCACCCTGGCGGCCATCTCGCTTGGGGCGGTGTTCATGGGGGCCAACACCTATATCGGCAACGCGCCGAACTTCATGGTCTACGCCATCGCCCGCGCCGGCGGCGTCCGGATGCCGAGCTTCTTCGGCTACATGCTGTGGTCGGGCGGCCTCCTGCTTCCGCTTTTCGCCCTCCTCACCTGGCTGTTTCTCTGATCGTCAGGCCGTGAACCCGGCGCGCATGAGCCGGACGATCGCGAGGTCCAGGGCGGACAGGAAGGCGGAGCGGTCCTTGGGCGAGAAGGGGCGCGGCCCGGAAGTCGTCTGCCCGGCGGAGCGGAGCTCTTCCATCAGGTTGCGCGTGGCCAGCGCCATGCCGATGGAGTCGGGCGTGAACGGCTTGCCCGTCGGCCCGATCACGTCCGCCCCGGTCTTCACGCAGCGGCTGGCGAGCGGGATGTCGGCCGTGACCACGACGGTCCCCCGGCGGGATCGCTCCGCGATCCAGTCGTCGGCCGCGTCGGGCCCGGCCGGAACGACGACGCGCTCGAAAAGCGGATCGCGCGGAACCTGCAGGAAGCTGTTCGCCACCACGAAGACCTTCGTCCGCCGCCGGCCGGCGACCCGGTAGACCTCGTCCTTTACCGGGCAGGCGTCCGCGTCCACCAGGATCTCGATGGTCGTCGTGGCCTGGTCCAAGCTGTTCTCCAACTTTCGTCGAGCCCGTTCGGCCCATCTAATCGATACACTTACGGTTGTTTTTCCTGGGAAAACAGGGATTCGGTGGAATGCCCTCGTTTTCCCGCAAACGGGCTGAAATCCCCATTTTTCGCATGGCAGCCATCCCGCAGGGCTGGACTTAATCGGTTCGATACCCTTAGAGTGCGCGCCAGCCGGTCGAAGGGGCTCCCAGCGCTTAGCTCAAGGGCTCTCGCCGACGACGCGGGCGAACCGCATCTGGTCGGCGGCCAACGATTCCGGCGCAAGAGCCAGGACCCCTTGGGGGAGGAAACGATGAAGAAACTGCTCGTGGGCGCCGTTGCGTCCATCGCCATGTTGGCGGGTGGCCAGGCGTTCGCCCAGGAAAAGCTCACCGTGTGGTGGGTGAAGGGCTTCTACAAGGCCGAGGATGACGCCCTCTTCGAGGCGATCAAGAAGTTCGAAGCCAAGACCGGCGTGAAGGTCGATCTGTCCCAGTACGCCGTGCAGGACATGATCCCGAAGACCGTTTCCGCTCTCGACGCCGGCAGCCCGCCGGACGTGGCCTACGCCGACGTTTACGACTTCCAGGTCGCCGCCAAGTGGGCCTATGAGGGCCGGCTCGCGGACATCTCGGACGTGATCAATCCGATCAAGGACCAGTTCGCCCCGAACACGGTCGAGACGACCTACCTGTACAACGACAAGGACAAGAAGCAGGCCTACTACGCCTTCCCGCTGAAGCAGCAGACCATGCACATCCAGTACTGGATCGACATGCTGCAGAAGGCCGGCTTCCAGGAGTCCGACATTCCGAAGGACTGGAAGGGCTACTGGAACTTCTGGTGCGAGAAGGTGCAGCCGGCCTACCGCAAGGCCGCCGGCTCCCGCGCCTACGGCATCGGCCAGCCCCTCGGCGTGGACTCGTCGGACAGCTTCTATTCGTTCCTGACCTTCATGGACGCCTATAACGTCAAGCTGGTCGACGACAAGGGCAAGCTCCTGGTCGACGACCCGAACGTGAAGAAGGGCCTGATGGGCGCCCTCGAGGACTACACCGCCCCCTACACGAAGGGCTGCGTGCCTCCGTCCGCCACGTCCTGGAAGGACCCGGACAACAACGTCGCCTTCCACAACAAGACGATCATCCTGACCCACAACGCCACGATCTCCATCGCGGCCAAGTGGCTGGACGACATGAACAACCCGACGCTGACCCAGGCGCAGCGCGACGAGGCCAAGCAGAACTACGAGCACAATATCCGCACCGCCGGCTTCCCCAACAAGCCCGACGGAACGCCGATGCAGTACCGCACGGCCGTGAAGGTCGGCGTGGTGTTCGAGCAGGCCAAGCAGAAGAAGCTCGCCAAGGACTTCGTGAGCTTCCTCCTGCAGGAAGAGAACCTGCAGCCCTACGTCGAGGGCGCGCTGGGTCGCTGGTTCCCGGTCACCAAGAAGGGGCAGGAGAGCCCGTTCTGGCAGGCCGATAGCCACCGCAAGTCGGTCTACAACCAGTACAAGGCCGGCACCGTGACCTTCGAGTTCACCAAGAACTACAAGTTCACGATCCTCAACAACGAGAACGTCTGGGCCAAGGCCGCCAACCGCATCCTCAACGAGAAGGTGCCGGTCGACAAGGCGACGGACGAGCTCATCGCGCGCATCAAGGAAGTTGCGGGCTCCTGAGCCCCTCCATAACCCGGACAATGCGGCGGTCGCCCCCCGGGGCGACCGCCGAATTCACACTTAAGGGCGACCCCCGATGACCACCGCCAGCCTGACCGACTCCGCGAGCCTCGGCGCGACGAGCCCCAAGAAGGGCCTCTCCGCCTGGCAGACCTGGGGCATCATCCTGGTCACCCCCTATCTGCTCGTCTTCGCCTTCTTCGTCGTCTACCCGGTGCTCTACGCGTTCTGGCTGGCCCACAAGCCGGAGAGCTACGTCCACCTCTTCAACGACCCGATTTTCGTCCGCTCGATCTGGAACACGCTGGCCTTCCTGATCATCGGCATCAATCTCAAGATGATCGTGGCCCTCCTGCTGTCCGGGTTCTTCATGAACGAGCGGAAGTGGGTGAAGGCCCTGTCGGTGATCTTCATCCTGCCCTGGGCGGTGCCGTCCATCCCGACCATCCTGTCGGTGCGGTTCATGCTCAACCCCGAGTGGGGCGTGATCAACCAGCTGATCTTCCGCTTCACCGCGGAGGACGGCCCGAACTGGCTGAACGACCCGCAACTCGCCCTGTTCCTGGCCATCCTGGTCCACATCTGGAAGTCGCTGCCGTTCTGGACGCTGATCCTGCTGGCGGGCCGCCTGGCGATCTCCGGCGACCTCTACGAGGCCGCGTCCGTGGACGGCGCCAACAGCTGGCAGAAGTTCCGCTTCGTCACCTGGCCGTCGATGCAGCAGCTCTACCTGACCTGCACGATCCTCTCGATGATCTGGACGCTCGGCGACTTCAACAGCGTCTACCTGCTCACCGGCGGCGGACCGGCCGACCTCACGCACGTTCTCGCGACCCTGGGCATCCGCTACCTGCGGCTCGACCAGGTCGACCTCTCCATGGCCACCATCGTGTGCGCCCTGCCGATCATCCTGCCGCTCGTCTACGTCATGATGAAGCGTCTCTCGAAGTGAAGGCGTAGGACCCGTGAAGACCTTCTTTCGAACCGCCAGCAACGAGGCCAAGCTGCTCCTGGTCGGCATCCCGGTGCTGATCTGGACCCTGCTGCCGATCTACCACCTCTGCCTGTTCGCGTTCTCGGACAAACAGTCCGCCTTCTCGGGCGCGCTGTTCCCGGCGCACCCGACCCTGCGCAACTTCGAGGTCGTGTTCGGGCAGAAGCACTACTTCCTGCACCTGTTCTGGCAGCAGCTGTTCAACTCGGTGTTCATAGCCCTGGCGACGGGCGCGCTGACGCTGCTGGTGGCGACCTCCGCCGCCTTCGCGATCTCGCGCCTCAAGGTGAAGGGCGGCCGCACGGTGCTGAACCTGGCCCTGTTCACCTACTTCATCCCGGCCGCCTTCCTTGCGGTTCCGATGTACCGCACCATGGGCCTCTACGGCCTGCTCAACAGCCAGTGGGCGCTGATCCTCGCCATGGTGACCATCGCGTCCCCCTACGCGATCTGGGTGCTGAAGCAGGCGTCGGACAAGCTGCCATACGAGCTCGACGAGGCCGCCGTCATGGACGGCGCCACGCCCATGCAGCTCTTCCGGCTGGTTTACATCCCGCTGATGCTGCCCTCGCTGGTGGCCGTCGGCACCTACGCGATCCTGCTCGCCTGGAACGAGTACCTCTACGCGTTCCTGCTCCTGTCGAAGGACACGCAGATCACCCTGCCGGTCGCGCTCGGCAACTTCCTGGCGGCGGACGACTCGCCCTGGGAGCTGCTAATGACCACCGGCCTGATCTACGCCTTGCCGCCGGCGGCCATGTACTATGCGGTGAAGAAATACATGGTCGGCGGGCTCACGGCCGGCGCCGTGAAGAGCTGATCCACACAGCCCCTGCCGCGCCCGCGACAGGGGCTCTTTTTTTGGCTGGCCGCCCCGGCGTCACAGGCCGGGCCTGATGGGGGAACGAATATGAGCCCACGCCCGCTCGTCCTGGTCACCGGCGGCAGCCGCGGCATCGGCGCGGCGACCGCCCGCCTTGCCGCAGCCCGCGGCTACGATGTCGCCATCAACTACGCCGGGAACCGCGCCGCCGCGGAAGCCACGGCCGAGGCCTGCCGCGCCGCCGGGGCCCGGGCCGAACTCTTCCAGGGCGACATGGCGCTGGACGCCGACATCGCGCGCGTCTTCCGCGAGGTCGACGAGCGCATGGGCCGCATCGACGCCCTCGTGAACAACGCCGGGATCACCGGCCTGGCCAGCCGCCTCGACGAGGCCGACCCGGCCGAGATCCGCCGCGTGGTCGACATCAACGTGACGGGCGCGATCCTGGTCGCCCGAGAGGCGGTGCGCCGCATGGCCCCGCGCCATGGCGGGACAGGCGGCTCGATCGTCAACCTGTCGTCCGCCGCCGTCCGGCTCGGCGCCCCCGACACCTACGTGTGGTACGCGGCCTCCAAGGGGGCCATCGACAGCCTCACGATCGGCCTCGCCCGCGAGGTCGGGGTCGATGGGGTTCGCGTGAACGCGGTCGCCCCCGGCCTGATCGAAACCGACATCCACGATTCCGCCGGCCTGTTCGGCCGCCTCGCCCAGCACGGCCCCAGCGTGCCGCTCAAGCGCTCCGGCTCGGCCGAGGAAGTCGCCAAGGTGATCCTGTTCCTCCTCTCGGAGGAAGCGTCCTACGTCACCGGCGCGATCTACGACGTCACCGGCGGGCGCTGAGCGCCGATTGCGTCGTCTCCGCTTGCATGCTGGGGCCAGCCACCCAGCCGTCATCCCCGGCCGGAGCCGCGCAGCGGCGGAGGGGAAGGGGATCCAGGGCAGCCGACCCAGTCCCCTGGATCCCCTTCCCGCGCCTGCGGCGCGCTGGGATGACGGCGCCGAGCCAATCAGCAGCGGCCGCTACTGCCCCACCTTGCTCAGCACGTCCGCCTTCAGGAAACGCTCGATCACGAGCATGAACAGCACTGAGGGGACCAGCAGGATCAGCGCCGTGATGGAGGCGATCTGGTAGTTGCCGCCCATGCTGGCGTTGTAGAGCAGCAGCGGCAGCGTCGTGACCTGCGGCACGCCGACGAAGAACGTGCCGGTGAATTCGTCGAGCGACTCCAGGAACACGAAGATCGCGCTCGCCACCACGCCCGGCGCCGCCAGGGGCAGGGTGACGGTGAGAAACGTCCGCAGCGGCCCGGCCCCGATGTTGCGGGCCGCAAGCTCCAGGTCGCGATCCACAGCCGCGAAGGCGGCCGTGGCGATCCACACCGAGTAGACGAGCCCGTGCGCCGCGTGCACCAGCACCACCCCCGGGACCGTGCCGGCAAGGCCAATCGAATAAAAGATCCGCGCCACGTTGATGTAGATGGCGACGGAGGGAAACGCCTGCGGCAGCAGGAATGCGATCATGATCGCGGTGCGGAACGGCAGCCGCAGCCGCGCCAGCGCGTATCCGGCCGGCACGGACACCGCCAAGGCGACCAGCACCGTCAGCAGCGCGATGCCCACGCTCGTGGCGAGAGACGCCATGGCGTCGCCTGTGGGCCGGAACACCACCTCCCAGTAGCGCGTGCCGTAGGTGACCGGCAGCTTGTGCGGCGTGTACCAGCGCTCGGCGACCGACCACAACGCCAGGTTCACCAGGGGTCCGATCAGCCAGAACGCGAAGGCCGCCAGGCCCAGCACCTTCAGCACGGTGGCGACGGGCCCGCGCAGCCGCGACAGCGTCGCCGGGGTCTCCCGGGGGAGGGGGATCTCTTGCGCGGTCACGCGGCCGCCTCCTTCCGGATGGACTGCCGCAGGTAGAACCACGCCGCCAGCCCGGTGATCGCATACGAGATCACTCCCAGCGCGTTGGCGACCGGGTAGTCCCCGTAGGCGTTGATGCGGAAGGCCATGTCGACGGTGAGCATGGTGGGCTGCGAGCCCGCCACCATCATGGGTACGGACAGCACCGACATGGTGGTCACGAAGGAGAGCACCAGAGCGACCAGCAGCGTCGGCATGACCTGCGGCAGCACGATCTCGACCAGCACGCGCAGCCGCCCGGCGCCCAGGTTGCGCCCCGCCTCGATGGTGGCCCGGTCCAGCGACGCCATGGCCCCGGCCAGCAGCAGCGTCACGAAGGGGGCCTGCTTCCACACGAAAGTGATCACGATGCCCCGCCAGTCGAGCAGGCTCGCCGTCTGCAGCGGGTCGAGGAGGCCCATGGCCACGAAGCTGTTGTTCATCAGCCCGTTCTTCGCCAGAAAGGTGCGCATGCACTGGCCGGCTACGATGAACGGGATGAACAGCGGCCAGCGGTAGAGGGCCCTCAGCGCGCCCACCAGCCAGGGAGTCTCTCCCAGCGTCAGCACGCCCGCGATCGCGACCGCCGCGACAGCAGTCAGCGCTCCCGCCAGCAGCACGATGAACAGCGTGTAAAGGATGTCGACCGAGTAAAGGTCGAACGCCTTGCCGAAGTTCGCCAGGCTGAGCACGCCCTCATGCGTGAAGGCCGTCACCAGCGAGAACCCGAGCGGATACAGGAACAGCGCCGCGACCAGCGCCAGCGCCGGGGCGACGAGCCCGAGGGCGAGGAAGCGGGAGTCCGTCATGCCGCCGCTCGATGGCAAGATGCGCCAAGTCCGTCATGGCCGGGCTTGTCCCGGCCATCCACGCCTATGCCCCGCGCGTGGACCCCCGGGTCGAGCCCGGGGATGACGGCGGGCTGAGATACGAGGCCAGCCACGAGCCCGAGGGCGAGGAAGCGGGAGTCGGTCATGCCGCCGCTCGATGGCAAGATGCGCCAAGTCCGTCATGGCCGGGCTTGTCCCGGCCATCCACGCCTACGCCCCGCGCGTGGATCCCCGGGTCGAGCCCGGGGATGACGGCGGGCTGAGATACGAGGCCAGCCACGAGCCCTTGGGCGAGGAAGCGGGATTCGGTCATGGTGGCCATGGAAGCTCCTGCCGCGCCACTCCGCCATTGCGAGCGAAGCGAAGGAATCCAGAGCCGGCATAGGCCCAGCCGTTCTGGATTGCTTCGTCGCTTCGCTCCTCGCAATGACGGCGGAGGGTCATCCGAAATCCCGCGCTGTCTCAGTTCGCCACCTTCTTCTCGTAGCTCTCCAGGATGTCGTTGAAGTAGGGCGCGATCGGGAAGGGCTTGCCCTTGCTGGACAGGTCCGCCGGCGTGATGTCGGTGAAGAGCTTGTTCCAGTCGGCCTTGTCGAGCTTGCCTTCGAGGTTCTGGGCGTCGATACCCGGGTACCAGTTGAACTTCTTCACGATGCCCTGGGCCTGCACCTCGGGGCTGGTGGCGAGCGCGATGAAGTCCTCGGCGAGCTTCTTCTGGGCGGCCTTGGCCGGCACCGCGTAGTACATCGGCTGCCCGGGCATGCCGGGCGCCACGAGCTTCAGCTTCATGTTGGGCGGCAGCTTCCCGTCCGCCTGCCAGGTGTAGAACATGTCGACCCAGACCGGCCCCATGGCGATCTCGCCGCGGTTCAGCATGTCGAGCGTGCCGGCGTTGCCGGGGGTGATGACGACGTTCTTGTTGAACTCCTTCAGGTCGGCCAGGGCCTTGTCCCAGCCCGCCTTGGCGGAGGCGTCGTAGGGGCCCTTCAGCAGCTTGTCGCCGTCCTGCCCGAAGGCGTAGATCCAGCCGGCCACGAAGGCCACGCCCGACATGCCTCCCTTGATGCCGTTGTAGCCGAACTGCTTCGGATGCGCCTTGGCCCAGGCCGCCAGCTCCGGGTAGCTGTTCGGCACGTCCTTCACCATGTCGGCGTTGTACGCGATGGCCGTCTGCGAGTGGAACATCGGCATCACGTAGCCGGACACGTCAGCGCCCAGCGAGTTCTCTGCCGTGTCGCGGGTCACGAGCTTGCCGGTCGGGATGTCGCCCCGGTACTTGGCGAGCAGGGCGTCCTTGGCCATGTCGCCCGCCATCTTCTGGTGGATCACCACCACGTCGAAGTCCCAGGCGGGCGCGTTCGCCGCCTTCTGGGCGCTGAGCTTCTCGAAGATCTTCTGCGAGCCGGAGTCGCCCGGCCCGGTCCCGACAGCCACCACCTTCACGCCGGGATGGCTCTTCTCGAACAGCGGTCCGAGATAGTCCTTGATGTAGTCGACCATGTTCTGGTCGCCGGCGGTGGCGACGTTCAGCGTCTGGGCCGAAGCCGGCGCGGCCAGCGCGGCCGAAACGGCGAGGGCGAGGAGTGCGGAGCGCATCGAAGGTCCTCCAGCGAGCCGGCTCACGACGGTGAGGCCGGGAAGAAATGCAGGTTGGCGAGGGGAAGGCGTACGCCGACCGGCGTGCCGAGCTCGTGGTAGCCGGCGTCCTTGACGGTCAGGTGACGCCCGCCGGCGTCCACGCCGTAGCGATAATGACCGCCCGGATAGGCCCGCGTGGCGACGACGCCGGGCAGGACGATCGCCTCGCCGGGGGCCGCATCGGGAGCGGTGAGCGTGGCGGCCTCCTCCCGGAAATAGGCGACCACGGGCCCTGGCGACGGGGCCGCCTCAGCCTCGCCGGCCCAGGCGGCCGGCTCGGGCATTCCGGGGGCTTGCAGGCGCAGCGCCCCATCCGGGCCCGGGACGGCGTCGAGGTCGATGCGGTTCTCGGCGCCCAGGAAGGTCGCCACGAAAGGCGAGGCCGGGTGGTGGTAGATCTCCTCCGGCGGCCCGACCTGCGCGATGCGGCCCCCGTCCATGATGACGACGCGGTCGGCCATGGTCATGGCCTCCTCGCGGTCGTGGGTCACGTGGATGGCCGCGAAGCCCAATCGCTTTTGCAGCGCCTTGATCTCGTAGCGCAGCTGCAGGCGCACCTTGGCGTCCAGGTTGGACAAGGGCTCGTCGAGCAGCAGCAGGGCGGGGTCGACCGCCAGAGCCCGGCCCAGCGCCACGCGCTGGCGCTGGCCGCCCGAGAGGTCCGTGACCTTGCGGTCCTCCAGTCCCGTCAGGTTGAGCATGGCGAGCAGCGCGCCCACGCGGCGCCGGATCTCGTCCTTGGCGATCCCGCGCAGCTTCAGCCCGTAGCCCATGTTGCCGAGCACGGTCATGTGCGGCCACAGCGCGTAGGACTGGAACACCATGGCGACGCCGCGCTTTTCCGGCGGCAGCCCGGCCACGTCCTGCCCGAAGAGGCGGATCGCCCCGGAGGTCGATTTCTGGAAGCCCGCGATGGTGCGCAGGAGCGTCGTCTTCCCGCAGCCCGAAGAGCCCAGGATGGCGATGAACTCGCCCGGCGCGACCGACAGGTCGATCCCGTGCAGGACCGTGGTCGCGCCGTAGCCCGCGGTGAGACGATCGACTTCGATCGCCGCGCGGCCGTGTCCTCCCATGACGCTCTCCTTCGGCCGACGCCGGAGACGCTTATTGGTTGTGCATGACAGTGAAGCGACAAAAACGAGCTTTGGCTAGAGGGGGAATTGACCGCGTCGGTTCGCGCCGTGACCGCCCGCTCGCTTGCGCCCCGGCGGGGGATCTGCTTTGTCCGCCCCATGGCGGCTCCACCCCTTCTCCTGCTCCAAGACATCGCCCTGACCTTCGGCGGCACGCCCCTCATCGAGAGCGCGGACCTGTCCGTCGCGCCCGGCGAGCGGCTGTGCCTCGTGGGCCGCAACGGATCCGGCAAGTCCACCCTGCTGAAGATCGCCGCCGGCCTCGTCGAGGCCGACCGGGGCACGCGCTTCGTGCAGCCCGGCGCGACCGTGCGCTACCTGCCCCAGGAGCCGGACCTCGCCGGCTTCAGGACCACGCTCGCCTACGTGGAGGCGGGCCTCGGCCCCAGCGACGATCCTTACCGGGCCCAGTACCTGCTCAACGAACTCGGCCTGACCGGCGAGGAGGATCCGGCCAGCCTGTCCGGCGGCGAGGGCCGCCGCGCCGCGCTGGCCCGCGTTCTGGCGCCCGAGCCCGACATCCTGCTGCTCGACGAGCCCACCAACCACCTCGACCTGCCCGCCATCGAGTGGCTGGAGAACGAGATCCGGACCATGCGCTCGGCGCTGGTGCTCATCAGCCACGACCGGCGCTTCCTGGAGACGCTGTCGCGCGCCACGGTGTGGCTCGACCGCGGCCGCACCCGCCGCATGGAGAAGGGTTTCGCCAGCTTCGAGAGCTGGCGCGACGAGGTGCTGGACCAGGAGGAGCAGGAGGCCCACAAGCTCGACCGCCGCATCGTCGCCGAGGAGCACTGGGTGCGCTACGGCGTCACCGCCCGGCGCAAGCGCAATGTCCGCCGCATGGCGGAGCTCGCCACGATGCGCCAGGAGCGAACCGAGCGCCGCAAGGCGGCCGGCGGCGTCCGCCTCACGGTCAGCGAGGGTGACGTGTCCGGCAAGCTGGTTGTCGAGGCGCTCGGCGTCGGCAAGAGCTACGCCGACCGCCCGATCGTGCGCGACTTCTCCACCCGCATCCTGCGCGGCGACCGCGTCGGCTTCGTGGGGCCCAATGGCGCGGGCAAGTCCACCTTGCTGAAGCTCCTCACCGGCGCGCTCGCGCCCGACGCCGGGACCATCCGGCTCGGCGCGAACCTCCAGATGGTCATGCTGGAGCAGGGCCGCGACAGCCTCGACCCCAACCTCGGCCTCGCCGAGACGCTCACCGGAGGGCGCGGCGACACCATCCTGGTCGGCGGCCAGCCCAAGCACGTCGTCAGCTACATGAAGGACTTCCTGTTCTCGCCCGAGCAGGCGCGCACACCCGTGGGCGTGCTGTCCGGCGGTGAGCGCGGCCGCCTCACCCTGGCGCGCGCCCTCGCGCAACCCTCCAACCTGCTGGTGCTGGACGAGCCCACCAACGACCTGGACCTCGAGACCCTGGACCTCCTCCAGGAGATGCTGGCCGACTACCCCGGCACCGTTCTCCTCGTCAGCCACGACCGCGACTTCCTCGACCGCGTCGCCACCTCGGTGATCGTGTCCGAGGGCGAGGGCCGCTGGCAGGAATACGCGGGCGGCTACTCCGACATGGTCGCCCAGCGCGGCGAAGGCGTCACCGCCCGCGCCGCCCCGGCGCCTGCGCCGAAGCCGAAAGAGAAGGCGGCCTCCGAGCCCGCGCCGGCGCCGTCCCCGACGGCCCGCCGGAAGCTGTCCTTTAAGGACAAGCACGCCCTGGAGACGCTGCCCGCCACCATGGACAGGCTCACAACCGAGATCGCCCGGCTGCAGGAGAAGATGGCGGACACCTCCCTCTACACCCGCGACCCCGCCGGCTTCGCCAAGCTTTCGGACGCCATCGCCAAGGCCCAGGCCGACCTCCACCACGCCGAGGAGGAGTGGCTGCGCCTCGAAATGCTGCGGGAGGAGGTCGAGGGCTGACCTCCTCCGTCCTTGCGGGGAGCGCAGCGACGAAGCACACCAGGGGCTCGCCTCGCGGCCCTCGCGACCACGTGCTCAAACCGGCCGCACGTCCACGCTCACCGAAAGCGTATGCCCGGCGGAGGACAGGACCACGCCCGAGGACGGCGCCACGTCGGCGTAGTCCCGCCCCACCGCCAGGATCACGTGGTCCTCCCCCGCCAGAATGGCGTTGGTCGGGTCGAAGCCGATCCAGCCGAGACCTGCGCCGCACCACGCCGAGACCCAGGCGTGGGTGGCGTCCGCGCCGACGAGAGCTTCGGCGCCGGGCGGCGGGACCGTGCGCAGGTAGCCGCTCACGTAGAGCGCCGGCAGGCCCAGGCTGCGCAGGCCGGCGATCATTAGGTGGGCGAAATCCTGGCAGACCCCGCGCCGGCTCGCCAGGACCTCGGCGACAGGGGTCGAGACCTCCGTAGCCCGCGGATCGTAGGCGAAATCCGCATGGATGCGCCGCATCAGGTCCGACACGGCTTCCACGGTCGGCCGGCCCGGCGCGAAGCTCACGGCCGCATAGGCGGCGGCCTCCTCCGACACAGGAGTATGCCGGGCCCCGAACAGCCCATGGACGGGCGAACTCGAACCGAGATCCTGGGACCCGGCCGCGGCGGCGCGAACGGCCTCCCAGGGCTCGGACAGCATCGGCGCCGGCCGGCCCGGCGCGGCCTCCACAGTCGAGACGGCCCGGATGGTGAGCGTCTGGTGCGGCTCCGCGAAGGCGAGGTTCACGCTCAAGTTGCCGAAGAAGTCTCGCGACCGGGTGCTTTCGACGGGCTTCGGGGAGATCTCGAGGGCGTGGGCCAGGACCCTCTGGCCATCCCGGGTGGCCGGCTCCAGGTGCAGCTGGCAGCGCGCGAAGGAGGCCCGGCCGTCGTAGTCGTACACGGTCGTGTGGACGATCTCGTAGATCACGCGCGCTCCTCCGCCGGGGGCGGCGTCTGCGCGAAGAACCGGGCGGTGATCTCCGTCGACAGCTCCATCAGCCTGTTCTCGACGGCGAGGATGTCGTCATGCCCGAGATCCTGCACGTCCGTGACCCGCAACGTTGTGGCCAGTTGCAGCGCGATCTTTTGCGGCAGGTCGAGCGCCGCGTGGGTCGGCAGGTTGCTCAGCGCCGCCAGGTGGTCCTGGATCCGCGCCACCTGGAAGGCGACGGCGCGCGGGTTGCCGTCGTCCAGCGCCACCAGGTCGACGACAGGCAGGCGCAAGGCCCCCATCAGGTACCGCGACCGATAGGTGATCTGGCTGTCGGTGATCTCCAGCAGGGCGTCCAGGCTTGCCGGATCGGCCTCGAGGCCCGCAAGCCGGCGCACGCAGCGCCCGGTCAGCACCCCGCGCTCGATGCGGCGCCCGATCTCCAGGAAACGCCAGCCCGACAACCGGTTCATGTTCTCCTGCACCAGGCCCGAGAAGGCGGCCATCACGCGCAGGGCCTGGTCGGCGAGGTCGAGCGATTCCGCCGGGGTCACGCTCACGCCCTCATGCTCGAACAGAGCCGCGAGGTCCGCCAGCGCCCGCACGGCGTCCGTGGACAGGCGGTCCCGAGTCACGGAAGCCGTCCGCCGCGCCTCTCCCAGGAGCCGCAGCACGGATCCGGCGCTGAACGAGGAACGCAGCGCCTGGTCGATGATCGCCGGCGCCCCCGGGCCGCTCGCGGGCGCGGCGGCCCCCCAGGCGAGCAGCAGGTCGCAGAGTCGCCCGACCGCCTCCCGGGCAGGCCCTGCAGCCTCGTTGCTCTCCACCAGGAGGCCCGCCAGGCAGCGCACGACCCGAACCGTCGCCTCGGCCCGCTCCAGGTAGCGTCCCAGCCAGAACAGGTTCTCCGCCGCCCGGCTCGGCAGGTATCCGGTGACGCGGCGAATGGCCGGCTGCGCGGGCGATGGCAGCAGCGTCACTTCCTCCACGGGCTCCCCGGCCGTGATCCACACGTCGGCCGAGCGGTCCCCGAGCTGCATGGAGAGCGCCCGCGCATCGGCCGAACCGGACACCCGGCAGAACCCGCCGGGCAGGACCTCCCAGCCGTTCTCCGTCGCCGCCACATAGGCGCGCAGCGTGAAGGGCCGGGGCTCCAGCCGGCCATCGCGCCACACCGGCATGGTGGAAAGGCGCACCACCTCCTGGCCCACGACGTCGAAGGGCCGCCGCTCGAGCAGCGCGTCCAGCCTGGCCCGCGCCTGCGCGTCCAGTTCGAATCCCGGCGTCGGCTCCGGCGCCAGCGGCCATCCGGGCCGCGCCGAGAAGGCCGGAGCGATCGCGAGCGTTTCGATATGGGCGCGCACGTGCTCCCGCTCGGCCGGCTGGCCGCACCACCAGGTGGCGATGTTCGGCAGGCTGAGATCCCTGCCCAGGACCTTGCGGGCGAGGGAGGGGAGGAACCCCAGCAGGGCGCGCGATTCCAGCACGCCCGCGCCGAGCGGGTTGGCGAGCACGACCTTGCCGGCGCGCACCGCCTCGACGAGCCCCGGGACTCCGATCTGGGACGAATGCTCCAGCTCCACCGGATCGGCGAACTCGGCGTCGAGGCGCCGCACCAGCACGTCCACCCGCTTCAGCCCCGCGATGGTGCGCACGAAGACGGCCCCGTCCCGCACGGTGAGGTCGCCGCCTTCGACCAGGAGGAAACCGAGATAGCGCGACAGGTAGGCGTGCTCGAAATAGGTCTCGTTCAGCGGCCCGGGCGTCAGCAGGCAAATGCGCGAGGCTTCGCGGCCGGCCTGGGCGGCCAGCGCCGAGCGCCAGGTCTGGAAGAACGGCGCAAGGCGCCGCACGTTCATGGCGCCATAGAGCTCCGGCAGCGCGCGCGACAGCGCCACCCGGTTCTCGAGCGCGTAGCCCATGCCCGACGGCGCCTGGGCGCGGTCGCCCAGCACCCACCAGCGCCCGTCGGGGCCGCGGCCAAGGTCGGCGGCGTAGACCTGCAGGCGCCGGGAGCCCGGGTTGGGAAGGCCCACCATGGGCCGCAGGAAGTCCGGGCTCCCGGCCGCCAGCGCGGCAGGGAGGGCGCCGTCTCCGGCCAGCCGGCCCGGCCCGTAGATGTCCCTGAGCAGGGCGTCCAGCAACTCGGCCCGCTCCACGAGGCCGGCCGCGATGGCCGACCACTCGGCGTCCGGGATCACCAGCGGCACGTGGCTCAGCGGCCAGGTCCGCTCGCGACTCTCGCCCTCGTCGTAGACCCGGTAATAGACGCCCGAGTCTCGCTGGTGCCGGTCAGCCAGCGCGAAGGCGCGCTCCACCTCTTCCGGATCCCCCACAAGGCGCTCGAGCACTGGCCGCCAGTGCGGCCGCAACCGCCCCGCCTCGTCGACGAGTTCATCCCGGATGCCCGGCAGCGGCCGGTAGCCGGCCAGCAGCGCCGGCGCGCGGTCGGTGTGGGCGGGGAGGGGGGCGGTGGTGGACACGAGGCTCTTCTGGTTGGGACAGTCCCGCGCCGTCCGGCGGCTCAGGGTCAGACAATCGGATGGGGCACGCAAGGGCCGTGCCGCAGCTCGGTGCTAGTGCGCCGGGGAGGACGTCTCGCGCAAGCCCGGAGCAACCGCCCTTGCGCCGCCGCGTTGCGGGTGCACGCTTTCGATCCGCGCAGAAACAGCCCGGCGCGCGACTGTTCGAGCCGCCGGCGCCAGATTGGCTTGACCCAAGGAGAACCCCATGGCCGAGACCCGCACCGAGACCGACAGCTTCGGGCCGATCGAGGTCCCGGCCGCCCATTACTGGGGCGCCCAGACCCAGCGCTCGCGCCAGAACTTCGCAATCGGGGTCGAGAAGATGCCGCCCGCGCTGATCCAGGCGCTGGTGACGGTCAAGAAGGCCGCCGCCCTGGTGAACAAGGACCTCGGCGAACTGGATCCCAAGCTCGCCGACGCCATCGTGGCCGCGGCCGACGAGGCCCTGGCCGGCCGCTTGCCGGACGAGTTCCCGCTCGCCGTCTGGCAGACGGGCTCGGGCACGCAGACGAACATGAACGTCAACGAGGTGCTGGCAGGCGTCGCCAATGAGCGCCTCGCCGGCAAGCGCGGCGGCAAGGCGCCGGTGCACCCCAACGACCACGTCAATCGCGGCCAGTCCTCCAACGACACCTTCCCGACTGCCATGCACGTCGCCGCCGCGACCGAGATCGAGAAGCGGCTCCTGCCCGCCCTGGAGAAGCTGCACGCCGCGGTCGAAGCCAAGGCCGAGCAGTTCGCCTCCGTGGTCAAGATCGGCCGCACCCACACCCAGGACGCCACGCCCCTCACGCTCGGCCAGGAGTTCTCCGGATACGCCGCCCAGGTCGAGCTCGGCATGGCGCGCATCCGCGCCGCCGCGCCGCAGCTTTATCCGCTGGCCCAGGGTGGCACTGCGGTGGGCACCGGGCTCAACGCGCACCCGCGCTTCGCCGAGGCGGTGGCGGCCAGGATCGCCGAACTGACCGGCCTGCCTTTCGTGACGGCGCCCAACAAGTTCGAGGCGCTGGCCAGCAACGATGCGCTGGTCTTCGTCCACGGCGCGCTGAACGCGCTCGCGACAGGCCTGTTCAAGGTAGCGAACGACATCCGCTTCCTGGCCTCGGGCCCCCGCTCGGGCCTCGGCGAGATCACCCTGCCGGAGAACGAGCCGGGCTCGTCCATCATGCCCGGCAAGGTCAACCCGACCCAGTGCGAGGCCATGACCATGGTGTGCTGCCGGGTGTTCGGAAACCAGACGGCCGTGACGGTCGCCGGCAGCCAGGGGCATTTCGAGTTGAACGTCTATAAGCCGGTGATCATCGACGCGGTCCTCCAGTCGGTCCGCCTGCTTGCCGACGCCTCCGACAGCTTCCGCGAGCACTGCGTCGACGGCATCGAGGCCAACACGGCCCGCATCGACGAACTCATGCGCCGCTCCCTCATGCTGGTCACCGCCCTCGCTCCCACGATCGGCTACGACGCCGCCGCCAAGCTGGCCAAGACCGCCCACCAGAACGGCACCACGCTCCGCGAGGAGGCCCTGCGCCTGGGCCTGGTCTCGGAGGAGGATTTCGACCGCATCGTCCGCCCGGAGACCATGGTGGGGAATGGCTGAACAGACGCGCCTCCCTTCACCCGCGCCAGCAAGAGAGGGAGGACACGTCCTCTCCCCGCGTCATCCCCGGCGGCGCGCAGCGCCGGGAAGGGGACCCTGGGCCACCGCGCAACCGCCGGGCGCGCCCCACCCTCCGGTTGAGGGGGAGAGGAGCCTGCCCTCGGGCTTGACCCGAGGAGCCTGCCCTCGGGCTTGACCCGAGGGTCGACGGCCGAAGGCCGGTGGGGTGGGGTGACTGCGCCCGGCGAGGGCGCGTGCGGCTTGCCCAAAGCTGGTGTTCCACGCCCGGCCTTCACCCCACCCCGGCCCTTCGGGCCGACCCTCCCCCTCGAAGGGGAGGGTGGGAAGGCGTCCAGCCGCGTCGCCGTCCTCCAGCCGGCCTCGTTCTCTCCCCCGTCATCCCCGGCGGCGCGCAGCGCCGGGAAGGGGATCCAGGGCCGCCGCGCAACCGCGGGCGCGCCTTTCCCTGGTCGGGCAAGAGGGTCAGGTTGAGGGCCGGGCCGATGCCGCCCCTCCCTCCCGCGCGGCGCGAGATATCGGTGGCCCGTGGCCCCTGGATCCCCTTCCCGCGCCTTCGGCGCGCCGGGGACGACGGCGGAGGC
>NZ_PVZS01000002.1 GCF_003004785.1 Alsobacter soli
AGGTGGGCGCCTACAACCAGTCGATCTGAAAAGCCGTTCTTATCAGCCACAGCCGGCAGGTATTTCCCTTTGATAGGGGCCGAGGCTTTGGGCCTACCGGTTGCGTTTCATAGGGTCACCGTGCACACAGAAGCGACATGATCAACAATCTCCGTTGGGCGCCGTGGGCGGCCCTTGCCGCAATTGCCGTGGCCACCTTGTCTCCGATCGGCTTGCGCCCGCACGTGCCCGGCGCATCCGCCGACCTTGAACGCATGGCGGCGTTTGTGGTGGTCGGGCTCCTCTTTGGGTCCATGTATTCCCGGCGACTGGGCTTCGCCCTGGTGGTAGTCGTGGGGGGCGCGATGCTACTTGAGATTCTGCAGAACGTGATCCCGACGCGACATGGTCTCGTGCATGACGGAGCGCTCAAGGCCATAGCCGGGGCAGCCGGAGTGATGATCACGTCACTTTCGGCGCGCCAGATCCGAGCAAGAAATTCGGATCGATAAGCAACTGGGCTTGTCGCGTGGACGCCGCCACCGTTGCGAGCACCGTAGCGTGGCGCAGGAGGGCGGATAGCTCCCTCAATCCTTAGAGCAGGGAGGGGCGCGGCTTGGCCGTGGCTCGACACGCCCGTCCAGGCGCTTCCTCCAGCGCGTGCCGCGGCTGCCGGGGATGAGCCTGCGCGGGCGTGCGGCTCCCCAATGGCGCGCCTCCACCCGTCGCGCCTTGGCGATCGCCGGCAGGTCCTCGCGGGCTGTCTTGCCCCCGTGACAGGCGGCGCACAGCACCTGCAGGTTGCCGGCTTCCTCGAGTCCGCCGAGCGCCAGCGGAACGATGTGATCCACCTCCCAGCGCGAGCCCGGCGGCAGCCGCCAGCCGCAACGCTGGCAGTGGCCCTTGGCGGCGAGAAAGAGCGCGAGACGCTGGGTGGTCGACAAGGGCCGGCGCATGTCAGCCTCCCGCTTCGAGGCGGCGTACTCGCTCGTGGTGGCGCTCACGCACCCCCCCGGCAGCGGCGAGCGCCTCGCGGGAGAGGCCACCCAGACGCGCGCTGAATTCCTCCTCCACTTCGGCCAGGGTGCTAGCGTCGGCGGCGCAGGCGAGCGCGTCGTCATAGAGTTGAACGACGGCCTCGTCGGGGAGCGGCGGCTCCACACTTTGCGCGCTTTCCCGCGCTTCTTCGCCCAGCGCTTCAAAAAGTGGGGGAGGGGGAGCGCGCAGCCGGATCGCCTCGCGCGGAGCGCGCAGCCGCGTCCAGCCCCCGCGAGCCCTGCGTGGGCGCTCGGGCGGCAGCGGCGGTCGGCCGTCAGTGGAGCCGCTGGCGAACGGCTGAACGGGGCTGTGATGTTCGGACGCGTCCAGTTCCAGCGCCTGCTGAGCGTGTCTCGCAGTTTGAGCATCACCTAAGTCCGCTCGGTCTTCGAACTCCTCGCGCAGGTAGAGGCCGCCAAGCACGTCGGCGAAGCCGTCGCGCAGCGCGAAGGCGCGCGCCCGCATCTGCAGCATGCGCCGCGGATAGCCGCTCCAGGGGCCTGGCTGCCCCCAAAGGCCCGCCTGCTTGGCGTCCGCCACGCTGAACTGGCGGGTGAGCGCCTCCGGCTCGCTCCGGCGCTGGACGGCGCAGCATGCCGTCCAGTCGTCCGGTCCTTCGCCCTGGACCCACTCCTTGATCAGCCGGCACTGGCCCGAACTGCGCACCAGCGCCAGGGCGGCGTCGCCCCAGATCGTCGGCCGCCCGTCAATGACGGCGATGCGCTGCAGCGCCATCAACGGCGTCAGCCCGACTTCTAGCCCGTGCAGGATGGCCACCATGCAGGCCTCCGGCGTTTCGAGCCCTTTTGGGGCCATGCGCGAGGCCACCACGGCCTTGGCCAGGGTCATGGCCTCGTCCATCGACCGCGGCACCAGGGGCAGCGGCTTGGCGGCGGAGGGCAGGGGTGACATCTGGAATTGCGTAATCGGCTTGCCCATGGGTCCTGCTTCCTTCACGCTGCGACTTGTTCGTCGGTGAGCTCCACGCCCTTGACGGCTCGCCCCGCGCGCAGATCCGCTTCGGCGAGGTCGCGCAGGGCGCTCTCCACCTGCGGGTGGGCCCAGAGCCGCGCGTCGCGCCGGTAGGCGCACACCAGCGCCTCGCGGTCGCGCACGACGAGGCGTCGTACGGTGCGCAAGCCCACGCGACGTCCGGCGGAGCCGGCCCGCACCGGCGGCAGCGGGCCAGGTCCGGCCTCCGCGGCGAGCCGCTCGCGCTCGGCCAGCAGGTAGGGCTCGAGCGCCTTTTTCAGCTCTTTCTTGCTCTCGGCGGCGCGCTCGATCACCGGACGCCAGCGCGCGTCGATCGCGCGCCCTTCTTCCAGGATCGGCCGCTTCTCGCGTGTGCGCGCCTCCTCGGCTTCCTTCTCCAGGGCGGCGAAGCGCTCGGCGAAGTTTGCCGCCTTGTCGGCCTGCGCCTTCGAGGTGATCGGGGTGGCGCTTTCGAGGAAGGCGGTGGCCGCTTCCCGCAGCTCTGTCACGCTCTGGTCGAGACCCGCGACCGGATCCGCCGCGCCGCTGTTGTGGCCGATGCCGGCCGGGACCTCATCCGGCCAGGGCTGCCCTTGCTCGGCGACCGCTACATAGGTCTCGTACGACACCGGATGTTGACAGCACCAGGTCCATACTTCCTGTGCATCGACTGGGGCCCCATCGCGTAAGGCCTTGAGCTGCCCGTCCGAATCCTTCCAGATCGCGACCGGCAGCCAGGGGCCTCCGCGGAACGATCTCATGCGGTAGTATCCTGATTGGGGATCGTTCTCGTGGATCGGGAATGACTTCCCGCTCAGGGCTGATTGCCAGAAATCGTGACTAGCGGTCATCTCGAGGCTCCTCTACTTGAATGAGTGAAAAATACTCAAATGATGGAAAAACGCAAGGGGCAGACGTGCTGCTCGTTGCTGCCCATTTGCGTGCCGCAAGGGCGCTCCTGGACTGGTCGGCGAAGGCATTGTCCGAGAGATCGGGCGTGAGCCCAGCGACACTGCAGAGATTGGAAAGATCAGTTGGTGTGCCTTCTGCCCACCCAAGAACTATTGGGGATCTGAAACGGGTCCTTGAAGACGCTGGCGTTGAATTCATGGGCACTCCGGACGAGCCGGGCGTGATCCTCAGGCGTCCTAAGCAGGACGGCCGTTGACCTGCTTTTGGGCGTAAACTGCAAGCGTGTTTCGCCACGTGGACGACGACCCTATCTCACGTCGGGGATCGGGCTGCCGGCCGAAGCTTTCCTGTTTAGGGCTTAAGCCGGTGCGCTGAGGTGCCGGGTGGCCCGAACAGGCTTGCCGACTTGCCGATCAGTCCGCGCTTCACGCGCGGCCCAGCACCGCGGGAACGGAGACCGCGCCTGCCGGCTGTCGCTAACGACGGGGTGCCTCAGTCAGCCGTGCGTGACGCAGCAGGAATACCGCTCCAGGTCCAGACCGCGGCGCCCGAAGCAAGCGATTGAAAGTGGGCTCAAATACCCGCCTGTGAGGCCGACGCAAGTTGTGGCGCGGTGGCGGTCATGTAGCTGATTCGCCTCCGTGGGGGCCAAGGACTGAGTCTGAAGGACAAGCGCTTGTCGCGTCGCGCTGCCCAGCGCCGAATAATTATTTTGCGCAGGCTTACGTTGCTTTCGCTCTCAGCGAAAGATGTATGCACTTGAATAAGAACAGAATTTCCGTCACCGCTTAACAAATTAGTCAAATCGAGCAAACGAGGCCGTCTAGTGGGCGGCATTGACTGTGTCGGAAGCGCATCAGTCACGGGCTCTCAAAGCTCAAGAAAAGCGCAAATACGCAGTAAGCCGCTGATTTTTCTGAGGAACTCTCAAAATTTGCGAAATCTCGTCATTTTTTGCTGAGGTGAATGCTCATTCCCTCACCAAGCCAAGGCTACGAGCTATGACCAAACGGAAAACCGACGTTGCCTCCGGTCGCGCCGGGACGGTGTCGCCCAGCGGCGCCGCTGCGGCGCTAACTGGCGACCTGTTCGGGCCCGCGCCGCTTCTGCCAGGCGAAGATCCACAGGACTACGCCGCCATGGGCGCGCGGCTGCGGGAGGCGATCCAGCCCGAAGATTTCGTCGATGAAATTTTCCTGCGTGAGCTGCTGGACTGTTCCTGGGAGCGTTGGCGCTGGCGTCGCCTGAAAACGCAATATCTGGCGCTGGGGGCGCAGGACGCGGTTGAGATGTTGCTGTTTCGGCAAGAGGTCGAGGACGCCGGCGGATTGGCGCGCCAATGGGCCATGGGCGATCCGGAAGCCAAGGCTACGGTCCAAAGCAAGCTGGACAGGGCTGGGCTGACCATGGACGCCGTTCACGGTCTCGCCCTGGGGCACCGCATCACCATGATGGAGCAAATCAGCCGCATGGAGGAGCGCCTCGAGGACCGCTTTGCTGGCCTGCTGCGGACCCTGGACAGCCGCCGCGCCCAGCGCCGACAGGCCTTGATGCGCGTCGTCGAGGTGGTGCGCTCGGACAAGGTTGCGGAGGCGTCACCGGCCGGGGCGCTCGCCTATGCCGGCCGGTAAGGAGCCGAGCGCCGCGCGGCTCGCAGCGAACCGCGCCAACGCTCAAAAGAGCACCGGGCCGAAAACGCCCAAGGGCAAGGTGGCATCCAGCCGCAACGCCCTGCGCCATGGGCTGTCGATCACCGTGCTCGAGGATCCGTCCTATGGCGACGCCGCGCTGCGCATGGCGGACGCCATCGCCGGCCCGGACGCCGCGCCGGACCAGCGCGACCGCGCGCTGGAGCTGGCCTATGCCGAGATCGACGTGCTGCGGGTGCGCCAGGCCAAGCACGCACTGCACGCCCTCCATGCGGAGGGCGCGCCGGAGCCGAGCGCGCCCGAGGAGCTCATGGACGCGAAGCTCTGCGCCGCCTTGGCGCGCTTGGATCGGTACAAGCGCCGCACGCTGTCGCGGCGCAAACGCATGCTGCGCGCTTGGGACGAGCAGCAGTGGATCGAGTCTGGGCAGGCGGCCACCAGCGCGGCCGCAGCCGCGGATGGCTCGGGGGAGGGCGACCGATCATGAGTTCGTCGAAATCGCAGACCAGCGGCGCGGCTCTTGAACGTCGCCTCGACGAAAGGCTCGCCGCATGGTTGCGCGAGGCGGCCCTGCTCCCGGGGGAGGACGCCGAAGCCTACGCCGCCATCGAGGCCGCCGTCCGCGACTGTCTCGCTCCTGCCGATGGCCTTGCAGAGATGTGGGTCGCCGACATCGCCGCCTTGACCTGGGAGATCGCCCGCGCCCAGCGCATGCGCAGCGAGCTGATCAAGGCCGGTGAAGGGGAAGGGGCCGGCGAGATCTTCCGTCTGTTCCGTCTGAAAGATGCCCCATACGCCGCGGCTGCCTGGGCGGGCAATGAGCCCGGCGACCGCGCATTGATCCTCGAATACGCGGCCGAGGCAGGTCTCGGGCGAGACGCCTTCATCACGCAAACCGTGATTGAATTTTACCCCCAGGTGGAAGCCCTGGACCGCCACATCGAAAGCTTGCGCGCCCGTCGCCTCAAGTTTCTCGGCTGGGTTGAGCAGCCAACCCGGGGCGGGGCGCGCCTGGACGGTGGCCCGAAGCGCCGGCGCATTCAGCCAACAGCCTGAAGCGCAGACCGCCGTCACACCACAAAGGCCAGATCCAGAACCAACGCGGCCCTTGGCGGAACGAAGCCATCCGGTGTGGTCCTGCGCGCAAAACGAACTAGCTGCAGCGCGGTCGAGTCCAGAAGGGGCTTGGCTGGCTGCCCCTAGCGGTCGGCTATTGCATCACCAGCTCTCGAGAGGGACCGTCAAAATACCGATGAAGAGCAGCGCGACGCTCAACAGCAGCCCGACTGCAGTGAATATCAGCACCAGGAAAAACCGGAACTTGCGCGCTCTTCTGCAACGGGCAAGGAAGCCGAGATGCAGGTGGAAGCTGTTTGGACGGCCATGGCGAACGTCCTTGGAAGGGGACCAGCCTGCCCTGAATTCGAAGGCCCGGCTGTGATGGGCGGGACATGGCCCCTCGTCGCTGCGATCGGAAGGCAGTTCCTGGCGCGACGGTCCTGCTCGGCCGCCTTCCTCCGAAGAGTTACGGATTATTAACCATACTTCCGCAAAGCTCCGTCGAACATCGGACAGGAGCGGTCGATGAGGCTTGCGGAAGCAAATACTCTGAGCTGGTTAGATGCTTCGGCGGATCGCCCCGAGCCGAAGAACGACATGCTCTGGCAGGTGAAACAGCTCCTTAACACAGCCCCACCGCCGCGGGGCGCCCCAGAAGCGAGAGCACCCCGGCAAGGGATGGAGTTGAACCGCGACCTCAATCACGCCCTCGATCTGGTGGGCATGGCGTCGGGTTTGCTCGAGAAATCAGAAACTCGCATTCGAGAGGTCGAAGAGCACGCGCACAAGCTCGCGCAGGCAGCCTCACTCCAACTCAAGACAGCTCACGACGAAAACCAACGGCTCGAGCGTCTGTTGCGGCAAGCCGAAAGCAGGGCCGAGGAAGCCGAGGCGCGACTTCGCGACGCGAACAACTGGATCGCTCGGTTTCACGACGCCATCACCTCAGCCTTCAAGACTTGCGGCCAGCCCCCGGCGGCGCGTTGACAGAAACGGATGCTTTTTGCCGGCGCCCAATGGGGGGTGGGAGTCACAGTTCCGCGCCCGTTGACCGCTGAACCTTGCCGAGGCCGCGCTCGTTTCGGCGGGGGCAACTCCTCCCACGATCACGTGGGCGCGACGTCGCCCCCGCCACCATGGTCCGAGCTCGCTATTTAAGAGACGAAGTGCAGGCGATGCAAACGATGCACCTGAGACACGCCTAACAGACCGTCGGTTTGCTTTCTGAATCGCAGCGATCCGGCGTGCGCTTGCCGCCCCCAGCGCGCGGGCCGGGCGCGTCGGCCCGCCGCTCCTCAGTTCAGAAGGTGCGCAGGCGTGACGGTGTAGATCCGCTTGCTCGCGTCAGCGACCGCGTCGATGTTCCACGCCGAGGAGGAATTGAACAGCATCGTGTTCGCCACAAAGCTCAGCCTGCGCGCGTTCAACGAGGCCGCCGAATTGAGCGTAATGTTGCGGCTCGGCAGATAGAACACGCCTTCCATCGAGCCGCTCGACGACGAGTTGATGGTCAGGTCGGTGCGGTTTGCAATCGACGCCTCATACATGGCGATGTTGGCGTAAGTCCCAGAGTTCGGAGGCGTGATGCTGAACGAGGCCGCCGAATTCATCTGCAGCGTGCTGTTCGCGTCCTCGAAATAAAACGTGACGCCCGCCGCGATCACGCTGACGCTGCTGTTGAACTTGATAGGCCCACCCCGCACCCGGTAGACGCCGGGTTCAAAGGTCACCGTGGCCGGCGTGTTGAAGTTCATGCCGCCGCAGATGTCGCCCTGCTGAACCGTAATGCTCGTGTTGTTGCCGCCAGCCCAGGTCTTGTTGTTGTAGCGGCAGGGGGAGGCGGCCGGCGGCGCCGGCAGAGCGGACCCGAGCGTGTCGGCGGCGCTGGCGCAGTTGGCCTTGTAGCTGGCGCGCGAGGCGGCGCTGTTCAGCGTAAAGGCGCCTTGCGCGCAGACTTGGCTGCTATTGATCGCCGAGCCGGAGTTGAGCAGCGCAGCCGAGGCGCCGCTCGACTTGATGTCGATCTCGCAGTTCGGCGCGTCGATGAGCGAATTGGAGCTCATGGTGAGCCCGGATCCGCTTGGCTGCAGCAGCAGAACGCAGACCGGCGTGCGCTTCGCCGGTGTGGCGGTTGCGCTGGCCCGGACGGCCATCGCCGGCACGCCGACTAGGCGCATGAGCGTGGAGGCGATCGTGCCTTGCGCTGCGCCGCTGAACGTGCCGTCCGCATTGGTGGCGAAGGAGGCGGTGACGGCGGCGCCCGCGGGCATGCTGAAGGCGGCCGCGAACGCGCCCTGGGCGGTGGTGGACCGGTTCGCGTCCGCAGCTTGCGCGCCGGCCAACACGGCGGCGTCGATGGCCTGCTGCGCCTTGGTTTGCAGCCAGGCGGTTCGCGTGTAATCGACCGCCACCCCCGCCGCCACGCTGAGCGGCACCAAGGCGACGCCCATCGTCACCGCCACCGAACCCTTCACGTCTCGCCAGAACCGTCCCATCGCAGCCCCCTGCCAGCAACTTCGAAAGAACAATAGCAAGCGAAAATTGACAAACTTGTAATGGTTCAACCAAGAATAGAAGTTATCTAAACAAACGAGAGTCGGACGCGGGATTGGCGTGAGTCGCTCCTGCGCGCGGTTGTGATTGCCTTCATCGTGTTCGGTGTCGCGGGCCGCTCTCAGCATCACCACTAGCAGAGTGTGAGGTGGCTGAGTCTTGGTGAGCCGCAGCGGGGCCGAAGGCTGGACAGTAGCCGTTGCCAGAACAAAGAACAAAAAGGGAACAAAATAGGCGATGTCTCCAGATGTGACCAGTCAAAGTGGCGGAATGCTCCAAGGCGCCCTCAGGCCTGGGCGGTCCACCGCTGCTGTTGGAGGCCGAGCCGACTAATCGCGCCATGGGCGGATCGCTTAGATTCTGTGCAGCAACGCGCTCGGCCACTGGCGCTCGCATCTGCCGAATTTGGCAGAACGAAGCCATGCGGCTGTCCTTCGTCGTCGCTCAGGCGCGCATCGACCGTCATCTCGTCTGGTTCCGCAGAGATCGTCTGCCCCGCCCCGATTCACGCCGGCGTTGGCCGCTTTGGTCTTGGCGGAACGAAGCCAATACGGATGCGGTAACGGCGGCTGCCAGTGCTCGCCTGCTGCAGGGTTCTGGCGAAACGAAGCCAATGAGGCTGCGGATAGGGCTTCGCTCAGGCGCGGAGCGCCGCCGGGCAGCCCGGCAGCCGGGTCGCGTCAGGACCGCGCTACGGGGCGGGTCTGAGGCTGGCTTGCGTTCAGTATCGGCTGAAGCGCCGCTTCTCCACGAAGTCGCCCCCTACGCTAGCGCCCCGCGCCAAGCGCGTGACCGCCCCGGGCCTTTCGTTGCGGACGCCGTCCACGGACCCAAAGATCGTGACATTGCCGCCCATGTTGCAGACGTTCCCTGCAACCCAGCCGTGGATTTCGGCTCGTCCGCCGGCCAGCACCGTCAAGTCGCAGGACGCGGTCCCGCACAGCTTCAAGTAAGCCCCGCTGGCCACCACAAGGCCACCCTGGATATGGCCGTGCAATTCCACATCGCTGTCGACGAGCAATCCGCAGGCAGAGTCGATGGTCTGAATGGGCAAGGTTTCGTGCATGGCGGCCTCGGTGCTCGGCCTACATAAAAAGGTGCCGCTGAAGGGATGTTGGAGAAAGCCGTTCAAATTCGATTTGCAGGGGCAGGGGGAGGGGCGGGGCGTCGAACCCTGGCTCGCGGATCGTAGCCGGTTTGCGTTTCCTTGCTCAGCGACAAGGAAGCTGCCCCTGGGAGATCGTAAGACCCATGAGCGAAAAGATCGAAGAACGGAGCGCGTATGATCGTCCTGGTCTTTCACCTGGCGTGCTTCGGATTTCTGCTGACGTGGGCTCAACGAGCCCCCAAGGCTCCAGCGGAGGAGCGCACCTGATCCCAAGGGCAGGCCGCCTGGATGGGGGCTGCTTCCCCAACCCCTTTTAGCCTCCGACCCAGATCGTGCGCCCGATCCTTACGGCGGCTATCCGGGCCCATTGTCGCGCCTGCGCGTGTGGTCATCCGTGCCAATGCGCGGCAGCGACGGCCGCAGTCGCCTCAAGACTTCGCTCGCCAGGTGGCAGCCAAAGGAGACCGGCCTGCAGGGCCAAACCTGCTAATGAAGCGGATCCCCGAACCGTTCGAACTTGGCGAGCGCCGTTCGGAGCAGATCGAGTTTGCCTTCGGGCGAACAGTTTTCCCAATCGCCCGGTTCGATAGAGAAGCCGCCGGCAGCTAGATTGTGCCGGACAAGTTCCAGGACATCATCCGGAATCAAGCGCACGTCCAGCGCGGATATCGCTTCGAAAAGTGCAAGCATGCTGGGCATCGGGGGTCATGCGCCATTAAGGGCATTACCCGTATCAGGCTTTCATGTGGCTTTCGAGCGGGAGAGGCTCTCCGAAATGAGCTTTTTGCCTACCACTTCTGGAAGCGGTTAAAATGGCGACCGCTCGATAGGAGGAGTCTGGTGGAGACGTGATGGTTGCTGATCGCCGCGTCACGATCGCGGTCCGAGTCGGCTTGGACGCACAAGTGAGCGCGCGACATCAGGCAAATCCGTTGTGGATAACCGGTGCTGACTGGCTCAGTTGGGCCTTCGCCATAATGAACGCCTAACTCGTCCATTATAAAGCTGCGCATCCTTGTTAAACACCTCAACGCCCCTCTCCACATGAGCTATGGGGCTGCGCTGCGCGGGAGCACACGGCAGGAAGGGCATGGGTGAGGACTTCGAGCACTACGGGCCGCGCAACTCTGCGCGGAGCCGACGCGTCCGGATCGTCATCGCCATGGGCGCCATTGCACTCTTTGTGCTGGTTCTCGCCGTCGCACAGGATCGGCCGTGGATCCTCTCGGGTTCAGCCGAGTCGAAGAGCTCTCTGACGTGCAACGACATTGATCGGCTGCGTGGAACCGGACCCTGCTTATCGGGTCCAGAGAGGCCTGAATCGCGGGGCGGAGCGGAACTTCGCGAGATGATCGAGCAAGGTGCGCCGAGCCGCCGGCCGGCGACGCAGGGCGCCCCTGCGACCGGCCAGCGGAGCCAACTGGCGCCGCCCGCTGAGATAAATCTGGATTCTGCGCCGACGGCGAGCCCTGCCCCGGTCAGCACGGCGCCATTTGGACAGCCCTCTGAGGCGCAGTCGGGCTTGACCAAACGCGGCCAGATCACGGTAAGCCGAGAGGACGCGCCCTCGAATTCGTCGGTTCTGGACCTCGCCGCAGTGGCCCGGTTGCACGAGCCTATCGAGGGGCCAGCGGACACGCCGCACGGGACGGAGCAGGACGACGGGCGGCCGTTTGCAGCTGAGGCGCGCGACGGACCAGAAACCAAGCGCGCCGAAGAGCTTCCCGCAGGGGTGAAACCTCCTATTAATGCGGCCGAGGACGCCCGGCTGCCACTGAATGCGGCAGATGACGTCGTGCGAATGCCGGCCATGGGCGCCCAGGAAGAGGGCCACGGACAAGAGGGCCTGACGGCCGACGGTGAGGCTGTGGCGGTTCGCGGCCGGACCCCTGAGTTCCAGCAGGGCGATGCGGCTGGGCCGGGTGCGGCTCGCGCGACGGTAGAACACCTCACGCGCCCGTCGCCAGCGAGGCCTGATGCGCCCATGGCAACGGCTCTCGGCCTAACGGGCGAGCCGACCCAGGACGCTGGGCATCCGAACCCTGATCCGCTCCGAAGCGGATCCGTTGACGTCCGCGCAGTCGTCGAGAGCCTGACGGCGACGATCCCGAGTGAGGCTGGTTTGATCGGGCTGCCGCAACGAGGCTTTCCGGAAACCCATGCCCAGGCAGAGGCCGCGTTGGCGCCGATGCAGACGGACTCAGGCACGCGTCCAGTGGCGAGTGTCGATGCGGCGCGATTTGGGGCGGGGGGAAATCGCGACGAAAACCGAGAGTGGCAAGCTTCCGCTCCTGCGCCGGCCACATCGGTGGCGAACTCCGAGGCGGTCAGCTCCAATGCAAAGCCGGCCCAAACCGCTGGCAGTCGCGCCTCGAAGCGGGGCGCCGACCGCGAAACGGCGTCGCGGGCTTCGAAGACGAGAGAGGACGTGCGCTCCAAGGGCGCACGCCGCTATCGTCTTGCGACGAGATCCGGCGGAGCGCGTCAACGCCATCCGGTGCAGGCGATGGGCCCCTGCGGCCGCGCAGACGGCGGCGATGGCGGAATGGTGTCGCGTGACTGCCGCATGCCCCGCGGGAGCAGGCGCAACCCGGTCAGCGAGGGAATGGAGCCGGATGGCTCCGGTGAACAGGGGCCGACGCAGGCCGAGGCTGTGGTTATCGTACCCAACTCTGGCGGGCTTCTGACCGAGCCCCGTGCGTGGTGATCCGCCCGGTTTGAGGCGCAGGGAGCTTCTTCCCTGCCGTGCTGGCGCGAGCAGGATCCATGAAGCGGCTCCGAGGAGCCTTGGCCGCTCGCTCAGCTGAGTCTCTGGTTCTTAACAGGGCAGGGCTCCCCGTCGCATGGGGGTCGTCACCTTGGGGACAACGTCCGCAGGTTAGCCCGGGCGGTCTGAGCCGTCGTGGAAGCGCGCAACTCAGATCCATCTGTGCGGTGCACAAATGCCACGTTCCCCAGGCAACGGGCCAAACCGCTCTCATTAACCTTACATTAATGGTGATGGATCGTTACCAGAGGGAACGAAGCCGTTTGTACGGCATTATGAGTTGCGCATTATGGGCGGGTTATGAGCGGTCAGACTTGCTGGTAACCGCCACCGGGAATTAAAGGGGGTATCTCACCAATTACCAATGAGCACCTCAGCCGCGCGCGTATCACCGCGGATGACGTCCTTTCATCGAAAACCATGGCTCGAGCAGTCCAAGCATCCTGCATTGGCGCGCTTGGACATCCTGAAAACTTACGCAGCTGAGGTGAGGTCGCTGGTCATGAGCGGTCATCCCATTGCCGAGGTCGCTTCCGCCCTGAGTCGATCAGAGGAGGAGGTGCAGCCGCTGGGCGGTTACGCTAAGCGCGCCTTCGACGTCGCAGTGTCGCTTCTCGCGCTTATTTTGTTGTCGCCTCTTATGCTCTTTGTGGCTCTGCTCATAAAGATGACGGATGGCGGGCCGGCCATTTTTTCGCATGGCCGGATCGGGTTTAATGGCGCCGAATTTGGTTGCCTGAAATTCAGGTCCATGGCGGTGAATTCGGCCGAGATCCTGGCGGAGCTGTTGGAGAGGGATCCGGAAGCTCGTCTGGAATGGAACGCCACACAGAAGCTTCGCCACGATCCCCGCATCACGCTGATCGGGCGGGTGATCCGGACCACCAGCATCGACGAGTTGCCCCAACTCGTGAATGTTCTGCGGGGCGAGATGAGCTTGGTGGGACCCCGGCCCATCGTCGCCGCCGAAGTCGCGCGCTATGAAGGCGCCTTCCAGGACTATGTCGTGGCGCGGCCCGGCATTACTGGTCTTTGGCAGGTCAGCGGTCGTAGCGAGACCTCATATGAAGAGCGCGTTCGTTTCGACAGCCTCTACGCGAGGGGGTGGTCCTTCGGCATGGACTTCAGAATTCTGTTCAGGACCGTCGTCGTGGTGCTCGCACAGCGGGGCAGTTACTAGAAGTTTGCGACCCCGCCCGGGCGCCCTCCGAGCGCCTGGGCCTTTCCGGGACCAGGCCACGCTTGCGCTGGACTGCCCCTCGGCTACAGTTTGCGCCGGCATTGGAGATTTGCATGTTCCGCACCCGCTCTCACGCTCGCGATCTCGACACCTGGGCGCCTCGTATGCGTTCCGTCCGGACTGCCGCAGCAGCCGCGAAGGAGTTGGCGTATGCGGAGTTGAAGCGCATCGAGCTCCTGCAGGAGCCTGCGCTGGAGACCGAGATCGCGCGCCTGCGCGAGGAGATCGCCTTGCTCGAGCAGATCATCGCCCTGGCGGATCCACGATGAACGCCAGGTTGGCGCGCAAGCGAAAGAGAATACGACATGATGTCCTTCCTTTCCGCATTTGAGCGCAGGATGCCCCGAGCCAGCCGTCTCGCCGAGGTGGAGCGTGTCGCAAAATCGGCGCTGGCCGCGGCGGAGGCCGAGCGGGATGGTCTGCGCCGCCGCTACGAGAGCTCGGTCGAAAGAGCTTGCCTCATCTCCGATTCCGGCGATCTGGCGCTCGAGGGCGGTGTCGCTGATCCAGCCGTGGATCAAGTCGAGCGAGAACTGCTGAGAGCCCAGTCAAGCCTGCGAAGCCTGGAGGAGCAGATCGGGCGTCTGCGCACCATCGTTTCGCACCTGCAGGCGGCGGGGGTGGGGGCGGGCTAGACCGACTTCCCCTGACTTGCCAATGACAAGTTCGCCCGGACAGCCGAGGCGTGTCAGGCAGCATCGTCCGGCGTCCCGTCGGGCTGCGTAGCGCTTGCTGCCGATGGCCAAAATGGCGATGGTCCCAAGCCAAGGCTTTTTCCGGATCGATTTGCGCCTGCATCTGTGCAAGGGCGATCGCGAAGCGACGACCTGGATCGGCCCAGAGGCCGTCCAGGGCGCTGTGCGCTGACTGCCAACCGCCCTGCTGAGCGACGGCCCCTGTCGAGACGATGATCAAAAATGACCGTGAGCTAAGCACGCATCGGAAACGATGTTCTCTGAGGGGAACGAGCATACGTACATCTTAAGGCTAAAAGCCTCCACTATCCGTGCTAACGCGTGAGCGGGCATTTGACGATCCGCAGCTCTGGCGTTCGTTTCGTGTGAGAAGTGGCCAGCGAGGAATCCGTGGCGAGATCAGTTTGCGTCCTGTCGAGGCAGCGCATTGTCGGTGAAACGAATGGGAGCTCCATTTATCTGCTGAGCATCGTCAAGTATCTGGTCGCGAACGGCCTGCAGGTCCATTATGTGTGTCCGTCGCCCTCAGTGTTTGGCAGGTGGCCGTTTTTGTGGTTGCGCCCGGAAATGGAGGCGTTTTCGAGCTATCGAATTCGCGGCGCCTGGAAATTCGGGCGCTTGGTGATCAACCCGGATCTCCGCGTGCTGCTTCAGGCGGCGGTCGCCGTGTTCGATGTGATCGCCGCCAGGTTGAAATTGCCCCTGCGGCGTTTCGGCCGCCCCGCGTCCCATTCGATCTTTACGCCAGAGACCCTCAGGGAGGCCGACAAGCGCTATCTCGCGAAAATCGCCCGCCCCCTCGCTGACGCGATCCTGTGTGATTACGCCAGTCTGGCCCCGGCCATTGCATTCGTGGGTCGTGACGACGCCCGCAGCGCCGTGGTGATGCACGACTTGTTCTCGGCCCATTATCCCGAGGTCGACAGTGAGACCGAGTTCGCGTGGCTGTCCCTGGCCGACCTCATCATCGCGATCCAAGCCAAGGAGGCAGGCGCGGTATCGACACGGCTGCCCCACACGCAGGTGATCGTCGCTCCCATGGCCCTGACTTCGGTCGAGCGGGCTCAGCCTGGGGACTCAGACCAGCTTCTGTTTGTTGGCAGCTACACCGCACCGAACATCGAGGCCCTGAACTGGTTTCTCACGAAGGTGTGGCCCCTTGTCCGAGAGCATCGGCCCTCGCTTCGCCTTCAGGTGGCGGGCGCTGTCTGCAGGGGAGTCTCGGAGACGCCGGACGGCGTGAGCCTGCTGGGCCTGGTTGATGATCTGCGCCCGCTTTACCGGCACGCCGGCGTGGTGATTTCACCATTGCGATCCGGGACCGGTCTCAAGATCAAGCTGATCGAGGCGCTGAGCCATGGCAAGGCGGTTATTGCGACTTCAGCCACGACGTTTGGCGTGGAAGAATTGATGCAGGGCGCCGTGGTTGTGGCGGACCCGGAAATGGCCTTCGCCGAAGGCGTTCTCGAATTGGCTCAGGATGAGCGCAAGCGCTTGTTGATGGGCGAGCAGGGAATCGGGCTGGTGCGGCGCCATTTCAGCCCGGAGGCGTGCTACCGCGGGATCTACGAGTTCTTGTCTCAGGCGAAGACGGCGGCGCCCTGATAGCCGAGGCGCTGGACAAGTTTGCGCAAGCGATGCGCTCGCTGCTGCGCGCGGCCGGTCGCCCCCGAGGGGGCGCTTGCGGTCGGCTGGCGCCAGGGACGCCGTTCCGAATTGGGGAGCTCCCGGCGCCTGTTTGCAAGTGGAACGGCTGCCGCCGGCCAAGGGGTGACCTGACCCATGAGGCATCTCCGGAAGCAGCCGAAGTTCGCTCACGCCCTGCATCCTTATTAACCCTTAAGCGTTTAAGACGAGGCTCGGGTTGGGCCGTGTAGCGTGTGATCGGGGCGGCCAGTCGCTGGCCCGGGTGGGGGAGCCGATGACAGACGTGAACCTAGGGGCGCTTAAGGCGTTGCGGGAGGAAGTCCACCTGCGCTTGCAGGCTCAAAGCTCCGACTACCGCAGTCTGATCGCCTTGGACTCGGCGATCCGCAGCGCGGAGGCGATGACCGCCGACCCCGAAGCTTCTGACACGAGTTCAGGTGCGCATTCAAGCGCGCTTGATCTCGCGGGACGGGTGACGCAACTCGAGGCGGCCCAGCGAGCGCTTCAAGTTCGCGGCGAGCCGCTGCCCATCGACGAGCTCCTTCAATTGGTGCCCGCATTTGGCGGTAGGCCAGGAACTCGGGCCTCGCTGTCGTCCAGCTTGTCGCAGTCGGTGGATTTTCGCAGTGTCCGATTCAACAATCGGTGGTGCTGGTGGCTGACGAAGCCGCCGCCCCAGGCGGAGGCCGACAAGGTGCGCTCGACCCAAGCTTCCGGTCCTGCGCGTTCCAGTCGCTGGCGGCAAAGCTCACGGGCGGCGCAATGGCGCGGCCGCAATCACTAGCTCGCTGGGAGTTCAAGTCCGCCCTGGCAAGGAGGCGACCATCGCGGGCTCCGGGCCCTTGAACGAACTCTGCCGGGAGCCCGAGGCGGCCCTTGCCTACACACGGTCAAAAGAGGCGCCCGAGCGCCAAAACGGCAAGCCCAAGCACAAGCGCCCACGCCAAGGTCAGCCCCAAGCCTGCCAAGAGAACAGCTGTAGTAATCAGCCGGAATCGCTTGTCGCGGTGCAAGGCAGTGCGCCCCAATGGACTCGAGCCCAGTGTGTGAGGCTGGCGTTGTCGCAATCCTTCCAGGACCGCTAGGATTGGCGGGATGCAGGTAAGCCGATTGGGGGAGGGCGCCCGGGGAGGCCTCTGCCAAAGCTCGAGGACGGCGCTCGCCAAAGCCGAGGCGATGGCGAACTGGGACCGGACAAGCTGGACCGACCACTCAGGGCTGCCGCCGGAGATGCGGCGATCAGGTCCACCGGCTCAGGTCGGCGAGCCAGCTGCTGGTTCAATTCTGCTGTTCAGCCACGTGGTCCAGGAACCACTGGTACGTATCGCGGATCCCCTGATCGAGATCGATCCGCGGCGCCCAGCCCATGCCGCGGAGCCGGTCGGCGCTCATCAGCTTGCGCGGCATTCCGTCGGGTTTGGAGGGATCGGTCCTGATCTCACCCTCGAAGCCGACCACGGCCGCCACCCGCCGTGTCAGATCCAGAATGCTCAGGTCCCAGCCTGCTCCCACATTGACGTGCTCGGCCCCCGAATAGGTCTTCATCAGGAAGACGCACGCATCGGCGCAATCGTCGACATGCAGGAATTCGCGCATGGGGGAGCCTGTGCCCCAGATAGTCAGATGCGAGGCGCGCGCGAGCTTGGCCTCATGCGCCTTGCGTATCAACGCCGGGAGCACATGGCTCGATTGCAGGTCGAAGTTGTCGCCCGGGCCGTAGAGATTCGTCGGCATCGCGCTGATGAAGTCGCTGCCATGCTGCTTGCGGAACGCCTGCGCGAGCTTGATGCCCGCGATCTTGGCCACGGCGTACCACTCGTTGGTCGGTTCCAGCGGGCCGGTCAGCAGAGCGTCTTCGGTGATCGGCTGGGGCGCCAGCTTCGGGTAGATGCATGAGGACCCGAGAAACAAGAGCTTGCCGACCCCCGCCTGCTGCGCGGCATGGATGATGTTGCACTCCATGACCAGGTTTTTGTAGAGGAAGTCGGCCGGATACGTGTCGTTGGCCAGGATGCCGCCGACTTTCGCGGCGGCGAGGAAGATCACGTCGGGCCGCTCGGCTTGCACCCAGCGCTCGACTTGCGCCTGGCGCTCCAGATCGAGCTTCTCGCGCCCGGCCGTCAGGATCTCGCAGCCTTCGTCGGCCAGCCGCCGCATCAGGGCGGAGCCCACCATGCCTCGGTGTCCCGCCACCCAGACGCGCTTGCCCGCGAGCGGGTAAATGACCTCACTCGGCATTGCGGCGCTGCTCCTTGGCGACCGTGATCATGTCGGCGGCGACCATTTCGGCGCACAATTGATCCCACTTCGTCTCATGCACCCAGCCGAGGCGCTCCTTCGCCTTGGTCGGATCGCCGATCAGCAGATCGACTTCGGTCGGCCGGAAGTACCGTGGATCCACTTCGACCAGCGTGCGCCCGGTGCGGCTGCACAGGCCTTTTTCCTCGACCCCACGACCGGCCCATTCGATGGCGATGTCGACCTCGGCAAAGGCCCGCGTCACGAAATCACGCACCAGCGTCGTTTCGCCGGTCGCCAGCACATAGTCGTCAGGCTGGTCCTGCTGGGTGATCAGCCACATGCCGCGAACGTACTCGCGCGCATGGCCCCAGTCGCGCCGGGCGTCCAGATTGCCGAGAAACAGCCGGTCCTGGAAGCCTTGCTTGATGGCGGCGACGGCGCGCGTGATCTTGCGCGTGACGAAGGTTTCGCCGCGCAGCGGGCTCTCGTGATTGAACAGGATGCCGTTCGAAGCGTGCATCCCATAGGCCTCCCGGTAGTTGACCACGATCCAATAGCCATAGAGCTTCGCCGCCGCATAGGGGCTGCGCGGATAGAACGGAGTCGTCTCGCGCTGGGGCACCTCCTGCACGAGGCCGTACAGCTCCGAGGTGGAAGCCTGATAGAACCGGGTCTTGTCCTTAAGGCCGAGGATGCGGATGGCCTCGAGCAGGCGCAAGGTGCCCACCGCGTCCGCGTTGGCCGTATATTCCGGCGTTTCGAAGCTCACTGCCACATGGCTTTGCGCGGCGAGGTTGTAGACCTCGTCCGGTTGGGTCTGTTGCATGATCCGGATGAGATTGGTGCTGTCGGTAAGATCGCCGTAATGCAGGATGAAGCGACGGTCCTGCTCGTGCGGATCCTGGTAGAGATGCTCCACCCGACCCGTGTTGAAGGAGGACGAGCGGCGCTTCACGCCATGCACGGTGTAGCCCTTGGAGAGAAGCAGCTCTGAGAGATAGGCCCCATCCTGCCCGGTTGCCCCAGTGATCAGTGCAACCTTTCCATTGTTCGCCATGGCCCTGTCCCTTGCGAGTGTCTGAAGCTGCGCCGTTCTAATGCGGGCGGCCTCGCGTCTTTGAAGCAAAGCAGACTGTAGACCCGATTGTACATTAGGAACGGGCGCCTTGGTGAATGCCTTCTCGTGCTCTAGGCGCCTAGCTGTCGGCTAGCACGACTGCCTACTCGGAGCAGGTTTAAAGGGCCATGCGCGAAAATCGCTGTTTGGCCTTCGAGAATGGCGAGGGCGACCCGCCTGGTGCTTGGGCGAACTGTTACCATGCCCGAAGCACGTACCGACTGATGATCCAGAGGAGCGCCGCTGCCCAGCACAGTGTAAGCGCCGCCCCGGTAACAAGGACGGCGACTGTTAAAATTTTGAGCCCTCGGGGCTTTTCGGGACGTCGCAGGTCTGTGCTCATGGGCTCTTCCGATCGATAGCCGAGCCAGTGCATTTTGGGGGCCATGCCTGCCGGCTCGAAACGAGCGCATTTCGCCCCACAACGAAACCGGGCTGGGCGCCGCCGTGCCCGGCTGGCCTGCGGGGGCGATGCGGTTGGCCCCAAGCCGAACAATCATGCTTGTGGGGTCGAACGCCAGGTCCAGCATCGCCCCTGAGGTCATGGATCATCGGGCAACGCGAAGCGCGTGCTGGCGGACGAGCACGATTGGCCTGACGCGCTCAGCGGCAGGGCCTCAGGCGTAAGCACTAGCGCTAAGTTGTCTTCCTGGGGATCGCTCCTAAGCTCAAATGAGCGTGGGAGGGACGCCTGTGAATCGCGATCTCACAAGGGAGATGGCGGCGCTTATCGAGCGTCTGCACGCGGGCTTGCTGAATTCCTCGCCGGAGTATCGCTTGCTGTGCAGGCTGCAGGCGGCGGTTGCTGACGCCCAACGGAACGCGAATCCTGCCGGAACCGCCGAGCAGGCCTTAAGGGCGGAACCTGAGCCCGCGCCGGCCGCGGCGCAAAACCGATCTTTGCGCACGACTGTGCACGCGATCCTGACGGCCGAGGCAGGACCGCTCCCCACGGGGGAACTCCTTCGGCGGTTGATGGGCAGGGGCATCACACTCAACGCTCGCAATCCCAGAGCTGCATTGTCCTCCAACCTGTCGCAGGACAGCCGCTTCGAAAACGTGATGTCCGAGGGCAAGCCCATGTGGCGGCTCAGGGAGCCGCCGCATGGACCGCAGCAGCCGTCGGGCGCCGTCGTTCGCGGGGCCCAGAAGCGCACGAGAGGTCACGGCCGTCGCTGAATAAAGACAGGACGTGCCACGCCCGCTGGCGCGGCACGCCCGAGTGGAGAGTTGCCAGGCTGAGCTACTTGAAGAGCTCGTTCACGTCCTCGGTGTTCGATCTGTACTCAAGCCGGCCCTCCTTCAGAACGTGCTTCAGGTAGGCCTGCAGCAGCAGGGCCGAGTCGATGGAGAAGTTGTAGCCTTCGTCGAACCGTCCCTTGTTGCGCTGGATACGTCCGCTGGTGGCGCCCTCCTCGCTGACCTGGAAGATGACCTCGGTCGAGGACTTCCCGTCGAGGCGTTTGCCCTCTTCGGGGCAGTTCAGTTCGGGAAAGCAGACCACCCGCTTGCTGACGTATTTCCGGACGCGGTTCTGATGGGCGACCTTGGACCATTCGAAGGTCTTGAAGAGCGCCTTCTGGGTGCGCTCGAGTTCGTCTGCCGTCATCTCGACGGCGGACCGCGTCTTCTCATTGGTGGAACTCGGGTCGATGAACCGGAAGCGGAACACCAGCGTGCCATCGTCGCGCACGTACGGCTCAACCCAGAATTCGCCGGTTTCAGGTGTGCCTGGGATGTAGTAGGGCACCTTTGGATAGATCTCGGAGGCCTTGCGGGCTGTGAGATACTGGTCCTGGTCTTCAGGCCGGATCGAAGTTGAATACTTCGACAGCTCCGTGAGCTTGCCCCTGAGTTTGCCGCGCAGCTCCGCTGCGCGGCTCTTGAGCACCACGACTGTCTGCTCGGTCGCCTCCGCCTCCACGCCCGTGAGCCCGGACCGGATCCTCTCCTGCTCGGCCACCACCGTATCCAGCAGAAGCGCTTGTCCCTTGAGATCCGAAGCCTCGTTGGTCAAGCCCTGCACCACGACTGTGACGTTGGTGTTGGTCACATTGGTGACGGTGGCAGGCGCAGGTGGCGGCGTCGAAGGCCGGCCGGTTCGGACCGTCTCGAACTTGTTGAAAAACTCGTCCGAGACCGGCACGTAGTTCGAGCTGCCATGCTTCTTGCAGTAAGCTCGACCATTGGTCGCGCGCTCGCAGCCGTACAAGCCATCGATGACGAGTTGCTGAGCCTGGGCTTCAAAGGCGAGACTGCCGATGAGGGCAGCCAGGACGAGACTCAACCTGGACATGGCGTCTGGTCCGTTTACGAGAAGCAGACGGTTTCGACGGACTTGCCCTGCTTGCCGTCAGGCAGCTGGATCGTCTCCTCGACCTTGGAGCAGCGCTTGCCGTCCGCGCTGGCGACTGCGCCCTTGTTGACGTACCGCGCCTTCTTGCCGGACTTGCCGTGCGTGGACCAGGAGGCGGACTTGCCCCGCGCCGCCTGCTGCAACGCCTGTTGCCGCTGGTTCTTCTCCTGGGCCGTGAGCTGTTCCAGGATCGTGCCCATGGCGACGCCGATGATCGCGCCCGCTACGGCCCCGCCGCCGCCGCGCGTGCCTCCCAGCGCCGCCCCGACGGCGCCGCCCATGATCGAGCCGAAGCCCACCTGCGCTTGGGCCGACGGGATGCTCGCCGCGACGAGCGAGCAGGTCAGCGTGAATGCGATAAGTTTCTTCATCTGTTGCCTCCTTGGCTTAACGCCGCGAGGACACTGGATCAAAGCTCCTTACCAGCGCGTCAAAACATTGAACTTGGGCGGAGAATCAATGCAACTCTGGCTAATGTAATATGTCGGTCTGCGTTAAAAGCAACTCATTGGCCTAAACGTGCGAGCGAGCTAAACGGGGAGGGTGGCCCAGCGCGGGCGATCTTCCCGCCCGGCTTCTCGATGCAATCGCTTCCCGAGGCGACCTCTTCGCGGAAGCAGAACTCGCATTGGGCGAGTGCCAGAAGTGTTCAAAAGAGGAGCGGGCGCTGAAAACCGCAGATAGTTCGTTTTGATTAGGGCCAACGTACGGGTGCGCCATTTCCGAGAACGATTCCTTTCAAGTTAGGTTTACGGGCAAGCTGTTTTCTGGATGTCGACCATGTCCTCAGCAATTCAGGCCAGCCTCGAGGCGCTTAGGTTGGCTCTCGCGGCCGAAACCGGAATCCAGATTGATGAAGAGCGTTGGTCGAACATGGACTTCGCGAACAAATGCGCCTGGATCATCGCCGTGCTCAGGGCGCTCATAGGGGGCGAGGGTTCGGCCGATACGTTTCAATAAGGGTCGAGGCCCGCGCATCGCCACGAGAAAAGCGCATTTGCTCAGCCTAATCAGCGCTGCAAAACATGGAGCTGCTCCGAACATGGAAAGCGGCGTCAGGACCGCGCTTTCAGGGCTGATCGAGACGCTTCGCTCGACGCTGGCCTTGACCAACCCGGAATTCCGTCTTCTTGTTTCCCTTGAGCAGATCTTATCGGAGTTCAAGGAGGCGCAGCGCCCAACGGCGCCGTCTTCCGACCGGCGCAGGCTCGCCTCGACTCGGCGAAAAAGTCTTCGGACCGCAGTCTATGAGGTCCTGGATCGCGCCAAGACACCGCTGCCGATCTCGGAGATTCAAACACGCCTCGATGCGGAAGGGCTGCGTCTCAAGGCGAAGCGGCCACGAGCCACGCTCTCATCCAACCTGTCACAAGACCGGCGGCTCGAAAGCGTCTCCATCGAAGGTCGGCCGATGTGGCGCATCAAGCCCGCCCAGACCGCGTGACCATCGATGCTCCGAGCGCCGGCCAAGCACGGCTGTGAATGAGAACTGCCGCTGGCCAGGTGAGCGAGAGTTTCAATCCCGCGCCGTGCGAAGCCCCCCCTGCGCACCGCCAGCTCGAGTCCGTGCAAGGCGTGCCGGCGGCAGTGATGCGGGGCACGAAACAATGCGTGCCGTCCGGTTCTGGGGCAGGGCTTAAGCTGGAAGTCCAACTCACCTTGTGTCATATCCGATGGAGACACGAGCGAGACGAGCAGAATGCGACTTCCGCCAAATGCCCTGTCCACCTGCATCCTTCTTCTGGGCGCCGCCATACTCCTTCTGGACGGCGTGGCTCTTGTCTTCCGCAAGGGGGCGAATGTACTCGGCGTAGGGCGTTTATGGGCCATCGGTGGCCGTTCAGGGTCTCTAAGCCTGCTCGAACAAAAGCTGCCGCCTTCAGCTTGAGGGCTTGTCAGTCGCCAAACAAATTGCGTGCGACGCACAGAATGCGCGTCCACCAACGGGCAGGGACGGGATCCTCGTCCATCGGGAGCTGCAATTGGCGAGCGAGTTAGGATGAACTTCGTCCGTTTCGGCGTATGAGCCCCTTGGACGCAACGGGGGCGGCGACTGCCGCGACGACAAGTCCGATCGAGCCGATCAAGGCGCCGGCAAACGCCCACTCGTGGCCACCAAGCAGAGCGCCCGTGGAAGCTCCGATCACGCTTCCTGCGAAGGCCAGAGCCGCAAGCCCAGCGATCACTCTGGCACCTCACCCGCAAGAGACGCGAACAGGTTAAGTTTGCAATCATTGACTTTGGGCTAATGCGAGCACGCCTGCCGGCGAATGCCAATGCTTTGTGACTGCACCTTTGCGCAGCCGCGCACCTAATGGTCGCCGGCTTTATCGGTTTTCGCCTGCAGCATGCCCGTCGGCCTTCGCGGCTAATCGGCTAGGGGCCGCGAGGCTGGTCAGGGTCGAGGGATGCAGACTGCGTCCGCAGCAGCAGCGGAGAAGCGAGCCCACCCGAGATTCAAGATCGCGTGGGCTCGCCCCGGAGTGCAGGCATGCGTAGCCCTGCAGGAATGAGGCTAGGGCCAAGCCGTTGACGAACTTTGAATCTGCGTTCACCCACTGCAGGCTTGGCGCTCAAGCCGCGGCGATCATGGCGCCTCGCCAGCGAATGCCATGCACCATCGCGGATGCAGAGGAATCAGTCCTGAGCCAATCGCGATTGCGCGCGATCCCCCCGCCGGCCTTGTCAAACCTCGGCGAGTTCAAGCCCTGAACGTCTCAGCAGGCCACGAGTTCGGTGTGTCCAAAGCCTTTCGAGTAGTCGATCAGGCTGATCACGACGGGGGCCACCCGGAAGACAGCGACGTCCTCTGGCTTCGGCATAGGAAGCGGGACGCCCTGCTGCGCCGGGTATTTCTGCAAGAGCAGTTCCAGCGCTCTCTGGGCTTCGGCCGGGTCGGTGACGAGACTCGCGTGAGCGGCCATGGACAGGCCGGTGATCTCCATCACCTGCGGCGTGTCATGGTCGATGGTCAGGGAGACGCGATCATCGCGAGCCAGGTTCGCGGCCTTCTGGCTCTCCCGCCCGCAGAGGAAATACAACGTCGTGTCGACATTGGCATATCCGACCGTGGTCACCTGGGGCCATCCGTCCGGCCGGAGCGTGGCGATGGACATGTCCCGATGCTGCTTCAGCAACTCGAGAATTTGAGCTCGAACCGCCTCTTCCATGGTCGCCTCCAAAGGACATCGTTGGCTCCCATCATGAGCCTCTGGAGCGACCGGATCTTGATCGGGCGCAGAGGGTTCGGCGAGGCGCAAGCCAGCGCCTGCCGAGGTCTGCGCACCCCACGCGTCCTGACGTGGCGTGTAAAGCGTACACCCTCCAAACCGCCAGGACGCTATGAGCCCGAGCGCCGAAGCTAGGCAGCGCCGTGCGCGCACGCGACGAACCGGTGATGTCCTCGACGAGACCTGCCGGGTCGGTGTGCACCAGGTCGGCGGTGGCCCCCCGAACCGGCGCATCTGCTTCGCCCACGGGTGTCGCTATTACACCTTCTCGCACCACCCGGGGCCCGCTGCGCATGATGGAGCGGCAGTGCTCAAGGTTTCGCCAACTGCGCTCCCTCGGCATAGAGCGCCACGTCGCCGATCCCTTGGATGCCGAGAGCGCGCGCCGCGGCGCGCGACAGGTCGATGACGTGATAACGGCTTCTCCCCCGCGGCCCCATGCGGTCATTGATGAGGACGACCACGGAGCGGCCATTTCCACGATTGGTCACCCGCACGGATGTCCCGAAGGGTAGCGAGGCGTGAGCGGCGGAGAGGCCGTCGGGGTTGTAGACCTGGCCGCTCGCGGTGCGGCCTGGGTGCTGATACCACGTCGCGCGACCTCTCGCGATGAGCACGCCCCGGCGCTCATCCTTCGCCGTCTTGACCGTCCCCGTCGTCGGTGACGAAGGCTGAATTGGGGGGTGCGCCTCTGAATGTTCGGTGAGGGTGGCGGTCTCCGAGGGCAGCGGAGGCGGCGAGTGGTCAGGAGCAGAGATGGGGCTCGTGCCTGCTTCCGCAGGCGGGATGATCAGGCGCTTCAATGAGGAGGCGAATCCCTGCCCGGTGTGGGGCTGTGGGGCAGCCGCCTCAGCGCCGGTTGGCGACTGGTCGCCCGAGTCCGAGATGGGAAGGGCAGGGAGCCACTGGCTGACCTCGGGCCGCGCAAAAGCCGGCGCGCTTGTCCGGGCCATCGCGAAGGGGTCGGGGCGCCCCAGCTTGAGCTCAGGTGGCGCCTGCGCGCCCGACGGGCTGGCTGTGAATAGCAGTGCCAGGCTCAGGCAAAGGCCGGCGTGATGAGGATGCGAGAGCTGTGGTGGGCGTGTCTTGATCATAGGCCGCACTCCAATGCGGTCCCCTCCGGCGTAATATTCGTCAACGAACGACTTTGTTCCCGGTGTCGTTGCCCCCTGAATCCCCTCGTTCCGGGAGCGTCAGTCGGGGCCGGGTGAAGCGCCCAGACCGGGCGCGGCAAGGACCAGCCATTTGGATCTCACGCTTCAGGGCGCGCGCATTGCGTCATGCCGGCAAGATCAAATTCAAGAATGGACAGCATGTCCGCGGGTGCGGAAACCCGGAAGCAGGTTAGTAGGGGGGCTGCAGCGACAGCGGGCAGCGATACCAAGCTCTCGCTAGGCCCCCCTTTCGTCGTCCGCTTGCTCCATCGCCTGCATGGCGTCCAAGAGCTTTTGAATTTCGACGGGAAGAGGCTCCAACGTGATCGGCTCGAAGGTGTGCCGGAGCGCTTCGGCGAGAGCGACGGCTGTTTCGTCGGGCATGATAGTGCTCCTGATCGAAGCAGCTCCGGTCTGTTTCACAGCCGGTGAAAGTGTAATAGCGCCAGTTTTCCAATCGCCGTGCAGTTGCGCACAGGAAAAACCGGCAGCCGTCATCCAATTTTAGCGCGACAAGCCAGCACGCCGTCAAACGAGATCGCGGCAGCCGCGGTCACCTCGTGAGCTCCATCTTGATCAGTCAGTTGGATCAAAAGAAAAAAGCTTGCTTATGCGAGGGACTGAAGCTTAACGTGCGCCCGCCCATAATGGAGCGACGCAAATGTCCCCCACGAGCACAAGTCAAACATCAGGAATTATCGATATGGTCGCAGACATCGTCTCGGCCTATCTCTCGTATAATAAGCTGACCCCTGCCGAGCTGGCCCCCCTGATCCAGAGCGTTCACACTGCGCTGACCGGCGCGGGATCGGAGCCAGACATCCAGCCCGAGCCTTTGGCGCCCGCCGTACCGGTGAGGAAGTCCGTAACGCCCAACGCCATCATCTGTCTCGAGGACGGCCAAGCGTTCAAGTCCATGAGACGGCATCTCATGACCAAGTACGGCATGACCCCGGCCGAGTACCGCGCCAAGTGGGGTTTGCCGAAGGATTATCCCATGGTGGCCCCGAATTACGCCGCGCACCGGTCGAAATTGGCGAAGGCCCGGGGCCTGGGGCTTGACCGCAGGAAGCAGCCTGCGCCGGCACCGCAACCTGTGCCCGCCGCGGCTCCGGCGAAGCGCGGCCGGTCGAAGAAAGTCGCTCAGCCGGCCTGATGTCTCGGCCCGCGCGGGAGGGATCGCGCGGGCCCCTCCCGGCATCAGCGCGACCCTGACCAGATTGCTCGTCATAGCCTCTGGAATCCATGGGGTTCGAGAATGCCCATGAGCTCTTTGCCGCCTCGGCGGCGATGGGCGGCGTAGATTTCCCGGGCCTTGGCGGAGGCGCCGGCAAGAATGACGTCCGCCACCTTCCGGTGCTCGGCCGTGGACACTTTCGGGATCGCTCGAAGCGAAAGCGTGAACATCCTGGCCGGTGGGCCTGCTCCGAGACGGTCATGATCAGCGCTGCCAGTCGGCCGCTGCCGCAGAGCCGGGCGAGGTTCATGTGGCACTGCTCGTCGGCCGTGGCCAGGCCTTTAGATCCGCCGCGGGGCCGGCCAGGGCCGTCTCCATGTCGTGGCAGGCTTGCAGCAGCGGGGCGATCTCCGCCGCGGGCGGCCGGCGCCTAGCGAGCAGTTCGACCGCAGTCGGCTCGAGGCTCGTCAGGATCTCGTATATCTCCCGAGCGCGGCGGCTGGGCCCTGGGGGAGCGATCCTGGTCCGGGTCGTGCCGGCTCACGCCGGCGGCGGCGTTTCCCCCCGGGCCGCCGGTCCCAGCCGGAACGCTGGCAACCGGGGCAGCCCCGTGGAGGTGAAGTCTCGGGTGAGCCAGCCAGAGTGGACCGCTTTGGCCGATGCGAAGAGGAGACCCTGCACCAGGAGGCCGAGTTCGCGCCGGGGAACCACGATGTGGTCGCCATAGGGGTCGCAGAGGATGGGGCCCTCGACGTGATCGACGACCCAGTGGGCCCAGTCGTCCGCATCGCTCCACGGGGCCGGCGCCTGGAAGGCAGCAGGGCCCGCAGTGATGATCTTGTCGGCCCAGGCGTCGACGATGTGGACGATGGCTGCCTCGGACGTGTCCCAGATGTGGGGCTCGATCTGGACCCGCAGATGCTCGTCGTAGGAGCTGCCATGGCCCTCGCGCCAGGCGCGTGCGCGCCGGTCCGCCAACCCGCCCGCGAGCGCCTCTTCGAAGCTCGCTGCGATGAGGAGGCCCTCGATGTCGGTGATGAGGCTCTGGCGCCCGGCGTTCCAGTCCGTGACGAAAGCCTCCAGGCTCAGCTCGGCGATCGTCGCCAAGGCGGAGTTGCGGCCCGCCTCGTCGGCGTCGTTGTCGTTGCAGGGGGGGATGGTGGTCGCGTCGGACATGCGATTTCTCCGTTCAAAGAAGCGAATGTGCGAAGCCTGCCGCTTCGGAACGCAAGGGACCACCCCGTCTCAAAAAAAAATTTGCATCCGCCACGCGGTGCTATCCCAAGGGTCAAGGCGGTCAGGTGACCTCCGGCGTGCTTCGTTCCCGGGCGGCTTCGGTCAGAGCTGCTATGAAGCCGGCTTCGGCACCCGTTTGGGGGCAAGAGCCCCACCCCGAACGCTTCAGAATCGCGCCTGGACCCGCTCGTTGAGGCTGACCAAGGTGCCGCTCGCCACCCCGCCGAAGCCGGCCAGAAGCACGGGCAAGGCCAAGATCAGATCAACCTTGTGGCTGCCGATGGCGCTCACTTGCAGGAAGCCCAGCCCGCGCTGCGAGTAACATCTCGCCACAGAGTGCCGATCAGCGTCATGTCAAAGCCGATGAGCAGGCCCGCGAAGATCTCCGGCATGGCCACTTTGAGCTGGCCAGACGCGACCATGTCGTAGGTCCGTCGGACGTCATCTGGCAACGGACGCCATGCCTCTTCCTCTGCTACGCATCTGGTCGCCCAGGCATTCCCCCTCTTGAGTACGGCAATCGAGGTAGGCTTCCACTTAAGCCATGGTCGGCATTGCTGGCGCACGCGCCTAGAATGCTTGCAATCCCGGGCTGCCCCCCGCCTCCGGGATCGGGGGCATGGACTACAATGGTCGACGGGTCTTTTCGGACGTGGAAGCCCAGCAGGCTAACGAGGTGGCTGCTCCTTGCGCCGCTTGTCTTGGCCGTTGCGAAGCTGATGGAGTCGCAGCTCGGCCTCTGGGCAACCTGCGCCATCATGTTTCTGTGCGGATTGGGCATCGGGCTGGTGTTCGAGTTCGGGCTGGCCGCCGCCCGGCGCTTGTCGGTCGGGATCACCGAGGCGGAGCGCGACCGGCTGGCCCCGGGAAGGGACCGGCGCGGCTAGGCGCCCGGGGAACTCGATCCATCGCAGGCCGTTTTGGCCGCATTCCACGACACGCAGCAGCTCGGTCCTGTCGCGTTCCTGGTTCAGTGGTACGATTCTGCTTCGCACACTAACGGCAGCGACCACATAGATCTCGCCGCTCCTGCACACACAAACACACACCGCCGTTGCAGCCGAAGTCAGTGTGCCGTTGCCGGACCGGGATGCATGATCGCGTCGTTCTCCCGTCCCTCGACGATGAGCATGCCCGCGAGCCCCCTTTCGAGGCGCGAGAGCGCGTCATCCACCAGGGCAGTCGCGGGGGCGGTGTTCTGGCGCAGGCGGAACGTTTACGAGACGTTGCCCTGGTTGGTTCTGGGTGAAGAGTTGGCATCCCCGAAAGGCTCCCTGCGGGGTGGTCCCTAAGTTCGACTATCCTCAGCTTTGCAGAAGGTGCCGGACAGGAATAATCCTGAAATCCTCTTCTGGGCTGCGGCCGTGGTCCTGGTCAGGTTGGCGTTAAGTTGCCTCCGAGTTGTCGCTTCCAGAGGGCGGGAGTGTTTGTTCCCGACCGCCGATGATGGACCCGCGCGATACGATCTCTCCTTGCGCCTGAAGGCGAGGCGCACGCGAATCCGGTCAATTGTAGGGATCCGGAACTGCCCGGGCGCGCCCTAGTTAGCCCGCGATGATGAGCGTCAGATCCGCTACTGGAGCGCCTGAAGCGAGCCGCTTCAGTGTCCTGTTCGTCGGGGGGCGAGGTCTGGCACTGGCCAGCCTCGACGCCTATCGCCGCATTGTTGCAGGAGGGGGAGGCGAGCGTACCCAAAGCTGCAAGGAAAAACGGGCTTGGAGCCGGGATTCGCAAGCGGTGGACCCGAGGGCGAGCGCATTGGCCCGCAGTCCCCGCCTGCTCGCGGCAGGAGGATCGCGAGGGGCCAAGTGAGGTCCGAACCGATCCCCATCAGGTTCGCGCCTGCAGGCGCTTGTTGAGACTGAGCAGCACCGCGCTGGCCACGCCGGCGAACCCCGCCAGCAGCACGGTCAGGCCCATGATGAGATCGACGTTGTGGAGCCCGATGGCGTTCATCAGCAGGAAACCCAGCCCGCGCTGCGACGCGAACATCTCGCCCAGCAGTGTGCCAATCAGCGTCAGCGAGAAGCCGATGCGCAGACCGGCGAAGATTTCCGGCATGGCCGCCGGCAGCACGATGCGCAGGATTGCCTCTGTAGGTGGAAGCCGCAGCACCCGCCCCGTCTTCAGGTAGACTTTCCGGACGCTGCGTACGGCGGCCATGGTGAACAGCGCGATCGGAATGATCCCGTGGATCGCCCCGAAGGCCACCTTCGCGGAGATCCCGAGCCCGAAGGCGAGCAGCAGGATCGGATAGAGCGTGATCTTGGGGATGGAGTAGACGGCCACCAGCACCGGTTCGAACACGTCGCTCATGAAGCGGTTGAGTCCCAGGCTGAAGCCGATCGAGAGCCCGATGGCCACGGCCAGCACGAGAGCGAGGCCGAAGGCCCGGCCCGTCTCCGCCAGGTGTGGCAGGAACTGCGGCGAGGTCATGAACCGCCCCATGAAGGCGGCGGTCTGCAGCGGCGAGCGCAGCGCCACGTCGCCGACAACCCAGTACAGCGCCTGCCAGAGGACCAGCAATCCAACCAGGAGCGTCAGCGCATTGCGGAAAGGGCCGGTGATGAAGCGGCTCATGCCAGGCCTCGTCGCGCCAGGATCCTCTTCTCCCACCGCGCGATCACTATGTTGATCGTGATCGAGACGAGCAGGATCAGCACGATCAGCGGGTACATCGTGGCGTTGTCGAAATTCGTGTAGGCGAAGCTGATCTCGTAGCCCATGCCGCCGTTCGACATGATGAACTCCGCCCCGATGATGCCGATGAGCGAATAGGCGACGGCGAGCTTCGCTCCGGTCAGGATGAACGGGGCGGCGCAGGGCAGGGTGACCTGAAGCGCCGTTTGCAGCGGCGACAGCCGGTTCACCCGCGCCGTCTTGAGCAGCACGCGCGGCACGCGGTCGAGGCCGTTCAGGGTGTTCACGATCACCGCCACCACGCCCAGCATGGCCCCGATGAAGATCTGCGGCGCGTCGCCCAGGCCGAACAGGACGATCAGGAGCGGGTAGAAGGCGAAGACCGGGATGGCGTAGTAGGTGGCGAACAGCGGGTCGAGCGTGTCCCGCAGCCGCCGGAAGCGGTGAATGACCAGCCCGCTCGCGACGCCGAGCGCCATCGCGACTGCGAAGGCGGCCGCGGCGTTGCCGAGCGTCTTGGCGATGGCGCGGTTAAGCGAGCCGCTGGCGAGCAGCCGCCAGAGGTCGATCAGGATCTTGTGCGGCGGCTGCATGGTGATGCGGTCGATGACGCCGGCGAGGCACAGGGCCTCGAGCGCGGCGACCGCGCCCAGCAGCAGCAGCGTGCGCCAGGTCGCGGCCCGCGTCATGCGGCGGCGCCCGCGTGGCCAAGCGACTTCATCGACTCCGCCCGCAGCGAGCGCCACAGCCGGGCGGTGATGGCCCCGAAGGCCTCCTCCTCGACGATGCGGCTGTCGCGGTCCCGGGGCCAGCCCGTCTCGACCACGTCAATGAGCCTGCCCGGGCGGGCCGACATCACGCCGATGCGGTCGGCCAGCATGGCGGCCTCGTCCAGCGCGTGCGTGATCAGGAAGACGGTCGCCCCCGTCTTCCGCCAGAGGTTCAGGACCTCATCGCCCATGAGCAGGCGGGTCTGCTGGTCCAGGGCGCCGAAGGGCTCGTCGAGCAGGATGAGCTTCGGCTCGGTCACCAGGGTGCGGGCAATGCAGACGCGCTGCCGCATGCCGCCCGAGAGCTGCGCCGGGTAGCTGGCGGCGAAGGACGCGAGCCCCATCATCGCCAGCGCCCGTTCGATCCTGCGGGTCTTCTCGTCCGCGGGCAGCGGCAGCCGTTTCAGCCCGAACGCGATGTTGTCGCGCACCGTGAGCCAGGGGAAGGAGGCGTCCTCCTGGAACACGACGCCGACCCCGTCCGGGATCTCGCCCCGAATCGGCCGGCCCTCGAAGGCCACCTCCCCCCTGGACGCGGTGGAGAGGCCTGCGATCAGCTCCAGCAGCGTGGACTTCCCGCAGCCCGAGGGCCCGACCACGGCGAAGAACTCGCCGCGCCGCAGCTCCAGGTCGAGCGGACCCAGGGCGTGCACGGGCCGCCCCGACGGGCCGGGCGGCGGAAAGACCTTTTCGCCGCCGCGCAGCAGGACCAGGGGCGTGGGGACATCCCTCATTTCAGCGCCTTGAGATCGTCCGGCAGAAACTGGGTGTCGACGAGCGTGTGCGCGTCGACGTCGCCCGAGATGGCGCCGACCATCTTCTGCACCTCGATGGCGCGTTTCAGGCCGTCCATATGGAACTGCCCGGGGCCCCAGTATTCGACCCCGTTGGTCTTGCTGTCGACGAGACTCTTGACGGCGGCGCGGGCCACGGCGGGGTCGAGGTTGTAGACCTTCGCCACGATGTCGCCCGCCTCGTCCGGATGTTCCTGCATGTAGGCCACCGCGCGCCGGCGGGCCCGGATCACGCCCTTGATGAACTCGCCCTTGGTCGCCGCAGCGGCGCCGGAGGCGGCGCCCAGGACGTTGGCGATGGGCGGCAGCATGTCCGAGGCCTTGGCGATAGCCCGGTACTTGTCCTTGTATTTCGCCCAGAGGGGCTCGGGAACAGGGGCGACGTCGACGAGCCCGATGTCGAGGGCCGCCACGCCCTCGCCGAAGCCGCCGGTCTTGACCAGCTCGACGTCCTCCGTCTTCAGTCCGCCGGACTGCAGCACCAGCGTGGCGAGCGCCTGGCTGGTCGAGCGCGGATTGGTGTAGCCCATCTTCTTGCCCTTCAGGTCCTTGACGGACTTGATGGGCGAGTCGGGCTTCACGGCCCAGACGAATTCCGCCACCGTGAGCACGTTGTCGCTGATGAACTTGATGTCGGCGCCCTGCTGCACGGCCGCGATCACCGCGTTGGGGTTCACCTCCGCGTAGGGCGCGTTGCCCGCCAGCATGTTGCGCAGCGTCGTCCCGCCGCCGGCGCTCGACAGGATGCCGGTGACGTTGGCGCCCTCTTCCTTGAAGAAGCCCTTCTCCATGGCCACTGCGAACGGCATCCCATTCGCCGAGACGCCGTAGTTGCTGACGACGATCTCCTCCGCGCGCGCGCTCGCGCTCGTCAGAAGGGCTGCGGCGCAGATGGCGCCCAGCAGGGCGGTCCTCTTGTGGTTCCTCATATTCTCCTCCCGTGGTGTCCGTCTTGTCGCGGACGATGAAGCCAGGCTGGGCTGGTCAGGTCGCGGTCGTTGTTCGCGGCGCGTGATTCTGCTCGATGTGCCGCCACCGGTCGAGATCGACGGCCTTGTCCAGCGTGGCGCGCGCCGCCGCGCCGCCGGCGAACGGTTGCATGGGCGCTGATCCGTCGGCGTGGCCCCGCAGCGCCTGCAGGGCGTCCCGAAGCGTGGCGACAAGGCGGAACATCAGGCTGGCCGGATAAGACACCTGGCTGAAACCCATCGCGCCCAGGTCCGCCGGGCTGATCCAGGGCGTGTCGCCCCCCTCGAACATGGCCGCAGACAGATAGACGCCACGAAAGGCGGCGCCGACCTTCCGGTAGTCGTCCTCCGTCTTCAGTCCGGCGATGAAGACGCCGTCCGCCCCGAGCTTCAGGAAACGCTCGGCCCGCCGCATGGCGGCGTCGAGGCCCAGCGGTCCGTAAGCGTCGGTGCGTCCGATCACGAAGGTCTCCGCGGAGCTGCGAACGGCGAGCGCCGTGCGCAGCTTGGCCTCGATGACGGATTCGTCGACAACGGCCGCCGCCTTGTCGGCCCGTTGCTGCTTTCTGTCCCGGTCCTGGTCCTCCAGGAGGAAGCCGCCGACGCCGATGGCCTCGTAGGCCGCCACGAGGCGGGCCACGCTCTTCACGTCTCCGTACCCGTCGTCCGCGTCGGCGATCAGCGGCAGCGTGGACGCCGCCGCGATGTCGCGCAGGCCGTCCACCATGTCGGTGAGCCCGATCAGCCCGATGTCGGGATAGGCCCGCCGCGCCGCGAGGAGGGCCGAGCCGCCGACCGAGATGGCGCGGAAGCCGGCCTGCTCGATCAGCCGCGCCGAGAGCGCGTCATGGGCCAGTGGCGTGACCAGCGGAAATTCGGCGGCGAGCGCCTGGCGCAGGGTGGCGCGGTTCATCGGGACGGCCTCTCCATCAGGCTCTCGGGAAACAGCCAGGGCGTTGCCGCCCGACTCCGGTCGAAATGGGCGTCGATCTCGGGCTGCATCGCCAGCGTGATGGCGATCTCGTCGTCGCCGCGCATGAGCGCGCGGGCCCGCGAAGCGGGAACAGAGACGGCCCACCGGGTCCCGTCCGGCCCCGTTATCGTGCCGGAGGCGAGGTCGACCGCATAGCTGGCGGGGCCGGCGGCGGCCGCCCGGCGCAGATCTTCGAACGCGTCGGCGTCGATCACGCCCGCCACCAGCCCGTTCCGGAAGGCGTTCTCGTAGAAGATGTCGGCGAAGCTCGGCGCCAAAACGCAGCCGACGCCGAACTGGACCAGGGCCCAGACGGCGGCCTCGCGCGAGCTGCCGCAGCCGAAGTTCTCGCCGGCCAGCAGAATCCGCGCGTTCCGCCATCCGGGCTGGTTCAGAATGAAGTCCGGCCGCTCGCTCCCAGCCTCGTCATAGCGCTGGGAGCCGAACAAGCCGTTTCCGAGATCGGCGGTCGCGGTCCGAAGCCAGGCGGAGGGAATGATCTGGTCGGTGTTGATGTTGGGCGCCGGCATCGCCGCCAGCGTCCCGACCACCGTGCTCACGGGACGCCTCACGCGCGCGCCTCCTTGCGGATGTCCACGATGCGGCCGGCCAGCGCCGCCGCCGCGACCGTGGCCGGGCTCGCCAGATGGGTGCGGCTGCCGGGCCCCTGCCGGTTCTCGAAGTTGCGATTGCTGGTCGCGATGCACCGCGACCCGGGCGGGGCCACGTCCTCGTTGATGCTGACGCACATGGAGCAGCCCGCGTCCCGCCACTCGAAGCCGGCGTCGCGGAAGATCTCGTGGAGGCCAAGAGCCTCGGCCTCTCGCTTTACTGCCATGGAGCCTGGAACCACGAGGGCCCGCACGCGCGGGGCCACCTTGCGCCCTCTTACCACCGCCGCCGCGGCCTGCAGGTCCGAGAGGCGGCCATTGGTGCAGGAGCCGATGAAAGCGATGTCGATGGGCAGCCCTTCCAGGGGAACACCGGGCGCGAGCTCCATGTAGCGGAGGGCCTTGGCCGCAGCCTCGCGCCGGCCGGCGTCGCCATAGGAGGCAGGATCCGGGATGCGGTCGTCGACGCCGGCGACGTCCTCGGGCGTGGTGCCCCAGGTCACCTGCGGGGCGAGCCTGTCGCATTCGATCGCGACGTCGCGGACGAAAGCCGCTCCCGGGTCGGAGTGAAGGCTGCGCCACGCGGCCATCGCGGCGTCGAACGCAGGCCCCCGCGGAGCGAACTCGCGCCCGCGCAGGTAATCGAACGTCTTCTCGTCGGGGGCCACGAAGCCGAGCCGCGCCCCAAGTTCGATGGACATGTTGCACAGGGTCAGCCGGCCTTCGACCGGGAGGGCCTCGACGGCCGAGCCGGCGTATTCCACCGCCGATCCTCGTCCGCCCGCCACGCCCAGTGCGCCAATGGCGCGCAGGATCAGGTCCTTGGCGACGAGGCCGGGTGGGATCCGTCCTTGGAAGCGCACGCGTATCGGCTTGGGCCGGGAGAGAGCCAGCGTCTGGGTGGCCAGCACGTGCTCCACCTCGCTGGTGCCCACGCCGATGCCGAGCGCGCCGAGGCCGCCCACCGTGGAGGTGTGGCTGTCTCCACAGGCCAGCACGCAGCCCGGCTGGGCAAGGCCCAGTTCAGGCGCGATCACGTGGACGATGCCTTGCCGCGGATCATCCACCCCGAAATGTCGGATTCGATGCCGGTACGCGTTGGCGCGCATGAGCGCAAGCAGTTCGCGGCCCCCGGGGTTGGTGGCCTCGTCGCGCCCGGGCGCGGTGGAGACGATGTGATCCTGGGTGGCCAGCGTCAGTTCGGGCCGCCTGACCCCACGGCCGGCGCGCTTCAGGTTCTCGAACGCGACCGCGCTGGTCGTCTCCTGGAGCACGTGCCTGTCCACGAAGATGAGGTCGCGGCCGTCATCCAGGCGCCGCACGAGGTGCGCGTCCCAGATTTTTTCGAACAGCGTCAGGGCGGGGACACCCGTCATGCCAGCCGGCCCAAGCGAAGGGTTGAAGCCCGGGCGCACGTGGGCGCAAAGCGGCGCCGTGGACGCCAAGGCATGAGTTTTCCTCCCGGGAGCAGAACCGAACGACGCGCGCTTGCCGCGCCTGTGGGCCTGCAATGATTTTGTTGTGTAAACAGGCTACGGTCTCATCGACGTGCTGCCTACCCACAATTTCGGCCGGTGACATGAGCTGAGGTCAGAGCAGATGGCCCGAGTGATCCCACCCCTGAACGCTCTTCGCGCCTTCGAGTCGGCCGTCAGGAACGGCAGCCTCACCCGGGCGGCGGACGAGCTCAGCGTCACACAGGGCGCCATCTCCCGGCATGTCAGCCAGCTGGAGGCCTGGCTCGACCTGCCGCTGCTTGTGCGCTTGCGTCGAGGGGTGGAGACGACGCCCGCCGGGGCGGCCTATGCGGCCGCGGTTCGCGACGCGTTCGACCAGATCGAGGCCGGAACGCGGCGGGCCATGGCCAAGCCGAACGACAACAGGCTGCGCATCAAGCTGCCGCCCACCTTCGCGATCCGCTGGTTCGTGCCGCGGCTCGCTCGTTTCCACGCCAAGCATCGCGACATCGACGTCCAGATCACGACGTCGCACCAGCCGGTCGACTTCGCCAGGGACGAGGCGGACCTGTGCATTCATTCCGGCGACGCGCCCCCGCCGGGCGCTGTGAGCCGGCGCCTGTTCGGCGAGACGCTCACGCCCGTGGCTAGCCCTGGCCTGCTCGCCGCAAACGGGGGCCTCGGCCAGCCCGGCGACCTCGAGCGCCACGTCCTGCTGTGCTCGATGCACCGGCCGAACGACTGGCCGTCCTGGCTCAGCGCCGCAGGGATCACCACGGTGGATGGCAACAGCGGCCTGAAGTTCGAGAACTCGGCGCTGGCCTACCAGGCGGCGATCGACGAACTGGGCGTGGTCATGGCCCAGCGCGCCTTCGTGGAAGACGACCTGCGCACGGGTCGGCTCGTCGCCCCGCTCGAACTGCGGGTCGGGACGCCGAGCGCCTATTACCTGGCCTACCCCCAGTCGCGGGCCGGCTCGCCCATGATCAGAGCCTTCGAGCGGTGGGTGAGCGAGGAAGCCGCGCTCATGCTGGAATCCTAGTTTCCCGGCCGGCTCGGCCCTGCGTTTGTGCGGCGCGCTTCCCGCGCCCTGCCGCAGACGCGCTCGTTCCGAGGCTGCGGGGACCGGGCGAAAATACATTTGTGTCATAAAACATTCATTTGTATGCTCCACGACAAAGTCGCCGCCCCGCAGTGACGGAGGCGGCCTGTTCCGGGATGGAAGCGCGCGCGGAGGGTCGCATGCAGCGGGTCGTTCAGATCTCCGACACCCACCTCAGTCCGACCAAGCCGCACTTCGCCTGCAACTGGGAGCCGCTCAAGTCGTGGGTGACCGCGCAGGGCCCGGACCTGATCGTCCATACGGGCGACGTCACTGTGGATGGCGCTGATCTCGACCAGGACATGCGGCACTGCCGCGGGCTGCTCGACGCGCTGGGCGCGCCGGTCCTGAGCGTGCCGGGCAACCACGACATTGGCGAGGCCCATCACCCGCATCAGCCGGTCAATGGTGAGCGGCTCGCCCGCTGGCGCGCTCACCTCGGCGCGGATTTCTGGGTTCGCGACCTGGAGAGCTGGCGCCTGGTCGGCCTGAACTCCATGCTGTTCGGCAGCGACGAGGCGGACGAGGCCCGCCAGCTCGACTGGCTCGAACGGCAGGTGACCGAAGCGCAGGGACGGCGCATCGGCTGGTTCCTGCATCGCCCGCTCTTCGTCGAAAGCCCCGACGAGGGCGACAAGGGCTACTGGAGCGTGCCGCCGCGGCCGCGCGCCCAGCTGCTCGAGCTGCTGCGCCGGAGCGAGGTCGCCTTCGTCGCGAGCGGCCACCTGCATCTCGCCCGAGATTTCGCCGTCGACGGGACCCGCTACCTCTGGGGGCCGTCCTCCGGCTTCGTGGTTGGTCCGGAGCTGCAGCCGGAACTGGGCGGCTCCAAGGCGCTCGGCGCCGTCGCCTACCGCTTCGACGGGCGGGACTACGCGGCCGCCATCCATGAAATCGCCGGCCTGGAGAGGCTCTGGATCGACGACGTGATCCACGAGGTCTATCCGCCGCGCGCCGCCTGAGCGCCCGCTTCGGCCGATCTTCGACTGGGCCGGCGGCCCGCAGAAAGGCGCTCGACATGGCAACCGTCGCACTGTCCTCCATCGCCAAGTCCTTCGGGTCGACCCGTGTTCTCGGAGGCGTCGACCTGGATATCGCCGACGGCGAATTCCTGACGCTCGTCGGCCCGTCCGGCTGCGGGAAATCGACCCTCATCCGGATCATCGCGGGCCTCGAGCACCAGGACGCCGGCGGCGTCGCCATCGGCGGCGCCCCGGTCGACCACCTGCGCCCCCACGAGCGGCGCGTCGCCATGGTGTTCCAGTCCTACGCCCTCTACCCGCACATGACGGTGCGGGCCAATATCGGGCTGCCCCTGACCATGAGCCGCCTCAGGCTGTGGCAGCGCCTGCCGCTGCTGCGGCTCCTCTCCGCGCAGCGGCGGCGCGTGATGCGTTACATCGACGCCGACGTCGCCGCCGTGGCCGGTCAGCTGCAGCTGGACCACCTGCTCGACCGCAAGCCCGCGCAGCTTTCCGGCGGACAGCGCCAGCGCGTCGCCCTCGGCCGGGCGATGGTGCGCAGCCCGGAGGTGTTCCTGATGGACGAGCCGCTGTCCAACCTGGACGCCAAGCTGCGCGTGCACATGCGCACGGAGCTGGCGGAGCTGCACAAGCGGCTCGGCGCGACCTTCATCTACGTCACGCACGACCAGGTCGAGGCGATGACCATGTCGGACCGCGTCGCAATGATGGATGCCGGCTCCATCCTGCAGCTCGGCGCTCCTTCCGAACTCTACGAGCGCCCGGCGTCGCTGAAGGTCGCCCAGTTCATCGGCAGCCCCGCGATCAACCTGCTGCCCGCGACGGTGGGCTCGTCCGGACGCATCGAGCTCTTCGGGCGGCCCCTGGCGCTCTCAGCCCCCCTGGCACAAGGGCAGGCGGTCACGCTGGGCGTGCGCTGCGAGGCGCTGTCGCTGCTGCACGGCGACTCCGCCGGACCCGGGCGCGCCTGGTTCTCGGCGCGGCTGCGGCGCAAGGAAAACCTCGGCTCCGAGTACATCCTCCATTTTGATCTCGCCGGGCGCGACGCCGCCGGTGTGACCATGCGCGCCAGTCCCGCGGTCGCGGCCGGGGTCAACGAGGCCGCCGAGGTCACGCTGGGCTTCGACGAAGCCGCCTGCCACGTGTTCGACGCCGACGGGGCCCGGGTCGAGCCCCGCAGCCCGGGCGGGGCCACCGGCTCCGTCGTGCCGCTGAGGGCCTGGCCATGAGTCTGGCGGCATCCTCTTCCATTGCTTCGGCCGCCGCCGCACCGCCCTCGATTGGGCGCCGGCTGCTGCTCGAGCGCCTGACCGGGCTGGGCTTCGCCATGCCGGCCTTCGTGCTGCTGATGCTGACCATCCTTCTTCCGCTCGCCGTGCTGCTGGTTCTCAGCCTCTCGAACTACGAATTCGGCGGCGTTGACATGGACTGGGTGGGTCTCGCCAACTACCAGAAGGCGCTTGCGGACCCGGTGATCCGCCGCTCGCTGTGGAACACGCTGCTCTATGTCGCGATCGTCGTACCCGGCGGCGTGCTGGGCGCGCTCCTGATCGCCGTCCTGGTTCATCGGCGCAGCCGCACGCGCTCGTTGTACGAGGTGGCGTACTTTCTGCCAGTGACCTCGACCCTGATCGCCATGGCGACGGTCTGGCAGTTCTTGCTTCACCCGACCCTGGGACCCGTCAACGGCGTTCTGAAGTGGCTCGGAGTCGGCTCGATCGCCTTTCTCAGCGAGCCCTCGACCGCGCTGGCGACCCTCGCCGTGATCGGCGTTTGGCAGCTGCTCGGTTTCAACATGATCCTGTTCCTGGCCGGGCTCACCGCCATTCCGCGCGATCTCTACGAGGCTGCCGACATCGACGGCTGCTCGGGGGGCCTCGACCGCTTCCTCACCATCACCTGGCCGCTGCTCGGACCGACCACCATGTTCGTGCTCGTCACGACCATGATCACCGCCTTCAAGGTGTTCGACACCGTGGCGGTGATGACCCGGGGCGGGCCGGTCGGCTCCACGGAGGTTCTGCTCTACAACGTCTACCTTGAGGGTTTTCAGTATTTCCACACCGGCTACGCCGCGGCGCTGACCTTCATCTTCCTGGCCTTCATCCTCGTCTTCTCCGCCGTGCAGACCTTCGCCCTCGACAAGAAGGTGCACTACTGATGGCCGAACTCGCGCTCCACCCCGCGGCCGCTCCGGTCACGCCCGCCCGCTCGGCCCTGCGGCGACTGGTCGGCCTTGCGCTCGTCCACGCGATCCTGCTCGCCGGCGCGGTGTTCATGCTCGCGCCCTTCGTGTGGATGCTGGTCACCTCGATCAAGCCGCCGGCCGAGATCTTCAGCGCGGAGATCTCACTGTGGCCGAAGCAGTTTTACGGCCTGCAGAACTACCGGGTCGCCCTCGACAAGGCGCCGCTGCTGCGCTTCGCGCTCAACGGCGTCATCCTGTGCGGCGGCATCCTCGTCGTCCAGCTGCTGGTCGCGATTCCTTGCGCCTATGCGCTGGCGAAGCTGCGCTTCCCCGGCCGCAATGTCCTATTCGTCCTGGTGCTGCTCGGGCTGTGCATCCCCGTGCAGGTGCCGGCGATGCCGCTCTACATCGCTCTCGCCCAGCTGGGCCTGCTCAACACCTACTTCTCGATGATGGCGCCCTTCTTCCTGTCGGTCTTCGCCATCTTTCTGTTCCGGCAGTTCTTCCGCAGCTTCCCGGATGACATCATCCACGCCGCGCGGCTCGACGGCGTGAGCGAGTTCGAGATCGTCTGGCGCATCGTCACCCCCAGCGCCTGGCCAGCCATCGCCGCCTTCTCGGTGTTTTCGGCGGTGGCGCACTGGAACGACCTCTATTGGCCGCTGATCGTCATCTCCGACGCCAAGCTCGCCCCGCCCCCGCTCGGCATGATGTTCTTCGCCGATGCCGAGACCGGCTCCAACTACGGCGCGCTCACGGCCGCCGCCGCCATCCTGACGGCTCCGCTCGTCATCGCCTTCCTCATCGCCAGACGGAGATTCATCGACGGCGTCACCATGACCGGCGTGAAGTAGCCGGTCCGCGACCCGGGCTCCAGCACGCCCGAATTCAGGCCAGAAGCAACGTCCACCGACAGCCTTCGCTGTCACGCCAAGGAGACCACCATGAAAGCATTCGGCAAAGCGCTTGCCGCGGCGGCGCTGGCTCTGGTCACCGCCAGTGCAGCCAGGGCCCAGGACGTCACGCTCGACGTGTTCTACGCCTTCCCGGCCTTCGCCAAGTTCCACGAGCCAATCGCCGCGGAATTCATGAAGACCCACCCGAACATCAAGATCAACTTCCGGGCGCCGGCGGCGAGCTACGACGAAGGGCATCAGGCGATGCTGCGCCAGTCCGTGACGAACCAGCTCCCGGATGTCTATTACTCGGGCTTCCACTTGCTGACGGAGCTCGCCGACACGCTGGAGAAACGAAAGCAGCTCGTGGACCTTGGGCCGCTGCTCAAGGCCGAGCCGCAGGATTGGGTGAAGGCCAACTACTCCGACGCGCTGCTGTCGCTCGGGCAGGTGAACGGCAAGCAGGTCGGGCTCGCCTTCAACGCGTCAACCCCGTTGATGTACTACAACGCCGATCTCGTGAAGAAGGCGGGGGGCGATCCCGACAAGATGCCCGACACCTGGGCCGACGTGCTGGCGCTCGCCAAGAAGATCCGCAACGGTGACACCGCGGGCATGGCTTACAACATCCACGACTGGCCCGACGACTGGCTGTGGCGCGGCGTCGTCCTTCAGAGCGGCAGCCCGCTGCTGTCGCCCGACGGCAAGAAGGTCGCCTTCGGCGGCGAGACCGGCGAGAAGCTTCTGGCCATGCTGCGGAGCTTCGTGACCGAGGGCGGCATGCCGCTGATCGACTGGGATCAGTCGCGCCAGCAGTTCATCGCCGGCAAGATCGGCATCTTCTTCGACACGCCGGCCCGCTTGCGCCAGGTGACGGACCTCGTCGGCGACCGCTTCACACTGAGGACCGCGCTGTTTCCCATCGACGACAAGGCCAAGGGCAAGCTGCCGACCGGTGGCAACGCAGCCCTGATCACCGCCAAGGACCCGACCAAGCAGAAGGCCGCCTGGGAGTTCATCAAGTTCGTGACCGGACCCGAGGCCCAGAAGATCGTTGTCGAGACGGCCGGCTACATGCCCACTAACCTGCGCGCCGGCGACGACGCCTTCCTCGGCCCGTTCTACAAGCAGAACGCCAATTTCAGGACCATCAACGGCCAGGTCTCGCGCGCGGCGCCGTGGGAGGGCTATCCGGGCGGCAACTCGGTGCGGATCTGGCGCCAGCAGCGCGAGGTCATCGCCGGCGTCATGCGCGGCGAGATCCAGCCCAAGGCAGGCATCGAGCGCATCGTATCGGAGACCGAAGCCCTGATGAAGTGATCGGGCGCCGCGCCTGTCCACGCCGTCCGGCGCCGCCGGACGGCCACCCTTCCCTTCCGGACCCGCCATCATGATCATCGCCCAGCTCAGCGATTTGCACGTGCGCCCGCATGGACGGCCGGCCTACGGTGTGGTCGACACCAATGCGGCGGCAGCCCGGGCCGTGGACGCGATTCTGGCCCTGGAGCCCCGACCGGACTGCGTGCTGGTGACGGGCGACCTGACCCAGAACGGCTCGGCGGAGGAATACGCGATCGTGCGGGCGCAGCTGGCGCGCCTGCCCGCGCCCGCCTACGTCATTCCCGGCAACCACGACCAGCGCGAGGCCTTTGCGGCCGCGCTGGCTCACGACTACCCCTATCTGCCCCGCGGCTCGTTCCTGAACTATGTGGCGGAGGACTTTCCAGTCCGGCTCATCGCGCTCGATTCCGTCGACCAGGGCGAGGAGGGCGGGCTGATCTGCGCCGAGCGCGAGGCGTGGCTCGCCGACCGCCTGGCGGAAGGGCGGGGCCGCCCGACCGTGATCTTCATGCACCATCCCCCGTTCCTCGTCGGCGTGCCCGGAATGGACGCCGTTCCCACGCGCGTATCGCCCGGCTTCGTCGACCTGATCGCCCGGCATCCCGAGGTCGAGCGAATAGTGTGCGGCCACTATCACCGCCCCATCCAGCGGCGCTTCGCGGGCACGATCGGATTCGTGGCGCCGTGCACCGCCCATCAGGTCGCGCTGGACCTGCGGCCTGGCACGGCCAACCACTTCGTCATGGAGCCGCCCGCCATCGCTGTCCACGTGTGGACGCCGGAAACCGGCCTGGTCAGCCATCTGCAGCCGGTCGGCGACTACGGCCCGCGCCGCGCCTTCGTCGAACCGGCCGAGCCCGGCCGCGAGCTATCCGGGGCGGCTCATGCCTGAGCCGCGCCTGCTTTCGCTGTTGAAGAGCGCCGACGCGCTCGCGCGCGAGGCCGCCGACCTGCTTGTCCGCATGCAGGGCGACCAGCTGAAGGTCACCCGCAAGGACCTGCTGGATGTCGTGACGGCCGCCGACCTCGCCTCGGAGCGCCTGGTGATCGACGGCCTGCGCCGGCTGACCCCTGACGCCGCGATCGTCTCGGAGGAGGCCGGCTTCTCCGGTTCCGTCGACGCCCCGCGCTGGATCGTCGATCCCCTGGATGGCACCGTGAACTACGCCAGCGGCCTTCCCTGGTTCGCCGTGACCATGGCCTATCAGGAGGAGGGGCGCACGGTCCTCGGACTCACCCGCGCCCCCCTGGCCGGCCTCGTGGCCCTGTTCGCCGAAGCCGGCGCCGCCACCGTGTTCGACCGCCCGGCCGCCGTGTCAGCCACCGCGCGCCTGGCCGACGCCGTCGTCTCCATCTGCCTGACCTCGCACTACGGTCCTGATGACGCGGAACGCACCTGCGCAGTGATCCGCCGGCTCTCGGGCCTGTGCCGGGGCGTGCGCGTCATCGTCTCCGGCGGGCTCGAGATGTCGCTGGTCGCCGCAGGGCAGCTGGACGCCTTCATCGGCCTCAAGGCCGACGTCGTGTCCCACGCCGCCGCCATGCCGCTGGTGCGCGCCGCCGGAGGCCGGGTCACCACCGTGGCGGGGCTGGACGCGAGCGACGACGACCTGGAGAAGGTGGCCTCGAACGGCCGCATTCACGAGGAGTTGCTGCGGGCGATCCGCGAAGCCTGACCCCCTCAGCGCAGGGCGAGGTGCCGCGCGAAGCGCGCGCGTTTCGCGGCGAGCGCTTCAGCGATGCCGCCGTCGGGAAGGATCCAGTCCTCGGTGTGGTCCGCTTCGGCCAGCAGCGGACCGCCCACGCCGAGGCGGGCGAGACGCGCCGCGCCCAGCGCCGGGCCGACCGCCGCCGTGTTCGAGCGGCCGAGCGGCATGTTGACGGCGCTGGCCACGAGGGTCGACCAGAGCCGGCTTTTCGCGCCGCCGCCGACCAGGGAGGCGCGATGGATCGCCGCGCCGGTGGACGCCAGCGCCGCGTGGCAGTCTGCGAGCGCCAGGGCCACGCCTTCGAGCACGGCCTGGGCCAGGTGGAGGCGCGTGGTCCGCGCCGTCAGGCCGGAAAAGGCCCCGGTGAGCCCGGCGTCGTCATGGGGCGTGCGCTCTCCCGCAAGGTAGGGCGTGAAGACCGGCGTCTCTGTGACGGGGAGTCCCGCGGCCTCGACCTGGGCGACGAGCCGCCCCGCGTCCTCAGCTCCAACGAGCTGCGCCACCCACTCCAGCGCCGCGCCGGCGCTGAGGATGCAGCCGTTTTGGGCGAAAAGCCCCTCCACAGCGTGGCGGTGCGTGTGCATGCCGCCGCCGCGCGCCGGCAGGAACGCGTCGTTGGCGAGGAAATAGACCCCCGACGTTCCAAGGCTGATCGAGGCCAGGCCGGCCGCGACGATCCCGGCCCCCACCCCGCCGCACATGTTGTCGCCGGCGCCGCCCACGACGGGCGTCCCGGGGGGCAGGCCCCACCGCGCCGCCAGTTCCGGCAGGACGACCCCGGAGATGGCGTGCGAGGCGAGCAGCGCTGGCATCTGCTCTGGCCTCAGGCCGCAGGCCGCCAGGAGGTCGGCGGACCAGGTTCCCGCCCGCGTGTCCATCAGCAGCGTGGCGCTGGCGTCGGCGAGGTCGCTGGCGACCTCGCCCGTCAGCCGCAGCCGCAGGTAGTCCTTGGGCAGCAGGATGTGGCGGGACTGATCCAGGGCGGCGGGCTCGTGACGGGCGAGCCACAGGAGCTTGGGGGCGGGGAAGCCAACCATGGCGCGGCAGCCGACGAGCCCGGCGAAGTCCGGCGCCGCCGCCTCCACGGCGGCGCACTCGGCTTCCGCGCGGCCGTCGTTCCACAGAATGGCGGGCCGGAGTGGCTGGCCGGCGGCGTCCAGGCAGGTGACGCCGAGCATCTGGCCGGACAGCCCAATCGCGCCGACGCCCGCCATCGCGCGCGGCGCCGCGGCATGCAGCGCGTCCAGGGTGGCCGCCGTGGCGCTCCACCAGTCCTGCGGCTCCTGCTCGCACCACAGCGGCCGCGGCCGCGACATCGGAATGGGCGCGGCTGCCTCGGCGACGACATGGTCGCGCTCGTCGACCAGAACGGACTTCACCCCGGACGTCCCGAGGTCGATTCCGAGCGCGAGCGTCATGCCGCGGCGTCCCTGCCGAGCGCCAGCGCCGCGGCGGCGGCGCCCTCGTCCGTGATCAGCACGGAGGCCAGCCGGCCCCGCAGCGCGGCCGCGATGACGGGGGCCTTGTGCGCCCCGCCCGAGGCCAGGATCACCGTCGGGATCCGTTGCAACTCGTCCAGGGGCAGCGCGATCACGCGGCGGTTGATGGGGTGATCGATGGGGCGGCCGCGCCGGTCGATGAACTGACCGAGCAGGTCGCCGACGGCGCCATGCGCCTGCAACTCCTCGGCGCCGACGTCCGCGGGCAGGCCGCGGCGCACCAGCAGCGAGCGCGCGCTGAGATCGCCCGCGCTGAGGATGGCCACGTGCGTGGCGCGGATGCGCGCAAAGGCTGTCTCGAACACGTCCTGTGCCAGGATGATGTCGCGAGAGCGCGGCGCGCCGGCGTAGATCGGCGCCGCGAGGTAATGGCATTCCGCCTGCCACAGGCTGGCGAAGCGGCCGGCGATCTCGAACGTGTTGAGTTCAAGACCATAGGTCAGTCCGCCCATCATCGAGGTGACGGTCAGCCCGCGATACTGGCCGGCCCGAACATGGCGAATGGTCTCGCGCAGCGTTCCGCCCCAGCCGACGCCGAAGACGCCCGCCGGGTGTTCATCGACGAGCCGGGAGACGAATTCGCCCGCGGCCTTGCCGATCTGCGCTGTGACCTGCTCCGGATCGGTCGGCGTCGGCACGACGATGGCCTCCTTGAGGCCGAAGGTCTCGACCAATTGCTGCTCCAGGCGAACGCAGCTTTCCAGCCGGGAGTTGATGGTGATGCTGACCAGTCCGCTGCCGCGCGCGTCCGCGATCAGGCGATTGACCCGCAGCCGCGTCATCTTCAGCCGGTCCGCGATCTCCGCTTGGGTCAGGCCCTCCATGAAGTAGAGCCAGGCGGCTCTGACCTGGGTTTGAGTGTCGTCCGGCATCGCGCATCCCCAAGGGCCAGCCACTCGCGACGCAGCCCATTGCGCGGCGTCGACTCCGATCCGGGTTACAGCATCTGATCGGGCGCTCACAACGCCGGACAGGATGGCTGTCGCGGGCAGATCGGCCTTGACCCTCACTAATGTAAATACGAGAATACATTTGTGCAATGCTTTCCTTGTCCGGAGTCGCCGCATCATGTCCCACGCCGTCTTCCTGCACGCCGCGGCCGACGCGCGGTTCGCGCCGTTCAACCTGCGCGAGGGGGCGCCCGGCGAGGCCTTGCTGGATGTTGCAGCGGTGGGCCTGTGCGGCAGCGATCTGCATTACTACAAGGACGGCGGCATCGGATCCGCTGTGATCAGCTCGCCCTTTGTTCCGGGACATGAGTTCAGCGGGTGGCTGACGGAGGATGTGCCGGAGCTCGGGCTGGCGCGCGGCGCGCTTGTCGCGGTCGATCCCAACCAGGCCTGCGGTCGCTGCGAGCATTGCCGCGAAGGTCACCCCAACCTGTGCCCCGATGTCGTCTTCATTGGCGCGCCGCCCCATGACGGCGCCATGACGGAGCGGATCTGGGTGCCGAAGTCGCAGGTCGTCGCCGTGCCGCAGCGTTTCACGCCCAGCCAGGCTGTCATGCTCGAACCGCTCGGAGTGGCCATTCACGCCGTGGACCTGGCCAGGCCGCGCCTCCTGGAGCGGGTCGCCGTTCTCGGCTGCGGCCCCATCGGGTTGCTGATCCTGCAGGTTCTCCGGACCGTGGGGGCCGGTGAGGTCCTGGCCTGCGATCCCCAGCCGCATCGCCGCGCCCTGGCGCTCGAGCTCGGCGCCGACAGGGCCGGCGCAAGCGTCGCCGATATCGCCGAGTGGACGAAGGGGGAGGGGGCTCCCCTTGTCGTCGAAGCGACGAACGCGCCCGAAGGCTTCCGCGACGCGGTCCGCGCCGCGCGGATCGGGGGGCGGATGGTGCTCGTCGGCATCCCGGATGGCGACAGTTACGTCGTTCCTGCATCCGAAGCCCGGCGGCGCGGCCTCACCATCAGGTTCTCCCGCCGCATGGGGCACGTCTACCCGCGCGCCATCGAGCTCGTCGCCCAAGGCAAGGTCGACGTGGACGCGGTCGTGAGCCACCGCTTCACGCTGGCGGAGGGCCCCGAGGCGTTCCGCCGGCATGCCGCCAACGAGCCCGGCATGGTGAAAAGCCTCATTTTCCCGCAGGGTTTGGATCGAGGTTGAAGGCCATTCGGCGCGAAGCCGGCCGCGCCCATGGCGTCCGAGAGCCGGAGCCGTCGGACAATCCCGGTGGGTGGCGTCCGGCCCCGGAACCTATGAAGTCGCGCCGCCCAAGCCAATGGGCGGTTGCTCCCGCGCAAAGAGGCAAGGCGGAGGGGCGGCTAGGTTCGCGGTGAGCGAGGATCCCCATGCGCCCAGAAGCCCTCATCATGACCAGACACATCCGCGACCGCCTGCTGGCCGTCTCCAACGCGGAATGCGAGCTGGACATGGCAATAACCGTGGTCAGCCCGGACTTCCTGCCCACGCCCCAGATCAGCCCGGGTTGCTACCTCGTCGCGGAGGATGCCTGCGGCAGCGCGATCTACTTGATCGACGATGATCATGCGCTGGTTCGGCTCGAACTGGCGTAACAGTGGTCGGCGCCCCACCCAACCCAGTGGGCGCAACATGCTTTCCTCGGGTGCGGCCCACCTTGCCGTCGCCAAGCCGGATGCCTGTGATCTTCGGCTGGATCGCGTTTTCTCGGAAGGCTTAGAGGCGACCGGGCCAATGCAGTGATGTATCGCCTTGAGGAGCCGGCCGTTGAGGGCCGGATCGCCTCTCGCGCTTGCACTCAGGCTATCGAGAGCCAGCTGCCCGCGCCGCGTATCGCTAACCGGGTTGACGCCAGCACCGGAAGTGGCCCTTTGGCCACCGCCGCACTCGTCCTCGCATCGTGTGAGGACGTTCTCTTCCGCGGCAAGGGCATGGACCGCCAAGTTGGAAAAGACACTGAGGCTGCCGCGCGCAAAAGGAGCACCGTTGCGCAACCGGAGTCAGACGCGCGTCGCTTCGCCAAGCCGCTGATGGATCCCGTGGAGGACGCACCCTGCGTAATCCTCTTCAAGCGTCTCGGGGTCGTAGCACCCGGAGAGTTCGTCGGCGACCTGGCCCTGATCCAGGACGCCTTTCTTGATGAGGTGGCCCAGCAGCACGGCCACCGACTGCTCGATGGCTGACGCCATGGCTCGATCGCTCCGTTCGATCATGGCCTCGACAACCGCGACCTTGCTGGCGAGAGGCAGGAGATGCGTCATGGGAAACACCTTTCCGGGGATCGGATCGACGAGGCGGTCCCAAACACCGCCGGGAATAGGGGAGATCGCCGGCCTGATCACTAGCCCTCCTAGGGCAGCGATGTAGGACGCCGTTCCTGTGAGCACGTGGCGCTCCATGTCGCCGTCGCAAGCAGCAATAGCGACGGCGTAGTCGTCCACGACTTCCTGGAACGTGGTCGCTTCCGCCTGCGAGAGAAGGTAGACGACCAACCCCAGCGCGGCGTGAACGGCCTCCCATGCGAGGAAAATGCCGCCGTCATATTGGCTTGCGACATTCTCCAAGCGCTCTTCCAGATCCTCAATTTCGGCTTGCGGCATCACTGCACCTCGAACGCCGACCGAATTCGGCCGCTCACACAAACCAGGCTCCAGCTCCGCTATGAATTTTTCAAGAGCCAAGACAATTAAATTTTTAACGCATGGTGGCGCCGCGAATGCCTCGGAGTTCTTGGGTTCCGCCCTTAAGCTGTTGGACCTCAAATGGCTTGATCGAGCAGAACGCTGCTGATGATGCCCGTGATGCGGGTGCGCATCACGGGCGTGCGGCCGGTTGGCCTTTGGTGCCCTCCGTTGCGACGAGGTGATGTCAAGCGGGATGAACCCTCGCTCTGCGCGGCTTGGCTCAAGGCCATCGCAGGCGCGGCGCCGCACGAACCGGCGAGTTGAGAGCTTGCCTCCGTGCCAGTCCGGTACATTCAACGCCCCCCGTTGTTCACGGGACAGCAAGGGGCAGCGGCTAGTTAGCCGCCACGTCTCTGCCCAGAAGGGTGCGCTAGTGCCTATTGAAATCCTGATGATGGCCGCCGCGGCTGGCCTGCTTTTGGTCGAACTGATGGGCATGTTCAGCCAACAGGAGCCGGACTGATCGGCGCCAGCTCTGGCGAAGCGCACGGACAGGCCGTGGCCAACCTCAACGCAGGTTCAGCGGCTCCCGCGCTGGTGGACCCTCGATGACCACGGTCCACCCGCCGTTCCAAAAACCCGCCTTGCGGGACTGCGCCTGCTTGAGTTCCTGAGCGTAGTCTGCTTCCGCCTGCGCCTCCGGGCGAACTCATGCCTAGGCCGTGGGCAGCCGCGCCAGATCGCCTTTTCCGATGCGGCATCGCGCCAGGCGCCGCTTGCCTTCAAGCCGCTGCGCCACGTCGCAGGTCACGCTCTGGTCATCCGCGGCAGGGCCCATGGACTGGGCTGCCGGCTGGAGCGTCCGCCCAGAGAGCTGAGCCGCCCCGCCCAGGAGCGGGATCGCGATTGCGAGCGCCCGCCGCAGGACGCTCATCCTGTCCGGAGCATCTGTGTTCGGCGACTTTCGAGCCTTCATTCGCCCGCCGACCGCTTGCGCCAGATGGCGTTCGGAGTGAAAGGCCATTCTGGCAAGCCGACCTTTGCGACGCGATGCTCCAGCAGCAGAACACAGGCGTGGGTCATGAGCGCACCTCGAATGCCGACGTCAAGCGGCGATGATGTGCAGCAAGGTTCTAGCTCTGGCTCGGCTTTTTCAAGATCCCAATCTGGATGTTGCCCAAAGGTGATCCGAGATTGGCCGACGGTTCACATCCTCCCTGGGCTCGCTCTGGCGGATGGTTGTGCCGCGACCGCCTCGGCAACCTGCTGTCCCCTCAGCTCAGATCAGGCCAAGCGCGCGCGGAACGCTCAGGCTGAACCACGGGACCAGGGAGACCAGCAGCGAGGGCGCCGAAGCCCATGGCGATGATCATGACGATCCCGTACTGCAGGGGATCGATGGCCATCGGCAGCAGCAGCGGGCCGAAGATGAGCAGCGCGGGGAGCGTTTCCAGCAAGGCGCGCCCATCACGATCAGCGTGACCAGCGTGGCGATCATGAACAGGGTGGCCGAGCCGTGCAGCACCGAGGGACGCGATCTGCTGCGGCAGCTTGGCGATGGTGAGCGACCACCAGAAGGTGCTCGCCGTGCTGGTGATGAACAGCACCATGCCCGCTTGGGCCGCCGTGCTGGCCATCACCGACCACAGCTGGCGAAGGCCCATCGACCAGTAGAAGACGAAGGACAGCACGAGCGCGTAGACGACGGCGGTCGACGAGACCTGGGTGGGGGTCGCCGCGCCGCTGACGATGCCGCCGATCAGCATGACCGGCGCGACCAGCGCCGGGATCGCCACCACGGCAGCCTTGGCGCCGTCGCGGACCGAATGGCTGCGCGTCTCGCCCGCGCCGCTGCGCGAGCGCAGGTAGAGCAGCACCATGAGCGGCCCGGCCACGAACGGGATGCCAAGGGATGGCGATGTTATCGAGGAAACCAATCGGCGGTCTCGCCGGCCTCGTAGCGCTCGCGCCGCATCTGGAATAGAATTGGTTGGTGTAATCTGCGATTCAGCCAACCGAGCCGTGACTGGATTACTGGTCCAGCTGCCGGCTGGCAAACATCCGCCTTCGATCGGCAGTCGCCCGCGTCGCAGCGCTGAGCCATGCGCGAACAGGTTCGTCGTAAGCGCGCAGCACGCCAAAGCCGACCAGAGATGTGACCAGCGCCGCCGTTGCGACGTCCAAGCGGGACCAATCCGCGAGCCCGATCCGCTTCATGGCGGCGTCGACGAAGTACTGCACGGGCCGATGCAACACGTAGATGGGGTAGGATAAGGCGCCCAGCTGTGCGCACAGGATCGCTTCGATACCCGTTACTTGGCCACGAGCTGACGAGAGGATAAGCGCAGCGATCAGAATACCGGCGAGAGGAAAAGCCCATATTGGCCAATCCACGCTCAGCAGCAACAAGATCGCACCCGCCGCAGGCCAAAACCCCAGGCGCATCCAGGCCGCCGTCTGGCCTCGCCAGAGATCGTGTAGCAGCACGCCACCGAAGAAGCCGAAGGTGACTCGGGGAAACCCAGACCAGAAATTCTGGGGCATGTTGCCGCCCAATTCGCCGGAGAGCAGCACGCCGGCGAGACCGAACATGCAGAGGGCGAATGTGCGTTTCGTCGTGAGCGCCCCGTGGATCACGCCGAATGCGATATTGACCGTCCACTCGAAGAAGAGTGACCACAACACCGTGTTGAGCGGAAACACTTCGTGCGCGAACGAACTGCCCGACAGAGAAGGCGCCACCAGGAGTGAAAGGCCGGTGAGCCGGGAGAGCTCTCCCAAAGAGTAGGAGTCCTCAACGTGGCTCAGGTTGTGCGCCAGCAAGGTCAAAAGTCCCGCCAAGGTCCCCACGACTGTGAGGGGATAGAGGCGGATGAAGCGCTGCAACGAGAAGGACCAAAAAGTCATTCCAGCAGCAAGACGCCCTGAGTAGGAGTAAGCCAGAACGAAGCCGCTAAGCACGAAGAACAGGTCCACGGCCAGGAAGCCGCCCTTCATGCCGACGCCACCGTGGTAGACCAGGACCGAGACAGCCGCGATCCCGCGTAGCCCATCCAATATCAAGAAATGCCGGTTCACTCTGTAGCCCCCAGCGGCGGCGGCAGCCGGCGCAAGCGTCGGCGCGACGAGGCAGAATTCAGCCGGAGTATCCTCGAATAAGATGCCGCGCAGGTCTCATCCGTCCTAGTCTGGCTGCATCCGTCAATGGAAGTACCTGTCAAAGCCTCGGGCCGTGGCTTCGCGGCCCGCGACGGCTCCAGGCCTGGTTCTTCATCGGGACCGGGGCACGTGCTCCTCACCTCGCGGTGCAAAACCCGACGATAACAGGCGTGAACGGCCTCCTTTGGTGACAGGGTGCGCATTCCGTATCACCTCGCATGCAGCCTATTGTCGGGGTGTTCGGCTGGGGCCCTGAAGCTCGCTGATCTCACCTTGCGGCATCGGGTAGGCCGCCACTTGCAAATGACATGCTGCGCATGGGGGGCGCGGGCGGCCGGGTGCGACTGACCTCCGGCCCAACCGCGGCTGAAGGAAAGGTGCAAGTGTCGGCTGCGCCAGCCTGACTTGCCCCTGTTCACGCCGCCAGGCGTGTGCGCGCTGCCCGTACCAGAGGCGCCGCGCTGGTCTTCCGGTTCTGCTCGGCGCGATCAGCGGGCGTTGAACAGGGATTCATATCAGGCCGAGCGCGCGCGGAACGCTCAGGCTGAACCACGGGACCAGGGAGACCAGCAGCAGCCCAATGGCCAGCACCACCAGGTAGGGAGCCATGTGCCGTGCTGCGTTCTCCATGGAGGTTTCGCAGATCGAGCAGGTCACGAACATGCCGACCCCGATGGGGGGCGCGAAGGCGCCGAAGCCCATGGCGATGATCATGACGATCCCGTACTGCAGGGGATCGATGCCGAAGCCGGGGGCCATCGGCAGCAGCAGCGGGCCGAAGATGAGCAGCGCGGGGAGGCCTTCCAGCAAGGCGCCCATCACGATCAGCGTGACCAGCGTGGCGATCATGAACAGCGTGGCCGAGCCGTGCAGCACCGAGAACAGGGACGCGATCTGCTGCGGCAGCTTGGCGATGGTGAGCGACCACGAGAAGGTGCTCGCTGTGCTGGTGATGAACAGCACCATGCCGGCCTGGGCCGCCGTGCTGGCCATAACCGACCACAGCTGGCGAAGGCCCATCGACCGGTAGAACACGAAGGACAGCACAAGCGCGTAGATGACGGCGGTCGACGAGACCTCTGTGGGGGTCGCCGCGCCGCTGACGATGCCGCCGATCAGCATGACCGGGGCGACCAGGGCCGGGATCGCAACCACGCCCGCCCGGGCGACGTCGCGGACCGAATGGCCGCGCGTCTCGCCCGCCCGGCTGCGCGAGCGCAGGTAGATCAGCACCATGAGGCAGAACGCCATCACCGCCGCCGGGAGCAGCCCGGCCACGAACAGGGTGCCGATGGACAGCGACGTCACCGAGGCGAGCACCAGCATGGCGATGCTGGGCGGCACGGTCTCGCCCATGATCGCGCAGGAGGCGAGCACGGCGGCGGTCTCGCCGGAGTCGTAGCGCTCGCGCCGCATGACCGACTTCATCGTCGTGCCCACGGCCGCCACGTCGGCAACCTTTGACCCCGAGATGCCGGACATGATGTACATGGAAACCACGATCACCTGCAGCATGCCGCCGCGGAAACGGCCGACCAGGGTGATGATGAAGTCGGTCAGCCGCTTGCTGAGCCCGCCTTCGGTCATGACGTAGCCCGCGAGCACGAAGAACGGGATCGACAGCATCACGAAGCTGCTGACGCCGCCCTGCATGTTGATCGGCACGACCGAGAGCGGAACGGTGTTGGATGCGTAGAGGTAGACGAGCGTGCCGATGAGCAGCACGAATCCGATGGGCACGCCCAGCGCGAGTTGCACGACGAACACGGCGAAGGCGGCCGGCAGCGCGTAACCGCGGGCCTGGCTCCCCAGGGATGCGGCGCCGAGATAGAGCGCGCCGATCGCCAGAGCGACAACCACGCCCGCGGCCAGCGCGGCGCGCCCGTGCTGAGCCAAAACACGCTGGACGGCGAAATAGGCCAGCAGGGCCATGCCGAGGATCATCGGCGCGGCGAACCAGATCGCGCTCAGGCCGAGATAGGGCGTGCGCTCGTCCCAGCGGGACAGCATCATGCCGTAGGCCAGCCAGCCGCCCGCCAGCGCCATGGCGAAAACCTGCCAGCAGGCGAGGGCCTCGATGAAGGGCCGCCACCGCGACGGCAGGCGCTGCACGACGACGTGGAGCGCCATGTGCTCGTTGCGCGGATAGGCGATGGCCCCGCCCAGGAAGGTGATCACCACGAGCGCGAGCTCCCCGACCTCCAGGCTCGCCAGCAGCGACGTCCCGAAGACGGTGCGCGAGACGACGTTGCCGAACATGGCGAGGAGTTCGCCGGCGAGCGCCGTCACGACCAGGGTTTCGGCGGCCCGCTCGACCAGCCCGATGCGGCGCGCCGGCGCATCGCTGGGCTCGATCAGGACGTCCACGGACCCGGCAAGGAGATCGGAATGCGCCGACAAGGGTCTGCTCCGAGAGGGTTTGGCTCTCGCCCGCTTCGCGGGCGCGGGGCGACACGCAAGGGTGGAGGCCGGAGCGACAGGCGCCGGCCTCCTGAAGGGTCACTGTATGGCGTCGATGGTCTTCAGCAGATCGGACAGGCCCATGCTGGACGCGAACTCGGCGATGACCGGCTTCGTCGCCGCCTTGAACGGGGCCTTGTCGATGGCGTTGAACTTGACGTTCAGTTTGTTGGCCATCTCGGCTTCGGCGGCCTCATTCGCCTCGGCCTCCGCCTTGCGCTCGTAAGCCGTGGCCTCCTGCGCCGCCTTCAGCACGATCTGCTGGAGGTCGGCTGGCAGCTTGTCGAACGACTTCTTCGACATGAACAGCGGCCGCACCGTGAACTCGTGCTCCGTCCGGGCGATATAGGGCGCAGGCTCGTAGAATTTCATGTCGCGCACGGAGACGGACTCGTTCTCCATGCCGTCCACGACGCCGGACTTCATGGCGAGGTAGGTCTCCATGAAGGCGATGGGCGTCGGCGCCGCTCCGACGGCCTTCCACACGTTCACCTTGAGCGGGCTCGACACCAGGCGCAGGCGGAAGCCCTTCATGTCGTCGATGTTCGTCACCGGCTTCTTGGTCGACAGCACGTTGCGGCTCGATCCGCCCCAGTAGCCAAGGATCTTCATCCCCGTCTTGGCCTCGATGGTCTGGGCGTAGCTCTTGCCCGGCTCACCGTCGAGCGACGCCTGCCAGTGGGCGTAGTCCCGGAACAGAAACGGCAGGGCGAAGAAGTCGAGCTCCTTTGCGAAGGGCGACCCCGCGGAGGGATCGGCCACAACGAAGTCGAGGGAGCCGTCCTTCACGAACTGCAGGGTCTGGGCCTCGCTGCCCAGCATGCCCCCGTTGAAGATGTCGATCTGGATGCGGCCCTTGCTTTCCTCCTTCGCCCGGTCGGCGAAGTAGGCGAGTCCCTTGTTCCAGGGGTGCTCCTCCTTGAAATAGTGGGCGGCCCTGAAGCTGTAGGTTTGCGCCAGGGCTGTCCCGCCGGTTGAGGCGAGGCCGGCCACCGTGGCCGCCAGCGCGAGCGCGATCGTGTGTAGTCTCAAGTGTTCCTCCCGGTCGTCGGGTCGTGGTTTTAGTGGGGTTGGCCTAGGGATCCGGCCGGCGCGGCGGCGACGGCCGGGCCGCTCCGCCCGGGGTGACGCGGCCGGCTCGGGCCCGGCGCTGCTCGGTGTCGTCGAGGTGGATTTCCATCGCTGCGCGCGCGGCGGCCGGATCACGGGCGATGATGGCGTCCAGCACGGCGCGGTGCAGAGGCAGGGAAACGCTGCGATTCTCGTGCGGATCGCGGTTGGTGACGCGCAAGGATGTCATCATGGCGCTGCGGATGGCGTGAGCGACGGGCAGCAGGAAATCGTTGTGGCCGGCGCTGAGGCAGGCGAGATGGAAGGCGAGGTCGGCCTCCATGAACGCCTCCGCCACCGTCGCGCGCTCCATTCCCTCGTAGGCGGCGCGCATCAGCGCCAGGTCCGAATCGGTGGCGCGTACGGCGGCGAGAGCGGCGGCCCCTGGCTCGACGATGCGCCGGATCTCCATCAATTGGTCGAGCACCACTTCCTCGGCGCCCGGGAACTCGATCCCGTTCGCCTCGCGCCACTCCAGGATGTCCGGGTCGAGCTGGCTCCAGTCGGATGGCGGCCGGATCACGGTGCCGCGCTTCGGCCGGGGGTCGAGCAGCCCCTTGGCGGCGAGCACGTTGACCGCTTCCCGCAGCACCGTCCGGCTCACGTCGTAGCGGGCCAGGAGCACGTCCTCGGCCGGCAGGAGGGCGCCCGGCGCCAGCCGGCCGGCCACGATGTCGCCCCCCAGGCTTTCGACCACCTGGTCCTTCAGGCTGCGCTTGAACGGGCGCGATGACGAGCGGCTTGCCAAAGTCATATCGTAATACTTATTGTCTTGAACGCGCCTGTCAACGCCCGATCCGCAGGGAGGAACCATGAAGATCACCGCCGTCCGGACCTACGTCCTGGAAGCCCCGCTGACGCAGCCCTTCGCCTATTCGCGAGCGTGGTACGCCACCCGCGCGTCCATGATCGTCGAGATCCAGACCGACCAGGGCCTGGTGGGGTGGGGCGAATCCTACGGTCCGGCGCGCATCAACGCGGCCATCGTCCGGGCCATGGCCCCGTTCCTCGTCGGACAGGACGCGCTGCGCAGCGAATGGATCTGGCAGGAGCTCTACGCACGCTACCGCGACCACGGCCAGAAGGGTTCGATCATCCAGGCGCTCAGTGGCGTCGATATCGCCCTGTGGGATCTCAAGGGCAAGTTCTTCGGCGAGCCGATCCACCGCCTGATGGGCGGCCCCCTGCGGACGCAGGTCAACGCCTACGCCACGGGCCTCTACGGACGGGAGCAGGGCAGCCCCGAGCAGTACCTTGCCGAGGAGGCCGCCGGCTACGCCGCCGAGGGCTTCAAGGCCGTGAAGCTGAAGGTCGGTTTCGGCATCGAGAGAGACGTGCGGGCGACGCACGCGGTCCGCAATGCAATCGGGTCCGATGTCGGGCTGATGATCGACGCCAACCACGCCTACGACGCCGTCGCGGCGATCCGGCTCGGCCGGCTGGTCGAGGAGTTGGACATCGGCTGGTTCGAGGAGCCGGTGCCGCCGGAGGACGTTCGGGGGCACCAGGAGGTTCGGGCGGCCCTGACCATCCCGGTGGCGAGCGGCGAGTGCGAGTTCACCCGGTACGGTTTCCGGGAGCTGATCACCACCCGCGCCGTGGACTATGTGCAGCCGGACACATGCTCGGCCGGAGGGCTGTCGGAATGCAAGAAGATCGCCGACATGGCCTGCGCCTACGGCGTGCGCTACGCCCCCCATGTATGGGGCAGCGGAGTGGCCGTCGCCGCCGCCCTGCAACTCCTGGCCGTGTTGCCGTCCTTCACGCCGCCGTCCCTGGATCCCGTTGAGCCCATGCTCGAATTCGACCAGACCGAGCACCCGGTCCGGGCGGCCCTTCTGGCGACGCCCATCAGCCACCGCCGCGGCGTGGTGGCGGTCCCGACCGCGCCGGGGTTGGGTATCGAGATCGACCGGGAGGCGCTGAGGCGTTTCGATACCGGCGACTGAACGGTCGTGGGCGTCAGAGCCGCCATTTGGCGCGGATTGTCCCTGGCATGGGCCAGGGAGGCGCGATGAAGGCCTCCCTCTGGAATTGCTCTGCTTGGGGCAGACGCTCAGGAGCGATTCGCCGGCAGCCGCAATGGACCCGCACAGGCAAGGGTGGTTGTTCCAATCTGCGGGCATCCTGTCTGACGGCAGACGCGCTTATATTCGCTGTATTCAGCCGGAACGTACGTTTCGGCCCGTGTCTCACATGAGCCCGGGATTTCGGGGCATGTAGCGATCCCAAGGCCGTTGAAGGCCGTCGGCCATCAGCAGCATGGGCAGCGTAATCCGCATACCCAGGCGCAAGGCGAGATCGAGCACGGCGGGAATGGAGGCGGGCACGAACGCTGATACCTGTTTGGCTGGAGTTCCTTTGACAGCCAGGAGCGCCGCCGCGAACGCATCGGCCACGTGGTCCACGGTCGTGACGGCGAGAGGTCCGATGTGCCCGTCCGGCCCCACGTAAAAGTAGCCGACGCAATTGGCACCCGCCCACAGCGCCTTCCCGGTCAGCCCACCTTCGGTCAGCATGTAGCTGTGGTGCTTTGCGCGGGAAAAACCGAGAGCCGCCCTGTCAATCGGCCTCAGGAGTTCGGGCGGAGCAATGGAGCCTTCGAGCGGCTCGACGCGCAACGCGGTCGAGAGCGGCCGCGCTGCCACGGTCTCGAGGCCAGCGCTCATCACGTACAACGGTGTGATCGGGTAGAGCCCATGACGCATGTAGAGGCCCTGGGCCGCCCGGTTGAACGCGAAAGTGATCAGCGCCTTGGCCCGCGCGTCCCGCTGCGCGCCATGGGCCAGTGTCTTCGCGAGTAGCTCGCGGCCAACCCCGCTGGACTGGGCGTCTGGATTTACGAATAGCTGGGCCAAGAACCACAATTCGTCACAAGCCCACGAGAAGCCGAAGCCGACCAGTTCATCCTTGTGCTCGGCCACCCATAGGCCGTCGGGATCATCGGCCAGGGAGAAGCGCTGCAGCCGGGGCGGGCTCGGGTTTGCGATCTGACCGAAGCCGTGGCGCATGGTGAGGTCGTTGATGATCGCGACGACGAGCGCGTCGGCGGCTTCGAGATCGTCGAGCTTCGCGGGTCGGATCGTCACCATCGCAGCACCGCCACACGGCCATGATAAAGGCTATCACAGAAGTGAGGCTCACGAAGAGCAGCCCGGCTCATCTCCGACATGGGAGGGGCGAATGCCGGACAGGTGACCATTACTGACATCGGCCGGAGAAGCAGGGAGAAAGAGGGGCCACTCCAAAAGGCAGACGGCCCTGGATGGCGATGAGGGGCGCAGATCGGTAGGGATTGTCCGTCTGTTCACCCGGCGCACTACTTACGGCTTAGTTCCGCGATAGGAACAACAGCGAGATTCGAGGCTTAATAAAGCTGTGGATCAACAAATCGCGACGGGCAGCCATGACGATGCTACCCGCATGGAAGGCCTTCTTCTTTCGGCTACGGGTCAGGTGGCGCAAGTTGCGCCACCGCATCCTGACGGGGCGCCACCCCTAACCCGCTCGCCAGGTAGAAGCGTCGCCCCAGTTTCGGTTTCTACCGACAGGGTTCGCCCCAACTGGCTCGCCGGCGTCAGAAAGAGCATAGATTCCTCAGGTTCGGGGCAGATGCGCGGGCGAGGTCAACAGCTCGGCGCGTCCACAGCGGCCGTCAGCGCCAACGCGCTGGCGGCCGACCGTGTTCTGCCCCTCGGCCCAAGGGAGGGCGGCGGTGAAGCGCTACCATCTGCACATGAACATCGCCCGGCATTGCGTGCTGGATCCTCACGGCTTCGAGGCCGCCAGCGAACGGGAGGCGATCCTGCACGCCCGTCAGCATTTCGACGATCTCAAGGCCGACCTCCGGTCTCCGGTTGGCGTCGAGCTCGAGGACGCGAACGGGTGGTCCATTCTTCTGCTGCACTCCGGTCCGGCCTGGGAGGAGGAAGCTTCCAGTTCCCCGGCGCAGACCCGAGACGACTGACGCAGCGGATGTGCCGTCCGGCCGGAACCCCGAGCAAGATCGCTCCGCCACGCTGCCGACCGCCGCAAGCCTGCCTGCGCGCGTGGGGAGCGCCGGGGCGGCTGGACGTCCGCCTGAGAGGCTTAAAGGATGTCCTTGAACGCGGGTCTGACCGACAGCCCGATGATCGTGGACAAGATCGCTCCTAGCTCGATCAGAGGGCGAGCGCTCGGGTCGATGCGCTCCATTGCAATCGCGGGCGGGCGGGGCGACCGTTCGGGTATCCGCAGAATCACGGTCTCGTTGCTCACTTGGAGCACCTCGAAGTCGGCGCGCGCGAATGTGCTCACCCAATGCTTCTGCTCTTCGTGAAAATGGTGTCCTGCGCGGCCCTGGTTCACCAGCTCACCCTGTCGATGTTCGTGAAAGGGCTCGACGGCCAAATGGATTTCTGCTCCCTCATCCCGGCTCGGGGGCCGGCTTGAAGCTCTGGACCTCGAGTAGCGCGATTGCAGGAGGAGCAGTCATGAGTTCCGGAGACCTCGACGGCAGGGTGGCTGTTGTGACAGGGGCGGCCAGCGGCATAGGCCGCGCCGCCGCCGAGGCCCTGGCCGCCGCCGGCGCGGTCGTCGCCCTGCTGGACCGGAACGCCATCCAGCAGGACAGCGTCGCCGCGTTGGGCGCGCGCGGCGCCCTGGCCTTTCAGGCCGACGTGACCAGCGAAGCCGAACTCGAAGCGGCGTTCGCGGACATCGCCGAACGGCTGGGCGCGCCCGACATCCTGGTCAACAGCGCAGGGCTCGCGATTCGGCGGCCTGCGGTCGAGCTCGCGGTCGCCGACTGGGACAGGGTGCTGGCCGTGAACATGACCGGGACCTTCCTCGCCTGCCGCATCGCGGCGCGGCGCATGGCGGCGGCCCGCGGCGGAGCGATCGTGAACGTCTCCTCCATCATGGGGTTCTCGGGCGGCGGCCTCTACCCCAACATCTCGTACCAGGCGAGCAAGGGCGCGGTGGTGAACATGACCCGCGCCCTCGCCGTGGAATGGGCCTCGTCCGGCATCAGGGTGAACGCCGTGGCCCCGACCTATGTGCGCACGCCCTTCATCCGGCCCATCCTGGAGGACCCCGAACTGCTTGGCCGGATCGAGGCGATGACGCCGCTGGGTCGCATCGCGGAGCCGGCCGAAGTGGCCTCCGCGATCCTGTTCCTCGCCGGCCCGGGCGCGTCCATGATCACGGGGCACACCTTGCCGGTCGACGGGGGATTCCTGGCCGTCTGACGCCCCGGCGCCGGAAGCCGCGCGACCGGTCTGATCGCAGCCGAACTCCGCCGCCGTCCCGTGGGCAGGGAGGGTCGCCTCGCGGGCCCGGCCCGGCCAGCGCCGTCGGCACCCCGAGCCTTCCGCTCGCGCTAGACGGCGTTGCGCTTCTCGAAGTCCCAGACGCGCTCAAACCCGATCATGCGGACGAAGTCGGAGAAGGCCGCGAGTTCTCCGCTCCACGCCGCGCTCGATCCGGTGGACCTGAGATGGCCGTAGAGAGAGGACAGGGCGGCCGTCGCCGCGAGCAGGCCCGCCACCGGATAGATCGCGATCTTGTATCCGAGCGACTCGAGTTCGCTTCGGGACAGGATCGGCGTCCGGCCGCCTTCGACCATGTTGGCCAGCAGCGGCGCGTCGAAGGTGGACCCGATGCGGCGCATCTCCTCTTCCGTCTCGGGCGATTCGATGAACAGGATGTCCGCCCCGGCCTTGAGGAAGGCCTCGCCGCGGCGCAGAGCCTCGTCGAGGCCGTGAGCCGTGCGGGCGTCGGTGCGCGCGATGATCTTGAACGCCTTCGACGACCGCGCCGCGGCGGCGACCCGGATCTTGTGCGCGGCCTCGTCCAGGGGGATCACGCGCCGGCTCGGGGTGTGGCCGCACTTCTTCGGGAACTCCTGATCTTCGAGCTGGATGGCCTGAGCCCCCGCGGCCTCGTAGCCGCGAACCGTGTGGTCCACGTTCAGGAGCCCGCCATAGCCCGTGTCGCCGTCCGCGATCAGCGGCGTCGCCACGCCCTCCGCGATCTGCCGGACCCGCCCGACCATGTCCGAGTAGGTGGCGAGCCCGGCGTCCGGGTAGCCGAGATGGGAGGCGACCACGCCGAAACCGGTCATGTACAGGGCGTCGAAGCCGGCGCGGTCCGCGATCTTGGCCGAGACCATGTCGTAGACGCCGGGCGCGACGATCAGGCCGGGCTGGGCCAGGCGTTCGGAAAGGCTGGCGGGCATGGGCTTCGATCCTCTGGAGGCGACTGGCGGACGGCGGCGGCGCCGCCGTCCGGTGGCTCGGCGGCCTATTGGGCCGGATAGGTGATCTTGGCCGCGGCCTTCTCGGCCGGCCACACCACCTCCTGTCCGCCGTCCGGTTTGTACTGGACCGCGATCATGCTCTTCTCGGTGATGAGCTGGTGCTTGCCGCCCATCTCCGAGGGCGTGTAGGCGACCTTGCCGTACGGCGTGTCGAAGGTCATGGATCCCAGGTTCGCCAGGATCTTGGTGCGGTCCCAGGAGCCGGCGGCCTTGGCGGCGTCGGTCAGGGTCTGCATCGCGACGTAGCCCTGCACGGCGCTCGACACGACCTCCGCGCCGCGCTTCGCCTCCGCCTTCTTGACCCACTCGGCCAGCCCCGGGGTCGTCTGCTTGGCCGACCAGAGGTCGATCACTACGACGTTGTCCCCGGCCGGCCCGAAGTCGGAGCGCTTCTCGCCCGCGCCCTGGGTGACCAGCAGCTTCGGCTTGATCCCGAGCTGGGCGGCCTGGCGGGCGACCTGGATGTTGTCGCCCGAATAGCCGATCACGAACAGCACGTCCGGGTTGAGGCCCTTGGCGCGGTTGAGGATGGGCGAGAAATCAGGCGTTCCGGCGCGGAACGGCTCCTTCATGACCACGTCCAGACCGGCTTCCTTCGCGTACTGCTCTGTGAACTTCGCCCCGTCCGTTCCGTAGAGCTTGTCTTCGAAGGCGATGGCGAGCGTCTTCACGCCGGGGATGCTCTTGAAGAAGTTCACCGCGGCCTTCTGGCGGTGATAGTCCCAGATGTAGACGTGGTAGTACCAGTCGTTCTTGCCGAAGGTCTCCTCCAGCCGCACGGACGAGGAGCCCGGGTGCACGAAAATCGGCTCGGAGCGCTGGAGGGCGCTCAACAGGGCGAAATCGGCGGTGCTGCCGAAGCCGCCGACCACCGCGTCGACCTTGTCCTGAGCCGTCAGCTTGGCCGCCACGCCAGCCGACGTGTTGGGTTCCCCCTTGGTGTCCTCGACGATGAGCTCGATCTTGCGGCCGAACAGGCCGCCGGCCTCGTTCACCTCGTCTGCGGCGTACTGGATCCCCCAGAGGATCTGGTTGCCGCCGCCCGCGAGCGGCCCGGTGAGCGGCAGCGGAACCCCGATCTTGATGGGTTGTTGCTGCTGCGCGGCCGCAGGAGCCAGCGCGGCTCCGGCGACGACGGCGGCGGTGGCCAACAGGCGGCCGAGCTTTGCGAACATGGTCTTCCTCCCTCCCCACGGGTCCGTCTTCGCGGCGGACCTCTGCGCATTCCGGTGCGGCTTCGCCGCCTCACAGTCCCAGATAGGCGACCCTCAGCTTCTCGTTGCTTCGCACCTGCTCGACCGTGCCCGCCAGGGCCGGGCGGCCCTCGTCCAAGACGAGGCAGTGGTCGGCGACGCTCACCGCCGCCGCGAAGTTCTGCTCGGCCATCACGATGGCGCAGCCGCTTGTCGTTTTGATGCGCCCAAGAGCCTCGAACAACTCCTCGACCAGCTTCGGGGCGAGCCCGGCGGTAGGCTCGTCCAGGATCAGGACCTTCGGCTGGATCATGAGCGCCCGGGCGATCGCCAGCATCTGGCGCTGGCCGCCGCTCATGGATCCGGCCAACTGGTCCAGGCGCTGGCGCAGGATGGGGAAGAGGTCGAAGGCGCGATCGAAGAGCCGCCTCCGGGAGGCCGCGTCGGCGTGGCGGTGGGTGGCCTCGAACGCGCCGCGCAGGTTCTCGTGCACGGTGGCGGTTCCAAAGCAGCGCGCCCCATCCGGCACAAAGGCGATCCCGGCATGGGCCAGACGCCAGCCTGGGGTCCCGGACAGGTCCGCGCCGTCGAGCCGCAGCGCGCGCCGGCCGACGTCCACGTCGCCGACCAGCGCCTTCAGGGCCGTGGTCTTGCCAGCCCCGTTGGGCCCGAGGAGCACGAGCATCTCTCCGCCGGACACCTGGATCGCGAGCTGGGGTATGACGACGAGCTCGCCGTAACCCGCCCGCTCCAGGCTGGCCTCGAACCTGTTCACAGCGTGAACCCCTTCCCGAGATAGGCCTCGCGCACGCTGGCCATTGTGAGAACCTGGGGCGGGGGGCCTTCGGCCAGGAGCCTGCCCTGGTTCAGCACGATCGCATGGCTGCACAGCCGGGCGATGATCCTCATGACGTGCTCGATCACCACCACGGTGACGCCGCTGGCGTGGATGTCCCGGACGAGCCCGATCACCTGGTCCGTATCTTCAAGGCTGAGACCAGCCATGGACTCGTCCAGGAGGAGGACCCTGGGACGGCAGGCCAGGGCGCGGGCGATCTCCAGGCGGCGCAGGTCGGAGACCGACAGGCGCCCGCACCGGGTGGTGACCTCCGGCCGCAGCCCGCAGTAGCGCGCGAGATCGGCGGCGCTGCGGGCGCCCCCGGGCAGGGGGCGGTCGGAGCGGGCGTAGAGCAGCGGCACCGAGATCACCTCATCGATGGTGAGCTCCTTGGGCACGCGCGGCACCTGATACGTCCGGGCGAGACCCTTGTGGACGATCCGGTCGGGCCGGAGCCCGGTCACAGCATCCGTGTCCAGCAGCACCTGGCCGCCACGCGGCGGAATCTGGCCTGAGACCATGTTGACGAAGGTGCTCTTGCCCGAGCCGTTCGGCCCGATCAGCGCCGTGACGGCGTTCGCGGGAATGTCCAGGGTGAGGTCGTCGATGGCGCGCAGGCCGCCGAATGCGACGGTGCAGCCTCGGACGCGCACGCCGGTCATGACGCCAGCCTCGCCTTGATGCGGGTGCCTTCGCCCGGCGGCCTAAACCGGCGCAGGACAACACGGCCGAGGCCCGCCAGACCCTCCGGCAACCCGACGATGAACAGGATGATCACGGCCCCGTAGACCACCTGGTATCCGACGCCGCCCACCGCCTGGCGCGCGAGCTCCTCCAGCAGGCGAAGCACGACCGCGCCGACAATGGGACCGAGCGTGGTGTCCATGCCGCCCAGGACCGTGACTGCAAGCGGGAGAACGTTCCAATTCGTCGTGAAAACGTCGTCCGGGATGACGTAGCCGTAGAGCCCGCAGTAGCAGGAGCCCGCCAGGCCGGCGACCATGCCGGACACGGCGAAGGCCAGGATCTTGAGGCGGGTCACCGGGACGCCGGAGGCGGCCGCGAGCTCGGGGTTGTTGCGGATCATGAAGAACGCAGGCCGGAAGCGCCGGCCCAGGAAGACGTCGCTGACGCCGGCGGCCACCACAAGGCAGCCGGTGACGAACAGAAGCTGGAGGGGAGGGGACCCTCCGGCGATCACCGGCGGCATGATCCCGGTCGACCCGCCGGTGAGGCCCGGGGTGACCAGGATGAGCACCTGGATGGAGAGGCTGAACGACAGGGTCGCGATCGTGAAATAGAGCCGGCGCAGGCGCAGCGTGACGGCCCCCAGCAGGACCGCCACCAGGCCGCACAGCAGGATGCCCGCGGCCCATCCTAGGACGGGGCCGAGAACCGGCGTCAGCAGCGCCGACCCGTAGCCCCCGATTCCGAAGAAGGCGGCGTGGCCGAGGGAGACCTGGCCGGTGCGGGACAGGATGTCCCACGCGAGCGCCAGGATGGCCGAGATGAGCGTTCCGATCGCCACCTGGATCAGGAAGGGCTGGTCGGTCGCGACCAGGAGCATCGACGGGGCCGCGATCGCGGCGTAGAGGCCCAGGCGGGTGAGCAGCGAGCGATTCATGGATGCGCCTGCTTGCCGAAAAGGCCGCTGGGACGAACCACCAGCACGAGCAGCAGGATGACGAAGGCGATGCCGAATCCCCAGCTGCCGCCCTGCGGCACGAAGGTGCTGGTCAGTCCCTCGGTCAAGGCCAGGATGGCGCTGCCAATCAGGGCGCCGGGAATGTTTCCGAGACCTCCGAGCGCGATGATGGCGAAGGCGCGGATGACGAGGTCGACGCCGATCGTGGGCTGGACGTAAAGCACCAGCGCGACCAGTCCGCCCGAAACGCCCGCGGCGGCGCCTCCGATGACGAAGGACAGCTCGAAGACGCGGTCGACGTTGATGCCGGCGTGCGCTGCAAGGGTGGGGTCGTCGCTCGCAAAGCGCATCTGCGTTCCGTAGCGCGTGTAATTGCGGATCGCATACATCGCCACGAACAGGATGAGCCCGACGAGCGCGACGGCGATGTTGTTGCCCGGGACGGTCACGCCGCCGAGGTTGAGGGTCGGCAACAGGGGCGGCGCCTGCATGACGCGCGGGTCGGGCGACCACGCGATGATCGCGAGGTTCAGGATGAGGATGGAGAGGCCAAGCGTCGCCAGGAGCTGGTTGTGTTCGTCCTGCTTGAGGACCCTCGCGAGAAACCCGCGATATACGGCCGCGGAGAGGATCGCGAGCGCGACGCCGGACGCCGCCATGCCGAACCAGGGCGACAGGCCGAAGCGCGTGTAGAGCCAGTACGTCAGAAACGCGCCGAGCATGACGAACTCGCCATGGGCGAAGTTGATGATGCGCGTGACGCCGACGGTCAACGTCAGGCCCGCGGCCACCGCTGCGTAGAGGGCCGCCATCGAGAGCGCGAGCAGAACTGCCTGGATGACGGCCGTGGTCATGACGCGGCGCCCCGCGATGATTCCATTCGGTCAGTCATCGACCCGCTCCTCGGCGGCCTCGGAGAAGTCGAGGAGCCTCGACTTGTACTCGCTTCGGGGCAGCGAGCCGACGGGGGTCAGCGTCACCCGCGTGGTCACCACAAGGGTGGCGCGGATGTCGTGTTCGATGCGTTCGCTCAGCGCGTCCGAGGCCTCCTCGCCTTCACGCAGTTCCACCAGCACCTTGAGCGGCGGTGCCTGCTTCACGCCCTTGGCTGCGGGGCGGACCGAGATCACGCCGGTGACCGCGGGGGCGTAGCGGTTGACCACTTCGCGGATGGCGGAGGGGAACACGTTCACGCCGCGCACGATCAGCATGTCGTCGGTGCGGCCGATGCAGCGCACGCGTGGCGAGGTGCGCCCGCATGCGCACGGGCCGGTGTGGACGACGACGTGGTCGCGGCTGCGGAACCGCAGTTGCGGCGCTCCGCGGTGCTTCAGGTGCGTGTAGACGAGTTCCCCGCGAGCCCCATCCTCGATGGGCACGGACTTCCCGGTTTCCGGCTCGATCAGTTCGAAGTGGACGAAGCCGCGCCCGGAGAAGTGCATCCCGTGCTGCTCCTCGCACTCGCCCCAGAGCGAAACCGAGATGTCGCCGATGCCCATGGCTTCCGTGACCTTGGCGCCCCATGCCGCCTCCAGCTTGGCCCGCATGGCCGGCTCGCCGCCACCGGGTTCTCCGGCCACCATGATGCGCTCGATGCTGCCGCCCGGCAGGTCCAGCCCCCGCTCCGCGCCGATCTCGGCCAGGTGCAGCGCGTAGGAAGGGGTGCAGGCCAGGACCTGTGGTTTCAGCAGCTTCACCGCCGCGAGCAGGCGCTCGGTGTTGCCCGTGCCGACCGGGATGTGGCAGAGCCCGAGCCGCGGGAACGCGTCGAGCGCCGCGCCCGCAACGAAGGGCCCCGCGTTGTAGGTGGAGATGATCCGCTGGCCGCGAGAGAGGCCGGAAGCGCCGTAGCTGCGCGCGGAGGTTCGCACCCAGTTGTCCAGGTCGCCGGCCGTGAGCGGGATGTAGCTGGGGATCCCGGTCGTGCCGCTCGTGGAGAAGATGCGGACGATCTCCTCCATGGGAGCGGCCAGGTGAGTTCCGATCGGGTCGGCCTCGGAGCGGCTGGCCCGCAGCTCGTCCTTCTCCGTCAGCGGCAGGTCGGCGATGTCGTCGAGCCCGCCCACGGATTCAGGCGTGCGGAACCCGGAGCCGTTGAGTTTGTCCGTGAAGAAGCGGGACCGCTCGAAAAGATAGCGCACCTGCTCGCGGTACAGGGCGTCGTCCTGGGCTTTCTGCTCCGCCCAGGGCAGGGTCTCGATCGCGGGTTCCTGCAACATGGGCGCGTCCTCAGTTCGTCGGGTCGTACGCGACGGCTTCTTCGGCATGGTGAGCCAGGAGGAAGCCGATGGGGCGGCGCTGCTCCTCGGCCAGGTGGCCGAGCAGGCCCGCCGTTCGCGCCAGAATCGGAATGGCCTTGGTCATCGTCGCCGGGAAGCCCAGATCCATGAGAACAGCTGCGATCGGCCCGGAGACGTTGAGGGGCATGGGCTTGCCCCAGACCTGGGCCACAGCGCCGCGGAACGCCTTCAGGAGCTCCACGTAGCGGCCGGAGACTCCGCGCTCGTCGGCCAGGGCGAGGATCCGTTCGGTCCGCGGGTCCACAGGATGGTGGATCGGGTGACCGAAGCCGGGGACCTTGCCCCTGCGGCTCCGGATCTCGGTTGCGATCTGCAGGGTCGCTTCGGCCGGGCTCGCGCCGCCGTCAACCCTGGCGGCGGCGTCCGACAGAATTTGCGCGCACAGCTCTGAGCTGCCCAGGACGACGGTGCCGCAACCCAGGATGCCGGCCGCGACCGCGCTTTGCAGGCTGTCGGGCGCCGCCGCGAGCGTCATACGGGCCGCCTGCGCGGTCGGGGTGAGCCCGTGCTCCGCGATGGAGATGAGCAGCAGGTCCAGGAAGAAGCGCTGCTGCTCGGACGGCCTCTCGCCTGTCACCAGGAAATAGAAGAACTCGGTGAACCCGAAGCGCCCCATGAGATCCCCGGCGAGATCGAGCCCCCGGATCTCGATCCGATCCGGCGTGGATGTGCACATCCCGCTCACCGCGGGCGCCGATTTGCCGATCAACATGAGCGCTCCTGTCCGCCCGGGTCATGCATCGAGCCGCCTCGAAGCGGCGCGGAGCGCATGCCGGCCTTTCCTCCCGCTGCAGCGCAGCGTTTTGTTTCCGATTTTTGTATGACAATATTGCCGGGCGATCCGTTGTCAACGGGCTGTCCACCTGATACCGAGCCAGCCATGGTCGGGACCGCAAACAGCAGGCCTTGCTCTGAAGGCGTGGACGAAGGTCGTCATCGGGGCGGCACGGTCGACTACGTGCTCGATCACCTGCGCGCCGGGGTGATGCAGGGACGCTACGCGCCCGGCCAGCGCCTCATCGAAGCCGATCTCACGCGCGACCTGCGCGTCAGCCGCGGCCCGCTTCGCGAGGCCTTGCGACGTCTCTCAGCCGAAGGCCTGGTCGAGATGGTTCCCAACCGGGGAGCGCTCGTCCGGCGCCTGACTCTGCGCGAGATGAGGGAGCTCTTCCAGATCCGCGTGGGGTTAGAAGCGCTGGCGGCGCAACTCGCCGCCCAAGCGGTCGGCGAGGCCGAGGTGAGGGAGCGGTTCGAGCGCGAGATCGGTCCGATCTGGGACCAGACGCCTAGGCTCGCCGGTCCGGATTACATCAACGAGAACCATCGCTTCCACGACGCCATCACCCAGGCCAGCGGCAACGAGCAGCTGATGAAGCTGACGCGCCAGCTTCGGCTTCCGGCTTTGATGTATCAGATCGTCGGCACGCTGAAGCCCGAGAATATCGCAGCCTCGGTCGCCGAGCATCGTCTGATCGCTCGCGCGATCCTCGACGGCGACGGCCAACGCGCGCAAGAACTGGTCCGGTCTCATCTCAGCCGGGCGCTGGACGTGGCTGAAGCCACGCCAAACCAGTGGTTCTCGGCCTAGGGCCGCTAGTGCGGAGCCGTTGAACCCAAGGGCGGTGCCGACGGCGGGCGATGGGGCTCTCTGTCGCCATCGACATGACGAGCGACCAACGCCCTCTAACCAGCTTGTTTCCTGCTGCCGCGATGGCGCACGTCAACGGCTGGCCGCGCGCTCCGCTTCGGTCCAGCGTGGGGCGCCTTCGCCGTCCCACAGCCAGTAGAACCACGGCTTCGGCGCGTTCACCGCGAGGACCCGGTGCTCGCCGGTGCGGGAGACCGCGTGCAGCGTGATCCGGTCCACCAGGCCGCCTTTCAGTCTCGCAAGGTCCCGGACGACCTCGTCCAGGGCCTCGCGGATGGTCATGCCCATCTTCATGTAAAGCACGGCGGAGCGGGCCGCGGAGGTGCGGATGGCCATCTCGCCCGCGCCGGTGCAGGCGGCCGCGCCGTATGCGGAGTCGGCGTACATCCCGGCCCCGATGACGGGGCTGTCCCCAAGCCGTCCCGGGTACTTGAAGGCCCAACCGGCCGTGGAGACGCCGCCGGCGATCGAGCCGCGCCCGTCGAGCGCCAGGAACACGGTGGTTCCCATCGGCTTCTCCGGATCGATCGCCGCGCGGCAGTGTTCGGCCAGGGCGATGCCCGGGAAGGCGTCTTGCTCCTCTGGCGACAACTCCCGCGAGAACCAGGCCTTCCACGGATCCATGGTGTCGGGGAGCAGGTTGTCGTCCTGCTCCGCCCCGATCTCGGCGGCGAAGCGCGCCGCCCCTTCGCCCACCAGCATCTCGTGGGGAAGCCGCTCGAGGACGGCCCGGGCGACGCTGATGGGATGGGCGAATCCCTTGAGGGCCCCCACGGAGCCGGTGCGCAAGGTGTCCCCGTCCATGATCGCGGCGTCGAGCTCGATTTCGCCGATCAGGTTCGGCCATCCGCCCTTGCCGACGGTGCGCACGCCGGGGTCGCTCTCGACCCCGCGCACGCCCGCCTCGACGGCGTCCAGCGCCGAGGTCCCGCGGGCGAGCAGCTGCGCCGTGATGGGTGCGCCCTTTGTGCCTTCGTTGTTGGTGACCAGGATCATCGACGCCCCTTCCGCATTGGACGTCGATCGTATATTGGATCCAATCGGGAACGCAAATCGGGGGGCCTCATGGCCTTTTCGAAGCTGGAGCGGAGTACGGCGGCCGCGCAGGTCCTGGAGGCGCTGCGCGAACAAATCCTGTCGGGCGACATCCCGGGAGGGGAGCAGCTGCGCCAGGAGAGAATCGCCGAGGAGCTCGGGGTCAGCCGCGTCCCGGTGCGCGAGGCTCTGAACCAGCTTGAGGCCGAGGGCCTGGTCCGGATCGTGTCCCACAAGGGCGCGGTCGTCACCCGCCTGTCGCTCGACGAGCTGCGCGAGGCTTACGAAATTCGCGCCCAGCTGGAGGCCTGGCTGCTGCGGCTCTCGATTCCGAACCTCGCTGCGGACGATTTCCTCCGCGCCGAGGCGATCCTGGCCGAGCTCGACGCCGCCGCGCCAGAGCAGTGGTCGGACCTGAACTGGGCCTTCCACGTCGCGCTTTACCGCCCGGCGGCCCGGCCGCAGGCGGTCTCCATCGCGCGCAAGATGTACCTCAACGCCTATCGGCATCTGCCCGTGCCGGCCCGGGTCATGGGCCACCGGGATCGCATGCAGCGGGAGCACCGGTCGCTTTTGAGGCTCTGCCGGGAGCGCGACGTCGAGGGCGCGTGCCGCGCCCTCGACGCCCACATCGCCGACGCGGCCGCGGGACTGATCGCCGTGCTTTCGAGCGGGCCGGCGGCCGAGGCCGCCGTCAAGACACGCAAAAAGAAGGGGAGGAGCGAATGAAGAGGCTCATGGGCGCGGCGCTGGCCGCATGGTGCCTGATCGGGGCGGTGGCGCAGGCTGAAGCCCAGACCACGCTGGAGAAGGTGAAGGCCCGCGGCGAGCTGGCATGCGGGACCAGCCAGGGCGTCCCCGGCTTCTCCCTCCCGGACGCGACCGGCAAATGGAAAGGCTTCGACACGGATTTCTGCCGCGCCCTGTCGGCGGCGATTTTCAACGACCCGGACAAGGTCCGTTACGTCTCCCTGTCCAGCAAGGACCGCCTGATCGCGCTCCAGAGCGGCGAGGTGGACGTGCTGCCGCGCACCACCACCTGGACCCTGGCGCGGGACTCGGGGCAGGGTGTCATCTTCGCCGCCGTGAACTACTACGACGGCCAGGGTTTCCTCGTGCGCAAGTCGACCAAGGTAGGCAGCGTCAAGGAGCTGGACGGCGCCTCGGTCTGCGTCGCCCAGGGGACGACCAACGAGCTCAACCTGGGCGACTACGCGCGCACCAACAACCTGCACTTCAAGCCGGTCACCTTCCAGGCGATCGACGACGTGACCCAGGCTTATGAGACCGGGCGATGCGACGCGCTCTCCACGGACATGTCTCAGCTCGCCGCCCTGCGGCTCAAGATGGCGCAGCCCGGCGACCACGTCATCCTGCCCGAGGCGATCTCCAAGGAGCCGCTCGGGCCCTGGGTGCGCAAGGGCGACGAGACCTGGCTGACCCTCGTGCGGTGGACCTTGTTCGCCTGGCTCGACGCGGAAGAGCTTGGGGTCACCCAGGCCAACCTCGATGCCATGCTGAGGTCCGAAAACCCCGAGATCCGTCGCCTGCTCGGGGCTGAGGGCAACCTGGGCGAGACGATTGGGCTCAGCAAGGACTGGGTGGCGCGCATCGTCCGACATGTCGGCAACTACGGCGAGTCCTTCGACCGCAACCTCGGGGCGGGGAGTCCCGTCGGGCTGCCCCGCAGTCTGAACCGCCTCTGGAGCCAGGGCGGCATTCAATACGCCCCCTCGATCCGCTGAAGACCGGAATGCAGCGGCGAAGGCGCCGGGGACGGTTGTTTCCGTCTTGGGCGGCCGGGATGCTTTGGTGCTGCCCATCTGCGCGACGCCGCTTGGGCGGCCCCAACCGCGAACGGGTGGCTGAGGCTGGGTCAGACTCGCCAGCGGGATCCCGATCGGCGTTGCCGAAGGCGCCAATCTGTCTATGGGCGCGCGCACAAATCGTTGTGACCAGCCTTGGATGGTGAGAAGCCAGGGTGAGCAGATTCACTCGGAAATTCCAGTGGACGGGGAGCGGGCATATGAGACGCCATGTCGTGGCAGCGATTTTGACCATCAGCTTGAGCTCGCCCGTATTGGCCGACTGGAAAGACCCGAATGTCGAGGGCGCCAAGGAGCATCCGATCGTCAGGTTCTACCCGGATGCGCGGGTGGACGAATACGATCAGAAGGCGTTCGACAGCGAAAGGGGAGGGGGACGAGCAGGAGGCCACGACCGAGGACGTCGAGGGGCGCATCACGAAATTCACATACGAGCACAAGCCGGGCACGTCCGCCCTCGAGATCTTGCGCCAATACGAGAACGCGCTGGCCAAAGTCGGCTTCCTCAAGCTTGTCAGCGGGCGCCGTGCCAAGCTTCCGACGCATGCGCTGATCAACGGCGACACCTTCGGAGCCTTCCGGCTCGACCGGTACGGCAAGCCTGCCGTCTACGTCAACGTCGGCGCATCAGATCAGGGGTCGTGGGTGGAGTCCCACGTGGTGATCGCCGAGCCCGGAGTGATGGAGCAGAAGCTCAACGCCGACGCGGACAGCTTTTTCGACCAGCTGGGGTCAAGCGGCCGGGTCGTCGTCTACGGGATCAATTTCGATACGGCCAGGGCGGGCATCCGGGCCGACTCCGAATCTGTTCTCGCGGAGATCGAGCGCCTGCTCAAAACCCATGAAGACTTGAAGCTGCGGGTCGAGGGACACACCGACAACATCGGTCAGCCTGCCGCCAACCAGAAGTTGTCCCAGCTGCGGGCCGCCGCGGTGGTCAGCTGGTTGATGAAACACGGCATCAAACAGGGGCGCCTCACGGCGGTCGGCCTAGGCGACAAGGCGCCGCTCGCGGACAATCAGACCTAGGAGGGCCGGGCGAAGAACCGGCGCGTCGAGCTCGTCAAGTGAAGCCGCGTCGAGCGCGGCGGCTCAGGCGCATAAGCGGCGCAGCGAAGCGGCGGCGGCCTCGGCAGAGCAGCCCATCACGGGCCAGTGGTCACCGCCAGCTCAGGTGCGATCCTCGACGACGTCCAGCCGGGGGCTGGGGCGCGGGAGTGCGCGCTCATAAGGCGGAGCTCTTCGCCAGGCTCGTCCCGTTGCCGAAACGCCCGTAGCGGAATGCGGCCGCGTCCAGGCGCGGCCTCCGGCCAGCGGCGAGGTCGGCCACCACTTTGGCTATGCCCGGGGCTATGCCGAAGCCGTGTCCACTCATGCCTGTGGCGAGGATCAGGCCGGGCAGGGGGGCGTGATCGATCACCGGCAGGGCATCGGGCAGCACGTCGATCATGCCAGCCCAGGTTGCGGTGATTTCCGGCACGCCGATCGCCGGGAAGGCGGCGGCGAAGTGGTTTTGCAGGCGCGCGATCTCGGGCCCATTCGGGCGCGGGTTCAGGATGCGGCACCGTTCGAACGGGCTTTCGTCCGTCGTGTTCCAGCGCCGCGGCGTGCTCCAGGCGTCCGGGTAGCCCCTGGGCGCGGCAGGATGAAAGCGCGTGCTCGACAGGTCGGCGCGGATCTGCGGCAGGAACGCGCGCAGGTTGCGGAAGGCGTCCGGGCCTATGTAGAATTCATGGAAGGACCACGGGGTGAGAAGATAGCTGCCGTCGGCGCGGCGTCGGAAAGCGAAACGGTCGTCACACGCGGCGCCCTGGAAAAATGCGGGCAGCCGGGCGGTGGCCGACACGCTGGAGAGAACGGAAAGCTGGGGCAGGGCGACGCCGACCGAGCGCAGGAACAGCGCCGACCACGCGCCTCCGGCGAGAATGGCTTGTGTGCAGCGCACCGTCCCGGCTTCGGTGACGATGGCCGAGAGACGGCCGGAGGAGGTCTCGAGCCCGCGCACGGCGCAGCCCTCGCGAATGACAACGCCTGCCTCCGCCGCCGCGCGGGCGAGAACAGGCACCGTGACAAAGGGCTCCGCCATGGCGTCAGACGGCGTGTGCAGGGCTCCGGTCCACCCGGCGGCGTTTGGCAGCATCGCCTCAGTCTCGCGGCGCGACAACAGGCGGCTGTCGACGCCATAGGGGCGGGCGAGGTCGAGCCAGCGGGCGAAGGCGTCCATGCGCGTTTCGGTGCGGGCGAAATAGGTGATTCCCCGCTGGCGGAAGCCGATGGCGTCGCGCAGAGCTCTCGGCAGGTCGGCCCATAGGCGGATCGCCTCCATCATGACCGGCAGCTCCGCAACGTCGCGCCCCTGCTGGCGGATCCACCCCCAGTTCCGGCTCGACTGCTCGCCTGCGAGACGCCCCTTTTCGCACAGCAGAACGCGCTTGCCCTCGGACGCGACCGACCAGGCCGCCATCAGGCCGATGATGCCGCCGCCGATGACCGCGACGTCGACCGCCTCCGGCAGCGGGCCGGTAAAGGCGGGAGGCGTTGCAAGCGTTACGGGGAAGCCTGTCATCTCAGGACCGTGCGGAAGCTGCGGGGCGGGATAGGAGACATTGGACCTGCTGCCGACCAATTGGGGCGCGATGGCGGGAGGCGGGACGTTCGGACCGAAATCGTGACCGGGCGACCGAGCGCCAGGGAGCCGTGGCCGAGCGGACATGGCGGCGGCCGGATCGCCGAACGCGCCGTGGCCGATTCCGCAAGACCGGTTCGGCGCGCGCCGAGCCGGTCAGTGGTGCAGCACCTTGCTCAGGAAGTCGCGCGTGCGTTCGCTTTTCGCGGCGGTGAAGAAGGTCTCGGGATCAGCCGTCTCGACGATGGCGCCCCGATCCATGAAGATCACCCGGTCGGCCACCTTGCGGGCGAACCCCATCTCGTGGGTGACCACCATCATCGTCATCCCCTCGCGGGCGAGGCTGACCATGACCTCGAGCACCTCGTTGATCATCTCGGGGTCGAGAGCGGAGGTCGGCTCGTCGAAAAGCATGATTTTCGGCTGCATGCACAGGGAGCGGGCGATGGCCACCCGCTGCTGCTGGCCGCCGGAGAGCTGGTGAGGGTAGTTCTGCATCCGGTCGCCCAAGCCGACCTTTTCGAGCAGGGCGCGGCCACGGACCTCGGCCTCGGCTTTAGACAACCCGCGCACATGGATGGGCGCGATCGTCACGTTCTCGAGGGCCGTCTTGTGCGGGTACAAGTTGAAGCTCTGGAAGACGAAGCCCACCTCCATCCGCAACTCGCGCAAGCGCACGGAGGAGCTGCCGAGATCGAAGCCGTCGACCACCAGCCTTCCCTTCTGGAAGGGCTCCAGCCCGTTGATGCAGCGAATCAACGTGCTCTTGCCCGAACCGGATCGCCCGCAGACCACGACGACCTCGCCTTTCGTCACCGTGAGGCTGATGTCATTCAGCACGTGCAGCGAGCCGAACCATTTGTGGACATCGGTGAATTCGATCATGGGTGTTCCTTGGCCGGCGGCGATGCGGCTGCCCGGTTACAGGACTGGCGCCTGGCCGCGCCGCTCCATGCGGCGCGACAGCCAGATCAACGGATAGCAGATGACGAAGTAGCCGAGTCCGACGATGCCGAAGACCAGCAGGCCGTTCGGAACGTTCTGCACGATCATCCAGCCCGAGCGCGTGAGGTCGAGGAGCCCGATTGCGGAGACGACGGAGCTGTCCTTGATCAGGAGCACGAACTGTCCCACCAGCGAAGGCGTCACCACCCGCACAGCCTGCGGCAGTACGATCAGCCTCATCTGTTGCGCGCGTGTAAAGCCCGATGCAGCGGCGGCCTCCTTCTGGCCCGCGGGAACTGACTGAATGCCTGCGGCGACGATCTCACCGATGAAGCAGCCCGCGACATTCGACAGGGCGACGACCCCGGCTGTGAAGGCGGACAGCTCGATGCCGACCTGCGGCAAGATGAAGAACACGATGAACACTTGCAGAAGGAAAGGCGTGCCACGGAAGAAGTCGACGTAAAGTCCGACCGCACGGGACAGCGTCCTGTTCGGCCCGGCGCGCAGGATGCCAAGGGCGAAGCCGATGACGGACCCGATCAGCAGCGCGAGCACCGAGAGGGCCACCGTCATGCCGAGGCCTTTCAGCAGCACGGGCCAGTAGCCGACGACACGATTGAGCTGCAGCCAGAACATTCACGAGCCCTCAGGCCGGGCCCGGCAGGCGGTTCTGGTGCGACCAGGCGCCAGCCACAAGCTTGAGCAGGTAGTAGAGCAGCAGATAGGCCAGGGCGGTGGCGACGAGCCCCTCGACCGGCATGAAGCGGTCGATGGCGATCATCTGGCCGGCCCGCGTCAGCTCCACCACCGAGATCAGCGACAGGAGGGAGCTGTCCTTGACCAGCACGATGGCTTGGCCGATCAGCGGCGAAATTGTCGGGCGCAGCGCCTGGGGCAGGATGATCAGCCGCATCCGCTGCAGATAGGTCATGCCAGAACTGATTGCCGCCTCAACCTGGCCTCTGGAGATCGCCAGGATTCCCGACCGGATGATTTCGGCCACGTACGCGCCCGAGTTCAGCGACAGGGCGACGACGCCGATCAGCGCCTCCGGGAGCACGACGCCCAGGCGGGGCAGGCCGAAGTAAAGGAAGTAGAGTTGCGCAAGCAGCGGCGTCGCGCGGATCGCGTCCACATAAGCGGTAGCGCTCAGCCGCAGCCACCGCAAAGGCTGGATGCTCAATGCGCACGCGACGATCCCCAGCGCCAGCGCGCCTGCGAACCCCGCAGCCGACAACATCAGCGTGGACAAGAAGCCCTGCCAGATCGCGGGCAGGTATTCCAGCATCACGCGCGTGTTCAAGGACCCTAGCATCGTGCTCCGCGTCAATGGGGGGTGTAGGCGAGGGCTCCGCGGGACTGACCCGCGGAGCCCAGACAGCTCAGTGATCGGCCTTCCACTTTCCTGAGTTGACCCAGTAGTCGAGGTTAGCCTGCAGGCTGCCATCCAGGGTGGTGGTGTCGATGAACAGGTTGGCCCAGGTGAGCAGGTCTAGCGAATCGTAGCGCACCGCGTAGGCCAGCGGCTCTTTGGAAAGTAGTTCCGGGAAAATGGTGATCGTGCCCGGATCGTAAGCGGTGGCCTGTGCCTTGACGGCCGAGTTGTCATTCAGCCCACAGTCGACCTGGCCGTTCGCCACGGCGTCCAGCAGCAGCGTGCCCCCGCCCTTGAAGGACTTCAACTTGCCCTGCGGAAAAACAGACGGTGCGAGCTTTTCACCGGATGAGCCCAGCAGGACGGCGATGGTGGCGCCGGGCTTCTTGCAGTCTTCAAGCGATTTGATCGGGCCTCCACTCTTCGCGAAGGCGACCGCGCCCACATACATGAACGGCTTGGTGAAGGCGACCTTGGTCGCTCGCGCCAGCGTCGGGGTCATGTCGGCGGCCAGGATGTCGGCCTTTCCCGACATCAGGGCCGGAAGCAAGCCATCCCAGTCGAAGTCGAGATACACGACCTTGACGCCGATCTTGTCGGCCATCAGCTTCGCGAGCTCGACGGCGGAGCCCGTGCGGTTGCCGTTCTTGTCCATGAACGAGAACGGAGGGCCCTGGGTCTGCACGGCCACGCGAAGTTCGCCGCGCTTGAGGATCTCGTCCAGCGTTCCCGCTTGAACCTTCGCCGAGCTTGCGGCCTGCCCGAAGAGGGCTAGCAGGCTGTTGAAGAAGTCGCTCGCGAGCGGGTCCGAGACGTGATTCATTCAGGCTGGATCGGCCTGGAGGGTGATTTGCGGGGTTCGGACGAGAGAACGGGCGCGCTGTTCAGCTATGTGGATCTGGAGGCGCGGGTCCGGAAGGACCATCCGCTGCGGTCGATCCGGGTGGTGGTCAACGAGGCGCTCGCGGCCATGGAGGCCGATTTCGCGGCGCTCTACTCCCGCACGGGACGGCCCTCGATCCCGCCCGAGAAGCTGCTGCGGGCCATGCTGCTGCAGGCGTTCTATTCGATCCGCTCCGAGCGGCAGCTCATGGAGCGGCTGGAGTTCGATCTGCTGTTTCGCTGGTTCGTCGGGCTCGGGATCGACGATCCGGCCTGGGATCATTCGACCTTCTCGAAGAACCGGGACCGGTTGCTGGAGGGCGCTGTCGCGGGTCGGCTCCTGAACGCCATTCTGGCTCAGCCCCGGGTGAAGCGGCTCTTGTCCACCGAACACTTCAGCGTCGACGGGACGCTGGTTCAGGCCTGGGCCTCGATGAAGAGCTTCAAGCCGGTCGACCGGCCAAAGGATCAAGACCCGCCTGCGGGCGGGCGCAACGCGGATGCCAACTTCCGGGGCGAGACGCGCTCCAACGCCACGCACGCCAGCACCACCGACCCGGACGCGAAGTTGTATCGCAAGGGGCCGGGCATGGAGGCCCGGCTCTGCTTCCTCTGCCACGCGCTGATGGAGAACCGCTCTGGCCTGCTCGTGAACGCCTGCCTGACGCAGGCCAGCGGCCATGCCGAGCGCCTGGCCGCGCTGGCCATGATCGAAGCTCGCGCTGACCGTCCCGTCGCGGTGACGCTCGCCGCCGACAAGGGCTACGACACCGCCGACTTCGTGAACGAGCTGCGCAGCATGAACGTGCGGCCCCACGTCGCCCAGAACACGACGCGTCGCTTCGGGCGCTCGGCCATCGACGGGCGAACGACGCGCCATCTCGGCTATGCGGCGAGCCAGCGCGCGCGCAAGCGCATCGAGGAGGCCTTCGGCTGGATGAAGACGGTCGCGGGGCTGCGCCGGCCGATGCTGCGTGGCCTCGATCGGGTCGGGTGGGCCTTCACCTTTGCGGCCGCGGCCTACAACCTGGTCTGCCTGCCGCGCCTCCTGGCGGAACCCGGCTGATGGCGAAAGCCCCCGCCTTCGCCAAGGGCCTTCGCCGGCCGCTGGCGCATCGTCGAGATGGATGTCTGGGACAATGACGTTCTCGACCTCGCCGAAGAGGCCCATCTCACCTTCCAGGGTGCATCAGACGGGGAGATCGCCTTCGTCGCCGTCAAGGGCTTCCTCGATGTCCGCTACGGCTCACGGGACGGCGCTGCCTGCGCCGAGTTCTCCTGGCAAGGCGAAGATGATGGCGACGACGTCTGCGGTCGCGGCTGGGTCAGGCTCGGAACCGCCGGTCGCCTCGTCGGCCATGTCTTCATCCACCAGGCCGACGACTCGGGCTTCGTCTGCGAACGGGATTGAGTTCTTCAACGCCCTGCTAGGGCCGCTGTCACGATGAAGGCGCTGATCTTGCTCATCTCTTCGCTCCCTTGATGGTGTCGGCCGACCGACTCCCGCCGGCCGGTTTCCGCTGTGACCGACTCTCACTCGACCCGGAAGCGGTCTGGGCCCCGCCAGCATCCTCGTCCCAGACACCCTTCGGCAGACTGACCCACTTGTTGTGAGATTTCATCACCACGAAGGTTTCGCTTCCCTGGATCACCCCGGGTTCGGCAAGCCCCGGCAGCAGCGTGCTGGTGACACGGTAGAGGTCTTGCATGTCACCTTCGAACAGCACCTCGGCGATGAGGTCGTACCGGCCCGTCACGATGCTGACCGATGTGACAAAGGGCAGCTCGGCCATGCGTTGAGCGACCTCATCGAGACGGCCGTGACCATTGGCATGGATGCCGATGATCGCGGCGATCAGCTCCGGGCGTTCTGCCACGTTGAGAACCCCGACGATCTTGAGCAAATTGGCTTCAACGAGGGTTTTCAAGCGGGAACGGACAGTTGGCGGGCTCAGACCCAGGCGAGCGGCCAGATCGCTCACGCCTTCCCGTCCCTCGCGAGACAGCAGCTTGGCGAGGCGTCGATCCGCGCGGTCCCATTTTTCTCGCATCAACAAAACTCCCGAAAGATTTTTATCGATCTGCTAAATTCCACTGTCAATATTCTGGCCCTTGAAAAAGAGTGACCTGTTATGCGCGAGCCCATGGGCCTTGCCGCCGGAGTGAGAGATCGTCAGGAGGATCGGGCATGCATATCGGGCTGATCGGCGGCATCGGGGTCGCCGCAACCGTGGTCTACTATCAACGTCTCGTGGCGCGCGCATCGGAGCGGGGTGCGGCCAGGCTCGACCTGACCTTCGCGCACGGCGACATCCAGGAGCTGATCGGCAACAATCTGGCGGATCGTCGGGAGGAGCAGGCGCTCGCCTTCCTTCCCCTCGCCCGAAGGCTGAAGGACGCAGGCTGCTCCTGTTTCGCGCTCACGTCTCTCGGCGCGCACTTCTGCGCGGCGGAACTCGCAAGGATCGCACCCCTGCCGATGGTTTCGGGCGTGGCTCCGCTGGACAGCTATTTCGCGAGCCGCGGGGTGCGGAAGGTTGGGCTTCTGGGCACGCGCGTGGTGATGCGGACCCGGCTATACGGGCAGCTCGCACGGACTGAGGCGCTGGCGCTGGACGAGGAAATCGAGTTTCTCGGCCAGATGTACCAGGAGGTGGCGGTGGCCGGCGTCTGCTCGGCCGAGCAGCGCGCCGCCTTCATCGACGCAGGCAGGCGCATGATGGCGCGAGGCGCCGAGGCGATCGTGCTGGCGGGCACAGACCTCAACCTCGCCTTCGACGGGCAGGATCCGGGCTATCCGGTCATCGACGCCCTGGACGTGCATGTCGGGCTTCTGGCCGATCTCGCCGCGGATCGGATCTCGATCGAGGCTGCGACGGGCAAGGCAGACGACCTTTCGCCAGGAGCATAACGCTGCTCGACCGACGAAGGTCGCGGGGCTTGCGGACGCGACACGGGATGGCCTCGGACGTGCGATTCCGTCACGAGGACGCGCCGCGGGACAGCACCCCGCGGGACAGGAAGATGTCGGTGATCTCGTCGGAGATGCCGATGAATTCCGGACGCTTTCGCCCGTCCAGCCCGCGCGGCCGCGGCATCTCGATGGGAATGATGCGCTCGATCCGGCCCGGACGCGGGCTCATCACCACGACGCGGTCCGACAGCAGGACCGCCTCGTCGATGGAGTGGGTGATGAACAGCACGGTCTTGCGCGTCGCCATCCACAACGCCTCGAGATCAAGCCGCATCTGTTCGCGCGTGAGGGCGTCGAGTGCGCCGAACGGCTCGTCCATGATGAGCATGACGGGATCGTGGATCAGCGAGCGCGCGATGGCGCAGCGTTGGCGCATGCCCCCTGAGAGCTCGTAGGGATAGCGGTTCGCGAACTCGGACAGCCCGACGCGGCCGAGCAGCTCGTCCGCGCGGCCGACATAGTCCGACTTGCGCAGGCCGCGCATCTCCACTTGGAACAGAAGGTTGTCGCGCACGCTGCGCCAGTCCAGCAGCACCGGGGCCTGAAAAACGATGCCGATCTCGCCGCTGGGACGGGTCACGGGCTCTCCGTTGACGAGAATCTCGCCCGAACTGGCCGGAAGCAGGCCGGTCAGCAGGCGCAACAAGGTCGACTTGCCGCAGCCGGACGGGCCAACGATGGAGACGAACTCGCCGTCCGCGATGTCTAGGTCCACCCTGTCCAAGGCGTGCGTGATCATGCCGCCGCGGCGGTAGGTCTTGCCGACGTTGCGCAGGCTGATGGGCATCAGGCGGTTCTCCGGGAAACGGGGGCCGGCATCGGCCAGCGGTCGGCGATCTCCGCGGCGGCCTCGCAGACCCGTCGTGCGAGGTTTTCGTGGAGTGAGGGTGGGATGCGCTGCACGGGGCCGGCGACGCTGACCGCGCCGATCGTGACCCCGCCGCCTGGAGCGATCGGCGCGGCGATGGCGACGATGCCGGGCTCGGCCTCCTCCAGCGCGATCGCCCACCCGCGATCTCGCGTCAGACGCAGAGCGGCGAGGAGCCCTTCCACGTCCCGCATGGCGTTGGGGCCCGTCGCGCCGGTGTCGCCCAGCCCTTCCTCCAGCAGAATCGCGATGGCTTCGTGCTCGGGGAGAGTGGACAGCCAGGCCTTGCCGTTGGCCGTCGCATGCAAGGGGATGCGACCCGTCATGGACGGGGCGTACATCAGGCCGGGCGGCGCGCCCTGGGCGGATCCCAGCCAGGCCAGCCGCCTGTCCTGGACGCAGGAGAGGCGCACCAGTTCGCCCGTCTCGCGCGCCAGCGCGTCGAGGATCGGCTGGCAGATGTCCTCCACCCGCGCCTCCGACAGCATGCGTTTCCCCATGAGGGCGAAGCGAAGCGTCAAACGGTACCGCTGCGTGGCGGGGTCCTGTTCGGCCCACCCCTTCTCGACGAGCTGCGCCAAGAGCCGGTGCACGCCGCTCTTTGGCAGCCCGAGTTGGATCGCCAGATCCGACACTCCCGCCGGGGCGGCGGCGCGCGACATCGCCTCGATCAGGTCGAGGGCGCTGTGCAGCTGGGACTTCACGACGCGCATGTTGCCGAACACCGTTCTTTGTGGAACGATGTTCAATGTAGAAAGATGAGCGCGGCGCCGTCAACGCGCGCAGCGCTTGAAAAGCGCCGCTGGTCGGCGACGGGGAGGTTCCTGGGATGAGCGCCGTTCGCAGGCTCGTGCACGACCACTGGAAGGTCGTGGCGACTTTCGCGGCCATCTTCGTCGTGTGGGAGGCCGCTGTTCTGCTGTTGGGTGTGAAGCCCTACATCCTCCCCAAGCCCACGACGGTTCTGGCGCAGATGTCGACGCGCATGCCGACCATCGTGGATGGGGCGCTCGCCACCCTGCAGCCGATGCTGGCCGGCTACGTGCTGGCGGTGGCCGTCGGCGTGCTCCTGGCCCTGCTGGTGGCGTTCTGGCAGGGCTTTCGCGACACGCTCTACCCGGTCATCGTATTCCTGCAGATCGTGCCCAAGATCGCCGTCGCGCCGCTGTTCCTGATCTGGTTCGGCTATGGGCTTTTGCCGAAGGTGCTGCTGGTCTTCCTGCTCTCCTTCTTTCCGATCGTGGTCAGCGCCGTCACCGCCTTCCGCTCGGTCGACCCGGACATCCTCGACCTGGCCCGCGCCACTGGCGCGGGGCCAGGGCGCATCTTCTGGAAGGTGCAGTTGCCGCACGCTCTGCCCACCCTGTTCACCGGCTTCAAGGTGGCTGCGGCGCTCTCGGCGACGGGCGCGCTGGTGGCGGAGTTCGTCGCATCCGACCGGGGACTCGGCTACCTGCTGGTCGGCTATTCCAACAACATGGACACCCCCATGGCGTTCGCCACCATCCTGGTCGTGAGCCTCATGGGCCTGGCGCTTTACGGGGCGGTGGAAGCGATCGAGCGCGTCGCCATTCCATGGCACGTGTCCCGCCGCAGCGCTGAACCGGAGCTGTCCGGCAATCCTTGAACAACATCCTCGGGAGGGTCCAATGAGACGTATTTCGCTGGGCGTGGTCGCCGCCATGCTCCTCGCAGCGGCGCCGGCGGCGGCCGCTGACAAGGTCACCTTCCGCCTCAATTGGATCGCCTACGGGTTCCACACGCCGTTCTATCTTGGCCTCGAGCGTGGCTACTACAAGGACGAGGGCATCGACCTCACCATCGGCGAAGGCCAGGGTTCCGTGCGCGCCGTCCAGACGGTCGGGGCCAAGGGGGACACGTTCGGGCTGGCCGACGGCGGTTCGGTGGTCGCGGGCGTCAGCAAGGGCGCCCCGGTGCGGGCCGTCATGGCGATCACGAGCTCGTCACCCTACGCCTTGTCGGCTCGCGCCGACGCCGGCGTGAGGACCCTGAAGGACATCGAGGGCAAGACGGTCGCGAGCGCGCCGGGCGAGGCGGGGCTTCAGCTCCTGCCGGCGCTGTTCGCCCGCAACGGCGTTGACGCCTCGAAGGTGAAGATTCTGCGCGTCGAGGGCGCGGGCAAGATGGTGGCCGTGGCCGAGAAGAAGGCCGAGGCCCTGATGGCCGGGCTCGACAACCAGTCGATCACGCTGCCGCGCCAGGGCGTTCCGCTGGTCGACTTCGGCTATGCGGCCAACGGCGTCAACACCATGGGACTGACCATCATCGCCAACGAGGACACCATCAAGTCGAACCCGGACCTGGTGCGCCGCTTCGTCAAGGCCACCGCGCGCAGCTTCGAGGCGGCCCTGAAGGAGCCCGAGGCGTCCGTCAAGGCGGGGCAGAAGGTCAAGCCCGACATGGAGGCCGACCTCGCCATGGCGCAACTCAAGGCCGGCGTCGCCCTGATGAACTCGGAAGCCTCCAAGTCGCTGCCGTTGGGGCAATTCGCGCTCAAGGACTGGCAGGACACCATCGACCTCATGAAGCAGTACCAGGACCTGCAGACCGACAAACCGGCCGATGCGTTCTTCACGAACGCCTTCGCGGGCAAGGGCGGGTCCTGAGGCGCCAGGCCGAACGAGGAGGAGGAGCGCATGTTGGCTGGCGAAGGCGCAGTCCTGATCTGGAACGACATCACGCCCGAGGGACGGGACGCGTTCTACGCGTGGCATATCGTCGAGCACATGCCCGAGCGCGTCGGCATCCCGGGCTTCCGGCGCGGTCGGCGCTACATCCGGGAGGACGAGGCGACGTCGCCCGAGTTCTTCACGCTCTATGAGACGGACACGCCCCAAGTGCTCGTCGGCCAGGACTATGCGTCCCGCCTCAACGCGCCGACCCCGTGGACGCGCTCCGCCACGCAGGCGTTCCGCAATACGTCCCGGGCCCTCACGCGCGTCCGGGCGAGCGTCGGCCCGGGCGCGGGTGGCATGCTGGCCACCATTCGTTTTGACGTGGCGCCGGAACGGCGAGCCGAGGTCGAGCGGATCCTGGCCGAGGAGGCCGTCCCCCGGGTGGCCGCGTCTCCCCGGCTGACTGGCGTACACCTGTGCGTCACGGATGCGGCCGCGAGCGGCGAGCGCACGGCCGAGAGCCGGGGCCGCGCGGATATCCTCGCTGCGCCGGAACACGTGCTCCTGGTGGAAGGCTGCGGCGCCCGCGAGGTGCGGCAGGCGGCCGAGGCGCTGCTCCGCTTCCCGGGCGTCGCCCTGGACGGCGAGGCGGTCGTCGGCGTGTATCGCCTCGAATATGCGCGGCTGAAAACTCCCTGGGCGGCCGGGTGAGGCGATGAATGCCTATGATCTTGGGGGCAAGCGCGCCATCGTGACCGGCGGCGCCGGCGGGTTCGGCATCGGGATCGCGCAGGCCTTGCTCGCCGGGGGCGCGACGGTCGAACTCTGGGACGTGAACGGGGACGGTCTGCAAGCGGCCCGCGCCGCCTTCGCCGGGGCGCGCGTCGCGGCCCGCGTGGTCGACATCACGCGGGAGCAGGAGGTTGAGGAAGCCGTCGCCGCTTTCGCGACGGGCGGGCGCATCGACATTCTGGTCAACAATGCGGGGGTCCTGGGAGAGGTGAGGCCGGTTTGGGAAACCTCCCCGGCCGATTTCCGACGCGTGCTCGAAGTCAACCTGGTGGGGGCCTACCTCATGGCCCGGGCGGTCACGCCGCGCATGCGCGGCCAGGACGCCGCTCCCCTCCGGGGCCATATCGTCAACATGTCCTCGATCCAGGGCAAGGAGGGCATGCCGATGGCCGGCGCCTACGCCGCCTCCAAGGCGGCCCTGATCGCCTTGACCAAGACGCTGGCCAAGGAGACCGCCCGGGACGGCGTCGTGGTCACGGCGGTCACGCCGGCCGCGGCGGAAACCGCCATGGCGAAGCTGCTCACGCCCGAGCGGCGGGCGGAGATCGAGGGCCGGATCCCTGCCGGGCGCTTCGTGGCTGTGGACGAGGTGGCGCGTCTGGTCGCCTGGCTTTGCACGGACGACTGCTCGTTCTCGACCGGCGGCGTGTTCGACATCTCGGGCGGCCGCGCGTCATACTGAGTTGCCGCCGCCCAGCGCGGGTATCCCAACTTCCAGATCCACCCTGGTTGCGGCTTCAGTGGGGCGCATCTGGAGCGCGGCTGCGGGTGTGCCGGAAGCCCTGACGAGCCCGGTCATTCAGAATGGTCCCGGCGCCCTTAGCGAGGTGCGGAGGACCGGAGGCGCTTGCCCTCCCCCGAGCCAGCGACCTTAAGAGAGCGGAGCCACAGGCCCATGGACAGCCAGGACGGAGAACGGGGACAAGGAAACGCCAGTTAACAGATTGCGCCTGGAGAGCGCGATCCCCGCCCGGACCGCCTGAGACTCCCACCGGGACTTAGCAGGGCTGCAGCATACGTCTCGCGATGCTGTCGACCATCCGCGGGAGGACCTCAAAGCCGTAGCTGACGTGCATCCGTTCCAGCGGGGTGTGGTAGTCGCGACCCCATGGTCCGGCGTTGACGATCGGCAACCCCGCTATGCATCCGCGGTCCGCCAAGCCGAGAAGGGGCCAGGCCGGCGTGTTGGCGCCGATCAGCGCAAGCGAGGATTCGTCAGCCTCGCCGAGGAAGCTCATGTCGGAGATGCCGGCGAACACGTCCGTGCAGCGGACGGTCGGGCCGGCCGCCTCCCGGGCCGCGCGCTCGCAGCAGGCCGCGAGGCGCTGAGCGTCCTGCCGTTGTGACAAGCGGGTCGGGAGGTAGGGCACGGATCCAAACCCGGTCACGACAGCAGGGCCGGACAGGCCGCTCGCTCGCCACGCCCGCTCGGTCAGGAGCCGACATCGTTCAGGCAGAGGGGCATTGAGGCTTGCTGCCTCCGCCAAGGCGGCCTCCAAGTCTCCCGGCGACGCGCTGCGCGCCTTCGCGGCCACTTGCTCGAACCGCAGCACCGGGACTTCCGCGACAGCATCCGGGCCCGCCCCCGAGGCGCCAACGGCGCGGCGCCTCAACTGCTCCAGGACTCCGGCCAGGGCTTCGCGACACAGGGCGTCGAACCGGTCGAGGATCTCGGCCGGGGTGCGGCTGACGAAGAGCACGTTGAAGGTGGCGAAGGCTGCCCCCGGCGTCGTCACGTCGTAGCCGACCTTGTCGTCACGAATGCCGAGCAGGCTCGGCGGCGTGGCGCGCGACCAGCCGGGATCGGCGAGTTCCGGCGCCCACTCCACGCGCTGGGCGACGGCGCCGGCGAGAACCGCGGCGTTGAGGCCGGCGAGAGGGAATCCGGCATGGGTCGCCCGCCCCGCCACGAAGGCGGTCAGCAACAGCTTCCCGACCGTGCCCAGCGCGATCGCCCGCCCATCCGAGCCGTCGCCGTCATCCGCGATCGCGTCCAGATTCACCGCCGCCACTAGGTCGAGGCCGTGTTCCGACGCGAAGCTGGGCAGCTTCTGCGCAGCAGCCCGCGCGCCCGCCGAATTGGCCTCCTCGTCCGGAACCGCCAGAAACAGGATGTTTCCCTCACCCGGGGACGCGGCGAAGCCCTCAGCCACCGCCAGGCCGGCGGCAAGCCCTGCTTTCATGTCGAGGAGCCCGCGCGCGGGCAGGAATGCGCCCGAACCGAGGTCGTATCGCGCGCGCCGCTCGGCGGCCGAGGAGGCGGTTTGAAGCTTCTCCTGAAGACGGCCGGTCAAAGCGTCCGGCTCGGTCGCGAACGGCTCAAGCTCTCCATAGTCCGAGACCGACACCGTGTCATAGTGACCGGTCAGGACCGTCGTCCTCCTGCCCTTGCCCCGGATCAGCATCGCCACCACGTGCCGGCCGTCCCCGGCAGCCACGGGGAAGCTCCAGACCTCGGCTCTCCCGAATGCTGGCTCGCGGCGCAGCCGCTCCGCGAGCCACGGCCCGAAGCTCGCCTCGTCTGCCGTGCCTGTGACGCTCCGGCGGCGCGTGAGTTCGAGGGCCCAGCGACGAGCGGATGCTGCGAGGGTGTGTTCGGACGACATGGAGCTGTAACCACGGGTGTGCTAGGGGCCACGGCATCTTAACCGAACCAGGATGCGAGTCGCACGAACCCCGACCTCATCCCGGTTCGTTTCCGCCTTCCGCGCCCGCGTGCGCCGCCTAGGGGCGCATCCCCGAATAGCCACACCCGCGCGATCGTGATGGTGCTCGCAAGCCCCGGTCCGTCTTCGGCGATAACCGCGCCGGGCCATGCCGCCTGCCGGCCCGGGAATTTGCGAGTCTCAGAACATTTGATTTTTTGCAGAACATGAGAGAAAATGTTTCATTCAATGACCCGTCGTGTTACGTTTGTTATTCAGGTTGGTCGCGACTCTTAAGCTTTGAGGATCTGCCGTGTCATGCCCCGCCAGTGAACTCGAAACTGCTGTTGCGATTGGCCTTGGCCCTGCCGAGTTGCTGGAGATCATATGTCAGCATCTCGCGCGCTTTGGTTCGCCCGTGGACAAGACCCGATGGTCTCAGCTTGGCCTGCGGGAGCGACGGGAGAGAGTGCAGAGGGCCTTGGATGCGCTCGCGTCCAGAAGGGCGAGCCACTAGGCAAGCTAACGCCGCATCGGAGCCGACGCGCCTTCCCAGGCACTGGCTGCCATCCGGGGAGAGACGGCTCAACCGCCTCCTGAGGTGCAGTGCGCGGGCCTCACTTCAAGGCCTTGGTCGCCGGGAAGCCGGCACAGTAAGCTCCGCTGCCGCGCCTCAGAACGTCGTCGGACGCTACGATGTCGAACGGCGTGAGCGCCGGCCGCGCCCGCCACGCCTCGAACAGGTCGGCGAAATCCCGCGCCTCCAGGATCTCGAACAGCTGCCGGAAATCGTCGATGACGAAGTACGTCGCCTGGAAATCGTCGATGTAGTAGCCGGTGCGGGCCACCCGATCGAGATCGAAGGCGACATGGTGGGCCGAGGGGTCACCCACCAAATAATTGGCCTCGCCGAAGGAAGAGACGATGCCGGCGCCGTAGATGCGCACGCCCTCAGGCCTGCGCAGGAGCCCGAACTCGATGGTGTACCAGTTCAGGCGAGCCAGGAACTTCACGCCCTTGCGCGCGATCGCCTCCAGGCCCAGCCGGCCGTAGGCGGCCATGTAGTTGGCGTAGTCCGGATGCGAGAGGAGCGGCACATGCCCGAAGACGTCGTGGAAGATGTCCGGCTCCTCGAGATAGTCCAGTTGCTCGCGTGTCCGGATGAAGGTCCCGGCCGGGAACTGCCGGTTGGCGAGCATCTCGAAAAACGGCCGCGAGGGGATGAGGCCGGGCACGGCCACAACCTCCCATCCTGTGCGTTCTCGCAGACTGCGGTTCACGACCTGGAAGTCTGGAATGCCCCCATCGTCGATTCCGAGCGCCTCCAGGCCGTCGAGATATTCCCGGCAGACGTGGCCGGCCAGGGCGCGCTGCTGCCGGGTGTAGAGGATCTTCCAGATGGCGTGGTCGTCGACTGTATAGCGGGACCAACCCTGGTCGATGATGCAGTCCTCTTTGCGTTGAGCGTTCAAGACGGCGTGTGTCGACATCGTCCGCTCCTCGGCCCGCGACAGCTCGGCTGAACGAGCTCGCAAACCTCAGAATGTCTAAAAGGCCGTTCCGGATCCATTTTGCGACAGAGTTCGGGCACGCCCGTAATCAGGAGCGGCGCCGCTCGGAGCGGCGCTGGAGACACAAGCTTCGAAAAGATGCTCGAAATGCTCGGTTGAAGTTGGACCTCCCGTTGACGGCGGACATTTAACGAAATTAAATTTTAAGAAGCCGGCCGTCGCCCAATGACGGCTAGCATTCTATCACTCGGGGGCGTGCGGATGTTGGCTGCGAACGAGAACGTGCTTCAGCACGCGGGGGAAACCATTTTTTTTGAGCAGCTTCGCGCCGTGCTTGAAGAGCACGACCAGGCGCAAATCGACGACCTCTCCTGGGCCGCCATGGACGTGATCCAGAAGGGGGCTTGGCTCACCGCCACCCTGGGCCGCCTTGAGGCGGAACAGCGCGCGGCGGCCATGCGGGTCGCGGGCTGACGGGCTCGTCCCCGGCGCTCATGGCGCCTCTGGTGAGAGCGGCCCCGCAGGGCCAGCCGCGTCTCAGCCGTTGCGCCCTTGTCCCCGCAGCGTCGGCAGCCCAATCCCCGCCGCGTCGAAGCCCCCATCCACGGCAAGCGTCTGGCCGGTCACGTAGCTGGCCCGATCGCTGCACAGGAAAAACACGGCCTCGGCGATTTCCTCCTCCAGGCCGTAGCGGTTGAGCGGAATGGCGTCGTGGTAGTCGGCGCGGATGGCGGGGCTGTGCACCTCCTTGGCCATCGCCGTATCCACGGGTCCCGGCGCAACGGCGTTGACCCGGATTCCAAGCCCCGCGAGTTCTGCGGCCTGCTGCTTCGTCAGGTGCGCCAGGGCCGCCTTGCTGGTGCCGTAGGCGACGCGCAGCGTTGAGGCGCGCAGGCCCGAGATGGACGTGATGTTGACGATCGCGCCGCCCGTCTCCGCCATGATGGGCGCAGCCGCCTGCGTGAGCAGGAAGGGACCGGTCAGGTTCACTGCGAGCACCCGCGACCACTCCTCATGGGTGGTGTCGAGCAGCGGCTTGAACACGGCGACGCCGGCGTTGTTGACCAGCGCGTCTATCCGTCCGAACCGCGCATTCAGGCTCGCGACCGCCTCGGCCACCTGGTCCGGGTCGGCCACGTCGCAGCGCAACTCAAGCGCCCGGTCCGGGGCTTCCAGCTGCCCCATGCTGCGGGCCAGGGTTTCGGCGTCGATGTCGAGCAGCCCGACGTTCCACCCCGCGCCGAGGAAGCGCCTGGCCGTCGCCAGTCCGATGCCGCGCGCCGCGCCCGTCACCAGCGCCGTCTTGGTCGCACCGGCCATCCTGATCCCTCCCTCGCGGGCCTTGGCTCTGGCCCCGTCGGACCTGGATACACGGGCGCCTGCGACGAGGCGAGCCTGTTTCGGAAAGGCTGTCCCGTTTTCCGGGAATGGCCCGGCCTAAGGCGTCCGGACTAATGCCACAGGCGACGCCGCTGCCGGCCGGGAAGGGTGTAGCATGTTCTCGTCTGCCCGCCGGGACGCCCGCACGAGCCATGGGCTTGGCCTTCAGCGCAGCCCTTCGCACAGCGATCGGACACGCGGCGACAGCCAGGATCGGGGCAGGCCAGAGCCAGTGGCTCAGGAGGTCGGAGATGGGTCCATCACCCCAAGCGGAGGACACGCCACCCGACTAGACGTGGCCCGACGACGGGCCTCCATGCGCCCCCGTTGCGCGCACGGGGGCGTTTTCGTGTCCACAGGCCGCAAGCGAAGGGGAGGGATCGATGAAATACATCAGCCTGATCACCTGGACCGATCAGGGCATTCAGGCCGCGAAGGATTCCCCCAAGCGGCTCGATCAGGCCCGGGAGATGGGGCAAGGCTTCGGAGTGAAGATCGAAGAAGCCTTCATGACCATGGGCGACGTCGACATGGTGTGCATCGTCGACGCGCCTGACGACGAGTCCTATGCGCGGTTTGGCCTGCGGCTCTGCCAGAACGGCGCAGTGCGGACCCGAACCCTGAAGGCCTTCAGCGAGGACGAATACCGCCGCATCATGAACGGCCTTTGAGCGAGGCCCGCGCCGGATTGCTCCCCCGCGGCGCGCCTGCTCGGCCACAGGTCCAGCCTGGATCGCGCGCTGCCATCAGAACGAGGCCGCCCAGCCCTCGGGAGCCGCCACACGGACCACGCTGCGACCCGCTCCCTGCCGGAGAACCTGCACCTGCACCGGAATGCGGTCCTTCATGGTTTCCACATGGCTGATCACCCCCACGGTTCGGCCCTGGCTCTGCAAAGCCTCGAGCGCGTCGATGGCGACATCGAGGCTGTCCGCGTCGAGCGACCCGAAGCCTTCGTCGATGAACAGCGTGTCTGCGAAGGTCTGCCGTCCGCCCAGTCCCGAAAGCGCCAAAGCCAGGGCGAGAGAGACCAGGAAGCGCTCGCCGCCTGACAGGCTGCGGGTGGATCGGCGCTCGTCGCCCATGTCCCGGTCGATCACATGCAGTCCGAGGTCCTGGCCGGGGGACCGCGCCAGCCGGTACCGGGGCTTCAGGTCAGCGAGCCGCCGGTTGGCGAGTTCAACTAGGAGGTCGAGCGTCACGCTCTGCGCGAACCGCGCGAAGCGGGCGCCGTCCCGCGAGCCGATCGCGGCGCTCACGGCTTTCCAGACCCCGGCCCGGGCCTGGGCCGCTTCGAGTTCGGCGGCCAGGCCGGCGAGGCGGGCCCGTTGCTCGTCGTCCTGTCGCAGCTCGCTTTCAAGGGCGCCGATGCGGCCCTGGCGTAGGCGTTGCTGCGCGCTCAGCGCCGCGCGCTCCTCCTCGAGCTGCTCGGCCGAGGTTTCAGGGGGACCGGCGGCGAGGGCGGCCGCGAGGTCGCTCCTGCGCTGGGCGACGGCGGACCGCGCTCCTGTCACCGCGTCGTCAAGCGACCGCAGCCGGTCGCGCAAATCCGCCACGGCTTCGGCGGGGGTGGCCAGCAAGGCTGCGGCTTCCGCGTGGGCGAGGCCCATGCCGGCGAGCGCCTGGGCGGCGGCGTTCCCCGCCGCCTCGCGGTCCTCCGCCGCCCGCGTGTGGGCGGCCTCCGCGAGGCTCGACGCCTCGCGGGCGGCCGCGAGCGCGGCTTGGGCTTCGGCCGCGTCGCGCGTGGCGCGTTCACGCCAATGCGCCGCGGCGTTGCGCGCCGCTGCCGCCCTGCCGCGGTGGACCTCGGTGGCCTCGCCGCCCAGCAGGGCGGCGCGGGCCCTGCGCTTCTCCGATAGCTGGGCGCCGCGGACGCCCTGCTCGCGAATGGCCTCGTCGAGGCGTCCGGCCGCCGCTTCCGCCGCATGCTGCGCCTCGACGAGGCGCGTCTCGGCCTCGCGCAGGGCCTCGTCCGCTTGCGCCAGGGCGGCATGCGCCGCTCGCCAGGCCTGCGCCTGCCCTCGCAGGCGCTGAAGGGCGCCCGGAGCGTCGCGCTCCAGGTCCGCGCCCGTGACGCCCGCCGGCGCGAGCCACGGCGCCAGCTCCCGGTCTGCGGAGGCGAGCCTCTCCAGGGTGGTCGCCAAGGCCTGCTCCGACAGGCGCAGAGCCGTTTGGGCTTCCGAGCGCACCTGCTCGGCCTCGGCGCGAGCCTGCACCCCGTTTTCGAGGGCGCGCGCCTGCGCCTCCCGGCTTTCCGCCAGCCGCGCGATGTCGGCCCGCAGCCGCCTCGCCTGCGTCAGCGCATCGTCGCAGGCCGCCCGCTGGGCTGCGGCCGCCCCGGCCGGCCCCTCCGTAAACGCCTCGGGCAAGTCGGGCAGGGGCGCCAGGAAGCCGAGCGCCGTCCAGAGCCCCTGGGCCTCCTTCAGAGCCCCTGAGAAGCGTCCCGAGGCCTCCTCGGCCTGGCGTGCGGCCCGCCCGGCGGCCCCGCGCCCTTCTTCGATCCGCGAGTTGGCCGCAGCCTTCCGGCCGCTCGCGGCCAGCAACTCCGTCTCAGCCGCGACCCGGACGGCCCGGGCCTCTTCGACGCCGGCGCGCAGATCCGCCGCTAGGGCCGCCAGGGCCGCGTTGGCGTGAGCGGGATGCTCGGTCGACCCGCACACCGGACAGGCCTCCCCGGGCGCGAGTCGCGCGCGCAGGCGCGCGGCCTCGGACGACGCCGCGTCCTCCGCGCGCGCGAGCGGCGCCTCGAGCGCGTCGATGCGCGCTTGGGCGGTCGCGCGCCGGGCCTGCGCGGCGCCCTCGGCCGCGGCCGCCTCCGCCAGCTCGGCTTCCGCCGCCGCGGCTTGGCGCGTCGCCTCAAGGGCGGCCGCCGCCGCGCGCCCGTGCTCCGCCGCCGCCCGGCCCGCCTCCCGCAATTGCTCGAGCAGGGCGCCGAGGCCGTCCCTGCGCCTGGCCACGCCCTCCTCGTCGATGGCGGCGAGCGCCGCGCTGCGCTCGGCCAGTTGCGCCTCCACCGCCTGCCTGGCCGCCGCCGCCGCCGCGTGCCGCTCGGCCAGCGCAGCCAGGCTCGCCTCCTGCCGCGAGATCTCCGCCCGGGCGGCCTCGGCGGCGGCCCGGTGGGCCTCGCGCGCCTGGGCGAACTCACGCCGCTTCAGGACCTTGGCGTCCACCTCGTCCCAGCGTTCCGCCAAGGCGCGCAGGGGCGCGAGGCGCGACGCCTCCGCCTCCGCCAGTCCAGCCGCGGCGCGGCCCGCGGCGGCCGTGCTCTCCCTGCGCGCGAGCGCCGCCGCAGCCTCGTCGGACCGAGCCGTCGCCTCTGATCGCGCCTGCTCGGCCCGCGCGAGTTCCTGCTCCGCCCAGGCCGACTCCGCGTCGAGGCCAGCCGCGCGGTCCCACTCGGGCGTGAACGCCACGATCGTCGCCTCGGCGAGATCCAGCTTCTGTCGCGCGTCCTGCGCGTCTGCTGCGGCCGCGCAAGCCTTGGCTTCAACCTCGGCCAGCACGCCCCGCGCGGCCTCCACCCGTGGGCCCGCCTCCGCGAGGGCGCGCTCCGTCTCAGCGAGCCTGCCCAGGGGCTCTCGCAGGGGCTGGGCGGCCTCGATCGCGGCCAGGAGGCGCCGGTCCTCGGCCGCGCCCTCAGCCGCGCGCTCGGCTTCGGCCAGGGCCGCCTCCGCCGCTATGGCGGCGGAGCGTGACGCCGCTATGGCGCCATGGCGCTGCAGCATGGCCTCGACCGCGCGCCGGCGCTCCTCCTGTGCGGCGTCTTCGGCCTGAAGCGCGAGGCGCTCATGGGCGCGCGCCTCGCGATCCTCGTCGCTCAACGCCCGGTGCTCCGCCCGGCGCGCTTCCAGCGCCGAAACGGCGGCCTCTGCGCCTGCGCAGCGGTCATAGGCGCGGCGCGAGATCTCCCGGTAGATGGCCGTGCCGGTGATCTTCTCCAGCAGTTCGGCCCGGGCGCTGGCGTCGGCGCGCAGGAGCGCGTCGAACTCGCCCTGCGCGAGCAGCACCGTCCGGCGGAACTCGTCATAGGTGAGGCCGGTGGTGCGCTCCACCGCGGCCCGTACGCCGGTCAGCGAGGCCTCGATCACGGCGCCGTCCTCGACGCGCTTCAGGCTCCGCGCGACGTTCTGGAGAGCCCCATCGGCCTTGTTCCGCGCCCGCCTCGCCGTCCAGGACGCCCGGTAGGCGACGCCGTCCGCGCCCACATAGTCCACCTCGGCCGAGCCCTCGGCCGCTCCGCGGCGCAGGCAGGAGCGCGGGTCGGTGGCCTGGATCTCCGCGCCGGCGTCCGGGACGGTCTCGCGCGAGCCGTCCCCGGCGCTCAGCCGCGGGCAGGCCCCGTAGAGCGCGAGGCAGAGCGCGTCCAGGATGGTGGATTTGCCCGCCCCGGTCTCGCCCGTGATGGCGAAGAGCCCGGCCGAGCGCAGCGGCTCCGAGTCCAGGTTGACCTCGAAGCTCTCGGCGAGGCTCGCCAGGTTGCGGCCGCGGATGGCGAGGATGCGCATGGTCAGTCACCCAGCCGGATTTCGTCGAATGCCGCCCGGTGCTCCGGGCCGGGCGGCGCCCCGTGCGCGGCTTCGAACGCGCGATCGAACAGGTCCCCGGGGTCGCAATCCGCCAGGCTGACGGGGGCAGGCGGCGCCTCCTCGGCTGCCGTCCGCGCGGGCCAGTCGATCTTGACCCCCGCGCAGCGGAGCGGGAGCGTCTCCAGCGCGCGCTCGACCTCGCCCGCCAGGCCGGCCGCCGGCCCGTCCGGCCGCACCACAACATGGGCGAAAGGCTGGCCCTCGCGGGGGCAGGCCGGATCCAGGCCGAGCGCCGCCACCGCGCCGGGCAACTCGGCCGCGGTGAGCGAGCCCCGCTGCGGCAACCGCAGGCATGGCACGGGGCGAGCCACGCGGATGTGCTCGCAGTGCGCGCCGTCCGGACGCAACTCGACCAGGCTCACGCCGTGGTCGTAGGGCAGCTCCGTGGCGGACAGGGGGAAGGGCGACCCCGAATAGCGCACCGTCTCGCGCCCGACGTGTTGGGGGCGGTGCAGGTGGCCGAGCGCCACATAGGCGACGTCGTCAGGGAAGATGTCCGGCGGCGCCGCATGCTCCCCGCCGACGAGGATCCGGCGCTCGGCCCCGTCGGATTCGAGGCCTCCCGCGCAATGCAGGTGCCCGGTTGCGACCAGCGGGGCGCCCCCGATCCGCTTGCGCGCGGCTTCGACAGCCTCCGCGTAGAGCCGGCGTGTGGCGCGGACCACGGGCGACCCGGGCTCCTCGTCCGCCTGGCCCAGCCCGGGCAGGTCTGCGGCGCGCAGATACGGAATGGCCAGCACATGGGCGCGGACCTCGCCATCCCGGTCCCGCAGCGGCACGAGATGCCTGTCGAGGTCGATGGCGCCATCGCGCCGGTGCATGACCCCGACCACGCGAACCCCGATGCCTTCAAGCAAGGCGGACGGCGCTTCGAGGCGGCCCGCCGGGTCGTGGTTGCCGGCCACCATGATGGTGGTTAGCCGGGGCCGGCGCTGATGCAGGCCGACCAGCGCCTCGTACAGCATGCGCGTGGCCTCGGCCGAGGGATTGACCCCGTCGAAGACGTCGCCTGCCACGACCAGGGCGTCGGCTCCGTGCGCGTCCACAAGCTCCGGCAACCGGGCCAGGAAGGCGCCGTGCTCGGCCTCGCGGGTCCAGCCGTTCAGGGTCTGGCCGATGTGCCAGTCCGCCGTGTGAAGGATCCGCATGGCTTCGTCGCCCCCGCCGCTTCCCGCGCTGGCTGCGCGGAAACCGTCTGTGTAGCTGATTCCCGGGTCGACGATGGCGTCGGCCGACTGGAACGGCGGCTCCTGTCGGCGCGTTCTCCGACGTCCCGCAACCTCGTCGATCGGAGGCTCCCATGCCGCTCACCGGTAAGTTCGACTTCGAGGTCACGATGACCGGCAAGATGATCCTGATCGTCGAGGAGGAAGTGCCCCGCCGTTTGAGCCGCGACAAGAACGCCGTGAAACTCCGCTGGCGTCGCGCCAAGCCCATGGACCTGGCGACTCCGCCCATGCGCGCCCTGGCCGACCTGCGGTACCATGCCGGCGGTGGCCGTCGCCTGCTGCCCCCGCCGCAACCGGCCGTGATCGACTTTCCGCGCGTGGACCAAGGCGCCAGCATCGACCGGTCCTGATCCGGGCGCCTTCGTTCAGCCGAACGCGGCTGCGATCACCGGCCGCTTGCCGAGCACGTGTCTGCGCATGAGCTCGCCAAGTTCCTTGCTGGCGCCGGCTTTCAGAAGGCGCAGCATGTCCTCGTGCTCCCGAACGGCCTTCAGCCACTGTTCGGGCGTCTTGTGCGCCGTGTAGCGGGCCCGCTGCACGCGGCCGGAGAGATTCGCGTAAACCTGTGCCAGCGTCGGGCTGCGCGCCGCCGCCATGATGGCGTCGTGGATCTGGCGGTTCAGGACGAAATAGGCCCGCTCGTCCTCCCGCTTCCAGGCCTCCACCATGGCGTCGTGGTCCCGCGCGATGGCGGCGATCTCGTCCGGCGTGATCCGGGCGGCTGCAAGCTCCCCGGCGCGCCGCTCCAGGATCGAGATCACGTCCAGCACGTCGTCGAGCTCGGTCTCGGAAATGCTCGCCACTCGCGCCCCGCGATTGGGCAGCAGCTCCAGGAGCCCTTCCGTCGCCAGGATCTTGATCGCCTCGCGCAGGGGCGTCCGCGAGATGCCGAACCGGGCGCAGAGATCCGCCTCGTTGATGCGGGCGCGCGGCTCCAGTTCCCCGTCCTGGATCAGGGTCCGGAGCCGGCCTGCGACCTCGTCGTGAAGGTAGCGCCGCGTGATGCCCGCAGGCTCGGCGCGAAGGCTGGCGGGCGCGGTCATGCAGGCTCCTCCATCGGCTCCAGGGCCTCGTCCAGCACCCGGAGCACGTGAACGGCCTCCCGCCGCGCGCCGTCGCCGATCTGGTGCCTGCAACTCACGCCGTCGGCAACCACCAGCGCGCCCGGGGACGCATTTCGCACGGCGGGGAGCAGGGAGAGCTCGCCCATGGCGAAGGACACGTCCGCGGTCTCCCGCGCATACCCGAAGGCGCCGGCCATGCCGCAGCAGCTGGAGTCCACCACGGACACGGCGAGGCCGGGGACGGACCGAAGCACGGTTTCGACCGCGCCCATAGCTCCGAAGGCCTTCTCATGGCAATGACCATGAAGGAGAGCCTGGCGTCCGCCCTGGTCACGCAGGGGCAGGCTCACCCAGCCCTGCGCCAGGTCGGCCGCCAGCGTCTCGACGGCGAGCGCGCTGGCCGAGGCGAGCGCCGACGTGTCGGACCCGGGAACGAGCGCCTCGTATTCGTCCCTGAACGTCATCAGGCACGACGGCTCGAGCCCGACCACCCGGGCTCCCGCCGCCACATAGGGCGCCAGCGCGGCCACGGTGCGGCGGGCCTCCTCACGCGCCTGCTCCAGGAAGCCACCGGACAGGAAGGTGCGGCCGCAGCACAGCGGCCGTCGGCCGGGCGTCTCGGGCGCGTGCAGCCGGTAGCCGGCCGCCGCAAGCACGCGCTGCGCCGCCGCCAGGTTCCCGGGCTCGAAGTAGCGGTTGAAGGTGTCGGCGAAGAGCACGAGGTCCCGGCCATCGCCCACCACGGCCGCCGGCGCGCTCGGCGCGGCGTCGCGCCAGGGCTTGCGCCAGACCGGGAGCGAGCGCCGCGCGCTGAAGCCGAGCATCTTCTCTGACAGGAGGGCGAGCCCGGGGACGACGTCCCGAAGGTTGGCGAAGAAACGCAGCCGGGACAGGGCAGGGGCATAGCGCGGCAGGAACGCGATCAGCCTGTCGCGCAGGCTTGACCCGTGGCGCGCGCGCCAATGGTGGAGGAACTCCACCTTCATGCGCGCCATGTCCACGCCGGTCGGGCATTCGCGGCGGCAGCCCTTGCAGGAGACGCAGAGATCCAGCGTGTCCTTCATCTCGGGCGACGTGAACGCGTCTGGCCCGAGCTGGCCGCTGATGGCGAGGCGCAGCGAATTGGCGCGGCCGCGGGTGACGTGCTGCTCGTCGCGTGTGGCGCGCCAGGACGGGCACATCACGCCCGAAGCGTGCGAGCGGCAGGCGCCGTTGTTGTTGCACATCTCGACCGCGCCCGCGAAGCCGCCCCAGGCGCTCCAATCCAGCGCCGTGCGGGCCGGCTCCGCCGCGGTGTAGCCCGGCCCGAAGCGCATCAGTTCGCGGTCGTCCATGCGGTAGGGCCGGACGATCTTGCCCGGATTGAGCTGGTTCTCAGGGTCGAAGCCGTCCTTGACCTGTTCGAAGGCGGAAACGAGCCGGGTCCCGAACATGCGGCCGTGGAACTCGGAGCGCGAGATGCCGTCCCCGTGCTCGCCCGAGTGCGACCCCTTGAACCGTTTGACCAGCTCGCAGGCCGCCTCCGCGATGGCGCGCATGCGCCTGGCGCCGTCCTCCGTCTTCATGTCGAGGATGGGACGGACGTGGAGGCAGCCCACGGAGGCGTGCGCGTACCAGGTGCCGCGCGTTCCGTGCTGGGCGAAGAGCGCCGTCACCGCGTCGGTGTAGTCGGCGAGGTGCTCCAGAGGCACGGCGCAGTCTTCGATGAAGGACACCGGCTTCCCGTCCCCGCGCATGGACATCATGATGTTGAGGCAGGCCTCGCGCACGCCCCACACCTGCGCCTGCCGGGCGCGCTCCACCACCTCCACCACGGCGTCCGGGAAGCCGAGGTCGGCCATGCAGGCGTCAAGCCGCCGCAGGTCGGCGCGCAGCGCCGTGAGGTCGTCCCCGGCGAACTCCACGATCAGCAGGCAATCGGGCTGGCCGCGGGTGATGTCGGACAGCGTGCGCCGGAACAGCGGGATGTCGGCGCCCAGCACGAGGACGTTGTTGTCCACCAGTTCGACCGCGACGGGTTCGAGCTCGACCAGATGGCGGGTCGTCTCCATGGCCGAGCGGAAGCTGGGGAAATGACAGACGCCCATTACCCGATGCCGCGGCAGGCGCGACAGCTGCAGGGTGACGCTGGTCGACAGGGCCAGCGTGCCCTCCGACCCGACCAGAAGGTGGGCGAGGTTGGGGGCAGGGGAGAGCAGGGCGTCGAGGTTGTAGCCGCCGACCCGGCGCTGGACCTTGGGGAAGACGCGCTCGATCTCCTCCCGCTCGCGGTCCGCCAGCGACGTCATCGCCCTGGCGAGGGTCCCGGCCACGCTGGCGCCGCTCACGGCCCCGCCCGCGCCAAAGGCGAACGCCTGGCCGTCCGGCAGCAGCGCCTCGATGGCGGCCACGTTGTCCACCATCTTGCCGTAGCGCAGCGACCGCGCCCCGGACGAGTTGTTGGCCGTCATGCCTCCGATGGTGCACCGGGTGGCCGTCGAGGGCTCCACGGGGAAGAACAGCCCGTCGGCCTTGAGCCGGGCGTTGAGGCGCGCCAGCACATGTCCCGGCTGCACCGTGACGTGGCCGGAAGCGGGATCATAGAACTCCACCCGGTTCATGTGCCGGCTGAAATCGAGCACGAGGCCGGCCCCGAGCGGCTGGCCGTTCTGCGACGTCCCGGCGCCGCGGGCGATGACGGGCGTGCCGTTCTCGCGTGCGATGACGAGGGCGGCCTCGACGTCCGCGGCGCTCTTTGGGAACGTCACCCCGACCGGCATGATCTGGTAGATGGAGGCGTCCGTGGCGTAGCGCCCGCGCGTGAACGCGTCGAAACGGACCTCCCCCTGCATGGCCTTGGACAGACGGCGCTCCAGCGCCATGTCGCGGCTCCCCGCTGCGGCCATGGCCTGCGCTGGCCGTTTCGTCATTCCAAGCACCGATGGGCTCCCCGACGGCGCGGAAGTATTTGCGGTTGCGCCAGCCCAAAGATAATACAAAATTCAAAACTCAGAACGCAAACGTCGCGGGACACCATGGCGCATCAACCCGGCCGTCACTTCCTCCAGATTCCCGGCCCCACGAACACGCCTTTGCCCGTGCTGGCGGCGATCGCGAAGCCGACCATCGATCACCGCGGGCCGGAGTTTCAGGCGCTCGGCCGCGAGGTGCTGGCGGGGATCCGGACGATCTTCCAGACCGAGGACCCGGTCATCATCTATCCGGCCTCGGGAACCGGGGCCTGGGAGGCCGCTCTCGTCAATACGCTCTCCCCGGGCGACCGCGTGCTCATGGTCGAGACCGGCTGGTTCGCGACGCTCTGGAGCCGCATGGCGAAGCGCCTGGGGCTCGAGGTCGAGCTCCTGCCCGGCGACTGGCGCAGCGGCGTGAAGGCGGATGCGGTCGAGGCCCGGCTCGGCCAGGACCGCGGGGGGGCCGTCAAGGCCGTCGCGGTGGTCCACAACGAGACATCGACGGGCGTCACCTCCGACATCGCCTCCGTGCGCCGCGCCCTCGACCGGGCCGGCCATCCGGCCCTTCTGATGGTGGACACCATTTCCTCGCTCGGCTCGATCGACTACCACCACGAGGAGTGGGGCGTGGACGTCACGGTCGGAGGCTCCCAGAAGGGCCTGATGCTGCCGCCGGGCCTGTCCTTCAACGCGATCTCGCAGAAGGCGCTGGCGGCGAGCCGCGACGCGGGTTTCCCCCGCTCCTTCTGGGCGTGGGACGAGATGCTGGCCGCCAACGCCAACGGATTCTTCCCCTATACGCCCGCGACCAACATGCTGCAGGGCCTCAAGGTCGCGATCGATATGCTCCACGACGAGGGCCTGGACAACGTCTTCGCCCGCCACGACCGGGCCGCCGAGGCGACGCGCCGGGCGGTGCGCCACTGGGGCTTCGAGATCCAGTGCGCCGACCCGCGCGAGTACTCGTCCGCCCTGACCGCGGTGCGTTTGCCCGAAGGCCATTCCGCGGACCGCCTGCGGGCCGAGATCCTGCGCCGCTCCAACCTGTCGCTCGGCAACGGGCTTGGGCCGCTGGCGGACCGCGTGTTCCGCATCGGCCACCTGGGCGACTTTCACGACCTGATGGTCACCGGCACGCTCTCTGGCGTGGAGATGGGGCTGGCCGCCTGCGGCGTCCCGCACCGCCCGGGAGGCGTGGAGGCCGCGATGTCTTATCTGAACGGCAACCTCGCGACCGCCAGGGCGGCCGAGTAAGGGACAGACGGGAGGCTCAAGGAAGCGCCAGGAATGCAGTAAGCGTCAGCAGGGATCGCCACAGCCGGCTCGCCAAGAAGCCGGCGTGACAAGGGAGAGAACGCCATGGAGATGAATAGGCGGTCCGCCATGATGGTCATCGGCGCCGGCGTATTCGCCGCCGCCCCAGCCCGCGCGGAAACGGAGATCAAGCTTGGCCACGTCGGCGAGCCCGGGTCGCTGTTCGACCGATGCTCGCAGGAGTTCGCCAAGCGCGTGAACGCCAGGCTCGGCGGCAAGGCCAAGCTGGCCGTCTACGGGTCGAGCCAGCTCGGCAGCGACTCCGATCTCTTGAAGAAGCTGAAGCTCGGCACCGTGGACCTGGCGCTGCCGTCCACCGTGATGTCCTCCCTGGTCGCCCTCTTCGGCTTGTTCGAGATGCCCTACCTGGTCAAGGACCGCGAGCACATGGCCCGCATCCGCGACCAGATCCTCTACCCCAGCATGGCCCCCGCCGCCGAGAAGGATGGCTTTCGCATTCTGGCGACCTGGGAAAACGGCGTCCGGCACATCACCAACAACAAGAAGCGCATCGTGAAGCCCGAGGACCTGCAGGGCATCAAGCTGCGCGTCCCCGCCGGTGAGTGGCGGGTGAAGATGTTCAAGGCCTATGGCGCCAACCCCAGCCCGCTGAGCTTCTCGGAGGTGTTCGTCGCCCTGCAGACGGGCGTGATGGACGGCCAGGAGAACCCCTTCGCCCAGATCTATCCGGCCCGCTTCTATGAGGTTCAGAAGTACCTGTCCCTCACCGGTCACGTCTACACGCCCGCCTACCTCACCGCCGGGCGTAGCTGGTCCCGGTTCGATCCGGAGGTCCAGAAGGCTGTCGCCGAAACGGCGCGCGAGATGGAGCCCGTCGTACTCAAGCTGGCGGCGGAGCTCGACGACGATTTCCTGAAGAAGCTCAAGGACGCCGGCATGCAGGTGAACGAGGTCGACAAGGCCGCCTTCCTGAAGGCCAGTCAGTCCGTCTTCGACGAGTTCAGCAAACAGGTGCCCGAGGGCAAGGACCTCATCGACAAGGCGCTCGCCCTCGGCAAGGCCGCCTGAGCCCGAAAGCCCGGCCGGCCGCGCTGCGGCCGGTTCGCCCCGCGCCGCTGCGAAAGGCCTCCCCCTTGCAAAGCCTCGCTTCCATCCGCAACGCCTTCGAGCGCTTCCTCGAATGGATCGTGATCGCCCTTGTCGGCGCGCTCACGATCCTGATCGTCCTTGGGGCCGCCTGCCGCTATCTCGGCGCCTCCCTGGTCTGGTACGACGAGACCGCGTCCATCGGTCTGGTTTGGCTGACCTATTACGGCAGCGCGCTGGCAGCCCTGAAGGGCGCTCACATCGGATTCGCCGGCCTGGTGAATGCCTTTCCGCCCAGGCTGCGCGTGGCCGCCACGATCTTCTCGGAGGCCTGCGTGTTCCTGTTTTTCGGCCTCCTGGCCTGGACGGGGTTCGAGGTGCTGGACGTGCTGGCCGGCGACCACATGGTGAGCCTGCCGGAGGTGCCTCTGCGGCTGACGCAGTCGTCCATCCCCATCGGAGCCGTTCTTTTCATGATCGCCGAGGCGCTGCGCCTGCCGGAACTGCTCAAGGCCGCAGCGGGCGAGGGCTTCGTGGACCACGAGATCGAGGAGGCCCTGAACGCGGCCGAAGCCGACCGGTCCCAGGCTTCCGGCGCCGCGCTCGGCCGCGCCGTCACCGGGAGCGCGGCGCCATGACCATCGGCCTGATGCTTGCAGGCATGCTGGGCCTTGCGGCCCTGAACGTGCCGATTGCGGTCGCCCTGGGGCTGGTCGCGGTGCTCGCCATCGTGCTCACGCAGGGCGCAGGCATGCTGCCCAACGTCGCACTCGTCATGCACGAGGGCGCCGGGTCCTTCCCGCTGCTCGCCATCCCGCTTTTCGTGCTTGCGGGCGGCGTCATGAACGCCTCGTCGATCTCGCGGCGGCTCATCGCCTTTGCGTCGGCCCTCGTGGGTTTTGTCCGCGGCGGCCTGTCCATGGTGGCCATCGCCACTTCGCTTTTCTTCGCCGAGATCTCCGGCTCGGCGGTGGCCGACGTGGCGGCCCTGGGCAGCATCCTGATCCCGGCCATGCGCAAGCGCGGCTACTCCCGGGAGTTCTCGGCCGCGGTGTGCTCTTCGGCGGCCTCGCTCGCCATCATCATCCCGCCCTCCATTCCGATGGTGCTCTATGCCGTCATGGCGAACACCTCGGTGGTGAAGCTCTTCGTGGCGGGCTTCCTGCCGGGCCTGCTCGGCGCGATCGGCCTGGCGGTCGCCGCCTACGTGCAGGCGGTGCGCTACAATTTTCCCGTGGAGGAGCGCTTCGCCCTCGCCAACGTCTGGAAGACCTTCAAGGAGGCGATCTGGGCCTTTGTCCTGCCCCTCGTGATTCTCGGCGGCATGTTCGGCGGCTTCGTCACCGCCACGGAGGGCGCGGGCCTTGCGGTCGCGGCGGCGCTGTTCGTCAGCACCGTCGTGTACCGCGAGCTCAGCGGGCGGGAGTTGCGAAAGGCGCTGCTCGACGCGGGGCTTCAGACGGCCGTCGTGATGCTGCTGGTCGCCTCCTCCGCCCTCATCAGCACCTTCCTGACCGAGGCCAAGCTGCCGCAGGCCCTGGCGCACGCCGTCAGCGGCGTCACGACGAACAAATACGCGGTGCTGCTACTGCTCAACATAGCCTTCCTGATCCTGGGCATGTTCCTCCACTCGGCCGCCGCCATCATTCTGGTCGTGCCGATCGTGATGCCCATGGTCACCGCCGTCGGGATCGACCCGATTCACTTCGGCATGGTGGTGACGCTGAACCTCGCCATCGGCCAGCAGACGCCGCCCGTTGCCAGCGTCCTCATCGCCGCGTGCTCGATCGCCAAGGCGGACATCTGGGAGACCACGAAGGTCAACCTGCCCTTCATCCTGGCCTTGGTGCTCGTGCTCCTGCTGTGCACCTATGTGCCGGCACTGTCGCTGCTGCTGGTGGACTATTTCTACGGCGGACGCTGAGGGGGGCGGCCACCGGAACAAGCGGGGCTGGGCCCCGGCCGAGGACGACTGCGCCCCGCGCCTGAGGTTTCAGCCATCGTCAGCGCCCGGAGGGAAGGGGGCCAGCCGCCCGGGAATGCGAACAAAAGGACTCGTATTTTTTCCGATTAAAATCCCTTAACTTTAGCCCCGCTCGGAAACACCTTTTAGAAAGGTTTGCGGCAGGCTCTTAGCAACCGAGAGTTGCAGAGGGCCTCAACGTGCGTGCATTGCAAGCCTTTCGCCGGGATGTCGCCGGCTCCGCTGCGATCGTCTTCGCCGTCGCCAGCGTTCCCATGACCGCCGTGGTGGCGGGCGCAGTCGACTTCTCCAAGGCATACGCCGTGCAGATGAAGCTGCAGGCCGAGGCCGACGCCGCCGCGCTGCGCGTCTCCAGCATGGGCGCGCTGGCCACGGGCGCCCAGCGGCTCAGCGCCGCCCAGGCCATGTTCACCGACGCGTCGGCCGGCGCCCCCGCCGTGAACGTCGCCTGGGATGGCCAGACCACGACCGTCACGGCCAGCCTCGACGTCCGCACGTCGATGCTGGGCATCGCCGGCATCGCGACCATCCCGGCCCGCGTGAAATCCTCCGCCAAGCCGACCCGCAGCGGGCCCTCCTCCTGCGTCCTGGCCCTGAACCGCTCGGTCAGCGGCGCGATCACCATCTCGGGCTCGTCCACGCTGGCGGCCGACGGCTGCGCCCTCTACAGCAATTCGGCGAGCCCCAGCGCCATCTCCATCCAGGGCGGCGCGGTCGTCAGCGCGGCCGGGTTCTGCGCGGTTGGAGGCGTCGCCGGAGGAACCGGGCTCACGCCCGCGCCGCTGACGGGGTGCTTCCCGGTCTCCGACCCCTTCGCCGCCCTGCCGGCCGCCTCCGGAAGCGGCTGCGCCTACAACAACATGCAGGTGCAGCCGAGCCAGACCAAGGCGCTCGGGCCGGGCGTCTATTGCGGCGGCCTGACCATCAAGGGGACGGTCACCCTCTCGCCGGGCGTCTACATCATCAAGGACGGCCCGCTCACCCTCAACAGCCAGGGCAGCGTCTCGGGCTCCGGCGTCACCTTCTACATGACGGGGAGCAACGCAGGCTTCACGCTCAACGCCGGGGGCACCATCAATCTCTCAGCCCCGACGAGCGGCACCTATTCGGGCATGCTGCTCGTGCAGGACAAGGCGTCCAACGTGGGCGCCGGCAACACCCTGAACGGCGGCGCCAACATGACCCTCACGGGCGCCATCTATACGCCCACCCAGACGCTCACCCTCAACGGCGGCAGCAGCTTCGGCCAGTCGAGCGCGTTCATGCCGATCATCGCCGACCAGATCAAGTTCGCCGGCTCCACGACGACCAGGGTGGACACGAGCAAGATGCAGCCTTCGCAGCCGCTGGCCACCCTCCAGAACGGCTCCAAGCTGGTGCAGTAGCAAGCGCAGCCTCCGCCCCGGGCGGGGGCTGCGAAACGCGGTTCCGCTGGAACAGGCTCGGCCTTCGCCCGTTGCCATGCCTCCAAACACGAGAAGGAGGCGAACATGGCTGAGAACGAAGGCGCCGGCACGGGCGCGTTGGGCAATGTCACCGACATGGCGTCCAGGGCTGCCGATACGGCGCGCCAGAAGGTCAGCGACGCCACGGACGCGGTGCGCAACATGTCGACGGACGATGCGGCGCGCATGGCCCGCCAGGGCGGCGAATACGCCTATGACACGGTGACGTCGCATCCTTTCGCGACGGCCGCCATCGGGGCCCTCGTGGCCTATGCGCTGTTCCGGCCGAGCCGGTCGTCCGACTACGATTTCCGGCCGCAGTACCGCCAGGCGCGCGACATGGCCCGCGACATGGCGAGCGACTACGCCGATCAGGCCCGCAGCCGCTTTGGCGACTATGACTTCAGCGGCGCCTACGACATGGGGCGCGACTACGCCAACCGGCTGAGCAGCCAGGCTTCCAAGGAGCCGCTCGCCGCCGCGGTCGGCGTGGGTCTGGTCGCCTGCATGTTGATGTCGCTGATGCGCAAGTAGGGGCAAGCGCCCCCGGCGATCCCGGGGGCGCGCCTCGTCAGTCGATCTGGCTGGCGATATGCGCGATGGCGCGCTGGTACACTGACGCCGCGTTCCAGGCCTGGATGGCGGCGAAGTTGGCTTCGCCCGGCTGGTAGCCCGCGCCGGCGCGCCAGCCGTGGGCCTTGAGGAAGTTCGCCGTGGAGGCCAGCGCGTTGGCGGTGACGTCCAGGTTTCCGCCCACGCCATAGTTGAGGATGTTCTTCGGCATGAACTGGGTCTGGCCGATCTCGCCGTGCATGGACCCGCGCGTGCTGGCCGTCAGGATGCCCCGGTCGACCAGGGTGAGCGCGGCGTAGAGCTGGTCGGTGAAGAAGGCGGACCGCCGGCAGTCATACGCCAGCGTGGCTACGGCCGAGAGCGTGTTCTGGTTGCCGCGCTGGGAGCCGAAGGCGGTCTCCATGCCCCAGATCGCGATCAGCGGGCCAGGCGGCACGCCGTAGCGCTGCTCGATGGATGCGAACATGGCCGAATGCGACTGCTTAAGGCTGCGTCCGCGCGACACGATCGCCGCGCCGCCGCGCTTCGCGAGGAACTGGTCCAGCGACAGGCGGAAGCTGTGTTGCCCGCGGTCCGCCGCGATGGTGGCCGTGGCGTAGTGCGTGCTCATCAGGGCGGAGATGGCCGTTGGCCCCACGCCCCGCGCCCGCGCCTCGCTGGCGAATTCCTGCTTCCAGGCCTCGAACCCCCCTGCGGAGTTGCCGCACTGGGCGGCCCCCGCGGCTGTCGCAGTCCCGACGAGCGAGACCAGGGCTGCGAAGGGGACCATGGTCCAACGGGCGTGGAGACGCATGCAGAACTCCTTTGTGCCGTCCAACAAGGGCGAGGCGAACGCCTCGATGCCGCCAGGGGGCTGACGACGCTCAGGTATTCTCGAATCGGAGTGAGGCCCTGTCAAAGCGCAGCAGCCAGCCCAACACCGCATGGTTAGCGCGCCGAGGATCGTGTGCTCGGCCACTTCAGCGCGACAAGGCTGTGCCGCGACCGCTCTGGAAATCAGCCGAGCACCACGACCAGGGTCGCGGTCCCATGCTCAGCGTCTCTGGCCAGGCGCCAACCGGCTCCTTGCCTCATGGCGAGATCCGTCCAGATGGCCAAGTCTTCAAAAACGTGGGCGACGCGCTCGATCGCAACTGGAGCGTCCCCGCCCACCTCGTCGCGAAGCTCCTCCAGCTCGGCGATCAGGTCGGAGATCGTCATCGGGAAGCCTCCTCGCGCCTGCTTGAGGCGCTTTCGATCAATGCCGCTGAAGCAACTGCTCTCGCATATGCACGCCTTCAGCCCCCACCTTGGTGGCCGTGGTCACGTCGATCACAGGCTCGATCTCGACCTTGAATGTCGAGTAGATCGTGGAGATCCTGTGCAAGTTGGCGAGATCGCTCGTCTCCACGACCATGTACCCGCTGAACGTGCCGACTCGAGTGAGGAACTGGTGAATCGTGACGTCTGGGCCGACATCCCAGTGGCTGAACAAGGCCAGGATTCGCTTCTGTGCGTCATCATAAGCCGACGGGGACCCCTGAGGCTTCTCGCTCCACTTGAGCATGAAGAGCATGGCTTCCTCCTGCTGGATGAATGCCGGCGGCAGTCTCACACGGTCCCATGTAGCTCGCCATTTTGCCAACAGAGGTAGTCGAGCCCGGGCTGGCTCCGCCCGGCGGTCAAACAGCTGCCGCGTCACTCAGGTCCGTCGCCCGGTTCGGCAAGCTGGATCCAGACCGGCGCATGATCGCTCGCCTTCTCCCAGCCGCGCACGTGCCTGTCCACGTCGGCTGCGCGCACCTGGTCCTGGAGGGCGGGGCCGACCAGGAGGTGGTCGATGCGAAGCCCGGCGTCGCGTCCGAACGCGTTCCGGAAGTAGTCCCAGAACGTGTAGATGCGTTCATCCGGATGGAGCGCCCTCAGGCAATCTGTCCACCCCTGGGCGACAAGCTCGGCGTAGGCGTCCCGGACCTCGGGGCGGAACAGAGCGTCATCGCGCCAGCGCTCCGGCTTGTAGACGTCCAGGTCGGTCGGCATCACGTTGAAGTCGCCGGCCAGCACGACCGGGATGTCGTGCGCAAGCAGGTCAGCCGCGTAATTTTTCAGCCTGTCGAACCAGCGCAGCTTGTAGTCGAATTTCGGTCCGGGAGCCGGGTTGCCGTTGGGCAGGTAGAGGCAGCCGACGAGGACGCCGGCCACCACCCCTTCGATGTACCGGCTCTGTTCATCCTCCGGATCGCCCGGAAGGCCGCGACGTGTTTCCTGCGGGGCGACGCCCCTGGCCAGCAATGCGACTCCGTTCCAGCTCTTCTGGCCCTGCCAGATCGCGCCATAGCCCGCCTTCTCCAGCGCGGCGGCCGGAAACTTCTCCTGCGGCGCCTTGAGCTCCTGCAGGCAGACCACCTCGGGCTTTGCTTCCTCAAGCCAGCGTAGAAGAACCGGCAGGCGCCCGTTGACGCCATTGACGTTGAAAGTGGCGAGCTTCAAGCCTGTCCAACTCCGAACGCCAGGGCGACCCTGGCCAGAAACCCTTTCTCAATCGCGCGCGCGACAGCATCGTTCCGGCCCTTGAGGCCTCGTGCGGGCGGCTCCCGCCCCGAAATCCGCCACCATGTCCCCCAATTCGTTAGGCGCTCCATCGGAGCGCGCCCCAAGGAGCCCTCGCGTGACCGACCTGATGACTCGCCGCACCCTTGTCGTTCGGAGCGTGGCCGCGACGGCTGCCCTCGCTTTGCCTCCGGCCGCCATGGCCGAAACGGCCGATCCGCTGGTCGCCACGATCCGCGAGGTTGAAGCACGACTGGGCGCCCGGGTCGGCGCCAGCGTGTTTGAAGTCGGGTCAGGGCGTCGCTGGTCGCACAGGGCTGAAGAGCGCTTTCCGATCGCGAGCACCTTCAAGGCGTTCGCGTGCGCCGCGCTGCTCGCCCGCGTTGACGGCGGCCAAAAGCGGCTGGGCGATGAGGTTGCGATCAGAAGCAGCGACCTCGTCACGTATTCGCCCGTGGTCGAGAAGCATGTCGGCGGCGCCATGACGCTCGGCGACCTGTGCGCGGCCGCGACGGCTCTGAGCGACAACGCGGCCGGCAACCTCATACTCGACAACATCGGCGGGCCCGCAGGGCTGACAGCCTTCATGCGCGGCATCGGCGACGAGGCGACCCGTCTGGACCGCCGCGAGACCGAGCTGAACGAAGCGGCGCCAGGCGATCCCCGCGACACCACGACCCCTGCCGCCGCCGCGGACAGCCTGCGCAAGCTCCTCCTGGGCGACGTGCTCTCCCCGAAATCCCGCAGGCAGCTCCAGGATTGGCTTGTGGCCAATCAGGTCGGTGGCCCGCTTCTGCGAGCGAGCCTGCCCCAGGGTTGGCGGATCGCCGATCGCACCGGGGCTGGAGGGCGCGGCACGCGAAACGTGCTCGCGGCGATCTGGCCCCCGGGACGGGAGCCTGTGTGCGCCGCGATCTACCTCACCGGGACAGAGGCCTCGATGGACGCGCGCAACGCCGCCATCGCCGAGATCGGCCGCACCCTCGTCGGAGTCCTGCGGGCCTGAGCCAACCCGTGCGCCGGCGGGCCCACCTCGGTCCGCGCGGGCGGAACCCGGCTTCTCCGCTGGAAGCGAGCGCGCCAGCCTAGCCGAACACCAGCTTCGGCAACCACGTGGTGAACGGCGGCCACAGCGTGATCGCGGCGAGAACGAGCAGCAGCGGGACGAGCCAAGGCAGGATGGCGCGCGACATCGTCTCGAACGACACGTCGGCGATGCGCGTCACCACGAATAGCACCACCCCGATCGGCGGGTGGATGGTGCCCAGGATGAGGTTGAGGATCACCATGACGCCGAACTGGGTCGGGTCGATGCCATAGCTCAGCGCCGCCGGAACCAGGATCGGGATCAGGATCAGCATCGCCGCCAGCGCCTCCATGAAGCAGCCGATGACGAGCAGCAGGAGGTTGCACAGCAGCAGGAACGCGACCGGGCTGTGGATGGTGTGGACGATCATCGGCGCCAGGGTCTGGGGCAGCCGGGAAATCGACATGCACCAGCCGAGCGCGCCGGCCGCCATCACCAGCACCGTCACCAGGCCGGTGGTCTCGACCGTGTCGACCAGGATCGGGCCGAGGTCCTTCACCTCGAGCGTGCGGTAGACGACGAAGCCGAGAAACAAGGCCCACAGGCAGGCGGCCGCGGCGGCCTCCGTTGGCGTGAACACGCCCGAGAACATCCCGCCGAGGATCAGGGCAGGCGTCATCAAGGCACCGGAGCCGCGCAGGAAGGTGCGCCAGATTTCGCCCCATCCGGCGAAAGGCTTGCGCGCCATGCCCTCGCGTCGCGCCACGATGCTGACCATGACCATGAGCGCCAGGCCCATGAGCACCCCGGGAATCAGCCCGCCGATGAACAGCCGGCCGATCGAAGCGTCGGCCGAGACGCCGTAGATCACCATCGGCAGCGACGGCGGGATGATCGGCCCGATGGTCGCGGCCGCCGCTGTGATGGCGGCCGCCGTCTCGGGCTTGTAGCCGGCCTTGGTCATGGCGCGGATCTCGATCGCGCCCGAACCTGCTGCGTCGGCCACGGCGGAGCCCACCATGCCGGCGAAGATCATGCTGGTGAGAATGCTGGCGTGGGCGTAGCCGCCCCGGACCCATCCGATCACCGCGCTGGCGAAGGCGACGATGCGGTCCGTGATCTGCGCCCGCGCCAGGATGTTGCCCATCAGGATGAACAGCGGCGCCGCCACGATGGGAAAGGAATTCATGGCGCCGGCCATCTTCTGCGGCAGCAGGGTGACCGGCACTCCTCCGAAGTAAAGGAACGCCAGCGCCGCGATGGTCATCGATGCGTAGAGCGGCATGCCGGCGACGATGGCGATGAGCCACGCGCCGGAGATCTTCAGCATCAGGGCGATCATGCCGACGGGTCCGGGGCGTGGGGGCCGCGCAGGGCGCGGGTCGCGAGGTCGCCGATCGCCTGGGCGGCGGTGACGAAGCCGGCCGGGACGAGCGGCGCATAGATCCACGCGGTGGAGACCGGGATGCTCACGGCCTCGATGTCGTAGTTCTTCTGGACCAGCAGGACGCTTTCCCAGCCCACCACGAGCCCGGCCACGGCGAGCGCAGCCTGGATCGCCGTTTCGGTCCCGCGCCACGCCGCCTTCGGCAGCTTGTCTTGGAAGTAGCGGATCCGGATATGGGCGTTGTGGCGCGTCGCCAGGATCCAGCCCAGGCAGGACACCCAGACCATCAGGTAGCCGCTTATTTCGTCCGTCCAGCTGAAGGGACGTCCGATCGCGCGGGTGACGATGCCGAGCGTCACGACCCCGAGCAGGACCACGAGCAACAGCGCCGCGATTGCGGCGACCGCACGGTCGAAGCCCGCGCGCAGGTGGGACGTCGCCATGCCCGCCTCAGAGGTTGGCGAGGGCGTCGAAGGTTCCCTTGCCCCAGCGCTCCTCGAAGCGCTTCGGCACAACGTCCAGGACCGGCTTGCGCCACAGCTCCACGTCGGGCTCGACCACTGACATGCCGGCCGTCTTGAGCTGGCCAACCAGCGCCGCCTCCTGGTTCAGCAGCTCCTGGTTCTGCCAAGCGACCGCGGCGTCCATGGCGGCCTTGATGAGGTCGCGGTCGGCGGCGGGCAGGCCCTTCCAGAACGCCTCGTTGACGATGGGCAGGCGCGGCGTGATGACGTGCTGGGTGAGGATGAGGTGCTTCTGCACCTCGTAGAACTTGCCGCTCTGAATGGTGGGCAGGGGGTTCTCCTGGCCGTCGACCGCACCTTGACTCAGGGCGAGGTAGAGTTCGGGGAATGCGATCGGCGTCGCCTGAGCGCCCCAGGCCTCCACCATGGCCCGGAACACGTCCACCGGCGGCACCCTCAGCTTGAGGCCGGCCACGTCGGCAGGCTTCTGCACGGGCTTCGAGCCGGTGGTGAGGTGGCGCTTGCCGTAATAGGTGACCGCCAGCAGCCTCATGCCGCGCTTGGCGGCCAGGTCCTCGTTCATCCTGGCGAACAGGGGCGAGCCCTGCGCCTTGGCCAGGTGCGCGGCGTCGCGCCAGAGGTAGGGGGCCTCGAACACCGAGAGCGGGGGCAGGAACACCGAGACGGCCCCTGCGCCCTCGGTGGTCATCTGCAGCACGCCGGCGGACACCGAGTCCATCATCTCCTTGCCGGTCCCCAGCTGGGCGTTGGGGAACACCTGGATCTCAAGCCGGCCGCCGCTCTTGTCCTTGACGTCCTTGGCGATGCGCTCGGCCATCAGCACCTGGGGATGGTTGGCGGCGAGGGACTCGCCCCAGCGGATCGTCGCCGACTGCGCGCGCGCCCCGACCGCCGGCATGAACACCCCCGCGGCGAGCCCCGCCACGACCGTGCGTCTCGTGAATCCAGTCATGCCCGTTCCTCCCATGCGCGATCGGCGAGCCTCTGGCGGGCCGCACGTTCTGGTATGACAACTAGACCAAAGCGTCCTTGTCAAGCAGAGCCAGAGAGTTATACCTTCCGGTAAGGCGAGGCAGTCCGCAGCGCCAACTTGATGAGCCGGAGCAGGGAGGAGCCAAGAATGGCCGGTCAGGTGCTCGGTCCCGTCCGGAAGCGGAAGCTGTCGGACCAGATCGTCGAGCGCCTCGAGGCCGCGATCCGCAACGGGACCTACAAGGCAGGAGCCTCCCTCCCGCCCGAGCGGGAGCTGATGGCGCTGTTCGGCGTCGGCCGCTCCTCCGTCCGCGAGGCCCTGTTCGCCCTGCAGAAGATGGGGCTCGTCCAGCTCGGAGCCGGCGAGCGGCCCAAGGTGACGCGTCCGACCCCGCGCCATCTCCTCAACGAACTCGGCTCGTCCGCCCGCCGCCTCCTGGAGCAGCCCGCAGGGCTCGACCATTTCGAGCAGGCGCGCCTCGCGCTCGAGATCTTCCTCGTCACGCACGCCTGCAGTTACGCCACCGCGGAGGACATGGCCCGCCTCAAGGACGCGCTGGCCGCGAACGGGGCCGCCATCGGGGCCGGGCCGGATTTCGTGAGCACCGACGTGGCCTTTCACCGCGTCCTGGCCGAAATGCCCCGAAACCCGATCTTCGTCGCCATGCACGACGCCGTGGTGGAGTGGATCATCAACGAGCGGCCCATCCTGGCGAACACCGAGGCGAACAACCGCAAGAGCTTCGCCGAGCACGCCGCCATCGTGGACGCCATCGCAGGCAAGGACATGGTGGCCGCCGTGGCCGCCATCACCCGGCATCTCAACGACGCCCGGGCGCGCTACGCCGCCCGGTGATGTCCGCTTCTAGGATCCCGCCCAGCAGGCTTGGGCGCGCCGCATTCGGACCAGCCTCACGCCGCTTCTCTCAGGTTCATGTCCGCGGGGCCCTCGAGTCCGCGGCGCGGCTCGCGCCCGGGGGAGTCCGGCCGGTCCAGCTTTTCCGCGAGCCGCGGCCGGATGAACGCCAGCGCGGCTGCCCCGCCCCCGACGATGGCGCACGCATAGAGCGCAGCGAATCCGCCGAAGCCCATGACGGGTGCGATCGGTTTCGCGATGCCCAGAAACGCCGCGAACATCCAGGAGCTCAGGCTCACCGCTCCCAGCAGGCACGGCAGGACGGCGGCCCGCCGCGGGTTCGCGTGGGCCCTGCCGAGCGCCGGGAAGCCGACCCGATGCAGCGCGACGCCATTGAGGGTCAACACGCTCGCCACCGAGAGCTTCGCCAGGAGCTTGCCCGATCCGGCGATCAGCGCCAGATCGGCGTGCGTGTCGATCAGGATCACCGAAAGGCCAGTCATCCATAGGACGACCAGCGCGATGGTGGTGCATCGTGCGGCATGACCCAGGAGCTTGAGGTCCAGGTGCGCATGACCAAGGATGGCCATGTCGCCAGCCGTAATGGCTCCGGCGGCGGCCAGAGCCGCCAGCAGATGGAAGTAGATCAATCCCATGCGCCCCAGCACGGCAAGATCAACGCTTTGGATTGCTGCAGCCATCACAGGTCCTCCCTTGAGGCACACGCAGGCTATTGCGGGCGGAATCAGCATCGCTCGCTGTGACTTCCGGAAAGGTTAATGAGGAAGACTTCCGGAAGTTGAGAAGATAACCTGATCTCTTCTCGAAAGCCCGTAAAGTCGCTGTGGGGGTGATACGCCTGTTGAAGTAGGCACTCTGGCCTCGCGCCCGGGCCGGGCGGACCAAATCTTCACCTAAAGACTGAGGGGAGGGGGATCGGCGATATCCTCGCTGCTGGAAACCCAGGCGCAGGCCGCCGGCCAGCAAGCCGGGGGCGGGAAGCCGATGTCGCCCCGGCGGCCCACAGGTCACGCCGTGGGGGCGCTTTGGCGCCACGCGACTAAGCGTTTCGCGAATTGATCTCAGGGGTGGCGTCAGCCATGAGGCGCGGCGCCGTGAACTTGCGCGCCGGCGCACGCTCCATCAGAGGGCGTCCGCTCCCCGGTAGCGGGCGAACACCCGCGGGCTCCTGTCCCAGAGCAGGACCACTGTAAGCCGTCCCCGCAGGGGCCGCCCATCCGGGCGGCGCGCGTCAGTCCTGCATCAGGTACTTCACAAGCGCAGCCGCCCCGAGCACGAGACAGAGGACGACCAAAAGCCAGATCAGGCCCATGCCCGTCATCCAACTTCCCATTGACCACCCGTTCATCATCATGGTCGGGCCCTCCTCATCGATGCTCCGGCAGCCGGACGTATCCATCACGCCATCCGCCATCAGGTCGATCTGATCGAAGCGGAAGCTCGGCCAGCGGGATCCCAAGCCTCGGCCGCGAAGGCGCCCGAAGCCTTCGGGGCGCAAGGGGCCGGCGATCGGGCTACGGTGGTGGATGGTGTCGAACGTGTCTCCCTGGCGCATGCGGGCAGATTGCACCCGGACGCAGCCGCTCTCGTTGCGCCCGATCACACGCCTCGCGGTTGACTCACCCGCGGTCGCACGGGGCTGATCTTGGCGGCGTCGCCGATCACGCGCGCATGAGAGCGCCATCGCCCGGCGGCGTGGAGTGGGCGACACCGGCAGCCCGACGTGTCTGATGAGGAGGAGAAAGGTTGGAGCGGGCGAAGGGAATCGAACCCTCGACATACAGCTTGGGAAGCTGTCGTTCTACCACTGAACTACGCCCGCGCGCCCCGTCTTATAGGGCTGAATCGGAGCCGGCCGCAATGGGGGCCGACAGGGAAAACAGCAAAGGCGCAGCCTCCGCCTAGCCGCCCTTGAAGTGCTTGGAGAGCTTGAGCCCCTGGGCCTGGTAGTTGGAGCCCAGCCCCGCTCCGTAAAGCGCCGCCGGGCGCTCCGCCATCCGCTCGTACACGAGCCGGCCGACGATCTGCCCGTCCTCGAGAATGAACGGCACGTCGCGCGAGCGGACCTCCAGCACCGCGCGGCTGCCGGCGCCGCCTGCGCCTGCGTGCCCGAAGCCAGGATCGAAGAAGCCTGCGTAGTGAACGCGAAACTCGCCCACCAGCGGGTCGAAGGGCGTCATCTCCGCCGCGAAGTCCGGCGGAACGTGCACGGCCTCCTTGGAGGCCAGGATGTAGAACTGCCCGGGATCCAGGATCAGCTCGCCCTCGTTCTTGAGATAGAGCGGGTCCCAGTAGTCCTCCACGGCCCGCGCCCCCACGGCGTCCACGTCGACGAGGCCCGTATAGCGTTTCGCCCGGTAGCCGACGAGCCTGTCCGGCCCGAAGCCTTCCAGGTCCACGCTCACCGCGATGCCGCTCTGGATGGAGGGCTCGGCGGAGGTGACGAGCCGGTCGCGCGCATGCAGGGCGGCGAGCTCGGCGTCGTCCAGCCGCACCGCACCGGCGCGGAACCGCACCTGCGACAGGCGGGAGCCGGTGCGCGCCAGCACCGGGAAGGTGCGGGGCGAAATCTCCAGGAACAGCGGGCCGGAATAGCCGGCCGCGATCTGGTCGAACTCGCGCGCGCCATTGGCGATGACGCGTGTGAACACGTCGAGGCGGCCGGTGGAGCTCTTCGGGTTGGCTCCCGCGGCGAGCTCCGGCGGCAGGTCGAGGCTCTCCAGCAGCTCGGCGATGTAGACCGCTCCCGTCTCCAGCACCGCGCCGCGGGTCAGGTCGATCTCGTGGAAGGACAGCTGCGCGATCCGCTCCTCCACGCTGGCCTTGTGGCCCGGAAGAAAGCTGGCGCGCACGCGGAAGGCCCGGCGCCCAAGGCGCAGGTCGAGGCTCGCCGGTTGGATCTGGCCCTGCGCCAGCGGCTCCTCGGCGCGGATGCGCCCCGCCGCCACGAGGGCCTCGATCGACTGCGAGGGGAGGATGCCCGGCTTGAAGGTCAAGGCTTGGTCCTGCTGTGCGCGGCTGGATGCCCCCCTGTATCGCATCGAAGGGACGGCGCAAGCACGTAATCGGATTCGGCCCGCCAAACTGCCGGTTGACCAAGGCACGCTGCCGGGCGTAAGCACCTGTGGACGATCGTGGTCTTTGTGCCGGCCGGCTTGCATCCACGTTAAACCTGCTAAAAGGCCGGGACGGCGCATGTCCGGCTCGGTCTTTGATCTGGCCGGATTTTTTGTGTCCGGAGGCGCCCATGCCCGCGCAAGACAGCCGCTTCGACCTGCAGAACCTCCACGCCGACACCCTGCTGGTCCATGGCGGGACGATGCGCTCGTCGTTTGGGGAGCTGTCGGAAGGACTCTTCCTCACCCAGGGGTTCGCCTACGACACCATGGAGGCGGCCGAGGCCCGCTTCAACGGTGAGGACCCGGGCTTCATCTATTCGCGTTTCTCCAATCCCACCGTCTCCATGTTCGAGCGCCGCATGGCGCTCCATGAAGGGGCCGAGGCGGCCCGCGCCACCGCGAGCGGAATGGCCGCCGTCACCGCGGCCCTGATGGGCCAGGTGAAGGCCGGCGACCACGTGGTGGCCGCCCGCGCGCTGTTCGGCTCCTGCCGCTACATTGTGGAGGACCTTCTGCCGCGCTTTGGCGTGGCTTCGACCCTGGTCGACGGCACGGACCTGGACCAGTGGCGTTCAGCCGTGCGGCCGAACACCAAGGTGTTCGTCCTGGAAAGCCCGACCAATCCGACCCTGGAGGTGATCGATATCGCCGCAGTGGCCGCCATCGCGCATGACGCCAAGGCGAAGCTCGTGGTGGATAACGTCCTCGCCACGCCCATGCACCAGAAGCCTCTGCGGCTCGGCGCCGACTGCGTGGTCTACTCGGCCACCAAGCACATCGACGGCCAGGGCCGATGTCTCGGCGGTGTGATCCTCGGATCCGAGCAGTTCATCGCCGACCATGTCCACAACCTGCTGCGGCAAACCGGCCCGGCTATCTCGCCCTTCAACGCCTGGGTGCTGCTGAAGGGCCTGGAGACCCTGTCGCTGCGCGTCGAGCGCCAATCCCGCACGGCGGCGCGCGTCGCGGATACGCTGGCCGAACTGCCCGGGATCGGCCGGGTGATCTATCCCGGCCGCGCCGACCATCCCCAGCACGCGCTCGCCCAGCGCCAGATGGCGAGCGGCGGCACGATGGTGGCCTTCGAGGTGAAGGGCGGCAAGGCGGGCGCCTTCGCCTTCGGCAACCGGTTGAGGATCGTGAAGATCTCCAACAACCTGGGCGACGCCAAGAGCATCGTCACCCACCCGGCCACCACCACCCATCAGCGGCTCAGCCCCGCGGATCGCGCCCAACTCGGCATCACGGACGGGATGCTGCGCCTCTCCGTGGGCCTGGAGCACCCGGACGACCTGCTCGCCGACTTCGTCCAGGCCGGGCGGGGGTGAACTGACCCTCCTGATGATTTCCCCGCTTTCTGGATTCCCTCCGTCATCCCCGGCCGGAGCGCCGCAGGCGCGGGGGGAAGGGGATCCAGGGCGGCGCGCGCCGGACTCACACCTTTTGCCGGATACCCTGGCGGGTGCTGCGCGCGGCCGGGAGCGATTCTGGCCATCGCCGCCGCATTCCCCTTTCGTCTGAAATGCATTACGAGGCGGGCTCTTCGCTCCCGCGCAGGAGATCGCGCTTCCATGTACCGGGCCGTCACCCGCCATATCCAGGTCACCGTCTCCCCCGCCTACATGGAGGAGCAGTCGGCGCCCGAGAAGAACCAGTATTTCTGGTCCTACACGGTGGAGATCGAGAACCTCGGGGACGAGACCGTCACCCTGCGCACCCGCCACTGGCACATCCGGGACGCCAGCGGCGCCGTGAAGGAAGTGCGGGGCGAGGGCGTGATCGGCAAGCAACCGCGCCTGCGCCCCGGCGAGCGCTTCGAGTACACCAGCGGATGTCCGCTGGAGACGCCGGAAGGGATCATGTCAGGGGCCTACGGCATGGAGACCGAGGAGGGCGAGACCTTCTCCGTCGAGATCCCGGCCTTCTCGCTGGATACGCCCAACCAGCGCCGGGTGATGCACTGACGAGCCGTCGCGCCATGCATTTCGCGCGGAACAGCTCACGCCCTGCGCAGGACCGATTCTTGCCGGTGGAGTCGGCGCGCGAAGCGCCCTAGGTTTGGGCGCCATGAACGAGAGTCCCATGACCCCCTTGCACCTTCTCGAGCGGCTTGTGTCGTTCAACACCGAGAGCCAGCGCTCGAACCTTCCCCTGATTGAATTCGTCGAGCATTACCTCTCCGGCCTGGGGGTCGAGAGCGTGCGCGTGCCGAACCAGACCGGCGACAAGGCCGCTCTTTTCGCCACGATCGGCCCGACGGACCGGGGCGGCGTCGTGCTCTCCGGTCACACGGACGTGGTGCCCGTGGCGGGCCAGACCTGGACCAGCGATCCCTTCACGCTCCGGGTCGCCGACGGACGCGCCTATGGCCGCGGCGCCGTGGATATGAAGGCCTTCGCGGCGATCGCGCTTTCACTCGTGCCCGAGATGCAGGCGTCCGCGCTGAAGACGCCCATCCACATCATGCTGAGCTACGACGAGGAAACGACCTGCCTCGGCGTGGTGGACACGATCCGCCGCATGGGCGTGGATCTGCCCCGGCCCCAGGCCGTCATCGTCGGCGAGCCCACGGAGCTGCAGGTTGCGGATGCCCACAAGAGCGTCTTCACCTACTCCACGGCGGTGCATGGCCACGAGGCCCATTCGTCCAAGCCGGACCTGGGATCCAACGCCATCTTCGGCGCGGCGGCGCTCGTCCATGAGCTCGACCGCATCGCGGACGTGTTCCGGGAGCGGGGAGATCCCACCGGGCGCTTCGATCCGCCTTTCACCACCGTGCATGTCGGCGTCATCCAGGGCGGCAGCGCCCGCAACATTCTGCCCAAGCTTTGCCGCTTCGAGTGGGAGGTCCGCGGCGTTCCGGGGACCGATGAGGCGGAGCCCGCCCGCATGCTGGAGGACTACGCCCGGCGCGTCGTGATCCCGCGCCTTACTCGCGCAGGCTGGCCGGGCTCCGTGGAGACCACGCTGGACGTCGACGTGCCGGGCCTGGCGCCTGACCCCGGTTCCGTGGCCGAAACCCTGGCGCTGCGGCTCGCCGGCCGCAACTCCACCATCACGGTGCCCTACGCCACGGAAGGCGGGCGCTTCCAGAAGGGCGGGCTTCCGACCATCGTGTGCGGGCCCGGCTCCATCGACCAGGCGCACCAGCCGGACGAGTACATCACCCTCGACGAGATCGAGCGCGGCGTCGCCTTCATGCGCCGCCTCATCGCCGACTGCGCCGGGTGATCGCGCGGGTTTAGGTCCAAAGCGGGCAGGCGCCCTCTCGCCCTCGTTGCGAGGAGCCCGAAGGGTGACGAAGCAATCCAGGACGTCGGGCGCCCGCCCCCTGGATCGCTTCGCCGCTTCGGTCTCGCGACGGTTCGACCTCTAAGCCGCCGCCGTGCGCTCCACCCGGGCGGCGCGCACCATGTTGACCGCGATCACCGCGACGCCGAGCAGGAAGCCGCTCGTATCGCTGAACGGGAAGTCGCAGATCAGCAGCGCGGCCGAGACGCCGGCCAGCACGCGCTCCACGGGCGTGGTCCGCGTCTTCAGGAAGCCGATCGCCGCGACGCCCGACATGGCGATGGTCATGGCCGCCTTCACGAACACCACCGCCACCTCGACCCAGTAGCCGTAGGACGCCGCGATGGCGCCGCCGTTCTGCAGCATCAGCGTGGGCTCGTAGACCCCCATGAACGGGATCAGGAAGCCGGCCAGGGCGATGCGCGTCGCCTGCCAGCCGATCGCGTCCGGGGACGCCTTGGCGATCGGCGCCGCCGCCAGCGCGGCCAGGGCCACCGGCGGCGTCAGGTCGGCGATGATGCCGTAGTAGAAAACGAACATGTGGCTGACGATCAGCGGCACGCCGAGCTGCAGCAGCGCCGGGGCCGCCAGCGAAGCCGTGATGATGTAGGTCGGGATCGTCGGAAGGCCGGTGCCCAGCACGATCGAGGTCACCATCACCAGCACGAGCGACAGGAACAGCGACGTCTTGCCGAACGAGACGATGTAGTTGCCCAGGATGGTCGCCGAGCCCGTCAGCGTCAGCGTGCCGATCACCACGCCCACGATGGCGCAGGCGAGGCCCACCGGAAGCGCCTGGCGCGCGCCGTCCGCCAGGGCGTCACGGCACATCACCAGGGTCTCGCGCCCACCCCGGCTGAACAGGTTGGCGACGATCAGCACGGCCACGAGGCCCACGATCACCGACACGCCGAATTCCAGGAAGGACGCGGTCAGCAGGCCGATCGCGATCCAGAACGCCATCCGGAAGGCCGGCGCGCCGAGCCCCAGCGCCACGGTGGCGCCCAGGATCATGATCACGGTGAGAGCCAGGCCCACGGAGCCCGCGAACAGCGGCGTGAAGCCATGCATGAGCATGTAGACCAGCAACGCCAGCGGCAGCACCAGGTGCCACTGGCGCTTCAGCGCCAGCAGCGGGCTCGGCAGTTCGGAGCGCGGCATGCCCCGCAGGTTCTCCTTGCCGGCCTCCAGGTGCACCATCCAGAACGCCGAGGCGAAGTACAGGATGGCCGGGATGATCGCCGCCTTGACGATCTCCGCGTAGGGCACGCCGATGTTCTCGGCCATGATGAAGGCCACGGCGCCCATCACGGGCGGCATGATCTGCCCGCCCATGGAGGCGGTGGCCTCCACGCCGCCCGCGAAGGATGGCTTGTAGCCGAAGCGCTTCATCAGCGGGATGGTGAACTGGCCCACCGTAACGACGTTGGCCACGCCCGAGCCCGAGATCGTGCCCATGAAGGCGGAGGACACCACCGCCACCTTGGCCGCGCCGCCGCGCGCCCAGCCCACCAGGCCGAGCGCCACGTCGTTGAACAGCCCGATCATCCCGGCCCGTTCCAGGAAGGCGCCGAACAGCACGAACAGGAAGATGTAGGTCGCCGACACGCCCGTCGGCGTGCCGTAGATGCCCTCCGTGCCGAACGACATCTGCTCGATGATCTGGTCGAAGCCATAGCCGCGGTGGTCGAGCGGCGCCGGCAGGTACTGTCCGAACATCCCGTAGGCGAGGAACGCCAGGCAGATCAGCGGCAGCGCCGCGCCCATGAGCACCCAGGACACGGCGAACAGGATCACCAGCGTCGCCACGCCCACGATCATGTCCGGCGTGGTGAGGTCGCCCGCGCGGTTCACCAGGTCGATGAAGAACACCCAGTGGTACAGCCCGGCCGCGAAACCCGCGAGCGCCACGACCCAGCCGAGCGTTTTCAGCAGGCTGTTCGGCGCCTTGTGGTTGGCGATCAGCGCCCCGCCCACCAGCACCAGGAAGCCGACATGGACGGCGCGCAGCACCTGGGCCGGCAGGATGGCGTAGACGGCGGTCGCGATCTGGAACACCGAAAAGGCGAGGGCGATCCAGAACACCAGTCGGGCCGTCCAGCCCTCGCCCCAACCGGGAGGCAGCCCGTGCTCGATCTCCATCTCGGTCAAGCTGGTGCTCGCCCCGTGATGATGGGCGTCGGCGGCGGTGCTCATTGTCGCTCCCTGAACCTGCGTGGCCGCTGAATCGGCCTTGTATTCGCGCGCATAAAAGCATTCCGCGCTCCCCAAGGGAACGGCGGATCCGTAGAAGGCCCGATATCAAGGCCAGCGCTGCGGCGATTGCCCAGGGTAGGTGAAAGCCAGGCTTGAAAATCGAGTTCATGCAGGGAAGCGGCGGGGCGTCAAGGTTCGCCCCTTGATGCGCCGCTCGGGCCCACGGCGTCGCCTTTGTGGTTGGCCCCCCCAATCGGCCCGCTTATCTTGGCGGTGCGCGCCAATAAGTCTCGCCTGACCCGAAGCAGAACGCGACAGAGGCGCCGAGATCTTGTGAAGACGCATGGGTGATGAACAGTCTGAAAGTCAGATTCTCAGCGTTGTTCTAAGTTTACGGAGCCGGACCAAACGTAAGCTTGGCGCAAAAATCGATCGATTGACCGCCCGTGCGCGGAACGAGACTGTGTCCGAAATGTGGCGATCTTTTCATCTGTCACGATACACAATTCAAGGTTGCGGCTCGCATTGACGAATCTCTGATGCTCGCCCAGTCTCCACCCCATGCGGCGGACCCATTTGGGCCTCCTGGGTTAAGGTTCAAGAAGGACATGGCCATGAAATCGGCTCGGCGGTTCCTCGTCTCGCCGGCGCTCGCGCGGCTTGCGCGCAAGGAGCGCGGCATCTCTGACCGTTCGGTGATCGGCTACTTCCAGGGCCAGTCTGACCGGCAGCAGGCGGTGGAGATCGGGCAGCAGAGCAGCACGCTTGTCCTGATCACCAAGGATGGCGACGGGCCCGCCACGGAAGAACGCTTCGACGTGCCCCGGCGGCACGCGGAAGCGCTGCTCGAATCGTGCGCAGCCCGGATCGGGTTTGAGCGCACCCGCATGGACGCCGGCGGCCGCATGGTTCAGATCACCCGCCTGCTGACCTCCCAGCCCGTGGAGTTGATCGACGTCGAGTTCGCCGAGGGCGAGGACCCGAGCCGCTTCTGGCCGCCCGCCTGGTTCGGCCCGGAAGTTACGGACGACCAGACCTGGAGCGACCGCGCCCTGGCCATGGAGGGGCTGCCCAGCAAGGCCACGCCGCAGGCCAACGAGACGGCGCTCAGCGCCTTCCTGGACGACATCGAGGGCATCGGCGCCCTGCAGCGCTTCACCCAGCGCGAGCCGGCCGAGCGCAAGACGGTTCCGGCTTCGGAGCGCAAGGCTGCGGCTGCTGCGGCCGCCGGGCCGAACGCCAATGTCGTGGCCGCCCCGTTCACGCCACGGGCGGCCGGCGGCGAGGCGTAAGCCGTTCTCGGCCTACCGGGCCAGGATCTCCAGCGGAATGCTCGCGAGCAGCGTGAAGCCGCCCTCGTAGGTCGTTTCGAAACGGCCATTGAGCTCCTGCTCGATCGACAGGCGGATCAGCCTGCTGCCGAAGCCAGCCCGGCCGGCTTGCGGTTCCGCCTGGCCGGCGACCAGCTCCCGCCATTGCAGCTGGAGCGTTCGGTTGTCCTCCGTCACGCTCCAGCTGACGCGGAGCCTGCCCTGCGGCGTCGCAAGGCCTCCGTACTTGGTGGCGTTGGTGGCCAACTCGTGCGCCATCAGGGATAGCGACACCACGGCTCGGGGTCCCACGCGCACAGCCGGCCCCTCGATGGTGGCGCGTAGCCACTCCGGCCCGTCATGCGCGTTCAGGGTCGTGCGCATCAGCGTGTCGAGGGTCGCGCCCTTCCATTCGGACTCGCTGAGCAGGTCATGCGAGCGAGCCAGGGCCATGATCCGGCCGGTGAGGGCGTCCCGGAACGCGGCCGGAGAACTCGTGGACTTCAACGTCTGCGCGACGAGCGACTGAACCACGGCCAGCGTGTTCTTGACCCGGTGGTTGAGCTCGGCGATCAGCAAAGCCTGGTGCTCCGAGGCCAGCCGCTCGTCCGTGACATCCAGCACGACGCGCACCGCATAGGAGAAGCCCTCCGGGCCCGAGACCGCGGAGCTGAACAGCCGGACCCAGCGCACGGCGCCGTCCTTGCGGCGGAAGCGCTTCTCCACCACGTAGCTGGTCTGCTCCCCCTGGCGCTGGCGCTCGAAGAGGTCGACGTCGGTTGCGACCTCCTCCGCTGCGCTCAGCGTACTGAAGCGCAGCCCGAGCAGCTCGGCCCGGGGGTAGCCCGTGATGCTGCAAAGCGCGTCGTTCACAGCCACGAAGCGCCCTTGGTCATCGATCTCGGCGATGCCCACGCCGGCGTTTTCGTATGTGGCCCGCAGCCGCTGTTCACCCGCTTCCGCTGAGCGCAGGGCCGCGTCGCGCTGCTGCGCGCGCCGCCGCAGTTCGTCCGACGCGTTCACGAGGGCCCGGGAGATCGCCTGCACCTCGGCGATCGCGGACTCCGGCGGCTTGGCCTCTTCGTCACGCGCCAGGCCGGCCGCTGTACGGGCGACTGCCCGGATCGGCCCGGAGAGAGTGCGCCCATACGCGAAGGCGAGCGCCATGGAGCCCGCGAGCCCGATCCCCGTCAGCCCTGCGACGCCGCTCATCAGTTGCCACATGGGCGCCTCAAGCGTGGCCTTGGGCACGCTGACGCTCACCCACCAGGGCGCCAGCCGCGAGCGCCGCGCCAGCGAGACCACCTCCATACCCTCGAGCGTCACGCCTCGCCACAGGTCGCGACCGGAGCTTGCGTTCTCTTGAAAGGATCGCGTCGCCTCCACGCCCAGAAATCGCTCATGCTGTCGCGATCGCGCGATGATGCGGTAATTGCCGTCGACCACGGACGCGTTCCAGTCCGGCGGCGTCAAGGCGCTTGTGATCGACTCCCGGATCACCTCCGGCGTCAGCGACACCGAAAGCACGTAGCCTGGCTTGCCGCCCAGCTCGATCGCAAGGCCCACCATCACGAAGCGTTGGCCCGTCAGTGTGCCCGTGAACAGGTTGGAGACCACCGGCTGGCCGCTGCTGATGGCGCGCCGGTCGGCGTTGAGCACGTCGGCATCCGTGCTCACGGGCAGGGGAGTGCCCCAGTCCACCAGAGTGTTGAGCAGCTGCTGACCATGGCTGTCGCGGAGGAGCACCGCGGCGTGAAGCTGCGCGGCCACCTGCCTGGCCTGCTTGTCCAGCGATTCGAGGTCGCCCGATCTGAAGGCCGGCGACGTCGCGAGCGCCTGGAGAGATCCCATCACGACCTCGAGCTCCCGGTCGAGGTCCTGCGACAGGTCATTGACGAAATCATGCGCAGTGCGTTCCAGGCGGACGCGCTCGTTGGAGGCGAGCCGCCAGGCGACCAACGCGCCCGCCGCCGCCGCGGGCAGGAGAATGGTCAAGCCGAATATCGCCAGATGGATCGCGATCGGAAAACGGCGGCGCACAGTTCCTGTCCCATCTCCAATGCGCGCCCTGGCTCGAAGCTGCTTCGGCCCTGCCGACGGGCGCTGTCGGCAAACGTGGATTTCAGGCGCAGCGGCGTCGCTTACGCTACTATGATCAGCCCCGCCATGACCATCATCAACGCTCAAGCGCCCGTTAGGGCGCCCACGCGGGTCGCGACGCACGCCGCTCTCGCGTAAGCTGGGTGGGGCTTTCGCGCCGGGCCCGAGATCGTTTAAGTATGAACAAACTGGCCGTGAGCGCCGGAAAGGCGGGAGGAACAACCATGGCGGAAACAGCGCGGGCGGTGGCGGCGCCAAAATTCCCGTGGCTCGACCATTATCCGCCGAACGTCGCCGAGGCCATCGACCCCGACGCTGTCGGGACCCTGGCGGACCTCTTCCGCGACGCCGTGCGGCTCTATCCGCGCCGACCTGCGCTCGAGAGCTTCGGCAAGAGGCTGACCTACGCCGAACTGGGCCGCGCCGCCGAGGCGGTCGCGTCCTGGCTGCAGGACCAGGGTTTGCGCAAGGGCGATCGCGTCGCGATCATGTTGCCGAACGTCGCCGCCTATCCGGCCATCCTTTTCGGCGCCCTGCTCGCCGGCGGCGTGGTGGTGAACGTCAATCCCCTCTACACGGCCCGCGAACTGACGCATCAGCTGCAAGACGCCGGAGCCCGCACCCTCTTCGTGCTGGAGAACTTCGGCCATACGGTCGAGCAGGCCGCGGGCGCGTTGAAGCTCGACCGCGTCGTCCTGGTTCGGCCTGGGGACATGCTGGGCCTCAAGGGCAAGCTGGTCGACTTCGTCTCCCGTCACGTCAAGAAGGCCGTGGCTCCCTTCGCGCTGCCGGGCGCGCATCCCTTCTCGGGCGTCCTTGCGACGGGCGGGGCGCGTCCATTCTCCCCGGTCCCGCTCGAGCCCGGCGACATCGCCTTCCTGCAATACACGGGGGGAACCACGGGCGTGGCCAAGGGCGCAACGCTCCTGCACCGCAACGTGGCCGCGAATGTCGCCCAGTGCGAGGCCTGGATGCGTCCCTTCATGAGCGGCGGTCCGCAGATCATGGTGACGGCGCTGCCGCTCTACCACATCTTCGCCCTGACGGCCTGCTGCATGTTCATGACGCGGCTCGGCGGATGCCAGCTGCTTATCGCCAATCCGCGGGACATCGCGGGGCTGATCAAGACGCTCGCAACCCGGCCGTTCACCTGCGTCGTGATGGTGAACACGCTCTACAACGCGCTGCTGCACAATCCCGCGATCAAGACCGTCGACTTCTCCCACATGGCCTTCTCCGTATCGGGCGGAATGGCGACCCAGCAGGCCGTCGCCAGGGCCTGGAAGGAGCTCACCGGCAAGGCCATCGTGGAGGGCTACGGCCTCTCCGAGACGTCGCCGGTGGCCTGCGCCAACCGCCTCGACCTGCAGGAGTTCTCCGGGACGATCGGCTATCCCCTGCCGTCGACCGAGGTGTCGATCCGGGGCCCGGAAGGGGAAGAGGTCCCGATGGGGTCGCCGGGCGAAGTTTGCATCCGGGGCCCGCAGGTGATGGCGGGCTATTGGAACCGACCCGAGGAAACCGCGCGCGTCACGACCGCCGACGGCTTTTTCCGGACGGGCGACATCGGCGTGCTTCTGCCGGACGGGCAGATCAAGCTCGTCGACCGCATCAAGGACATGGTGCTTGTCTCCGGCTTCAACGTTTACCCCAACGAGGTGGAGGACGTGCTTGCGAGCCATCCGGGCGTGCTCGAAGCCGCCGTGGTGGGCGCGCCTGACGAACACTCGGGCGAGGTGGTCGTCGCCTATGTGGTCAAGAAGGACGAGGGCCTGACGCCCGAGAGTCTGCGCGCTTTCTGCCGCGAAAGCCTCACCGCCTACAAGGTTCCGCGGCGGATCGAATTCGTGGAATCCCTGCCCAAGACCAATGTCGGAAAGGTGCTGCGCCGCGCCCTGCGCGACGGCGCGGCCTCGGGAGCCGCCGGCTAGCGGTCTCCGGCGGCGGACTGGAAGGGCGATCCGAGCACGGCCTTGACGGGCACGGCCGCCGGCGCGGACGCCGATGTCTTGGCGAAGGCCGAGCGCGCCGGGGTGATCACGATCGCGATCGGCTCGCTGGTCGAGGCTGACGCAACCGTGAACCCGCCCGACTTGACCAGTTCCTGCCGGAACGTGAAGCCGAGCGACCGGTCGGCGCGCCGCCACCCCGTGGCGCTGACCGCGCCCGGCTCGCGGATGTCCCGGAGGTCCGCCTGGCGGACGGGCTGGCCGCGCTGCAGGGACCCATTGAATACTGCGGCGCTGTCCAGGTTCACCACGATGTCGCCGCGCCTCAGCGTGGGATCCGCCAGCATCCGCGCAGCCCATTCGGCGTAGGACGCCGGCTTTCGGCATGCGCAGGCCGCGACCGTCGCCTTGCGATAGGTGAACGCCTGCGGAAGGCTCCGGTAAGGGGCGCCGGAAGGGCCTACCGCGTCCCGCATGTCGTCCCCTGTCTTGCGAAACACTTCCATGGCCGGGCCGGGGCAGGCGAGGGAGCACATCTCGGCGTCTCCGATGCCGTTCTGCGCCTTGGCGTCCAGCGGAAAGTAATAGCCGTCGCAGGTGCGCACGCAGTACGCCGAGCCCCTTTGAGGCGCCGCGATGATCCGGGCCGCGCCTTCCCGCCGCGCCGGGGTGACCTGCGTCATCGGGCGGGCGTCCCGGCGGGCACGGGTCGCCGGCGCGCTCCATTGCGGCGTCTGGAGCAGCGGTTCCGGAGCCGTGTAACGGATTGTCGGCTTGGGGGGCTCGCCGAACAGCAGGCTGAACAACCCCGCGCTCGCCGGCTGGGCGGACAGGCCGGCAAGCACAAGAGCGCTCATAAAAAGGATCGGGCGAAGCAACGCAGCCTCCTTGACCCGCCACTCGTGTCACACCGCTCGCGAGCCCTCAGCTTTAACCCTCCGTTAACCTTACCGGCGGCGCCGCCCGTTTTGCGCGCAGAAATTGCAATTCCGAGAACGACACGCGAGTTGCTCGGCCCCCCGCCGGCGAAGGCGCCCCAGGACGGAACGATCCCCTCCTGGACGGTCCCGGATCCGGACACGGCAGCCTCCCAACGGAGCGCTTCGGGACGCCGGCCACCCTCGTGTCACGGATTAACGATGGCGGGAAAAACCGCGCCGTCGAGGCGAGCGAAGGGCCCTCACCGGGCGCGGACAACGAAAGGGCGGACCATGGACGAGGCGATCCGGAACACCATCGTGGCGATCATCGCCGAGGCGGGGCGGCTTCCCGTGCCGGCGAACACCCTGGCCGACGAGGCCGACCTCTACCAGGCGGGCCTGACCTCTTTTGCATCCGTCCAGCTGATGCTCGCCCTCGAGGACCGCTTCGAGATCGAGTTTCCGGACCGCTACCTGAACCGTCGCTCCTTCTCCAGCATCGCCGCGATCGGCCAGGTCGTCGGCGAGTTGCTGTCCCAGAGGGAGGCGGCGTGATGGGCTTCCAGGAACCCGCCACGCGGCTCGCCGACGCCGCGCCCCAGGACCGGTCGGCCTACGGCCTCGCCCTGAACCGCCGCGCCCGGCGCGTCGCCGAGATCGCGGCCCGCCATGCGGACGCGGTGGATCGCGAGGCGCGCTTCCCCCGGGAGGCCGTGGACGCCATGAAGGCCGAGGGCCTGCTCGGCGCCATGATCCCGGTCGCCTTCGGCGGGGAGGGCGCCAGCCTGGCGGACATCGCCATGGTCTGCAGCGTGCTCGGCCAGGGCTGCTCCTCCGCCGGCATGATCTTCGCCATGCACCAGATCAAGGCCTCGAGCCTGATCACCCATGGCGCCGAGAACCCGTGGCACCGGGCCTTCATGCGGCGGGTCGCGACCGAGCAGTTGCTGATCGCCTCCGCCACCACCGAAGCGGGCATCGGCGGCGACCTCCGCAATTCGGTCTGCGCGGTCGAGCAGGACGGAGGGGTGTTCACCCTCGGCAAGGACGCCACCGTCATCAGCTACGGCCCGCAGGCGGACGCCCTGATGGTCACCGCCCGCCGCAACCCGGACGCGCCGTCGTCCGACCAGGTCATGGCCGTCTTCACCCGCGACCAGTACGCGCTGCACAAGACGGGCGGCTGGGACACGCTCGGCATGCGCGGCACCTGCTCCGAGGGCTTCCGCTTCGAGGGCGCCGCTCCCGTCGAGCAGATCCTGCCCAAGCCCTTCGCGGAGATCGCCGCGCAGTCGATGCTCGCGCACTCGCACCTGCTCTGGGGCAGCGTGTGGAGCGGGATCGCGGGCGCAGCGCTCGCCCGCGCCCAGGCCTTCGTGCGCGCGGACGCGCGCAGGCGCCCGGACGCGACCCCGCCCGGCGCGCTCCACCTCGCGGACGCGGCCGCGAAGCTGCAAGGCCTCCACGGCGCGCTCTCCTCCGCGCTGCGCCGCTACGAGGAGGCGAAGGCGACGGAGGACGGCCTGTCCTCCATGGGCTACGCGGTGGCGATCAACAACGTGAAGCTCCTGGCCTCGCGCACGGCCGTGGAGGTGTGCCAGGCGGCCATGCAGGTGGCCGGCATCCAGGGCTACCGCAACGACGGAGCCTACAGCGTCGGCCGCTTCCTGCGCGACGCCATGTCCGCGCCGCTGATGATCAGCAACGACCGCATCGTCGGGAACACGGCCGCGATGCTGCTGGTCTCCCGCCTCGAAACCGATCTCGTGGGGTGACCCGATGGACGCGCAAGTCTCCTTTCTCGACCAGCTCTTCGACGCCGGCCTCCTGATCGACACGGGCGTGCCCGGCCTCTACGGCCGCAGCGGCGCCTTCGAGGACGTCATCGACCGTTTCGACGCGCTGATCACCTCCTTCGGCCGCCAGGACGGCGCCGAGGTGGTCCGCTTCCCCCCCGGCATGAACCGCGCCCATTTCGAGCGCAGCGGCTACCTGAAGAGCTTCCCGCAGCTCGCCGGCACGGTGCACTGCTTCTGCGGGGACGACGCCGGGCACGCCGACCTCCTCCAGTGCCTGTCCGAGGGCAAGGACTGGTCGGCGCGCCAGGAGATGTCCGACGTCGTGCTGACGCCGGCCGCCTGCTACCCGCTCTACCCGATGGCGGCGAAGCGCGGCGCCCTGCCAGCGAACGGCCGCCTCTTCGACCTGCTGTCCTACTGCTTCCGCCACGAGCCCTCGCAGGATCCGGCCCGCATGCAGATGTTCCGCATGCGCGAGTACGTGCGCATGGGCACGCGCGACGAGGTCCTCGCCTTCCGCGAGGCCTGGCTGCAGCGCGGCCGCGAGCTCATCGGGGTGCTGGAGCTGCCCTTCGAGGTGGACGTGGCCAACGACCCCTTCTTCGGCCGCGCCGGACGCATGATGGCGAGCAGCCAGCGGGACCAGGGCCTCAAGTTCGAGCTGCTGGTGCCGGTGAACAGCGCGGTGAAGCCGACCGCCTGCCTGAGCTTCAACTACCACCAGGACCACTTCGGCCAGACCTGGGGCCTGACGACCGCCTCCGGCGAGACAGCCCACACGGCCTGCGTGGGTTTCGGCATGGAGCGCGTCGCCCTCGCCCTGTTCCGCCATCACGGCGTGGACGTCGAGGCGTGGCCGCGCTCGCTGCGGCGGGTGTTGTGGGGCTGAACATGCCGGTGGTCCAACTCGCCGCACGCCGCGCCGCGCCCGCCGTTTCGGCGGGTCCCGCCATCGCAGGCGCGGGCTGTGGCCCGCACGCCCTGCACGGCCCCGACCGGAGCTGGCCGGAAACGAACTGCTCCGTCGACCTCTGGATCGAGCTTTTGGGGGCGCTCGGCCGCGAGCCGGCCGCCGCTATGGCGTTCGCGGTGACGCAGGACTTCGAAGGCGACCAGTTCACCTTTTTCAAGATCCCGGCGGAGGACCTGGAGCGGCTCTACGGACTGACCCTCCTGGAGCTGTCCGTCTTCGACCGGCTCGAGAGCCACGTGGCCGAGCAGCTCGGACGGGGCCGCGTCGTCTTGGTGGAGGCGGACGGCTTCTGGCTGCCCGACACCCAGGGCGTGTCCTACAGGACCGAGCACACGAAGACGACGATCGGGATCAATCGGCTGGACGAGGGCGCGCGCACGCTCGAGTACTTCCACAACGCCGGCTATTTCCGCCTCCAGGGCGAGGATTTCGACGGCGTGTTCAACCGCCTGCCGGGCCAGCGCTCGGACGCGACGATGTTCCCCTATGTCGAGTTCGTCAAACTGGACCAGCCGGCGCTCGACGAAGCGCGCCTGCGCGCGGCCGCCAAGGACTTGCTCTACCGCCATCTTGAGCGCGCGCCATCCTCCAACCCCGTGGAGGCCTGGCGTCCCCGCCTGTCCGGCCAGTTGCAGGCGCTGGCTGACCGCGACCACAACGCCTTCCACAAATACGCCTTCAACACCGCGCGCCAGCTGGGCGCGAATTTCGAGCTGCTGGCGAGCTTCCTCGATTGGCTCGCGCCCGGCGAAGGCTCCCCCTACGCCGAACAGCGCGCCGCCGCGCTGCGAATCGCCCATGGCGCGAAGACCCTCCAATTCAACATGGCCCGGGCTGTCGCCCGCGGTCGCCACGACGGCCTGAACCCGCACCTGGACGCGCTCGCGTCCGACTGGGAGGCCTGCGTCCCGGCCCTCGCGGCCACATTGGGAGCCTGACCATGGCCCGCTGGACATCGAGCGCCGACACGGTGCGGGCCGTGGAGGCCTGGGAGCTGGCGACCACCGGACCGGGCGCGGCCGCCGCCCCGTCCGATCTGCCGCTGGACCTGCGTTGGCTTCCGGCCGCTGTCCCCGGCACGGCTGCTGCCGCTCTCGCGGACGCCGGGGCGTGGAGCTTCGAACGGCCGCAGGGTCTCCACGACAAGGACGTCTGGTATCGCGCCCGCCTGGAAGGGCAGGGGCCCGAGACCCTCCGCTTCGAAGGTCTCGCCACGACCGCCGAGGTGTGGCTCGACGACCGGCGCATCCTGCTGTCCGACAACATGTTCCTCGCCCACGAGGTGGACGTCGAGCTCTCCGGCGAGCACGTGCTCGCAATCGCGTTTCGCGCGATCGCCGACCGCGTGGCCGCGGTGCGTCCCCGCGGGCGCTGGCGCGCCCCCATGATCGCCGGCGACGGGCTTCGTCGGATGCGGACGACGCTGCTGGGCCACATGCCCGGCTGGTGCCCGCCGGTGGACGTGGTGGGTCCCTGGCGCCCGGTCACCCGCATTCGTGGAGGCGGCGTGCGCATCCGGGAGGTCGGCTTGCGCGCCGAGGCGTTGGACGACCAGGGCGGCCGCCTTCGGGTCCGGGTCGACCTGGAGCCTTCGGCTGCGGCGCCGACATTGGCAGCGCTCTGCTGCGCCGGGGCCGAGGCGCCGCTGCGCGAGACCGCCCCGGGGCGGCTCGAAGGCGAGCTGAACCTGGCCGATGTCGACCGCTGGTTCCCCAACGGCTACGGCCCGCAGCCGCTCTATCCGGTGGGCATTCGGCTTGGCGAGGCCGCCCTGGACCTCGGCAGGGTCGGCTTCCGCAGCATCGAGGTGGACCGCGGGACCGACGGCAAGGGCTTCGCCCTCGTGGTCAACGGGCGCAAGGTCTTCTGCCGCGGCGCCTGCTGGACGCCCCTGGACGTCGTCTCCCTGAACGCCGCGCCCGAGGAATGTCGCCAGGCCCTCGAGCAGGTCCGAGACGCCGGCTTCACCATGCTGCGGGTGAGCGGGACCACCGTCTACGAGACGGATCTCTTCTACGCCCTGTGCGACGAGCTCGGCATCCTGGTCTGGCAGGACGCCATGCTGGCCAACCTCGACCACCCGGCCGACGACCCCGCCTTCGTGTCGAGCCTCGTCGCCGAGGCGCGCCACTTCCTGTCCCGCAACCAGTCGTCGCCCAGCCTCGCCGTGTTCTGCGGCGGGAGCGAAGCCGCCCAGCAGGCCGCCATGCTGGGCGCTCCTCCGGACTGCTGGTCCGGCCCCATCACGCGCGAAGTCCTGCCCGCGGTGGTCGCCCAACTGCGGCCTGACCTGGCCTATGTGGAGAACAGCCCCTTCGGCGGTCCGCTGCCTTTCGCCGCCGACGAGGGCGTGACGCACTACTACGGCGTGGGCGCCTACCGCCGCCCCCTGGAGGACACTCGCCGCGCCGGCGTGCGCTTCGCCTCCGAGTGCCTCGCCTTTGCGAATGTTCCCGAGGCCGCGACGCTGCGCCGGCTCCTGCCCGGCCCGGTCGGCGATCCGCTGTGGAAGCGCCGCGCGCCACGTGACTCGGGCGCCGCCTGGGATTTCGAGGATGTGCGCGACCACTACGTGGCCCTGCTCTACGGCGTCGACCCCGTCGCGCTGCGCGCGAGCGACCCTGAGCGCTACCTGGACCTGTCCCGGGCCGCCGTGGCCGAGGTGATGGAGGCGACCTTCGCCGAATGGCGACGACCCGGCTCGCCCACCGCCGGCGGCCTCGTCTGGTTCCTGCGGGACCTGTGGCCCGGGGCCGGCTGGGGCCTCGTCGACGCAGCCGGCAGGCCGAAATCCGCCTTCTCGGCCCTCAGGCGCGCGTTCCGTCCTGTGCAGCTGGCCGCCACGGATGAAGGCGTGAACGGCCTCGCTCTGCACCTCCTGAACGACACGCCGCGGCCCGTGGAGGCGCTGCTGAGCTTCGCCTGCCTGCGCGAGGGCGCGGTCCCGGTCGCCCGGGCTGAACGGGCCGTGGCGCTGTCGCCAAGGTCCGCCCTGACCCTGTCCTCCGCCGAACTGCTGGGCGGCTTCTTCGACGTAACCTACGCCTACCGCTTCGGCCCGCCCTCGCACGACGTTTGCGTCGCCGCCTTGCGGGACGCGCGCTCCGGCGCAGTGCTGGCCGAGGCATTCCATTTCCCGCTCGGTCGGGGCGACGCTCGCCAGGCGCTCGGCCTGTCGGCCCGCCTGGACCGGGACGGGGAGGGGTGGTCCCTCGTCGTGTCCACGGACCGCTTCGCGCAGTCCGTCCATGTTGTGGACGACGCCTACTGGCCGGAAGACAACTGGTTCCACCTCGCGCCGGGGCACGAAAAGCGCGTCCGCCTGCGGCCCGCCCCTGGGGCCAGCGCCTCGCCTTTGGGGCGTGTCGAGGCCCTGAACGGCCTGGCCTCGTGCCCGTATGAGGCCGAGCCGTGATCCCGCTGGCCTTCGCCGGCTGCGCCGGGTGGCTCCATCCAGCCGCCGGGGAGCGCGGCGTCGTGCTGTGCTCCGCCCATGGCTTTGAAGAACTGGGCGCGCGGCGCTCCTGGCGCCGGCTGGCCGATCGGCTGGCGGCCGCCGGTTTGCCCACGCTCCGCTTCGACTACCCCGGCACGGGCGACAGCCTGGGCTCGGACGCCGATCCCGACCGTGTCGCCGCCTGGCTCGCCTCGATCGGCGAGGCCATCGCTGCGCTGCGCCGCGAGACGCGCGTCGGCGCGGTCTGCCTCGTGGGGCTGCGCCTCGGAGCCCTGCTGGCCGCCCAGGCCGCGGCCGAGCGCGGCGACATCGCCGGGCTCGCCCTGCTGGCGCCCCCGCAGTCCGGCCGCGCCTATGGCCGCGAGATGACGGCGCTGTCCGCGGTCCTCGCGCCCCCGGGCGTCAGTTCGATAGTCGCTGACGAACCCGTCGACGGCGTCGACACCGCGGGCTTCCTGCTCACCCGATCCACCCTGGACGCGCTGAAGCGCCTGGACTGGCGCAAGCTGCCCCACCCTCCGGCGCCCCGCATCCTGTGCATGGCGGAGGCGGCAGCGCCGCCGCCCGCCAACTGGTCGCAGGCGCGTTTCGAGGATGCGCCGTTCGCCGGTCTCGCATCGTTGCTTCGTGACCCCACCACGGCCGAAACGCCTGACGCCGACTGGGCCAGGCTCACAGAATGGCTGGCGGACGGCGTTGCAGCGGCTGCCCCTGGATCCCCTTCCCGGCGCTTCGCGCCGCCGGGGATGACCGGGGAGGGTGGTCCGGCCGAAGCGCATGCGACTGGTCCTGACGCGCCCTCGCCGAAGGTGATTGCCCCGCTCTCCACCGCCATCCCCGGCCGGAGCCGCGCAGCAGCGGAGGGGAAGGGCATGGGGCCCACGCTTCAGGGCGGCGGGTGGTCGGAACAACTCGCCGCGTTCGGCACGGCAGGCGACCTCGTCGGGGTCCTGAACGAGCCAGCGAATCCCGCCCCGGGGCGCCCCGTCGTCGTCATCCTCAACGCGGGCGGCAACCCGCACACGGGCTGGGCGCGCCAGACCGTGGACCTGTGCCGCCATTTGGCCGGGCAGGGCGTCGCATCCCTGCGCATGGACATGCTGGGCTTCGGCGACTCTGGCGAGCCCAGGGACGGCCGCGGGCGACTGTTCTACGCCGACCAGTCCCATGCTGACGTGGTCCAGGCGATCGACTGGCTGGCGGCGCGCGGTTATTCGGACATCACGGTCGCAGGCCAGTGCAGCGGCGCTTACCGCGCCTTCCACAGCGCTTTGGCTGACTACAGGGTCACCGGGCTGGTGATGCTGAACAACCAGGTCTTCGCCTGGCATGACGGCCTGTCGCTGGACGCGGCCATGCGCGACAGCTACCGGGCCACGGGCTTCTACCTGGCGCGACTGACCGACCGTGCCACCTGGACTCGGTTGCTCAGGGGCGAGGTCAAAGGCTTGGGCATCGCGCGGGAGCTCCTGAGCCGCGCGATCAGAGGGCTTGGAGGGCGCGCCGCCGCCCTGGCGAGGCCCCGGGCCGCTGATGAGAACCCGGTCCGCGCCGGCTTCCACGCCCTGGCGGCCCGTGCCGTCCGCGTCCTCCTCGTTTATGCCGAGGATGACGGCGGGCGCGATGAACTGGCCCGCCACATGGGCCCGGGCGGTCGCGACGCGCTCGCGCTGCCCGGCGTGTCGATGCGGATCATCCCCGGCGCCGACCACAACCTGACGCCCCGCCACGCCCGTCGGGCCTACGCCGACCACGTCGCAGGTTTTCTCCTGGATCGGCCGGTCGTCCGCACGCCGGAAAAGCGGCGCGCGAGGCCGGCCTGAGGCCTCTCCGCCGCCATCCCCTGGCGTGTCCCGGGGATCCACGCCCTGGCCGTCGGCGTGGATGGCCGGGACGAGCCCGGCCATGACGAGCCCTGCATGACGGTCTTCGCTCCTGAGCGCGCACCGCGCTGCTTTGATGCGCCGCATTGGCGCTCCGGCCGGGTTGGCTCTATATGAGGTCCAGGCCGCGTCGGCGGCCCTTGGAGTTGCGCCATGGCCCAGCCTGCCCAGTGGGAAGCGTCCGGAGAGGCCGGCCGTTCGGGCCTGCGCGTCTCGCTCTGGCTCGGCGCGGCGGCCGCGGTGGTCGTCGCCGGGCTCCTGCTCTGGGCCGCGCAGGGCGAAGCCGTGTTCACGGACGTCGTCTCGGCCGCGCTCGCCTGGTGCTTTTGAACCTGTCAGGTTGATCCCATGTCCACGCCCGCCGCTCCGCGTTCCCCCAACCGGCTCGTGCTGCCCCTGCTCGCCTTCCTGTTCGGCGTCATCGGCCTGGGCGTGGCCGCCTACCTGGTGTTCGCGCCCGGCCAGCAGCAGAGCGTGGCGTCCGCGGTGGGGGGGCCCTTCCGGCTGGTGAACCAGGATGGCCAGCCGGTGACGGAGGCCGTGCTGAAGGGCAAGCCGTCGCTCATCTTCTTCGGCTTCACCCACTGCCCGGACGTGTGCCCGACCACCCTGCAGGACGTCACGCAGCTCTATGACGCCCTGGGCGCCAAGGCCGATGACCTCAAGGCCTTCTTCATCTCGGTGGACCCCGAGCGCGACACGCCCGAGCTGATGAAGACCTACCTGTCCAGCTTCGACAAGCGAATCGTCGGGCTGACGGGCGACCGCCCGTCCATCGACGCCGTGCAGAAGGCCTACCGGGTGTTCTCCCGCAAGGTGCCCATGGAGGGCGGGGAATACACGATGGACCACACCGCCATCGTCTACCTGATGGACAAGAACGGCCGCTTCGTCGGCGGCTTCAACCTCCAGCGCCCGCCGGCCGAGTCCGCCAAGGACGTCGAACGCTATTTCTGAGCGCCTGCTGAGGCGGCAAGAGACTCGCGCGCGCACCCCATTCCGGCGGAGCGATGATCGGGGCCCGCCGGGACAACCCGTGCTCGGTCTTGTTCCACCGCTGGGGCTCGGTCAGCAGCTCCCACACGGCGCGCCAGCTCGCGGCTGTCATGAGCGCCAGGTAGACGGGGTAGACAAGCGCATCCCGCCACCGGACGGATAGCCGCGCCCGGGCGGCCCCAAGCAGGATCGGCGCGCCCAGCGCGACCGGCCCGAGGGCAAGGAGGGACAGGCTCACCGCCAGATGAAGATGGCCCGCCAGTCCGGCCGGATTCAGCAGCGAGCCGTCCCATAGCCGCAAGGCCGTGACAGCCAGGAAGAGCGGCGACCCCAGGGCGGCGGCCACAAGCCCCAGGGTGTGGGCCCCCAGCAGGAGCCGGTCGTCGAGCGCCAGGCGCCGGTCCAGAACGCCGCGGGCGTGCACGAGGGTCGTCTGCATCCAGCCTTTCTGCCAGCGCGTCCGCTGCGCCATCCAGGCGGGCAGCGTTCGCACGGCCTCCTCCCGCGTCTCGGAGTCGAGGCTCCCGACGCGGTAGCCCAGCCGAGCCAGCCGGAGCCCGAGGTCGGCGTCCTCCGTCACGTTCCAGGCGTCCCATCCCAGAACGCGGCGCAGGACGTCGACACGGAAATGGTTCGACGTCCCGCCCAGCGGCGTCGGGCCCTCCATCGCGGTGTAGCCCGGCGCCAAGACCCCGAAAAGCGCGGCGTATTCCAGCGCGAACAGGCGGGTGAGCCAGCTGTCCCCGGGGTTGTGGATGGCGAGCCGGGCCTGCAGGCAGGCGAGCCAGCCATCCGCGCGCGCGAACGCCGCCGCCGCCTTGCGCAACTGGTCCGGGTCGGGGATGTCCTCGGCGTCATAGATCGTCAACAGCGACCCTCGCGCCGTCCGCAGGCCGATGTTCAGGGCCCGCGGCTTCGTCTGGGGTCGGCCCGGCGGGCACACCACCACGCTGATGAACTCCGGCAGGCGCAGCGCCCGGGCGCCAGCCAGGGTCTCGCCGTCGTTCGCCTCGATGAGGAGCTTGATGTCCAGCTTCTCGCGCGGGTAGTCCAGCGCGCAGAGCGCCGAGACGAGCTGCGGCAGCACCCTCGCTTCCCGCAGAAGCGGCGCCAGGATCGTGTAGACGGGCAGGTCCTCGTCCCGAAGCGGCGGAGCCGGCTCCGGCCGAGAGCTCTTCATCAGCGCCATCAGCCGGGCGACCACCCCGGTCAGGAACAACAGCCCAAGCGCCGTGCTTAGGGCGTCGCCGATCTGCGCCGGGGCCAGCAGAGCGGCGAACCCAGCCAAGCCCGCAACGGCTCCGGCCACGATCCGCTGACCTCGCGTCAGACTGCTTCTGCACGAAAGGTGAGGGAAGGCGTCCGGGAGAGCATGGGCCGCCGCGTGGGCGATGGACCGGTCCAACGCCGACCGCAGCGAGCGCGCAAGGCGGGAAGGACTGGTGATCGCGGCGCCGTCCAGGCTCGCTCCCGGGCGCACCCGCCCGACCAGGAGCTCGATCGCGGCGCCCCGGGGAGCCAGGGCGAAGCGAGGCCCGCCCGGTTGCGCGAGCGGCGCCATGACCGCGCCGGCCGGCGCCGGGCGGGAGGGAACGCGCACATGAGGCGACGTCAGGTACGGCGCTCCAAGTCGGCGGGCGAGCGCGCGGTAAAGCGCGTCCTCCTCGACAAGGCCCCAATCCAGCAAGACCTCGTCGACGCTGCGCCCCGTGCGCGCGCCCTCCTCGAGGCACGCCCTGAGGTGGGCCTGCGGAACGCCGCAGTCGGCCAGGAATTCAAGAGTGCGGGGCAGCGCGACGCCATGCGGCGCCGTCGCCGGGCCCGCAATGGCCCCCGCGTCCGTCATCGAAATTCCATGATGAAGAAAAAGATGTTATGCGAAGCCAGACTAGTTCAGCCGCAGGCTTTCGTGAAGTCGAAACAGCGGAAACGATGATTTTACAACCCAACATATCTCATTTGAGCGTCTCTGGGTTGAAGTGGCTGCGCGTGTTGGTCGCGGTTTCACTTCTTTTCCCCCTGTGGTGGGCGCCGCCCGCCCGCGCCGAGGAGCCTTCGGGCGTCTTCATCCCGAATTTCTGGGATCCCGCGCAGCGGCCGGACAAGCCCGACCTCTCCTCCATCCGCGTCATCCGCTTCCTCACGGAGGACGACTACCCGCCCATGCACTTCCTCACCGAGGACGGCAAGCTGGCGGGCTTCAACGTCGATCTGGCGCGGGCCGTGTGCGACGCGCTCAGCGTCGCCTGCACGGTCCAGTCCCGCCGCTGGGACACGCTGTTCGACGCCCTCAAGGAGGGCCGGGGCGACGCCGTCGTCGCCTCGGTCCGCGTCACCCCCAAGCTGCGCGAGAGCTTCGGCTTCACCGCGCCCTACCTGCGCACGCCCGCCCGCTTCGTGGCCCGGGCGGGAACCGCGATCGACCCCTCGCCAGAGACGCTGGCCGGCAAGACCGTGGCCGTGGTCGCCCGCTCGGCGCACGAGGACTACCTCGCCACCTTCTTCCCCAAGGCCGAGCGCAAGACCTTCGACGACCTGGACCGCGCCCGCGCGGCCCTCCAGCACGGCGACGTGGACCTGCTCTTCGCCGACGGCCTCACCATGGCGGTGTGGCTGAACGGCCAGGAGGCCAACGAGTGCTGCGCCTTCGTGGGCGGACCGTATGGCGAGAGCCGCTGGTTCGGGGAGGGCGTCTCCATCGCCACCCGCAAGAACGAGGTCGTGCTCCGCCGCGCCATCGACTGGGCCCTCCAGCGCGTGGCCGAGCGCGGTGTCTACGCAGAGTTGTACCTGCGCTATTTCCCGGTCGGGTTCTACTGAGGCTCCCCGCCTCTCGCATTGACCCGCCCCTGCGCGCTCCCTATGGTCCGGCGCGCCCGGGCCAGGGATGGCGGCCGGGCTTGAATCCGTGCCGCTCATCGAAAGCAAGCCCATGTCCGCGCCCGCGACCGACCAGCCGCAGACCCTCCAGGAGGCCGCCCAGAACGCCGCGGCCTGGCCCTTCGAGGAAGCGCGCAAACTGGTGGAACGCGTCAAGCGCTCGGGCAAGAAGGAAGTGCTCTTCGAGACCGGCTACGGCCCCTCGGGCCTGCCGCATATCGGCACCTTCGGCGAGGTGGCCCGCACCAGCATGGTGCGCCACGCCTTCCGGGTGCTGACGGACGACAAGATCCCGACCCGCCTCGTCGCCTTCTCGGACGACATGGACGGCCTGCGCAAGGTGCCGGACAACGTGCCGAACAAGGACGTGCTCCAGGCCGCGCTCGGCAAGCCCCTGACCCAGGTCCCGGACCCCTTCGGCACCCATCCGAGCTTCGGCGAGCACAACAACGCCCGCCTGCGCGCCTTTCTGGACGCCTTCGGCTTCGAGTACGAGTTCCTGTCCGCGACCGAGTGCTACAAGTCCGGCCGCTTCGACGCCACGCTCAGGCTCATGCTGGAGCGCTACGACGCCGTGATGGCGATCATGCTGCCTTCCCTGCGCGCCGAACGGGCCCAGAGCTACTCCCCCTTCCTGCCGGTTCACCCCAGGACGGGGATCGTCATGCAGGTCCCGATCGACGAGGTGAAGGTCGACGCGGCGACGATCGTGTGGCGCGACCCCGAGACCGGCGAGCGCTTCGAGACGCCTGTCACGGGTGGCCACTGCAAGCTGCAGTGGAAGCCGGACTGGGCCATGCGCTGGGTGGCGCTGGGCGTCGACTATGAGATGGCCGGCAAGGACCTCATCGACAGCGTCAAGCTGTCGGGCCAGATCGCCCGCGCGCTCGGCGCCGAGCCCCCGGAGGGCTTCAACTACGAGCTCTTCCTGGACGACAAGGGCCAGAAGATCTCCAAGTCCAAGGGCAACGGCCTCACCATCGAGGAGTGGCTCGGCTACGCCAGCCCGGAGAGCCTGTCGCTGTTCATGTACAACAAGCCCCGCGAGGCGAAGAAGCTCCACTTCGACGTCATCCCGCGGGCCGTGGACGACTATCTCGGCTTCCTGGAGCGCTTCCAGAAGCAGGGGCTGCGCGAGCAACTCGCCAATCCCGCGTGGCACATCCATGGCGGCTCTCCGCCTGCGCCTGAGACGATCCACAGCGCCGATGCGAGCGCGCCCGGGACGTCCGTCACCTTCGGCATGCTGCTGAATCTGGTCGCCGTGGCGAACTCGGAGGACCCGGCCGTGCTCTGGGGCTTCCTGCGCCGTTACGCCCCGGGCGCATCGCCCGAGACGAACCCGCGCCTGGACAAGCTGGTCCGCTACGCGGTCGCCTACTTCCGGGACTTCGTCCGCCCCGCGAAGGTTTACCGCGCGCCTACGGACGCGGAGCGCGCCGCCCTGGAGGATCTGTCGGAGTCGCTCAGGGAGTTCGAGGGCTCCACCGACGCTGACGCCATCCAGTTCGCCGTCTACGAGGTCGGTCGCCGGCACTTCCCGGACACGAGCGGCAAGTCCAAGAGCCCGGATGGGCGTCCCGGCGTGTCGCAGCAGTGGTTCTCGACGCTCTACCAGATCCTCCTGGGCGCGGAGCGCGGGCCCCGCTTCGGCTCCTTCGCGGCGCTCTACGGCGTGGCCGAAACGCGCGCCCTGATCGCCAAGGGCCTATCGGGCGAGCTCATGCGCGAGCACGAGGCCTTCCTGCAGTCCCGCAAGGGCTGAGCGGCCCGCCTGGGCTGGCGTTCCAGTGGTGAAACCGGCGCGGCGTACCGCGCCGGTTCCGGCCTGATCACTCGTACGTCACCTTGCGGCCGTCGAAGTACACCGTCTGGGCGTCGCAGATGTCGATGTTCCACGCGTCGCCGATCACCTGGCCGCCGTCCGTCGTGCGCCAGCCGACGCGCACCTCGATGTCGCAAGGTCCGTCGCGCAGGAACTCGAGGCTGCGGGATTGCCCGGCGCCGACTTCCCCGCGAAGCCAGTTCTTGCTCCAGCCGTGTCCCTCATTCGTCTGGAAAGACGAGATGATGTACTTCGACGTGTTCTTGATGGTGAAGCTCAGATTGTCCGCCTGGGCCGTCACGCTTGGCAAGGCCAGGAACGCGGTGGCCATCAGAATAGCTGCTTTTTTCACGGGAACCCCTCCAAGAAAGAAAAGTTGCTTCCGTGTGGCGTTGTACAATTATGAGTTGTGTCCCGAGATCTTGAGGATGACGGATCGACGTCTCACGAAAGCGCGACGTCGATAAGCACACCCAAAAGGCGCATTCAATTGCAAAATTGATGCTTGGTAATTATACGGGCGTTCCGCGCCTGCTGTTCCTCCCTTCGTCCGCGCTCGCAATCCGCTGGCGCCGGCGAGCGTCCGGAAGCGGCTCCGCGGTCAGGCGAACGCGAACAGCGGGCTGGGCGGACCCGGCCGACGCCGGCCTACTGGCTCGCCCACAGGATCCGGGCCACCCACACGACGTCCGACATAGGCAGCACGCGTTCGGCATGGTCCGGGTTGATGGAGACAAGCTCGACAGCCTTGGCCGACTTGCGCTTGAGCTCCTTCACCATCACCTCGCCGCCGGTGGTCTTCACCACCACCCGGTCGCCCCGGCGCACCGAGGCGGTGGGCGAGCAGATGATGACGTCACCGTCCCGATACAGCGGCAGCATGGAGTCGCCCGAAACCTCGAGCGCGTAGGCGTCGCCCTCCGGCAGGTCGGGAAACTCCACCTCGTCCCAGCCTTCGCCGACCGGGAAGCCGCCGTCGTCGAAGAACCCACCCGCGCCCGCCTGGGCGAACCCCAGCAGGGGCAGCGTCCGGCTCTTGATGTCGGTCCTTGGCGCCGGGGTGATCAGCGCCATGAATTCCTCGAGCTGCGCGCCGGTGGCGTCGAGCACCTTGGCGATGGATTCCGTCGAGGGCCAGCGGTCCCGTCCGTCAGGCGACGTGCGCTTGGATTTGTTGAACGTCGTCGGATCGAGCCCGGCCTTCCGGGCCAGGCCCGAGGCGGAAAGATTGTACTTGGCCGCGAGCGCGTCGATCGCCGCCCAGACCTGCGCATGGGAAAGCCTTGTCGTCATGGAGCCTGTCCCGTCGAGCCAGAAGGATCTTCGTCCGTGCATATGGAATTAATCCCACGGCCGTCGAATTGCAATCGCCTACCCCAAAAAGCGTGGACGAAACGTTGATCCCGGCGGGCGCATTGCGTAAGCCCGGGCGGCGAGGATCCCATGCTCATCTACAAGATCGTACCCGCCCCGCTCTGGCGCGCAGCCGATGCTGCGGGCGAATTCCGCGGCGCACCCGTGGACCTGGCCGACGGCTACATCCACTTTTCCACCGGCGCCCAAGCCCGCGAGACGGCGGCCAAGCACTTCAGGGGCCAGCAGGACCTCCTGCTGGTCGCCGTCGAGGGAGACGACCTCGGGCCCGCGTTGAAGTGGGAGCCCTCCCGAGGCGGCGCCCTTTTTCCCCATCTCTATGCGCCCCTGCCGGTTTCCGCGGCGCGTTCGGTCGTTCCGCTCCCCCTTGGGCCCGATGACTCCCACCTCTTCCCGGAGGACGTCGCGTGATCGGCCGCATGCTCGCCGGGCGCCTGGGCGCGCTCGCCCTCCCGCTGCTTCACCGCATGGACGCCGAGACGGCCCATGGGCTCACCATCCAGGCGCTCTCGCGCATGCCGCCGCTGCCGCGCCCGGATCATGATCCGAGGCTGCGGGTGGAGGCGTTCGGCCTAAACTTCCCCAATCCGGTCGGCATCGCGGCAGGCTTCGACAAGAACGCCGAGGTTCCCGACGCCATGCTGGGGCTCGGCTTTGGTTTCGCCGAGGTCGGCACGCTCACCCCCAAGCCGCAGGCCGGCAATCCGCGTCCCCGCATCTTCCGGCTTCCGGCGGACGAGGGCGTGGTCAACCGCCTGGGCTTCAACAACGAAGGCCATGCCGCTGGCCTCGCGCGGCTCAAGGCCCGGGCGGGCCGTCCCGGAATCGTGGGCGTCAACATCGGGGCGAACAAGGACGCCAGCGACCGCGCGGCCGACTACGTGCAGGGGGTCGAGGCCTTCGCCGAGGTCGCCTCCTACTTCACGGTCAACATATCCTCCCCGAACACGCCCGGGCTGCGCGACCTCCAGCACGAGGCCGCTCTCGACGATCTGCTCGCCCGCGTCCTGGCGGCCCGGGAGGCCGCCGCCGGGCGACACGGCCGCAAGCCGGTGCTGCTCAAGATCGCGCCCGACCTCGCACTGACGGATCTGGACTCGGTTGTCGCCGTCGCCCGCCGCCGTGGGATCGACGGGCTCATCGTCTCCAACACCACGGTCAGCCGTCCTGCTTCGCTTCGCGAGCAGGGGATAGCCAAGGAGGCGGGGGGACTTTCCGGGAAGCCGCTCTTCCCGCTCGCCACCCGCATGCTGGCCGAAGCCTTCCTGCGGGTGGAGGGCGCCTTCCCGCTGGTCGGTGTGGGGGGCATCCACTCCGCCGAGACGGCCTGGGCCAAGATCGAGGCCGGCGCCACCCTGATCCAGCTTTACTCCGCCCTGGTCTACAAGGGCGCGGCCCTCGTCGACGACATCCTGGCTGGACTGGTCCGCCGCCTCGTCGCCGAGCGGCTTGAGAGTCTCGCCCCCGTGGTCGGGCGTCGCGCCGCCGAGGTGGTGAGGCAACCGGTCGAGGGCTTCCTGGGCTGAGGCGCCTGGCTGAGGGAGTGATCTTTCCCTTCGCCTGGCCGCAACCTCGCCGTGCGCGGACGCAAGCCCTATCTTCACCGGCATGCGCCCGTCCGACCTGCTGACCATGACCCCCTCCGGCCTGTATTGCCCGCAGGCGGACGCCCACATCGACCCGGTCCGGCCCGTCCGCCGGGCGCTGATCACGCATGGCCATTCCGACCACGCCCGCGCCGGCCACGGCGCCGTGCTGGCGACGGACGAGACGCTCGGCATCATGGCCGTGCGCTACGGACCGGACTTCGCCGGCGCCACGCAGGCGGTCCGCTATGGCGAGCGCGTGGACCTGAACGGCGTGACGGTCAGCTACCACCCGGCCGGCCATGTTCTCGGCTCCGCCCAGATCGCGCTCCAGTGCGGAGGCGTGCGCATCGTCGCCTCGGGGGACTACAAGCGCGCCCGCGACCCCACCTGCGCGCCCTTCGAGCTCGTGCCCTGCGACGTGTTCATCACGGAGGCGACCTTCGGCCTGCCGGTGTTCCGCCACCCCGACACCCGCCATGAGGTCGACCGGCTCCTGGCCTCCGTGCGGGTCTTCCCCGACCGCGCCCACATCGTCGGCGCCTACGCCCTTGGGAAAGCGCAGCGCCTGATGGCCCTGATCCGCGAGGCCGGCTACGAGGAGCCCATCTACGTCCACGGCGCCATGGAGCGACTGACCCAGTTCTACCAGGACCAGGGCGTCCAGCTCGGCGAGATCCGCAAGGTCCAGGCCGCCGAACGCCCGAAGCTTGGCGGAGCCATCGTCATTTGCCCGCCCAGCGCGACCCAGGACCTCTGGGCCCGCAAGTTCCCCGATCCGGTCACCGCCTTCGCTTCCGGCTGGATGCGGGTCCGCGCCCGGGCGCGCCAGAAGGGGGTCGAGCTGCCGCTCGTGGTCTCGGACCATTCGGACTGGGACGACCTGTGCGCGACCATCCTCCAGACGGGCGCCGGCGAGGTCTGGGTCACCCACGGGCAGGAGGACGCGCTCGTCCACTGGTGTGTCACCCGCGGCATTCGGGCCCAGCCCCTGCACATGCTGGGCTATGGCGACGAGGGCGAAGTCGAGCCCGAGACGAACGTCCTGGCCGGCGAGGCCGCGCCTGCGGAGGCGGCGACGTGAACCGTTTCGCCGAGTTGCTCGACCGCCTGGGCTACGAGCCCGGCCGCAACAACAAGCTGCGGCTGATGACGGACTATTTCCGCACGACGCCCGACCCCGAGCGCGGCTTCGCCCTTGCGGCGCTGGCCGGCGGCCTGTCCTTCGCGAACGCCAAGCCCGGCCTTATCCGCGCCCTCATCGCCGAGCGCACGGACCCGGTGCTCTTCGGCCTCAGCTACGACTACGTCGGCGACCTCTCCGAGACGGTGGCGCTGCTCTGGCCCAGCCCCGCCGAGAGCCATGCGCGCGCGGAGCCCACGGGCTTTGACGGCGATCTCGATCTCGTGGAGCCCCGGCCCGTCGCCCGGGGCCACAACCGGCCGCCGCCTTCGTTGGCGGAGGTGATCGAATCGCTTCAGGTCAGCCACCGCTCGGATCTCCCGGGCCTGCTGGCCCGCTGGCTCGACGGCCTCGACGAGACCGGCCGTTGGGCCCTCCTGAAGCTCATTACGGGAAGCCTCCGCATCGGCGTCTCCGCCCGCCTGGCCAAGAGCGCCGTTGCGGCGCTGGGCGAACTCGACCCCAACGACATCGAGGAGGTCTGGCACGGCCTCGAGCCGCCCTATGAGAGCCTGTTCGCCTGGGTGGAGGGACGCGGCCCCCGGCCGGAGGCGACCGACCCGGCGCCGTTCCGGCCGCCGATGCTGGCCCATCCGATCGACGACTCGGACTTCGACAGCCTCGACCCCGCCGAGATGACGGCCGAGTGGAAGTGGGACGGCATCCGCGTCCAGGTCGTGGGCGGCACGCGCCCGGACGGCCGCCGCGTGCAGCGCCTCTACTCCCGCACCGGCGAGGACATCTCGAACAGTTTCCCGGACCTGGTGGAGGCCATCGACTTCGACGGCGCCATCGACGGCGAGCTGCTGATCCTGCGCGAAGGCCGGGTGCAGAGCTTCAACGTGCTGCAGCAGCGGCTCAACCGGCAGAGCGTGTCGCCCAGGATGCTGGTGGAGTTCCCTGCCCATGTGCGCGCCTACGACCTCCTGCACTGGGGCGAGGAGGACCTGCGGCCGCTGCCCTTCTGCGACCGGCGCGAGCGGCTGGAAGCCATGCTGGCGGCCGCCGGCAACCCGCGCTTCGACATCTCGCCCCTAATCCCGTTCAGGACCTGGGAGGAGCTCGCCGCCGCCCGCGCCAACCCGGGCGAGGCCGGCGCCGGCGTGGACGCCGCCGCCGTCGAGGGCTGCATGATCAAGCGGGCCGACAGCCCCTATGTGCCCGGACGCCCAAAGGGGCTCTGGTGGAAATGGAAGCACGACCCGCACGTCATCGACGCCGTGCTGATGTACGCCCAGCGCGGCCACGGCAAGCGCTCGTCCTTCTACTCGGACTACACTTTCGGCGTCTGGCGCGACGGTCCGGCCGGCGAAGAGCTGGTGCCCGTCGGCAAGGCCTATTTCGGCTTCACCGACGCGGAGCTGGCCGAACTCGACCGTTTCGTTCGCCGGAATACGATCAATCGCTTCGGCCCGGTGCGCGAGGTCACGCACGAGCCGGACCGGGGCCTGGTGCTCGAGATCGCCTTCGAGGGCCTGAACCGCTCCACGCGCCACAAGTCCGGCGTGGCCATGCGCTTCCCGCGCGTGTCCCGCATCCGCTGGGACAAGCCGCCCGCCGAGGCGGACCGCATGGAGATCCTGGAGAAGCTGCTCCGCCGCGAGGCCGAGCTGGACGAGAGCGCCGAGAGCTAGCGGCCCCGGCCTAGAGCATGTCGTCCGCGAGCGGGCGGGGCGTTTGGGCCGAGCGCCGCGTGAACAGGCTCGCCGTCGCTCCGGCGGCCAACCCGACCGCGCAGGCGACCAGGCCCGCCGAGGCGCCGCCCATCTCGGGAGAACCGAGCCTGCCGTCGATGAGCGCCAAGGCCGCCGCGAGCCCGGCTCCCAGGGAGGTGATGGCCCCTGCCGCATTGGCCCGGCTCCAGCCGGCCCCGAGCAGCAGCGGCGGAAGCAGCGCGCCCACCGCGAGGGCGGCCGCCGGATCGGCCATCGACGCCGCCTTGGCGGGGTAAAGGGCGGCCCCTACGCCGGCCGCCGCGATGGCCCCCACGGTCGCGAAGCGCAGCGCCGCGAAGCGCCAGGACGCGGGCGTCCAGCGCCGGTCGACGCCAGGCCGCATGTCGAACCCGATCGCCTGCCCGGCAGCGAGCAGAAGCGCCCCGGACGCCGCAAGGCTGCCGGCCGTGACCAGCGCATGAAAGGCGAGGTCGGCGAAAAGGCCGCCGCTCTGCGAAGCGGCCGGGCCGATCCCGAAGGCGATCGCCCCGGTCAGCACGCCGGCCCACAACAGGCCGATGCGCATGTCTTCCGGCCGGTCAAGGCCCGGCCAGATCGTCTGCGCCGAGGGCAGACACAGGGCGCAGAGCGCGGCGGCCACTCCGACCGCCACGCTGTCCGGGCGGGTGATCGGCGCCAGCAGGGTCAGCATGCGCTCCGGCGAGGTCGCGTCACGAACGAACCACAGGGCGGCGGCTCCCGCCAGGACCACGAGCCCCAGCGCCACCCCGGCGCGGGTCTGGCTGCGTGCGCCGCCTGGAACCGCCGTGAGTGCCAGGACGAGGCCCGCCAGCGCGGCCGCCTGCGGCTGAGTCAGGTCAAGGGCGCCGGCCAGCGCCACGGCGGCATGGGCGAGGGCCGCGGCCCCGAGCCCGATCGAGGCAGCGGCCAGGACGACAGCCGACAGGGCGCGGAGCAAGGGGCTCGAGAACCGGACCCCCAGGAAGCAGGGCCACGTCGGGGCGCCGGAACGTCGGAGCGCCGGCCCCATCAGGAAGGCCGCTAGGAAAAGCCCGAGCGTGATCCCGATCGCCGGCTGGCCGGGAAGTCCGAACAGGGCCGCCGTCGCAGTCGCGACGCTCAGGCCGGCGGCGGGCAGCCCCCGTCCCTGGGTGAGGAAGACCGGCAGCCGCATCGTCCCTGAAGCCGCGCCGCCGACCGCCGCCATGCCCAGGATGAAGATGGTCGCCGCCGCCACGAGGGCCGGCCCCGGCGCGCCCAGCCGCTCCACCACCACAAAGGACCCGGACGAAAGTACGACCCCCACGAGCGCCAGCGCTGCGAAGCGGGCGAAAGCCATCCGGCTGGAAGTCATCGGCGGATCCTGCGTCCAGGGGTTGCGGCGGGCCATTGTTGGAAGCGGAGGTCGCTTACGCCCGGCGGTTTTCAAATTTAAGAAGCGGCTGGCGCGCATCCGCAGTTTCTCAGATGCGCGGCCCGCTTGCGGAGGCTAACGTCTTCGCCGAAAGTCCACAATGCGGGACCGGTTAACGGGTTCGACCCTGGGGGAGGGGAGAGTGAGCGCGTCGCCACACACTCGGATCATCATCGCGGATGACCATCCGCTTGTCCGCGGCGCCCTGCGGACCGCTGTGGCCGGCGTGGCGCCCGATGCCGAGCTCCTGGAAGCGGGAGCCTTCGAGGAAGTCACGGAAAGGTTGGGCAAGGGCGCCGAGGTCGACCTCGTCCTCCTGGATCTGTCCATGCCCGGCGTCCAGGGCTTTTCCGGCCTGATGTACCTGCGGGCCCAGCACCCGGAGGTCCCGGTCGTCGTCGTGTCCGGCAACGAGGACCGCGGGGTCATTCGCCGCTGCATCGAATTCGGAGCCTCCGGCTTCATCCCCAAGAGCGTGGACGTCGACACCATGCGCACGGCCATCCGCGACGTGCTCGACGGCGGCACCTTCACGCCAGCCGACGTCGACCTCACCTCGCCCATCGACCGTGAGACAGGCGACCTCGTGAAGCGCCTCGGCAGTCTCACGCCCCAGCAGGTGCGCGTGCTGATGATGCTGTCGGAGGGCCTGCTCAACAAGCAGATCGCCTACGAGCTCGGGGTGTCCGAGGCGACCGTGAAGGCCCACGTCTCCGCGATCCTGCAGAAGCTCGGGGTGGAGAGCCGCACCCAGGCCGTGATCGCCGCCTCCAAGATCGCGGCGGGCCAGCCTGTCGCGGTGGAGTAGGGCAGGGCGCTTCCTGCGTTCTGAGCCTCCACGGCGAAGGGCAGCCGCCGCTGCCCTCGCAAGGCGGCCGTAGTCGGGCGTCACGCCTAATCCCTTCAGCCGTCATCCCCGGCGGCGCGCAGCGCCGGGAAGGGGATCCAGGGGCAGACGCGCAAGTATCGAGCTACTAGAATGGGTCAAGCCGGGCGCGCGCCGCCCTGGGTCCCTTTCCCCTTCGCGCCTGCGGCGCTCCGGCCGGGGATGACGGCGCAGTGTGAGCACAAAAGGGCCGGGGGCCCGGCTGGATGCCCGGCCGCTCCGCGTCACAACCCGCTTAGGAACGCGTCCGTCCTCGCCAGCGCCTGCTCGGTCAGCGGGCCGGGGAAACCAATGAACACGTGGGCGCCGCCGGGCCAGAGAGCCAGCTCCGCCGCGTTGCCGGCGGCGAGCCACCGCGACGCCATGAAGAGGCTATCATCCAGCAGCGGGTCGCGGGTGCCGACGGAGAACAGCGCCGGCGGCAGGCCGGTGAGGTCGGCGTGGATGGGCGAGACGTCCGGGTCGCGCACGTCGCCCTTCAGCCGCAGGAAGTTCTGCGCGAACAGGAAGATGTCGCGGGTGTTGAGGATGAGCTTCAGGTCGCCCCAGCGCCTGACGCTGGGCGTCTGTGCGAGGTCGTAGCACCCAGCCGTCAGGTTGGCCCCCCGGAAGGGCGTCAGCCCGTGCTTGTCGCGCAGGCGCAACATGGTGACAACTGAGAGTTGCGCCCCGGCGGACTCGCCGCCGATGAACAGCCGCTCCGTGCCGAAACGGGCCCCGGCCTCCCGCACGAGCCACAGCGCGGCCGCCTCGCAGTCGTCCGGCCCGGCCGGGTAGGGGTGCTCCGGCGCCAGCCGATATTCCACGGAGACGCACGCGAGCCCGCAATTGTGGGCCAGCCGCTCCAGCCGATCGTCCTGCATGTCGGCCGTTCCGAACACCCATCCGCCGCCATGGATATGGAGGTACACGCCTTTCGGGTTGTCCGGCGCGATCACGCGCAGTTCCAGCGGTCCGCCCGGCCCCTCGATGGTGATGGTCTTCGCCAGCGAGCTCGACGGGACCAGCGGAAAGGCGCCGAGCCCCTGCTTGCGCCGTTCGCGCACCACGGCGGGCGGCACGGACCACTGGTCCGGCAGCCCGGCGAGCTTGGCGATGATGTCGTCGTTGAGCCTGGCGGTTTCGGGATCGACGTTGGCGGGGTCGAAGGCGCGGGGATCGATCAGCATTGGCGTTTCCGGTTCTTGCGGCCGCATCAAAGCGCGGGGCGGCGCCGAGGTCCAGCGCCGAGCAGGCGGCGGCGGAATCCATCCGGCGCCCCTGGATGGCTCCGCTGCGCTCGCGATGACGGCGAGGAAGCAGCCAGGGCGGCGCCGGTCGTGAATCGGCCGCGATCGATGCTACATGAAGGGCTGCGAAGAACGCCCGGAACGGTCCGGGCCGGAGGAGGCTGATGGCCAACCAGGATCTCACCCGCATGCTCGGCGGCTCGCCGGGCTCCGTGCTGCTGAAGCTGATCTTCCTGTCCATCCTGGTCGGCGCCGCCCTGTCCCTGTTCGGCCTGACGCCTCCCGACCTGCTGAGGGGCATCAAGGACCTGTTCGACCGTGTGATGGACCTCGGCTTCGGCGCCGTCCGGGAGGTGTTCCGCTACTTCGTGTACGGCGCCGTGATCGTGCTGCCGATCTGGCTGCTGATGCGGCTGTTCGGCCGCCGCTGACGCCTTGGACGCCCAGGTTCCGCGCCGGCCCGTCCGGGCGACGGCGGCGAGCGTGGTCGCGCTCGCCGCGCCGCTCATGCTTGCGCACCTCACGGAGCCGCTGATCGGGCTCGTGGACACCGCCGTCATCGGACGGCTGGGCGAGGTTCACCTGCTCGGCGCCGTGGCCATTGGGGCCGTGCTGTTCGACATGCTGTTCTGGGGCCTGGGCTCGCTGCGGATGAGCACGGCCGGGCTCACCGCCCAGGCCCATGGCGCAGGGGATGACAGGGAGGTCGCACGGGCCCTGGCGCGCGCATTCTTGCTCGCGGCCGCCCTGGGCTGCGCCCTGATAGCCCTGCAGCGGCCCATCATGGCCGCGACCTTCGCCCTCATGGACGCCAGCCCCGCGGTGACGGCGGCCGCGCGCGACTATGTCGCGGTCCGTATCTGGTCTGGTCCTTTCGCGCTGGCCAACTATGCCGTGCTCGGCTCCCTGATTGGGCGGGGCCGCACGGATCTCGGGCTCGTGGTCCAGGTCGGGCTGAACCTGACGAAGGTGGCCGCCACGCTGCTGTTCGTCTCGGGCCTGCGCTGGGGCGTCGCCGGCGCCGCGTTCGCGACCCTCGTTGCGGAAGCGCTGGGGCTGGCTGGCGGCATTTGGGTCCTCCGTCGGGCAGGGGCCCTGCCACGCGGCGTCTCCTGGACGGAGATCATGGACGCCGCCGCCCTCCGGCGCATGCTGGCGGTGAATCGCGACGTGGCGATCCGGACGGTGGCGCTGCTCTCCGCCTTCGCGTTCTTCACCTCGCAGGGGGCCCGCGCCGGCGACGTCACGCTCGCGGCCAACGCCGTGCTCTACAATCTCTTCCTGTTCGGCAGCTATTTCCTGGACGGTTTCGCGACGGCCGCCGAGCAACTCTGCGGCCAGGCCCTGGGCGCCCGCGACGAGGGTGGCTTCCGCCGCGTGGTGCGGCTGACGCTGAATCTGAGCGTCGCCGTGGGCGCGGCTGTCTGGCTGGGCGCCTGGTTCGGCGGCGCCCGCTTCATAGACGCGGTGTCCACGAGCGCCGCGGTCCGCGACGCGGCCAAGGCGTTCCTGCCCTATGCGGCGCTCACGCCGCTGGTCGGAGCCGCCGCGTTCACCTTCGACGGGGTCTATGTCGGCGCGACCTGGACGGCGGCCATGCGCAACCTGATGTTAGCCGCGCTGGCGATCTACCTGGGGGTCTACTACGGCGCGCACGCTATGTCGGGGGCCTGGAGCAACGAGGGCCTGTGGCTGGCCTTCCTTGTGTTCCTGGCCGTGCGGGGCCTGGGCCAGGGTCTGCTCTACCGGCGGCTGGCGCGCTCCTCGTTCGCGACTGTCTGACATGGAAACGGCCCCGCGGGGGCAGCGGGGCCGTCCAGGATTCGTCGCGTCGGAAGGCTCAGAGGACGCGACGGCCTGCCCGAAAGGTCATTCGCACACGGTGCGGCGGATGCGGCGCCAGCCATAGTCCGTCAGCACGCGCTCGCGCACCACGTAGCAATCGCCGGCCACGTAAGTGGGCTGGGCCGCCGCTGCCGCGAGCGCTCCGAGCGCCAGGCCGCCGGCCAGGCCAGCCGCGACTGCGCCGCCGCCCCATCCGTGCCGGTAGCCGTAGTAGCCGTGATAGCCATGGTAGTGGCGTCCCCAGCCGTCGGCCGAGGCAGGGGAGGCGCTGGCCACCGCCGCGCCGCCCAGGGCGACCGCCGCCGTGAGGCCGACCAGGGACTTGCGGAGCATGGATGCGAGAGCGGTGGCGGTCATTGCGAAACTCCTCGGTTGGTGGGGCCCCGGTCGCCGCCCGGGCGCCGTTTTTCTGATCATTTGGCCTCCCTGCGTCGGCCATGGCGGCACCATGCCCGTGCTGAGACTGGGCCGATGTGTCGCCCCGCACACGGGTGCTGGCCTGCGCCAAGGGATGACGCCGAGGTCTTCGGGCGCTACCTGTTGGGCGTGAACGCCCCCGCGCCCGACGCCGCCCTGCTTCCGCCCCGCTTCGCGGCCTGGTTCGCGGCGCGCGGCTGGGCGCCGCGCCCGCACCAGCTGGCGCTGCTCGGCAAGGCCCGTGCCGGCCGCTCGGCTCTGCTGGTGGCCCCCACGGGCGCCGGCAAGACCCTCGCGGGCTTCCTGCCGAGCCTGGTGGAGCTGGCCGAGGCGCCACCGGGCGGGCTGGAGGGGAGGGGGTTGCACACCCTCTACGTCTCGCCCCTGAAGGCGCTGGCGACCGACATCGCCCGCAACCTCGAGGCGCCCATCGCCGAGATGGGCCTGCCGATCCGCATCGAGACGCGCACGGGCGACACCCCCGCGCACAAGCGCGCGCGGCAGGTGCAGCGCCCGCCCGACATCCTGATGACCACGCCCGAGCAACTGGCCCTCATGCTCGCGCACCGGGACGCACGCGCGCTGTTCCGGAACCTGCGCCGGGTGGTGCTGGACGAGTTGCACGCGCTGGTGACATCCAAGCGCGGGGACCTGCTGTCCCTTGGCCTCGCCCGCCTGTGGCGGCTCGCGCCCAACCTCACGAGCGTCGGGCTCTCGGCCACGGTCCGGGAGCCGGACGACCTCCGGCGCTATCTGGCGCCGCAGGGTCGTGGCGCCATCGCGTTGGAGAGTCACGGCGTCGTCGCGCCGGAGAGTCGCGGCGCCGTCGCCGTCCCGAACGGCGGCTTGGCGCAGCCCATGGCCGACCTGGTCGTGGTGGAAGGCGGCGCCAGGCCGGACATCCGCATCCTGGAGGGCGCGCGCATCCTGCCGCTCGCCGGGCACAACGCCGTCCATGCGCTCGGCGACGTGTACGAGGCCATCAAGGCGCATCGCACCTCGCTGGTGTTTGTGAACACCCGCATGCAGGCCGAGTTCATGTTCCAGGAGCTCTGGCGCATCAACGAAGACGGCCTCCCCATCGCGCTCCACCACGGCTCGCTGGACGTCGCCCAGCGCCGGAGGGTGGAGGCCGCCATGACGGCGGGGCAGCTCCGCGCCGTGGTGTGCACCTCCACCCTCGACCTGGGCATCGACTGGGGCGACGTGGATCTCGTCATCAACATCGGCGCGCCGAAGGGCGCGAGCCGCCTGATGCAGCGCATCGGCCGGTCCAACCACCGCATGGACGAGGCCTCTCAGGCGCTGCTGGTCCCCGCCAACCGCTTCGAGATCATGGAGTGCCGCGCCGCCCTGGACGCGGTCGAGGAGGCCGCCCAGGACACGCCCGACGCCCGCGTCGGGGCGCTGGACGTGCTGGCCCAGCACGTCCTCGGCATGGCCTGCGCCGAGCCGTTCGACGCGAACGAGCTCTTCGCCGAGGTGACCTCCGCCAGCCCCTACGCCGGCCTCCCGAGGGAGGACTTCGACCGGGTGCTCGCCTTTGTGGCGACCGGCGGCTACGCGCTCGCGACGTACGAGCGCTTCGCCAAGATCCGCAGGGGCAAGGACGGCCTCTGGCGCGCGTCGAACCCGCGCGTGGCCCAGCAGTACCGCATGAATGTCGGCGCCATCGTGGAGGCCGCCATGCTGAAGGTGCGTCTCGGCCGCATCAAGCATGCCCGCCCGGGTTCGCCCGGCGTGGTGGCGCGTGGCGGGCGCGTGCTGGGCGAGGTGGAGGAATATTTCGCCGAGGGCCTGCTGCCCGGCGACACCTTCGTGTTCGCCGGCGAGGTGCTGCGCTTCGAGGCGCTGGCCGAGAACGAGGTCGTGGTGTCCCGCGCGCCGGCCGGCACGGACCCCAAGGTGCCCTCCTACGCGGGCGGCAAGTTCCCGCTCTCGACCTTCCTGGCCGCGCGCGTCCGCGCCATGCTGGCCGACCCCGGCGAGTGGGGCCGCCTGCCGGGCGGCGTCGCCGAGTGGCTGGAGAACCAGCGCCAGCGCTCGCTTGTGCCGCGCCGGGACGACCTGCTGGTGGAGACGTTCCCGCGCGCCGGGCGCCACTACCTGGTCGCGTATCCTTTCGAGGGCCGGCTCGCGCACCAGACGCTCGGCATGCTGCTGACCCGCCGCCTGGAGCGCCTGCGCCTGCGGCCGCTGGGCTTCGTGGCGACCGACTACGGCCTCGCCGTCTGGGGCCTCTCCGACCTCAACGCGGCCGTGGCCCAGGGCCGGCTCGATCTCGCCGAGCTTTTCTCGGAGGACATGCTGGGCGACGACCTCGAGGAGTGGCTGGACGAATCCGCCCTGATGAAGCGCACCTTCCGCCAGTGCGCCATCATCGCCGGGCTGATCGAGCGCAACCACCCCGGCCAGCGCAAGACCGGCCGGCAGGTGACCATGTCGACCGACCTCGTCTACGACGTGCTGCGCCGGCACGAGCCCGACCACATCCTGCTCAAGGCCACGCGCCAGGATGCGGCGACAGGTCTCCTCGACCTGAAGCGCCTGGCAGGCATGTTGTCGCGCGTCCGGGGGCGAATCGTGCACAAGGCTCTCGAACGCGTCTCGCCGCTTGCGATCTCGGTGATGCTCGAGATCGGCCGCGAGGCGGTCTATGGCGAGGCGGCGGAGGACATCTTGGCCGAGGCGGAAGCGCAGATGATGGATGAGGCGCTGGGCGAGAGGGCGCCTGCGTGAACGCGCGTCCCCTGTCCTGGGCGCCGGGCGAGGCGTCCGAGGCGCCGCTCCCCGTCGGCGGTCTCGCGTTCCTGGCTTGCCGCTCCGGCGCGCTGTGGCTGGAGCGCGAGCGCCTCCTTGTCGTGGCCGACCTGCACCTCGAGAAGGGCTCCGCCTTCGCGGCCCGCGGCCGCATGCTGCCGCCCTACGACAGCCGCGCCACGCTCGCCGCCCTGGCCGCAGTGGTCGCCCGGTTCCGGCCAGCCACGGTGCTGGTGCTCGGCGACGGCCTTCACGACGGCCGCGCCCTGGAGCGCATCCCGGCCGAGGACCTCGCGGCGCTGCGCGCCCTCCAGGGCCGGGCGGACTGGATCTGGGTGGCCGGCAACCACGATCCCGTCGCCCCGGCGGGCCTCGGCGGCCAGGGCTGCGACGAGATCGTCGTCGGCGACGTCGCCTTCCGGCATGAGCCGAAGCCAGGGGAAACAGGGCCGGAGCTTGCGGGCCACCTCCATCCCGCCGCCAAGGTGGGGGGCCGGGGCCGCGCCGTGCGCCGCCGCTGCTTCGTCTCCAACGGACGCCGCTGCGTAATGCCGGCCTTCGGCGCCTACGCGGGCGGCCTCAACGTGCTGGACCGCGCCTTCGCGCCTCTGTTCGGCGCTCGTTTCACGGCCCACGTGGCCGGCGCGGAGCGCGTCTACACGGTCGCTCCCGCCCAACTCCGGCCGGACTGAGGCTATCCTTCCAGCCCCGGCGACAGCGCCAGGGCTGCGAGCAGCGTCAACACCACGGCTGCGGTCAGGATGAGACGCAAGGTCCCGTACCAGCGCGGCGCCGAGCCGCGCCACGCCAGCGCCACGTCGGACACGCATAGCACCAGGAAACAGCCGATCAGCACGACGAGGTCGTGGGGCCTGGGCATGAACAGCGCGCCCCACGCCACCAAGGGCGCCAGCACCGACATGGCGAACAGGCTTGGCGCGTGCGCGCGGTTGGGGATCAGCAGCCCCACCCCCCAGCGCACGCCGCCGAGGAAGGACGCGATCACCACCCCGTAGCCGACCAGCGCGGCCCGCGCCATGCCCGCCGGGAGCCCGTAGCGATGGTCCAACTCTACGAGGGTCGCCACCGTGAGCGCCACGAAGGGGATCACGCCGGCCGCCCCAAGCGCCATGGCGCTCGCCGGAATGGCCCGGTCGTCGGGCGCCAGGGCTTGCGGCGGGGCTTCGGCGGCTGTCATGGCGTCTCCTCGTTCGATGGCGGACAGCGATAGCGGAGGAGGCCGCCCCTGCCCAGAGGGCTACGGGTCAATCACGCCGGAAGATCACGGTGGCGAGCCAGCCGAAGGCGACGGACATCAACGCTGTGGCGGCCCCGTACCAGATCGGATGCTGGCGCGCAGCCTGCGCGACCGCCTGCTCGAAGCCGACCTTGGTCACCTCGAAATTGGTGTCCTCCCGCGCCAGCAGCACGCCGCCCGAGAACAGCGCCACATCCACGTCGTACCCGCCGAGGGGCGCCGTCGCCGGCACAGGCACCACGGCGCGGAAGATGGACGGCGTGATGAACGTCACCCCGCGCTCTTCCGACCGGTAGAGGCCCGCCTCGCGCTGGAGCCGGATCAGCGCGGTCCGGAAGGTCGGGTCGTAGATGAGGTCGTACCCGGCCGGGTCGAGGATTGAGTCCAGCCCTAGACCGAAGCGCCGCCGCAGGTCCGGCGAGGCGATCTGCACGATCGGCCGCGACGAGATCTGCGCCAGGGTCGTAGGCACGTCCGCGAACTTGCGCTGGGCGAGGTTCATCCAGATCGGCCCGAGCCGCACCTTCTGCCGGACCACGGTCGACGCGCGCGGCCCTGCCGCGGTGACCACCACGTCGTAAGGCTCCTGCCGGGTGACGCTGCGCCGCTCGTTGTCGATGACGCCGAAAATGACCAGCTCGGCGCCCGTATAGGTGGACGTGATCTGCACCCGGTGGCTGGAAAGGGACAGCACCATGGTCTCGGCGCGGGCCGCAGCCGCCCACCAGCAGGCCAGAAGCGCCAGCGCCGCCCTCCTCATCGGCGGATCTCGATCAGTCCGAGCGAGAACAGCTCGTCCGGCCGCAGCACGATCTCGGAGGCGAAGCGGACGCCGACGGCCAGCACGATCAGCGCCAGCAACAGGCGGAAGTGGTCGCCCCGGATGTTCTGGCCGGCCCGCGCGCCGAACTGCGCCCCGAACACGCCGCCGAAGACCAGCAGCATCGCCAGGATGATGTCCACCGACTGGTTGGTGGCGGCGTGCAGCATGATCGCCGCCAGCATGGTGAAGAGGATCTGGAACAGGGAGGTGCCGACCACGACGGCCGTGGGGACGCGGAACAGATAGATCAGCGCCGGGACCATCAGGAACCCGCCGCCGATGCCCAGCACCGCGCCCGCGAACCCGATCAGGATGGCGAGGAACAGCAGCGGCAGCACGCTCACGTAGAGCTTCGAGCGATTGAAGCGCATGCGCAGCGGCAGCCCGAAATACCAGGGATGCCCGGCCCGCCCGAGGGGCGCGGAGATCCCTTTGCGGGCGCTCAGCATCGCCTTCAGGCTCTCGGTGAGCATGAGCCCCCCGACCGACCCGAGCAGCGTGATGTAGGACAGCGTGATCACCAGATCGAGCTGTCCCAGTCGGCGCATGGCGTTGAAGAAAGCGACCCCCAGGACGGTGCCGACGACGCCCCCGGCCAGCAGCACGCCGCCCAGCTTGAAATCCAGCGCGCGCCGGCGCCAATACGCGATGGCGCCCGTCATCGACGAGGCCGCGATCTGGGCCGTTTCGGTCGCCACCGCCACCGCCGGCGGAATGCCGATGAAGATGAGCAGCGGGGTCATCAGGAATCCGCCGCCCACGCCGAACATGCCGGAGATGAAGCCCACGGCCGCGCCGATCCCCAGCACCAGGAAGATGCTGATGGGAAGCTCGGCGATGGGCAGATAAATCTGCACGGCGTTCGCCTTTCAACGGCAAGACGGAGGCGAATTCCATCAAGCGGACGGGCGCGCCGGCGTCAACGCCGGCCGGCTGAAGCGCGGCGGTTTGCCTGGCGCCGTTGCGCCGGCGCCGCGGCGCCGGGCCCTCAGAGCCGCGCCGACTTGCCCTTCGGCAGGGGCTGCTGGCCGATCGGCTCCTGCTCCCAGCCCCCCGCTGGCGACGCCACGTCGTTGACCTTGGGATCCTGCGGCTTGGCCTTGAACGCCTGCAGGGCCGCCTGGGCCGCCTTGAGGGCGTCCGCGTCCATCCGGGCGGCGACTTCGTCCCGCTTCTTGCCGGCGTCCTGGTCGCCTTGGGCGTAGGCGAGGGAGAACCAGAGCCAGCTCTCGCGCAGGTTCTGCTGCACGCCGAGCCCGCGGGCGGTCAGGATGGCCAGGTTGTACTGGCTGTCACGCACGCCGAGCTCCGCCGCCTTGCGGAACCATACGGCCGCCGCAGCGTAGTCGGGCTTGCCGCCCGCGCCTTCGGCGATCAGCACGCCGAGATTGTGCATCGCCTTGGCGTTGCCTGCGTCCGCCGCCCGCTGGTACCAGCTCTTCGCCTGGGCCAGGTCCTTCGGAACCCCGACGCCCTTTTCGTAGATGCTGCCGAGACGATACTGGGCCGGCGCAAGCCCCAGGCCCGCGGCCTTCTCGAACCATTTCGCGGCAAGCTTGGGATCGCGGGCCGCGCCGCGCCCGTCGTTCAGGCGGGAGGCGACTTCGTAGAGAGCCGCCGGATCGTTCTGCTCGGCCGCCTTCTGCAGGCCCTTGGGCCACTGCCCGGCGGGCAGGAGAATCGAGGGCTGGCCGATGTCCGGCCCGAGGGACGGGGCGTTCGGAAGAGGCGGGGCCGTGGCCACGGATGGCGCCGGCCCGAGGGAACCCACGGTGGTGGGGTCCTTGGCCTCGCCTGGCCGCGTGAAGGCGGTGGTCGGAGGGTTCACCGGCCCGGCCGCCGTGAACGACTGCGCGGGGGCGGATGGAGGCGCCGAGGCAGGCGCGGCGGCCTGCTTTTCGGGGGCGGCGGCCGGCGCCTTTGATTGCTTCGCGGGATCGCGCGCCGGGACGTCGATGCGCGGACCCGATGCGCCCGGGTCGGCGGTCTCGCTCTCCAGGAAGTTGCGCGCGACCTGGGCGCTGCTAAGCGCGAGCACGACGGCGGCGAGACCGATCAGGATGGGCCGGCGCTTCGCTTCCACGTAGGCGCGAACCTGGTCGACCTTCGACCCGCCCGCGGCCGCCGTTTCGGCGAGATCGGCTTCGGCCCGCTTGGCGGGCTTCGACTTCTTCGCGGGCTTCGCGGCGCCGTCTCCGGCGCGGATGGATCCCAGCAGGGACTTGGGCGCGTCTTCCGCCGCCTGGGCGGCCTGGGCGGCCTTGCGGGCGGCGGCGATGAAGCTCGCCTGCGCCGATTCCTGAAGCTCGCCGCGTCCCGCGTCGGGATCGGCCGCGGTGGGCGACGGCCTGCCGCTGCCCGGCTCCAGGGGGAGATCCTCGGCAAGATCCATGACCGGCAGCATCGGGGGCTGCGCGGGCCGCTCGGCGGCGGGGCGGGGCGCCGGCTTGGGTGCGGCCGGCCGACTCGCCTCCGGAGCCAGGGCCCGGGCGGCTTCGGCCGCCGCGGCGGCCGCGGCCATTTTTTGGGCGGCCGCGCTCGCGGCGGCCACGGCGGGGCGATCGTTCGGAGAAGTGGACGCAGCAGCCGGCGAGCCCGTACGGGTCGCCTTCTCGGCGACGTCCAGCAGCCGCACGCGGTCGCTCGCCATGTCGGCTTCGAGCATCCCGAGCCGTTCGACGATCTTTTCGAGGGTGTCGTGAACGGCCTCGAGCGTTTGCCGGGTCCGCACTTCTGCGAACTCGGAACCGCCGCGTGCCTGTCCGCCGCTGGAGAAGAGCGCCGCAGCCTGCTCGGCGGCCTTGCGGGCCGCGACATCGGCGGCTTCAAGGGCGCCGTTCTTGGCGTCGTCGATCTTGGCGAACAGGTCTCCGATGGAGCGCTCCATCGAGCGCAGGGCCGTAAAGCCTTCTCCGGACCGCTCCAGGGCGGCCGTCATGGATGACAGCTGGGCCGCGAGGTCGTCGAGCGACGGCGTGTCCTGGGGGGCGGAGCGCACTGTCTCCAGCTTCTCCCCGAGGGAGCGGATCATGCTCTCCAGCGGGCTCAGGTCGGGCGCCTCGGTCCTGCGCTCAAGCGTGGTCTGGACGCGGTCGAGCCGGCTGCGCAGGTCGTCGAACTCGCCGCGGTCGCTGTCGCGCGAAGAGGCCTCGATCTTCTGGCCGATGTCGTCGAGGCGACGCTCCAACCGTGAGAAGGTCTCCTCCGGATTGAGGCGCCCGAGCGCCTCCCGGATCTCTGCGGCCGCGTCGCTCAGCTCCGCAAGCCCCGACGCCGTCTCGCCGCCGCCCCCGCGCGAGCGCTTGGCGAGCACGAGGTCAAGGCGCTGGCCGAGGGCCGCGACCTGCTTCTCGAGCGGCTCGAGCGACACGGGGCGCGCGGCCTTGGCCACGGTCGCTCGTACGTCGGCGATCTGGGATAGGATGGTCTCGACCACCTCCGCGGGCATGCCGGCGGCCGGAGCGCGGTCGAGCTTGAGGGCGAGCTGGCCGATGTCCTCGCGCAGGGCCGTGAGGTTCGCGACAGGCCGGAGCTCGTCGACGAGCGAACGCATGTCGTCCATGACGCGCTGCGCCGGGCCCAGGATGGCGTCCGCCGAGCCGCTGCGGGCCCAGCTTTCGACGCGTCCCGCCAGGTCCGCGACGCTGCGTTCCAGCGCCGCGAAGTCGCTGCGGTGATGGATCGCCTGCACCGACCGGGCGAGGTCCGCAAGCTCACGGCGCATCGCCTCCACGGTGGGGAATGCGCGCTCGTCCATGGCGTCGATGCGCTGGGAGAGGTTGACGACGTCGCCGCGCAAGCCGTCGAGCAGCGCCGCGGTGCGCTCGTTGTCCTCTGTCCGGCGAGCCCGGGCGCCCTGTAGGCGTTCCTGGCGGGCGCGAATCTGCGAGATCGCCTCGTCCAGCGTGTGGGCGGGCGCGGTGGGCTCATCCTCGTCGTCCGCCGCGTCGAACGGCGCTGGCTCTGGGGAACGCCCGTCCAGGACGTCCAGAACGGCGGCGAGCTTCTGCTCGATCCGGGCGATGCGGGCCGACCGGGCGCGCTCGGCGTCGCGCTTGCTGTTCTGCTCGGTTTCCGAGAGCTTGTCGGCGATGTCGACCAGCCGGGCCTCGAGGTCCTTCATGGACGCCGTGGCCCGTGCCGAAGCAGATCCGTCCGGAGCCTGCGCCCGGGACTCGAGCCGCTGCTCGAGGCGGAGGATGGCGGTCTTGATGGGCTCGAGTTCGGTCGAGCTTTTCTGGCTGATCGACCGCTCCAGGGAATCCATCCGGCCCGTGACCAGCGCCAGGGCCTCCTTGAGCGCGGCGGACGTGCGCTCCTGGGCCTGCGCCAGCGACGTCATCTCGTCCCGGCGGCGCGTGTCCGAGCGCTCCATGAAGCGCACCATGGAATCCAGCGCCGTGGCCGTCTTTTCCTCGACGGCGTCCGTGCGGGCGCGGTTCTCCCGCATGGCCCGCTCGAGGATGGAGGCGAGGTCGTTGCGTTCGGGCAGGGGCTCGCCCAGGTCGCGCTCGTCGCGGATGGCCGAGCGCGGCAGGGCGGTGTCGGCGGCGCGCCGCGCGAGTTGCTCCAGCCGCGCCTCCAGGCTCGCCAGCTTCTCGGCGGCGCGCTCCTCTTCGGCGTAGTCCTGCTGGCTGCTGCGGCCGCGCTCGTCGGCGCCGGGTTCGCGGCGCTCCGGTTGCCCGCGCATGTCCGCCGGTTCGCGGCCTTCGCCCGCCTCACGCTGCTCGTGGGCCTCGCGCTGCTCGCGTTCCGAAGCGGTCTCGACGATCACCGTGTTGAGCCACTCCCCCAGGGTCATGCCGGCCCGGCGCGCTGCGTCCTTCGCGGCGTCTCGCGCGTTCGCGTCGACCCCCTTCACGCTCCACGGTATCGCCTGCTTCATGGTCACGCTCGTCCTGGCGGGCAGCCCGCTTCTGACGCTCGCGCGCCGGCCTGAGCCCGCGCGGGCGGTGAATCGGCCCTTTCGGGCCATGTTCACGGGTCCGACTTTTCTCGGGACAGGGTAAACAGGCCGTTAAGATCAGCCCTTCGCTTGTTAAGTTTCTGGTAGGGACGGCTTCAGGACAGGGCTCCCCGGCGCACCCGCTTCCATTCTGCGGGCTCATGGTTTATATATGAACTAAATCGCGGTCCCGCCGTTGTCGGCCGAACCGCGAGCCCCGAGGAGATGCCGCCCATGCCGTCCTACAAGGCTCCTGTCGAGGACGTTCTCTTCCTGCTGAACGACGTCTTCCAGATGCAGCGCCACAGCAACCTGCCCGGGTTCGCGGATGCGTCGCCCGACGTGGTGGAGGCCGTGCTCGGTGAGGCCGCCAAGCTCTGCGAGGAGGTTCTGCAGCCCCTGAACCGGGTCGGCGACCTGGAGGGCTGCATCCGGCATGAGGACGGACGGGTGACCACGCCGAAGGGCTTCAAGGACGCGGTCCACGCTTTCGCGGAGGGCGGCTGGATCGGCCTGGCGGCCGACCCCGAATTCGGCGGCCAGGGCCTGCCCTACACGCTGGCCGCGGTGGTCAACGAGTTCTCGTCCTCGGCCAACATGGCGCTCGCCATGTATCCCGGCCTGACGATGGGCGCGATCGCGGCCCTGCACACCCACGGGTCGCCCGAGCAGAAGGCTCTTTACCTGCCGAAGATGATCGCCGGCGAGTGGACCGGCACCATGAACCTCACCGAGCCGCACTGCGGCACCGATCTGGGGCTCATCAAGACCAAGGCGGTCCCGCAGCCGGACGGCTCCTACAAGATCAGCGGAACCAAGATCTTCATCTCGGCCGGCGAACACGACATCACGTCCAACATCATTCACCTCGTGCTCGCCCGCATCGAGGGCGCGCCCGAGGGCGTGAAGGGCATCTCCCTCTTCGTGGTGCCGAAGGTGATGGTGAGCGCGGACGGCGCGCTCGGCGAGCGCAACGGCGTGTCCTGCGGCTCCATCGAGCACAAGATGGGCATCCACGGCAACGCCACCTGCGTCATGAACTACGACGGGGCGACCGGCTGGCTGGTGGGCCAGGAGAACCGTGGCCTCAACGCCATGTTCGTGATGATGAACGAGGCCCGTCTCGGCGTCGCCATCCAGGGTCTCGCCCAGTCCGAGGTCGCCTACCAGAATGCAGTCGCCTACGCCAAGGATCGCATCCAGGGCCGCGCGCTGACGGGCCCCAAGGCCGCCGACAAGGCCGCCGACCCGATCATCGTCCACCCGGACGTGCGGCGTAACCTGCTGCAGATCCGCGCCTTCAACGAGGCGGCGCGCGCGCTGGTGCTCTATACGGCGCTGAAGAGCGACGTCGCCCACCGCGGCGGCGATGACAAGGAACGCCAGCAGGCGGACGACTGGCTGGGCCTCATGACGCCGGTGCTGAAGGGCGTGCTCACCGATGTCGGATTCGACAACGCGGTGCGCGCCCAGCAGATGTTCGGCGGCCACGGATACATCGCCGAGTGGGGCATGGAGCAGTTCGTCCGCGACGCCCGCATCGCCATGATCTACGAGGGCGCCAACGGCATCCAGGCGCTCGACCTCGTCGGCCGCAAACTGCCGAAGGACGGCGGCCGCGCCGTGATGGGCTTCTTCAACGAGGTCGGCGCCTACCTGAAGGAGAAGGGCGAGGACCCGGCGCTCGCGCCCTACTGCAAGCCTCTCGGCGGCGCGCTGCAGCACCTGCAGCAAGCCACCATGTGGTTCATGAACAACGCCATGGCCAAGCCCGACAATGCGGGCGCGGGCAGCGTCGACTACATGCACCTCTTCGGCCTGGTCGCCATGGGCTACATGTGGGTCCGCATCGTCGAGGCGGCGGCCGCCAAGAAGGCGGCCGGCGAGGGCGACGCCGCCGTTCTGGACGCCAAGCTGGTGACGGCCCGCTTCTTTATGGAGCGCATGCTGCCCGAGACCGCGGCCCACCTGGCGCGCATCTCGGCCGGCGCCGACTCCATCATGGCCCTGCCCGCCGAGGCGTTCTGAGTTCGGAACCCTTTCCCGCGCAGCGGGGGAGGGCAGGGAGGAGGCGGCCGAGCGCCGCGACGACGGTGGTTCGGCGCTCGATCGCCCACTCTGTCCGCTGCGCGGACATCTCCCCGCTGCACGGGAGAGAGTTCGCGCGCCGCAGTTCGTTACGTAAGATGACCCCAACCGCCGCACGCCGGCGGACTCCAGGGAGACACCAATGCCCGACGCCTACATCTTCGACGCCGTCCGCACGCCGCGGGGCCGTGGCAAGCAGGATGGCTCCCTGCACGAGGTCAGCTCCCTGGCGCTCGCCGCCCATGCGCTGCGCGCCATCCGCGAGCGCAACGAGCTCGATCCCAAGCGCGTCGACGACGTCGTGCTCGGCTGCGTCGATCCCGTGGGCGAGGCCGGCGGCGACATCGCCCGCGCGGCCGCCATCGTGGCCGACTACGGCGACGAGGTGCCGGGCATCCAGATCAACCGTTTCTGCGCCTCCGGCCTCGACGCCGTGAACTTCGCTTCGGCGCAGGTCATGGCCGGCCAGCAGGATCTGGCCGTGGCGGGCGGCGTGGAGAGCATGAGCCGCGTCGGCATCGGCGCCTCGGGCGGCGCCTGGCCGGTGGACCCGGCTATCGCCATCAAGTCCTACTTCATGCCCCAGGGCGTCTCCGCCGACCTGATCGCCACCAAGTACGGCTTCAGCCGCGACGACGTGGACGCCTACGCGGTCGAGAGCCAGCGCCGCGCCAAGGCGGCCTGGGACGAGGGTCGGTTCTCCAAGTCGGTCGTCCCCGTGAAGGACGTTAACGGCCTCACGGTCCTGGCCCACGACGAGCACATGCGGCCCCAGACTGACATGCAGTCGCTCGCAAGCCTGAAGCCGAGCTTCACCATGATGGGCGAGCAGGGCGGCTTCGACGCGGTGGCCGTGCAGGCTCACCCGGAGGTGGAGAAGGTCATCCACGTCCACCACGCCGGCAACTCGTCCGGCATCGTGGACGGCGCCGCGGCCGTGCTGGTCGGCAACGCCGACGCCGGCCGCGCCGCAGGCCTGAAGCCGCGCGCCCGCATCCGGGCCTTCGCCAATATCGGCTCCGAGCCGGCCCTGATGCTGACCGGCCCGGTGGACGTCACCAAGAAGGTGCTGCAGCGCGCCGGCATGTCGATCAGCGACATCGACCTGTTCGAGGTCAACGAGGCCTTCGCGGCCGTGGTGCTGCGCTTCATCCAGGCCTTCGACGCCGATCCCGCCAAGGTGAACCCGAACGGCGGCGCCATCGCCATGGGCCACCCGCTCGGCGCCACGGGCGCCATGCTGCTCGGCACGGCGCTGGACGAACTCGAGCGCACCGGCAAGTCCACCGCGCTGGTCACGCTCTGCATCGGCGCCGGCATGGGCACGGCCACGATCATCGAGCGCATCTGAAGCGGATCAGGGAGACACCACGATGGAACTCGCGAATTTCCGCTTCGATGTCGACGCCGACGGCGTGGCGCTGGCGACCTGGGACATGGCAGACCGCTCCATGAACGTCATCACCCCGCAGGTGATGGAGGACCTCGGCCGCATCGTGGACGAGGTGGCCGGCGACGCGGCGATCAAGGGCTGCGTCATTACTTCGGGCAAGGAGAGCTTCTCGGGCGGCGCGGACCTCACCATGCTGCAGGGGCTCGGCCTGGCCTACGCCCAGCTCGCCAAGCAGCAGGGCGAGGAAGCGGCCATGCGGTTCTTCTTCGACGAGAGCCGCAAGCTGAGCCTGCTCTACCGTCGCCTCGAGACCTGCGGGAAGCCGTTCGCGGCCGCCATCAACGGCGTGTGCCTCGGCGGCGCTTTCGAGCTGGCGCTGGCCTGCCATTACCGCGTGGCCTCGGACGACAAGGCCACCCGCGTTGGCCTGCCCGAAGTGAAGGTGGGCCTCTTCCCGGGCGCCGGCGGCGCCCAGCGCGTGGCGCGGCTGATGCCGACGGGGGACGCCCTCCAGATGCTGTTCAAGGGTGAGCAGATCCGCCCGGCCGCAGCCAAGAGCATGAACCTCGTGCAGGAGGCGGCGCCCCGGGCCGAGATCGTCGCAAAGGCGAAGGCCTGGATCCTGGGCGGCGGCAAGGCCCAGGCGCCCTGGGATGCGGAGGGTTATCGCCTGCCGTCCAACAAGGTTTACTCGCCCCAGGGCATGATGATCTGGCCGGCGGCGAACGCGATCTACCGCCGCGAGACCCAGGACAACTACCCGGCCATCAAGGCCGTGCTGCACGCCGTCTACGAGGGCCTGCAACTGCCCATGGACCTCGCCCTCAAGGTCGAGAGCCGCTATTTCGCGAACATCCTGCGCTCGCCGCAGGCGGCGGCCATGATCCGCACCCTGTTCGTCTCCATGCAGGAGCTGAACAAGGGCGCGCGCCGCCCGGCCGGCGTGCCGGCCTCCGTCATCAGGAAGGTTGGCGTCATCGGCGCCGGCTTCATGGGAGCGAGCGTCGCCTATGTCACCGCCAACGCTGGCATTGAGGTGGTGCTGATCGACCGCGACCAGGAGGCCGCCGACAAGGGCAAGGCGCATTCCCACAAGCTCATGACCGACCAGATCATGAAGGGGCGCGCCAAGACGGCGGATCGGGACGCGCTGCTCGCCCGCATCACGGCGACGCCCGACTACGCCGCGCTGGCCGACTGCGATCTCGTGATCGAGGCGGTGTTCGAGGATCCGCGGGTGAAGGCCGAGGTGATCGCCAAGGCCGAGGCCGCGATGCGGCCGGACGCCATCTTCGGCTCCAACACCTCCACGCTGCCCATCACCGGCCTCGCTGGCCACGCGCAGAGGCCGAACCAGTTCGTCGGCATCCACTTCTTCTCGCCCGTCGAGAAGATGCTGCTGGTCGAGGTGATCCTCGCGAAGCAGACCGGCGACAAGGCGCTCGCGGTGGCGCTGGACTATGTCCGGGCGATCAGGAAGACACCCATCGTGGTCAACGACGCGCGCGGCTTCTACGCCAACCGGTGCGTGGGGAACTACCTGCGCGAGGGCCACCTCATGCTCATGGAAGGCGTGCCGCCGGCCATGATCGAGAACGTCGCACGGATGGCCGGCATGCCGGTCGGTCCGCTGTCCCTGAACGACGAGGTCGCCATCGACCTCGCCCTCAAGATCGTCAAGGCGACGAAGGCCCAGCTGGGCGACGCCGCGGTCGACCCCGTGCAGGAGAAGCTGCTGGTCGAGATGGTGGAGAAGCAGGGCCGCCTCGGCCGCAAGAACGGCAAGGGCTTCTACGACTACCCCGAGAAGGGCCAGAAGTCGCTGTGGCCCGGCCTGAAGGACATCGCAGGCCAGCGCCTCGACCCGGACGCGCTCGACGTGGAGGAGCTCAAGCAGCGCTTCCTGGTCACCCAGGCTCTGGAGGCGGCGCGCTCGGTGGAGGAGGGCATTGTCACCGATCCCCGGGAGGCGGATGTCGGCTCCATCATCGGCTTCGGCTTCGCCCCTTACACGGGCGGGACGCTGAGCTACATCGACGGAATGGGCGCTAAAGCCTTCGTGGCGCTATGCGAGAAGCTCGCCGCCCGGCACGGCCCGCGCTTCGAGCCCAACGCGCTCCTGCGCGACATGGCCGCCAAGGGCGAGACCTTCTATGGCCGCGCCGCAGGGGCCAAGCGAGCGGCGTAAGCTCCCCGTCCTTGCGAGGAGCAAAGCGACGAAGCAATCCGGATGCAGGGCGAATCACCTGCGTGATTGGCGCCCTGCCGCCCTGGATTGCTTCGCTGCGCTCGCAAGGACGGAAAACGGGCGGGCTAGCCCTCCAGCTCCTTCAGCAACCCATCGAGGTCCAGCCGGCGCGTGACCATGGCCAGCGAGCCATCCGGGTTGCGCGGCCATTCGGATTCCGGCTTGTCCCAGTAGAGCTCCACCCCGTTGCCATCCGGGTCGTCCAGGTACAGAGCCTCGCTGACGCCGTGGTCGGAGGCGCCGCTCAGGGGATAGCCCGCCGCGATCAGGCGGCGAAGGGCGTCCGCCAGGTCCTTGCGGCTCGGGTAGAGAAACGCCGTGTGAAACAGCCCGGTCGTCCCGCGAGGGGGAGGGGAGCCGCCCCGGCTCTCCCAGGTGTTGAGCCCGATGTGGTGATGGTAGCCGCCTGCTGACAGGAAGGCGGCCTGGTCGCCATAGTATTGCTGCACCTCGAAGCCGAGCACGCCCGAGTAGAAGGCGATCGAACGTTGCAGGTCGGCGACCTTCAGGTGGACGTGGCCGATGCGCGTTCCCGCCGCGACGGGCGAGAAGGCGGTGGCGGAGGTGGCGGCGGCGCTCATGGCGGGTCTCCTGAGCCGGATGATGTTTCGCCAGGAAACATAGGCGCGCGCTGCGATCCCGAACATGCCGGCGCGCGCAAAGTTCGGCTTGCGCCCAGGCAGGCGCGCCTTATTCGGCGGCCGCCCGGGTGGCCCTCCATTGTGCCAGGAGCGCGCGCAGAGCCGCGGGCTTCAGAGGCTTGTTGAGCACGTGGATGCCCTTCTCGGCCGCCACGTCGCGCACGGTCGGCGTGCGGTCGGCCGTGACGAGCACGGCCGGAATGTCGGCGCCGAGCTTCCACCGCAGGGCCGTGATGGCCTCGATGCCGTCGCCCTCGTCCAGGTGGTAGTCGGCGATGATCACGTCGGGCTTCAGCCGGCGCCGGCGTAGCGCGCCCTGCGCGTCCTTCAGGCTGGAGGCCGTGACGGTTGCACAGCCCCAGCCCGTGAGCAGCGTGCCCATGCCGTCCAGGATGGCGGGCTCGTTGTCGATGCACAGGACGGCCATCCCGGCCAAAGGGGCGGCGGGCGCGGGCCGGGCGTCGCGCTGCGACGCCATGGCCGGCAAGGGCGCGGCGACCGGCAACTCGACCGTGAACACGGATCCCCGGCCCACCTGTGACTGCAGCCGGATGGCGTGGTCCAGCACGCGGCCGATGCGCTCGACGATCGACAAGCCGAGCCCGAGCCCCCGCGCCGCCCGGGCGCCCTGGTCGAGCCGCTGGAATTCGCGGAACACGGTCTTCTGCTTGGAGGGCGGGATGCCCATGCCGGTGTCCCAGACCTCTACCCGCGCGCGTCCGCGCCGGCGCCGCACCCCCACGAGCACGCGCCCCTTCACCGTGTACTTGATGGCGTTGGAAACGAGATTTTGCAGCAGGCGGCGCAGGAGCCGCCGGTCCGAACGGACCGTGAGAGAGCAGGGCGCGAAGATGAGCCTCAGCCCTTTCTCGCGCGCGACTGGCTCGAACTCGAGCCGCAACTGGTTAAGGATGTCGTCCAGGCGGAAGCTCGAGATCTCCGCCTTCATGGCCCCGGAGTCGAGCCGGGAGATGTCCAGCAGGGCGGTCAGGATCTCCTCCACCGCTTCCAGCGAGGCGTCCACGTTGCGGGCGAGGTTGCCGTCGTCACCGTCTCCCGCGCGCTCGACCAGCGACGTGGCGTAGAGCCTTGCCGCATTGAGCGGCTGCAGGATGTCGTGGCTGGCCGCCGCGAGGAAGCGTGTCTTGGACACGTTGGCCTCTTCGGCCTCGCCCTTGGCGCGACCGAGCTCCTCGTTCAACCGCTGCAACTCCTCCGTGCGCTCGCGGACGCGCCGCTCCAGCGTCTCGTTGGCGCGCTCGAGCGCCTCCTCGGCCTCCACGGCGGCCGTGATGTCCGTGTAGGTGGTCACGATGCCGGAGTCCGGCATGTGGGCCGAGCGGATCTCGATCACCTTGCCGCTGTCGTGGAGGCGCACGCGCACCGGCTCGACGTCGTTGACGAAGCTCTCGAGCCGGGCCGTGACGAACTCGTCCGGCTCGCCAGGTCCGTAGCTGCCGCGCGCGGCGTTGAACCTTACGATCTCGTCGAGCCCAGTGCCGACCCGGGCGAGAGACGGCGGCAGATCGAAGAGATCCTGGAACTCGCGGTTCCAGCACATCAGCCGCAGATCCTTGTCGAAAACCGTGATGCCCTGCCGGGCGTGGTCGAGCGCGTGCTGCAGCAAGTCGCGGTTGTATTGGATCGCCGCGGAGGCGTCGTCCAGCAGCTTGAGGGCGGCTTTCTTGGTGACGTTGCGACGGCGCAGCAGGAGCGACAGCACGAGGCGCGAGGACGCCGCTCCGATCGCGGAGGCCAGCAGGTGCTCGGCGTATCGCAGAAGATGGATGTCGGCGTCCCGCGACGGGTCGAGCGTCATGCCGCGGGCGGCCGAGAAGGACTGGAATGACGAGGTCGCCTGCCCGTCCCCGAGATACCGCCCCACGGTGGCCCGCAACTCGCCAACCGTCACCGTGGCGCGCCACAGCCGGAAGCTCTGGCCCATGGCCGGCATGTCGGGGGACACGAAGGTGCTGGCCTGCAGCCGCTCGATGGGCGTCGCCGGGCGGGCGAGAGAGAAGGCCACGAAGGCGAGCCCGTTGGCCGCCAGGCTCCAGGCTGCTCCCCGTGTGATTTCGCCGAGGCCGAAGCGCAATCCCTCGGGCCCGCCCGGCCCGATCAGGAACTTGTCCACGCCAAGCCAATCCACGCCGAGCGCGCCGAGCGACGTCAGCCAGTCCGGGTCGGCGACGCTTGGAACGAACAAGGTGGCCGCCCAAACGATCAGGCCGGCCACGATCCCGGCGGTCGCGCCCAGCGCGGTGGCCCGGCGCCAAAAGAGCCCGGCGAAGAACGCCGGCGCGATCTGGGCGATGGCGGCGAAAGAGATCAGACCGATGGAGGCGAGCGCCGCCTCTCCCATGTTCTTGAAGTAGAAATAGGCGAGCAGCATCAGCACCAGGATGGCCACGCGCCTCACGGCCAGGATCAGCCCGCCCATGTTGCGCGCCCCGGCGGCTCCCGTGAGCGCCCGTCGGCGCAGGAGCACCGGGATCACGAGGTCGTTGGAGATCATGATCGCGAGAGCTACGCACTCCACGATCACCATGGCGGTCGCCGCCGACAGCCCGCCCGTGAAGGCGATCATGGCCGTGAGGCTCTGGCCATGCCGCAGCGGCATCTCCAGCACCGCCATGTCGCGGTCGACGCCGAGCGGCAGCAGCAGGTCGGCCGCAAGCGCCAGCGGCACCACGAAGACGTTGATCAGCACCAGGTAGAGCGGAAACAGCCAGGCGGCCCGCCTCGTGTCGCCGTCGTCGCGGTTCTCGACGACCGTGACGTGGAACTGCCTGGGCAGGAGCAGGATGATCAGCCCCGACATCAGGGTCACGCCCAGGAAGGCCGGCCAGCCGGCCCCCCGGTCGAGGATCGGGGTCATGTCCGCCCGGGCCGCCGCCTTGGCCAGAAGGTCGCTGACGCCGTCGAAGAGCCCGTACACGACCGCCACCCCCACCAGGAGGAAGCAGAGAAGCTTCACGACGGACTCCGCCGCGATCGCCAGCATCAGGCCATCCTGGTGTTCGGTGGCGTCGACGTGGCGCGTGCCGAAGGCGGTGGCGAAGCCGGCCAGGATCAGCGCGATGATGAGCGCGAGGTCGCCCCCGAAGAACGGGCTCGACTGGGCCACGGCCCCGGGGTCAACCGCCTCCAGCAGGGTGGTGAGGGACGAAGCGATCGCCTTCAGCTGCAGCGCGATGTAGGGCACGCAGCCGATCACCGCCGTGAGGCTGACCAGCGCCGCCACGCGCTCGCTCTTACCGTAGCGAGACGCCACGAAGTCCGCGATCGAGGTAATGTTCTGGGATTTGGCGAGCCGCACGATGCGTCCGACCAGCCCGTAGCACAGCCCGATCACCAGCCCCGGGCCGATGTAGATGGCCAGGAAGTCCAGGCCCGAGCGCGACGCGAGCCCGACGGAGCCGAAGAAGGTCCAGGACGTGCAAAAGACGGCCAGCGCCAGCGCATGAATGGTGGGCCGCGCCCGGCCGCTCACCCAGCGCCGCCCGGCCGTATCACCGTAATGCGCAACGGCGAAGAGGACGCAGAGATAGACCAACGCGGTCAGAACAATGGACCAGCCGGCCAGCACGCGACGTCTCCGTTCCTTCGGGGTTCGTCAGTCTACGGCGCCCCTCGACGGGACGGAAGTACAGCCAAAACCTGCCAAATCACAAATATTAAAACTGAGGGTTGAAAATTTTCCGCACGGGTTTCTTTTCGCGTTCAATTGAGCAACTTTGCTTCCGGGCGGCTGCGGAAACGGAGCCGGAGACGTCATTTGCACGCTGGGAGAGATCGGCATGCTCCAGGAATTCAAAGCTTTCGCGATGCGCGGCAATGTGGTGGACCTCGCCATAGGCGTGGTCATCGGCGCCGCCTTCGGCAAGATCGTCGACTCGCTGGTCAACGACATCATCATGCCGATCATCGGCGCGATCACCGGCGGGATCGACTTTTCCAACCTTTATATTCCGCTCTCCAGCAAGGTGAGCTTCGGCATGGCCTATGCCGACGCCAAGAAGGCCGGCGCGGTGATGGGCCTCGGAAGCTTCATCAACACGGTCGTGTTCTTCATCATCATCGCCTGGGTCCTGTTCATGGTCGTGAAGGCGATCACCCGGCTCCAGAAGCAGAAGGCTGCCGAGCCCGCGGCGCCGCCAGCCCCGAGCAAAGAGGAGGTTCTCCTGACACAGATCCGCGACATCCTGGCCGCGAAGGCCTGAGCCTCACGCATCGAGCCCCGGCCATGCCGGGGCTTTTTCGTAGGCGCATCCAGCAGCCCCGCTGATCCCAACGATGACGAGAATTGACGAGACGCGGTCGCCGCAGCGTGGCAGAAAGACCGCTTCCGAATGGACGATCGAACCCCCAGCGACCCCGTGATGAACAGCTTTGCCGTGAACTCCCGCCCCGCCACTGACGACCAGGCCGCCTCGCCCGAGCAGGCGCTCCTGTCCGCCGTCCGGCCCGAGGCCGCGGGCGCGCCGGAAAGCGGCATCGTGGAGGTCTTCAACTACGGCCGCGGCCGCCAGGGCCTGATCCCGCTCTGGGTGGGGGAGGGCGACATGCCTACCCCGAGCTTCATCCAGGACGCCGCGACCCGTTCGCTGGCGGCGGGAGAGACATTTTATACGTACCAGCGCGGCTTGCCCGAGCTGCGCGACGCGATCTCCCGCTACATGAGCCGCGTCTACGGCCAGGCCCTGCCGGCCGAACGCTTCTTCGTGACGATCGGCGGCATGCACGCCCTCCAGATGGCGATCCGGGTCGCCGCCGGGGCAGGGGACGAGGTTCTCATTCCTTCCCCGGCCTGGCCCAATTTCCTGGGCGCGGTGGGGATCGGCGGCGCCGTGCCTGTCGAGGTTCCCATGGCCGTCGACCCGGTCCGGAATCGCTGGTCGCTCGATGTCGAGCGCCTCGCCGCAGCGGTCACGCCCCGCACGAAGCTCATCATCGTCAACTCGCCCGCGAACCCGACGGGCTGGACGGCCACGCGGGAGGAGCTCGAGGCGATTCTCGCCTTGGCGCGCCGCCACGGCCTCTGGATCATCGCCGATGAGATCTATGGGCGCTTCGTCTTCGACGGTTCGGAGCGCGCGCCCTCGTTCCACGACATCATGGCCGAGGATGACCGCATCATCTTCGTCCAGACGTTCTCGAAGAACTGGGCCATGACGGGCTGGCGCATTGGCTGGCTGGAATGTCACCCGGCGCTCGGCCAGGTGATCGAGAACCTCATGCAGTATTCATGCTCGGGCGTGCCGGCCTTCATCCAGCGCGCCGCCATCGCGGCCCTGGAGCAGGGCGAGGGCTTCGTCCAGCACCAGATCGAGCGGGTTCGCCGGGGCCGGGACATCATTTGCTCGGGCCTTGCCGCGACCGGGAAGGTGGAGTTCGCGGATCCTGCCGGCGCATTTTATCTGTTCTTCTCCATCAAGGGCGAGCAGGACACGCGCCGCGCCGCCCTCCGGCTCGTCGATGAGGCGAATGTGGGAATCGCGCCCGGAACGGCCTTCGGCGTTGGCGGGGAGCGCTACTTCCGCCTTTGCTTCGCGCGTCGCGCGGAGGACATCCAGGAAGCGGCCCGCCGCCTCGCCGCGGCTGTTTAATCTTCGTCGAGCGGAGCCTCACCCGACGAAGGGAGGTCACATGTCGCGATGCGGGATGGTTGCCTTCCAACCACTTGCACCCCAGTATATTGGGCCAGGGGCGGACGGCTGACACGGGCAGGATGGCGGATTTCCGCGACGGCGCAGCAATCACGACAGTATCGGACGCGCGACTCGCAAGCGTGCTGGACACGGCGGTCGATGGCATTCTCGTCATCGAGGAGCGCGGCAAGATCCTGGTCTACAACAAGGCCTGCGAGGGCCTGTTCGGCTATACGCCGGAGGAAGCGATCGGCCAGAACGTGCGGCTGATCATGCCCGCCGACTACGCCGACTCCCATGACCAGTATCTCGACAATTACCTGAGCACCGGCTCCAAGCGAATCATCGGCATCGGCCGGGAAGTGCGCGCCCGCCACAAAGATACGACCGAGTTCCCGGTGGAGCTCTCCGTCGGAGAGGCGCGTACCCCGGAGGGTCGTCAGTTCATCGGCATCATTCGTGATCTTCGGTCGCGCAAGGAAGCCGAAAGGCGCTTCAACGAGCTGCAATCGGACCTCGTCCACATGGCCCGCGTCTCTGCCATGGACGAAATGGGCGCGGCGCTCGCCCATGAGCTCAACCAGCCCCTCACCGCCATCATGCTCTACTTGCAGGCGGCGAGCCGGAGCATCACGCGGGCGGTGCAGGGCGCCCCGCTCCCGATCGACTCCTTCAGGCAGGTCTTGGAGAAGGCGGTCCACGAAGCGGAACGCGCCGGCGCGATCATCAGCCGCATGCGCCATTTCGTGGAGAAGCGCGAGCCTCAGCGTCGGGACGTCGACATCCGCGCCATCGTGGACGAGGCGCTGGAACTTGTCATGCTGGGCCAGCGGAACCCCCCGCGGGTGACGCGGAACTACGCGTCGGACCTTCCGCTCGTGTCGGTCGATGCGGTGCAAATCCAGCAGATCATCGTCAACCTGCTGCGCAACGCCAACGAAGCTCTGAAGGGCCGCGAGCTTCCCATGGTGACGATCGGCGCCGAGCGGCGCGCTGATCACATCGTGATCAGCGTGGAGGACAATGGCCCTGGACTCCCGCCATCCGCCATACCCACCTTGTTCAAGGCCTTTTCGACTTCCAAGCGGACCGGTATGGGGCTAGGTCTATCCATCTCGCGCACGATCGCGCAAAATCATGCGGGAGACCTGAAGGTCGACCCCGGCGGTAACGGGCGCGGAGCCCGATTCGAGCTCGAGTTGCCGATCAACGGCGGGGGCTCGCCCGCGTCGGCGTCGGACCAGCAGGGATGAAAAGGCGGTGGCACGCTTCAAGCGCCACCCTTAAATCGAATACTAGCCGCGTTCCGTCCACTCCGGACGATTGCGGATAGGCGGGGCGAACGGCGAAGAGATGAGCACGGCGGATCGCATGGAGCAGGAGGTGTTCATCGTCGACGACGATGGTGCGGTGCGCGACGCGCTTCGCCTGGTCTTCGAGATGGATGGATATCACGTGACGGCTTTTCCGGACGGGGGCTCCTTCCTGTCCGCTGCGCGGACGCGCACGCCGAGCGTGGTCATCCTGGATGTGCACATGCCCGGGCGATCCGGGCTCGAGGTGCTGCAGGAGCTGGGGCCGCACTACGGCGCCCCTGTCTTCATGATCTCCGGGCAGGGTGACATCCCGATGGCCGTTGAAGCCATCCGGCACGGCGCTCATGATTTCATCGAGAAACCGTTCGACGCCGAGACGGTGCTGGCGCGCGTTCGCGAGGCCATCGAGGCCCGGGCGCAGAAGGGCGCCAAGTCGGGAGACCTGATCCTGGCCTCGTTCAATGGAGAGGATCAGTTGACCCCGCGCGAGCGGGAGGTCCTGGAGCGCATCGCCATGGGCGCGTCCAACAAGGAGGCGGGCCGCCAGCTTGGGATAAGCCCGCGCACGATCGAAGTTCACAGGGCCCGCATCATGGAAAAACTTGGCGCCCGCAATACCGCTGATCTGGTACGCATCGTGTATTCGGACGTGCGTCGAAACTAGCCATTCCAATACCGCCCCCCGCGAAAACAAAGCTTCAGCTTAGCAACTTCTGATATGCACGGTTTGGCGCCGGGCGCCGCTTTTCTCGGCTCCTCCGCACTCATACGGATGTTCGCGAGCTTCATTGGCGCCAAACTGCAGAAAAGCAACGCGCGCCCCCGGCTCGCTGTGCATTCGCATAATGAGCACGCCCTGAGCCGAAAGCTGGCGGTCAATCCGTGACGATCCACATTCTCGAAGACGATCCGGGCGTGAGCGATTCCCTGCTCACGTTTCTCAAGGGGCTCGGCTATGAAGCCTGCACCTATCCCGACGCTGAAAGCTTCCTCGAGTCCGCCCCTCCCAGCCCCGAGGACACGATCATCGTGGACCTGCTGCTGCCCGGCATCAGCGGGGCGCGGGTGATCGAGTGGCTCCAGACCATGAAGACGCCGCCGCGTGTCATCGCGATCACGGGGCAGCCCCAGGCTGCGATCGAGAAGCAGATCCATGGTCTTCGCAATATCCAGGTGCTGCGCAAGCCGCTGAGCGCCGAAACGATCGCGTCCATGATGTGAGCCCTTTTGGGCTCCTCGGTAGGACTTTCGGCTGTCCGTAGCAGTGCTTACGGCGATCCACCGATGCGCGGCGCCCGTCCGCTGGTATTCTCCATTTTACCCAAGTGAATTCCCCCAGCGGCGCCGCAAGGGCGCCTTCCCTGGCGCCGCTCACCCCCGAAGAGGCTCGCCATGTCCCTCGATCCCCGCTTTTCCGACGAGATGCGCGACCGTCTGCCGCCTAAGCACGACGCACGCTGGACGCTTGGCATTTCGCGTCGCGAATCCATGGACGAGCCGGTCGAGAAGGCGACCCGCCATCTCGACCTCGCAGCGCGCGAATGTGTGCTGGACGAGGGGGACGAGGCCCGTTCGCTGTACGTGATTCTCGAGGGCGCCGTGATGCTCTCGAAGCTCCTGCCAGATGGACGGCGGCAGATCATCGAATTGCTCGGCCCGGGCGACATTTTCGGCCTGAGCACGAACCGCCTCTCGGACGTCACCGCCGAAACGGTGCTTCCGGCCCGAATCGTGGTCTACGACCGTCACACCGCCGAAAGCTCAGCCGCGCTGCAGCGGCTGGTGTCCGAGCGCATGAAGGCCCAGATCTGCGCCCTGCACGACCACGCCGTGCTTCTTGGTCGCAAGACCGCCGTTGAGCGCGTCGCCACCTTCCTGATGCGCCTCGTGCCGAACCGCGGAGGCGCCGGCTGCGCCGGCCCGCTCTCGGAACGCCGTCCCGACCAGGCCAATGTGCGCGTGCCCCTCACGCGCCAGGAAATCGCCGATTACCTCGGCCTGACGCTCGAAACCGTCAGCCGCGCGTTCTCCCAGCTGAAGCGCGAGGGCTTCCTGGTCTATGGCCGACACGACGAGGTGACCATCGCCAACGTCTGCCGGCTCTGCAAGTGCACCGGCTCCCACTGACCGCCCCTCGAATCGAAGTCTGACGCCTCCGGCTTGCCGGAGGCGTTCGCTTTTGTGTCTGTTCCGTCGATTGCGGGCTCTTGAAACGGAAGCGCCCGACACGGCTCCCCCGAGACCGTGCCGGGCGCCCCGGCCCACGGCGTTGTCGCCATGGAGACCGTGAACCGGGAGCTGAGCCGTACCGCGGAGACCCCCGCCACCGGCGGTTCGGCTCTGGTCAGCTCCCGCTGATCACGGTTCGATATTTGACGCGAAGGCTCCGGACCGTCATTGATCGAGGTCAACGCCTGTCCATCCTTTCCCCTTTCGCCATATCCATGCGTCGCAGAACTCCCCCGATCCTGCCCGCGCTGATCGGACAACTTGGCCTGATCGCCGCCGCCTTCGCGGGCGGCTCTGTGGCGGCGTGGGCAGGCGTCCCCGCGCCTTGGCTCACGGGCGCCATGGTGAGCGTGGCGGTGCTGTCCGCGATTGGCGTCGCGCCGCCGATGGCGGCTCCGTTGCGCGAGTTCGCGCTGATCGTGTCGGGCATGAGCATGGGAGCCGCCGTAACGCCCGAATCGCTCGGAGCCTTCGCGGCCTATCCGGCGAGCCTTCTCATCCTGGGCGTCAACGTCCTGATGGTGACGGCGGCCTCGGCCCTGGTTCTCCTCGTGGCGGGCTGGAGCTTTCGGGATGCGGTGCTGGCGTCATCCCCCGGGGCGCTCTCGACCATTCTGGTGATCGCCGCTGACCGCGGGGCCGATGTCGCCCGCATCGTCGTCGTGCAACTGGTGCGCCTGTTCGTGCTGGTGGCGATCCTTCCCATGGTGATCGTCGCGGCCGAGCATGGGGGAGCGGGCGCCGCCGTGGTGCGGCCCCCCGTCGGCCCCGGGGAACTGGCCGCCTTTTTCGCCGTCTCGCTGGTCGGGGCGCTGGTCTTCGAACGATTCAACGTAGCCGGCGCCTTCATCCTCGGGCCCATGGTGGCGACGGGCGTGCTCACGGGCCCTGGCGTCGTCCATGCCGGCGTGCCCGCGACCTTGTCGCTGGTCGGATTCACGCTGATCGGCGTGTTCATCGGCCAGCGCTTCCGCGGGCTGGAAGGGATGACCGTGCTGCGCACCGCGCCGGCCGCCATCTTGTCCTTCGGCGCATCCCTGGCGGTGTCCGCCCTCGGCGCGTTCGCGGTCACATGGACGGTGGGGGTGCCTTTCGGCGAGACCGCCGTGGCGTTCGCGCCCGGAGGGCTGGAGGCCATGACGGTGCTGGCCTTCGCGCTCGGGCTCGACCCCGTCTATGTCGGGGTGCACCACCTGGCTCGCTTCCTGATGGTCGGCTTCCTGATTCCCGCTGGTTTCCGCTGGTGGGGCCCGCTGCGCGACGCCAAGCCAGCCGCGGAGGAGACGCCCGCGCCCGAACGGGCGCTGGAGGTCCCGACCCGGTCTAGACCTTGACCCCGATCCGGAAGCCGCCCCAATGACGGCCCTTCACCCGGATAGGGGCTGAGACGTCCTTCATCAGGGCGAACTGTCCGCCACCCATGTCCCGGCGGTAGGTCTGGACAAGGAAGCGTTGGGTGTTGCGCCCGGCCGAAAGGCCGGTCCTGTCGTCGAAGATGCGCCTGTTCCGGCAATTCGCGGCGTTCCAGACGGGGTCTGGGCTGAGCGGCTTGGAGTACATGCGGTTGTGCGTCGGCAGATAGCCGTTCCGGTCCACCGCGGCGCAGAACACGATTCGGGGGTCGAGGCTGAGGAGCGGTTCCTGCACGGGCGGAAGCAGCCGGTCGGTCAGGGTTGTGAACCGGGTGAGGTGCTGCTGCGGGTCGGAGCCCGGAACGGGCCGATAATCCTCGTCGAACAGGTCGTGGAGGCCGATGGCGCCCTCGTCCACCGCCTTCTCCAGCAGCCGCGAGATCTCGGCTGCGGCCTCCTGGGCCGCCCGGATGAGCTTGCCGTCCTTGGCCTGCACCGCGGACCCGGCGATGAAGGCGACCAGTTCCTGGCTCGTGCGCACGAGCGAGTCGATGCGCTGCGCCGCTTCCCGGTAGCTGCTCCGCGACTCGTCGAGTTCGTCGACCAGCGTGTCCAGATGATCCGTGACGGCGCCGCAGACGCGGATGTTCTCTGCGACTGGCGTCGAAATCCCCTCGATGTCGGCGACGAGGCGGTGCACGCTCTGTCCGAACTCGTCGAAGGCGGCGAGGCGCTGCGCGACGGATGCATTGTCCGCGGTCGCCGCCCGGGCCTTGGCCTCGCTGTCTTGGCTCTGCCGGCAGAGTTTCTCGATCGTTTCCGCCAGGGCCGCGAGCTGGCGGGCGTTTTCAGCCGTCGCGGCCCGGGTCTGCTCCGCCAGATCCTTGACGGCGTTCGCGATCACCGCGAACCCGCGCCCGGCGGCGCCGCTTCGTGCGGCCTCCACGCCGGCGTTGATGGCGATGAGCTGGATTTCCCGCGCCACCGAATTGATCGCCGCGCTCGACTCCGACACCCGCTGCACGGTCGCGGTGGCCTCCTGGAGGATGGCCGAAAACTGCGTGGCTGCCTCGGACAGCGTGGCGACGTTCTCGTGGGCGCTGGCGAGGCCTTCCCGGATGGCGCCCGTCGCGCTCGCCAGCCCTTCCTTCACCGCGACGGCGGAGCCTTGGGCCCGTTCGGCGCAGGCCGCGATGGATTGGTTCGACCGGATCATCTGTTCGGCGGCCACGGCCACATCGTGAATACGAGCCGCCTTGGAGAAGACGCCCCTGACGACGTCATTCACGTCGCCGGCGATGTCGACGATCTCGCCGAGCTGGTCGATGCGGTCCGAGATGCCCTGGATGAACGCCTCGGCTTTGTTGGCGTCTAGCCCATTGGTGGAATGAGCGTCAGCCAGGCGGAGGGCAGGTGTGCTCACGTCTGTTATCTCCGGTCGGGGATACAGGCGAGTTTCCTCAATCGTGCTTAACAAAGGTTTGCTGTTAACTCATCTGGTCGCGAATTGCTGATGGGCTCCAGCAACAAGGGAACATTATGCGAAGCATGAGGCTTGCAGTACGATGCGCATCTGAATCAGGGAGGGCTGAATGAAGAGCTTCATCGTGCTGGGCGCTGCGGCTGTTCTGGTGAGCGCTTGCGCGGCTCCGCCGATTGTCAGCGAGCCGCTCATCGCACTGAATGGCGAGTTCCGCGGGCCGGTGGTCGCGGATCGGGGCGTGCCGATCTCCGCCCGCTATGAAGGCTATTGTGAACATCGCCCGCGCCGCTGGGATCACGGCTGGTACAGGGCCTATACGCCTGCGCCCTGCGTGACCGTGGTGCGCCACGCCACCGTGCGCGCGCTCTACTGATCTTCACGGCCCAGACGAGGGCGGATCTTTCCAACGGCTCCGCCGTTCTCGTGACGTCTTCGTCTGAGGGCGCCGCGTGCAGCCGTTTTCGCTTTCCAGCCGTCCTGTCCTTCATCTTCGCCACCTTGTGATCCTCCTCCTCGCGGCAGCGGGGCTGAGGCTGGTCTTGCCGTCGCTCGCTCATGCGGCCGGTCCTGCAGGAGCCTCCGGGCCATCCGAGGCTCTGTTCATCTCGCAGGTGTTGGTCCTCATTGTGGTGGGGCGCCTGCTGGGCGAGGCCATGCAGCGGGTTGGGCAGCCCGCCGTGATGGGCCAGCTCATTGGCGGAATCCTGCTCGGTCCTTCGGTCTTCGGCGCGCTCGCCCCCGATTGGCAGCACGCGCTCTTTCCGCCGGTGAAAGAGCAGAAGGCCATGATCGACGCCGTTTCCCAGCTCGGCATCATGCTGCTGCTTCTGCTCACCGGCATGGAGACCGATCTCGGCCTCGTCCGGAAGGTGAAGCGCGCCGCCTTCAGCGTGTCGGTCGCCGGCGTCGCTGTGCCCTTCGCCTGCGGCTTCGCCCTGGGCGAGACGCTGCCGGACGCCATGCTGCCGCGCCCTGAGCTGCGCCTGATCACGTCTCTGTTCCTGGGCACTGCGCTCTCGATCTCGTCGGTGAAGATCGTCGCCATGGTTGTCCGGGAGATGAACTTCCTGCGCCGGAATATCGGCCAGGTCATCGTCGCCTCGGCCATCATCGACGACACGATCGGCTGGATCATCATCGCGCTGACCTTCGGCATCGCGCTGCATGGGCAATTCGAGCTCGTCTCATTGGCGAAGAGCCTCGCCGGAACGTTCGTGTTTCTGGCCGTGAGCCTCACGATCGGCCGCCGCCTCGTGTTCCTGGCCATTCGATGGGCCAACGACACCTTCGTCAGCGACATGCCGGTGATCTCGGTGATCCTGGTCATCACGGGCGTGATGGCGCTGATCACGAACGCCATCGGGGTGCATACCGTGCTCGGCGCCTTCGTCGCCGGCGTCCTCGTCGGTCAGTCGCCCATCCTGACGCGCCACATCGAGGAGGAGCTCCGCGGCCTCATCGTGGCCCTGTTCATGCCCGTCTTCTTCGGCCTGGCGGGGCTCAGCGCCGATCTCACCATTCTCAAGAGTCCCAGCATCGCGATGCTGACCGCGGGCTTGGTGCTGATCGCCAGCATCGGCAAGTTCGGCGGCGCATTTGTCGGCGGGTGGTTCGGGGGCCTGTCTCGGGGCGAGTCGGTCGCCCTGGGGTGCGGCATGAATGCCCGGGGCTCCACGGAGGTGATCGTGGCCTCCATCGGGCTGTCCATGGGCGCTCTCAGCAACGACCTCTTCACCATGATCGTCGCCATGGCGGTCCTCACGACCATGGCCATGCCGCCCATGCTCCGATGGGCGCTCCGGCGCCTGCCGCTGACGCCGGAAGAGGCCGAGCGGATCGAGCGCGAGGCGTTCGAAGCCCAGGGGTTTGTCCCGCAGCTCGAGCGCTTGCTCGTGGCCGCCGACGAGAGCCCGAGCAGCAAGCTCGCGTCCCGCGTGGCGGGACTGCTCGCCGGTCCGCGGGGCCTCCCGGTCACGGTCGTGCGCGTCGACCCCGCAAGGGAACAGCGCGCCGTCGGGCCGGAAGCCGGCGTGGAGGACGCTGTGAAGAAGGCGGCTGCATCGGCCCAGGACGGGGCGGAACAGGACGCCGTCCTGCTTGACGTGGACGTCACCACGCGCACGCAGCCGGCTGTCGGCGCCGAAGCGGTCGCCGCCGAGGCCAAGAACGGCTATGACCTCTTGATCGAGGGCCTGGAGCCTGTGGTCAGCCGCAGAGGCGGCCTGCATCGCCGGGTCAGCGAGATCACGGCCGTCTTCAACGGCCCGGTGGCGCTGGTGAGCGCCCGGGGGACGCACCACGAGGAGCCGCTCCGAGGAGAGCTGAACATCCTGGTCGCCGTCACGGGCACCGAGGTGTCACGCCGCGGCGCGGAAGTCGCTCTTGCGTTGGCCCGTTCGCACCGTTGCCCGCTCACCGCGCTGTATGTGCCGGGCGCCCACAACAACCGCGCGCGACGACGCCGTTTCCGGGCGCTGCGCGGCCAGAACGAAGCCATCCTGAAGGACATCGTCCAGCTCGGCGACCGGTTTGGCGTGCAAGTGCATACGGCCGTGCGCGTCAACATGAGCGCCGAGGAGGCGATCCTGCGCCAGGCGCGCCTGGGCGGGCACACGCTCGTGGTGCTCGGCGTGAGCAAGCGGCCTGGCGATGTGGTGAGCTTCGGGCACGTCGCGGGCGTGCTGCTGGAGGAGATTGACCGTTCGCTCCTGCTCGTGGCGAGCGGAGCCCCGGCGACGCCGTGAAGGCCGGCAGCCAAGGAAAAGGCCCTTGCAGACGATCAGGTCTGCAAGGGCCTCTGCGCATCTTGGAGGGGGCATTCCGATGATGCGACGATAAAACGCCGCATAGGCGCGCCGGTTCCGTCCTTTGACGAAAAAATTTTCAGCGGTCACTCACAGAGCGTGAGCACCCGGTCGGTGACCGTCAGGACTTTCCCGTCCTCGAAGTCGATCCCGTCGATCACGCACTCCTCCCGCCTCTGGTTGATGAGCCGGATCTTGTGTTTGCCGTCCGAGACCCACCGCAACAGTCGATCCTCGCCGAACCGGATGGGGCGGCCTTCCAGTTGCCCGGGGCCCCAGTCGCGACCATGGGAAACCTGGATTTCGGCGATCGGTTCGCGAGTCTTGTTGATCACGCGCAGCTGGCCGGCCTGAGCCGCCACGGGCGCGCCCAAGCTGACGGCGATTGCCAGGAGGACTGTTGTTCTCACGTCTTGGTGCTTTCCTGGACCTTTGATGGCGATGCTCATGCTTGAAACGCCAAGAAAATGGCGGACCGGTGACGGCGCTTCTGCGACGGAATCGCTCACGCTGACGGGCCTTGCCTTACGAAAAAGCAATACAACCGTCAGCTGCAAGTCTTAAGGCAATACGGTCCACGCCTGATTTTGTTGCAGTGGCCTCTTTTCATATAAATCAAATAGAGCTACGTTGATCAGACGGAGAATAAACGGAGCACACCGTGTCCGAGCACAGCACCGCAGTGATAGATCTGGTCGCGGACATCGTGTCCGCATACGTCGCCAACAACAAGCTGACCCGTGACGAACTCACGACGCTGATCGGTAGCGTGCATAACGCTCTGGCTTCGGTCTCCGGAGCGCCGGTTGAAGAGCCTGTGGAAGAGTTGCGTCCCGCCGTTCCGATCAAGAAGTCTGTCACGCCGGACTATATTGTCTGCCTGGAAGACGGAAAGACCTTCAAGTCGTTGAAGCGTCATCTGTCCACCAAATATGGAATGACGCCGGCCGAATATCGCGCGCGCTGGGGCCTGCCCTCAGACTACCCCATGGTCGCGCCGAACTACGCCGCCTCTCGCTCCCAGTTGGCGAAGAGCATGGGGCTGGGGCAGGCTCGTCGCAAGCCGGCGCCCGCTCCCCAGCCGGCGCCCGCCAAGCGCGGCCGCAAGCCGAAGGCGGCGGCGGAATAAGGCTCGGCCCCGAGCTCAGCCTCGGGGATCGGCGCCAGGCCGGCCGGCTGGGAACAAGCGCCGTCGCTTCGCATTGGTCCAAGCCTTTGCTGGAGATCGACGATGACTTCACTGTACCCCGCCGCGCTCGCCGCATTCGCCGGGCCCCTGGTGACGATGACGCTGGTGCTGATCGTGGCCCGGGCCTGGGATCGTACGGCGCCTCAGGCCATCCCAGTGCGCGTGAGCCGCCGCAGGCCTAATGGCGGCGCTCCGCGCTGATGCGCGTCCGCAGCCTCCATCCTGAACATGCGGCTGAGGGTTCGGCGGTGAGCCGCCGACCCGGATTCATGGTCCTTTCGGCCTCGTCCATTGCCAGGAGGTCTGGCGCGTCGGCTTCTCCGCCGGCGGCGGCCGGCGTATGAGGCCGTTCTGCTTGGTCTCTGCCGGTTTCGCAGGCGCTGTATTAGCCTTGTTCGGGAACCGGCCCATCGCTCCCCGGCGCGCCTCCGCTTCCTCCTTTTTCTCCACCAGACCGTAGGGGAAGAGCCGCGCGTGCTCGTGGGCGGCCCGGAGCGGGACCTCCGCGTGCGCCTGCTTGGCCGCGGTGATCTGCTTCTGCCGCTCGGCCGTCTCGTCGACGTGCCGTACGATCCGCTTCAGGAAGCGGCTTCTCCAGTCCCGTTCCAGCATGGCGCGCCCTCCTGGGGCCCTCTCGGTCGAGGATCCTCCGCAAACCTCAATGTCGCGTTGCAGTCCTGCGAAAAAAGCGAACCTTCCGCCGCAAGGTGATCCAGCAGGCGGGTTGGCCCGCACATGGGCCGGTGGGTTCGAACACGGGGGCGAGCATGAAGCGCGCATTGGTGATGTACGTTTGCGCCTTCCTGGTCATGATTCCGCTGGACCTGGTGTGGCTCGGCGTGGTGGCCCGCCGCTTCTATGTCGAGCAGATCGGCGGACTGCTGCTGGAACGCCCGAACCTGCCGCCCGCGGTGGCGTTCTACGCCCTCTACGTTGTCGGGGTCGTGATCTTCGCCATGATGCCCGCCGCGCGCTCCGGGTCATGGATTGACGCGGCGCTCTACGGCGCGCTGTTCGGCTTCTTCGCCTACGCCACCTACGACCTCACCAACCTAGCCACCCTGAAGGGCTACTCGGCGGCCATGGCCGCCGTGGATATCGCCTGGGGTGTGCTGGTGACGGCCGTTACGGCTTCGCTCGGCTATCTGCTGGCCAGGATCTTCGTGGATCTGCCGGGCTGAGGCTCAGTACGCCGTCGCGCGGCCGTAGATCGCATCCAGCACGCGAGACACGTCCACCAGGCGCTCGGTCTGCGGGTCGAACCTCTCGCCGGCCGCGAGCCGGCGCGCCCAGTCCGCCGCGGCGCGGCCGCCCCACGCGTCAGGCGGCGAGGCGAGGCGCTCGCGTGATGTGCCGCGATACAGCTCGGCTTCGAAGTCATAGAAGGAGCCGTTCACGTTGCGCATCGCCGCGCCCGCGTCCCGCCCGTAGAACGCAGCGGAGATCATGGCGTCGCACCCGGCGTGGAGCCGCCACGAACAGGCCAGCTGCACGGCGGCGCCTGACGCCAGGGTCAGGGTGGCCAGCGCATAGTCCTCAACGGCGTCGGTTCGTCCCGCGAGTGGCTCCCCGCCGGCGAAGAGCGACGATGACACGCGCTCGATCTCCGGGAATCCGAGGGTCCAGAGCGCCAGGTCCACAAGGTGCACGCCAAGGTCCATGACGCATCCGCCGCCCGACTGCAGCGGGTCATAGAACCATGGCTTGTCCGGCCCGTAGGCGTTGTGAAAGACCAGATCCACGGCATGCACGCCGCCGAGGGTTCCGGCCTGGACCGCCTCCCGGATCTTGGTCATGCCCTCCGTGAAGCGGTAGGACAGGTCGACCGCGAGCAGCCGGTCCGCAGTCCGCGCCGCTTCCACGACGGCCCGCGCTTCCGCGGCTGTGCGGCCCAGCGGCTTCTGGCAGAACACCGCGACGCCGCGCTCCAGCGCCCGAATGGCCTGTTCCGCATGAAGCGCGCTGGGGGTCGCGATCACGACCCCATCCACGCCGGCGTCCAGGATCGCGTCCAGCGAATCGACTCGGGTCGCGCCAGGCGCCAGGCGGCATGCTTCGGCGGCCATGTCGTCCGACGCGTCGCAGACGGCGACAGCCTCGACCGCTCCGGTCGCCAGGATGGCCTCCATCCGGTTCCGCCCGATCCAGCCCACGCCCAGGAAGCCGACCCGCGGACGCGAAGACTGCGGCTGCTGCGCCGCGGCGGTGAAATCGCTCATCAGAATGTCACCAGGGCCTTGAGGAACCCGTCCGGCCGGTCGCGCGTGGCGTCAAGCGCCTCGCCAAGCCGCTCCAGGGGGAAACGGTGGGTGTAGAGCGACGAAGGGTCGAGCCGGCCGGACGCCACCGCGTCCACGGCCTCCCGGATACCCTGCATGTAAACCTTCGGATCGCGCTCGTGAGCATTGATCACATCGAGCCCGCGCCAGTTCCACAGCCACATGTTGACCTGCCGCGGCCCGTCCTGGTGGTAGCCGGCGACGATCATCCGGCCGCGTTCGCCCGTGAGTTCGCCCGCGAGGTCCAGCGGCCATTGCTTGCCCACCGCCTCGACCACGCGTTCGCAGAAGGCGCCGCCGGTCAGGTCCTTCACCTGCGCGATAATCCCGTTGTGGTCGTCCATGGCGATCGTCTCGGCGGCGCCCATGCGGCGCGCGAGATCGAGCGAGTAGCCCCGCCGGGAGATCCCGATCACCCGCGCTCCGGCCTGCGACGCCAGGCGCGTCAGGATCGCCCCGAGGAACCCGACCCCCACGATGGCGACAGTCTGCCCCGCCTGGATGTCGCTTCGGCGGAAGATGTTGAAGGCGCATCCCAGCGGTTCGCCCGGGAAGGGCTGCCCTGCCAGGGCGGCGGGCAGCTTCACCACGTTCGTGGCCTCTGCCACGTCGTATTCCGCGTAGCTCTTGTAGGACAGCGCCGCGACCCGGTCGCCGACCGCGAGCCCGTCCACGCCATCTCCGAGGGCGTCGACCACGCCCCAGCCCTCATGCCCGAGGTCGCCGGGGGCTGTCGGATACTGCATCCACGCCGGCCCGGCCCACGGCGTCAGGTTGGAGGCGCAGACGCCGCAGCCTTCCAGCCTGATCCGCACCTGCCCGGCGCCTGGCTCCGGGATCGGCGCCTCGATCACCCGCGCCCTGCCGGCGCCCTCCAGGATGGCGGCCCGCATGGTCCCGGCCATTACCGTACCTCCAGTGCGCGAGGGCAGGGGAGGGCGGCAGGGGCGTGGAAAGGCATGGAACGCTCGCGTTTCGAAAACACGAGCGCAAACGCCGCCGCGGCAGAAAAGGTTGCGCTTCAGCTAGGCGGAGGAGGTGTTCAATGGACGCTTGGCCACGCCGGGATCTGAGCCCAGCTAACCGCGTCATCCCCGGCGACCTGCGAAGCAGGTCGGGAAGGGGATTCAGGGGTTGGGGCCCCACGCCGCATCCAATCCGCGGCTTCGCCCCCCGGTCAAAGAACCCGGGATATGCCGGCGGAAGCTCGCTACTTGCTCGTCCCGCGCCACCCCGGCGTCCGAAACCGGCGCGCATAGTCCGCGTCATAAAGCGCGCTGTTGCGGAAGTCCTGGGATCCGAGCGACGGCCCGACAAGGATCAGGGCGGTGCGCTCCATGGGCGCCTTGGCGGCCTCCGCCTCGATGGTGGCGAGCGCGCCGCGCACGATGCGCTCGTCCGGCCACGACGCGCGGAACACGATCGCCACCGGACAGTCCGGCCCGTAATGCGGCGTGAGCTCTTCCACCACCTTGCCCAGCACGTGGATGGACAGGTGGATCGCCAACGTCGCGCCGGTCTGCGCGAAGGCCGTCAGCGTCTCTCGGGGCGGCATGGACGAAGCGCGGCCGGACGTGCGCGTCAGCACCAGTGATTGCGCCACTTCCGGCAGCGTCAGTTCGCGCCCCAAGGCCGCCGCCGCCGCCGCGAAGGACGGCACGCCGGGCGTAACGGTGTAGGGAATCCCGCGCTCCTGGAGCAGGCGGATCTGCTCTCCCATCGCGCTCCACACGGAGAGGTCCCCCGAATGGAGCCGCGCCACGTCCTTTCCGGCGGCGAACGCGCGCCCGTACTCCTCCGCGATGGTCTCCAGCGACATCGCCGCCGTGTCCACGATCCGCGCGCCCGGCGGGCAGTAGGCCAAGAGGTCCTTTGGCACGAGCGAGCCGGCGTAGAGGCAGACCGGGCAGCGGGCGATCAGGTCGCGTCCACGCACGGTGATGAGGTCGGCTGCGCCGGGCCCGGCGCCGATGAAGTGGACGGTCATGAGGTCTGTTCCGAAGGTTCTGCAGGCCCCGCCACGGCGCAACTGGCCCCGTCCGCGCTGATGCGCGGCACAAGCAGGCGTGCGCCGGGCCCGGCGCCGGCCAAGGCCGCTGTCTCCGCCACGGAGGGCACGCCAAACAGTTCGACCACGCGCTCCGATCGGGTCTGGGCCGATGGAGCGACGGCCTCCAGAGCCGCGCGCGGCAGGTAGACGAGCGGCAGCGAGAGGGCCGCCGCCGCCGCTGCGATGCCCGGCTCCGATTGTTTTTCGATGGTGGTGAACACCGCCATCATGCCCGCGCCGGCCAAGGCCGGATCGGCCAGCGCGCGGCGGATCAGTGCCACGATGGACGCCGCCGGGCAGCCCTTCCGGCAGCCGATGCCGATGGCCGTCATGGGCGCGCTCATGCCGCGCCGCCTTTCGTTACGGCCCATTGCACGACCGGCATGGCCGGCCGGAACCCATGGAACGGTCCGACCCGGTCGGCTCGTGCGATCTGGATCGAGGTCAGGTCCCCGCCCAGGGCGGCGTAGCGGCGCATCAGTTCGGCCTGGGTCTCGAGCGTCACCGCGTTGACGACCAGACGCCCGCCATCGGCCAAGGCCGACCAGGCTGCGTCCAGGACCGCCGGATCTGTCGCGCCGCCGCCGACGAAGACGGCGTCCGGCGCGGGCAGGCCCTCAAGCACGGCTGGGGCCTTGCCCTCCACGATCCGAAGCTCCGGGACCCCCAACGCCAGCGCGTTGCGGTGGATGCGCGCCGCCCGGTCGGGCCTCGTCTCCACGGCGATCGTCCGCAGCGAGGGATGCCGCAGCATCCATTCGATCCCCACGGATCCCGACCCGGCGCCCACGTCCCACAGCAGTTGCCCTCGGCGCGGGGCCAGGGCTGAGAGCGTCATGGCCCGGATGTCGCGCTTCGTAATCTGCCCATCGTTTTCGAACAGGGCGTCCGCGAGCCCTGCAGCCAGCGGCAGGACGAGTGCGCCCCGATCGGCCACGATCTCCAGCGCGACCACGTTCAGGGGATCGACCTCGGGCATGGCGAAATCGTCCGCGATGCTCGCGTTGATGCGTTCCCGGTCGCCCCCCATGGCTTCCAACACCACGAAGCGAGAACGCCCCATGCCTCGCTCCGCCAGGAACGACGCCAGTCGACCCGGGGTGGATCCATCCCAGGACAGCGCCAGAATGCGCGCGCCCGGCTGCAGGTGCGGGGTGATCCGCTCGAACGCGCGGCCGTGGAGGGACAGGAGCGCGCAATCCTGCAGGGCCCAGCCGAGCCGGGCCGCCGCGAGGCTGAAGGCGGAGGGCGCCGGAAGGCACTGCATCTCGTCCGCCGGCACATGGGGCGCGAGCGTCGCCCCCACGCCGTAGAAGAACGGGTCCCCGCTCGCCAGCACGCAGACGGGCCGCCCGCGCCATTCCAGAATCCTGGTAATGGCGTCCGTGAGCGGGGAAGGCCACGTCATTCGCTTGCCTCCCCCAAGCCCGTCCACCAGCGCCAGATGCCGCGCCCCGCCTACCACCAGTGCGGCGCGCTCCACGCAACGCCGCGCCGCGGGCGAGAGCCCGTCGACGCCGTCCTCGCCGATGCCGACGAGGGTGAGCCACGGCCCGGTCATGACGACCACCTCGTCATTGCGAGAGCAGCGAAGCAATCCAGACGGGTGGGGGCGTTGAACCGCTTCTTCGGAAGCCGCGCGGCGAAGGCCATTGCAAGTGGCCTCGCCTTCCTGCCAAGAAACCCGCCATGCGCGTACTCATCCTGGGTGGAACCACCGAAGCGACGGCGCTCGCCCGCCGGCTCGCGGGCCGGGCGGATATCGAAGCGGCCCTGTCCCTGGCGGGCCGAACCAGCGCGCCGGCCGAAAGCCCGCTTCCCACGCGGGTCGGCGGCTTCGGCGGCGTCGAGGGCCTCGCCGGCTACCTGCGATCCGAACGCATCGATGCCGTCGTGGACGCCACGCATCCATTCGCGGCCCAGATGTCGCGTCACGCCGTCGCGGCCTGCCGGGAGATGACGACGCCCCTTCTGGTCTACACGCGGCCCGAATGGCGTCCCGGCCCAGGCGACCGCTGGACGACCGTCCCCGACATGCCCGCCGCCGTGGAGGCCCTCGGCGTCGCGCCCCGGACGGTGTTCCTGACCGTCGGCCGGCTGTCCTTTCCGGAGTTCTTCGCCGCGCCCCAGCACCGCTACGTGGCGCGCAGCATCGACGCCCCGGACGGCCTCGACCGGCTGCCCCGCTGCGAACTCGTCCTGGCCCGCGGCCCCTTCGACGTGGAGGCCGAGGCTGCGCTGATGCAAAGCCACGGCGTCGACGTGCTGGTGACCAAAAACAGCGGCGGCGCCGCAACCGCGGCGAAGCTGGAAGCAGGCCGCCGGCTTGGCGTCGAGGTGGTCATGGTCGCCCGGCCAGCGCCGTCCGGCGCGCCGGTGGAGCACCATCTCGACGCCGTGCTGGCCTGGCTGGAGGCTCACCGCCCGGCTCCGTAAGTGCGCGGCGTGTAGAGCCACGGGCGTTCGTCGCCCGGGCGCTCCAGGAACCGCGTTTCGCTGGAGCCGACCAGCACCAGAGTGCTCATGTCCGCGAGCCCCGGATCCGCCTCGGCGAGCGTCGTGAGCACGATCCGTTCGTCCGGCCGCCCGACTGCCCGGGCGAACGCGACCGGCGTGGACCCGTTCTTCAGCGAGCGCAGCAACCCGAACGCCTCATGGATCTGCCCCGGCCGCGCCTTGGAGGCCGGGTTGTAGAACGCGATCACGAAGTCCCCGTCCGCCGCCGCCCGCAGCCGCCGCTCGATCACGGTCCACGGTTTCAGGTTGTCGGACAGAGAAATGGCGCAGAAATCGTGCCCCAGCGGCGCCCCGAGCCGCGCTGCCGCCGCCTGCATGGCGCTGACGCCCGGCAGCACGCGGATGTCGAGCTCCCGCCATCCCGTTGGGCCAGCTTCCATCGCCTCGAACACCGCGGCCGCCATGGCGAAGACGCCCGGGTCCCCGCCCGAAACGACCGCCACGCTCCGGCCAGCCTCGGCCAGCTCCAGCGCGCGCCGGGCGCGGTCCACTTCCACCCGATTGTCGCTCGCGTGCTTGGTGAGCCCCGCGCGCTCGGGGATGCGGTCGACATAGGGGCCATAGCCCACGACGTCGCTCGCCTCGGCCAACGCGGCGCTCGCCTCGGGCGTCATCCACTCGGCCGGACCGGGGCCAAGCCCCACGATGAACAGCCGCCCGCCGCTCACGGGCGACGCCCCTGGCCGGGCACGAGGATCATGGAGAAATACGGCGCCTCGTCGTCGCGCTTGTCGCGCAGGGGCAGCACCTTCTCCTCCGCCATGGACCCGCGCTCGACATAGATCGCGCGGTCAGTAAGTCCCGCCTCCGCCAGCGCCTCGCGCACCTTCGGAAAGTTGCGCCCGAGCTTCATGATCACGGCGGCGTCGGTGGCCGCCAGCTTCGCCGCGAGCTGGTCGCGGGGCAGGGTGCCCGGCAACACCGTGAGCACGTCGTCGCCCCAGGTGATGGGCGCGCCGGCCGCGGTCCAGCACCCGGACATCCCGGTCACGCCCGGCACGATGCTGACCCGGAATCTGTCCTTCAGCCGCACATAGAGGTGCATGAAGGAGCCATAGAAGAGCGGGTCGCCCTCGCACAGCAAAGCCACGTCGCGCCCGGCCTCGAGTTCGCGAGCAATCCGCTCCGCCGACTCGGCGTAGAACCCGGAGAGCGCCGCGTTGTACCGCGGGTCGGCGAAGGGGATCTCGACCGTCACCGGATAGGCCAGCGCCAGCTCTTCCCGCTCGGGCTTCAGCCAGGAATCCACGATCGTGCGCGCATGGCCACGCCGGCCCCTCTTGCAGAAATAGGCGATCACCGGCGCGGACTGCACGGCCTTCACGGCCTTCACCGTGAGCAGGTCCGGATCGCCCGGGCCGAGCCCGACGCCATGGAGTGTCCCGGCCATGCTCACTCCCGCTCGCCCGCGAGCGCGTTGACGGCGGCCGCCGCCATGGCGCTGCCGCCCTTGCGCCCGCGCACGACGATGAACGGCACGCACCCGTCCGCGATCAACGCCTCCTTTGACTCCGCCGCGCCCACGAAGCCGACCGGCATGCCGATGACGGCGGCGGGCCGGGGCGCGCCCGCGTCAAGCATCTCCAGCAAGCGAAACAGCGAGGTCGGGGCGTTGCCGATCGCCACCACCGCCCCGCCCATCCGCTCGCGCCACAACTCCATGGCGGCGGCCGAGCGCGTGTTGCCCAGCTGCGCGGCGAGCGCCGGCGTGCGTGGATCGTCGAGCGTGCAGATCACGTCGTTGTTGGCGGGAAGCCGCGCGCGCGTAACCCCGTTCGCCACCATCTTGGCGTCGCACAGGATGGGCGCGCCGGCCTTCAGCGCCGCCCTTGCTGCGATCGCCGCGCCCGGCGAGAAGGCGATGTCCGCCGCGGCCTCCACCATGCCGCAGGCATGGATGATGCGCACGGCCACGACCTCCTCCTCCGGAGTGAACCGCGCCAGGTCGGCCTCGGACCGGATGATGGCGAAGGACCGCCTGTAGATCTCCGCGCCCTCGCGGATATAGTCCATGCGGTCGCTCACCCCGTCCTCATCTCCTCGATCGCCGCCCTGGCCTCGTCCAGGCTCAGCCCCGAGCGCTGTGGCGTGTCTCCGGCGCGCCCACGCCGGACGAGGTCGTATAGCCCGTTCCGCGCGGTCAGCGCCACGTCGGACGGCTCCGGACGCGCGCAACCTTTGGCGCAGCCCGAAACATGCAGGGTCACGCCCTCCGCCGCGAGCCCCCGGGCGACCTCCGCCAACGCGGTCGCGTCGTCCCGGGTGCGCCGCGACGCGTTGGCGCAGTCGGGCGCACCCGGGCAGGCCGCCACGGCCAAGCGTGGGTCGGCAGGGTCGACGATGAACCGGGAGGAGGCGAAGGCTGCGAGGTCCGCCAACGCGGACAACGGCATGAGAATCGCCCGCCAGGGCGTCAGCCGTAGCTCGGCGATCCCGAAGCGCTCGGACCAGTCCGCCAAACGCTCGAGATCATCCGCCGACCAGCGGCCGAATGGCGCGCCAACGCCGAACACAGAACTGTCGGCTCCCAGCCGGATGGGCCCAAGCGGCTGCGAGGCCTTGCGCGAAGGGGGAGACCAAGAGCCGGCACCGGGCTCCATGCCGGCGAGGGCCCCGAACGGCGCCAGTCCCACCTGCGCCAGCATGGCCCCCATGCGGCGCGGCGCCTCGGGCCCGCGCTCAACGCGCAGCGCGATGAAAGTGGCGGCGATCCCCGCCGCGACCTCCACGACAGCATCGGGCGCGCACGCGCCGATCGTGTTCGCCGTCGCCTCGGACCCGCCAAGCCGCACAGCGAAGCGCGGGCCGGCATCCGTCCGGAAAGCCTCGAACCGGACGTCCACGCTGACGTCCCGCGGCGCGAAGCGCCCGCCGTCGTCGACGAGGTAGCCGAACTTGGCCGGGAGTTGATGCAACAAGGAATCTTCGGCCAGCCGTCGCTCAAGCGCCGCCGCGACCGGCCTCACGTCCAGGGCCTCGGCGGGGTCGAGGCCCGCCAGCGGGCTGGAAACGACGTTCCGCACGGCCTCGGCGGCAGGATCGGGGTCAAGCACCCCGAGCGCCTGCAGCTGTTCGAGCAGCGGCTCAAGCGTGGCGTCCGTCACGCCCCGAAGCTGCAGGTTCGCCTTGCCGCTGAGGTCGAGCGCGCCGTTGCCGAAGCGCCGGGCGCAGTCCGCGATGGCGCGCGCCAGCGCAGCCGGAACGATGCCGCCCGTCAGCCGCAGCCGCACGAGCATACCGTCGCCCGTCTGCATCGGCCGAAGCGCCCCGGGGCACCACCCCCTCCGCAGCCTCTCGGCCTCGCCCTTTGACGGGGTCATGCGGCTCCCCCGTGTTCCCCGCGCAGTTCGGCCAGGATGGCTGCGGTGGAGTTCCGCCGGGGGCGCCAATAGCCGCGTCGCTGCGCTTCGTCGAATTTGTCTGCGATGGCCCGCGCGGCGGCCGGGTTGGCCGCCAGGAGGAAGGCGCGCATCGCCTCGTCGCCGCAGGCGGCGTCGAACATCAGGTCGAATTGCCGGCTCTCGACCACCTCGGCCAGCGCCGCATGGGCGAAGAGGTTGTCCACCGTCTCGGCGATCTCGGCCGCGCCGCGCCAGCCGTGGCGCATCTGCCCTGCCAGCCAGCGCGGGTTGGCGGCCCGGGCCCGCAGCACGCGGGCGACCTCCTGGCGCAGGGTGCGCACTTTGGTGCGCTCCGGCGCCGTCGTGTCGGCGTGGTAGAGCGCCGGCCTCGCGCCCAAGCTGGTCGCGGCCGCCGCGAAGCCGCCCTCGTGCTCGGCGAAAGCGTCCGAATCGAGCACGTCCTGCTCGGCCATGTCCTGCACGTGCACGAAGGCGTCCGCGCTCGCGACCCGCTCGCCGAAGGCCTCCGCCGCCGCAGCGCCCTCGCTGTTGCGGCTATACGCGTGGCCGCTTGCGGCCAGATAGGCCGCGCCGAGCTCCGCCCTGTCCTGCCACTGACCCTCGGCCAGCTTTTGGCCGAGCCCCAGCCCGTAGGCGCCCGGCGCGGTCCCGAACACGCGGACCGGATCCGCCCGGGATGCGCGCCGGGAGGCAGCGAGCGGGTTCTCCTCGTCTTCCTCGTCCAGCTCCGAGACCGCCCGGACGGCGTCGTCGAACAACGCGATCTGGCCGGGGAACACGTCCCGGAACAGCCCGGAAATCCGCAGCGTCACGTCCACGCGCGGTCGGCCGAACACGGCGGTCGGCAGGATCTCGAAGCCGGACACGCGGGACGACGCGTGGTCCCACACGGGCTTCACCCCCAGGAGCGCCATGGCCTGCGCGATCTCGTCGCCTCCGGTGCGCATGGTGGCGCTGCCCCAAAGATCGAGCACGATGCGCTTCGGCCAGTCGCCATGGTCCTGCGCGTACCGCGTCACGATCTCCTCGGCCGTGCGCTTCCCTATGTTCCAGGCCGTGCGCGTCGGGATGGCGCGCGGGTCGACGCTGAACAGGTTGCGCCCCGTCGGCAGCACATCCGCGCGGCCTCGCGACGGCGCGCCGGCGGGGCCAGGCTCCACGAAGCGGCCGTCCAGGGCGCGCAACAGCGCGTCCATTTCGGCGGGCCCGCACGCCTGGACCACGTCGCTGGGCGCCTCGCCCCAGCGCTCCGGCGAGCGCCCGAAAACGTGCAACCCATCCCCGATGCGCGCCTCCTTGAGGTCGCACAGCCAGGCGTCGAGCTTCTGCAACTCCGCCTGCGGGTCGTCCGAGCCCCCGAGCCCTGCTTCAGCAGCGAGCCCCGTCTCAGCGGCCCGCTGCAGGACGGCGTCCGCCAGCATGCGTGCGCGGCGCGCGTCGAGGCCCTGCGCGTCTGCATATTCGTCGAGCAGCGCCTCCACCTCGGCCGCGGCTCCGTGCTGGCCGGCCTCCACCAGGGGAGGGGTGAGGTGCCCCACCGTCACGGCCGCGATGCGCCTCTTCGCTTGTGCGGCCTCGCCGGGGTTGTTGACGATGAAAGGATAGACGACGGGCACGGGCCCGAGCACGGCCTCCGGCGCGCATTCCGCCGAGAGCGCCACGGCCTTGCCGGGCAGCCACTCCAGCGTCCCATGCGTGCCGCAGTGGACCATGGCGTGGATTCGCTCGACATGGCGCAGCCACAGATAGAACGCGACATAGCCATGTCGGGGCGGCAGCGCCGGGTCGTGGTGGTCGGCCTTGCGGTCCCTGTCCAGCCCGCGCGCGGGCTGCAGGGCGACAAGAAGGTTTCCGCACCGCAAGACACGGAAACGAAATGTGCCGTCCCGGACTGAAGGATCAGCGTAGGGCGAGCCCCAGGCCCCTTCGATGCTGGCGCGCAGCGCGGAGGGGAGGCTGGCGAACAGGGCGGCGTAGTCGACGAGCGGGAGAACAGGTTCGTCGCCGTTTGAGCTTGATGCCCAGCAGCCCTCACCGCCAAGCGTCCGCATCAGATCCTGCGGGTCGGGCGACTCTCCAACGGCGTACCCCGCCCCGCGCAGCGCCTCCACGATGGCCGCCACGCTGGCCGGCGTATCCAGCCCCACCGCATAGCCCGCGCGTCCACCCTTGTGCGGGTAGTCCGACAACACGCAGGCGATCCGCCGCTCCGCCGCAGGCGTCCCGCGCAGCCGCGCCCAAGCCGCCGCAAGGTCCGCCACGGCCGCCACCCGCGACGGCTCCGGCCGATGCGCCACGGCGGCGAACTCCAGCGCTTCGCTGCGTTCGGTCTCGGCCTTGAACGAGACCGCGCCCGCGATGATGCGCCCGTCGAGCTCCGGCAGCACGACGTTCATGGCGAGGTCCGCGGCCCCCAGGCCCCGGCTCGACTCGCGCCAGGGCTCGAGTCGCGACCCGGCCAGGATGGCCTGCAGCACCGGCGCGTCCGCCCGGTCCAGCACGCCGCCGCCGGCGTCCGCTCGCCCCGAGAACGCCGTCGTGTTGAGGATGACGTCCGGCTTCTCGCGCGCGAGCAGGGCCGCCAGGCCCTCGGCAGCCGCCGGATCCTTGAGGCTGGACACATAGGCCGCCGTCACCGCGAACCCGCGCTTCGCCAGGGCGTCCGCCACCGCAGCGATCGGGGCCGTGTCGCCGGCCATCAGGACGGAACGGTAGAATGTGACGAGCGCGCGCGGAGGTCCCGCCTCCGTCATTGCGAGCGCAGCGAAGTAATCAAGGGGTGCGCGCCCTTCGCCCTGGATTGCTTCGTCGCTCCCTTGCTCGCAAGGACGGGGCGGAAGGCTGGCGTCTTTAGCCAGATCCTTCCAGCCACCCCGCGCTGCGCGGGCGAGGCCGGCCGCCGCCACGGGCTCGCGACAGAACTCCCGCGCAACCCCCATGGACGGCACCGGCGCCGGCTCTCGCCAGGCGAGGGCGCGCCCGGTGCGGGTCGATAGAAACGCCAGACAACTCGCCAGGTTGTCCGGCCCGCCCTCGTGGAACCAGCCCCAGAGGCGGCGCAGGTCGTCCGGAGGGAGGGTGGACGCAGCCTCGAGCCGTTCGTCGGGGCGGTAGTCTCCCGGCACGATCGCGAGCTGAAACCCATGCTGCCGCGCAGCGCGGCCGAGCTCCTCGACCCCATAGCGCCAGTAGTCCATGCCGCCCAGCAGGCGAACGAGCACGAAGCGCGCTTTCGCCGCGACCCCTGCGACGTAGAGGTCCACCGAATAGGGATGCTTCAACTGCGCCAGCGACGCGATGCGCAGGGTCGGATAGCGCTCGCGCCCTGCTTCCCAGGCGCGGGCGAGCGCCGTCATGTCGCTGTCCGTAAAGGACAGGAACACGAGCTCCGCCGGGGACTGCGCCAGGTCGACCGCGGCCTCGGCCTCGTCGAGCGTGCGTGTCTCGGTGCGGAGCAGGTGCATGGCGTCAGGCCGCCAGCGCCGCCTCGATGGCCGCCCGGTCGAGGCCTTTCTCGCCGATCACCACGAGGCGGCTGCGCCGCGGCTCGCCGGCGGCCCAGGGCCGGTCGAAGTGATGGCGGAAACGCGCGCCGACGCCCTGCACCAGCAGGCGCATCGGCTTGCCCGACACCTCCAGGAAGCCCTTCATGCGCAGCACGTCGTGGTCCTCGGCCACCTTGGCGAGCTTGCTGACCAGCGCGGCGGGGTCGGACACCGCCGGCATCTCCACCACGAAGCTGTCGAAGTCGTCGTGGTCGTGCTCCTCCTCGGCGTCATGGTGCGACGGGCGGTGGGCGAGATCGTCCTCGGCCGCCGCTCCAATGCCGAGCAGCACGTCTGCGTCCACCTTGCCCTCGCGGGTCGGGGCCACCTTCACGGAGCGCGGAATGGTCTTGCGGATGTCTTCGGCCACCCGGGCGAGCTCGCCCTCGTCCAGCAGGTCGGCCTTGTTGAGGATCACGAGGTCGGCGCAGAGCAGCTGGTCCTCGTAGACCTCTTCCAGCGGGTTGTCGTGGTCGACAGCCGCGTCCTCCTCGCGCTGGGCGAGCACCTCGTCGGGGTCGTCGGCGAAACGGCCCGCCGCCACGGCGGCGCCGTCCACCACGGCGATCACGCCGTCCACGGTGAGGCGCGAGCGGATGGGCGGCCAGTCGAAGGCCTTCACCAGCGGCTTGGGCAGGGCGAGCCCGGAGGTCTCCACGATGATGTGGTCCGGCCGCTTCTCGTGCGACAGCAGCGCCTCGATCGCAGGCACGAAGTCGTCCGCCACGGTGCAGCACAGGCAGCCGTTGGCGAGCTCGACGATGTTCTCCTCCGGGCAGCTCTCGATGCCGCAGGAGCGCAGGATCTCGCCGTCGACTCCGACGTCGCCGAACTCGTTCACGACGAGCGCCAGCCGGCGCCCGCCGGCGTTCTCCAGCACGTGCCGGATCAGCGTGGTTTTACCGGCGCCGAGGAAGCCGGTGACGATCGTGACGGGGACTTTCGCGAGCGCGTTCATTCGGCGGCCTCGGGCAGGGGGGATTCGGGAGATGCGGCCGCGGCCGCGAGCGGGGGCGAGCGCGAAATCACGCCCTTTTTCAGCATGTCGGGGCGCTGCCGCCACGGGATGAGGCCGTCCGGCGCCTCGCGGTAGAGCAGGGCGCCGTTGATCACGGTCTCGGCCCCGACCTCGGGCGGGAAGTCACCATACACGTAGGTCCACTTGCCCGGCGCGGCATAGCCCACCGTGACGGGCCGCTTGCACACGCTCAGGCATTCAACCGGCACGACGCGAACGGCGGCGCCGCGCTCCTCGGCCAGTTTGGCCACCTCGCGGTGGAGCCGCGCGCCGGCGCGCCCCTGCTCGGCCTCGAGCGGGTCGTCCGTCACCCGGCAGGTGACGCAGATATGGATGGTGGTGGGCTCCATGCTCCCGGCGCTCCCGCCTGTCGGCGTATCCTGTCCGGGCGCTGCGAAGACGGACGCCGCCTCCGCTGGTGCGGCCGAGGCCGCTGGCCGCTCCGGGGCGCCCCGCCCGCAGCGTCGTCTGGCGTGAAGGCAGGTCTCCTGGCTCGCGGATCGCCGCCCTGCGCCGCCTTCCCGGGCTTGCGCCCAGTGGCGTCGTGGCGCGGGGCTCACCGCTCACAGTTGCGGGGGCAGCCGCGGAATTGGGGGCGCGAGGCCCTCTCACCGCATTCCCTCTTCGCCCTCTCGCGAGGGACCGTCACGTGGTCAGTCTTAGGCGGGCCGGGGGAGGGGAGTCAATGAAGCGAAGGGCGAGCCCCGTGCCGCGCGGTCGCGCCTTGCCTCGACCCTCCGCCCCATGCTCTTGATGCGCTCCCGACCCCGGAGCGACCATGACCGAGCCCGCCGAGACCGAAGAGGCCCGCCGCCATCGCGAGAAGATGGCCAAGCGCAAGGCCGTGCAGGACGCCGAGGTAGCGTCCAAGACCGTCGCGTCCAAGGGCCTGCTGATGGTCCACACCGGGCCCGGCAAGGGCAAGTCCACGGCGGCCTTCGGGCTCATCATGCGCGCGCTCGGCTACGGATGGCCGGTCGGCGTCGTGCAGTTCATCAAGGGCGCGTGGGACACGGGCGAGCGCCATGCCCTGGAGCGCTTCCCCGACCTCGTGCGCTGGCACACCATGGGCGAGGGCTTCACCTGGGAGACCCAGGACAAGGCCCGCGACATCGCGGCCGCGCAGGCCGCATGGGCCAAGGCCAAGGAGCTGATGGCGGACCCCGCCATCCGCCTCCTGGTCCTGGACGAGCTCAACATCGCGCTGCGCTACGACTACCTGTCGCTGGAGGATGTGGTCGAGACCCTGAGGGCGCGTCGCCCGGACCTCCATGTCGTGGTCACCGGCCGCAACGCCAAGCCGGAGCTGATCGAGGCCGCTGACCTGGTCACCGAGATGACGTTGGTGAAGCACCACTTCAAGGCGGGCGTGAAGGCCCAGCAGGGCATCGAGTTTTGAGCGGCGCGCGCGGCAGGGCCCTGATGTTCCAGGGCACGGGGTCGGACGTGGGCAAGTCGCTCCTCGTCGCCGGCCTGTGCCGCGCCTTCCGCAATCGCGAACTCGTGGTGCGGCCTTTCAAGCCGCAGAACATGTCCAACAACGCCGCCGTGACGGCCGATGGCGGCGAGATCGGGCGCGCCCAGGCCGTGCAGGCGCGCGCCTGCGGGGTGGCGCCCAGCGTCCACATGAACCCGGTGCTGCTGAAGCCGCAGAGCGAGATCGGCTCCCAGGTCGTGGTCCAGGGCCGGGTCCTGGGGAACGCCAAGGCGCGCGAATACCAGTCCTGGAAGCCGCGCCTCATGGAGGCCGTGCAGGACAGCTTCGGCCGGCTCCGCGCGGAGGCGGACCTCGTGCTGGTGGAGGGCGCCGGCAGCGCCGCCGAGGTCAACCTGCGCCGCAACGACATCGCCAATATGGGCTTCGCCCGCGCGGCGGACGTGCCCGTCGTGCTGATCGGCGACATCGATCGCGGCGGCGTCATCGCCCAGGTGGTCGGCACGCGCGCGGTGCTCGATCCCGAGGACGCCGCCACCGTCGTCGGCTTCCTGGTGAACAAGTTCCGCGGCGACCCGACCCTGTTCGCCGCCGGCATGGACCTCATCGCCGAGCGATCCGGCTGGCCCGCGCTGGGGCTGATCCCCTATTTCGCCGACGCCGGCCGCCTGCCGGCCGAGGACGCCGTGGCGCTCGACCACCGCGTGCGCCCGGCCGACGCGCCCGTCACGGTCGCCGTCCCGGTGCTGCCGCGCATCTCCAATTTCGACGATCTCGACCCGCTCCGGAACGAGCCCGGCGTGCGTCTCCTCATGCTGAGGCGGGGCGAGCCGATCCCGGCCGAGACGGCCGTGGTCATCCTGCCGGGCTCCAAGGCGACCATCGCGGATCTCGCGGCCCTCCGTGCGGAAGGCTGGGACATCGACATCAAGGCCCACCTGCGCCGCGGCGGCCGCGTGCTGGGCATTTGCGGCGGCTACCAGATGCTGGGCCGCACGGTCGCCGATCCCCACGGCATGGAGGGCCCGGCCGGGACGGTCGAGGGCCTTGGCCTGCTCGCGGTCGACACGGTGATGACGCCCGAGAAGCGACTGGAAGCTGTGTCGGGGGAGATGCTGGGCGACCCTGCGCCCTTCTCGGGCTACGAAATGCACATCGGCGACACCCAAGGCCCGGACGCCACGCGCCCGGTGCTGCGCTTCGCCGACGGCCGCCCGGACGGCGCCTCTTCGGCGGACGGCCGGGTGCGCGGCGTCTACGTGCACGGCCTGTTCGGCGACGATCGCCATCGCGCCGCCTGGCTGCGGTGGATGGGCGCCCAAACCTCCGCCTATGCCTACGAGGCCGACGTGGAGGCCACGCTCGACGCGCTGGCCGACCACGTGGCCCGGCACGTCGACCTGGATCGCCTGCTCACCCTCGCGCGATGAGCAGCGCGGCCAGCGCCGCCCCGGTCAGCCACTGCACGGCGCAGGCGCGCCGGTACAAGGCCAGCGCCTTGCGAATGTCGGCCGCGCTCGCTTCGCGCCGCCCGTCCCCCATGAAGGCGTCCTCGACCAGCTTGTCCCCATAGACGCGCGGCCCCGCCAGCTTGAGCCCGAGCGCGCCCGCGGTGGCGGCCTCGGGCCATCCCGCGTTCGGCGAGCGATGCCGCCCCGCATCCCGCCGGACGGCCCGGATGGCCGCGCCGGCCGAGGCCCATGGCGTGACAAGCGCGGCCAGCGCCAGCCACAGCGCCGCGAGCCGCGAGGCGGGCAGGTTGACCAGGTCGTCAAACCGCGCCGCCGCCCACCCGAAGGCCTCATGCCGTGGCGTACGGTGGCCGATCATGCTGTCCGCCGTGTTGGCCGCCTTGTAGAGCACGCCGCCGGGCAGGCCGCCCACGCAGGTCCAGAACGCCGGCGCCACGATCCCGTCCGAGAAATTCTCGGCCAGGCTCTCGATCGCCGCCCGGCACACGCCGGCCTCATCGAGCGCCTGCGGGTTGCGGCCCACGATCATGCAGACGGCCCGCCGTCCGCCCTCCAGCCCCTCCCGGTCGAGGGCGTCCGCGACGGCGCGTACGTGCTCGTCCAGGCTGCGCTGCGCCGGCAGGCTCGACGCCAGCACGACCAGGATCGCGAACCCAACCCAGAACCACCCGAGCGCCAGTTGAAGCTGCAGCGCCAACGTTCCCGGGATCGCGAGCAGCGCCAGGAGGGCCACGACGCCCCGCGCCCGCCGCCGCGCGGGCGGGTCCGTGTCCCGGTTGAGCGCGCGGTCCAGCCAGCCGATCAGCGCGCCGATCCAGGTGACCGGATGCCCGATGGCGCGGTAGAGAGCCGGGGGATAGCCGACCGCGGCCTCGAGAGCGAGGGCCGCGAGCCCCAGGATCAGGTGAGGGTGGGATGTCATTGCAGGCGCCGGACGGCCTCGGACAGGGTGGATGCGCCGCCGTCTCCGGCGAAAGCGAAGCAGGAAGCGCGAACTTCTATCACGGTGGAGCCCTGGCCGCCGCAAGGGCGCGCTGTCCCGACGCGCCGGAGCCCTGGATCGACCTGTCGACGGGCATCAACCCCGTGCCCTATCCGGTCGGAAGCATCGAGCCGGACGCCTGGGCGCGCCTGCCGGAGGCGCGCGACATCGCCGCCCTGGAGCAGGCTGCAGCCGAGGCCTACCGCGTGCGCGATCCTGCCAGCGTGGTCGCCGTCCCCGGCGCTCAGGCCCTGATCCAGCTCGCTCCAGCCTTGACGGGCGCCCGTCGGGTGGGCGTGCTCGGCTTCACCTATGCGGAGCATGCGCGCTGCTTCCGCAGGGCGGGCGCGGAGGTGCAGACGGTCGAGCGCCTCAGCGAGGCGGATCGCTTCGATGCGGTGGTCGTCGTGAACCCGAACAATCCCGACGGCCGCCTCCTCTCGCCGGACGATCTCCTCGCCGCGGCGGCCCGCATGGCGGCGCGCGGCGGGCTCCTGATCCTGGACGAGTCGTTCATCGACGTGCTCGGCGCCGGCGCGAGCGTCGCGCCGCGGATGCCGGAGGCGGGCCTCCTCGTCATGCGTTCCTTCGGCAAGACCTACGGGCTCGCCGGCCTGCGCCTTGGCTTCGCCCTCGCGCCGCGTCGATTGGCCGAGCGCATCCGCGAGAGCTTCGGGCCATGGGCGGTCAGCGGTCCCGCTGTGTCGATAGGCAGAAGGGCCTTGCGGGACGAGGCCTGGCTGGCCAAGGCGGCGGAGCGCCTGGGCAGGGACGCCCGACGCATGGACGCCCTGCTGCAGGCGCTCGGGCTGGAGCTGCTGGGCGGCTGTCCGCTTTTCCGGCTGGCGGCCTGCGAGGACGCCCGTGCGATGTTCGATCAGTTGTGCCGCCGTGGGGTGCTGGCGAGGCCCTTCGCGCAACGTCCCCGCTGGCTGCGATTCGGCCTTCCCGCTCCGGAATGCGCCAGCCTTCTGGAAGCACGTCTGGGCCTCTGAGGCGATCGACTTGGCCGCGCAAGCCGTCATTGTGCCGGTCCGGCGCTAATTTCTTCAGCTGAACAACTCGCAATGTTGCGACTCTGGACTTGAAAATTAATCGCTATGGCTCTAGTTGCCGCTCCGAACTATGCGGAGCGCATCATGACTGAAGAAGCCCAGAACTCGCTCGACCTCGTGGCCGATATTGTTTCCGCTTACGTTGCCAACAACACGATCTCCGCGACGGATTTGCCGGCCCTCATTGCGAGCGTGCATGGCGCATTAAATCAGGTTGCAAATGGTAAGGTCGAAGAGCCTGCGCCCGAGTTGAAGCCGGCTGTTCCGATCAAGAAGTCCATCACGCCGGACGCGATCATCTGTCTGGAGGACGGCAAGGCGTTCAAGTCCCTGAAGCGTCACCTCGCCACCAAGTACGGCATGACCCCCGACGACTATCGTGCGCGCTGGGGCCTCCCGAAGGACTATCCGATGGTGGCGCCGAACTATGCGGCCGCGCGCTCCGCTCTCGCGAAGACCATGGGCCTTGGCCAGGGGCGGCGTAAGCCAGAGCCCGAGGCGCCCGCCAAGGGCCGCCGCAAGAAGGCTGCCGAGTGATCCCAGGCGTCCCGTAAAACGAAAGCCCCGCGTGAGCGGGGCTTTTTGCTTCCGCGCCTGGCGTCACCGCAGCCCGGCCTCATGGCACACGGCCTCGATGTTGTGCCCGTCCAGATCGAACACGAAGGCGCCGTAGTAGTTGGGGTGATAGTGGGGCCTCAGCCCCGGCGGACCGTTGTCCGTGGCGCCGGCCGCCATCGCGGCGGCGTAGAAGTCGTCCACCGCCTCCGGGTCTGCGGCGGCGAAGGCCACATGGAGCCGCCCCACGATGGGCTCTCCTTCCGTGATCCAGAACTGCGGCCGGCCGTCCCGGCCGAAGCCCGCGTGGGCGCCCCCGCCGCTCGTCTCGGCGTCGACCTCCATCACCAGGCCGTAGCCCAGCACGCGAAGCACCTTCGTGTAGAACGCCAGCGAGCGCTGGTAGTCGGAGACCGGAAATCCGATATGGTCGATCATCATGGCGCGCCTCTCCAGGGAAGGGCGAGCCTAGCCGCCCAGGGGCGGCGCCGTCCACGGGGCGCCGATCAGGCTGCGAGCTCCACGGGCGAAGCGGCGGACTCGGCCTCGGCCGGAACCGGGCAGGCGTCCGCCGCGGCCACGATCTCGTCGAGCGACGTGCCGACCTCCTGCGCCTCGGCGGCGATCTCCTTGGCGATGCGCACGAGCACCGGGCGGCTCTTGTCGAGGAGCGGCGCGAGCCAGTCGGACATCTCCTCGGTCAGCACGCCGGTCGGGCGCTCGCCCCAGACCGCGTAGTCGACCACGTTGGCCACCAGCCAGGCCGCGAAGGAGCGATCGTATCGGCGCACCTCGCGCTCGATGCGCAGCAGCGTCTCGATCTCCTCGCGCGAGCTGACGCCGTCCGGCAGGACGTTGCGGTGAAGCCTCTGCACGTCCCCGAAGGTGACGCGCCCGGTGCGGATGACGAGGTCGGCGAAGGCGTTGAGGTCGGTGGCGATCATGGCTGCTTCCCTCGGGAGGCGTTGCTGTGTTGAGGCAATTTCACCCCGGCGAACTGGCCGAGGCGTTAAGCGCCATGCTGAATCGATGTTCAGGTTAAGTGAATCTGATCACGCGAATGCTTGGGGATCGATTCAGGATCCGGAAAGCATGTGGAAGGTGACCGTGTGTTCGCACCCGGCGGAGATCCCTGAATACGACGTCTGTGGCTGCGGTTTACTTGCGAGACGGCCCGCGTCGAAGGTGGCGATGGGCGCGTTGGCGCCGCGCCGGAGAGCGCCTATGTGAGGGCTTGGACATCCCGGCAACCCAGGCGCCTCCATGAGCTTCACCTCGCCGCGCGACGAGATCGCCCGCCTCGAGGATCAGATGGAGCTGCACGCCGCCGCCGCCGAGCGCTCCCGCAAGCTCATCGTCATCGCCCGCGGAGCCGCCGGGCTCGGCGGCCTCGTGCTCCTCGGCGTGATCGCTGGCCTGCTGGCCTGGAACACGGCGCTGACGCTCTTCGCCATCGCAGCCTTGCTCGGCGGAATGGTCCTCTCCGGCTCGAGCCGCAGCAGCCTGGAGCAGAGCCTCGCCGCGCTCGACAAGGCCCGCCGCGCCCGAGACGCCCTCATCGACGGCATCGCCCCGGTATCCGTGACGCTGCATTGACCACTGGCCCAGGCACGCCGTCTTTCCGCCGGAGCGGCTCCCAATTCCGCCCCCGCGAGGGGCGCAGCGACGAAGCAATCCAGGACTGCTGGCCGGCTGGCGCTGCGGCAGCCCCCTGGATTGCTTCGCCTCGCAGGGAAGCAACGAAGGGCTGTCATGGCCGGGCTTGTCCCGGCCATCCACGCTTGGCCCCGGCGCGTGGATCCCCGGGACAAGCCCGGGGATGACGGCATAAGGCGCCGTCCTTAGCCGTCCTTACAAGGACGGAATGCGTTCATCCGCGCTGCGCCACGATGAACAGGCGTGGGAAGCGCAGCAGCACCTTCCCGTCGGCTTGCGTCGGATAAGCCTCGACGATCCGCCGCAGGTAGGCGTCCAGGAAACCGCGCTGCTGCTCCGCGTCGAGCGGATCCAGAAAGGGCCGCAGGCCCGTGCTCTTCAGCCACTCCACGATGGCCGCCGGCCCCTGCAGCGGGTGCACATAGGTGGTCTGCCAGATGTCGACCGCGCATCCGGCTCCCTGCAGCAGCCCGTAATAGGTCTCGAAGCTTTCGATCTTCGTGCGCGCCTCCGCGGCCCCGGCGAGAGCCGCGGCCCAGGGCCCGTCCGCCGCCGTCTCGCGCATCAGCCGGTGGGAAGGCTCGTCGAGGTTGTTGGGCATCTGCACGGCCAGAACGCCGCCGGGCGCCAGCGCCTGCACGAGCTGCGGGAAAATCCGTCTATGGTCCGGCAGCCACTGCATGACCGCGTTGGCGAAGATCACGTCACAGGGTTCCGCCGGCCGCCAGCCGTCGATGTCGCCCAGCGTGAAGGCCACGCCCGGCAACCGCTTGCGCGCCTTCTCCAGCATGTCGGGCGAACTGTCGAAACCTTCGACCGCCGTCTCGGGATAGCGCTGGACCAGAAGCTCCGTGCTGTTTCCAGGCCCGCAGCCGAGGTCCACCGCGCGCTTCGGTCCAGGGTGACGCACCCGCGCCAGCAGGTCGACCGAAGGCCGCGTCCGTTCGTCCTCGAATTTCAGATACTGCGCGGCGTTCCAGTCGGCCATGGCGAGGCGCTCCAGCGTTCTTCGCGGATGGGCGTTGTAGCTTGCATCCCCGATGGAGGAAACGCGCCGTCATCCCCGGCCGGAGCGCCGCAGGCGCGAAGGGGAAGGGGATCCAGGGCCATGCACGCCCGGGATCCCCTGCCCGGCCTGCTGCGCAGGCCGCTGGGGATGACGCGCGGGGAACGAACCGCCTTTCCTACGGCTGCCCGCTGCCGCCCGCCGCGCCGTAGACCTGCCCGGTGGCGTAGCTGGCGTCCGCCGCCGCGAGCTGGACGTAAATGGAGGCGAGCTCGACGGGCTGGCCTGGCCGCCCCATCGGGGTCTGGCCGCCGAACTTCTCCAGCTTCTCCATGCTGGCCCCGCCGGATACCTGCAGCGGCGTCCAGATCGGCCCCGGAGCCACGCCGTTCACCCGGATGCCCTTCGGCCCGAGCTGCTTCGCCAGCGACTTCACGTAGTTCATGGTCGCCGCCTTGGTCTGGGCGTAGTCGTAGAGCTCCGGCGACGGGTCATAGGCCTGCTCGGAGGTGGTGCCGATGATGCAGGAGCCCGCCTTCAGGTGGGGCAGCGCCGCCTTCAGGATCCAGAACGGCGCGTAGATGTTGGTCTTCATGGTGGCGTCGAAGTCTTCGGACGACACGTCCATGATCGAAACGCGCGACTGCTGCCGCGCCGCGTTGTTGACCACGATGTCGAGCCCGCCGAGCTCCTGCACGGCTTTCTCGACCAGCTGCCGGCAGAACGCCTCGTCCCGGAGGTCGCCCGGGATGGCGACGGCCTTGCGGCCCTCCGCCTTGATCAGTGCGATCACCTCCTGGGCGTCGGGCTCCTCCGTTGGGAAGTAGTTGATCGCCACGTCCGCTCCCTCGCGGGCGTAAGCGATCGCCGCCGCGCGGCCCATGCCGGAGTCGCCGCCCGTGATCAGCGCCTTGCGGCCGGCGAGGCGGCCGGAGCCCTTGTAGCTCGTCTCGCCGTGGTCCGGCTTGGGATCCATGTCCCGCGCCAACCCGGGCCAGGGCTGCGACTGCCGCTTGAACGGCGGCTTGGGAAATTTGTTGATCGGGTCCTGCAAGGCCGGCTGGGACGCGCCGCCGCCGGCGCCGCCTTGCGCCATGGCGGGGCTGCTCCCGCCCGCCATGGCGGCCAATCCCATGCCGGCCGCGCCGACCATCTGACGTCTGGACATGCCTTCGCCTTCCTGTGCGCTCATCGGGGTCTCCGGGGAGAGGGGAGACGGCCCAACGCGGCAGGGCGCCGTCGGTTCGGCATCTGCGACGCGGCGGCGCGCCACGCTTCCGTGAGCACGAGCCGCTACGGGATCAGCACCGCCGCGCCCTGGAGGCGCCCGCATCGCAGGTCGTCCAGGGCGGCGTTCGCCTCTTCCAGCGGGTAGCGCGTGATCGAGGTCTTGACGCCCGCTTGCCGGGCGACCCGGAGGAAGTCCACCCCGTCCTGCCGGGTCAGGTTGGCCACAGAGACCACCTCCCGCTCGCCCCACAGCAGCGCGTAGGGGAAGCGCGGGATGTCGCTCATGTGGATGCCGCCGCACACCACGCGCCCGCCCTTGCGGACGTGCGACAGCGCTGTCGGCACCAGTTCGCCCACCGGCGCGAACAGGATCGCGGCGTCGAGCTCCTCCGGCGGCGCTTCGTCCGAGCCGCCGGCCCATTCGGCCCCGAGCGCGCGCGCGAAGGTCTGCGCGGCCCCGTCGCCCGGCCGCGTGAACGCGAAGACGCGCCTGCCCTGCCACGCGCACACCTGCGCGATGATGTGCGCCGCCGCCCCGAAGCCGTAGATGCCGATCCGCCGCGCGTCGCCGGCGGCCTGCAGCGAGCGCCAGCCGATCAGCCCGGCGCACATGAGCGGCGCCGCCGCAGCAGGATCGTCGAAGCCGTCCAGCGGGAACACGAAGTCGGTGCTGGCGATCGCGTGCGTGGCGAAGCCGCCGTCGCGGGTGTAGCCCGTGAAGGCCGGGTGGTCGCACAGGTTCTCGCGCCCCGCTGCGCAATAGGGGCAATGCCCGCAGGCGTGCCCCAGCCATGGCACGCCCACCCGCTGCCCGAGGCTCAGGCCGGTCGCCCCTTCCCCCAGCGCGTCCACGACGCCCACGATCTCGTGCCCGGGGACAAGCGGCAGCTTCGGCTCGGGGAGGTCCCCGTCCACCACGTGGAGATCCGTCCGGCACACCGCGCAGGCCTCGACCCGCACGCGGATCTCGCCGGACCCGGGAGAGGGCAGGGGCCTGCGCTCCAGCCGCAAGGGCGTGCGTGGCGCGTCGAGCACCATGGCCCGCATCCGAAGCAGGTCCTCGCCCATGGCGGCCTCCCTCAGGCTTTATAGCCCCCGGCGACCGCCCGCGGGCCGCGCTCGGCTTCGGCCCGCGCCAGCTCCGCCTTGAGCTCCGCGATGTCCGCCTCGCCCAACGTCTCGTGATCCAGCAGGAGAGCCGCCCACCGGTCCAGGATTGCGCGGTCGGCGGTGAGAATGGCCCGAGCCCGCTCCTCCGCCTTGCCGACCAGCCGGATGATGGCGGCGTCCCGCGTGGCCGCGGTGGCCTCGCTGATCGGGACCTCGCCGCCGCCCGGCTGGCCGGGCAGGAACCGGCTCGGCGGCGCCTCGAACACGGCCTCTCCCAGGCTCGGCTCCATGCCATATTGCGCCGCCATGGCGCGGGCGATCTCGGTCGCCTTCTGCAGGTCGTCGCTGGCGCCCGTCGAGACGTCCCCGAACACCAGCGCCTCGGCGGCGCGCCCGCCCAGGAGCGTGGCCATCTTGGCCTCCAGCTCCGAGCGCCGCATCAGGTAGCGGTCCTCCGTCGGCATCTGCAGCGTGTAGCCCAGCGCCCCGACCGTCCGGGGCAGGATGGTGATCTTCTTCACCTCCTCCACGCCGGGCAGGCGCAGGCTCACCAGCGCGTGGCCCATCTCGTGATAGGCCACGATCCGCCGCTCCTCCTGCTTGATCACGCGGTTGCGCTTCTCCGGCCCGGCGACGATGCGCTCGATCGCCTGCACGAAGTCGTCCCCGTTGACGGCGTCGCCACCGCGGCGGGTGGCCAGCATGGCGGCCTCGTTCACCAGGTTGGCGAGGTCCGCGCCGGTGAAGCCCGGCGTCAGCCCTGCGACCTTCGTGATGTCGAGGTCGGGAGCGGCCTTCACCTTCCGCAGGTGCACCTGCAGGATCTCCTCCCGCCCGCGCTTGTCCGGACGGTCGACGACGATCTGCCGGTCGAAACGCCCGGCCCGCAGCAGCGCCGGATCGAGGATCTCCGGCCGGTTGGTCGCCGCCAGCAGCACCACGCCGACGCTCGGGTCGAAGCCGTCGAGCTCGCTCAGGAGCTGGTTGAGGGTCTGCTCCTTCTCGTCGTTCGCCCCCGCGATGCCGACCAGCGCCCGGGCCCGGCCGAGCGCGTCGAGTTCGTCGATGAAGATGATGCAGGGCGCGTTGGCCCGCGCCTGCTCGAACAGGTCGCGCACCCGCGCGGCGCCGACGCCCACGAAGAGCTCCACGAACTCCGACCCGTTCATGGAGAAGAACGGCACGCCAGCCTCGCCGGCCACCGCCCGCGCGAGCAGCGTCTTGCCGGTCCCGGGCGGCCCCGCCAGAAGGATGCCCTTCGGCGCATGCGCGCCGAGCCGGCCGTACTTGGCGGGATCCTTGAGGAAGGCCACGACCTCGCGCAACTCGTCCTTGGCCTCGTCCACGCCGGCCACGTCGTCGAAGCCGACCTTGATGTCCTTTTCCACGAACACCTTGGCCTTGCTCTGCCCGATGGACATGAGCCCGCCCAAGCCGCCGCGCCCGCCCATGCGGCCGAGCATGGACCGCCACAGCCAGAACATCAGCAGGCCCGGGATGATCCAGCCCAGGAGAGTGCCCGCCCAGCCGGACTCCGCCACGCCGGAATATGGAACGCCGCTCTCGTCCAGCTGCCTGGCGATGTCGCCCCGGACGCGCACGGCCATGATCACCTTGCGCCCGTCCTTCTGTGGCTCCTTCAGGGTGCCCCGGATGTACTGGTCGGCCACGGTGACGTCGGCGAACTTGTGGTCCTTCAGCAGGGTCTGGAACTCGCTGTACGGGACGGTCTCCACCTCACGCCAGGTCGTCCAGGTCTGTTGCAGCAGCAGGCCTGCCAGGATCATGAAGGCGATGAAGCCGAGGTCGAGCTTGTGATGCCGCTCCACGGGTTCGCTCCGTCGGGCTCGGGGGCGCTGACGCCAGTTGTAGCGGCGCCGCCGGCCTGCACGGAATGATTGTGATCAACGAGCCCGTCGGCGCTACTTGTCCTTTTGCGCGCCCTTGTTCGTGAACCGGGCGTTCCCGAGGCCGGTGCCGATCGTCAGCACGCCCCACTTCGCCACGTCGGTCATGAACGGGATCTGGCTCAGGCCCTGCACCACGGCGTCGTTGTGCATGAGCACCACCGCTTCATGGTCGCCGATGGTCGGCACGGCCTTGGCGATCGTCTCCGGCAGGTTGAAGTGGTCGCTTTCCCAGTTCCCGCCGGGCAGGTTCTGGCCGCCGCGGTCGATGGAGCCGTCCGGCTCGATGACACCCGGGCATCCCACCCCGATCACCGGCGCGAGCCGCAGGCCATCCTTCTCGGCCCGGTTCAGCAGGTCCTTCACCATCTCGACCAGCCGGTCGACCGCGGCCGTTCGCTTCGGCTTATCGTCTGCGTGCCGCCACAGCTCGCTCTTCCAAACCTCGGCGCGCGACAGGTCACTGGCCTTGTCGAGCTTCAGCAGCACGACTCCGGCCCGGATGTTGGAGCCGCCTATATCGACCCCGATCAGGGCCTCGTGCCCCTTCAGCGCCCAGGGCTGGACGAGGTGCGCCACGCCAATGAGGCCCGCATGGTCCGGATGGTGCCGGATCGGGACCAGGCTGACGGGATGACCCGAGCCTTTCAGCAGGGCGTTCGTGCGCCCAATCGCCAGTTCGCCGATGCGTCCCTGCCGGAAGCCCCCGCCCACCGCGATGGCCTCCGTGCCGTCCCACCCTTTGGCGCGCAGGAACCGCCGGGTGACGGCGGCCAGCTCCTGGGCGAAATCCTCGATCGCGCCATGGATCACGCCTGCCGCGTCCGGGTCGCCGGTCAGGAAGATCTCCTCCAGCTTCTTCTTCCCGATCTCCGAGCTGGGCTTGTCGCCCAGCGGGTCCTCGTCGAATTGCCGGAAGCGCTCGCGCCAGTCCTCCAGCACCTCGACGAAGGCGCGCTTGCTGGCGCGGTCGCCGATGAACCCGTCCTCGCGGCGCAGTTCGAGGTTGTAGCTGTCGATGGTGACGGAGGGCAGCTGCAACGCGCCGTGCGGCCCGTTGGGGGCGCGGTCCTTGGCCATGCAGGAACTCCTACGGGCGCTCGTCGAGCAGGATGGCGGTGGAGGCGCGGGTCCGCGCCTCGAGCTCGTCGACCTTGTGCGCTTCGCACAGCTCCGCGGCCGCCCTCAGCAGGCCGGCGGCGGCGGCATAGGCCTCCCGGCGGTAGCTCTCGGGCGTGCGCCCCGCGACCTGCGGTTGGCGCAGCCGCAGGCTGACGGTCTGGACCGGGCCGGCCCCCGCGTCCCGGAAGCCGAAGTTCAGCTCCGCGGTAAGCACGGGCGGCTGGTCGGCGTCGCCTTGCGCCGCCGTGACCTCCCCGAACGAGAAACTGTAGAAATCCATGCGAAGCCCCCTCTGCAGGCCGAGGGAACAACGCCCGATACCGGCTTCCGTTCAGGCCAAGGAGGCGGCTATGCGCCGCCCGCCACGGGCTCTTCGTCCAGGACCTCGTCCTCCTCGGCCTCGAGCCGGCCCGCGTCCTCGGGCGCGAGGCCGAACCGGACGGCGACGTCCGGGGCGTAGCGCAGCAGATCCGGCCGCAGCCGGAGCAGCGCGAGGTCCTTGGCCTTGGCTTCCAGCATGACGTCGAAGTCGAGCCCGGCAGCCTCCCGCATGAAGGTCGCGAACTCGAACGGGTTGCAGAAATCGGCGTGGCCCGTGAACACCGGCGCGACCCGCCGGATCACCTTCTTGCGGGTGGCCTTGTCGATGCTCGCATGCTCGCGCAGCTCCGTCCGGGGGGAGGAATAATGGATTTTCGGCTGCTGCCCCTCGGGCCACGACCGCAGGATCGCCGCCAGCGTGGCCCGCAGCTCCGCCCGCTCGGGGTTGAGGCACCAGAAGTGCTGGTAGTCGAAGATCAGCCGCACGCCCGTGTGCTCGTGGATCCACAGCACGTCCGCGGCCGAGAAGCGCAGGTCGTCGTGCTCCAGCACCAGCCGCCGGCGCACAGGCTCCGGCAGAGTCTTCCAGGTCTCGACCCAGCGCGCCCGGCTCGCCTGCAGGTCGCCGTAGACCCCGCCCACATGGATCACCAGCACGGCCTCTGGCCCGAGATCCATGAGGTCGAGCATCTCGGCCTGGCTGGCCAGGTCCCAGACGCTCTTGCGCACCAGCTCGGGATCCGGGCTCAGCACCACGAACTGCGAGGGGTGGAACGAAAGGCGGATATCGAGCGCCTTCGCCTTCGACCCGATCGCACGCAACTCCGACGCGCTCTCCTTCACCATGCCGTGGAATTGCGGCATGTCCGGATGGGTGGCGTAGGGCGCCAGGTCCGAGGACATGCGGTACATGCGGATGTCGTGCCGGTCGAGGTGGTCCAGGATGGCGTCCACATACTCGAGGGAGACCTTCAGGTGCGGGTTGCTGGCGGCGCGCCGGCTGTCATTGCTCTTCAGGTCCTCCCGGGCCATCACCTTCACGGGAAAGCCCAGGCGCGATACGCGCCGGTGGGTCAGCTTGGGTTCGGGCATGATGTCCTGCTTGGCGTCTCGTCTGGCGCGGATACGCACAACGCGTCGCGCCGGACCAGGGTCCGACGGCAGGATGGTGCATGCTCGCCACCTTTGGGCGTGCAGTTCGAAGGCAAACGAAACATGATGCGAAAGCAGACGACCTCCCGGAGCCGCCCATGACCGCCTTGTCGCCGCGCCAGAACGAGATCGTGGCCATGGCTCGCGTCCAGGGCCGCGTCAGCGTCGACGAACTGGCGCTCCGCTACGAGGTGAGTCCTCAGACCATCCGCAAGGACCTGAACGACCTGTGCGACCGCCGCATCCTCTCGCGCGTGCACGGCGGCGCGGTGGTGGCCTCCAGCGTCGAGAATCTGGCCTACGAGGCGCGGCGCTTCCTGGCGCGCGATGAGAAGGCCGCCATCGGCAGGGCGGCAGCGGCCCTGATCCCCAACAACGCCTCCCTTTTCATCAACATCGGCACCACCACGGAGGAAGTCGCCCGCTGCCTCAAGGACCACGAGGGCCTGCTGGTGATCACCAACAACCTCCATGTCGCGACGCTGCTCTACCCGCATCCCAAGATCGAGGTGATTGTGGCCGGCGGGCCGGTGCGCCGCTCGGACGGGGGCGTGGTCGGCTCCGCCGCCGTGGACCTCATCCGGCAGTTCAAGGTCGACTACGCCGTGATGGGCGCTTCCGCCATCGATCCCGAGGGCGCGATCCTGGATTTCGACTACCGCGAAGTGCGCGTATCGCGCGCAATCCTGGAGAACGCCCGCAAGGCAATTCTTGTGGCCGACAGCCTCAAGTTCGAGCGCTCCGCGCCCGTGCGGATCGGCCATCTCGCCGAGGTCGACACGTTTGTCACCGATCGGCTCCCGTCCGAGGCGGTCCGGCGCCTTTGCGCTCAGGAAGGCGTTGACGTGGTCGAGACGCGCCCGGATTCCCAGGAAGAAGGGGAGGTCGCCGCCGAGTGAGTTTCGCTTCGCCTTTCGTTTGCGGATTGTATGAAACCGGATGCGCGCTTATGCTGTTGTGAGGGCCAGGCAGGCCTCGGGACAGGGTGACGGGCGTGGGCGCGACAGGCGACATCTTCGATCTGGCGATCATCGGCGGGGGGGTGAACGGAGCCGGCATCGCGCGCGACGCGGCCGGACGCGGCGCCTCCGTGGTGCTGTTCGAGCAGAACGACCTGGCGAGCGCCACGTCGTCGGCCTCCACGAAGCTCATCCATGGCGGCCTGCGCTACCTTGAATATTACGAGTTCCGCCTGGTCCGCGAGGCCCTGGCCGAGCGCGAAGTGGTCTGGGGCATGGCGCCCCATATCGTCTGGCCGCTGCGCTTCGTCCTCCCCCACCACGCGGGCCTGCGCCCGTCCTGGATGCTGCGGCTCGGGCTGTTCCTTTACGACCATCTCGGCGGCCGCAGGTTGCTGCCCGCGACCCGTTCGCTGGACCTCCGCCGCGACCAGGCCGGCGCTCCGCTGAAGGCCGCTTTCGCCCGGGGCTTCGAGTATTCCGACTGCTGGGTGGAGGACGCGCGACTCGTCGTGCTCAACGCCCGCGACGCGGCCGAGCGCGGGGCCGCGATCCGGACCCGCACGAAGGTGGTGTCGGCCGCTCGCGAGGGAGAGCTCTGGAAGGTCGAGACGCTGTCGGCCTCGGGCGAGCGGCAGGTGATCAGGGCCCGCGCGCTCGTCAATGCGGCCGGGCCCTGGGTCGCCCAGGTCGCGAACGCCACGCTGGGCGGCCAGTCGCCGGCCTCCGTCCGCCTGGTTCAGGGCAGCCACATCGTGGTCCCCAGGATCTTCGACGGGCCGCAGTGCTACATCTTCCAGAACGCCGACAACCGCATCGTCTTCGCGATTCCCTACGAGCAGGACTTCACCCTGATCGGCACCACGGACCGTGACTTCAAGGGCGACCCCTCTGCGGTGGCGGCCAGCGAGGAGGAGATCCAGTACCTCTGCGCCGCGGCGGGCGAATACTTCAAGGCGCCGATCCGCCGCGAGGACGTGGTGTGGACCTACTCCGGCGTGCGCCCGCTCTATGACGACGGCGCCACGAAGGCCCAGGAAGCCACGCGCGACTACGTGCTGAAGCTCGACGCGCCCGAAGGGGCCGCTCCGATCCTGTCCGTGTTCGGCGGCAAGATCACCACCTTCCGGCGCCTCGCGGAGGCTGCGCTCGCCAAGCTCGCGCCGCATTTGCCGACCCTCGACAAGCCCTCCTGGACGGGCGGAACGCCCCTGCCGGGCGGCGACTTCGACCGGCTCGGATTCGACTCGCTCGTGGACAACCTGCGCCGGCGCTATCCCTGGATCGCGGCCGAGCACGCCCGCCGCCTGGCCCGCGCCTATGGAACCCGCGCCGAGCGCATCCTGGCCGGCGCCCGCAGCCTGGCCGAGCTGGGCGAGACCTTCGGGGCCGACCTCACGGCCCGCGAAGTCGAATACCTGATGGACCAGGAATGGGCGGTGGAGCCGGCCGACATCCTCTGGCGGCGCAGCAAGCTGGGGCTGCGGCTCGACGCAAGCCAGCAGGCGGCGCTGGCGGCCTTCATGGCCGAGCGGGCCGGCGTTTCTCGCATGGCTCCCAGAAGCGCCGCCACGGCCTGAGCCGGTTCCCTCAGGCGCGAACCTGTCCCACAATGCTCCCCGGCGCGCCGCAGAGCGCGCAACCCGCCGCACCTGGCGCCCCTCGTCGAGCTCTGCGGGGCCCCCTGGACCCACCCCGGCGTGCAGGACCTGGACAAGACCGTGCGCGACGGCCTCGGGCCGCCCGCCAGATCATCGGAGGCCTGGGCCTCGAGGTCGCCACGCCCGACGAGGCGCGCGCCCCGCTGGAACTCAAGGGCGGGGACAAGGTGAATTTCTGAGCGGCTGCGGACCAAGTTCCGGCCGGCCCATCGTCCGTGGCCCGGAGTTCGCTCGTGTTCGCCGCCTCCGCTCGGGGCGGAGGCCAAGCTGCGGATGAAAATTGTCGTAGCGTAAGTTTGCTCTTTACGTGCATTGAAGCTTCAAACTTTGAGCTTTCGCCAAGAAGCGGGTTGATTTCGTTTTTTGTTGGAATGTCAAGGAGAATGATTTCGACATCTTTGCCTGAGCCATTGAACCAAACCGACCAGTTAACGATTGTGGTCCGGCGGCTGGGGGGCCGGTAGGACGGTGAGGATTCAAGTTGGCCAAGCTCACGCCACGTCGTGTTCTCGTCGTAGAGGACGATTATTACATCGCTGCCGATCTCGCCGCGGCCTTGCGCACCCTTGGCGCCGAGGTCGTCGGTCCGGTTCCGGATCGCGTGGCAGCCAACAGGCTGCTGGAGAACGAGGTCGTCAACGCGGCCGTCCTGGACATCAAGCTGGGCGGCGACACGGTGTACCCGCTCGCCACTGAACTGCAGACCCGCGGCATCCAGTTCGTCTTCGCCACCGGATACGGCGACACGATCATCCCGGCGCAGTTCCGCGGCGTGCCCTGCTTCGAGAAGCCGATGCGTCCGACCGATCTCGCCCGCGCCGTGTTGAGCGGTCCCGCGGCCAGCCCTGGAGTGGACGTGAACGCGAACCTTCTTCTGTCCCGCATGCCCGAGGAGGAGTTCGACAGGCTTCGCCCGCATTTCACCTGCGTCGAACTGCGCAGGGGAGCCGCCCCCTTCGACGCCGGGGACAAGCTCGACCACCTGCTTTTCCCGTTGAGCGGCGTCTGCTCGCTCTCCTTCGGCGCAGGCGCTCCGGAACTCTCCACCGCCCTTGTGGGCCATGAGGGCATGATCGGGGCGTCCCTGTTGATGGGCGTCTCGCGGCTGCCCATGCGGTGCACGGTCCAGGTGGACGGCGAGGCCTTGTCCATCGCGGCCGAGCAGTTCCTTCCCAGGCTTCGGTCGTCCCCGCGCGCCTGGACGCTGCTGCTGCGCTACCAGCACGTGCTCCACATGCAGACCGCCTACGCCCTGCTCAGCGCGGGCGCGGCGTCCATCGAGCAGCGCGTGGCGCGCCTGCTGCTGATGCTCGCCGATCGGGTCGGCGACGAGATCTCCATCATCCACGACGCGATGTCGACCATGCTGCATGTGCGCCGCGCCGGGGTCACGCAGGCGCTTCACATTCTGGAAGGCGAGGGAGGCGTGCGGGCACGCCGGGGCAAGATCACCATCCGGGATCGGTCGCGCGTCGAGCAGGCCGCCGGGCTGGGCTATGGCCTGGTGGAAGCCGAGTACGAACGACTCCTGGGCGTGTCTCCGCGTCTGCCCGGCATCGAGCCCTCGATGACGAAGCCCTCCTTGCGGGGAATGTTCCAGACAGGGCTGCCCAACTAGCCGGCGAACGGGTCGGAAATCGCCGCCCTCGAAGCGCTCAGGCCGCCGTCGTTCCCCCGGCGAGGGCCCTGAGCACGGTGTCCTTTGGGCCGTCCGCCACGATCCGGCCTTCCTCGATCCAGACCAGGCGGTCGACGAGACCGAGCATGGGCGCGCGATGGGTGGCGATGATCAGCGTCCTGTCTCCGATCCAGTCCCTGAGGTCGCGCACGATCCGCAGTTCGGTAGTGTTGTCCATGGCCGCCGTCGGCTCGTCCATGATCAGGGCCTGCGGAGCGCCCAACAGGGTGCGCGCCAGCATCACCGACTGGCGCTCGCCCCCGGACAGCCGCTCGCCCCGCGGACCGACCCGCAGCCCATAGCCCTCCGGGTGGCGCGCGGCGAAGTCCCTCACGCCGGCGAGGGCGGCTACGCGCTCGAAATCGTCCTGTCGAACCTCGTCGAGCCCGAAACAGATGGCGTTGCGCAGCGTGTCGTCGAACAGGCTGACATCCTGGCGCATGAAGCCGAAATGCCTGCGCAGCCGGTCCGGCGCGACCTGCCGGATGTCGTGCCCGTCCAGCAGAAGCGCGCCTGCGTCGACGTCATAGAGGCGTAGCATCAGCCGAAGCAGAGTGCTCTTGCCGCTGCCCGCCCGGCCGATGAGTCCCACCTTCTCGCCCGGAGCGATGGTGAGGTTGATGTCGCGAAGCACCGGAGCCTTCTCGCCCGGATAGGTGAATCCGGCGCCCTTGAACACGAGTTCGCCGCGGATGGGGCGCTGCCCCGAGGTGGGGTCCTGCGCCACGTCCTGGGGGGCGTTCAGCAGAGCCTCCACCGCCTTGGCGCTGCGCAACGCCTGGGCCAGGCGAAGCAATTGGCTGCCGATCATGCTGAGCGGCGAGATGATGCGGCCGATCAGCATGGTGCAGGCGGACAGGGCGCCGATCGTCATGGACGCATCGGCGATCTGGTGCACACCGAGCACGATGGCGACCGCGATGGCCGCCTGCGAGATGGTCATCGCCGCCTGCGCCGAAAAGGCGGCGTGCAGGCGCATGGTGTGGCCCACGAAGGCTGCGGCGTCGACAAGGCGCTCCCAGCGGCGCATCAAGGCGCTCACCGCCCCGGTCAGCTTCACGGTTTCGGCGCCCGCCACGGTTTCGAGCAGCAGGTTCGCCTGCGTGGCCGACAGCCGGGCGGCCTCCGCGCTTTTGTCGCCACGCACCTTCCCGAGCGCCTGGACCGCCGTGATCGCCAGGATGGCGGCGACCGGAGCCCACGCGACTGGACCCCCGAGCGCGGCCAGCAGCGCGAGGGCGAGCAGGAAGAAGGGCCCATCGACAGCTACGGAGACCACGAGGTTGGGCAGCAGCTGCGCAAGCGCCTCGACCTCCCGGAGCGCGGTCTGGACGCCGCCTGCGGCCGCCGGCTTTTCACCCAGCCGGGCGCCGAGCAGTCGCGCGTAGATCCGGGCCTGGACGGAAGCTGCCGCTCCGAGGCCGATCGCGTCCGCGATCTTCAGCCGGATGGCCCGCAACGCGAGGTCGAGCCCCAGGGCGATCGAGACGCCGATGACGAGCGCCCAGAGGGTCTCCATGGCCAGATGCGGGATCACCCGGTCGTAGACGGACATGGAGAACAGGGGCAGCGCCAGCGACAGCAGGTTGATGACGGCCGCAGCGGCGCAGAGCTGCAGCAGCCGGCCCTTGTGACGCTTGAGGATCTCACCCCACACCGCATGGAGGAGGGTGGTCGCGGGCGCTTCTTCCCGGTCGTCCTCGGGGGCAGCCGGGTCGGTCGCCGCGGGGGAGCGGTTCGGGGCGACAAAGAACACCACCCCGCTATGGGAGGCCGCGAGATCCTCGACGGGGACGTCCTCGACTCCCCTGTCTGTCTTGCGCAGAAGCCTGTCGCGGCCGATCCGGCCTGCCAGCACGACGCTGCTGCCGTCCTTCAGCAGGATCACGCAGGGGAAGTCCTGATCCTGGAGAGCCGACAGCTTGCGCGTGGCGTAGGACACCTCGATGCCCCGCGCGCTCGCCGCCGTCGCAAGCTCTTCCGGGGTGGGTGTCCCCGGGGGCGCTCTGTCCCCGCCGAACCAGCGCTGCCCGAACCAGGCCGAGGCGACGGAATCGATGTCGCTGAACAGGCCGCCCCGGCGCGGGGCGGGAGCCTCGCCCTGAGGCTGGGCCCTTGTTTCCCGGGGCTGCTCTTCGCGCGCCCGCAGCCACGAGGCCGCTAGAGTCCGAATGGGGTGCACGGCCACCTCGCCCGTCGAGTACGTGAATTCACGCCGCGATCATTGATTGTTTTATGCTTAACAGTTCGTAAAGCCGAGTTGGGCAGGATGGGCTCGTCCCTTTCGAGTGCACCCATGCCCGCGCCCAATTTTTCCCCGCCGACCTCCGTCGATCTGCCCTATCCACGCCAGTGCGACCGCATCGCCAACCGCGCGCAGGCGAGCTTCATCGCCGCGAGCGCCGCGGGCGTGGCGGCCCTCATCGTTTGGGCGAGCCTCACGGACCTGGACAAGGTGACGCGCGGTTCGGGCCGCGTCGTTCCGCAAGTCCAGAACCAGACCGTCCAGCACTTCGAGGGCGGCATCGTCACCGACATTTTCGTCCGCGAAGGCGATCGGGTCGAAAAGGGCGCGCCGCTCCTGCGGATCGACAATAGCTTCTCGCGCGCCGAGCTGCAGCAGGCCGAGATCGAGATCGCGGCGCGCGAGCTGAAGCTGGCCCGACTGAACGCGGAGACGGCGGGGGCGCCCTTCGCGCCATCCGCCGGGCTCACGGGAGCGGCCGAAAGCTTCGTGCAGCAAGAGACGGCGCTCTACGACAGCCGCCGCCGCACCCTGGACGAGCAGCTCGCTATTGTCGTCGAGCAGAAGAGGCAGAAGGAGCTTGAACTGGCGGAGCTGAAATCGCGCTGGACCAGCACGGTGCGCGAGCGCGACCTCGTGCTGCAGCGGGTCAAGAACCTCCGGCGCCTCGCCGGCATGGGCGCGGTGTCCTCCAACGACCTGCTCGACAACGAACGGGTCCTGCAGCAGGTCGAGAGCAAGATGTCGGACCTGACCCACGAGATTCCGCGCGCCGAATCGGCGCTGTCCGAATTCGTGCGGCGCGAATCGGAAATGAAGCTGCGCTTTCAGTCCGACGCCGGGCGCGAGGCCACCGACGTCGCCCTGCAATTGGCCAAGTTGCGCGAGAGCGCGACGGCGCTGAAAGACCGCAGCCAGCGGTCGGACGTGCTGGCGCCCACGGACGGCGTCGTGAACAAGCTCCACGTCTCCACCATTGGGGGCGTGGTGAAGTCGGGCGAGCCCCTGGCCGTCCTGGTCCCGGTCGACGCGGCCATCGTGGTCGAGGCTCGGATTTCCCCGAATGACCGCGCCGAGGTCTGGCCGGGCCTGCCCGCCATCGTCAAGGTGAGCGCCTACGACTACACCGATTTCGGCGGCCTCAAGGGCAAGGTGATCGAGGTCTCCCCCGACATCCTGCAGGACGAGCGGGGCCAGCCCTATTACCGGGTCCGGCTGGAGGCCGCATCCGCCAATTTCGGGCCGGACAAGCCGGTCGTCCCAGGCATGACCGCGGACGTCGACATCCTCTCGGGCCGCCGCTCGATCCTGTCGACCTTGCTGCGGCCCCTGCGCTACCTGCGCGACAACGCGCTGCGCCGCTAGGCGGCGTTGGGCATCCTGAGAAGGTCGCCGAGGTCCGCTTCGTCCACCAGCTGGTCGAGGCGGATGCCGTAGCCCATGGGCGACACGTTCACGATCGAGCCCGAAAGGGCGAGGCCGGCGACGTGCAGGCTCACCTTGGCGCCTCGCCGGTCGAGGATGTAGCGGGACGCTTCACGAAACAGGGCGCCGCTCCGCGAAATCTCGAGCAGCATCCCATCGAGGACGAGCGCCTTCTCGGGCATTTCGAGCTCGGCTGCCATCCGGCACGCGTGGCGCGGGTGGGCGCGCTTCAGGACGCCTCCCCGTTGGAAGGCCGAGAACAGGGGAGGGAACGCGGAATTCTGCTGCTTGGTCATGGATCCTGTCTCCCTTGGTCAGGCCGGCCGACGGGCGGGCGCCGGCGCGCGCTGGGACGGCTGCTCGGCTTCGCGCTGGGCGATGTGCTGGACGAGGCCGGCATAAGCCTGGAAAGCGTGCTCGAAAGACTGGGCCATTTCGGCGAATCCTTCCTGCAGCCCGTTCTGGAGCGACCGGCCGACGCCCCGCAGCTCGGTGGCGAGATGATCCGGCGCGCCCTGAGCCAGGGCGGCCGTGGTCGCCCGCTGCTCGTCCGAGAGTCGCGCGAGCTCGCCAGCCACGTGACGGAGGCTTCCGTCAAGGGCGCTCGCCAGGTCTCCGACCCCGGCTGTGACGGCCTGGGCTATGGCGCCGGCGGCGAGCGGCTCGGTGGCGCGAGCGCCGAGCTCCGCCTGGATCTGGCGCAGCGTGGCGCGGGCCTGGGCCTGGGAGGCGGCGACTTCGGAGAGCTCCCGCAAGGAGCTCTCCTGCTGCTCGCGCGCGAGCCTGGCGATCTGGTCGAACCCGGACAGGGCGGTCTGCTGCATCGCTTGGCTCTGCCGGGCTACGTCCTCGCGCAGCCGGGCGACCTCTTCGTGAAGCGCCTCGGTCCGCGACAGCGCATGAAGGGCCGCGCTGTCATTGTGGGCGGCGCGGTCGAGCAGGCGGCACACGCGGTCGAGCAGCTCCGCCTGGGCGTCCTGCCGCTCCGCGAGGCGACGCATGGAGGCCGCGAGGTCAGGCGAAACCGCCAGGCCGAGGCCTGCTGCGGCGGGGCTCCCGGCCGCGGCCAGCTCGCCCTGGGACTGGCTCTCCACCTGGCGGGTCTCGATCTGGGAGATGCCCGCCAGCCAGGCTTCGAACTCGTTCTTCACGGAGTCGCCAGCTGAGTTCACGAAGCGGCTGAAGAGGCCCAGCATCAGTGAGCTGAACAGGCCGAACAGCGAGCACGAGAAGCCGGTGGCCATGCCGGTGAGCGGCGCCTCGAGGTCGTGGATCAGGCGCTTCATGGACTCGGCCGAGGCCGAGTCGCCCTGGGCGAGGCCGCCGATGATGCCGCCGACCGATCCCACCATCTCCATCAGGCCGATGAAGGTGCCGATCAGGCCCAGGAACACGCAAAGGCCGGTGAGGTAGCCCATCAGGGACCGGCGGTGGGCCATGCGGCTTTCGATCGCGGAGATCAGGTGCTGCATGGTCGCGACCGAGATGCGCATGTGCCTGGTGCGCAGCAGTTCCTCCAGCGTCAGGTCGAACACGTGGCCGAACAGCTCGGGCGAGCGGTACACGATCCCGGGCTCGAGGCAGCGGGCCAGCTGCCGGCGCCGGTCGTGGTCGGGATTGAGGCGCTCGGCCTGGACGTCGTCATAGACGCTCTTCAGGGCCGAGAAGGCGCGCACGTCGTTGCGCAGGCCGGCCAGGTTGCCCATGGCCAGCAGCGACCCGAAGGCGAAGACGCCGATGATCAGGGCGTTGAGGTAGGGGTTCGACTTCAGCCCGGCCAGGATGAAGTGGTGCTGCCAGGTCGCCAGCGCCGCCAGGGCTGCGAACACCAGGGCGATTCGCAGGGCCTGTATCCAGATGGTTCTCGTCATGGTGATCCGCTCGCTGAGAAGGGTCGGGGCTCACGAGCCCTGGTGTGTGAGGACGTCCACGGCGTCGGGCGTGAGGCCGGGCTGGGCGTCGCGCACCTGCACGGTCACGCGCTCGGCCGGGATCCCGCGCGCGACCATGCGCGCGCGCACGAGCATGGCGCGGTAGTACGCGCGCCGGCGCGCCTCCGTGGCCCCGCCCGCCTGCGCGCCCGCGACCCCGCGCACCACGTACCGCGCGGCCCTGGACGCGCCCACATACGCGTCGAGCGCGCCCATGTTCCGCTCGTCCAGCTGCACGGACCCGTTGCGGAACAGGATCTGAAGATCGCTGGCGCTGGCGCGCAGCTCGGCCTCGCGGCGGTCGGGAGCGGGGGCGGCGGCCGTCTCCTGCAGGATCTGCACCCCCGTGTGCGTCTCGGAGCCCGCGCCCGGCTGGGGAGCGGGCTGCCGCATCGCGACCGCGGCGTCCGCCGCCTCGGCTTTCGCCTCGCCGCCAGAGGCGGGCGCGGTGGTGCGCAGGGCCGCGGCGTCCTGCGCCTGCTGGGGCCCATGGCCGACCTTTTCGGCGATGGCCGTGAGCACGGCCTTCTGCATCTCGTCAGGCGTCGAGGACGCAAGCTCGCTGGTGTCCACCTGGGCCGCCTTGGCCATCGCCTGCACCAGGTTTTTCGAGACGTTCTGGGAGAGGGTGAACACCACGATGCCCAGCACCATCATCACGAAGGTCAGGACCATGAGCATGGTGGTCAGGGCGTCGACGTACCCAGGCCAGTAATTCTCTTCTTCGGCTCCGCCGGAATGGGCCATGGCGCGTCCCGTCAATTAACAATCGACAAATCGGTACGACATATAGGTTAATAATTATCAATCGAATCATCGGCCGGATTGAGGGTGGGCGAGACTCGATCGCTGCCGCCGGCCCAAGTCCCTTAGAGCTTTGTTAACCACACATACTGAATATCAAACTTACATTTACCAAAAGTTAGGGTTGCTGATGAGCCCCACTACACCAAGCTGGATCCGGAAGGCCTGGGCTGGGACGGCGAGGCGGGCCGTGAGGCCGGCCTGCGCCTTGGCCATCGCGGCGGCGCTGGCGGGGTGCAAATCCACTCCCCAGTGGAAGGCTTGCGCGGCGGCCGACGAGGCGACGCCGCGCCCCGCCTGTTCGTCCGGGCTGGACGCCAGCGCGGGGCCCCCTCCGGCGGCGTCGCCGAGCGCCCCCGCAAAGTCCGCGAAGCGGGACCTTACGATCCCGCCCTCCATCAACGAGCCGGTCGACACCGCCTCTCTCAGCCCCGAAGCGGGGACGAACGGGCCGGAGCTCGCCCAGAACTTCAGCATGGGGGAGGCGGTGCGTCGCGCCCTGGCGCGGAGCCCGCAGATCGGGCTCGCCTCCGCCCTCACCAGCGAAGCCGAGGCCGGCGTTTCGGTGGCCAGGGCGCCTTTCTTCCCGAAGGTGGAGGTGAGCGGCGGCAGCGGGGAAGGCGTCGACGGGCTCTATCGCGCGTCTTCCCGGACCGTGATCGGAGCCGACAAGCTGACCAAGACCAACGTGCCGATCAAGTACTGGGACAACCGCAACGCCACAGGCGCCTGGCGCACGGACTCCAACATGGCCGGCACCCAGCTGCTCTATGACTTCGGCGCGACCTCGGCGGATGTGGAACGCGCCGTGAAGACCCGAGACTCCCAGGCCCTGAAGGGCATGGCGACGGTGGAGGACGTGGCCTTGTCCGCCGCCCAGGCCTACGCCAGCCTGCAGCAGAGCCGCGAACTGCTGGCCCTCGCCAAGGACAACCTGGAATCCCTGAAGGGCATCGCCTCGCTCATCAATCGCAACGAGCAGAACGGCAACGGCACGCAGGCCGACCTGAAGCGCGTGCAGGCGCGCGTCGCGGACGCGGAGGCCATCGTGGTCGACCAGGACTACGAGACCAAGCTCGCCATCGAGCGGTTCAAGCGCCTCGTTCAGGCCGAGCCCGGCGCCCTGCGCAAGGCGCCGGACCTCCGGGCGGCGCTGCCCGCCAACTCCAACGCAGCCTTCGACGAGGCGATCAAGCGCAGCCCGCGCATCCTGAGCGCGGTCACGACCGTGCAGTCCGCCCGGGCCGAGGCGGACTCCCTCAGGCTCGGCGACCTGCCCAAGATCAGCGCCGAGGGGCAGGCGGACTCGAAGAACTTCCGCGGCCAGAACACCCGGACGGATGTCGAGCTGCGGCTCATGCTCACCATGACCTACAAGCTCGCGGATGGCGGGCTGTCCTTCGCCAAGCGCGAGCAGGCGGGCGCCCGGGTGACCCAGGCCGAGATGAAGCTCGTCTCGGAGAAGCAGGACGTGGAAGCGGACATCCGCCAGGCCTACCTGCAACTGGCCGCGGCCCGCGCCAAGGCCGCAGGCCTGTCGGAAGGCGTGGCCTCCAGCGCCAAGGCGCGGTCGCTCTACCGCGAGCAGTTCCAGGGCGGCAAGCGCAGCCTTCTGGAGCTCCTGGAGGTGCAGTCGTCCTACTACACGGCTCGCTACAACCAGGTCACCAACGCCTACCAGGAACAGAAGGCGCAGCTGACTATCCTGAAGTCCGTCGGCCGGCTGGCGACGGCCCTGGAGAATAACGACAAGGCGCCCTTGGCCCGGGCCCCAGCTTCTCCCAGGAAGCGCAAAGCCTGAGTCTTGGCCGCGCAGCTTCGGACGCATGGCAGCCCGTCGCTGCGCGCCGGCAGGATGGGCCTGAGCGGCTGGACACGCCCTTGCTCCGGCAGGCCCGCCGCTGCAAGGTGCGCGCCATGTTGTCCGCCCCCCGGCCTCGCTCGGCCGTCTTCTCCACCATCGCCGAACTTGCGCCGGGCGTTCTGCTCTGCGGCGCCATCAGCCTGCTCGCCTATGCGCTCCAGTGGGGCGAGGAGCGCCTTCTCGGACACGGCTACGTGGAGGCGCTCGTCTTCGCCATTCTCGGCGGGACCGTGGTGCGCACGCTCTGGACGCCCGGGCGCGCCTACGCCAAGGGGATTGTCTTCAGCGGCAAGACCCTGCTCGAGATCGCCGTCATGTTGCTGGGCGCGTCCCTGAGCTCTGCCGCGCTCGCGGCCGCCGGCGCGCCGTTGCTGGCTGGCGTGATCGGCCTCGTGGTGCTCGCTCTCGCGCTGGGCTATGGGGTGAGCCGCTTGCTGGGGCTGAGCCCGACCATGAGCGTGCTGGTGGCCTGCGGGAACGCGATTTGCGGCAATTCGGCCATCGCGGCCGTGGCCTCGGTCATCGAGGCGGACGCGGAGGACATCGCCTCCTCCATTGCCTTCACGGCCATCCTGGGCGTCATCGTCGTGCTGACCCTCCCGGTGGCCGCGGCCGTGCTGCAGCTTAACGAGGTGCGCTACGGCGCCCTGGCGGGCATGACCGTCTATGCGGTCCCGCAGGTGCTGGCCGCCACGGTCCCGGTCGGCCCTGTTGCGACGCAGCTCGGAACCCTCGTCAAGCTCGTGCGCGTGTTGGCGCTGGGGCCCGTGGTGTTCGGCGCCGCGCTCGTCCGGCGCCTCCGCGCCAATGACGGCAGCGCGGGCCCCGCCCCGAGGGCCAGCGTTTGGCGCTTCGTACCCTGGTTCGTGGTCGGCTTCGTGGCGCTGGCTGTCCTGCGTTCCCTCGGCGGAGTGCCCGATGCGGCCCTGGGCCCGATCAGGGTCGTGACGACCGTGCTCACCGTCCTGTCCATGGCGGCGCTGGGTTTGGGCGTGGACCTCGGGCAGTTGCGCAAGGTTGGCGCCCGCGCCACCGCGGCCGTGACGCTTTCCATTCTGGCCCTGGCCGTCATGAGCTACATCCTCGTTCAGCATCTGCCTCTTTGAGCCGCCATCGCATGTCCCCGCCCATCGTCATCATCGGAGCCGGCCAGAGCGCCGCGCAGGCGATCGCCAGCTTGCGGCAGCTTGGCGAAGCCACTCCGATCCTGATCTTCGGCGACGAACCGCACGCTCCCTACCAGCGCCCTCCCTTGTCGAAGGCCTTCCTGGCCGGCGAGACCACGGCCGACCGGCTCGAACTGAAGGCGCGAGACTTCTACGAGGAGCAGGGCGCTGATTTGCGCCTCGGCCAGCCGGTCGGCGCCATCCGGCTGCGCGACCGGGAGGTGGAAACCTCGGATGGGCGTCTCTGGCCTTACTCCCGGCTTCTGATCGCCACGGGCATGCGCCCCCGCCCGCTCCCGCTGCGCGGGACGAACCTCGCCGGCGTGCACCATGTGCGCGCCATCCGGGACGTCGAGGCGTTCAGGGCCGAGCTCCGCCCCGGAGCCCGGCTGGTGGTGATCGGCGCTGGCTATATCGGGCTGGAGGCGGCCGCCAAGGCGCGCGCCCTCGGACTTGACGTCGTGGTGTTGGAAGCGGCGCCGCGCGTCCTGTCCCGCGTGGTCTCGCCCGTGGTGTCCGCCTTCTTCGAGGCCCGGCACGCCCGCGCGGGCGTTCGAATCCTGACGGAGGCCCGGGTCGAGGCGATCGAGGGGGCGGACCGGGCGACCGGCGTGACGCTGGTCGACGGCAGCACACTGCCGGCGGACATCGTCCTCGTCGCCGTAGGCGGCGTTCCCAATGTCGAACTCGCGGCTGAGGCTGGTCTCGACGTCGCCGACGGGGTGGTGGTGGACGCCTTCGCCCGCACCGCCGCGCCGGACGTCTACGCCGCCGGGGATGTCGCGAACTTCCCGAGTCGCCTCTACGGCCGTCGGGTCAGGCTCGAATCCGTCCAGAACGCGATCGACCAGGCCAAGGCCGCTGCGGCCGCCATGGCGGGCGCGCCCGTGCTGTATGACCCCGTGCCTTGGTTCTGGTCCGACCAGTTCGACGTCAAGCTGCAGATCGCGGGGCTCTCCGAGGGCCACGATTCCAGCCTCGTGCAGGGAGAACCGGATTCCGGTTCTTTCAGCGTTGAGTATCGCCGCGCTGGCCGGCTGCTCGCGGTGGACTCCATCAACGCCCCGCGCAGCCACATGCTGGCGCGCCGGGCGATTCCCATCGACCTCGCCGGGACCAGCGAGGCGGCTCAAGCCTGATCCCGCAGTCAGGCGGCTCCATGCCGCCGCGACGGATGATGTCGTGGGCCGCCGGCGCCCGCAGCGAAGACACATACGCGCTGGCCTCGCGCTCGTGGCGAGAACGGGTGGAGATCCCGGCTTCGAACACGGTCGCGAGGCCAAGCGAGGACGGAAGCATCCCCACGATCTCCACCCCCGGAATGTCCATCAACTCGCTCGTCTGCTGAAAGCCGAGCTCGACGGCTCCCGTCGCGAGCAATTGCCCCACGGGGACGCCCGGTGGGGCCTGCACCAGGCGATCCCTGATCGCCTCGAGGATGCCCCAGGCGCGCCAGAGCGAGACGAGTTGCTGGCCGCTCGGACCCGTCGAGTAGCCGATGGCGCGGGCGTCGGTGACGGCTTGCCTCAGCGCGTTCTCGTCCCCGATCGCCGGATGCGGGCGTCCCGCGGGAACGGCCGCGGCCGCTTCGGAGCGGGCGAAGGGCGTCCGGGTTCCCGCGGCCACGACGCCCTCCTGCTCCAGAGCCGCCATGGCGCTGTCGGCGAGCACGACGACGTCGGCCGCCTCGCCCCTACGCAGCCGGGCGAGGGCGTCCACGCCTCCCATGGCGTGCAACTTCGTCTGCAGTCCCGCATCCTGGGCCGCCGAGCCGGCGTGTTCGGCCAGGATGCGGCGCGTCGCCATGGAGGAGATGATCGTGAGCGTGTCCGGCATGGGCGCGCCGCCTGCGGTGGAGGGGAGGCCTCAGTCGATGTAGCGCAGCCCCGCCTTCGCCAGGGGCTCGCGCATGCCGTACAGATCAAGTCCCAGCGTTCCGGACGCCAGCTTGGCGCGCTTCCCCTCCTCGTTCGCCTCGCGCGCGGCGGCCGCTTCGGCGACCCTGGAAGCCCATGCCGAGGGTATGACCACGACGCCATCGTCATCGGCCACGACCACGTCTCCGGCCTCGACCAGCGCGCCGGCGCAGACCACCGGGACGTTCACCGACCCGACCGTCGCCTTCACGGTGCCTTTCGCGGACACGCACCTGCTCCACACGGGGAAGCCCATGTCGGTGAGGGCGCGGACGTCTCGGACCCCGGCGTCGATGACCAGCCCCTTCGCCCCGCGCGCCTTGAAGCTCGTGGCGAGCAGGTCGCCGAAATACCCATCCGTGCACTCGGCCGTGACCGCGGCCACGACCACGTCGCCAGGCTGGATCTGCTCGGCCGCGACGTGCAGCATCCAGTTGTCGCCCGGATGGAGCAGCACGGTCACGGCGGTCCCGCAGGCCTGCGCCCCAGGGTAGATCGGTCGCATGTAGGGCTTCATAAGGCCCAGGCGGCCCATGGCTTCGTGGACCGTCGCCACGCCGAATGTGCTGAGCCGCGTGACGGCCTCACCAGGCGCCCGCGCGACGGTCCGCTTCACCACGCCAAGCTCATGCATGCGCCTCTCCCCCGTTGGCCAGCTGAGCGAGGAGCCCGCCTCCACATTGTCCGCTCGCTGTCTCCGTCATTGCGAGGAGCCCAGCGACGAAGCAATCCAGCCGGCCCTCGCCAGGTCGCCATGATCGCGTCGTTTCCGGCTCGCAAGGACGCGATCGCGGCCCGCTGGCGCCCTCGCGGTCAGCAAAGACGACATTCCTCTCTCGCTCGCACAAGGCTTAGCGGAGCCCGAGGGCATGAAGGTAATGATACGAATCCGGGAGTTCATGCATCCCGTGCAGCAATGACGTGCGCCGGAGCGGGCGATACGGGGCGCAAGGCGGGCTCAGCCTCCTCGGCGGAGCAGAGGGGCGCGCCCGGGCGCCCCGCAGCCTGGGATTCAGCGCTTCTCGGGATCGTGCAGGACCGTTGGCAGCCCCTCCGCGTCCGGAACCCGGTGGCCCCCGTCGCCCTGCTCCTCGCGGCGCGCCAGGCGAAGCCAGGTCTGGGCCATGCGCAGCAGCATGGCCTTGTCTCCATCATCCTCCATGAGATTGACGCGCTGGAGACATCGCTCCGCGAGCTCGCGATAACGCTTGTGCAACATGGTACCCTGAACCGCTCATGGCGCCCGCCCTGGCCCTTGGGCCGATAACGCACGCGAGCCGGGTTTGTTTCGATGGGTGGAAGACCCGCTCCGCAACCGGCGCCTCCTGGACGAGGCCGCCCGGCCGCTCGGGCCGGGAAATCGAAGCGGGCGCTCGGGTTCGCCGGCGACGCCCCGATCTCGGCGCGGCTCTCCCGCTTCCTACAGCTCGTCGGTTTTGGTGGGCGTTTCGGCGGCCTTGCGCCAAGGCCAGCGACCCTCGATCTCGACTTCGAGCGAGAAGCTCAGGAAGGTTCGGATCAAGACGATGAGCCCGAGGATCTCCAGGTTCTGGAACGACGGAGTGACGGCCACGGTGCCGATGATGTCCGCGGCGACCAGCAACTCCAGGCCGAGCAGGATCGCCCGGCCGAGGTTCGCCCGGTAGCGCCGGAACGCATCGGGCCATCCTGCCGTGAACAGCCCCACATATAGGAACGAGACCGTCGCGATCACGGCGCCCAGGACCATGAGACCGACGCCGGCCGCTTCGATGCACGCCGAAATCGTGCGCATCCATGGGTCGATGAGTTCCTTCAGCCCGGCGACTTCCGGCTGCACTTGAGGCCTCCCTGCGCTACGGTCCCGTGCGCAACGGGCCAAGCGACCCTCGTGTTCCTGTGTTGCCGGTACGCCGCGAAACAGTCGCCCGGGCGGAATTGATGCGTGGCGGTGGATTCTGAAACGGCCGGGGCCGCCGATTCGAACGCTATCGATCCCGAATATCTTTGCGCTCGATCAAACCGATCAGCAGCGATGTGTTGGTTCGAATGACCAGGGGGATTCCTCCAGGTGTGCGCCCGGGCCCACAAATGCGCCGATGCGATGGGTTCCCCCGGGGCTTTGCAGCGGCAAGCGCGGATATCGCGTTCGAACCCTGTGTCCTTTGGCGGGCTGAACGGGCCGCCCGTCGCAGTATCAGCAGCCAACCGCGAAGCTCTCCTGGCAAGCCTGCGACGCGGGCGGCCGTGAAACCGGTGGTGAGTTAACTAAAACGGCGACAGCTTCGGGGTTTACGCCGCGGCGAAATACGCAAGAGATCAACGAAGAGACCGGAACGGTTGCGATCGGGAGGACGTTCTTGGCGCATTCGAACCGTTCAGGGAGCCATTCGATGAAGCATATCCTCGCCGCAAGCGTGCTGGTGTTCACTGCGGGCGCCGCCATGGCGCAATCGGCTTCGCCGCCCGCCAATCACAACCCGAGCACGCCCGCCGTCTCGACGAATAAGGGCAACAATCCCGGCGCTCCGGCCGCCGGCGCCAACAGCTTCACCGAAGGGCAGGCGAAGTCGCGCATCGAGGCGGCTGGCTATTCCGACGTGAAGAACCTGGCGAAGGACAAGGACGGCGTCTGGCGCGGCAAGGCGTCGAAGGGCGGGAAGTCCATGGACGTGGGCCTCGATTACCAGGGCAACGTGGTCGCCAAGTAAGCGCCGATCTGGAGGAGAACGACGATGACGAAGACCGTTTCGGCTCTTTACGACAGCTACACCGAAGCCTCGGCCGCCGTGAGCGCCTTGGAGGCCGCCGGCTTTCCGCATTCCGACGTGAGCCTGGTCGCGAACAACACGGAGAAGTGGCACCGGGGCGGTGACGCCTCCGACGCGGCCGACGACGCGGGCAAGGGCGCGGGCATCGGAGCCGCCCTCGGAGGGGCAGGCGGCCTTCTGGCGGGCCTCGGCATGCTCGCCATTCCGGGACTTGGCCCCGTCGTCGCCGCCGGCTGGCTGGCTTCGACTGCCGCTGGCGCGCTCGCCGGCGCTGCTGTGGGCGGCGCCGCGGGCGGATTGGTCGGAGCGTTGACTGACGCGGGCGTGCCCGAGCGCGACGCCCACACCTACGCTGAAGGCGTTCGGCGCGGCGGGGCCCTGGTCACCGCCCGGGTGGAGGATGCGCGGGCCAGCGAAGCCCAGGCCATCCTGCAGCGCCACAGGTCGGTCGACGTGAACGCGCGGCGGGCGGCTTACGAGCAGGGCGGCTGGCGGGCCTTCGATCCGTCGGCGCCGGCCTACACGACGGACGAAATCGCACGCGAGCGCGCGCTCTACAGGTCTGTCTGATACCGGCGCGTCCGCATGGACGGGAATACGAAGCCCCGCAGCACTGCGCTGTGGGGCTTTCGTGCGTGTCGAAGGCCTTGCGCTTGCATCATGTGCCCCTAGAGATCGCCCAAGATCAGGACGGGACTCAGTTCCCGCCATCGCTCCGAAGGGAACCGACCAGTCTGTCACACCAAGACGCAACGGGCCGGCGCTCTGGCCGTCCGCTCACGGGCGGCGATGTCTAGCTAACCACCATCATCCGTATATCGGATGTTCTGCGTGGCGCCGTGACGGCGACGCCCGAGCCTGATCTCCGGACGCACAAGACCTGCGGCGAGCACGCGACCGGGTAGCCCACCGGGCCGCGGCCCGGGCCGCCGCAGGAAGCCGCAGTAGAGCTCGGGAGAATACCGAGTGTGAAGGCCGGCCGACGTTCAGACCTTCCGTCGCGTGGAAGGGAACAGCGGCGCTTCGGCCCGCTTCAGGGGACTGGTCGGGTCCGCCCGGCAGCAGACAACCCACGGGATGCCGCCACGCCTTGCGCCGCTTCGTCTACCCCAGTCCGAGCTTCCTGCAGCCCGGAACTTGGCGTCCTCGGGCGACGTTCTGCGGGGACGACGACAGTTGGAGACTGGCAATGAAGAAGCTCATCGTTCCGCTCGCGGCGCTCGGAACTCTCGCCGGGGCCACCGCCGCGCTCGCGCAGGACTGGGACAGGGGAGGCGATTGGGACAGAGGCGGCTGGCGCCACGAGGATGGCTACCGCCGAGACTGGCGCCAGCGTCGTTGGGAAGATGATTACGGCAATCGGGGGTGCCGCTGGATCACCATCCGCAGCGAGGATGATTGGGGGAACGTGCGCATCCGTCGCGTGCGGCGCTGCGACTGAGAGTAAGTGCAAACGGTCGGTCAGCGAGTTTGTCCGGCGCCCCGGGAACAAGGGGCAAGCTGGAGCGTTGAGGTGGCGGACTGAGAATCCATACCGAGAATGTGCCCCACTCGGTAATCGGGCCGCCTCCCAAAAGAGGCGGCCCATTTTTCTAGGGCTGTCCGCAGCCGATCGGTGGTCCGTCACCGGACCTTCCTTCTGCTACGACGATCGGGCGCTTTGGGGTTCACCGATGCGCCGGCGTGCTGTTGGCGTCGACGAGCGCCCGCGCCGGCGCGGCGCCCATCTGTTGCGATGAGACGATTGCAAAAAGGAGAAGGGCTACTCGCCTCGAGGGCGTGGTGAGCTGGCCCTTCTCCTTGCTGCCATGCGCTCCGCAGAGCAGTGCAGTGGGAACGCCGAAGCTGGGTGCGTGTTCCGGCCAGCCGCACCACTTTCGTGCGAGTTTCAGAGCTGCGCGATGGCAGAGTTAATCGTGAGAGTTGCTTAACGTTGGAGGCTGAGAGGATGAAGCTTCTTCCACCATGGACGGCGCTTTATTTAAGAGCCCGCGCAAGGTGGCGCCGATGGCGGCGACGGATCGGAACAAGGCTTAGCGAATTCGCGCCCGATTGAGACATGCCCGCGGCCAGGGTCCAAGCCCGAGCTCGGCAGTCCAGCGCACTTTCAGGCAGGCGCCAAGACTTGCTCGCTGAGCAGTCGACGACGGTGGCGCACCGAGCCGCTCGCTTTGGCGCGGTTCCGTGGCTTCTCGGAGAAGGACGGACCTTTTGCGCGCTCAGGGGGGCTTCCCAGCGGCCTGTACGCCAGCCCGGTCCATAGCCGCCTCACCGGCTTGCATACCCCGCTACGTTACGGAGGCATTCCGCATGGCGCGGCGGATCGAGGGCGCTAGACTGGCGATTCACGAAGCGCCCACGGAGCCTGCCTTTGCTGACTGTTCTCGTTTCCGCTTACCTCGTCATCGGCTTCGCGAATTGCGCCGTCGGTCCCGGCCGACGGTTGCTGGAAGGGGAAATGGAAACCGCCAGGCGGAGACGCTGGACCGCACGGAAGAGGGCCGCCGCCCTGCTTGGGGTCGGCCTCCTCACGCTCTTGCTCTGGCCCGTGTCCAGCTTCGCTGCATACGAAACGTGGAAGGCGTCGCGACGCGCGAGCGCAGCGGCAAACGAGATCCGGCGGAACCCGAACCGCACGATCGCGCTGGACGAACTCATGGCCCTCGAACGCCGCATTGGTCACCAGAACGCTGAGGCCGTCCGGGCCGCAATGAGGGAAGCTGCGTACTTGGTGGCCATGGGGTCGGGCGCGGACGGGCGCCCGATCGCCGTGACGCCGGACGTCGCCGCTCAGATCCAGCGACCCATCTCGGTCACGCAGGTGGGCCCCGAATATTGGCGGTTCACCACTTCGGCCCAAAGCTGGCGTCAGTTCATGGGCCGCTCGGGACGGGCGAAAGTGCAGGACGGGGTCGTGGTGGAGGTCGCGATAGAGCGCATGAACTGAATGCCGAGCGGGCCTCGGAAGCGACAGGGTCCGCTCGGCGTCGCGGCGCCGAGCTGATTTAGTTCAATTCCGTACGGACCGCCGCGCCACGCGGGGGCTCCGCGTGGCCCAGGCCGCCTGAAAGGCCGCCTCCAGCCCGGCGTGCGCTTCGGCGTGCAGCCTTTTGGCTGTGCGGGGCCCGTGGCGCAGGCTGCGCTTCTCCTCGCGCATGCCGATCAGCGGGCGCAGCCGGCCGGGCGCGCGCCTGCGTTACCAGTGGACGCCGGTCCTTGGGGTGCTTGGTCGGACGAGGCGTGGAGAGGGCCCCGTGCACCACCGCCGGGCACCGAAGCGGGGCCCGCAACCCAAGCTGCGTCTCGCTTTCCGGTGAAAGGGCTGGTGCTGCCGGCGCCGCACTCCGGCGTAGAGCGCTCCCTCTCGGGCAGAAAAAATCGTTGAAGGGGCAATACGTTAGCTGGTGCTGCCGGAGAGGATTGAACTCAGCTTTTCCAGCAGCTAACCATTGAGAAAACAAGGGTTTTTCAGGTCGCTTGTCTGACTTTGTGTACAAGTCCGGTGTCAAAGAGGCAAGGGGGAGGGGCAACCGCCGTTTCCTCGTGGTCATGCCTCAAGCAGCCTCATCCTGCTTGCCGTTGTGGATAACGGAAGTCCCAAACGTTGTGGCTTCCGGCTCGGGCTAATGTCCTTGCAGCACTGATTCGACGGGACTCTTGTGATGGCTGACGACGCTCTTTTCAGGCTTTCTGACGCAGCCATTGTGCTTGCTACCCTCATTGGGCCTGTCGTTGCAGTGCAAGTTCAGAAGTATGTTGAGCGCCGTTCTGAGGCCCGGTCACGGCAGATGCGCGTGTTCGAGGATTTAATGGCCACCCGGGCTTCTCGCTTAGCTCCGAAACACGTTGATGCTCTGAATGCCATTCCCATCACTTTCTATGGCTCCAAGCCAAAGTTGGTAGCGATCCGAAACGAGTGGAATGATCTACTGGCTCATTTTGGGGACAAAGAGAAGCAAGCTCTCAACAGAGATGCTTGGCAGGGCGAGCAAATACCGAAGTTGGTATCGCTTTTGTTTTCGATTTCTGAATATCTTGGATTCAACTTTAGTAAGGCGGACATTGAGAGGGGTATATATGCACCTCAGGGTCATGCCTTGGTCGAGGAAGAGCAGCACATAATCAGGAACGGATTTGCGAACATATTTAGGGGTAAGGTTCCCTTCCCTGTTCTCGTCTTTCAGTATCCTCCCCCTCCCGGCGAGAGTTGGACTTATCCCAAGGAGTGACAAGGGAGGGGCAACCTAGGTCAGCCCTCCCCTGAGTCTATCAGCTAGGCCCTAAGCTCAGCCGCTTCCTTAGTCCTAGGCTTAGCCTTCTGCCTAGCGAAGAACCAATCCCTTTTCCCCAATCTTCAGGTATAGCCCGCCCTTAGTCCATTCAATGATGAAGTTATAGCTGCATACCCACACTTCAACAGACATTACACTCAGCCCCATTCCAGTTAAGCAAGAGGTCCAGCCGTTGGAAAAACGCTTCGGCAACTCACCTGTGCCTTGACTGTGTAGCTGAATGTAGAGGGATAACAAGAGTCACTAGTGTAGTCGTTGCACTATTGTAAGCATTATGGGGTGCCCCTTTAGAAAAATAGTGGAAAATAGTGTTTCCTCTAGGAGGGGAAAACGCTTGTGTTCTTCCCCCGTCTAGGGTGCTCCAGCCTTTGAGAGCCGGTGAGACAAAAAGGACAGGGGCGAAACATTGTTGGCTGGGCTGTTCCTTTTCCCTCAGCCGGTGACGCTCGGGCCAGTTGATTACGACTGTAACAGTCACAACGTCCGTTGACAAAGCGTACGCGCCCTGATTCCCTGCTGTCACATGCACAAGGGATCACAGGTCATGAAGCGTTACGTTGTGTATCTCCGGGTCAGCACCAAGGACCAGGGCAAGTCAGGGTTGGGGCTTGAGGCTCAGCAGCGGGACATTGCCTTGTTCCTAGAGGCTTACACTGAGGTTCCGTATGAGGTCCTAGCTGAGTTCACTGAGATTGAGAGTGGTGCTGACAATGAGCGTCCTGAGCTGGCTAAGGCTCTGGATATGGTCAGGAGGCACAAGGGGGCTGAGCTTCTGGTAGCCAAGCTAGACCGGTTATCCCGAAGGGTATCCTTCATCTCAACCCTTATGGATGACCCTAAAGTCCAGCTAAAGGTTGCCTCTATGCCTCAGGCTGACAAGTTCGCTCTGCATATCTATGCGGCTTTGGCTGAGCAGGAACGGGACTTCATCTCGGCTAGGACGAAGAACGCTCTACAGGCTGCCAAGGCACGAGGGACCAAGCTGGGCGGGCTGAGGGACGCTACGATGCGCCGCAACACCGTACGGGCTCAGACAGCTACACAGGAGGCCCGGAAGCTAGAGGGCGTGGTCAGGCCCATGCGAGACGCGGGGAAGAGCCTGAGGGACATCGCTGGGGCTTTGAATGGCCTTGGGTACAAGACGCCTAGAGGTGGGGATTGGGTAGCCGCAACAGTTAAACGAGTGCTAGATCGCTTGTAGTCTCTTCCAAACTGATTTGGCCCAATGTGGGGCGTTGTCTTCGATACAATTCCACTGCTTGCGAACCAGAAGGTGATTAAGTGACTGTCCAACGTTTTTCGGCATTACGTTCAATCGAGCTTGGGCGGCATGGATGGAATGCACTAGCCAAATATCAGAACATCTCGATGGTGACCGACCTCATATGTGAGCGACATCGCATTCCACGCAAGCACCGACAAAATGCCGGAAAGCAAGCGGAACAGATCAGATACTGCTTGAGGCAAGCCAAGGAGTACAGAGATGCATCACTCGCGGTTACAGTCGCAACAAAGCCGGTACTCCAGTACTATTCCATAATGAGCTTAGCTTTGGCAGAAATTCTGCTTAAGCAGGACGGCAATAGCAGTTTAGATCGAGCGAGGGAGCAGCATCGACATCACGGACTGAACTTCGTACAGCGATCGAGTAGCCTTGAGATAGAGTTGCAAAAAGCGGCAGCAGCGCTCTATGCAATTCCTAGCAGAAATAAGGAAAATCAGCCATTCGGGACTTTTGAGCTCTGGCACAGGTCGGCGCGGGAAGCGCCTCTAGGCGGAAAATACGTGGAGCATCGGGCACTAAACCATGTGACAGGGTTTCATCTTCTGTTGCAGAGCAACGACGAGCCCCTTTCACCACTGCCCAAATCCGGTATCTCGTTCCTGGAATGTTGTCGCTGCATCCCCGCTATGAGTTCGTTTTTGGGAGACCACGGTATTCCATTTGGGTTCATACGAACCACGGTTCAGGGGGAATTCCGAGACGCTTTGAAAAGGCATCAGATCACGATCGTGATTCATCCCACCGAGTCGAATCTTCTGAGTAAGTTCTATGGGTCGATCGCTTTCAGGCCCAGTGACTACGAATGCTTGGAGGTGCGCGAATATGATAGCGGGTGCGCGTTGACAATCACGTATGGCGAGAATTTCCGGATTGTTGTCGAGTTGCCGAACGCGATCACAATCGACACAAAGGAAACTTGGTTCTACCCAGAAAAGAAGCCGCTCAACGAATTCGGATATTACTATACAGCTCTGTTTATACTCGGTAATTACGCTAGGTACTATCCGGACCGCTGGCTTCAGGATGTCGAACGTTCGACGCCAATCGGTCTAGCTGCCGAAGAACTCGCGGCTGCCGCTGATGATCGGGTGCCTCATTTAATTCTATCAGAGTTTTCAGGCACATACTACGCGTTGGAGCGTTGACCCTAGCATATACTGCTAGACCCTCTGTCTCACCTGAGAAGCTGGACGTTCAGCTTGGATTGCTTACGGATTGCTGACCAGCAGAACGGAATAGCCCCTAGGAGCTACAGAGAATGCCGTACACAGGCAAGGCGAGGGTCCGACCTGTGACGGTGCGGGCTGGGCGTGTTGGGCTTCTACGGTGCCTCTGAGGGCCGGGAAAGTGCTGTATGTGTAAGATTAGGGATGGGCATAGCAGGATGCATGTGGGATAAACTAAATGGCACTAGGATACGGTGATCCATTCGATCAGCTCAAAGCTTAGCTCTAACGTTAGCCCTTGTGTGTGGGTATTTTTAATTCCCTTGCATATCCTAGCGTTAGACGCCAGCGTAGCGGACATACACAGAGGCGTAACTTGAGGAATTCCCTTGGGCTTCCCGAGCGTTTGGGGAGGTTGGACGCTGCCCTATCCAATAACCACACACGCCCGAGAATAGGGGCGGAGCAAAAAGGTACACCTCTACGAAGGAGAGCCCCTGTTTAACATAGGTATAACAATACGTATAACATTAGTACAACATATAATAATTATTACTATATAGCAATACATAGGTAATACATATGTATATCATTAGGGATCAGATAAACACCCTCACTTGAACCCTACCCCTGGCTGACATATAGGTTATACTCTTGGTTAAACACTGTTGCTCAACGTCGGGTCCACCAGGTTCAATGACATTATGATTGATGACTGATGCATATGAACAGAATAACCTTAGGTTGAGCTGAGGGTATGATTGTCCTTCGTGTATTTTGTTAGCACTACGACTCGGGCTATCCCTGACGCTGTGCCTAAGGCTGAACCCCTGCCGAAGCACTCGCCTTGAGCAAGGTAGATCGCTGATCCGTCTCTCGGGGTTTCTGTCCTGCTGCTCAGCCCTGCATAGCCCGTTGCTGTACCCTCCTGCTGACGCAGGGAATGCCGTACAGCCCCGTTCTGCTGCTCTCTGGTCCCACCCTAGCCGGAACACCGCAATGCCGCTGTATGGGCTCTGTGAGTCAGGGAGAGGCTATCGTGAGTGAAGCTACGTTGCTCAAGGAGGAATGGCTTGGGCTCATCCGGATCAGGCGAAAAAGATCAAGAACAATAAACACCACCTCACGAACCTATGCCCCAGTTAAACACTATAGTACCACCAGGTAAACACTGTTGCACAACATCAGTATGACCTAGGTAGTGCAGTCATTGTTGATGATAATGAGTATCACACATTAGAGGCTTAGCGATAGCAACAGCTACTGTATGACACGGCTCAGTAATGGGATCAGCCTTAGCGTTAGCGGTACAAAATAATGTATCGCTATTTTTTCTTTGAGCTGTCCCGCTCTGCATCATCCCAAACAGGAAGGCTCTACAAGGCCCTGCGGAGGCGGTACACAGGCCTTCTCGTTCTGTCGGTAGGTTGGGGCTCGGTGCAACAGCGGAAGGCCGACTGTGAGCTTCCTAGGCTGCCTTCCGAGGCTTGGTCCATTGTGGTCGGTCCCGTACGTGGAACCTGTTGGTGCCCTTTCGTACCCGGCTGAGGCCAGCCCAGAGATGAGTACAAGCGTTCCTGATGAGCCAAGGCCTGAGCCAACAGCTAAGCTCGTGGCTGACTATGAAGCTGAGCTTAGGCGTGCCTGGGCTGAGGTAATCGATGAGCCTGTGCCTACCCAGCTTCTGCTACTGCTTGAAGAGCTAGCCAAGGCTGAGGCGGAGGGCTGAGCTTTCAGCTGACTAATGCCCTAGCCAACCCCGATTGGTGCAGCCCCGACCTGATACCATGGCAGCTTGTCAAGTTCGTCCTTCAACCCAGCCATATCGCCGTACCGAGCACCCACGTCCTTCATCGTATGACCCACGATGTACTCTCGCTTTTCCAAGTCCATGCCGACTTCCCGCGCTATTGTCGTGAACCTGTGCCGCCAACCATGGTTCGGCTGAACCTGTTTGTCGCTGATGATGGATCGTACCCACAGCCTGAGCTTGCCTGACTGAGACTCGGCCCCTCGCTCCCCGCTAGCCTCGGCGTCATAGAAAAGCGGACCAGAAGCAGACTCAGCCACAAACTCACGGATGCCCATAGCCAGAAGCTGGGCGTGAACCGGTACGTCCCGATAGGTCCCATTCTTCGAGCCCTGAAAGACCCTGAAGCTGTACACTCCCCTCTCAGTCCTAAAGTCAGCTTTGGTGAGTGACGTAACCTCAGTGACCCGAGCACCACTCAGGGCACATATCCAAGGGACCCAGCGCTTAGCCTTCGCCAAAAACTCGCTCTCTTTGCCCGTCCGCGTGTACGTCAGGGCTGCGCTCAGGATCGCATCAGCCTCGACCTCAGTGAACCCATGTTCCCGCTCCACCTTCTTCTTAGGTACCTTGATCGTGACATCAGCGGCGGGGTTAGCCGGAATCTTACGGTTGGCATGAGCCCAGCCAAACACGGATTTCAAAGCTGCCAGATCAGCGTCCTTGAAGGTCTTGGCCTGAGTTCCAGCCGCAAGCCTGTGCTCCTTGTACGCAATCATGTCGTCGGGGCTGATGGCACTGGCGAGCTTGCCCTTCACGTATGCCCCGAAGGTGTTGAACACGGACCGGTAACGCCGAACGGTCGCCGCTGAGGCTGCCTTGGTCTGCTGTGCCTGTGTGACCCAAAGCTCAAACAGCCCGTCGAGTGTGAGAGCTTCCGCCTTGGTTGAGCCCTCAGGGACAAACTCAGGGAAACGCGCAGCCTTAGGATCAGTGGAGTAGTCACCCTCAGCCTTGCGCTTGAGGTTGGCCGCTGCATCGTCCAGCGCCTTAGCTACTTGGAACAGGACCGCACTACGACTCTCCTGATCCGTGACGATACCCTTCGCGCTGAGTAGCTGATCAACGCGCCTTCCAAATCTGCGATTCAGAGAGGCTTCCAACCTTGCCACTTGGCCGATCATCAACGCACGGCCTAAAGCCCCAGCCTGAGCGTCACGGGCCTCGGCATCCATGACCAGGTGTTTGGCATTGACCTCCCGTATCAAGTCCCAGACCTCAGGGGCAGCCGGGTCGTCCTCGTGCTTCCCCACGAACTCCCGGTAAAGCTCACCTGCCAAGGCTACTCGCTGCCTATGGTTCAGCGGCTTCGGTCCAGCTCTCACAGAGTCCCAGAACGTACACAGAGCCCCGCTGACCGTGAGAAACCGAGCCTTGGCTTCCTTGGGCTCACGGGTGCGAAGGGATATCCGGACAACGTCCCCGATCTTGGCTGTAACGCTTTCCTCGCCCACGGGGAGACTGACGCTCTGACCGCGAACCTTCTTCACCAGATCGGTCGGAACACGGACACGGAGGTACCAGATTCGGGATTGAGGGTCTTGGACGGGGGATGCCATTCGGAACGCCATGTGTACCGCCCTTGTGTACAAGTGGGGCGGCCTGAAACCCTTGTCTTACAACGAGTTCTTGCTTTCTCAAGGGAATTGCTGGTGCTGCCGGAGAGGATTGAACTCTCGACCTCTCCCTTACCAAATACCTCGGGCCGGATGAACCAAGCGGAACGAAGCGGAATGGCGGAGGGAAACCCTAGGCCGAGCAACGGAAAAATGCGGAACCAAGCGGAACGTGAGTGCACCTGTGTCTGGCGATTCGTGCTGCCGATGTGCTACCGACAGAGCGCCTGACAGTTCACCACTCCCTCGGATCCTCTATGCCTCGCATCAAGCTGACCGACTCCGCGATCGCCAAGGCCAGTCTACCCGAGGGCCGAAGCGAGGTCATCCTATGGGATACGGAACTGACCGGGTTCGGGATCCGGATAGGTGAGAAGAGCCGGACCTTCATCGTCAGCTATCGCCCGGCCGGCGCCGGGCGCGCGGCCAATTCGAAGAAGCTGAAGGTCGGCCCCGCCGAGGCGTTCAAGACGACGGCCGAGGCTCGCAACGCCGCGCGCGTGCTCCTGGGGCGCGTGGCGTCGGGCGTCGACCCGGCGGCCGAGCGCGCCGAACAGAAGCGGCGGGAGAAGTCGAAGCTGGCGGACGTGCTCGACGCCTACGAGCGCGATCTGAACCGGCGCCAGTACGTGAACGCCAAGGTGGTGATGTCTGGCCTCCGGTCGCGCCTTGTGAAGCATATGCAGGCCGACATCGCAGAGCTCAAAGGGGCGGACCTGGCCGGTATCATCGAGCGCCTGGAGAGCGCCGGGAAGGCTGGGGCGGCGCAGGACTTCCGGTCGCGCGTGCGGGCGTTCTTGGCCTTCGCTGTGACGAAGGCCAAGGTGATCGAACAGAACCCGCTGGCGGGCTACCGGAAGCAGCGCGCGACGCGCGCGGACCGGGTGGCGAAGGCGCAGCACGGCCGGGCCCTCTCCGACCAGGAGTTGGCAAGCGTCTGGCGCGCGGCGGATCCGACCACGAACTTCGGCCGCCTCGTGCGCTTCCTGATCCTGACCGGTTGCAGGCGAGGGGAGGGGGCCGGCCTGCGCCGTTCCATGATCGCCGGCGACGTCATTGAGTTTCCGGCCGTGTTCGTGAAGCAGGGGCGCGAGCATTACGTGCCGATCGCGCCGGCCCTCGCCGCCCACCTCGAGGCCTGCCCGGTTGACGCGCGTGATCCGGATCTGGTGTTCGCCTCGCCGCGGTCGGGCGGCGTCATCGGCGGGTGGACACAGCTTGTCGCCGGCCTGGAAAAGAAGTCTGGCGTCAGCTTCGACCTGCATGACCTCCGCCGCACGTTCCGCACGGGCCTCTCGCGCCTCGGCGTCGAAACCGACCTTGCCGAACTCGCACTCGGCCACGCCCGCGAAGATCTGGTGCGGATCTACAACCGAGACTCAGCCTTGGCAGAACTTCGAAAAATTTTCGAGCGTTGGGCCGAGCATGTCCAAGTCATTGTAGCGTCAGCGTGAAGGATCGGGGCACGTATGGCAAACGTATGGCGGATGTACTTGGTTTCTAGCTCGCGGGAGGGTCCGTAAATCTTGTTTGCTTTCGGAAGGGAGGCCTATTCTGCTTCACAGAGAGGCACAGCCTACCGAGGTAAACATGAAATCCAAGTCGATCCCTGACCTTCGCATCCTGCCACCGGACGCACTGCTTACCTGCGCGCAGGTCTCCGCCGTGTCCGGCTACACGGAGCGGGCTTTGCGGAATTGGGCCGCCGGCAAGGAAGGCCGCGGGCCTCGCGTTACGGCCGTCGAGGGCCGGCCGCGCTACCGCGTCGAGGACGTCCGGGCTTGGATCGGGGCGGCGCCGTGAGCAAGCCGGCGACCCTGATCGAAAGGATCCTGGGCGAGGTTGATGCCGCGCCGGTCGGTATCAATCGTCACGAACGCACGTTGCGCGCCCTGCAGCACATGGTTCGCGGCTACGAGCGGGTTCTGCAGGACAAGAGGCGGAAGCGTCCCGGTCGGCCAGCGACAACGTTCAGCGACCTCATAGTTCGGGCCCGCTTCGAAGATGAGCGACGACGCGACCCCGCTGCGACTCTGACCGAAGCCCGCAAGGCAACGGCCAAATTTCTTGGCCTCCGGCACCGTCTGCCTGCTGAACAAGTCGGCCATGCGTGCAAGCGGATCGAAGACAGGCTTCTGGCTCAGACCCGAACAGCCTGGAGCAGCGGCGACCTGCTGGCCTTCGTCCGCGGCGTAACGTCTCGACTTCTGACCGCGTCGGCCCCCGGCGCCAACATCGACACCCGCGCCCTGTACCGCGATCTGGACGAGCTCCTGAACATCTGCGGCGAGCTGGACGCACAGTGGAACGAGGCGCGCCAGGCGGCCCTGACAGAAGGCCGCGCCGCTTCGGCGTAGCTGGCAAAAACCCGCACGCCGCGCCGCCTGTTTACGCGTCCGCCAAGCGCCTAGCCTCGTCCGGAGGAGACCGCACCAATGCCCGAACCCCAACTCTTGCACTGGCGCGAGCGCGCCTTCGTGTCGCCGGCGATGGCCGGCGAGATCCTCTGTTACAGCAGCGGCTACATTCGCCGCCTCGTGTCCGCCGGCGTGCTGAAGGCCATCCGGCAGACCAAGGGCGGCCCCCTGTTCATCGTGGTCGAAAGTATCAGCGACTACCTCGACCGCCTCGAGGCCGAGCAAGCGCCAGTGCGCGCCGAAGCCGGCCCGACCCCCAGCAAATACGGCCACCTGACGGTGGTCAAATAAGAGAGGGCCGGACCACGCTCGCAACGTGATCCGGCCCGGAAGGGAACTGTCTGATGGATGACCCCAATATATCGCGGCATGAAGGTCGCGAGCAACTAGGCGATGAGTGCGGCCGCCGCCTCCTGGAGGCGGTCTCCACCCCGGCGCCGAAACCCGAGCCGCCGCAAAACCCGTTCCGCGTGCTGTTCGATATGGGCTACCGGCGCCTTGTGCCGATCGTTCCGCCCGACGCCGAGCTCTCTCCCAACTCCAGCCTGAGCAAGAACCCGGGATGTCGCGGTAAGGCAGTCGGCATCCGCGGCGAGGATGGACTCTGGCGGTCTTTCGGATGGGTCAAGCACGAGTCCACCGAAGCGGACCTGGATCGGTGGTTCGACATGGGAGCCGGGGTCGGGATCAAGACAGGGCGCCAGGCCGACGGAACGTGGTTGCTCGGGATCGATGCCGACACCCGCGACCCTGAGGCGGCCGAGATCTCGGCCCATGAGGTCGCAAAGCTGTTCGGCGCGCCCCCGGTCCGGATCGGCAATGCGCCGAAGGCTCTCTACGTCGTCCGGGTAGCCGATGAGGTGCGGTACACGCGCGTCGAGTTCGGAGATCTCAACGAGCGCGGCACGTTGAGCGACCGAGTGGAGATCCTGTCCGAAGGCCGCCAGGCAGTCGCGTCCGGCATCCACCCGGCCACACGGCAGCCGTACCGCTGGACGAGCCGACTGCAACCGCTGGAGGCCTTGCCGGTGGCTTCAGCGGACGCCGTGCACGAGCTTTTGCACGTCCTCGAGCGCAAACTCCCGAAGGCGAAGCTGATCCGGGAGAGCGCGGCCGCCGAGGACGCCCCGCCGCAGGAGACGCTGCGCGGCGATCCCGACATGATCCGGCGCGCGGTGGAGGCGACCCCTAATACGTCGGCCCTGTTCCCGACCCGGGACAGCTATGTGAAGTACGGCTACGCCATCCGAGCGGCCTTTCCACCAGAGCAGGCGGCCGAGGCCTTTGACCTGTGGTGGTCGTGGTGCGAGCGCTGGCGCGAGGGCGCGCCCAACTTCGACATGGCGGCAGGGGACTGGGCCAGGATGAAGCCGCCCTACAAGGTCGGCGCGCCCTGGATTTATGAGGTCGCCGACAAGCACTCAGACTTCGACCGGGCCGAGGTTTGGTTTGACGCAGAGGCGGCCGAGGCCACCCGACGCGCGCCGCTCTTCCCGGAAGACCCGCCGGCCACGCGCACCGCAAGACGGTTCAAGACGCTGAGCATCGCCGACATCCTGAGCCGGCCCGACCCGGTTTTCATGATCGATCGGCATATCCCCGAGCAATCGGTCGGCTTCCTCTATGGCGACCCAGGGACGGGCAAGAGCTTCATTGCGCTCGACCAGGCGCTTCATATCGCCCTCGGCCGTGGTTCCTGGCATGGCCACGCAATCCGCTCGCGTCCGGGCGGGACGGTTGTCTACCTGGCTGGGGAGGGTTCGCAAGGGTTCAAGGCGCGCCTTCAGACTTGGCTCGACTACCATAAGACCCCGTCCGACCAGCAGGACCGCTTCGTGCTCATTCCTGAGGGCGTGAACATGATGGAGGCCGACCAGGTTCGGGCCTTGGCCGACACTATCCGCGAGCGCGTGGCGGATCCGGCGGGCGTGGTGCTCATCGTGGTCGACACGGTTAGCCGCGCCATGCCCGGCGCCGACGAAAACCTCCAAAAGGAGATGACGCTGTTCGTTCGGGCCTGCGACGTCCTGAAGGAGGAGTTCGGCTGCTGCGTCATGGGGGTGCACCACGCAAACCGCGAAGGCCAAATGCGGGGCTCGTCCGTCCTACTGGGAGCCGGCGACTTCGTGTTCAAGCTGGACCGCAAGAAAGGGGCGACCGTTGGCCGCCTGACTTGCGAGAAGCAGAAAGACGCGCCCGACAATTGGCACGAGGATTACCGCTTCGAGAAGGTGTGGGCGAACGGCGGCGTGCTGTCGTCGCTGATCCCGACGCGTGTCGAGGCCGGAGCTAAGACCGCGGGAGCCGACCAGGCGGCGGCCATCCTGAAGGAGATGGATGCTGCCTGGAAGGCGGGGCGGCCATGGGCCGAGCACCACAACACGGGAGAGCGCCAGGCGCTGCGCCGCATGATGCAGGACTTCGGGCTCGTCCGTGACGAAGCCCAGGGCCTCCTGGATCACTGGAAAGCGTCGGGCGTGATCCGCATGGAAAAGTTCGACGCAGGACGCAACCGCCGCGGCTTTCGCGTGGTCGACATCAGCGGACAAGATGTCCAATGCGAGGCCGGTCTATTCGACTGAAAACCGCTGCGATCTCAACGGGAGTAACCGCGGGAGTAAAAAACGGGAGTAAAGGACGGGAGTACGCGGGAGTACGAAAGTAGCCGTCCTAAGTGTTTGATTTTGCTGGCGAAAGTACCTTACGAAAGTAGCCACGGGAGTACCCCGGCTAAGTCATTGATTTTACAAACGAAAGTAACTGTCCTTCGGACGGGGCGGCTACTCCCGCCGACCGCTCCGCTGCCGCCCCCGTCTACGAAAGGGGACCAGGATTTGATCACAGCATGGGGCAAGGGCCGAAGTTCTGGCGTGACTTGCGCGGAGTTACGGAACCTGCAATCGTTCTGTATCCGAAACGAATTCGAAGGCCTTCGCGGATGCCGGATCCTAAAGGGCGCCTGACGGCGCAAGAGCGAACGTTCGCCAAGCACTACGCGGCCACGGGAGACGGGGCGTACTCGGCCCGCATGGCGGGCTACGGGTCGCCAGCGCAGCGCGCCAGCGCGAACCTGCAAAAGCCCGGGGTGCTGGCCGAGGTCCGGCTACAGGCCCGGAAGCGCCTGGAGAGCGAAGGGGCCGAGGTCGGCGTCCAGACGCTCATCGAGATCGCGACGGATCGGCAGCAGCCTGGCGGAACGCGCGTGCGGGCCGCGGCGGAGCTTGTGAAGCAGTCGGGAATCGGCCGGGCGGATGACGGGCGGCCCAAGGAGCCGCACGAGATGACCGCGAGCGAGCTGCAGCAGGCCATCGAGCACCTGGAACGCCTTGCCGGCGATCGAGCCAAAATAATTTCGGGAGTCGCGGTGGTGTCAGGAGCAGAACGGGACGACATTTTCGCCTGAGTACAAGAGATTAACTGGAGTCTGTCCGGAATAGCAGGCGACAACGGCTGACAACGTCTGCGTTGCGCAAGTAAAAGATCGCGGATTAGAGTGGCATTAAGGGCCTAGAAAGCTCTGAACTGCACTCTGATCCGGAGTAAATCTTGAAAGTCCCGGGGCCTCCGCGCGGATGTCCAAGGCCTATGTGCCTAAAGGCGCGAAGGAGCCGCCAGCAGTCGGCTATTTCTAGCCCCGGGATCAAACACGCCGCTTAGAAACGGCGTTGGAGGTTTACTGATGACTGCGCATTGTGTGATCGACCCCGCCCCGTCCCTAGCCCTGGCGTTCTCACGGCTGGCGACGCTTGCTGAATTCCAAGGAGCGCCTGGGCTTCAGGATCGTCTAGCCCAAGCGGCCGGTGCCGCCGAGATCGCGAACGTCCTTCATGACGCTCTCGACGTGGTCGAGGAGCTCGTGATCCCGGCCGGCGATACCGCCTAGCGGGCGAGGGGAGGCCAGAGACGACGAAGGGCGCCGCGGGGCGCCCTTTCCGTTTCCAGGCCGCCCTACGCGGCGTGGTGTCGACTTCAGGCCGTCAGCACGCGCCGGACCTGCGTAGGGCCCCAGGAGCCGCCGCGCGGCGTCTTGTGGCCGAGGCGGTTCAGGCAATCGGCGATCTCGGCCAGCGTCGAGGCACCCGCGGCCTTGCACTTTTCGATGGCGGGGAGAATCGCGGCCCGGCGTTCCTTGGCCTGTTCGGACGCCGCAGCGGCCCCAAGCACGGCCGCCTCGGCGGCGCGCGGGTTCCCGAGCGGGTTGCCGCTCTTTGTGGCCCTGACGCCCGTCTTGATGGCCCCCAAGGCGGCGCGAGTCCGTTCCGAGATCAGCTTGCGCTCTTTCTCGGCCAGGGCGGCGTAGAGGTGCAGCACGAACGGGTCGACGTCGTGGCCGAGCTCGGCCACCACGAAACGGACGCCCTTGTTCATCAAGGAGGCGATGTACTCGACGTCGCGCGACAGGCGGTCGAGCTTCGAGACGACCACCCATGCGTTGTTGGCCTTCGCGAAGGCCATGGCCGCGTGCAGCTGCGCGCGATCGTTGTCGCCGCCGCTCTCCTGTTCGATAAAAGCCGGCCCGACCAGCTGGCCGCCCTGCTGGCTTACGAAGGCCTCGACGCTGGCGCGCTGTGCGTCCAGGCCGAGCGACTGCTTCCGGGTGCTGACGCGGTAGTAGGCCACATAGGAAAACATGCGAGGCGCTCCGTTGACAATGACAATTCTAAACGACCGTTTGGGTTTGTCAATTTGTGGTTCAGCGCCCTTCAGCGACGTTCCGGCCCTTTCCTTTTTGTCCACCCCGTCTGATCCAGCGCGCGACGTCGCACGTCATTCCTGACACGACGGACGCCGACCCGGGCCGGGGAGGCGGGGTGCTCGCCGCCTGGCAGGCGGGGCCGGACCCTGCCGCCACACCCTCCCCGTTATCCGGGAATCCGCCGCCCAGGCCCGGAGAAAATTGCTGGCCGAAAAGCCTTCTGGACATCCCGTCCGGACGCCCGCTTCGGGCATAAACCCCGCGAAGATTTTGCCTGTTTAGGCGATCTGATCCGCCCTTTGATGCACGGGAAGCCATCGAGAGGCGACCCGTGCAGAACCACCCCAAGCGCTACGTCCCGACAGGCCACGAGGTCGCCGAGTCGATCCTCACCCACCTGACACCGGCCGTGTACGCCGCGGAGCATCGCTGCTTCGGACTGACGCCCGCCCTCGACCGGCTGTTCCGTGAAGCTCGTGCGGGGGCCGCCGCCCCGATGTTCGACGACGAGGATCGCGATGAACTCCTGCACATGTTCGGGCAGGCCTGGCATTCGTGCGAGGCCGAGCTAGCCCCGGAATGCCCGCGCAGCGTCATCGAGCTCGGCTTTGCCGCGGTGGCCGTGCTGGTCAACTATCTGGCGGAGCAGCCGGCAGAGCGCCGCAAGGCCATCGGAACCGACGTGGAAGACGCTCTCGACCATGTCCGGCGGTTGCATAACGCCGCGTACTCCGCGTCCCTGGCCTACGAACTCGCCGACCGCGCCGAGCAGCGCCGAAAGCGTCTCGGAGCCAACGTCGTGCCGTTCCCACCCCGGGGGATCTTTCAATGATCGGGGGCGGCGAGCCGATCGACAGCGACAAGACACTGGCCGCCGTCGCGGACGTGTTCCGCAAGGCTGCGGCCGGCGTCGATCCCGTCGCGAATGTCATCATTGGCTTGCGCGTGATCGTGCAGGCGGCCGGAAGCAACCGGCTCGCGCTGTCCGGCCCCGGCCCCCGCGAGGCCGCTGCGGCGGCGATCTATGACGCCATGCCGATGGTGATGAAGGACATGGCCGATCGCCTGACGCTTGAGGACATCGCGCCAGGCATGGGAGCCGCCGCCGGCCTGCTGGCCGTGTTCGAGGCCGGCGATCCGTGGCCGGCCGCGATCCGGCAGGACCAGCTTGATCTAGCGGCCATCCTCGCCGCCGAGCTCGAAATCGTGGCGCGACGCCGCGGCATCGAAAGGCGCGGCGCACCGCTCCAGCGCCAGGTCCAACTAGCCCAGGCGCGCGAGGCCGCTCGGCCCGACGGCCCCCTGAACTGAGGTCCATCATGGGAAGCATCAAGCGCAATGCGCTCTACGGATTCAATGATCCGAACATCGCGAAGGCCTTCGGGAATATTTCGAAAATGTTCGCCCCGCCGGACGCAAGCGACATCGCGAACTATGCGACGGCCGCCGCGACCCGGGAAAAGGCGCAGCGTCTGACGGACTTCTTCCGGATCGCGACGCAGCCCGGCGCCGACCGTCGTCTGGTGGATCAGTACGGCGTGGCCGCCGGCGTCTACAACCCAAATCAGAGCTACTACAGCGTGGATCTGGGGGACGCCACAAACAGGCGCGGTCAGGACATCACGGCCCAGACGCAGCGATACGGCTACGACACCCAGGCCGCCACGTCGCGGGCGAACAACGCCGCCGACAACCAGCGCGCCCTACAGACGAATGCGGCGGACAATCAACGCGCGGCCTTCGCGACCCGTTACGGGCCCCTGAGCGAGGGCCAGAGCCTGCCGGCGATGCCGGAGAGCGTGGCGGGCATGTTCGGCCTGCCGGCGCAGCCGACGCCCGTGACAGGCATCACCAAGCTGAACGAGGGCCAGATCGCCAATGTCCCGGGTGGCGACACGCTGCAGGGCCGCGATAAGCCCCGGACCTCGTCCGAGGTCGAGGGCCAGATCCTCTCCAGCCTGACGCCCCAGGATCAGCGTGCGGTGGCCATGAAGGGCGTCAACCCGACGGCCGTCGTGGATCCGGCGACAGGCGGCCAGACCTACGTCAACGCGGCCGACGCCGCGGGCCGCACGCCTATTCCAGACGCGGCGCGCGTCGCGAACGGGCAGGCTTACGACACGAAGACGGGCCAGCCGATCGGGCCGGCGATTTCCGTTGCCGGCGGGAAGTGGCAGAACCCGCAGACGGGCGACATCTACGGCCCCGAGGTCGGGATCTCGAACCTCCCCACCATTCAGGCATCCAACCCGGGCGGCCTGGCGAAGACGACGGAAGCCCAGGATCGGGCGGGCTATGCCTATGTCATGTCCGACGGGGCGACGAACGACATCCTGAACGCCTTCGACACGGGAAAGCTGCCGACCTCGACGGACACGGTGGTCCAGAAGGCCATGCAGGCCGCCCCGATCCTGTCGCCGGCCATGGTGGGCCAGATGTCCCCGCAAGGGCAGGTGTTCTTCCAGAACCTGCGCTCGACGCTGCCCTACCAGCTGATGGTTCAGTCGGGCCAAGCCGTCACAGAGCAGGAGGCCGAGCGCAAGATCGCCGAGCTCGTCCCTGTTCCAGGCGAAGACCCCGCCGTGACGCAGGCTCGCCGCCGGCAGTTCGAGGCCTATCGGAAGGGCGTGCGCGCGCTCGCCGGGCCGGCCATCGCGAACATGGACAAGTCCGGAGCCGTCGCGCCGGCAGCAACGGCGACCGCGGCGCCGAACGGCAACGCGCCGGGCGCCGCGGGCCAGGTCCAGACCGTGGCCACTCCGGAGGACGCCGACCGCCTTCCGGTCGGGACGCGGTTCCGAACCCCTGACGGTCGGGAGTTTGTGCGATGACGGATCCTTGGGCGCGCTTCACTCCAGCCTCGCCGGCCGGCCCCGGTTCGGACCCTTGGGCCCGGTTCACGCCCGCGACCCCAACCTCGGCCACGGCCACCCCCGCTCAGTCGGCCCCGCCCAATGCCGCTCTCGACTTCGTCGAGTCCATCCCGGTCGGCGTGGCGAAGACGGCCGCGCAGGCCGCCGGGTTGCCGCGCGACGCCATGGGCCTCGTGACAGGGCCGATGACTGACGCCGTCCTGAAGGCCGGCAACACGGTTCGGGGCTGGCTCGGCCTGGACCCGATCACGCCGACGCCAGAGCAGCGCCAGGCCGTGGTCGACGTCGGGCGCGCCATGACGCCCAATTTGGGAGTAGACGGCGCCGTGGGCGCGCAGCGCCTGGCCGAGGGCGTCACCGGGCCCTGGCATGAGCCGCAGACCCGGGCGGGCAAGTACGGTGAAACAATCGGCTCCTTCCTCGTCCCCGGCGCGCTTCCGACCAAAGCCACGACCGCCGCGCCGACCGCGGCGAAGTTCCTGAAGGGCTATCTGGCGGACCTGGCCGGCAACGTCGTCGTTCCTGCGTTGGCTTCCGAGACGGCCGGGCAGGCGACCGCCGGGACGAAGCTGGAGCCGATCGCGCGGCTTGCGGGCGCCGTGGCGGGCAACATGGGAAGCGCGTACGTCCGCGGCGCAAGCGCGCCCGACAACGTATTGCGGCGCGCGACCGGCGATATGACGGACGCGCAGTGGCAGGCCGCTCGCGAGCTTGCCGCCAACCCACAGGGGATCAAGCTGACCGGTCCCGAGGCGATCAGCCAGGCGACTGGCGGCGCGAGCGCGCTTCCGAACGTGCAGCGCGTGGTGGAGGGCTCCGTCGAAGGCCGCGCCCGCACGGCGCCGTTCTTCGCGCAGCGCCCGGGTCAGGTAGATGCGGCTGTCGGCTCCTTCCTGGACCGGATCGCGCCACAGAGCCCGACGCCATCCGTACTAGGCCCCCGCGCTTCGGACGCGGCGACGCGCGCCCTGCGCGACGTCGAGGAAGCCAGGACGGCGGCTGTGAACCCGCTCTACACCGCGGCCAACGCCGACCGGGTCGCGCCTGACGTGGTCAATGGGTTGATCGGCAACATTGACCGGCAGCTGGCCGCGGACAGCACGGGCATCCTGTCCGGCCCACTAGGCGAGCTCCGGAGCCGCCTCATCGAGACGCCCGCGCGCCCCGGCGCGCCGGCTACGCGGACGCCCGTCATGGGCCCGAACGGCCAGGTCATCCGCTACGAGGCGACTCCCGCAGTGGATCCGACGCCGCACGTTCCGATCACCGACATCGAAAACCTGGACCGGACGCGGAAGTACTTCCGCGACCGCCTGGCGCTGCCGCAGGTCGGGGCCGACGCCATCACGCGGGAGCAGGCGGGCGCCATCTCAAGCATCCTCGAGCCGCTGGATACGGCCATGGAACAGGCCAGCGCCAAGTTCGCCGCCGGCAAGCAGCGCTACGCCGACATCACGCGCAACACGGTCCAGCCGATCGCCGAAGGCCCGGTCGGACGGGTCGCCGCCGCGAGCGACACCCCGAGCGCTGGCGCCGCTCTCCTGCCTCAGAACCCCATGACGGGATCCGGCCCGGAAACGGCCGACGCCGTGGCGCGCCTCATCGGCCACGATCCCGAGACGACGCGTGGCCTAGTTCGCCAGAATCTGGCGGACCGCTACGCCCGGGCGGCCACGGACACACAGCAGGGAAGCCGCGAGTACGCCGGCGCCAAGTTCCGGAACGATGTCGCCGGTAACGACGCGCGGCGCGAAGTGCTCGACGCTGTCCTGAACGGGATCCCGGGCGGTCCCGCTGCAGATGCTGCGGTCTTGCTCGACGCGCTCCAGGCGACGGGCCGGCGAATGCCGATCGGCAGCGCCACGGAGTTCAACCGGACCCTGAACGCCGAACTGGCGGACGGCTCCCTGACCTCGCGGGCCGGGCTCGGCCTGCGATCGCTCGGGACGTCGCTGATCACCCAAGCCGCCGACGCTGCGCAACGTGCGGCCCTTCGGAAGGGCGTCTCGACGCTTGCGGACATGTTCGTGAACCCGAACTCCGTCGACCTCATCCGGGCGGCCGCCGCGCGCGGGGCGCCGATCAACTACGCCGAAGCTGCGGGCCGCTCGGGCGCGCAGTTGGCGCCGTTCTTCGTGGGCCGCTGATATCGCGGCCAACTCCCAAGGATTTTTAGATGCAATTCCGGAAGGCGATGGCGAGCGCACGTGATGCGCCTTCTTTTGCAATCCGAAAGTCGAAGTCAGCCCAATACACGTGTGGGCCGTACTGACTGATGGATGTGCCCGCGGTTTTAGCTGTGTCGATCGCGGCAAGGCTGAACCTTGCCATGCTGACCTCGATCGCAGGTGCTTTGTTAGCAGTCCTGACCGACAACGCCTCCTTCGGGAATTGCTGCCCAAACACCTCTATCCCGCCGAGACCGGCGATAATCTGCCGAAGCTCGCCCTCATTGAAGCGCCAGGGGCCCGTAATAAGCAATCGTGGTACCTTATCCTTTCGACAGAACGCGGTCGCCATACGACTTTTGTCCTTGCTGCGAGAAAAAGCAACGACCCCGCCGCCGTAAGGCTCGATAGCCCAAGGTTCGAAATTGTCCGCCTCCCAGACAATATCGAGTTCCTTTAGTTCTTGCTGACTGAAGCGATGCATCTCTGCCGGAGATGTTTCTGCAGCTTTGGCCACGAACCGTGGGTTCACACCCATGCGGAAAACATAATCTACCAGCACCGCGCTGACGAACTGCTGGGCCGAAAGGTCCACTGCGTCGAAGAGCTTGGCGCTGGGCTGGTGAATGGCCGCGTTATTATAAAATTGGTGCACGCCGAGCTTCCCGGCCGACGCGCTACGGCTCACACCGCCGAGGAAGGCAAAGGCGCAAGCGGATAGGCACTCTCCTCCTTCCGCGAGTTCATCGTACCACGCACCGGGTGCCTTCCTCGACTTGCCAATGTTGGTTCTCAGTCCGGCTTCTCGGAACTTTTCTCCGAGCTGAATTCCGGCCCCTAGGCTTCCGCCGGGCGAGTCCAGGTAGATGTCCCAGTTGCGGACCGCGCCTTCGCCCTTGAGGAACTTATCGAATGCGACAGGCGTATCGGCGGTGATCTCGCCTTCAGCGGAGATCCAAACGCACGAATTGCAGTTTCCGCCATTGCCGCGGCTTTGAAACTGCATCGGGGCGGCTAAAGCGGTACAGGTTGATAGGAACTCGAGTACCAGAAACACAAGAACGCGCATGACCTTAGCCTAGACGGGGCACCGTATAAAAATGGCTAATTGATCGCTCGGCAGAGAGGCTGATCTCAGGCGTGATCGTAAGGGACGCCGCTTGTTCACCGAAGCGCGACAATTGCGGCAGCGCAGGCGTCGCCGGCGATTGCGCCTCTAACCTATAACTACCTGCATGACGGGATGCGGTCTGAAATCCCAGCGAGATGCCCAATCGCCGCTGCGGCAGCCATAATGCCACAAGCCCGCTCCGGACAACACCGCGGCGGCGCTTTCCGCTTTTTCCCTAGCTAAAAGAAAGCCTCTGGGCGGACGCGTCTTGGGGCAGTGCTTGTCCTCCGGTGCTTGCCGTGCATATATCGCGCCTTGCACAGGGAGGACTCAGATGGCCCAGACCGCTGAGACTATGGTTAAAATCACGCCAGAAATGCTTAAGGAGATGCCTCGTTTTTATGTAAACGGCTTTCAGAATTCCCTGTCTAACGCAGATGTTACAATCGCATTTGTTCAAAATGGCATCCCAGAAGTCGCGATAAACATGTCCTATACCACTGCGAAAACTTTGGCCGTGATGCTGGGGCAACTTGTCGCCCAACTGGAGGAGGCGACCGGCCGCGAAATCATGACGACCCAGGTCATTGATCAGTCGCTAGCCGAATTTATGGCCAAAGGGTCAGCCTCGATCGTACGGGAGGACTAATTTGTCCGGATATCACTTATATAGCCTCCAGAAACGACCTGATGAGACCGAGGCGAAGATCGTCGGGTTCGCACACACGTCAAACGGTTGGCATTACGGGCACGGAACTGCGCCAACTCTCGAGCGTGCGGAAAAGGCGTGCGGGCTTTCAGCGCGTCTTCACTCTCTAGGGTTCAAGACGGATGCCTTCCCGGGCCTATCCGGTGAAATCATGGTGGTCGGTTATGCGTCTCACAATGTAATCGAAATCATAGTTGAGGTGGACGGGACGTTCACCCTGACCCATGAAGTGTCTGGCCATGAGCGCGACCATCAGTGCCTCAAGTCCGACCCCGAACTCATCTCTTACCTGCGAAAGATCTCGGAAGCGATATGGGTTGGATCCGTCTCATCCACAGCAAGCATTGGGATGCGCGGCGAGGCGAATTCGTCAGCTTGGCCTTCCGCAATTCGAGCGGAGGAGGGGTATCGGTCATTGACGAGGTCTGTGCAACTGCGACAAGTGGCTGCATTTGCACGCACATTCGAGCATTTTATCCCGAGCGCATTAGTGGGGAGCCCCCGATTTTCTGGCGCCTTGACCAATCAGTCGTCGCGGCTGCAACTTTCTCCCAGGAAACCACAGACACAGGGGATGATTGTCACCACAACCTGAACGGACTGAGTAATTCGGTCTTAAAGTCAGCTCTGAAATCCAAGGTCGTGAGCGATTTTCAAATCTGCGCTGATACCGGCGTAAGGATGCTTCAAATAAATGACCTTCCCGCAGCATAGTTGAGCCGCCGCTTCTCACCGCCTTGGACGGTCCACGGCATGCCGGCCGGCTTCCGCGCAGCCGACGCGAATGGCCGCTATTCGATTCCGAAAGCCCGCCGACCTAAAAGCCTGCCGAGCCCGCCGGCAACTCGCGGCAGCATAAAGATCAGGCTGCGCTCAATCTGCTGCACTGGTTCCGGGCTGTCGGTGCCCCGTGCAGAGGTGCAGAGGCCGCACTGACTGCGGAACTTGTCGACGTGCTGGGCAAGTAGGGCCAAGTCGTTTCCAGAGGCTGACTTCCGATTAACCTGTCGCAATCGCCCGAACGAGCATGCCTATCGCGGACAGCCGTGATGGTGGCCTCTGACCGGCAAGTCTCGCCCGATGCACGGCGAACTTGCTGGCGCCGCGGCCTTCTCATTGGTGCCTCAGGGCATCCGTGGCCGCGACAGGCCCGGGCCAATGCCAGGGAGACTGTCCGACATGACGCCCAATTTGCACTTTTTCCACGCGGCGTCAGCCGTCGTTTGATGTGAGCATTGGTGGTAGACGATGCATAAAAAGTGATAGTTTGCCGAGCGAAGTGTCCAGGCTGGAATGACCTTGCAAGGCGGCAGCAGCAGCCGGCCGTTGCGGAGGCAGTGGGTCCCGTGAGTGCGTGCCAATCCCGGGGTCAAGAACTGAGACAGTCTTTTGCACAGGAGTTTGTACATGCGGGCTTCAAATGCAGTCTCGCTCTGCGTCCTGTTCCAGCAAACACTTTCCCCCGCCTTGCCCCAAACACCGCCGCTGCAAGCTCCACAAAGCACCATTGTTACGCGTGCCGAGGCGAAGGCGTCCGTAAACTACGACCAGAATTCCTGGAACGGTTATTTCGCCCTACGGGCCCCTGGCCAAGAGGGTAGTGAATACGAGTACTGTAAGCACGCGGTCTGGGAACACAGCAGGAGTCCTCGTACCTTTCCTCCTGAGCAGCAAGGGGAGGCTGGGTACGCACTGATCGACAGCTCCGCGGGGCTAATGAGGTGGCATGCTTGGGTGAATCCCTCTGGCGGGTGGTTCGGTGAAACAAGGTGGCTGCATGCCGAATTTTTCGTGACCTGGATTAAAGTGGGTGCGACCGTCGAGGAGCGTGAACGAGCTGAATGTGCTGACGTGCCCCCAAAGCAGCCAGATCAGCCGCCCATTCCCCCGGACCCTGCCAAGCCTCCCGTTCATCCTTGGGAGCTGCATATCTTTCTGAGACGATATTGCATGGGCGGCGGATTTAGTGACGTGATCGGAGTCGCGAATTCGAACTGCAGAGCAGCAAAGGATAGCGCGGTCGATGAAGCGAACCGCAATGACTGGTGCCGATTCCCCAAAGGGCCGAATGGGGGTCTGGACACTAACGACGCCTACAGCGGAAGCGAGGAGTGGGTGTACACACCCTCATGCGGCCCAACGTCGCCTTGACCTCAGGTTCTGTTCGCCATCGGCTTGCTGCTGAGTAGTTTGCGCGAGGAGGCCTGCATCTCCGCTTCTGCCTCTATTCGCAGTGTTTTAAACGACTGAGCTTCATGTCAGTAAGGCGAGCGACGATTAGAGCCGCCGTACCCGTTGCCATACATCCCGTTATTGGGGTTGTAGTTGCCGGAGGCGCCGTAATTGTTGCCGCCGTAGCCGTCTGAGTTAGTCTGATAGTGCCCGGACGTGTAAGAGCCGTTGCTGTTGTAGTGCGGCTGCACGTAGTGGCTGCTGCCGCTGGACCCAGTGCCGTATGTGAACTGCGCGAACGCGGGCGACGACAGGAGCAGCAGGCCCGTCGCGATTGTAAGAGCTTTCATTTGATGTTTCCCCAGCCCGCCATTGAGGCGGCGCACGACGCTAGCTTAGCAATGCGGGGCCGTCGACCCGGCGTCTCGGACAGGGTGAACGTGGCCATTCACCTATCCCAGACAGGTCGCCACGCCCGGTAAGCCGGCGTAAGCTCTCCGCATGAGGGACGGGATGGCTGAGAAGCTGGCCGAGATCGCCGGCAGCTCTCTTCCGCTCGGCGACAAGATCGAGGCCGCGCTTGATCTACTGCATTGGTTCGAGAGCCGCGCGCGAGAGTTCCACAAGGGAGACTGGCCCGGCTTCCTGGCCGAGATGGGCGGGCTTTATGCCCGGCTCGAGGCCGGAAGCGAGACGGAGGACGATGTCGCTGGGGACCTCATAGATCTCGTGCTGGCCGAACTTTGCCGCAGGGGATTCGCTCCAAAGCCGGCCTGAACCGGGGCGGAAAGAGCCAGAATACCAGGCGCGTCAGATGGCGGTCGGAGCCGATCGCGCAGCGCCGGCGCCTTTTGGGAACAAATCTTCGTTCACAGCATTTGAAGAGTGCTGGTGGACCCCCAACCCAGGCAATCCGCCATGCCCTTGGCCCCGCTGAGTGATCATCGGGGCCTTTTTGTACTGAGCATCGTCAATTCCGGATCGTCCGGGCCGAGCTAGGGTCGATGCATGGAGCGGATTTTGGCACCGTCATTGGATGTTTTCGAGGCTGTGTTGGATTTGGACGAGCCGTCTGATGACGCGCTCGCAATCCTCTACACCAACCTTTTGGACCTCAGGGCAATAACGCCGATCGCTGGTTGGAGCGGCTTGCCCAAGACGGAACGTCTGGAACAGATCCATGCTGCTGTCGAAGAGCTCCGGCACCGCCGCAGCCGTCTGAACTGAGTGGGCCCTACGGCGTTCACTGCTTGGAAGAATAACAACCCCAAGCGGCATGAACGACCACGACCCCAAGCAAGCGCTTCTCTGGAGACTGGCGACCCAATTCGTAGAGGACGAAGGACACCTCGACGAAGACGCGTTCGGCCAGAGTGTTGTCGATTTCCTCTCCCAACATCCGGAACTTGATCCCGACGCATTCGTGGATGCGTGCGTGCACCTATACGTCGACCGCTCGCATGGTGATCCCCGCCACCACTGATGCTGTTGTGCTCAGCTCGTGATCGCGGCCGATCCCACGGCTAGCTTCTGGGTGTCCTCGGCCGGGAGAGGAGGCAAATTCCAGTCAGCGAAGCGCAATCGGAATTCCGCCTCCCCGATCACTTCCAGACAGTCGAGTGCATCGAGCGTAACTGGGATCCAACTGCTTCCATGTCTGGAAAGCACGTAGATCGTGGTCCCCATCACAACGCCTGGCTTGTCGTCCCAAGCGATGAACGACATCGCCCGCCCTCACGGAACAGCACGGCTCCTGTCTGCGAGAATGCGGCAAACCCAAGCACAGATCTCGTCAGTTGAATTACGTAAAAACCCCGGATTAGCACGGCGTATCCACCCACCCCTCGCACATCCACTGACCCCACGGCCGGACAGTCCCCGGGTTCGGCTTTCCGCCGCAGCGGCGGCAGACCAGCCGCTCGACCACGTCGTCAAAGGTCTCGTCCGGTGCGGCGCCCAGCATGCGCCAGGGCACCATCACGCGTGAGCCGCAGCACTCGTATTCGGCATGGGTGATCCGGTCCCGCTCCAAAGCGGCGATGGTCATATCGGGGAACATAGAACGAACATACGGAGATGCCCGGCATGCGCCAGATCAGTTTCCGCGCGTCCCCGTTCTCCACAGGTGGCCGGGACGGCTTGGGCCCGATGTCACCGGAATTCCGGCTCACCCAAAACTGAACCCAGCAAAGGGCCAGTGATCGCTGTACGCCAGAAGTTGAACATCTGCGCCTTGAATGGCCCGTCTAATTGTCCGCGCGGGTTCAGCCCAACTACCGAGAGACGCTCGGAAACATCCTCATTGTAACAACGGAGCGTTCGAACCCATCGAAGCGCCTCGCGCTTGCTGTTCGCACCAATATCCGTCGCAAGCTCTTTGTAAGCTTTCGCGCAATTTTCAGCCGTTTCGGCCAGTTCAGACAGGTTCCATTCCGTACTGTTCAGAACCTTGGCCAAGCGCTCAGAGGAGTTCGAATTCGTCTCACCCTCGATCCAAGCGCGCTCTGCTGGCGAGATCCGGGGCACTCTCTCCTGGAATGACTGCCAGTACCTGGCCAGTGCGCCGGCCAGAGCTTGTCGGTCCTGCACAGAGTAGGATTTTCGGAATTGGCCGCCCTCGATCGTCAGTTTGGTCACGGCAGCTTGCAACTCCTCCGTGCTCGCTTTCGCGGGCGAGAGGGTGACCAAGAAAAGGCTTGCGAGTACGCACCAGCGCTGCATGACGTTAGGTCCAGCAGAAAGTTGCGGCTACGCTGAAGCCAAATCGGCTTCAGTGCAATCCGGGGATGGAACGAAACACACGGCAGCCGACATGAGCCAATTATGGCCTGGCGTGCGCGTCCCCTCGCTCGTGATCGACGCACCCCGGAGGGGTTCGTTCCGCCCATGCTGGCGACCCCGTCTCAGGTGATCCCCACGGGCCCAGGGTGGCTCTATCAGGTGAAGCACGACGGCTACCGGATGCAGGCCCACTGGCGGGCCGGCAAGGTGCGTCTGTGGAGCCGCAATGGCCTGGCGTGGTACGAGCGCCTGCCGCGCATCGCCTCGGGCGTCAGGGAGCTTCCCTGCGCCTCCTGCGTCCTGGATGGCGAGGCGGTTGTTCAACTCCCGGATGGACGAGATGACTTCCACGCGCTCCGGTCGAAGCAGGCCGGCCTCCAGGCAGTCCTGATGGCCTTCGACCTGCTCGAACTGGATGGGCGCGATCTGCGGCAGTTGCCTCTCGTTGAGCGCCGCGCCGCTCTGGCGCGGCTCTTGGCGGCGCCCGTCGACGGGATTGCGCTTGTGGACGCCCTGGACGAGCAAGGGCCGGACCTGTTCCGCCACGCGTGCGAGCTCGGACTTGAGGGGCTTGTCTGCAAGCGCAAGGACAGCCTTTATCGCTCCGGTCCGTCGCTCGCATGGCTCAAGGCGAAGTGTCCGGACTACGTTAGGCGCTGAACGGAGTTCCTCGATGTACGAGTGGCTGACGTGGCTTGGCTGGTGGCCTTTGACAGTCGGCACCCTGGTCGGCGCGGTCTTGAAATACGCGGCCCTCGTCGGAGTGGCGGCCGCTCTCCTGCAGTTCTTCGGACGGAGCGCGATCGAGAACTGGTTCAAGAAGCGCCTTCAGAACCATATACACGAACAGAATAAGGAAGCGGCAAGGCTCAAGAACGAACTCGACAAGGACGTCGAGCTCCTCAAGGGTGGATTGAGTCGGGAGGTGGAAATCCTGAAAGGAAGGATCAACGCCCAGGCTGATCGGCGGTTGAGACTTCACCAATACGAATTCGAGGCCCTACCACGGCTTTGGGAGTTGCTCGACAAGGCCTTCAGCGCGACCGCAGCGGTGGCATTCAGCTTCGACCGGATACAGGATCTCTCCGGGAGCAGAGAGGAGGAATTACGGCGCTACGCAGTTGAGCACGACTATACGGAGAGCGAAACCGCCTTTCTTCTCAACGAAACGGACAAATCGAAAGCCATCCTGCGAATCAATAAGGTCCGGCGCGCGAACGCTGCTCGGCGAGCTATGTGGAAATTGGGCAGCTTCAATCGGAGAAACGCAATATTTTGGCCCGAAGAGATCACTTCCGAAGTAAACGCGATTATCGATGAAATCACGGAGGTGCTCGTATGGAGCGACATGGAAGACAAACGCGGTATCGATGCGCATCAAATGGACCGAACGCTGAAAACGGTGGGGAATTTTACCGACGCTCGTCGCCCGCGACTGGAAAAGGCGCAAAATCTGGTGAGAGAACGGCTTAACATCGACGTTCTCGCCGGGGAAAAAGCTGATCGAACGGAGTTGAATATATCTGCGGCTCGGTGACCTTGAGCGTCGCTAAGCGCGAGGCTCCGAACGGCCGGGCGTCTCCCGATCGATCTCTGCCCTCCCGCTCCATTGAGCATCGCACAGGCCGTCGGTAGATCCGACGGCCACCGATCACAGCTTTTCAGCTTCAGGGAACGGCATGTATCTAAGTCTCGCGTCCGCGCAGTCACGAGTGATGCCAGGCCCATCGTCAGAGGAAATGACTGCGCCTGACTGGTCAAGAAGAAAGGCCGTGTAGCTTCGGCCCACATATCCGCCCATTCTGTTTTTGCTGTTGGCGTGAAGGCAGACAACTCCTCGGCCGTTGTTCCCGTACATCACATACGACAGTTCCGCGTCCCGAATAGAGTAAGGGTCGAAAAACACGTTGCGAACCTTGGAGATGATGCCGGCCTTTTGTTGAGCTGTCGCTGGCCGGGCCGATGCGTAGGCCTGATTCGCTTGTTCGGCTGTGACACAACCACTTAGCCCGGCCATTAGGAACACGGCCGCAAGGCCTTGGCTCACCTTCATATTCGATATTCCCAGTTCTAGCTCGGGGTGCCTTCCACCAGCAAGCCGCGCAATCTGCATTGAGGCATGTTAATGAATGCTTCTCGCGACTGAAAAACCGAGGGCTTCCGCTTCTCGGGTTGCGAGGCTAGGGGGCGGCCGTGAGAGCAGGTGCGATAGCGCTAGCTGGGGCAGTCATTGGATGCGCCGCGCCTACCGAGGCCCACGAGGTGCGCATCGTATGTACGTTCCCGAACCTTATGGCGCCTCTCGTCTATCTAGTGGACATGGAGAGCCGCACCGCGGCCCTTCTCGGCCCGGCCGGCAGAGTGCACGTGGTCGCTCACGCTGGGACGGCGCTCGACAACGTCTCTTCGCTGTCCTTCGTTGAGGAGGTGCCGAGCGGCGCCGTCCAGACGACGACAATCATCTTGAGCACCGGCAAGGCCGTTCACAGCAGAAACACCGTCATGCAAGGCGACTTCGTGCCTTCGCAAAGCCTCGGCTCCTGCGTCCGGTCCTGATTGCGCGTGATCCTGACCGGCATTCTCAAGCGATTCTGGCCGAACGCGCCCAGAACGGCTCCTGACATGCTCTGCAATGCGTGCTGCCGGCGTGCTGCCGAGTAGCGCAAGTGTCCGAAAACCACTCCCGTCAGAAGTCGCAAGCCATTGATATTGCGGGTAAAATGGTGCTGCCGGAGAGGATTGAACTCTCGACCTCTCCCTTACCAAGGGAGTGCTCTACCACTGAGCTACGGCAGCGTGGGATGCGGCGCAGACGCCCGTCCCGAAGCGGGGCTCTCTTGCCACACGGGGGGCGGGGGCGCAAGCCGTGACGGTGGAAAAAAGCCGCGGTCGAGGCGGGCGAACCACCGTGCCTGCAAAAGTGGCGTGGCGCCGATGAATGAGGCTGGCGCCGCCGTTCCCTCGAAGGCAGGCATACGATCGGCATAAGCCTGCTCTCCGAAAGGCTAGGTCTTACGCCTGCAACTGCTACCAACGAAGGGAACGCGCCGCGCTTCCCACTGCAGCCAAGCTCATTCACCGTGATCTTTGTAAATCGAGGGCTCTTTAAAAGGAGCGGTCCATGAAGATCGCTTTCGTTCACGAGTGGCTTACGACCTACGCCGGTTCGGAGAAAGTGCTTGAGGTCATGCTCGAGCTCTTCCCAGAAGCTGATCTTTTCACTCTGGTGGACAAAATGCCAGAGAAGGACAGGGGCTGGCTGGCGGGGCGGAAGATCACCACGAGTTTTCTCCAGAAGATCCCGGGCGTCGGGACATCCTACCGCAACCTGCTTCCCTTGATGCCGCTGGCGGTCGAGCAATTCGACCTGTCCGGCTACGACGTGATCGTGTCCAACAGCCATGCCGTGGCGAAGGGCGTGATCACCGGGCCGGACCAGCTGCACATCTGCTACTGCTACACGCCCATGCGCTATGCCTGGGACCTGCAGAACCAGTACCTGGAGGAATCTGGATGGACGGGGCTGCGGGGCGCCATGGCCCGCCTGTTCCTCCATCGCATGCGCCTGTGGGACATGCGCACGGCGGCCGGCGTCGACCAGTTCATCGCCTGCTCGCGCTACATCGCGCGCCGCATCGACAAGGTCTACCGGCGCGAGTCGACGGTCATCTACCCCAACGTGGCGGTGGACCGGTTCCCGGTTGGGCCCGCGGTGCGGGACGACTTCTATCTCACGTCGTCCCGGTTGGTCCCCTACAAGAAGATGCAGCTCATCGTCGAAGCCTTCGCGTCCATGCCGGACAGGAAGCTCGTGGTGATCGGCGACGGGCCGATGCTGGAGAAGTGCAAGAGCCTCGCGACCCCCAACGTCCAGGTGATGGGCTTCCAGCCCTATCCGGTGCTGCTCGACCACATGCAGCGCGCCAAGGCCTTCATCTTCGCTTCGGAGGAGGACTTCGGCATCGCGCCCGTGGAGGCCCAGGCCTGCGGCACGCCCGTGCTGGCCTTCGACCGGGGCGGGGCCAGCGAGACCGTGGTGGACGGCGTCACCGGACTGCACTTCTCCGAGCAGACTCCGGCGGCTATCCGCGACGTGGTGGCGCGCTTCGAGACCATGGCGGAGCGCTTCGACCCCCAGGCCATCCGGGCGCATGCGGACCTGTTCTCCACCGAGCGGTTCCGGCGCGAGTTCCACGACTTCGTCGTCGCCCAATGGGCGAGGCACCGGGCGCGCATCGCGCCCGGGGCGCGGTTCCGGCCCAGCAAGCCGAAACTGGAGGCGCTTTCGGTCTGAGCCGGAGAGGGGCCTCGCAAAAAAGGAGCAATCGCATGAAGCGCGCCGTCATCACTGGCGTCACCGGACAGGACGGGGCCTACCTGACGGCCCTGCTGCTGGAGAAGGGGTACCGGGTGCACGGGACGTATCGGCGGTCCAGCACGCCCAATTTCTGGCGGCTGGAGGATCTCGGCGTGCGCGAGCACCCGAACCTGACGCTCTCGTGCTGCGATGTCACCGACCTCGGATCCCTGGCCCGGCTCATCGACACGGCCGAGCCGGATGAGCTCTACAACCTCGGCGCCCAGACCTACGTGGCCGCCTCCTTCGAGCAGCCGATCGCCACCGCCATGATGACCGGCATGGGGCCGCTCAACCTTCTGGAGGCGGTGCGGATCGTGAACCCGAAAATCCGCGTCTACCAGGCCTCTTCCGCCGAGATGTTCGGCAAGGTGCAGACGGTCCCGCAAAACGAGAAGACGCCCTTCTACCCCCGCAGCCCCTACGGGGTCGCCAAGGTGTTCGCTCACTGGATGGGCATCAACTACCGCGAGAGCTACGGCATGTTCGTGGCCAGCGGCATCCTGTTCAACCACGAGTCGCCGCTCCGCGGGCTCGAGTTCGTGACCCGTCGCATCTCCGACGGGGTGGCCCGCATCGCCCACGGGTCCAAGAAGCCGCTGACGCTGGGCAATCTCGACGCCAAGCGCGACTGGGGCTACGCCAAGGACTACGTCGAGGGCATGTGGCGCATGCTGCAGGCCGACGAGCCCGACAGCTTCGTGCTCGCCACCAATCGCACGGAAACCGTCCGGGACTTCGCCGCCCTGGCCTTCAAGCGGGCGGGGATCCCCATCGTGTGGACGGGACAGGGCGAGGACGAGAAGGGCGTTTCCGCCATCGACGGGTCCGAACTGGTGAGCATCAATCCCGAGTTCTACCGCCCGGCCGAGGTGTCCCTGCTGATTGGCGATCCCGCCAAGGCCCGGGAAGTGCTGGGCTGGCGCCAGACGACCACCCTGGAGGAGCTCTGCGCCCTCATGGTGGACGCCGACATGGCCCGCGTCGCGCGCGAGCGGCACGCTGCGCACGAGCCGCTTGGCCAGCCGGCCGGCCACGCCTGGCTGGCGGAGCGGGCGGTCGCCGCTCCGCGGCTTTAGACCGCAGGAGCCCGTAGTCGGGCGGCCCCGAACGGCGCTAGCATTCTCCAGAAGCAGCGCGGGGAGGGCAGGGTGCTGACGAGGGCCGCCACCTACGAGGACCTTTGCGCCGGGTTCGCCTGGGCGATTCCGCCGCGCTACAACATCGGCGTGGACGCCTGCGACCGCTGGGCTGCGGAGGCGCCCGGCCGAGAGGCGCTGATCCTGGCCGACGAAGCAGGCGCCCGCGTGGTGACCTACGGTGAGCTCAGGGACTTCTCGAACCGCTGCGCCAACCTGCTCGCCTCCCGGGGCGTCGGGCGCGGGGACCGCGTCGGGGTGCTGCTGCCCCAATCCCTGGAGACCGCAGTCGCCCACATCGCCGTCTACAAGCTGGGCGCCATCGCGATTCCGCTTTTCACGCTTTTCGGCGAGGAGGCCCTGCAGCATCGCCTGGCCCACGCCGGCGCGGCGGCGGTGATCACGAACGGCGAGGGCGCGGCCAAGCTCTCGCGTATTCGCGAGGGCCTGCCGGCTCTGCGGTCGGTTTTCAGCATCGAAACGGGCTCCGCCGACGCGGAGGATCTCCACGCCCTGATGCGGGGAGAGAGCGCCGCCTTCGCGCCGGTTGACACGGCCGCGGACGACCCGGCCCTGATCATCTACACATCGGGCACCACGGGCCTGCCCAAGGGGGCGCTCCACGCCCACCGGGTGCTGCTGGGCCACCTGCCTGGCGTAGAGATGAGCCACGATCTCCTGCCCCAGCCGGGCGATCGGATCTGGACACCCGCCGATTGGGCCTGGATCGGGGGCCTGCTCGACGTTCTCCTGCCGGCCCTGCGCCACGGCGTGCCCGTGGTGGCGCGCCGCTTCGCCAAGTTCTCGGGCGAGGCGGCCTTCAACCTGATCGCCAGCCACGGCGTGCGCAACGCGTTCATCCCGCCGACCGCGCTCAAGATGATGCGCGGCGTGCCTGATCCTCGCTCCCGCTGGCGCTACGAGCTGCGCAGCGTGGCGAGCGGCGGCGAGACGCTTGGGGCCGAACTACTGGACTGGGGCCGCGCGGCGCTGGGCGTCACGATCAACGAGTTCTATGGCCAGACCGAGTGCAACATGATCGTCTCGTCGTGCCAGAGCCTCTTCCCGGCGCGGCCGGGCCGCATGGGCCGCCCCGTCCCGGGCCACGAGGTGGCGGTGATCGACCCGGAGGGGCGCCGGCTCCCGCCAGGCGAGCAGGGAGCGATCGCGGTGCGTCGCGGCGATCCGGTGATGTTCCTGGGCTACTGGAACAACCCCGGCGCCACCGAGGCCAAGTTCGTGGGCGACTGGCTGGTGACGGGCGACATCGGGATGGCCGAGAGTGACGGGACGCTGCGCTTCGTCGGCCGCGACGATGACGTGATCACCTCCGCCGGCTACCGGATCGGTCCCGGGGAGATCGAGGACTGCCTTCTGCGCCATCCGGCGGTGGCGCTCGCCGGCGTGGTCGGCAAGCCGGATCCCGAGCGGACCGAAATCGTCAAGGCCTACGTGGTGCTGCGCGAGGGCTACGAGCCCTCCGAAGGTTTGGCGCGCTCCATCCAGGAGCATGTCCGCTCGCGCCTGGCTGCGCACGAATACCCACGGGAAGTGGCTTTCGTCGACCAGCTTCCGCTCACCACCACCGGCAAGATCATCCGCCGAGCCCTGCGGGAGCAGGCCCGGAAAGAAGCGCCGGAAGGAAGTGGGCGCAAGGCGAATACGAACTGATACGTACTCAGATAAAGGCGCCTCAGGTAGAAAAGCCCTCAATAAGCAACCATTAGTTAAGTCGGCGGGCCTCATTCTGCTTGGGGTCGGGCGATCGCGGTCACGGTGCGTGTCCGTTATCCATGACACGCTGCCCGACCAAATTCATGGAAATACGACCAGGACCAGGGATTGGGTCTTTGCAATTATTGGGGATACAGTCAATGATTAAGCATCTGCGTGTATAAGCGCCTGCACGGAAAGCTTCCGCTGCCGATCGGAGCATCCGCGCCTTCCTCGGAAACGTAATCCCCCTCGTGAGCCTTGCGCGCTGCATCGTCCTCGCAGCGAGCGCCCTGCGGCGAGTCCGTAAATCCAACCGGCGGGCCTGGTCCCCCGGAATGACGAGCCCGGCCCAGTCCGGGCCTCTCCCACGAGGTATCCGATGAGCTTTTTCCTCCGAGACGATTCCCGGGACATCGTCGCCGCGATCAACCGCTCCCAGGCGGTCATCGAGTTCACGCCGGAGGGCGAGATCCTTGGCGCGAACGGCAGGTTCCTGGAATCGGTCGGGTACGCGCTCGAAGAGATCAAGGGCAAGCACCATGGCCTGTTCGTCGATCCATCGATGAAGGGAAGCGCCGAGTACCGGCAGTTCTGGGACAGGCTGAAGCGAGGCGAGTATTTCGCCGGCCAGTATCGGCGCGTGGCGAAGAACGGCGGCGCCCTATGGCTGCAGGCCAGCTACAATCCAGTGCTGGACCGCCGCGGCCGGACCGTGAAGGTCATCAAGTTCGCGACCGACATCACCGAGCAAAAACTGAAGGAGGCGAACTTCGCGGGCCAGATCGCAGCCATCGACAAGGCGCAGGCGGTGATCGAGTTCGCGCTCGACGGCAGGATCCTTCACGCCAACCGGAACTTTCTGGCCGCCATGGGGTACGCTCTGGCGGAGATCCAGAACCATCACCACGGCATGTTCGTCGGCGAGACCGAGCGGACCAGCCCGGAGTACCGTCGCCTCTGGGAGAAGCTCCGCAATGGCGAATACGACGCCGGTCGCTATCGCCGCATTGGCAAGGGCGGCCGGGAGGTCTGGATCCAGGCCAGCTACAATCCCATCCTCGATCCGGACGGCAAGCCCTTCAAGGTTGTGAAATACGCGACCGACATCACCGAGCAGGTGCGCGCGGCCGCCATGATGGAGGATGCGGTTCGCCAGACGATCGGCATCGTGGAGGCCGCCAAGGCGAGCGATCTCACCCGCAGGGTGTCGCTCGACGGCCTTCAGGGCGACGTGAAGGAGCTCGCCGGGGGCGTTAACCAACTCCTCGACACGCTCACCTCGGTGATCGGATCGGTGCGCGTGGCCGCCGAGGAAACCCTGGCCGCCGCAGGCGAGATCGCGAGCGGCAGCAATGATCTGGCCAGCCGCACGGAGCAGCAGGCCTCCTCCCTGGAGGAGACGGCGGCCACCACCGAGGAATTGGCGGCCTCGGTGAAGACGACGGCCAGCGCGTCGCGCCAGGCGGTTGATCTGGCCGAGCAGGCCAATTCCGTGGCCCAGGCGGGCGGCGGCATCGTGCGCGAGGCAGTCGAGGCGATGGCCCGGATCGAGCAGGCCTCCCAGAAGATCTCGGACATCAACGCGGTGATCGACGAGATCGCCTTCCAGACTAACCTTCTCGCCCTCAACGCGGCCGTGGAGGCCGCGCGGGCCGGAGAGGCCGGAAAGGGCTTCGCGGTCGTCGCCTCGGAGGTTCGCACCCTTGCCCAGCGCTCCAGCGAGGCGGCCAAGGACATCACGGGCCTGATTGGCGCCTCGGGGGCCGAGGTCGCCCAGGGCGTGAAGCTGGTGCGCTCCGCCGGCGACGCGCTGGAGAAGATCGTCGACGCCGCCCGCAAGGTGTCCGCCACCGTGGCGGAGATCTCGGTCGCCGCCGGCGAGCAGGCCAACGGCATCGACGAGATGAGCCAGGCCGTGGCCCATATGGACGAGATGACGCAGCAAAACGCCGCGCTGGCCGAGGAGAGCGCCGCCTCGGCCCGGGCCCTGTCCGGCCAGATCGAGCAGTTGAACGCCCTGGTGCGCGAATTCCGCACCCTCGACCAGCCGGAGGGCCGCCGCAACGAACCCGCCCGCCTCAAGGCCCTGGCCGAGGCGGCTTTCTCGGCCAGGCCGTCAGGCGCGGCGCAACTCGCCAGGAAAGTGAAAGCGGCTGCGCCTGCCCCCAGGCGCGCAGCCGGCGGGGGAGGGGACTGGTCGGAGTTCTGACAGGCTGGAGGCCTGCTGGACGCCTTGCAGCCAGCCCTTGAAAACGCCGCCGTCATCCCCGGCCGGAGCGGCGAAGCCGCGGAGGGAAGGGGATCCAGGGCAAGGCGCGCAGGACTCCGGATCCCCGTCCCGCGCCTAGGCCCCGCGTCAAGCGGGGCTTGTCCACACGCTCTGATTGAATCCGGACTCTGCTTGACTCTCGGACGCGGAATTTGAATCCTAGAACAAAATAGGAACACCGCGATGAGAGCCCATGGCCTCACCTCCCTCTCGCCGGCCCCCGCGGCCGCTCGCGAGGCGTCTCCTGCCGCCGGTCTGGCGCGCGCGGCGCTGCACGAGTTCTATGCCGCGGCGCCCGCGGACGGCCCGGCCGTCACCGGCGCCCTGCTGGCCCTCGCCCGCATGGCCGCCCCCGATTCGCCCATCCTGTGGGTGCGCCACGCCTTCGTGGACCGCGAGACGGGCGCGCTCTATCCGCCCGGCGTGGCCGAACTGGGGCTCGACCCCGGCCGGCTCACCCTGGTGCGCGCCCGCGACATCCCTTCCGCCCTCCAGGCGGGGCTTGAAGGCGCGCGCTGCGCCGCCCTGGGCGCCGCCGTGATCGAGCTCTGGGGCGAGGCCAAGGCCCTCGACCTCACCGCCAGCCGGCGCCTCGCGCTGGCGGCGCGGACGTCCGGAACGCTCGTCCTGATGGCCCGCGTCGCGGCGAACCCGCAGCCCAGCGCCGCCGAGACCCGCTGGCGGATCGAGGCTGCGCCATCGCGGGCGCTCGAGGCTAACGCGCCGGGCGACCCGTCCTTCTCGTTCACCTTGCTGCGCCACCGCGGCGGGCTCGCGCCCGGCGAGTGGCGCCTGGAGTGGAGCCGTGACCACGCACGCTTCGCAGACCGCGTCCCCGACGCTTCCCCGGCGCGGACCGGGCCGGCGCTACCTGGCGCTGTGGTTCCCTTTTCTGCCGACCGACCGGATCCTCCAGGAGCGGCGGCGCCAGTCCGCCGGGCAGGCTGAGGGGCCCTTCGTCCTTGTCGACAAGGCGCGAGGCGCGCTGCGCATCGCCGCGCTGAACGCCGCCGCGCTGGAGAGCGGCCTCAAGGCTGGCATGGCGCTGGCCGACGCCCGCGCCTGCCTGCCGGCGCTGCGCGTGGGGGAGACGGACCCGCAGGCCGACGCCGACCTGCTGCAGGCTTGCGCCACCCTGTGCGAGATGTTCACGCCGCTGGTGGCGCTCGATGGCGCGGACGGAGTCCTGCTCGACGTCACCGGCTGCGCCCACCTGTTCGGCGGCGAGGAGGGCCTGCGCATGCAGGCCCGCCGGACGCTGGCGCGCCTCGGCCTCCACACCCGCGCGGTGGTGGCCGACACCCCCGACGCCGCCCGCGCGCTGGCGCGCCACGGCGCCGCCAAGGTCGTCCCGCCGGGCGAGACCGCCGCCTTCGTGGCCGGCCTGCCCCTTGCGGCGCTGGACCTGGGCGCCGACACGCACCTGGCCCTCGGGCGCGCCGGCTTCCGGGCCGTGGGCGAACTGGCCGAGCGCCCCTCCCAGGCGCTCACGGCCCGCTTCGGCGCAGGCCTTGCGACGAAGCTCGCCCGCCTCATGGGCCGGGAGGACATCCGCCTCACGCCCCTGCGCGACCCGCCGGCCTGCATGGCCGAGCGTCATTTCCCCGAGCCGCTGGGCGCCATGGACTCGCTCATGGCCGTGCTGGAGCGCCTCGGCCGCGAGGTCGGCGCCATCCTGGAGCGGCGCGGGGAGGGCGGACGCCTGTTCGAGGCGAGCTTCTTCCGCACGGACGGCGCGGTGCGCCGCATCGTCGTGGAGACCGCCCAGCCCCTGCGCGACGCGCCTGGCCTGCTGCGCCTCGTCCGGCTCAAGATCGACGCGCTCGCCGACCCGCTCGACCCCGGCTTCGGCTTCGACGCGCTCCGCTTGGCCGTGCGCCGAGCGGAGCCCTTCGACCAGAGCCAGGCGGACCTGGAGGGCAAGCCCGACCCGGACGGCGACGTGGCCGCGTTGGTGGACAGGCTGGTGGCCCGCTTCGGCCGCGCGCAGGTGCTGCGCTTCGCCGCCCGCGACTCGCACGACCCCCTGCGCGCGGCGGCGCTGGAGCCTGCCGCCGCTCCCGCGGCGCCCTGGCCCGAGCCCGATCCCGGCCAGCCGCCGTCCCGCCCCGTCACCCTGTTCGACCCGCCCCAGGCGATCGAGGCGCTCGCCGAGGTGCCGGACGGGCCGCCACTGCGCTTCCGCTGGCGGCGCGTGCTGCATGACGTCGCCCGCGCCGAAGGGCCGGAGCGCATTGCCCCCGAATGGTGGCGCGTCGGCGCCCGTCCGCCGGCGACCCGCGACTACTACCGCGTGGAGAACGGGCAGGGCCGCCGCTTCTGGGTGTTCCGGGAAGGTTTCCATGGCGAAGGGGAGGGACGTCCGCGCTGGTTCCTCCACGGGCTCTTCGCATGAACGCCCGCGCCTCCACGCCTTACGCCGAGCTCGTCGCGGCCACGAACTTCTCCTTCCTGCGCGGCGCCTCCCACGCCGAGCACATGCTGCTGACCTCGCTGCTGCTCGGCCACACCGGCCTCGGGATCGCCGACCGCAACACGGTGGCCGGCGTGGTGCGCGCCTTCGCGGCCCTGAAGGACCTGCGCGAGGGCGGCGTGCTCCCACCCCTCAAGCGCCGGATTGGCGGCGAACCCGGCTGCTTCAGCGTCGAGCCCTTTCCCCTGCCGGACGCCTTGGCGGGAACCGCGCCGCTGTCTCCCCCGTCATTGCGAGCCGAAGGCGAAGCAACCCAGGAGCGCTCGGCGCCCGGCCTGTCCCCCTCCCCCTTGTGGGGAAGGGCTAGAGGTGGAGATCTTGCCCCAGATCATGACGGGTCGAGCGGCCCCCAGCCCCAATCACTCCCCACAAGGGGGAGGGAGGTCGGCCGCGCCCCGCACGAGTCTTCCACCCCCCTGGGCCTTTCCAAGGGCCCCTGGGACCCCAACCGGCCCTGGACCGACGACCCCGCGCAGCCCCCGGGCTACGCCTGGCCCGATCCGCCCGACCCACCGGAGCCTGAGCCGCCCGTGATCGCCGAGTGGGCCGAGGAGCGCGCCCAGACCTTCAGGCTGGTCACCGGCGCCCGCCTCGTGTTCACGGACGGGACGCCCGACATCGTCGTCCACCCGGCCGACCGCGCCGGCTGGGGGCGGCTGTGCCGCATCCTCACGGAGGGCTCCCGCCGGGCGAAGAAGGGCGAGTGCCTCCTCACTCTCGACGACCTCCTGGCCGACGCCCGGGGCCTGCTGCTGGTCGTCTCCCCCGGCCGGGACCTCCGGCCCCTGCCGGGCCTGCTGCCGCGCCTCAACGAAGCCGCGCCCGGGGCCGTGTGGCTCGGCGCGACCATGCACCGCCGCGGCGACGAGCGCCGCCGCCTCGCTCGTCTCAAGGCGCTCGCCGACGCGGCGCGCCTGCCGCTGCTCGCCACCAACGACGCCCTCTACGCCGACCCTTCAGACCGCGAGCTGCAGGACATCCTGTCCTGCATCCGGGAAGGCGTGACGATCGAGACCGCCGGCCGCCTCCTGGAGGCCAACGCCGAGCGCCATCTCAAGCCGCCGGCCGAGATGGCCCGCCTGTTCCGCGACTGCCCGCAGGCCATCGCCGAGACCCAGGCCCTTCTCGAGCGCGTCGAGTTCTCCCTGGACCAGCTGCGCTACGAATACCCCGACGAGCCGACGCCGCCCGGCCGCGACTCGCAGGACTGGCTGGAGGAGCTCACCTGGCGCTCCGCGGAGGCGCGCTACCCGTCCGGCGTGCCCGCCAAGGTGCAGACCCTCCTGCGCGACGAGCTCGCGCTCATCGGCAAGCTCGACTACGCCCGCTACTTCCTCACCATTCACGACATCGTGCGGGTGGCCCGCGACAAGGGCATCCTCTGCCAGGGCCGCGGCTCGGCCGCCAATTCGGCCGTCTGCTACGTGCTCGGCATCACCGCCGTGGACCCCAACGAGCACAACGTGCTCTTCGCCCGCTTCATCTCGGAGGAGCGGCGCGAGCCGCCGGACATCGACGTCGACTTCGAGCACGAGCGGCGCGAGGAGGTCATCCAGCACATCTACGAGAAATACGGCCGCCACCGCGCCGGCATCGCCGCCACCGTGATCCACTACCGGCCGAAGAGCGCCATCCGGGAGGCCGGCAAGGCTCTGGGCCTGTCGGAGGATGTCACGGCCGCCCTCTCCGGCACCCAGTGGGGCAGCTGGGGCAGCGACATCACCCGCAACCAGGTGCAGCAGGCCGGGCTCGACCCGGACAACCCGGAGATCCGACGCGCGGTGGACTTCGCCAAGCGCCTCCTGGGCTTTCCGCGCCACCTCTCCCAGCACGTCGGCGGCTTCGTGCTGACGCGCGGGCGCCTGGACGAGCTGGTGCCCATCGGCAACGCGGCCATGCCGGACCGCACCTTCATCGAGTGGGACAAGGACGACATCGACACGCTCGGCCTCATGAAGGTCGACGTGCTGGCGCTTGGCATGCTCACCTGCATCCGCAAGGCCTTCGAGCTGCTGGGCGAGCACGAGGGCCTCGAACTCGGCCTCGCCGACGTGCCGGGGGAGGACGTCGCCACCTACGACATGCTCTGCAAGGGCGACTCCATCGGCGTCTTCCAGGTGGAGAGCCGCGCCCAGATCAACATGCTGCCGCGCCTCAAGCCGCGCACCTTCTACGACCTCGTGATCGAGGTCGCGATCGTCCGGCCGGGACCCATCCAGGGCAACATGGTGCACCCCTATCTGCGCCGCCGCGCCGGCCTGGAGGAGGTCACCTTCCCGTCGCCTGCGCCGGAGCACGGCCCCGCCGACGAGCTGCGCAACGTGCTGGGCAAGACCATGGGCGTGCCGCTCTTCCAGGAGCAGGCCATGCAGCTCGCCATGGTGGCTGCGCAATTCTCCGACAAGGAGGCCAACCAGCTCCGCCGCGCCATCTCCAGCTTCCGCCATGTGGGCACGGTGCACCTGTTCGAGGCCATGATGGTGGAGCGCATGCTGGCCCGCGGCTACGAGCGGGAGTTCGCCCAGAGCTGCTTCGAGCAGATCAAGGGCTTCGGCTCCTACGGCTTCCCGGAGAGCCACGCAGCGTCCTTCGCCAAGCTCGTCTACGTGTCGTCCTGGATCAAGCGCCACTACCCGGCGGTGTTCACCTGCGCGCTCTTGAACTCCCAGCCCATGGGCTTCTACGCCCCGGCCCAGCTGGTGCGCGACGCCCGCGAGCACGGGGTGGAGGTGCGGCCCGTGGACGTCAACGCCAGCCTCTGGGACAACACCCTGGAGCGCAGGCCGGATGGCGCGCTGGCGCTGCGCCTGGGTTTCCGCCAGGCGGACGGCGTCCACGAGGCCGAGGCGATGCGGCTCGTGCGGGTGCGGGGGCCGGGCTATTCATCGGTGGAGGAATTATCGGTGCGCGCCGGGCTCTATGGCCGCCCCATGCGGGCGCTGGCCGACGCCGACGCTTTCCGGTCGATCGGGCTCGATCGCCGGGCCGCGCTCTGGGAGGTCCGCCGCCTGCCCCAGGACGAGCCGCTGCCCCTCTTCGCCGCCGCCTCCGCCCGCGAACTGGCTGAGGAGCCCGACGCCCGCCTGCCGGAGATGTCGCTGGGCGAGCACGTCGCCAGCGACTACCAGACGCTGCGCCTCTCCCTGAAAGGCCACCCCATGGGCCTGCTGCGCGACGTCTTCCGCCGCGAACGCGCGCTCACCTGCGCGGAAACGGCGGCCCAGGCGGACGCCCGCTTCGTCCGTGTCGCCGGCGTCGTGCTGGTGCGCCAGCGGCCGGGGAACGGCAACGCCATCTTCATCACGATCGAGGACGAGACCGGCATCACCAACGTGATGCTCTGGGCCCGCCAGTTCGAGCCCTTCCGCCGGGCCGTGATGATGTCGCGCCTGATGCTGGTGGAGGGCCGCGTTCAGAAGAGCCCGGAGGGGGTGGTCCACGTCATGGCCTCGGCCATTTTCGACCGCTCGCCGGAGCTCGACCGCCTCTGGTCCCGCCCCCGCCAGGAGCCGGCGCCCGCCGCGGACCCCAAGCCGGTCAAGACCTACGTCCCCGCCGCCCTCCACCTCGCCCCGCCGTCGCGCAGCGCCAACCAGCACCCCCGCGACGTGCGCGTGCTGCCGAAGAGCCGGGATTTCCACTGAGCGCGGCAGCGCCCGATCCCCTCTCCCCTCCAGGGGGCATCCCCGGCGGCCGCAGGCGCGGGAAGGGGGATCCAGGGGGACCGCGTACGATCCTCGAAACAGGACTCCGGCACACCTCGACCCGCAGTGGCCGGGCTCGTCCCGGCCATCCTCGCGGCCGCCGGGGCGTGGATGCCCGGGAACAAGCCCGGGCATGACGGAGGAGGGCCTCCGGGCATGGGGGGCGACCGATCAGAAAGCCCGTCATCCCCGGCGCGCCGCAGGCGCGGGAAAGGGATCCAGGGGACCGCGCACGATCCTCGAAACAGGACTCCCGGACGCCTCGACCCGTCATGGCCGGGCTCGTCCCGGCCATCCACGTGGCGGCCGAGGCGTGGATGCCCGGGACGAGCCCGGGCATGACGGCGAATTCCCTTCCCCTCCGCGGCTGCGCTGCTCAAGCCGGGGGATGACGGCGTGCGCCGGAAACAAGCGTTCACTTCGGCCTATCGCCCGCAAGCGGGCGACAGAAGACGCTCGCTTCACTCCGCCGCGACGGCCAGCGGCTCCGCCCCAGCCCGCGGCAGGCCGAAGTGATCCCATACCTCCACCAGCGCCGCGGTGAGCGCCGCGATCAGGGCGTCGTCGTGCACGGGCGTTGGCGTGATGCGCAGGCGCTCGGCGCCGCGCGGGACCGTGGGATAGTTGATGGGCTGGATGTAGATGCCGTGCTTGTCCAGCAGGCGATCGGACGCCGCCTTGCACAGCTCCGCGTCGCGCACCATCAGGGGCACGATGTGGGTGGGCGTGTCCATCACGGGCAGGCCCGCGGCGAGCAGGGCGGCCTTGGTGCGCGCCGCCTGCTGCTGGTGCGTCGCCCGCTCGGCGGAGGACGCCTTCAGGTGCCGCACGGAGGCGCAGGCCGCCGCCGCCACGGCCGGCGGCAGCGTTGTCGTGAAGATGAAGCCCGGCGCATGCGACCGCACGGCGTCGATCACCGAGGCCTTTCCCGCGATGTAGCCCCCAAGGCACCCATAGGCCTTGGCCAGCGTGCCCTCGATCACGTCGATGCGGGCCATCTGGCCGTCGCGCTCGGCCACGCCGGCGCCGCGCGGGCCGTAGAGGCCCACCGCATGCACCTCGTCGATATAGGTCATCGCCCCATAGCGCTCCGCCAGGTCGCAAATGGCGCTGATCGGAGCGATGTCGCCATCCATAGAATAGACGCTCTCGAACACGATCAGCTTCGGCCGCTCGGGCCCGGCGGCCTGCAGCAGCTCTTCCAGGTGCGCCATGTCGTTGTGGCGGAAGATCACCTTCTCGCATCCGGCGTTGCGCACGCCCTCGATCATGGAGTTGTGGTTGAGCGCGTCCGAGAGGATCAGGCAGTTCGGGATGAGTTTCGCGATCGTCGCGATGCCGGTCAGGTTCGACACGTAGCCGGACGTGAAGACGAGCGCCGCTTCCTTGCCGTGCAGGTCCGCGAGTTCCGCCTCGAGTTGCACCACGGGGTGGTGGTTGCCGGAAATGTTGCGCGTCCCCCCGGCGCCTGCGCCCATGCGCTGCGCCGTCTCGGTCATCGCCCCGACCACGGCCGGGTGCTGGCCCATGCCGAGATAGTCGTTGGAGCACCATACCACGATGAAGCGGGGCCCCTCGGGCGTATGGTGGATGGCGCGGGGGAACTCGCCCGCCACGCGCTCCAGGTCGGCGAAGACGCGATAGCGATTCTCGCTTTTCAGCGCGCTGACGGCCTGTTCGAAGAACGCTTCGTAGTTCATGGGCAGTTCCATCGCATGGGCCGGGCGCCCGTTCAATTCGCAGATTGCCGGATCGGGTGGCCCCGGACGTGATCCCAAGTTGAGGCGAAAACGCGGCGGAAGGCCAGCCTGCGCGGTTGTCTGCATCGCCCGCTGCGCATATGCACGAAGCCGTGCAAGGAGGAGCGAAAGTGTCCGGAACACGGTCCAGCGACGCCGATCTTCGCAAGCAACGCCTCGCCGCGGCCCTGCGCGATAACCTCAAGCGCCGCAAGGCCCAGGCCCGCGCCCGGCAGGACGAGCCAGCGTCGAAGGCCGCGCCCGCCAAGGAGACCCCACAGGGCGATCCCGAGAAGGCGTGACCTTTCTGCGACGTTCCGGCTTTTTGGCTCGCGCGGCGCGGCGTGGCCCTTTATAGGCCGCATTTGGCCGCGCACGTGGCAGCAAGTTTTCGCGGCAGGACACGGGGCTCAACCCCGCCGCCGCCCAACCTATGGTGATAGATGGATCGCATCCGCATCGTGGGCGGCGCCCCGCTCAACGGCTCCATTCCGATCTCCGGGGCGAAGAACGCAGCCCTGCCGCTCATGATCGCGAGCCTCCTCACGCCCCAGACGGTGGTGCTGGAGAACGTGCCGCGCCTGTCCGACGTGCGTCTGCTCATGCGCATCCTGGGCAATCACGGCGTGGACGCGTCCATTGACGGCAAGCGCGCCGGCCAGGCCGAGGACCACGGCGAGACGATCCGCTTCACCGCGCGCGAGATCGTGGACACGACAGCGCCCTACGAGCTCGTCTCGCGCATGCGCGCGAGCTTCTGGGTGATCGCGCCCCTGCTCGCCCGCATGGGCGAGGCGCGAGTGTCCCTTCCGGGCGGCTGCGCCATCGGCACGCGCCCGGTCGACCTCCTCCTGATGGCGCTGGAGGCGCTCGGCGCGCAGGTGGACATCGACGCCGGCTACGCCGTCGTGCGCGCCCCCACTGGTGGCCTGCGCGGCGGAGAGATCGTCTTCCCCAAGGTCACGGTGGGCGGCACTCACACGGCCCTGATGGCCGCTGTGCTGGCGAACGGGACCACGGTGATCGACAACGCCGCCCGCGAGCCGGAGGTGACGGACCTCGCCAATTGCCTGATCGCCATGGGGGCGAAGATCGAGGGCGCCGGCACGTCGCGCATCGTCGTGCAGGGCGTGACGTCGCTGGACGGCTGCCGCCACCCGGTCCTGCCGGATCGCATCGAGACCGGCACCTACGCCATGGCGGTCGCCATGACGGGCGGCGACGTCACCCTGGAGAACACCCGTCCCGACCTGCTCCAGTCGGCTCTTGACGTGCTGATGCGCACTGGGGCCGAGATCTCGTCGGCCCCCAACGGCATCCGCATTCGTCGTAGCGGCGGGTCCATCGACCCGGTCGACGTGACCACGGAGCCCTTCCCGGGCTTCCCGACTGACCTGCAGGCCCAGTTCATGGCCCTGATGACGCGCGCCAGGGGCGTCTCGCACATCCGCGAGACGATCTTCGAGAACCGCTTCATGCATGTGCAGGAGCTGGCGCGCCTGGGCGCCCACATCCGCCTCGACGGCGACCTCGCCATCGTGGAGGGCGTCCCGGTGCTCAAGGGCGCGCCCGTGATGGCGACGGACCTGCGCGCATCCGTGTCGCTCGTCATCGCGGCCTTGGCGGCGGAAGGGGAGACCATGGTGCACCGCGTGTACCACCTGGACCGCGGCTTCGAGGCCCTGGAAAAGAAGCTCGGGCGTTGCGGCGCCCAAGTCGAACGTATCAGCGGCTGAGCCGCTGCGGCCCGCCCCGGGCAGGGCGGGCCGCGTTCAGGCGATCAATAGCCCGTGGCGCCGCGCTTGAAGCCGAAGCCGGGGATCCGGCATCCGCACGGACGGCCGTAGGGCTGAGGCGGCACGGGGCACGACCCGCGGGACGTGATGCACATGTCCGTCATGCGGACGCGAGGCCGCGGGCGATGATACGGGTCCTCGTAGCCGTAGCGCGGCCGCGGGCGGTAATAGCCGGGCGGCGGAGGCGGCGGGGGATAGTAGTACTGCGCGAGCTGGATACGCCCCGCGTCGGCCGGGGCGTCGGCGGCGAGGGGATCCCCAGCCCACGCCGTGGCGCAAAGTCCCAAAAGAATCCCGGCGGTCGCCGGGGCCAGGTATTTCAGCATGTCCATCTCCATCTCGCCCCGCGTATTAGAAGCGCGGTGGCGCCGAATGCGGCCTTGCGGCCGCGCGCATATCACGCGGGAATCCGGACCGGAGCAAGACCGTCAAGCTTACGCTCAGTTCCCCACTGCTCCCCGCTTCCAGCCGAAGCCCGGGATGTTGCAACCGCACGGCGAGCCGTAGGGAGCAGGCGTCGTGGGGCACAATCCGCGTGAGGTGATGCAGGTGTCGGAGTAGCGAGCCGGCGCCCTCCACCGGGGATGCCCGTAGCCGTAGGGCGCAGGAGCGTAGCGCGGGCCGCCGTAATAGTCGTGCCGGCGCCATTCGCCGCGCCCATAAGGCTGGCGTCCATAGGGCTGTTGCTGTGAGCCCCAGACGTCGTTGTCCGTGCGAAAATCGTTCGCCGCCGCCCAGGCGGTCGACGCTCCAGCGCTGGCGAGCACGAGACCAGTCGCGGCGAATAAGGTGGCGAGCTTCATCATGGGCTCCTTGCGCGCCTTTGATGCCTGGCGTCGGCCAAGTCATGGAGGCGGGGTCTTTGGAACCTTCAACGGCGAAGCTTGCGCATTGGTTGCCCCGGGCCCCCCTGGAGGCCTTCATGGGGGCGAGGACGCGCGCATCGACAGGCTGACGCGCCACTTCGGATGGCGGTTTCCCCTTGGGCCGGGGCCGCGAACAGAAGCATGCGTTCCACGCAGCATGCCTCCACTTGCGCCGAGGGAGCCGCGCAACGATCTGAGACACGGCAGGAACTCCGTCGCGTCCCGGCGATTGGGGTTGCCACTCCGGCTCCGCCTCAGTTGCGCCAAGGCGGAGGCCCGGCTACAGGGTCTGGCGGCGAGGGGATGTGAATGACAGGCGTGAACGCCCTCAAACTGGTCGCGCTCGACGACGAGGACCTGGCGGTCGTCTCCGCCCACCTTCAGGACGCCGTCCTCAAGGTGGCGGACATCACGTGGCTGCCACGCGAGAAGCGCTTCGCCTTCGTGGCCAACCGTTTCGCCTGGGAGGCGCAGCGCACGGACAGCGGCGAACGCCGTCGCACCGGGGTCTGCTTCACGCGCGTGCTCAAGGTCCAGCACAGCCGGATCCGGTGTGACGAGCCGGAGGCGGTGCTGAACCTGCTGGCGGTCACGTTCACCGCCGGCGAGTCGCCTTCCGGGGTCGTCACCCTGGTGTTCTCGGGCGGCGGCGCCATCCGGCTGGAGGTCGAGTGCCTCGAGGCCGAGATGCGCGACCTGGGGCCGGCCTGGGAAACCCCCAACCGTCCCGTCCACCAGCTTCAGGACTGAGAGGAATTCCGATGCCGCTTCGGCTCGACGCCGGCTCGCCCACCTTCGAGCGCGACTTCGCCGGCCTGCTCGCGATGAAGCGGGAAGTCTCCGAGGACGTCGACAACGCCGTGAAGGCGATCATCGAGGACGTGGTCGCCCGGGGCGACGCGGCCCTGATCGACTATACGCGCCGCTTCGATCGGCTTGAGCTGGACGCCGCCAGGCTGCGGGTCACCGAGGCGGAGGTGGACCGGGCCGGGGCCGCCTGCTCCGCCGAGACCCTTTCCGCGCTGCGGGTCGCCCGCGCCCGCATCGAGGCCTACCACGCGCGCCAGAAGCCGTCCGACGACCGCTACGTCGACGCGCTGGGCGTGGAGCTGGGTCACCGTTGGACCGCCGTGGAGGCGGCAGGCCTCTACGTGCCCGGCGGGACGGCGAGTTATCCGTCATCCGTGCTGATGAACGCCGTGCCGGCCCAGGTGGCCGGCGTGCCGCGGATCGTCATGGTGGTGCCGTCCCCCGACGGCGCCCTCAACCCGCTCGTGCTCGCCGCCGCCAAGATCGCCGGCGTCACCGAGATCTACCGCGTGGGCGGCGCCCAGGCCGTCGCGGCGCTGGCCTACGGCACGGCCACCATCGCTCCGGTGGCCAAGATCGTCGGACCTGGCAATGCCTATGTGGCGGCCGCCAAGCGCCGCGTCTTCGGCCAGGTCGGCATCGACATGATCGCCGGCCCCTCCGAGGTGGTGGTCGTGGCCGATCGCCACGCCAACCCCGACTGGATCGCGGCCGACCTGCTGGCCCAGGCCGAGCACGACGCAGCCGCCCAGTCCATCCTGATCACCGACAGCCCGGAACTGGCCGACGCCGTGGCGGAAGCGGTCGAGCGCCGCCTGTCGACGTTGCCGCGCGCCGCCATCGCGGGCGCCAGCTGGCGCGACTACGGGGCCGTGATCCTGGCGAAGGACCTCCAGGCCGCCGTGCCCCTGGTGGACCGGCTGGCGCCGGAGCACCTGGAGATCGAGTGCGAGGACGCGGAAGGCCTCGCGGCCCGCATCCGCAACGCCGGCGCCATCTTCCTCGGGAGCCACACGCCGGAAGCCATCGGGGACTATGTCGGCGGCCCCAACCACGTGCTGCCGACGGCGCGCTCGGCCCGCTTCTCGTCCGGCCTCGGCGTGCTCGACTTCATGAAGCGCACGTCCATCCTGAAATGCGCGCCCGAATCGCTGCGCGAGCTCGGCCCCTCGGCGATCGCCCTCGGTCGCGCAGAGGGGCTCGAGGCGCACGCGCGCTCGGTGGCGGTGCGGCTGAACCTGGGCTGAGGGGCTCTCGATGGGGCAGGAGAAGGACGCGAAGAAGCGCCTCACGGCGGTGACGCTCGACGAGGTGTCGATCGGGCGCGCCGGCCCCGAGCAGGAGCACGAGCGCGCCGTCGCCATCTACGACCTGATCGAGGCCAACTGCTTCGGCCTGCCGGGGCATGAGGGCGGCCCCTACACGCTCCACATCGGCCTGCACGACAACAAGCTCGCCCTCGATGTCCGGGACGCCGGCGGCGACACCGTCATCACCCACATCCTCTCGCTCGCGCCGTTCCGGCGCGTGGTGAAGGACTACTTCCTCGTGTGCGAGAGCTACTACGCCGCCATCCGCACGGCGAGCGCCACCCAAATCGAGGCCATCGACATGGGCCGGCGGGGACTTCACAACGAGGCGGCGGAGCTGCTGGTGCAGCGCCTCGACGGCAAGATCGAGGTGGATTTCGACACAGCCCGGCGTCTGATCACGCTCATCATGGCCCTTCACTGGAAAGGCTGAGAGTGGCGGACGTCGCCCCTGGCCGGCGGGTCGGCGCAGTGCTCTTCGCCTGCGCCTGGAACGCCGTGCGCTCGCCCATGGCCGAGGCCGTGGCGCGCCATTACTTCGGCAAGTCCGTCTACGTGCAGTCCGCCGGCGCCCGCAAGGGCGAGGTTGACCCCTTCATGGTGGCCGCCCTGGACGAGATCGGCATCGACGCCAGCAAGCACCGTCCCCGCACCCTGGAGGAGTTGGAGGACTGGGAGGGGCTGAACTTCGACCTTATCGTCACCCTCAGCCCCGAGGCGCACCACAAGGCGCTCGACATGACCCGCACCCATGCGGTGGATGTGGAGTACTGGCCCACCCCGGACCCCACCCTGGTGCAGGGTTCACGCGAGCAGAAGCTCGACGCCTACCGCGATGTCCGCGACCTGCTGACGAAGCGCATCAAGGAGCGGCTGCGGGGCTAGGGCCCTCACACGCCCCACGCCCGCAACAGGCTCACCACGCTCAGGCCCACCGCCAGGGCCAGCAACTCGTTGCGCTTGATCAGCATGGAGACGAGAGCCGCCGCCAGAGCGGCGAGGGCGGAGGGACCTCCGCGCATCACCAGTGGTGCGATGATGGCCACGATGATGGAGCCGGGCAGGGCGGCGAGGCCCCGCCGCACCGGTTGCGTCAGTGGAACATGCGCCATCAGCCAGACGCCGAGCACCCGGCACAGGTAGCTGGCGAGCGCCATCGCCACGATGGCAGCGAGCGAACCGGCCGTGAGCCCGAAAGGCGAGGGGTCAGGCATTGCCGCCGCCCCGCCTGCGATCCTCTAGCACGCCCAGCGCCGCGCCCGTGAGGGCGCCGGCGAGGCCGCCGGTCACCACGAAGGCGTAGCCCGGCCAGAGCCAGGCCGTCGCCAGCGCCACGAGGGCGGAGGCGGCCCAGCAGATCGTGTCCTGCCGGCCCTTCCACAGGGGCACCACCATGGCGGTGAACACGATCGGCATCACGAGGTCGATGCCGAACCGCTCCGGATGCTGGACCAGCCCGCCCGCGAGCCGGCCGGGCAGGGTGCCGCCCACCCAGACGATCCAAAGCATGATCCCGGCGCCGATCAGCACGCCCACATCCCGCCCGCCCCCGGCATGGTAGCGCGTGCCCACCACCCAGTTCGCGTCCGTCAACAGGCCGAGGCTCGGCCACAGCACCGTGTTGGGCAGCGGATAGATCCACGGCTGCAGCGAGGCGCCCTGCAGGATCATGCGCGCGTTCACCGTGAACACCACGGCGCTGATCGCCAGGATCGCGGCCCCGGTCCACACGTCGGTCCGCCACAGCTCCAGCGCCACCAGCTGGGCCGAGCCCGCGTACATCAGGGCGCTCATCAGAACCGTTTCGAGGACGCTCAGACCCTTCTGCGCGGCCGTCGTGCCGAACGCCGCGGCAAACACGATGCTGCCCGGGATGAAGGGAAACACGAGGCGCGCCCCGAGCAGCATGCCCTGAAGGGTTACGGGCGGCGGGGCGTCGACTGCCTTCATGGCGGTCAGGAATGCGCCGATGCGGCGCGCCGTTTCAGCGCGAACCCGACGGCGAGCACCAGCGCCGCGCCCGCAATCGCCAGGGGCAGCTCCAACTGATGGAGCTGCGCCTCCCCGAAGCGCTCCACCAGGTAGGGATCGGAGTCCATCATCTCCCCGGCCACCCAGCCGAGCAGGGCGGCGCCGGCCCAGACCAGGATGGGGAAGCGCGACAGCAGCGCCATGATGAGCGTGGCGCCGGCCACGATGAGCGGGATGGAGATCAGCAGCCCCAGCGCCATCAGGGCCATGTTGTCCTTCGCCACGGCCGCGATGGCGAGCACGTTGTCGAGGCTCATCACCATGTCGGCGACCGCGATGGTCCAGATGGCCGAGAGCAGCCTCTCGCTGGCCTTCACGGCGTCCTCGTCCTCGTCCTCGCCTTCCGCGATGAGCTGGACGGCCACCCACAGCAGCAGCACGCCGCCCACGAGCCGCAGGAACGGCGTGGCCAGGAGCTTGGCCACGATCACCGTGAAGATGATGCGCAGCAGCACGGCGACGCCGGCGCCCAGCACCAGGCCGAGCCGGCGCTGGCGCACCGGCAGCCCGCGGCAGGCCAGCGCGATGACGACGGCGTTGTCGCCGGAAAGCAGGATGTTGACCCAGACGACCTCGAGGATCGCAAGCCCGGTCTGCAGCGTGAAGTCCATGAGGCGCGATCGCTCGGGGGTGCGGTTGGGAAAAAGTCAGGAAGGGTGATGCACCGCCGACCGCCGTGAACGCAAGGCCCAAGCGGCCGCGATCACCAGGAGCGCGCCTGCAATCGCAGCAGGCATGCGCCAATCGGGGGCGTTCGGGAGCCGGCCCGCGACCCAGGGGTCCGTCGCGATCATGGCGCCCCCGATCCAGCCCAGGAGCGCCGCGCCGCCCCAGACGAAGATCGGGAAACGCGCGATCAGCGCCATCAGCAGGGTCGACCCGACGACGATCAGCGGAATGGAGACCAGAAGGCCGAAGATGAACAGCGCGGCGTTCCCGTCCGAAGCCGCCGCGATCGCCACCACGTTGTCGAGGCTCATCACCGCGTCCGCGATCGCGATGGTGCGCACCGCGCCCCAGAGCGTCTCGCTCTCGCTCACCGCGTGCTCGCCCTCGTCGCCCAGGACCAGCTTCACGGCGATCCAGAACAGCAGCCCGCCGCCCACTGCCCCCAGCAGGGGGACGTCCAGCAACCAGCTGATCACCAGCGCGAACACGATTCGCAGGCCGACGGCCGCCCCGGCCCCCAGCAGGACCCCGAGACGCCGCTTGCGCGGCGGCAGCGACCGGCAGGCCATCGCGATCACGACGGCGTTGTCGCCGGAGAGCAGCAGGTCGATCCAGATGATCTGGAGGATGGAAAGGAGGGTCTGCGTCGAGAAGTCCATGCGCGGCGCTCCGCCCAGGCCGGAGCAGCCTGCGCCGCGAACATTGGGATTTTGTAATGAAATGCAACCCCGCGCGGTGGAAGGACGCCCGGCCGAGGCCGGGCGTCACAGAGAACTTATACGACCTTGAGCTTGATCTCGCCCAGGCCCTCGACCGAGCCGACCATGACGTCGCCGCGCTCCACCTTGCCGACGCCCTCGGGTGTGCCGGAGAAGATCACGTCGCCGGCCTTGAGCTCATAGAAGCGCGACAGGATCGCAATCTGCTCGGCCACGGACCAGATCATGTCCGAGAGGTCGCCGTGCTGCTTGGGCTGTCCGTTGACGGTCACCCCGATCGCGCCCTTTGAGGGGTGCCCGACCTCCTCGACGCGGTGGATCGGCCCGCAGGGGCCGGACAGGTCCGAGCTCTTGCCGGACTCCCACGGGCGGCGCAGCTGCTTCGCCTCGTCCTGAAGGTCTCGGCGGGTCATGTCGAGGCCGACGGCGTAGCCGAACACGTGGTTCAGGGCCTCGCTCTCCGGGATGTCGCGCCCGCCGGACTTCAACGCCACCACCATCTCGATCTCGTGGTGGTAGTTGGACGACTGCGGCGGGTAGGGATGCTCCACGGTCTGGCCGGCCGGCACGGGCTGCAGCGTGTCCGCCGCCTTGGCGAAGAAGAACGGCGGCTCGCGGGTCGGGTCCCCGCCCATCTCGCGGGCATGGGCGGCGTAGTTGCGGCCGATGCAGTAGACCCGGCGCACCGGAAACAGCTTGTCGGAGCCGGCCACCGGCAGGGCGGGGCGGGGCTCGATGGCGATGGCGTAGGACTCGGACATGGGGGCCTCGAAACGCGCGCCGCCACGGCCGGGATGGCGCTGGCGGCAAGCTCTGATAGAAGTCGCAGCCACGTGATGCAACACGGCGCCTTGCTCCCGCCACGCCGATCGGCGATCCCGCCCCCGCCTGCCTGAAGAAGCGACCCATGACCCAAGAGCCTCTCGCCGCGCCCGAGCCGAACGGAGACGCCGGCCTCCTCGAAGGCAAGCGCATGAAGGCGCTGAACCCCATCCTGAAGCTGGCGCTGGAGATGGGGCCCCTGGTGATCTTCTTCCTGGCCAACCAGCGCGCCGGCATCTTTGTGGCGACCGGCCTCTTCATGGCGGCGGTGCTGGCCTCGCTGGTCGTCTCCTATTCGCTGACGCGCCACCTTCCCATCATGCCGCTGGTCACGGCGGTGGTCGTGCTCGTCTTCGGCGGCCTGACGCTCTGGCTGCAGGATGATCACTTCATCAAGCTCAAGCCCACTATCGTGAACTCGCTGTTCGGCGCCGCTCTGCTGGGCGGCCTCGCCTTCGGTCGCCCGCTGCTGCCGGTGGTGCTCGATACTGTCTTCAACCTGGACGATGCAGGCTGGCGGAAGCTCACCTTCCGCTGGGGCGTGTTCTTCTTCGTGCTGGCCGCAATCAACGAGGTCGTCTGGCGCACCCAGACCACGGATTTCTGGGTCAATTTCAAGGTCTTCGGCATCATGCCTCTGACCCTGCTGTTCGCACTGTCGCAGACGCCCCTCATCCTCAAGCACGAGGTGAAGTCGGGCGAAGGCGCCGAATGAGGCGCGTCAACCCTTGCTTGCAGCCCTCTGAATCGCCTCGCGAAGCGGGCCCTTCAGCGCCTCGGGGCTGATGGGCCCGACCTGCTTGTAGGCGATGGTTCCGTCCGGCGCGATCACAAAGCTCTCCGGAACGCCATAGACGCCCCAGTCGATGGCCGAGCGCCCGGCCGCGTCGACGCCCACCGCCGCATAAGGGTTGCCGAGCGCGCCCAGGAAGCGGCGGGCGTTCTCCGGCTGGTCCTTGTAGTTGATGCCGACGAGCCGCACGCCAGGCGTCTTGGCGAGCTCCAGCAGGAGCGGGTGCTCCTCCCGGCACGGCGCGCACCAGGACGCGAAGACGTTCACCACCGTCACGCGGCCCTTCAGGTCCGCGGTGGAGAGGCCGGGCACGGGCTGGCCCTCCCGCTGCAGACCCTCCAGGCCAGGCAGCGCGAAGGCCGGCGCCGGCTTGCCGATCAGGGCCGAGGGCAACCGTGACTTGTCGGACCCGTCCAGCTGGCTGAAGAACAGCGCCGCCAGTCCGGCGAACACCAGAAGCGGCAGGGCCACGAACCAGCGGCCGCGGCGCGGCGCCTCGGCGGGCTCGGGGGCGGTCGCGTCGGCCATGTTCAGGCTCCCGTGGTGGGCTTCGCCGCCGAGCGCCGGCGCGCCCCGCGCTGCTCGAGCCGGGCGAGCTGGCCCTTGAGCGAGCGATGCTCCAGCGCCGCGCGCAGGATCAGCCCCAGGAAGACGGCGGCGGCCATCAGGTAGGCCGCCACGATGAAGCCGGTATGCGGATCAGGCATCAGCGCGCCTCCGGGAGGGCCTCAACGGGCGCCTCGGGCTCGCGCTGGGCGGCGAGCAGGCCAAGCGTGCGCACCCGGCGGCGCAGGATCTCGTTGCGCATGCCGGCGAGGTGCAGGGCCACGAACACGGCCGTGAAGCCGCCCGCCATGATCAGCAGCGGCCACAGCATGCTGGCGTCGATGGTGGACCCGCCCATGCGGAACACGCTCGCCGGCTGGTGCAGCGTGTTCCACCAGTCGACCGAGAACTTCACGATCGGGATGTTGATGAAGCCCACCAGCGTCAGGATGGCGACCGCGCGACCGGCGCGGGCTGGATCCTCGAAGGCGTTCCACAGCGCCATGACGCCGCAATACATCAGGAACAGCACCAGCACGGAGGTGAGGCGCGCGTCCCACACCCACCACGTGCCCCACATGGGCTTGCCCCACAGCGAGCCCGTGACGAGGCACAGCAGCGTGAAGGCCGCGCCCAGCGGCGCGGCGGCCTTCTGCGACACGTCGGCGAGCGGGTGGCGCCATACGAGCGTGCCCACGGCCGAGATCGCCATCAGGCTGTAGCAGGCCATGCCGAGCCAGGCGGCCGGCACGTGGATGTACATGATCTTCACCGTCTCGCCTTGCTGGTAGTCCGGCGGGGCGACGAAGAAGACGAGATACAGCCCGACCGCGATCCCCAGCGCGCCCAGCGCCCCGAAGGCCGGGATCAGCCGGCGGGCGAGATCGAGGAACAGCGTCGGGTTCGCGTAGCGCAGCATGGCCTGCTTGTAGTGCCGCCCGATCCCGTCGGCAATGCGACGAAACCCGCATGGTTGCGACTTGTCTCAGCCGTCATCCCCGGCGGCCTGCGCAGCAGGCCGGGAAGGGGATCCAGGGGCAGTGCGCGCCGCCCTGTCAAGGTGAGAGGCGCCCACCCTCCCCTGGAGGGGGAGGGTCGCCGCGAAGCGGCGGGGTGGGGTGAAAGCCGGGCTTGAAGCTCCCGGTTTAAACAAAAAAATGCACCCTCGCCGGGCGCGCGTCACCCCACCCCGCCGGCCTGCGGCCGTCGACCCTCCCCCTCAAGGGGAGGGTGCGCTTCGCGCCGCCCTTCTCACCGTCATCGCGAGGAGCGCAGCGACGAAGCGACCCAGGAGCCCCGCCCGCCTCTGGATTGCTTCGCTTCGCTCGCAAGGCCGAAAAAGGTTTAGCCGGCTTTCAACTCGCGCCCATCATGCGCGACGATGTCTACGTCGAGCAGGCGTCCGGGCTCCACGGCCGTCGCGAAGCGGACCGGCGTGAACGCCTCCGTGCGGCCAACCCCGCCGCGCTCGGTGAGCACGCGGTGGCTCCGCCCCACCTGTGCGGCCAGGAACCGCCTCAGCGCGTCGGCGCCCTTCTCCCGAAGCCGTCTTGCGCGCTCCTTCACGGCTTCCGGCGCCACGGCCGGCATGCGCGCGGCGGGCGTTCCGGGGCGGGGCGAGTATGGAAACACGTGCAACTGCGTCAGCTCGCACGCGTCCACCAGGTCCACCGAGCGTTCGAACATGGCCTCGGTCTCCGTCGGGAAGCCCGCGATGATGTCCGCGCCCAACGCGATCCCGGGCCTCAGCTCCCGCACGGTCTCGCAGAACCGGATCGCGTCTTTGCGCGAGTGGCGCCGCTTCATGCGCTTGAGGATCAGGTCGTCGCCAGCCTGCAGCGAGAGGTGCAGGTGCGGCATCAGCCGCCGCTCGGTCGCGAGCGCGTCCAGGAGGTCGTCGTCGGCCTCCACCGAGTCGATGGACGACAGGCGCAGCCTGTGCAGCCCGGGCGCGCGCCGCAGCACCGCCTTCACCAGCGCGCCCAGGCGCGGCTGTCCTTCGAGGTCCGCCCCATAGCTGGTGATGTCAACGCCCGTGAGCACCACCTCGGCGTAGCCGTTGTCCACGAGCCGTGCGACCTGGTCGGCCACGCTGTCGAGCGGAACGGAGCGGGAATCGCCCCTTCCAAAGGGGATCACGCAGAAGGTGCAGCGGTGGTCACAGCCGTTCTGCACCTGCACGAAGGCGCGCGTGCGCCACTCGAAGCCGTCCGGCGACACCTGCGGCGCGCCGCGAGCGGCCATGATGTCGGAAACCTGGACCCGCGCGGAATCCGGCCCCGCCAGCCGCGCCCAGGTCTCGGGCCGGAGCTTCTCGCCGTTGCCGACCACGTGGTTGACTTCCGGCATGGCGGCCAGCCGTTCGCCCTCGACGTTGGCGCCGCAGCCGGTCGCCACGATCCGCGCCTCGGGCCGCTCCCGCCTGACGCGCCGGATGGCCTGCCGCGCCTGCCGGGACGCCTCCGCGGTCACCGCGCAGGTGTTGACCACGACGAGCCCGTCAAGGCCGGCGGCGGTCGCCTCCCGCCGGATCGTCTCCGATTCCGCGATGTTCAGCCGGCACCCGAAGGTGAGGACGTCGACGCCGCTCTGTTCCCTTCGCCCCGGCCCGGCGAGATTGACGCCCGAAGGGCCGGATGAGGGGCTGCCCACCGGCCCCTCGCCCCAGTCCTCTCGCCGTGCCGGAGAGAGGAGGGCGGAACCGCTCCCGTCCACCTACGCCGCCCCGGCGAACAGGTCCGCCGTGAACACGCCCTCGTGCTCGAGCTCCGTCGGGCCCGTCATCAGCACGTGGCCGTCGCTTTCGCGCCAGTGGATCAGCAGGTCGCCGCCCGGCAGGGTGACCCGCACCTTGCGGCCGGTCAGGCCCTTGCGGGCCGCCGCGACCGCCGCCGCGCAGGCGGCGGACCCGCAGGCGCGCGTGAGGCCGACGCCGCGCTCCCAGACCTTGAGGATGAGCGACTCCGGCGAGGTCACCTGCGCCAGCGAGATGTTGGCCCGTTCGGGGAAGATGGGGTGATGCTCCAGCAGCGAGCCGACACGGGCGAGGTCGTGCGCCTCCACGTCGTCCACCCAGAAGATGGCGTGCGGGTTGCCCATGTTGACCACCGACGGCGTGTGGAGCACGGGCGCGTCGATGGGGCCGACCTGCAGCTCGATCCCGGTGGTGTCCCGGAACTCCTCGGCCAGCGGGATCTCGTCCCAGCGCAGGCGCGGAGCGCCCATGTCCACCGTGAAGTCCACATCGCTCTCGCGGCGGCAGGTCAGCAGGCCCGCCTTGGTCTCCAGCAGCAGGTCCTTGCGGTCCGTGCCGCGCGTCAGTGCCCAGGCCACGCAGCGCGTGCCGTTGCCGCAGGCGCCGGATTCGGAGCCGTCCGTGTTGAGGATGCGCATGAAGGCGTCCGTGCCGGGCGTCCGCGGGTCGTGCAGCACCATCAGCTGGTCGAATTGCGACCCCGGCGCCTGCGCGATCGCGCGCGCCTCCTCCGGCTGCACCCGGATGCGGGAGCCGCGCAGGTCGAGCACCACGATCTCGTTGCCGAGACCGTTCATCTTGAGGAAAGGACGGCCGACCAGGGCGCTCATGGGGCGTTTCACTGCAGTTGGCGCGGCCGAGCCTCCGCTCGCCGCGTGACGACTGCGCGACATATAGCAACCCCGGGCCGAAACGCGAGTCCGGCTAGGCGAGCGGAGGCGTGCAGCCTCGACCGACGCGCCCGCGCCGGCCTATCCTTCGGCTTGAGATCCATCATGATTCGCGCCCCCGGGCGCGCTAGCGCAAGGCGGCGGAACGAGCACATGGCGGCCAAGAAGACCCTGAACACCCTGTTGGCCGGCACGGCCGGCGCGCTCGCCATGGCGGCCGCCGCCTCCTTGGCCCTGGCCCAGACTGCCCCGGCGCCGCAGCCGGCCCAGAGCCAACCGTCGCCGCCGCCCGCAGCCGCTCCTGCGCCCGCGACCCCGGCCCCGGCCGCGCCTGCCGCCCCCACGCCCGCGGCTCCCGCAGCCCCTGCCCAACAGAGCCAGGCGCCGGGCGCGCCCGCGGCCCCGGCTCCCGCCCAGGCGGGCGACGTGACCACGCTGGCGCCCGCGCCGGCCGATCCGTCCACGCCGGACGAGGTGACCCTCGCCAGCAAGCCCGCCGCGGTGACTCGCGGCTCCGCCGCCTGGGACGAAGGGTACGACAAGCTCACCGAGGCCTTCCGCAAGCTGCAGTCCGAGATGGACAAGGCGGGGGTGAAGGTCACCGGCAAGCCCGTCGCCACCTTCCTGGAGACGGACGACAATGGCTTCCGCTTCGAGGCGCAGCTGCCCGTCGAGGCCGCGCCCGCGACGCGCCCGCAGGGGCTGGCCGATGACGTGCAGTTCGGCCAGACGCCGGCCGGCAAGGCCATCCGCTTCGTCCACAAGGCGCCCTACGACGACATCGACTCCACCTACGAGGCGGTCTCCGCCTACCTGGACGCCAAGGGAATCGAGGCGAAGGACAACTTCTCCGAGGAATACGTCACGCTCGGCGCCAACGCCGGCGACACGAACCTGGAGATCTACATCTACGTCCTGCCGAAGTAGGCGGGCGCCTCCGCCTGGCCGTCATTGCGAGCGCAGCGAAGCAATCCAGGGGTGACGGGGCGCCAACCTAACAGGCCGGCGCATGTGGCTCCTGGATTGCTTCGTCGCTGCGCTCCTCGCAAAGACGGGAGGGCGATCCGGCGGGCCTAGCCCAGCGCGTCCGCGACCGCCTTGGCGCATGTGACCGTGTTCGCCGGGCCCTTCAGGTCGCCCGTGCGCAGCTTGGGCTCGGACAGCACCGTCTCGATCGCCTTCACGATGGCGCGCCCGGCTTCGACCTCGCCCAGGTGCTCCAGCATCATGGCCGCCGACCAGATCTGCCCGATGGGGTTGGCGATGCCCTTTCCGGCGATGTCCGGGGCCGAGCCGTGCACCGGCTCGAACAGGGAAGGGAAGGTCCGCTCCGGGTTGATGTTGCCCGACGGCGCGATCGCGATGGTTCCCGTGCAGGCGGGGCCCAGGTCCGACAGGATGTCGCCGAAGAGGTTGGACGCCACCACCACGTCGAAGCGGTCCGGGTTCTGCACGAAGTGGGCCGTCAGGATGTCGATGTGGTACTTGTCCCACCGCACGTCCGGGTAGGCCTTCGCCATCTCCGCCACGCGCTCGTCCCAGTAGGGCATCGTGATCGCGATGCCGTTCGACTTGGTGGCCGAGGTGAGGTGCTTCTTCTCGCGCTTCTGGGCGAGGTCGAAGGCGAACTTCAGGATCCGGTCGGTGCCGTGCCGGGTGAAGATGCTCTCCTGGATCACGAACTCGCGGTCTGTGCCCGGGAACATGCGGCCGCCCACGGACGAGTACTCGCCCTCCGTGTTCTCGCGCACGACATAGAAATCGATGTCGCCCGGCTTGCGCCCGGCGAGCGGGGAGGGGACGCCCGGCATCAGCTTGCAGGGGCGCAGGTTCACGTACTGGTCGAACTCGCGCCGGAACAGGATCAGCGAGCCCCACAGCGACACGTGGTCGGGCACCGTGTCCGGCCAGCCCACCGCGCCGAAGAAGATGGCGTCGTGCTTGCCGATGCGCTCCTTCCAGTCCTCCGGCATCATGCGCCCGTGCCTGGCGTAGTAGTCGCAGGAGGCGAAATCGAAATCGTCGAGCTGCAGCTGGAAGCCGAACCGCTTCGCTGCGGCCTCGAGCACCCGCACGCCCTCCGGCACGGTCTCCTTTCCGATCCCGTCGCCGGGAATCACGGCGATGCGGTGGACGCGGTTGCTGCCGGCTGGGCTCATCGGGTCGTTTCCTCGTGTTTTCCGGGGCGGCGAGGCCGCCGACCGTCTTGATCTTGCGCGAGCGTATTGCAACAAATGACGGGAAGAAAACACCAAAAGCCGGCAGCCCACCCCTGCGTGGGCGACAACACGGCGCTTGGGGCCGGGAGGGATCATGACCGGGATGGACGAGGGCGTCGCGCGCCCAGGCGGCGCCTTGCGGGTGCGCAATCCGCAGGACGCGGGCGCGGGCTTGTTTCTGCTGGCGGTCGCCGCCTTCGCGCTATGGAAGGGCGCAGACCTGCCGCTCGGCACGCTCCGCTCCATGGGCGCCGGCATGCTGCCGACCTCGCTTGCGGTGCTCGTGGGAGCCTTCGGCCTGGCTCTCATCGGATTTTCTCTTGTCCAGGACGGCCCCGGCCTGGACCGCTGGCGCCTGCGCGGGCCGGTTTTCATCCTGGGCTCCGTGGTAGTCTTCGCCCTGCTGATCCGCACCGTCGGCCTCGCCGTTGCCGGCCCGGTCTCCATGCTGGTCAGCTGCTTCGCCACGGATGAGGTCCGCTGGAAGGAAGCCATCATCTTTTCGTTGGGCATGACGGCCTTCTGCATCCTCCTGTTCAAGGTGATGCTGTCCCTGCCCATCCCCGTCCTGACACTGTCCCTGCCCATCCCCCTCCGCTTCTGAGAAGACGCCATGGATCTCTTCAGCAACCTGGCGCTCGGCTTCTCCACCGTCCTGAAGCTCGTTCCCGTCAACGTGCCCGTTCTCGGGCTCATGCCGCTGCCGGTGAACATCCTGCTCTGCTTCGTCGGCTGCCTCATCGGCACGCTGATCGGGGTGCTGCCGGGCGTAGGGCCCATCGCCACCATCGCGATCCTTCTGCCGATCACCTTCGGCCTCGACCCGACCGGCGCGCTCATCATGCTGGCGGGCATCTACTACGGCGCGCAGTATGGCGGCTCGACCACGGCCATCCTGGTCAACATCCCGGGCGAGGCCACGTCCGTGGTGACCACGCTCGACGGGCATCAGATGGCGAAGCAGGGCCGCGCCGGCGTGGCGCTCGGCATCGCGGCCATCGGATCCTTCTTCGCCGGATGCGTGGCCACGGTGGTGATCGCCGCGCTCGGCCTGCCGCTCACCAAGCTCGCCCTGCTGTTCGGCCCGGCCGAGTATTTCTCGCTGATGGTGATGGGCCTCGTCTTCGCGGTCGTGCTGGCGCGCGGCTCGGTGATGAAGGCGCTCGCCATGATCGTGCTGGGCCTCCTGCTCTCCACGGTCGGCCAGGACCTCGAGTCGGGCCAGGAGCGCCTGACCCTCGGCCTCCAGGACCTCTCCGACGGCATCGATTTCGCCGTGCTCGCCATGGGGCTGTTCGGCTTCGCCGAGATCCTGCGCAACCTGGAGAGCCCCGAGACGCGCGATGTCGTGAAGGGCGCCATCGGCCGCCTGCTGCCGAGCCGGCAGGACTTCCGGGAATCCTTCTGGCCTGTCGTGCGCGGCACCGGGCTCGGGGCGATCCTGGGCATCCTGCCCGGCAACGGCGCGGTGCTCGGCCCCTTCGCGTCCTACACGCTGGAGAAGAAGATCGCCAAGGAGCCCCGCCGCTTCGGGCGTGGAGCCATCGAGGGCGTGGCGGGCCCGGAATCGGCCAACAACGCCGGCGCGCAAACCGCCTTCATCCCGCTGCTGACCCTCGGCATCCCGCCGAACGCCGTCATGGCCCTGATGGTCGGCGCCATGACCATCCATGGCATCATTCCGGGCCCGCAGGTGATGACCAAGAACCCCACCCTGTTCTGGGGCATGGTGGTCTCCATGTGGGTCGGCAACCTGATGCTGCTGGTCATCAACCTGCCGCTGGTCGGCCTGTGGGTGAAGCTCCTGAAGGTGCCCTACCGGCTGATGTTCCCGGCCATCCTGATCTTCTGCTGCATCGGGATCTACAGCATCAACAACAACCCCGCGGACGTCCTGTTCACGGCCTTCTTCGGCCTCGTGGGCTACGTGCTGATCAAGTTCAGCTTCGAGCCCGCGCCGCTGCTGCTCGGCTTCGTGCTCGGCAAGCTCATGGAGGAGAAGCTCCGGCAGGCTCTGATCCTGTCACGCGGCAGCTTCTCCACATTCGTTGAGCGGCCGGTCTCGGCCGGCCTGCTCGTTGTCGCCGCCATCATGCTCGTGCTGGCCCTGCTGCCGTCGATCCAGAAGGGCCGCGAGGAGGTGTTCACCGAATAGCGCGGCCAGGAAAGGCCGGCGCCCAACCGAACAAGAGCGCCTGAAGGCGCCGTTCACGAAAAGGAATCGCCATGAAATCCCTGCTTATCGCCGCCGCGGCTCTCCTGGCCACGGCCGTTCCGGGCCTCGCCCAGGACTATCCGACCAAGCCCATCACCCTGATCGTGCCCTTCGCGGCCGGCGGTCCCACGGACGTGGTCGCCCGCATCGTGGGCGAGCACATGTCCCGCACGCTCGGCCAGCAGATCGTCGTCGAGAACGTGGCCGGCGCCGGCGGCACCACGGGCACGACCCGCACGGCCCAGGCGGCGCCCGACGGCTATACGATCATGATGGGCCACATGGGCACCCACGGCGCCGCGCCGGCCCTGTACCCCAACCTGAAATACGATCCCACCAAGGACTTCGAGCCGATCGGCATGGCCGCCGGCACGCCCATCCTGATCGTCGCCAGGAAGGACCTTCCCCCGAAGGACCTGAAGGAGTTCGTGGCCTACGCCAAGCAGCAGAACGACAAGCTCAACGAGGCGCACGCCGGCATCGGCTCCGTGTCGCACAGCACCTGCGTGATGCTGAACGTGCAACTCGGCATCAAGCCCACGGCGGTCCCCTACAAGGGCACCGGCCCGGCCCTGAACGACCTCGTCGCCGGCCAGGTCGACTTCATGTGCGACCAGATCGTCAACCTCGTCGAGCAGATCAAGGCGGGCTCGATCAAGGCGTATGCCGTCGCCACCCCGGACCGCTCGCCGGCGCTGCCGGATGTGCCGACCACCAAGGAGGCGGGCCTGCCCGAGTACCAGGTCAGCGCCTGGAACGCGCTGTTCGCGCCGAAGGCCACCCCGGACTCGATCACCGCCAAGCTGAACGCCGCGCTGGTGAAGGCCCTGACGGACGAGAACACGAAGAAGCGCCTCCTGGACCTCGGCGGCGTGCTGCCGGACGAGAAGGGCCGCACCCGCGAAGCCCTGAAGACCTTCGTGGCCTCCGAAGTCGCCCGCTGGACCCCGGTGCTGAAGTCCGCCGGCGTCACCGCCCAGTGACCTCGGACGTCTTTGCGAGGAGCAAAGCGACGACGCAATCCAGGGGGCGCGCCCACTCTGCTTGAGTTGCTGCGATCGCAAGGACGCAACCATGACCGTCATGGCCGGGCTTGTCCCGGCCATCCACGCCTCGCCGCCCTGGCTCCCCAGGACAAGCCCGGGGAAGACGGCCAGGGAGGCGCGCCTGACCTGACGCTCCAGTCGCGAGGGCGGACCTGAGGCCCTGCCAACCTTAGCCGTCATCCCCGGCGGCGCGAAGCGCCTGGAAGGGGATCCAGGGCCATGCGCGCTTGCCCTGGATCCCATTCCCCTCCGCCGCTGCGCGGCTCCGGCCGGGGATGCCAGCGCATTTCGACCCTCAAAGAAAAACCCGGCTGGGGCATCCAGCCGGGTTCTGCGTCTCCGGGGGCTTCCGGAGTGAAAGCGTCAAGCGNCCAGCGCATTTCGACCCTCAAAGAAAAACCCGGCTGGGGCATCCAGCCGGGTTCTGCGTCTCCGGGGGCTTCCGGAGTGAAAGCGTCAAGCGCCGCGGGGCTGGACCCGCGCTGCCATGTCTCCGGTCGGGAGCGCCGCGCGGCTCCAGGCGTGGCGGGCGAAGAGGACGAAGAAGCAGATGATGCCCGAGAAGACCATCAGCGACCCGATGATGGCCCCGGCCGGCTTCTCGTAGAACTGCGCGAAGGGCAGGCCGACCAGGAACACCGGCAGGCCGGTCATGGCGAGCCAGAACTGAACCGTCGCCAGCTTGCTCCGCCGCAGCTCCGGCCAGCTGCGATGGACGAGGCCGTAAAGCGCCATGGTCGCCCAGCCGAGCAGGTTGATGTGCGCATGGAGGTGCGCATAGGCGAAGTTCTGCGCTACGCCCATGCCGATGCCCAGGCCCACGCCCACGATGGCGTACAGGAGGGCGAAGCTGATGAAGAGGGTGTCGATCTTGGCCATGGGGGACTCTCCCGCGGCGTCGTTGGCCGCTGCGACCCTTCAACCATGGCGTGTGTCACCGGCATGTGCGCCATCACACATGCGTGATCGCGTCATCGCGGCGTATGCGCCTTGAGGAAAAGGTCCACCGCCGCCGTTACGACCCGCTCGACCCGGGCGTCGAACTCCTCCGGGGGCGGCTCCAGGCCGAACAGGGCAGGGCGGACCAGGCCCGTCTGGTAGAGGTCGAGCAACTGGTTCGCGGCCAGGCGGGTATCATCGATCGACAGCGCCCCGCGCTCCACCATGCGGTCCAGGAAGCCCGCCATGGTCTGGATCATGGTCGCCGGGCCGCGCCCGTAGAAGGCCCGCCCCACCTCGGGCATCCGCTCCGCGATGGCGATGGCGGCCCGCATGGCGGCGACCGTCTTTGTTTTCAGGATGAAGGTGACGAGGGCCTTGCCGAACGCGATCAGGGTCTCGCGCAGGTCGGCCTCGGGGTCCAGCGCGATCAGCCGGTCGAGGTGCATGCGCCGCTCTTCTTCCATGATGGCGCAGAAGAGCTGCTCCTTGTTCTCGAAATAGACGTAGAGCGTGCCCTTGGAGACGCCGGCGCGCTTGGCGATCTCGCCCATGCTGGCGCTGTCGAAGCCGCGCTCGAGGAAGAGCGCGCGCGCGCCGTCGACGATCTGGCGCCGCTTGGCCGGATCGCTGCCCTCTTGCCGTGGCTGCTCGCGCCCTATCTCTCCCCCGTCGTTCGAGGGCAGGGTGGACGCGGCTTCCTGTGCGGGGCCTCTGCTCATCTTTTAGGCAAACCTCAGAATTTTGACCGAACCGTTCGGTCAGCCCTTGATATCGGCGACGAAGCCCCATATTGCAAGAGCCAATTGACCGAACCGTTCGGTTCGATGCGGCGTCCCCCGCGCGCCGAGGAGTTGACCCCATGTCCGAGACTTCCGGATCCCCTGTTCTGGATCGTAAGCCTGATTCCCCCTTGGGCGCACCGGCGGAGCAGCCCCGCACGGGCGGCGAGATGGTGGCGGCCCAGGGAGGCGCCGCGGCGGCGCGGGGCCTGGACGGCCAGGTGATCCCGCCCAAGCGCTCCAAGAAGAAGCTCGTTCTCACGGCCCTGCTGCTGGCCGCGATCGGCGGAGGCGGCTGGTTCGGCTACGGCTGGTGGACCCATGGCCGTTTCGTGGTCTCCACCGACGACGCCTACGTCAAGGCGGACGTCACGACGCTGGCCGCCAAGGTGGCCGGCTATGTCACGGCCGTGCCCTTCGCCAACAACGCATCCGTGAAGGCCGGCGATGTGATCGCCCGCATCGACGACGGCGACTACAAGCTGGCCGTCGAGGCCGCGAAGGGCAAGGTGGAAACCCAGCAGGCGACCATCGAGCGCCTCGGCCGTACGATCGAGGCCCAGACGGCCACGCTCGGCCAGGCCCGCGCCCAGCAGGCGGCGGCCGAGGCGGAGCAGACCCGCGCTGCCGCGGACTTCGCCCGCGCCCAGGCCCTGGCCGCCAGCGACTTCGGCTCCAAGCAGCGCCTCGACCAGGCCCGGGCCGACCGCGACCGCGCGGTCGCCAGCGTCGAGTCCGCCAAGGCCGCCATCGCCAGCGCCGAGGCCGGCGTGTCCGTCGCCAAGGCGCAGCAGGGGGAGGCGCGCCGCCAGCTCGACGAGCTCAGGACGGCCCTCGCCAAGGCCGAGCGGGACCTGTCCTTCACGGTGATCACCGCCCCGGTGGACGGCGTCATCGGCAACCGCGCCGTGGAGGTCGGCAACTACGTCCAGCCCGGGACGCGCCTCGCCGCGCTCGTGCCGCTGGGCTCGGTCTACGTGGAGGCCAACTTCAAGGAGACCCAGCTCGCCCGCATCCAGCCCGGCCAGAAGGTCGAGGTGGAGGTGGACGCGCTGCCAGGCCACACGCTGGAGGGTCGCGTCGAGAGCTTCGCCCCGGGCTCGGGCTCCATCTTCAGCCTGCTGCCGCCCGAGAACGCGACGGGCAACTTCACCAAGATCGTGCAGCGCGTCCCGGTCCGCATCGCCGTACCCGAGGATATCGCCCGGCAGGGCCTGCTGCGGCCGGGACTGTCGGTCGTCGCCAACGTCTGGACCAAGCGCGACGGCGTCGAGCAGGGCGGCGCGCAGGCCGCGACCCGGAGCGCCGACGCCGCGCAGTAGCCGGCCCGGGCCCTCCGGACGCAGGGCAAGATGGGAGAAGGTCCATGACCGACGCCGCCGCCAACCCGCGCTCTGTCCCGGCCCCCGCCCGGCCGGCCGCAGCCGCGCACCCGGACCGCATCGACCCGCGGCGGCTGGTCGCCTTCATGGCCATGGTGTTCGGGATGTTCATGGCCATCCTGGACATCCAGATCGTCTCGGCGTCGCTGGCCGAGATCCAGGCCGGCCTGTCCGCCTCCGCGGACGAGATCTCCTGGGTCCAGACCGCCTACCTGATCGCCGAAGTGATCATGATCCCGCTCTCGGGCTTCCTCGGGCGGGCCTTCTCCACGCGCTACCTCTTCGCCATCTCGGCCGCGGGCTTCACCATGGCGAGCGCGCTCTGCGCCACGGCGACCAGCCTGGAGCAGATGATCGTCTACCGCGCCATCCAGGGCTTCATCGGCGGGGGCATGATCCCGAGCGTCTTCGCCGCGGCCTTCACCATCTTCCCGCCCTCCAAGCGCAACCTGGTGTCGCCCCTGATCGGCCTCGTCGCGACGCTCGCGCCCACCATCGGCCCCACGGTCGGCGGCTACCTCACCGAGCTGTTCTCCTGGCACTGGCTGTTCCTGGTGAACGTCATCCCGGGCGTCTGCGTGACCATCGCCACGTACGCGCTGGTCGACTTCGACAAGCCTGACCTCAAGCTGCTCGAGCGCTTCGACTGGTGGGGCCTCGCCTTCATGGGCGCCTTCCTGGGCAGCCTGGAATACGTGCTGGAGGAGGGCCCGACCAAGGACTGGTTCCAGGAGCCCCTCATCGTCGCCTTCACGGCCGTGCTGGTGGTCTCCGGCGTCGCCTTCTTCGTGCGGGTGCTCACCGCGGACGAGCCCATCGTCGACCTCTACGCCTTCAAGGACCGCAACTTCGCCGGCGGCTCGGCCTTCTCCTTCGTGCTCGGCATCGGCCTCTATGGGCTGACCTATCTCTACCCGGTCTATCTCGGCCGCGTGCGCGGCTACTCGGCCCTGCAGATCGGCGAGACCATGTTCGTCACCGGCGTCTGCATGTTCTTCATGGCCCCGGTCGCCGGCCGCCTCTCGGCGAAGCTCGACCCGCGCGTGATGCTGGCGATCGGCCTGTGCGGCTTCGCCGGCGGCACCTGGATCGCCTCCGGCATCACGAAGGACTGGGACTTCGACGAGCTGCTCTGGCCCCAGATCCTGCGCGGCTGCTCGCTCATGCTCTGCATGGTGCCGATCAACAACCTGGCGCTGGGCACGCTCCCGCCGGCGCGCCTCAAGAACGCGTCGGGCCTCTACAACCTCACCCGCAACCTGGGCGGCGCGGTGGGCCTCGCCATCATCAACACGGTGCTGAACGACCGCATGGACCTGCACCTGGCGCGCCTGCACGAGAAGGTGACCTGGAGCAGCCAGAAGGCGCTGGAGACCCTGGCCGGCCTTCAGGGCGCCCTGTCCAGCCTCGGCTCGGACGCGGAGCTAGCCGCCACCAGGAAGCTGGCCCAGATCGTGCGCATGCAGGCCCAGGTGATGGCCTTCGGGGACGCCTTCCTGCTGCTGACCATTCTGTTCCTGGCCACCGGCATGATGGTCTTCGTGCTGCGCAAGCCGGCCCCGCCCAAGCCCGGCGCCGCGCCCGGCGGCGGACACTGACGGGCCATGTCGCTTGTGAGGTAGACCGCGGGGGCGCGGGCATTATGCTCCGGCGCAAACCCACCGGAGACTGCCCATGAAGACCCGCGCCGCCGTCGCCTTCGCCGCCAACAAGCCGCTCGAGATCGTGGAACTCGATCTCGAGGGGCCCCGCGCCGGCGAGGTCCTGATCGAGGTGAAGGCGACCGGCATCTGCCACACCGACTACTACACCCTGTCGGGCGCCGACCCGGAAGGCCTGTTCCCGGCCGTTCTCGGCCACGAGGGCGCGGGCGTGGTGGTGGACTGCGGCCCGGGCGTCACGTCCCTGCGCAAGGGCGACCACGTCATTCCGCTCTACACGCCCGAGTGCCGCGAGTGCGAATACTGCCTCTCGCGCAAGACCAATCTCTGCCAGAAGATCCGCGTCACCCAGGGCCGGGGGCTGATGCCGGACGGCTCGAGCCGCTTCACCTTCGAGGGCAAGCCGGTGCTCCACTACATGGGCACCTCGACCTTCTCGAACTACATCGTCGTGCCCGAGATCGCCGTGGCCAAGATCCGGCCCGACGCGCCCTTCGACAAGGTCTGCTACATCGGCTGCGGCGTCACCACCGGCATCGGCGCCGTGATCTGGACCGCCAAGGTGGAGGCCGGCGCCCGCGCGGTGGTGTTCGGCCTGGGCGGCATCGGCCTCAACGTGATCCAGGGCCTGCGCATGGTCGGGGCCGAGCAGATCATCGGCGTGGACGTCAACCCGTCCAAGAAGGAGCTGGCGACCAAATTCGGCATGACCGACTTCGTCAACCCGACCGAGGTCGAGGGCGACCTCGTCGCCCACCTCGTCGAACTCACCAAGGGCGGCGCCGACTACTCCTTCGACTGCACCGGCAACGTGAAGGTCATGCGCCAGGCGCTCGAGTGCTGCCACAAGGGCTGGGGCCAGTCGATCATCATCGGCGTGGCGCCCGCCGGCGCCGAGATCGCCACCCGGCCGTTCCAGCTGGTCACGGGCCGCGTCTGGAAGGGATCGGCCTTCGGCGGCGCCCGCGGCCGCACGGACGT
>NZ_PVZS01000020.1 GCF_003004785.1 Alsobacter soli
GTGAGCGCCGCCGCGCCCGGGCGCCGCTACCCCGGCCTGCCCGCGGACGCGGCCCGCGCCAAGGCGCACGCGCATCGGGCGCAGACGCCCGAGGACGCCTACGCGCGCTTCGCCCCGCTCGCGCGCCGCATGGGCGTCACGCGCGTAGGCGCGCTCACGGGCCTGGACACGCTGGGCGTGCCCGTGTGCTTCGCCGCGCGCCCGAACTCGCGCTCGATCGCGGTCCACCAGGGCAAGGGCCTGACGCTCGCGGGCGCGCGCATCTCCGCCCTCATGGAGGCGGCCGAGACCTGGCACGCTGAGGACGTGCTCGCGCCCGTGCGCCTGGCGCGCGCGGCGGACCTGCGGGCGGCCGGGCTCGCCTGCGCGTGGCGCGGGCTCCCGCTGGCGCGCGCCTTCGACGACCACCAGCCCATCCCCTGGGTCGCGGCGCGGGACGTCGCGACGGGCGGGGAGGTCCTCGTTCCGCTGGAGGCCGTGTCCTCGGACTATACGGCCGAGGCGGAGCAGCGTTTCGGCGGCTATTTCGAGGCCACCACCAACGGCCTGGCCTCCGGGTCCACGGTGGCGGAGGCGCTGGCGCATGGGCTCTGCGAGGTGATCGAGCGCGACGCGGTCGCCTTGTGGCGCCTGCGGGAGGGCCATCGCGAGCCCGCCCTGGACCTGGACAGGATCCAGGACCCCGGCTGCCGCTGGCTGCTGGAGCGCTTCGCTTCGGCCGGCGTGCGCGTCCGGCTCTGGGACGCGACGTCGGACGCCGGCGTCCCGACGTACCTGGCGCTGGCGGTTGACGCCGGCGAGACCGCAACCGACCCGGAGGTGGGCTCGGCCTGCCACCCCAGCCCGGTCGCGGCCATGGTCAAGGCGCTGGCGGAGGCCGCCCAGGCGCGCACCACCTGGATCGCCGGAGCGCGGGACGACTTCGAGCCGGCGCTGTACCAGGCCTCGGCCCGGAGCCGACGGCGCCGGGACAGCACGCGTTGGCTCGACGGGCCCGCCGACGCGCCGCCCGAAGCCCGGCCGGATCTGTCGACCGACAGCGTCCTCGGCGATCTCGAGGCTATCCTGGACAGGCTCGCCGCGGTCGGGATCGAGCAGGTCCTCTATGTCGACCTGACCCGGCCCGATATCGGGATCCCGGTCGTCCGGACCCTCGTGCCCGGTCTGGAGTCGCCCCTGACCGGTGAGGACCCGGCCAAGGCGGGCGGGGCCCGCGCCGCTCAGGCCGGGTCCGGGCGAGGAGGCCGGCCGTGAGCGGCCTCCTGTTCCTCGGCCCAAGCCTGCCTGTTGAAGAAGCCCGCGCGCTCACGGAGATGCGCATCCTGCCGCCAGCGGCCCAGGGCGACCTCTACCGGGCGATCCTGGACCATCGGCCGCGGGCGGTGGGGATCGTGGACGGCTATTTCCACCAGGTCCCGTCGGTCTGGCACCGGGAAGTCCTCTGGGCGATGTCCGAGGGCGTCGCGGTGTTCGGCGCGGCCAGCATGGGGGCGCTGCGGGCCGCCGAGCTGTGCGACTTCGGCATGGTCGGGGTGGGCCGGGTGTTCGAGGCCTATCGCGACGGCCGATATGGCTCCTTCCCGGAGCTTTTCGAGAATGACGACGAGGTCGCGGTCCTGCACGGGCCGCCGGAGACCGGCTTCCTGCGCCTGAGCGACGCCCTGGTCGATCTCCGGCAGGGGCTGATCGAGGCCAGCGACGCCGGCGTGATCAGCGCCGCGCTCCGGGACCGGCTCGCGGCCGAGGCCGCCGCCTTGCCGTATGGCGAGCGCAGCGCGGAGGCCCTCCTGGCCAGCCCGAGCCTCGAGGGCGAGGCGGCCCAGGCGCTCAGGCTGTGGTGGGAGCGCGGCTACGAGTCGCAGAAACGGCGGGACGCCATCGCCTTGATCGCGCGGATGGAGGCGTGGCTCTCCACTGGGGAACCTGCGCCGCCGCCCTCGTTCGTCTTCCAGCGAGCGGGCGTGTGGGAGGCGTTCGTGGCCGGGGAGGCGAGGCGGCGAGCGGAGACGCTCAGCCCTGACGAGCAGCTTGTGATCGATGACTTGCAGCTGGATCCGCCGGCCTGGGCCGCCCTGCGCCGCGCCGCTGGCCGGGAGCCAGGCGGCTCGCTTGCCGAAGATGCGCGGGATTGCTTGCTGCGGTGGCGCGAGAGCCGGGGGCTGCGGTCGCGGCCCGCCCTCGATGCGTGGATGGCGGCGAACGGGCTCGACCAGGCCGGGCTCGCCGCCCTGTTCGAGCGGGTGGCGCGCCGGGGTGGAGCCCACGTCACGCCCGCCGGATTCCGCGATGTGATCGACCACCTGCGGATTACGGACCGGTATGCGGCGGCGCTGGCGCGCGCCCGCCGCCATGCCGAGCTGCTTTCCGCCAATCCGGACGCGCCTCCGGCGCGGCCGTCGGCCATGAGCCTCGCCGAGCGCTACGGCGTGATCGACGCAAGCGCGCTCGGCGCCGAAACCCTGGAGCGGGCGGCCCGGCGGCTCTGCTATGGGGACGCGTCGGCCCTCGCGCAGGCTCTAGAAATGCGCCGCAAACTCGAGCTCGCCGGCGTCGCTGATTTCGAACGGGAGGCGCGATGAGCATGCGGGGCACGCTGTTCCGATTATTTCCCCAGGCCGGCGACGCCTATCCGGAGCCCGAGGTCATCGAGGTCTCGTCTCCCGCCGGAACCGTCGGTCCGGGCCCGTCTGACGGCCTCCTCGCCGTGGTGGACGCCATCGACAAGCCTCCCTACGATCCTCCCGCCTTCGCGCCGCCCTATCTGGGCCCGGTGCGTCCGCCGGCGTGGCCGGACCAGCATGGCGATTTCTCGCATATTCCCGTCGACACCCAGCAGTTCCTGCAGGCCCATCTCTATGGCTCTGTCCGGCTGACGCTCGATGTCTGGGAGAAGTATCTCGGCCGCCATCTGCGGTGGATGGACCTGGAGGAGGGCCAGCGTATCGAGTTGACCCCCGTGCTCGGCTGGCCGAACGCCCAGTCAGGACCCGGCTTCCTGGAGATGGGGGCCCAGGTGAACGACCAGGGCGAGTTGCGCCTGTTCTGCCTCAACCTGGACGTCGTGGCGCACGAGACCGGCCACGCCGTGCTGTTCGGCGAACTGGGGACGCCGCCATCCGGGCGGGTCACGGCCGACTTCCTCGCCTTCCACGAGTCGATCTCGGATCTCACGGCGCTTTTGACGGCCCTGCATTTCGAGTCGGTGATCGCCCATGTGCTGGGTCAGACCAACGGCAACCTCTACGTCCTGAACGACATGAACCGCATCGGCGAGCTGTCGGACACGCAGCAGATCCGCATCGCGGACAACCTGACCCGCATGAGCGACCTTGCGGACTTGCGCCTGGCGGCCGATGGCGAGTGGATCGACCTAACGGGACAGAAGCGAAACGCCCACGCCTTGGCGCAGCCGCTCACCGGCGCGCTGTTCGATTTCCTGGTCGACCTCTACCAGGACAACCTCGTCGCCAAGGGGGTGATCGGCCCTGACCTCGACGCCCGCGGCTGGGACCGGCAGGAAGTTGAAGCGGCCATGGACGGGCTCGCGGCCGCGTTCGGGGCGCGCCTCTCGAGCCTGAAGGGCGCTTTCCGGGCGGCCCTGGTCGAGGCTCGGGACGCCCTTGGGCGGGTGCTGGGCGCCATGCTCGACCAGATCGACGTCGAGGACCTCACCTACGAGCAGGTCGCCCGCGCGCTCGTGGATGGGGCCCAGCAGGTGGTCTCGCCCCGGGCCGCCGCCATGCTGACCGATAACCTGCGCTGGCGCCAGATCGAGCCCACTCCCCGGCCGCTGGAGAGGGCGGTTGCGGCCAGCATGCTGTCGCGGGCTCGCCAATACCGCTCCGGCGTTCCGTTCGCAGCCCAGATGGGCCGCGTCCAGGCCTTCAGGCGCATCGCCTGCTGCCCGCCGGGCCGGCATCACGAGCCCCTGCACGCTGCGGTCCTGGGCCAGATCATTCGCGCGGAGCACAGACGTCCGGTCTGATCTGTGAAGACGTTCACACGTGTGGGCGAGTCGTCGTGACAGATTAGTCAAGTCGATTGCCATCCGGCATTTTTAAGGTCTTCAATAAAGAACGACGAGAGCCGGCTGCCCAGAAGCCGGCCTTTGAACCATGTCGAAGGAGGGGCGCATGGTGAGCCTGGACGAGACCCTGCACGCAGGTTCGGTCGTGCGCCTGTTCGGCCGCAAGATGACGGACATCAAGCTCGTCGGAAATGAGTCCGCGGACAATGCGGCGCTGGCCCGCATCTACGGCTTCAGCTTCGAGGGCCAATACTACAAGCTCGCTGCGCCAAGCCTGTTCAAGGTGCATGGCGACGGGGCCGATGTTCCTGCGGGGACCTCCCCGATCAGCCTCGGACTGTCAGGCGTCGAGTTGAGCAGCGAAGTTTTCGCCGAGGACGTCCGCATGTGGGCCTACGGCAAGGACGACCACTCGATCCGCCTGGACACGCTGGCCGGCACATTCGCGGACATCCTGCTCACCCCCGAGCTCTCCGACGACGGCGTGACCGCCCGGGCCCAGATGACCGGGCGAGCCCAGCTCACGGGACGCGCCCAGATGACCGGCCGCGCGCAAATGACCGGCCGAGCCCAGCTGACGGGCCGGGCGCAACTGACCGGACGCGTGGAGTAGGGCGTCTCCCCGTCATTGCGAGCGAAGCAAAGCAATCCAGGGCGGCGCGCTCGATCGGGATTGCTTCGTCGCTGCGCTCCTCGCAAGGACGGCGAGGTTCCCGGAAGGCATTCGCTTCAATCCAGACGTCATGGCCGGGCTTGTCCCGGGCCATCTGCGCAGTCCGGAAAGCGTGAAGCCCGGGACAAGCCCGCCCGATGATCATCCGCGTCATCCCCGGCGGCCTGCGCAGCAGGCCGGGAAGGGGATCCAGGGGACTGGCGCCATCCCGGGCTTGTAGGACCGGGCGAACGCCGCCATCCCGGCGCGCGCTGCCCCTGGATCCCCTTCCCCTCCGCGCCTGCGGCGCTCCGGCCGGGGATGACGGGGCAAGGTGGGGAGCGACTGGATCGCTTCGTCGCTGCGCTCCTCGCAAGGACGGCGAGGTTCCCGGAAGCCGGTCGCTTCAATCCAGACGTCATGGCCGGGCTTGCCCCGGCCATCCGCGCAGTCCGGAAAGCGTGAAGCCCGGGACAAGCCCGCCCGATGATCATCCGCGTCATCCCCGGCGGCCTGCGCAGCAGGCCGGGAAGGGGATCCAGGGGACTGGCGCCATCCCGGGCTTGTAGGACCGGGCGAACGCCGCCATCCCGGCGCGCGCTGCCCCTGGATCCCCTTCCCCTCCGCGCCTGCGGCGCTCCGGCCGGGGATGACGGGGCAAGGTGGGGAGCGACTGGATCGCTTCGTCGCTGCGCTCCTCGCAAGGACGGCGAGGTTCCCGGAAGCCGGTCGCTTCAATCCAGACGTCATGGCCGGGCTTGCCCCGGCCATCCGCGCAGTCCGGAAAGCGTGAAGCCCGGGACAAGCCCGCCCGATGATCATCCGCGTCATCCCCGGCGGCCTGCGCAGCAGGCCGGGAAGGGGATCCAGGGGACTGGCGCCATCCCGGGCTTGTAGGACCGGGCGAACGCCGCCATCCCGGCGCGCGCTGCCCCTGGATCCCCTTCCCCTCCGCGCCTTCGGCGCTCCGGCCGGGGATGACGGGGCAAGGTGGGGAGCGACTGGATCGCTTCGTTGCTGCGCTCCTCGCATTGACGGCGAGGTTCCCGGAAGGCAGTCGCTTCAATCCAGACGTCATGGCCGGGCTTGTCCCGGCCATCCACGCGGTCCGGAAAGCGTGGACCCGGGACAAGCCCCGCCCGATGATCATCCGCGTCATCCCCGGCGGCCTGCGCAGCAGGCCGGGAAGGGGATCCAGAGGACTGGGCGCGATCTTGGGTTTGTTGGACGGGGGCGAACGCCGCAATCTCGGCGCGCGCTGCTATTGGATCCCCTTCCCCTGCGCGCCTTCGGCGCTCCGGCCGGGGATGACGGGGCAAGGGTGGGGGGCTGCTCACCGCGCGCCCGGCATCTGGTCCGGAGGGATCCAGGGGCCGGCGGTGTCGGCGAGGCGGGGCGGGCAGGGGACGCCGCGCTGGGCGTAGGCGTCCGCGAGCCGCCGGTCGCCATCGTTGCTCAGGTAAGGTTCGGAACTCTCGAAATGGACGCGGCGAGCGCCTGCCTCGGCCGCGGGCTGGCGGCGCGACCTGGCGCGGAGCCGGGCGACGCGAAGGCGCTCGGCCAGGCGCTGCGTCGCAAGGCCCAGGAGGTCGCGGGACACAATGGCGACCGCCGCCGCGTCCGACAGCACGAAGGCGAGGCTGCGGCGCTGGAGCGTAAGGCCGATCGCGGCGAAAACGCCGGCGAGACCGAGGAAGGAGAGGGCGAACGTGATCGCCTGGCCGGGTCCGCGCGAGGTCGCGGCGGACAGCGCGGGCGCGATGGAGCCGGTGGTGAGCGGGTCGGACAGGGCCGGAACGGCGGCCGCCGCCCGCGGCGCCACAGCCGCGGGCGACATGGCCGCGGCTGAAGCGGAAGCCGTCTCGATCGGAGTTGCGGCGGGCGCTGGCAGAGAGGCGCCGGCCGGAGCGGGCGCCTTGGCGGCCGACGCGACCAGCGCCGGCGCCGCCTCAGCCTGGTCGATGGTGCGGTTCACCAGTTCGGCCATGTGGTCGTCGCGGCTCTTCTGCGTGATTCCGCCCATCACCACGGCGATCACGCTCTTGTCGCCCCGCCGGACCGAGGCCAGCAGGTTGAACCCCGACGCGTTGGTGAAGCCCGTCTTGATGCCGTCCATGCCCTCCAGCCGGTTCATCAGCCGGTTGTGGCTCGGCACCTTGGCGCCCGCATATTCGAAGCTGCGGGTGGCGAAATAGGCGAACAGATTCGGAAAGCGTTCGCGAACCGCCTTGCCCAGGGTGGCCAGGTCGCGGGCCGTGGTGATCTGCGCCTTGTTGGGCAGGCCCGAGGCGTTCTCGAAATGCGTGTTGCGCATGCCGAGCTCGAGCGCCTTCTCGTTCATGCGCTCCGCGAAGGCCTTTTCCGACCCGGCGATATTCTCGGCGATCACCACGGCCACGTCGTTGGCCGAACGGGTGACGATGGCCTTGATCGCATCCTCGACCCGGATGGTCTCGCCCTTTTTCACGCCGAGGCGTGACGGGGCCTGGTTCATGGCGGCGGCGGAGACCTGGAGGGGAGTGTCCAGGGTCATGGCGCCCTTGTCGAGCTGCTCGAAAAGCAGGAACAGGGTCATGACCTTTGTGAGCGAAGCGGGATGGCGCGGGCCGTCGATGTCCTGCGCGTAAAGGATTCGGCCCGAGGTCGGATCGAGCACCATGGCCGAGGTCGGGGGCGCATAGCCGCCGCCGTGGGACTTGCGGCGGGCTTCGGCCGGCGAGATCGACAGCAGGGCCAGCAAGGCCACCAGCGCGGTCGTCCACCCCAACCCGACGACACCACGCCCCCGCGGCCCAACCGCGATCCGCACCATGTTCAACGCTCCGGACTCAACGCTCTCACACCCCGTGGGGCGGGGATGACCAGAGCGTCAAAGCGGTGAATCCCGGGTTAAAGGAGCGCGTGTTTTCACCCTTGCGGACGTGCCTCGTGGGAGCGGAGCCGGGCTCTCCGGGCGAGAATTGTTCCTGACGGGGCTCGGCTTGACAGCATTTGCGGCGTGTGAACGCTCGGGGCGCAGAATTCCGGAGATCCCCATGGCTCACGCCCTCTCGCCGTCCTCCACCCCCGTCGACCGCGCCGGCTCCGGCGGCAACCAGCCGAGCCTCGACGGCGAGGCGGTCTGGGAGGCCAAGGTCAACCTGGCCGCGTGTTTCCGCATGGCGGCGCGTTACGGCTTCGAGGAGGGCATCTGCAATCACTTCTCGGCCGTCGTCCCGGGCTACGACGACCTGTTCATCGTGAACCCCTATGGCTACGCCTTCCGCGAGCTGACCGCCTCGAAGCTCCTGGTCTGCGACTTCCACGGCAATGTGGTTTCGGGCGAGGGGCAGCCGGAGGCGACGGCGTTCCATATCCATGCGCGCCTGCACAAGAACCTGCCGCGCGCCAAGGTCGCGTTCCACACGCACATGCCCTACGCGACGGCGCTCGCCATGACGGAAGGCGACCCGCTGATCTTCGCCGGGCAGACGTCGCTCAAGTTTTATGGGCGCACGGCAGTGGACGCGAACTACAACGGCCTCGCCTTGGACGAGCGGGAAGGGGACCGCATCGCGGCGGCGGTCGGCGACGCCGACATCGTGTTCATGAAGCACCACGGCGTGCTGGTGCTGGCGCCCACCATCGCGGAGGCGTGGGACGACCTCTACTACCTGGAACGGGCCTGCGAGGCGCAGTGCATCGCCCTGTCGACCGGCCGCAAGGTGTTGCCCGTCGCCCCCGCGGTGGCCGAGTCCGCGGCCCGGCAGATGCGGGAGGGCGATCCCGAATCGGCCCGCCTGCACCTCATCAGCGTGCGCCGGCAGCTGGACGCCGAGGAGCCGGCCTACCGCAGCTGAGCAGGGGCCGACCGGCGTGGAGGGCGCTCCCCAACCCGCCGGCGGAACCCCGGTTGAATCTCTGGGATCTGATACATCAGGGGACTTCTGCTCAGCCCTGAGCCGTCGTATAGTGCTTTTCGTGACAGGGCTTCCGGTTGACCTCGGGAGGCCCCAACACGTTCGAAATGGCCGCCCGGCCCCATTGCAAGCGCCGCGGCTAAATCGATCAAATTCGGCAGCTTACGCACGCTACGGAAGCGGAAAAGCTCCGGGCGACTCAGGGAGGAACACTCGCATGACGGATTTTCGTCTCTCGCGCCGCGGTCTCATGGGGGCCGCCGCGGGCCTCGCGGCCTTGGGCGCCAACCGCGCCTTCGCCCAGCTCGCGATGCCGAAGGAGGCCGTGGCCATCAACATCGTCGACGTGGCCGGCAACCTGGCGCTGACGCAGAAGGCCTTCGAGGCCTACCGCAAGGCCAAGCCGAACGTCGTGTCCAAGTTCACCTTCACCAAGGCGCCCGCGCCCGAGCTGCCCGGCAAGATCAAGGCCCAGCAGGACGCCGGACGCCTGGACATCGACCTCGTGCTCACCGGCACGGATGCGCTGGCGGCCGGCATCGAGCAGAAGCTCTGGGTCGACCTCCTGGGCCAGTACGCGTCCCAACTGCCCAAGCTGGACGACATCTACCTCAAGGGCGCGGCCATGATGCAGTCGCTCGCCCGCGGGCAGGGCGTCACGGTCGCCTACTACCCGTCCGGCCCGCTGCTCGAGTACATGCCCGACAAGGTCAAGACGCCGCCGACCTCCACGGAGGAGCTGCTCGCCTGGGCCAAGCAGAACCCGAACAAGTTCCTCTACGCCCGCCCGGCCAACTCCGGCCCGGGCCGCACCTTCCTGATGGGCCTGCCCTACATCCTGGGCGACAGCAACCCGAAGGATCCGATGAAGGGCTGGGACAAGACCTGGGCCTACCTGAAGGAGCTCGGGCAGTACATCGAGTACTATCCCACCGGCACCGGCGCGACCATGAAGGAGCTCGGCGAGGGCACCCGCGACATTATCGTGTCCACCACCGGCTGGGACATCAACCCGCGCGTCCTCGGCGTCGTGCCGAAGGAAGCCAAGATCGCCACGCTGAAGAACTTCAAGTGGGTGATCGACGCCCACTACATGGTCGTGCCGAAGGGCATCTCCAACGACAAGCTCGCGGTGCTCTTGGACATCATGAAGTTCATGCTGACCAAGGAAGCGCAGGCTTTCACCTATGACGAGGGCTACTTCTATCCGGGCCCGGCGGTGAAGGACGTGCCGATCACCATGGCTCCCAAGGAGAGCCAGGAGGCGATCAAGGAGTTCGGCCGCCCCGAATACGAGAAGCTGATCGCCGACGTGCCCCTCGAGCTGCCGCTCGACCCCGAGCCCATGGTCGCCGCGTTCCGTCGCTGGGACGAGGAGATCGGCTCCAAGAAGACGAAGTAAGGCGAAGGGCGGCGGCCCGGTCTCCGGCCAGTCGCCGCCAATGTTCGCCGCCGTCATCCCCGGCCGGAGCGCCGAAGGCGCGGAGGGGAAGGGGATCCAGGAGCAGCGCGCGCCGGGCTCGCCCGGTTCGCGTCGCTCGATATGCACCTGGTCCCCTGGATCCCCTTCCCGGCGCTTCGCGCCGCCGGGGATGACGTGGCGACACGCCGTGAAATCCGACGCATTTGCGCCTTCCTCCCCCGCCGCCGGCGGCGGGCCCTTGATCGAGACCCCCTATGAGCCTGCTCTCATCCTTCAAATCCCTGCGCCTCGAGGGCGTCAGCCGCGATTTCGGCGTCGTCAACGCGCTGCGCGACCTCACGCTCGAGATCAAGCGGGGCGAGTTCATTGCGCTGCTGGGCCCGTCCGGTTGCGGCAAGTCCACGGCGCTGAACTGCATCGCCGGCCTGCTGCCGACGACCCGCGGGCAGATCATGCTCGACGACAAGCGCATCGACACGCTGCCGACCGAGGACCGCGGCTTCGGCATGGTGTTCCAGAACTACGCCCTGTTCCCGCACATGACCGTGCGGGCGAACGTGGGCTTCGGGCTCAAGATGCGGGGCGTCTCCAAGGCGGAGGCCGCGCCGCGCGTGGAGCAGGCGATCCGCACGGTGCGGCTCGACACGCAGGCGCACAAGCTCCCCGGCCATCTCTCGGGCGGCCAGCAGCAGCGCGTAGCCATCGCCCGCGCCATCGCCATTGACCCGCCGCTGGTGCTCATGGATGAGCCGCTGTCGAACCTCGACGCCAAGCTGCGCCTCGAGATGCGCCAGGAAATCCGGCGCATTCACCAGAGTCTCGGCTGCATCACCATCTACGTCACCCACGACCAGGACGAGGCCTTGTCGCTGGCCGACCGCATCGTGGTGCTGCGCGACGGAACCATCCGCCAGGTCGGCGCCCCCGAGGATCTCTACGCCCGACCGGCGCACCTCGACGTGGCCGAGTTCATGGGCTTCCGCACCCGCATCGCCGGGCGCGTGCAGGCGAAGGACGGCAACCGGGTGCAACTCGCGGTGAGCGGCACGACGCTGGACGGCGTGGTGCAGGAAGCCCTGACCGGGGATGCGGCCATCGCGGCGATCCGGCCGGACGACCTCGTGCCCGTCGCGCCGGACGCTCACGGCATCGATGGCGTCGTGGAGGCGATTGAGTACCGCGGCCGTGACTTCTTCGGGCAGGCCCGCACGAAAGGCGGCGACGAGCTGTTCTTCCGCTCGGAGCAGCGGCTCGCCCCCGGCGCCTCCGTCCGGCTCGGCGCCGAGCCGCACCGCGTCCTCGTGTATCCGGGAGCCTGACCATGGCCGACGCCATCCCGCTGCGCGCGCGGCTCGCGGCCAAGGGACTGGACGGAGTGACTCTCCTGGTCCTGCCCGCCGCCGCCCTTCTGCTCGCGCTGTTCCTCTACCCTTTCGGCTACGGCCTGTGGCTGTCGTTCCGTCCCAAGGACGGGTCGCTGCTGGGGAACTACGCCCGGTTCTTCTCGGACCCGTTCCTGTACGACACGATCTTCACGACCCTGGCGCTCGCCGTGCCGGTGACGATCGTGAACCTGCTGTTCGCCGTGCCGGTCGCCTTCCGGGTGCGCCTGATGCGACACCAGCGGCTGCTGACCACCATCCTGGTGCTGCCGATCACGCTCGGCACCGTGCTGGTGGCCGAGGGCATGCTGAACTATTTCGGCCCGCAGGGCTGGTTCACGCGCGCTCTGGTGTCCACGGGGCTGTTCAACGCCTCGTCGATCAAGCTGGTGCATAACTACTGGGGCGTGTTCCTTTCGCTCCTGATCACCGGCTTCCCGTTCACCTTCCTGCTGACGCTGTCCTACGTGACCGGCATCGATCCGGGACTGGAGCAGGCGGCTGCGACGCTGGGCGCCCGCGCGGCGGAGCGCTTCCGCCACGTGTTCCTGCCGCTGCTCGTGCCGGGGCTGGCGATCACCTTCTGCCTCAGCTTCGTGCAGGCCTACTCGGTGTTCCCGTCCGCCGTGCTGCTCGGCGCGCCGGCTGGTCCGACGCGCGTGATCTCGATCGCGGCCTACCAGGCGGCCTTCGAGGAGTACGACTACAGCCTGGCCTCCGCCATCGCGATGATCATGGGCGCCGTGCAGCTCGTGGTCGTGGTCGCCGTGCTCGCCCTCCGCAACCTGTTCTATCGCGGCCCCGCCGCGGGCGCGAAAGGCTGACCCCATGACCGCCGTCACTCTCGAAGCCCCTCCCGCCGTGGCGACCGGGCCCTCCGGCCTGCGCTCGGTCGGATCGCGGCTGTGGATCGTCGCCGTCTGGTCGGCCGTGATCTTCTTCATCGTCAACCTGCTCGGAATCATCGCCGCCGTGGTGACGAGCTCCTTCGCCACGCGATGGCTGCGCTCCTGGCTGCCGAACGACTACACGACGCGCTGGTATCTTTCGGCATGGGACGAGTTCCAGCTGCACGACGTGCTGCTGGTCACCTTCCAGATCGTGGGAGCGGTCGTGCTGCTCTCGGGCCTGCTCGGGGTGCCGGCCGCCTACGCCATGGCGCGGCGGGACTTCCCCGGCAAGAAGGTCATGATGCTGATCTTCCTGCTGCCGCTGCTGGTGCCGCCGGTGACCTTCGGCATCCCGCTGGCGACGGTGCTCTACCAGTCGGGCCTCGGCGGCACCATGGCGGGCGTGGTCCTGGCGAACCTGGTGCCGACGGTGCCGTTCGTGATCCTGGTCATGATCCCGTTCATCGAGCAGATCGACCCCCGGGTGGAGGCTGCGGCGCGCGTCTTCGGCGCGGGCACGTTCCGGATGTTCGTCCACGTGCTGCTGCCGTTGCTCATGCCCGGCGTGCTGGCCGCCCTGCTGCTGGTGCTGGTGCGCACCATCGCCATGTTCGAGCTGACCTTCCTGACGGCCGGCCCGAGCAGCCAGACGCTGGTCGTGGCGCTCTATTACGCGGTGTTCGCGGCCGGCGTCCGCGCCGTGCAGTCGATCGACGCCATGGCGGTTGTCTATATGGTGACCACGCTCATCTGGCTGGTGATCGCGCTGCGTTTCGTGAACCCGACCCAGATGGTGACCCGGTCCAAGCGCCAGTCGGCGCATTGAACCCGGGCCGACTGCAGCCGTCGACGACATGGCCGGGTTCGTCCCGGCCATGTGCGTTTCCAGGGGGCGCCAGCGCCCGATGCGCGTCTATAGCCAGGCGCGCGATGTGGCTCCTGCGACCGGCAGATCCGGCTTCACGCTTCCATCCCGTCCTGGCCGGGCTTGTCCCCGCCATCCACGGGGTTGGGCAGGCGTGGATGACCGGGACGAGCCCGAGGATGATACTGGAATCGGATTAGCCGGCCCGCCGAAGATCTCTCGCCGTCATCGCGAGGAGCGAAGCGACGAAGCAATCCTGGATGGGTCGGCGGGCTCAGCCCTCCGGCGTTGATCGAGGGCTATTTCGCCGGCTCGAAGTTCTGGTTGGCGTATGGCGAGCGCGTCGGCACCTGGATCGCGATGAAGGAGAAGCCCGCCGCCTTGTGGCACTGGTTGCAGGCGTCCGTGAGCTTCAGGAAGCCGGATTCGAAGATCTGCTGGTTCTTCCCGGCGATCCCTTTGGCGATCTCGTCCAGCGCCGGGTCGGACTTTTCCCGGATGAGCTTGGCCTGTGCGACGCTGGAGGCCTCCGGGTAGAGCTTTGCAATCCGCTCGATGGTGCTCCGGAAGCGGTCGAGCTCATATTGGGAGAGCTCCCAGTTCTCGACCTTTTGCGCATACCACAGCTTGTAGTGGCGCAACTGCGTCAGCGTCATCAGGTCGGCGAGGGCCGGCTTCAGCGCGTCCTCGTCACTCTTGGGCGGTTCGGCCGCCAGCGCGGGGGCTATCAGCGCCCCCGCGACCGCAAGCGCCGCGCCCAGCCCCCGGAAAAGCCCCTGAGCCATCGACCAACTCCCCTGCCTTTGACGGGAGATGATGCCGGCCCGCGGGGCGCCTGACGCTGTTTGCGCTCAGTTTTTTAGGCGTGCTCGTAGGCCCGTTCGCCGTGGGTGGCCAGGTCGAGGCCGTCGAATTCTTCCTCCGCGCCGACGCGAAGCGGCGTGATCGGGGCGAGCAGGCGGGCGAGGCCGAAGCTAATGGCCAGCGACCAGGCGGCGGTGACCGCCACGGCCAGGACCTGGACGCCGAGCATGGCCAGGAAGGGCGTGGGCAGCCCCGCGCCGCCCAGCGCCTTCTGGGCGAAGACCGGCAGCAGGACGCTGCCGAGCATGCCGCCGACGCCGTGGACCGCGAAGACGTCCAGGCTGTCGTCGATCTCCAGGCGATGCTTCACGAAGAGCGTCGCGCCAAAGCAAACGGCTGCGCCGATGGTGCCGACCATCATGGCCCCGGCGGGTCCCACATAGCCCGCCATTGGCGTGATCGTGGCGAGACCGGCGATGCAGCCGGTCGCGATGCCGATGGAAGTGGGCTTGCCGATCTTGAACCACTCGGCGCCGATCCAGGTGAGGGCGCCGGCGGCAGCAGCGAGGTGGGTGGCGATGATGACGGAGGCGGCGGAGCCGTCGGCTGCGAGCGCGCTGCCGCCGTTGAAGCCGAACCAGCCGACCCAGAGCATGCCGGCGCCCATCATGGTCAGGCCCGGGCTATGGGGCGGCGCCATGTGGCTCGGAAAGCCCTTGCGGCGGCCGACCAGGATCGCGAGCAGCAGCGCCGAGACGCCAGCCGTGGTGTGGACCACGACGCCGCCGGCGAAATCCAGGGCCCCGAGCGCCGCGAGCCAGCCGCCGCCCCACATCCAGTGCGTCACGGGTGCGTAGACCAGCAGGAGCCAGAGCGCGCTGAAGGCCAGCACGAAGGGGAAGTTCACCCGCTCCGGATAGGCGCCGACGATCAGCGCCGGCGTGATGATCGCGAATGTCATCTGGAACAGCGCGAACACGTTCTCCGGGATGGCGGTCGCGCCGTAGCTGTCCGACAGGTTCGCGAGGAACAGCTTGCCGAAGCCGCCCAGCAGGGAGCCCGTCCCGTCGAAGGCGAGGCTGTAGCCCACGGCGACCCAGAGCAGCGAGCCGATGCAGCAGATCGCGAAGCACTGCATCATGATCGACAGCAGGTTCTTGGCGTGCAGCAGGCCGCCGTAGAACAGGGCAAGGCCCGGCAGGGTCATGAACAGCACCAGCGCCGAGGCGGTCAGCAGCCAGGACACGTGGCCAGCCGTTTCGCCCGAGGCGGCGAAGACCGGGGTGGCGGCGAAAAGGGCGGGGAGGGCGAGCGCGACGCCCGCGCCCTGCCTTACCAGACGCCAATGTGACCTTTGACCGGGCATGGCGCCCTGATCTGCAGCGTTTAATGCACAAAAAACAGGCGCCGTGGCCGGGCCACGCGAGGACGACTTGGGCAAGGGGCGGGATCCTTTGCACGCTGGGTGAGCATTCGCGTGACCCGTTTGCAAGCGTCTTGCCACTTCGCTGGGCAGCGCGGTGTGCGCGGCGAGTGAAGCTGCCCGGTCCGGCCGATCGCCGGGTTCTTTGTGGAAGCGCAAAAACGGGTGGCGCGGTCGCCTGTAGGCCTTCCGGATACCGACCTTCTCCCCCGGCGTCCCATGGTCTCGCTCGACATCTCCCACACCCGCCACCGCGCTCCTCGGCAGGAAGCGCCAGCTCCCCAGCCCGGCGCCCGCCGGCCGATCCCCGCCCGCAAGGCGGCGGGCCGTCGTCCCAGCGGCCCCGTGGTCCCGCAATCGGTCAAGGGGCGGTTCCGGCGCATCAAGTGGACGACGCTGGCGCTATGCCTCGCCATCTACGGCCTGCTGCCCTTCCTGCGCTGGACACGGGGGCCCGGCGAGCCGGACCAGGCGGTGCTGTTCGATTTCGTGAAGGGCCGTCTCTACTTTTTCTTCGTCGAGATCTGGCCGCAGGAGCTCTACTACGTCACCGGGCTGCTGGTTCTGGCCTCGGTATTCCTGATCTTCCTGAACGCGGTCGCCGGGCGCGTGTGGTGCGGGTTCCTGTGCCCGCAAACCGTGTGGACGGACCTGTTCCTGGCCGTGGAGCGGCTGGTCGAGGGCGACCGCCGGGACCGGCTGCGGAAGCGCGAGGCGGGGCTGACGCCCCGGCGGGTCGCGGAGCTCGGCGTCAAGCACGCCATCTGGCTGGCCATCGCGATATGGACCGGGGCGGGGCTGGTGCTCTACTTCGGCGACGCGCCGCAGACCCTGCGCGAGTTCGCCACGGGCGAGGCCTCGCTGCTCGCCTATTCCTGGGTCGGCATCATCGCGGCGCTCACCTACACGCTGGCGGGCTTCGCCCGCGAGCAGGTGTGCACCTGGATGTGCCCCTGGCCGCGCCTGCAGGGCGCGATCTGGGATCCGGAGGCGCTGACCGTCAACTACCGCGACTACCGCGGCGAGCCGCGCGGCTCGGCCAAGAAGGCGGCGGAGCTGCGCGCCGCCGGCGAGCCTGCGGGCGACTGCGTCGACTGCCTCCAGTGCGTCAACGTCTGCCCCATCGGCATCGACATCCGCGAGGGGCCGAACTTCGCCTGCATCAACTGCGGCCTCTGCGTGGACGCCTGCGACAGCGTGATGACCAAGCTGGGGCGGCCCACGGGCCTCATCGCCTACGAGAGCTGGCGCAACATCGAGCGCGGGCGGAGCAGGGAGCCGCAGGCGCGCCGGGTGATCCGGCCGAAGACGGTCGGCCTCGCGGCGGCGCTCGTCGTGCTCTCGGGCGGCATGGGGGCCGTGCTGGCCTCGCGCACCATGGGCGGTCTCACGGTGCTGCACGACCGCAATCCCGTCGCAGTGCGGCTCTCGGGCGGCGCCGTGCGCAACGGCTACATGCTGCGCATCCTCAACAAGGAGGGGCGCCTGCGCTCCTTCGCCGTGCGCATCGCCGGCATCGCCGAGGCCAAGGCGGCCGTGGTGGGGCCGGAGCCCGTGGTGGTGGACGGCGACTCCACCGCCGAGGTGCGCGTCACCGTGACCGCGCCGGCCGGCTCGGAAGGCGCGCTGCGCTTCAGCGTGGTGGACCGGGAGACCGGCGCGGCCTACGCGGCTGACGACGTGTTCCTGCCTGCGCCCTAGACGGGAGCGCCCCCCAGCCGAACCTTCGCGGCGTCTCGCAAGTTCTCCTTCCCGGCAAGGAGAACCGCATGCAGGGCGCGCATCTCACCGGCGAGGTGGTGGAAACGGACATCCCGTCCCGGCTGGACCGGCTGCCGTGGGGCCGCTTCCACAAGCTCGTGATCGCGGCGCTCGGGGTGACGTGGATCCTGGATGGGCTCGAGGTGACGCTCGCGGGTTCGCTCGCCGGCGCGCTCAAGGAGAGCCCGGCGCTCCACCTCACCAACACCGACATCGGCCTCGCCAGCAGCGCCTACCTGGCCGGCGCGGTGATCGGCGCGCTGTTCTTCGGCTGGCTCACGGACCGGCTGGGGCGCAAGAAGCTCTTCTTCATCACGCTGTTCCTGTATCTCGCCGCCACCGCGATGAGCGCCTTCTCGTGGGACGTGTGGAGCTTCTGCTTCTTTAGATTCCTGACGGGCGCCGGCATCGGCGGCGAGTACACGGCCATCAACTCGACCATCCAGGAGCTGTTGCCGGCCCGCGTGCGGGGCTGGAGCGACCTCGTGATCAACGGGAGCTTCTGGATCGGCGCGGCGCTGGGCGCGGCGGGCTCCGTGGTGGTGCTCAACCCGGCGATCTTCGGCATCGACACCGGCTGGCGCGTGGCCTTCTTCATCGGCGCGGTGCTCGGCCTCGTGATCCTGTTCATGCGGCTGTGGATCCCCGAAAGTCCGCGATGGCTGATGACGCACGGGCGGGCGGCCGAGGCGGACGCCATCATCGCCGGCATCGAGGAGCGTTTTCGCGCGGAAGGTCACACGCTCACGCCGGGGCCCTTCCCCAAGGCGCGCCTGCACGCCCGCAGCCACACGCCGCTCAGCGAGGTCTTCACGGCCCTGTTCAAGACCCACCGCCTGCGGGCCGTCGTCGGCCTGACCCTGATGGCGGCCCAGGCCTTCTTCTACAACGCGATCTTCTTCACCTACGCGCTGGTGCTCACCGATTTCTACCACGTGCCGTCCGACCACATCGGGCTCTACATCCTGCCCTTCGCGCTGGGGAACTTCATGGGCCCGCTGCTGCTCGGCCGGCTGTTCGACACGGTTGGCCGGCGGCCGATGATCGCTTTCACCTATGTGGCGTCGGGCGTGCTGCTCGCGATCAGCGGCTACCTGTTCAAGCAGGACCTGCTGACGGCCAAGAGCCTGACCGTGTGCTGGGTCGTGGTGTTCTTCTTCGCCTCGGCGGCGGCGAGCTCGGCCTATCTGACCGTAAGCGAGACCTTTCCCCTGGAGATCCGCGCCCTGGCGATCGCGGCGTTTTATGCCGTGGGGACAGGCATCGGGGGCGTGGCTGGGCCGGCCGTGTTCGGCCACCTCGTGCAGAGCGGCTCGCGCGACACCGTCTTCGCCGGCTACGTCTTCGGCTCCGTGCTCATGATCGCGGCGGCCGTCGTGGTGTGGCGCTGGGGCGTCGCGGCGGAGCGCAAGCCGCTCGAGGCCGTGGCGCGGCCGCTCGCCTTCGCGGACTGAAACGGCTTCCGGCCCCGCCGCGTTGAGTCTCCAAGAAGCCTGCCAACAACGGAAAGGAGCTCGACATGGGCGTTGCGCTGGACAGGGACATGGAATGGGCGATCGCCGAGACCGACCGCACCTGGACCGAATACCGCGACCACCTGAAGACCCGCACCATCGCGAACTCGTTCGGCGGCCAGGACGTGGACACGCCTGACCGGGACCGGACGGAACGCCTGCGCGAAGCGCATCGCGCCGCCCGCGAGAGGCTGGAGAACCTGCTCAGCAGCCCCGTTCCCGCCTCGCGGTAGGCGTTGGGGCGCTGGCGCGCCTCGTCGCTTGTTTCTCGCCGTCATCCCCGGCCGGAGCGGCGAAGCCGCGGAGGGGAAGGGGACTCGGGGCCATGCGCCTTGGCCCTGGATCCTCTTCCCGGCCTGCTCCGCAAGCCCCGGGGATGACGGCGCATATTCCCGCTGATATCAGCCACTTTTCGCGCGGTGCAATCTCCGTCCGTCACTCCGCTTGGATCTCCCGGGTCGCGGGTTCGAGGGAGGCCTCTGCGGGAGGGCTCATGCCGGTGCTCAGACCCGCCGCCATGGCCTTCAGCGGCGTCAGGGACGAGTCCGGGCGCGACGTCCGCCCGGCGGCGCGGCGGATCATCATGTGAACCATGCTGAGCTTGTAGACGGCCGGCGGCGAGAGCTGGAATGGGTAGAGGTCGGGCATGCCCATGCTCCGGTTGAGCAGGTTCAGCCCGTAGGCCAACCGCATCCAGGCCTCCACCATGCGGTCGAAGCGCGGTTCGACATAGGCGTCGAAGTTGAGCGGCTCCTGGCCTTCCCCTGTGTCGGCCAAGATGCGGAGGCTGCCGGCCGTCTCCAGCGTATCCACCATATGGAAGTAGTGTGCCCAGGTCTCGGCGAAGTCCTCCCACGGATGGGCGCTGGCGTACGCGCTGATGAAGAAGTCCTGCCACCGGTCCGGCGGTCCATCGCGGTAATAGGATTGGAGCGACTCGCCGTAGTCGGGCCGCTCATCTCCGAAGGCTTCGCGAAACTGCTGCAGCGCCTGCGGGTCCCGCGTCATGACGCCCCAGAAGTAATGGGCGATCTCGTGCCGGAAGTGACCGAGCAGCGTGCGGTAGCTCTCGCCCAGCGCTTCCCGGCGCCTCTCGCGCTCCACGTCGTCGGCTTCCGCGACGTTGACCGTGATGAGGCCGTCGGCGTGGCCCGTCATCACGGGCCGCGTAGGGTCGGGCGGGTCGGCCAGGAAATCGAAAACGAGGCCGTCCGGCGCCTCCAGCCGCGTTTCGGGGCGCAGCCCGAGGCGGAATAGGGAATAGAACAGCCGCCGCTTGGCGACCTCGATCCGCCGCCACCGGACCTCGTTCGCGGCGATCGACAGGTCCGGAATCATTCGGTTGTAGCGGCAGGCGGGGCAGAAGGTCTCGCCAGGCTCCGTCAGCCAGTTGCAGCCCCCATTCCCGGCGTTGGCGCACAGGAATTCGCCGCGGCCGGGCACGCCCGCCGGCACGAGCTCCATGGCCTCGGAATCCAGCCCCTGCGGAGTCCCGCAGCTCTCGCATCGGGCGGTCTCGAAGTTAAGCGGGTGTCCGCAAACGGCGCAGGCGAACAGCTTCATGGCGGCGGCCCAGAAGGGAAGGAGGTGCGGGGCAACGAGCCCGCCCGCGCCGAGTTCCAGGCTACGGCTCCGCAAGTCGGATGGAATGGGGCCCAGTTCCCCTGGATCGCTTCGCCGCCGCGCGCCTCGCGATGACGGCCAAGGAGAGACGCGTTCGACTGTCAGCCGTCATTGCGAGCGAAGCGAAGCAATCCAGTGGGATGGCGTCACGGCGCATGAACCGCGTGGCTGCGTTCAAGACCGTCGTGGCCGGGATTGCCCCGGCCCTCCACGCGGTGGGGGAGGGCGTGGATCGCCGGGACAAGCCCGGGGAAGACGGCCAAGGCAACGAGCCACGAGTTCTGACGATCCTTTCAGAGAGAGGCTCGTGGCCGCCCCCTGGATCGCTTCGTCGCTGCGCTCCTCGCGATGACGGGTGGAAAACCTGGGCGTTTCCACTCTTGCGGAACGGAGTCGCGGTTCGCGCGCTTGAAGCGTCACAGGAGGCGCGTGATGGCGAGTGCAGCGGCGAGCACGGGCACGTCTGCGAAGCGGGGAGAGGCGAGGCCGCTCGCCGTTCCGCTGACGCTGGAACCCATGGAGGCCAAGTCGGAAGACGTTCTGCCGCATGGGCCGGGGTGGCGGTTCGAGCCCAAGTGGGACGGCTTCCGCTGCGTCGCCTTCCGCTGGGGCGATACCGTGGAGCTGAGGGCCAAGTCGGGCAAGCCGCTGACGCGCTATTTCCCGGAGGTGGTCGCCGGGCTGAAGGCTCTTCCGGTGGAGCGTTTCGTGGTGGATGGGGAACTCGCCATCGCGGAGGGCGAGAGCCTCTCGTTCGACGCGCTGCAGATGCGGCTTCACCCCGCCGAAAGCCGCATTCGCAAGCTGGCTGCGGAAACGCCGGCCTTCCTGATCCTTTTCGACTGCCTGGCCACGCCTGAGCACGAGGACCTCCGCGCGGAGCCGCTCACCCGGCGGCGCGACGCGCTGGAGGCCTTCTACGCCGCCTGCGATGGCGCATCCGTCCTGCGGCTGTCGCCTGCCACGGGCGATCGCGCGGAAGCGGAGCGGTGGCTCGACAAGGTCGGGGCGGCGCTCGACGGGGTGGTCGCGAAGAAGGCCGGCGGCCGCTACGAGGAAGGCGAGCGCGCCATGGTGAAGGTGAAGCGCCTGCGCACGGCCGACTGCGTGGTGGGCGGCTTCCGCTACGAGAGCAAATCCCGCTTCGTCGGTTCGCTCCTGCTGGGTCTCTACGACGATGCAGGCCGCCTCAACCACGTCGGGTTCACGTCCACCATCACCAATGCGGAGCGGCCCGAGCTTACGAAGCGCCTGGAGGCGCTCGTCGAGGCCCCCGGTTTCACGGGCGACGCGCCGGGAGGCCCGAGCCGCTGGAGCACGGAGCGCTCCACCGAGTGGAGCCCGCTGCGGCCGGAGCTGGTGGTGGAGGTGCGCTACGATCACGTGACAGGCGGCCGGTTCCGGCACGGGACGAAACTGATGCGATGGCGGCCGGACAAGGCGCCCCGACAGTGCACCACCGAGCAACTGCGCGCCGAAGCGCGCCCGGGGCGGCTGATCGGCCGCCTGCAGGAGGCCTGACATGGCGGACAAGGAGGCGATCGAGATCGCAGGGGTGCGGCTGACAAGCCCAGACAAGGTGCTGTTTCCCGAACAGGGGATCACCAAGCACGAACTGGCGGACTACTACATGGCGGTCGCCGAAGTCATGCTGCCGCACGTGCGCAACCGGCCCATCACGCTGGTGCGCTGCCCGGCGGGCCGCCAGAAGAAATGCTTCTACCAGCGCCACGCCGGCTCGGGCGTGCCGCCGGAGCTGGGCGAGGTGGAGGTCCCGGGCTTCGAGGAGCCGTACCTCTATCTCCGGGACCTTCCCGGCCTCATCGCGATCGTGCAGATGGGTGTTCTGGAACTCCATCCCTGGGGCGCCTGCAAGGACCGGCCGGATCGGCCGGACCGCATGATCTTCGACCTCGACCCGGGGGAGGGGCTCTCCTTCCCGGACGTGGTCCAGGCGGCGCTGGACATCCGCGGCCGCCTGGCCGCGCTGGGCCTTGAGACCTTCGCCAAGACCACAGGCGGAAAGGGCATCCACGTGGTCGCGCCGCTGGAGCGCAGGCACGCATGGCCGGAGGTGAAACAGTTCGCCAAGGCCTTCTCGGCGGAGCTCGCCAAGGCTCAGCCGGAACGCTTCCTGACGCGCAACTCGAAGGCCGAGCGCAAGGGCAAGATCTACATCGACTACCTGCGGAACGACCCGACCTCGACAGCGGTCGCGCCCTACTCCACTCGGGCGAGGGCCGGCGCCCCGGTCTCGACGCCGCTGGACTGGTCGGAAGTCCGGCCCCAGCTTGATCCTTCGGCCTTCACCATCCGCTCCGTCCCCGAGCGCATGCGCAAGCTGGGAAGAGACCCGTGGGCAGGAATTTTCCAGGTGAAACAAAGGCTTCCGAGCGGCTACGAAGCCCAGGCTGGATCTCCTCGCAGGTCCAGGCGGCCTTCAAGGGCGGCCCCAACGGCCACGCCATGAACAGAGGAGAAAGTTGAGAACTCTTGAGGTTCATGCCCGGAAGACGTAGTCCGGTCGGTCTAGCTTCTCATGCTGATGTCAGACGGCGAAAACACCGACTAAGCTGATTCTCGTCCTTGCCAGCCTCAAGGACAGTCCTCTCCCTGAGGACATGCGAAGCCCCAAGTTCCTTCGGCGAGCGCTTGCTTTACAGCAGGCCTCGCCTTTTCTTTTTGTCGCGAGCCGTCTTGATGTTGACATGGCTCAACGCATTTGGGGAGGGCCTCCCGCATCGTTATCCAACGTTTTCGGAGGACGACCATGCAGGGTGTGAATAGCCCCGAAAATCCCGGCTTCCTGGCCCGCGCGGCGGCGTGGTGGCGCGAGCACACGGGTTCCGACGAACTCTCGGAACTGCCGTCGGGCGAACTTCAGCGGATGGCTCATGACCTGTCGCTCAGCGAAGACGACCTGAAGACCCTGGCAGCCTCCAGCGCGGGGCAGGCGGAGCTCATGGCGCGGATGATGGCTGCTCGCGGGCTGGACATCGACAAGGTCCGTGCGCAGGACCCGGACCTCATCCGGGACATGGCCGTGCTTTGCGCGCGCTGCGACGAGAAGCGCCGCTGCGCCAGAGACCTGCGCGACGGCGTCGCCGCCAGCGCGGGCGAGGAGTACTGCCTCAACGTCGGCGCATTCAAGCTGCTGGAGAGCTGAGTTTCCGTTCTGGCCTGTACGGGCGGCTTTGCGCGAAAGCGTTCAGCCTCGCCCCTGGCCGAACCAATGTCGCCGGCGGGACGTTTGCCCGGCGCTCGTTCCCCCTCCCGAGCGTGCGACCACCTCAGCCCCTGGCCAATGGCCGGGGGCTTTTTTCATCGGCGGCCGTCGGGGTTCAGGCGGCCTTGGGGCGAGCGCGGGACTTCACCGCCACGGCGCTGGCGATGGTGGCGAGCAGCCCGAACGCAATGAAGCCGAAGGCCTCGTGGGGCCGCCCGTGGTCGATGAAGGCGCCCAGCGCAAGAGGGGCGATCGTCGCTCCGATGTCGAGACCCGAATACACGAACCCGAACACCTTGCCCGTCGCGCCCGGAGGGGTGGCGCTGCGCACCAGCATGTCGCGGGAGGGCAGGGTGGCCCCGGTGAGGAACCCGGCCACCCCGAGCAGGACGAGCAGGACCGCGAGAGGGAGCGGCTGGAAGCCGAACACCAGCGTCAGCGCGCCTGCGGCCAGGAGGCCGACGCCGACGATCCGCTCATGGTTGGGCGTCCAGTCGGCCAGGTAGCCTCCCGCGAGCGCGCCGATGGCGCTGCACACGAGGTAAAGCGTGGTCGCCCGGGCGGCGGCGGCGAGGCTCACGTCCTGGACCAGCGGCAGCAGCGAGGGCAGGAAGTTCTGGGAGCCGATCTGGGCGATAGACAGCAGCACGAAATAAACGAGGCACGCGATGATCGGCGCAGTCAGCAGCATGCGCCAATCGCTCTTGCCGCTTCCGGACGGGGCGACCCGCTCCACCTTGAGGGTGCGCTGCTGGAGGGCCACATAAGCTGCGAGCACGAGGCCGCCGAGGCCCACCTGCACCAGCGCCATGCGCCAGCCGAAGCGCTCGGCGAGAGTGAGCATGGTGACGGGCGCGCTGGCCCAGCCGAGCGTGCCCAGCACCGTGTGGACGCTGTAGGCCCGGCCGATGCGGCTGCGGGTGATCCGGCCCGTGAGGATGGCGTAGTCGGCCGGGTGAAAGACGCTGTTTCCCATGCCGGCGAGCGCGGCGGCAGGAAGGAGGCCCCAGTAGCCGGGCGCCACGCCGGCCAGCGCCATGGCCCCGCCGCAAAAGGCGATGCCGAGCGGCAGCACGACCTGAGGGCCGATCCGGTCCACCACGAACCCGGCGAGCACCTGGCACACGCCGGACACGGCGAAGAACACCGCCATCACGGCGCCGAGCTCGGTGAAGCTGACGTTCAGGTCGCTGCGCATGAGGGGGAACAGCGGCGGCAGCACGAGCTGGAAGAAGTGGCTCGAGAAGTGGGCGGCGCCGACCAGGGACATCACGCGGATGTCACGGCCGAGGGGGGCGACGGCGTCGGTCATCGAAGCTCGGGGTCTCGGAGGAATTCGAGCCTTCCCGTACAGGCAATCGCCCGGCGGCGCCATACCGCCCTCCGCACGGCTGGCCTGCTGAAATATCAGGCTTTCTCGCCTGATCCGGCGCCCGGGCGCCGCTGGCTGCGCTGCTGCAGACGCAAGGCGCTCACATTGCGATCACAGTCCCGCGACTTACGGGAATTTAAGTTGAAGAGTGAAACTCGGGAGTTCATATCAGCCACGCTATGAAACCCGCCGGTTCAATTCCCGCAACCATGCTCCGCCGCGCCCGCATCGTGGACGCGGCGCTGCGGCTGTTTTCGGAGAGCGCCTACGACACCGTGCAGATGCACGACGTCGCGAAGGCGGCCGGCGTGGCGAAGCCGACCCTCTACCGTTACTTCCACACCAAGGAAGACCTGTTTCTGGAGAGCCTCGAGAAGGCGCTCGGCGACCTGGAGACCGAGGCGGAGCAGGCCGTTTCGCGGGCCGCAACCGCGCGGGACGGGCTCACGCTCGTGATCCGCTGCGTCATCCAGTCGCTGGGTCGCTGCACGGCAGCCATCCGCGCGTTTGACGGCGCGGACACCCGTCTCGGCGAACGGGGCAGGGCGGTGATCCGCCGCCGGGTCAGGCAGATCCAGAAGACCATCGCGGCCCTGATCCGGCGCGGGGTCGAAGCCGGCGAATTCCGGCCGCTCGACCCGGACCTCGTCGCGCTCGCGCTGCTGGGGGCCATGCGCATGACGGCGGCGCAAACGTCCGAGCGCCAGCAACCCGCCGCGGCGCGTCTGCTCGCAGATTTGATCGAGAACGGTCTTTCGCCCCTGACCCAGGCGGACGAGCCCGCGTTCTCAACCAACAACCACGCCCTGCTGGACGAAACGGTGAACCATTCATGAGCCGAGCAAGCTTCCTGATCACGACCGTGGCGATCGCCGCCGCCGGCTACGGCGCGTGGCGCTACTACGGCCAGCCGGACCTGCTCGCCATGGCGCGCGGGGAGAGGCCACAGCAGACGCAGGCGGCTCAGGGCGGCGCCAAGCCCGCAGCGCCCCAGGGCGGCCCGGGCGTCGCCGTGGTGACGGCCGCAGCCGAGCAGCTCGACTTCCCGATCCGACGCCGCTCCATCGGCAACATCGAGCCGAACGCGACCGTGGTGGTGAAGTCGCGCGTGGACAGCCAACTCGTGCAGCAGCACGTCAAGGACGGCCAGTTCGTGAAGGCGGGCGACCCGCTGTTCTCGCTGGATGACAAGGAGCTGCGCGCCGCCGTCGCCCGGGACGAGGCCAACATCGCCAAGGACCAGGCCAACCTGAACCGCGCCCAGGCCGACCTGCAGCGCAAGCAGGAGCTGATGGCCGCGCGGTCGGGCGCCCAGCAGCAGGTGGACCAGGCCGTCGCCGACGCCAAGGCAGCGGAAGCGCAGCTCGCGGCCGACCAGGCCGCGCTGCAGACGGACAAGCTGCGGCTGTCCTACACGCAGATCACCGCGCCCATCGATGGCCGCCTCGGGGCCATCCAGGTCACGCCCGGCAACCTCGTGCGCGCCTCCGACAACAGCAACAGCAGCAACGCCGGCCTGGTGACGATCACGCAGGTGAAGCCGGTCAAGGTCACGTTCGCGCTGCCCGAGCGGGAGCTCAGCGCGGTGCGCGACGCCATCGCCAAGGGCGCTCCGCCCACGGTCAGCGTGTTCCCGAGCGGCGGCAAGGATGCGTTGGCGAGCGGGCCGGTCACCTTCGTCGACAGCGGCGTGGACGTGGCCTCCGGCACCTTCACGGTGAAGGCGACCTTCCCGAACGAGGACCTCAAGCTGTGGCCGGGCCAGTACGTGGACGTCCAGGTCGAGCTGGGCAAGCGCCCGGGCTCCGTGGTCGTGCCCACGGTCGCGCTCCAGGCCGGCCAGAACGACCCCTACCTGTTCGTGGTGAGGCCGGACAACACGGTCGAGCTGCGCACGGTCAAGGTCGCGATGACCGATGGCGAGCGCACCGCCATCGCGAGCGGGCTGAAGGCCGGCGAGCGGGTCGTCGTGGACGGCCAGCTCCGGCTGGCGAACGGCGCCAAGGTCCGGGACACGTCCGCCGCCCAGGCCCGAAGCGTCCCTAAGGAGCCGGCCGAGGCGCGCGAGGAAGCGCCCGAGGCCGGCGGATCCAAGCGTTCCTGACCCAAGCCGCCCCCGACAGCCCCCATCGAGGGAAACAGGCCGTGAATATTTCGGAATTCTGCATCAAGCATCCGGTCGCCACGACCCTCATGTCGGTCGCCATGGTGGCCGGCGGCTTGTTCGCCTACACGTTCCTGCCCGTGGCCGCGCTGCCGCGCACCGAATTCCCGGTGATCAACGTGTCGGCCTCGCTGCCGGGCGCCTCGCCCGACACGATGGCGACCTCCGTCGCGACCCCCCTGATCAAGCAGTTCACCACCATCGCGGGCATCGACACGATCACGTCGTCGAGCGCCCAGAGCCAGACCCAGATCGCCATCCAGTTCAACCTGGACCGCAACATCGACGCGGCCGCCGCCGACGTGCAGGCCGCCATCGCGCGCACCCAGCGGCAGTTGCCGGCCGAGATGACGGACCCGCCGAGCTACCGCAAGGTGAACCCGGCGGACGCGCCCATCCTGCTCATGTCCATCCGCTCGGATACGACGCCGCTCTCCAAGCTCGACGCCTTCGCCCAGCAGGTGATCTCGCCGGCGCTCTCGACGATCGAGGGCGTCGCGCAGGTCATGATCTACGGTAGCCAGAAATACGCCGTCCGGGTCCAGCTGGACCCGAACGCGCTGGCGTCGCGCGGCATCGGCGTGAACGAGGTCCAGCAGGCGATCACGGCGGCGAACGCCAACACTCCCGTGGGCGCGCTGCAGAACCCGGACCAGCGGCTCACCATCCAGGCCGAGACGCAGCTCGCCAACGCAGCCCAGTTCAGCAACATCATCATCGCGGTGCGCAACGGCAGGCCCGTGCGCCTGGGCGACGTCGCCAAGGTCATCGACTCGGTCGAGAACTACCAGCAGGCGAGCTGGTACGATGGGACGCGCTCCATCGTGCTCGCGGTGCAGCGCCAGCCGGACGCCAACACGGTCGAGGTAGTGGATCGGGTGAAGGCGCTGATGCCGACGTTCGAGGCGCAGCTGCCGCCCAACACCACGATCCACACGCTGAACGACCGCTCGATCTCGATCCGCCACGCTGTTGAAGACGTGAAGTTCACCCTGGGGCTCACGATCGCCCTGGTGATTATGGTGATCTTCGTCTTCCTCCGCAGGGTCTCGGCGACGATCATCCCGAGCCTGGCGGTGCCGATCTCGATCGTGGCGACGCTCGGCGCCATGTATCTGTTCGGCTTCTCCATCGACAACATTTCCCTTCTCGGCCTGACGCTGTCGGTGGGCCTCGTCGTCGACGACGCCATCGTGATGCTGGAGAACATCTTCCGGCACATGGAGGAGGAGGGGAAAGGCCCTATGGAAGCCTCCCTCGACGGCAGCCGCGAGATCGGCCTCACCATCATCTCCATCACGCTCTCGCTGGTCGCCGTGTTCCTGCCCGTGCTGCTGATGGGCGGCGTAATCGGCCGCATCTTCAACGAGTTCGCGGTCGTGGTGACCGCCTCCATCGCCGCCTCGGCCTTCGTTTCGCTGACGCTGACGCCCATGCTGTGCTCGCGCATCCTGAGCCAGCCGGACCATGGGCACGACAACCGCAAGGGCATCGGCGGCTGGCTGGAGAAGGGCTTCGACAAGTTCCTGGCCGGCTACGACTGGGGCCTTCGCTTCAGCCTGCGCCACCAGTTCTTCATGCTGCTCGTCTTCTTCGGCACCTTGGGCGGCACCGTGTGGCTGTTCATGTCCATTCCCAAGGGCTTCTTCCCGCAGGAGGACATCGGCCAGCTGATGGTGACCACCGAGGCCCGGCAGGACATCTCCTTCGACTCGATGGTGACCCTGCAGAAGGAGGTGATGAAGGTCTTCCAGAAGTCGCCCTATGTGGCGCATGTGGCCTCGACCGCGGGCGTGGCGACCTCCGGCGGCGGGCCGAACAGCGGCATGAATTCCGGCCGGCTGTTCGTGGAGCTGAAGCCCCAGGAGTATCGACCGCCCTTGTCCGTGGTGCTGCCGGCGCTGCGCAAGCAGCTCGCCCAGGTCGCGGGCATCAACACCTACATGGTGCCGGTGCAGAACCTGAATATCGGCGGGCGCATCTCGAAGAGCCAGTACCAGTACGTGATGCAGGCCATCGACCAGAACGAACTCTATTCCTGGTCGCAGAAGATGGCCGACGCCATGCAGAAGGATCCGGCCTTCGCGGACGTCTCCACGGACCTGCAGAACAACGCCCTGCAGGCCACCCTCAAGGTGGACCGTGACAAGGCCAACTCCCTGGGCATCTCGGCCGACCAGCTGCGCTCGACCCTGTATTCGGGCTTCGGCGCCCGGCAGGTCTCGACGATCTACACCGCGGGCGACAGTTACAGCGTCCTCATCGAGTTCGACCCGTCCATCGCCTGGACGTCGGACCGGCTGGACGTGATCCGCATCCGCGCGGCCAACGGCACGCTGGTGCCGCTGAGCTCCTTCGCCCGCGTCGAGCGCACGGCGGGGCCGCTGACGGTGAACCAGCTCGGCCAGCTCACGGCCGTGACCCTGTCCTTCAACCTCCCGAACGGAGTGTCGCTCGGCGACGCCATCAACCGCATCGACCAGCTGAAGGCGCAGATGCAGATGCCGGTCACGATCGCGACGAGCTTCGCCGGCACGGCCAAGACGTTCCAGCAGTCGCTCGCCAACCAGGGCATCCTGCTCACGGCCGCGATCGTGACGATCTACATCGTGCTGGGCATCCTCTACGAAAGCTTCGTCCACCCGCTGACCATCTTGACGGGCCTGCCCTCGGCGGCGCTCGGCGCGCTGGCCACGCTGAAGCTCTTCGGAATGGACCTCAGCGTCATCGCGATGATCGGCCTGCTGATGCTGATCGGCATCGTGAAGAAGAACGCCATCATGATGATCGACGTCGCGCTGGTGATGCAGCGCGATGGCAAGGCGCCAAAAGAGGCAATTTACGAGGCCTGCCTTGTCCGTTTCAGGCCCATCATGATGACAACATTCGCCGCCATCATGGGCACGCTGCCGATCGCGCTGGGCGCGGGCGCCGGCGCGGAGCTGCGCCAGCCCCTCGGCGTGGCGGTGGTCGGCGGCCTGGTGGTCTCGCAGGCGCTGACGCTGTTCATCACGCCGGTCCTGTACCTCTACATGGACCGGCTCTCGAACGCCCTGCTCGGCCTGGGCGCGTGGTTCCGGAAGCCTCGGCAGGCCCGGGAGCATCGCCCAGAGGCGCAGGGCTCGGAAAGGCCGATGCCGGCGGAGTAAGCCCCCCCTCGACGGTCGGCCTTGAGCCCCCTCCCGCATGCGGGAGGGGGTTTTCTTTGCCCGTCAGAAGGGCAGGCCGACGTAGTTCTCGGCCAGCGCCGTCCGGGCGGCGCGGGAATCCTCCAGGTAGATGAACTCCGCCTCCTGCATCCGGCGGTCGAAGGTGTTCTGGTCGGAGAAGCGGTGGAGGAGCGAGGTCATCCACCAGGAGAACCGTTCGGCCTTCCAGATGCGGGCCAGGGCCCGGGCGGAATAGGCGTCGAGCGCGTCGCCGGAGCCCGCGCCGTAATGCTCCCGGAACGCCTCGGCGAGGTAATGGACGTCGCTCGCCGCGAGGTTCAGGCCCTTGGCCCCCGTGGGGGGGACGATGTGCGCGGCGTCGCCGGCCAGGAACAGGCGCCCGAAGCGCAGCGGCTCCGCCACGAAGCTGCGCAGCGGGGCGATGGATTTCTCGATGGAGGGGCCTGTCACCACGTGGGACGCCGCCTCAGGGTCGAGTCGGGCGCGCAACTCCTCCCAGAAGCGCCCGTCAGGCCAGGCGGCCACGTCCTCCTCCGCGCCGCACTGGATGTAGTAGCGGCTGCGCGTCTTTGATCGCATGGAGCACAGGGCGAAGCCGCGGTCGTGCCCGGCGTAGATGAGCTCGTGGGAGCAGGGCGGCACGTCCGCCAAAATGCCGAGCCAGCCGAACGGGTACACGCGCTCGAAGGTGCGCAGCTTGCCGACGGGCACGCTGGCGCGGCTGACGCCGTGGAAGCCGTCGCAGCCGGCGATGAAGTCGCAGGCGAGTTCGTGCGTGCGGCCGTCTTTCGTCCATGTCACGCGCGGTGAGGCGCCGTCGAATCCATGGAGGGCGACGTGGTCCGCCTCATAGACGGTGGTCAGCCCGGCGGCTTCGCGGGCGGCCATGAGGTCGCGGGTGACCTCCGTCTGCCCATAGACCGTGACCGCCTTGCCGGTGAGGTCCTTCAGGTCGATCCGCAGCCGGCGGTTGGCGAATCCGACGGCGAAGCCCTCGTGCACCAAGCCTTCTGCGTGCAGCCGCGCGTCCACGCCGACCTCGGCGAGCATGTCGACCGTGCCCTGCTCGAGCACGCCGGCGCGGATGCGGGACAGGACGTAGTCCTTGGATTTCCGCTCCAGGATGACGGTGTCGATCCCGGCCTTGCCGAGCAAGGCGCCGAGCAGCAACCCGGCCGGGCCGGAGCCGACGATGGCGACCTGTGTGCGCATGGACCTATCCCCCGAATGGCCGCGCCAGCGGCGCAGGGGCGCTCGGGCGCCCTTCTTCTGGCATGGTGGGACAGGGGACCCGGGCCTCGCAACGGGAAACGACAGGCTCGGGAGCCCGCGCTTTTCGCCTCCCTGCGCCCGGCGGGCCCCAGCCCTCCATCGGCGGATCTGACGATGGCGCGCCTTGCGACTATGATGCCCCCGAATCGAAGCCCCGAGGAGGCCCGCGTGCCGCGTTACATCATCCTGGACAACGTCACCGGATCCATCGTGGCGGACACGCTCGACCTCGATGGGCCGCCGCGGGAGGAGGGTCCGCTTGAGGCCGTGGAGCGCTTCGACGCCCTGACGCTCGAGGACAAGCGCAGCTATGCGCTGGAGCACCCCAGCGCGGCGCTCAACGAGTCGGTCGGCTACATCGTCTACCTGGCCCCGGACGACTATCCCAAGATCAAGGACGGCCGGGACCAGGACGTGATCGACGCCATGATCGCCGACTGCGAGCCCGTGGCCTTCGTGGAAGTGCGCGAACTCTGACCCCGACGCCTGCGACGGAGGTTTGATCGCCCGCAATGCGTGGGCGCGCGCGATCCTTCACCATGGCGCCACGATGACGCCTGGAGAGGGACCACGATCATGCTCAAGGACATTCTCGTCGAATTGACGAGCGGCCGCGCGGGGGACGCCACGCAGGCCTTCGCGCTCGCCTTCGGCTCGGCCATGCAGGCCCATGTGACAGGCGTGGCCACCATCGGCGAACTCGACAGCGGCTACCTGCTGGCTGAGGCCGGGGCCGTCATGCTGCAGCGGTCCCTGGCCGAGGCCACGGCCCGCGCCAACGCGGCCCGGTCGCGCTTCGAGGGGGCGGCGAACACCCGCGGCGTGCGCGCCGAAACGCTCAACATGCGCATCTCCACCCAGAACGGCGACCGCATGCTGGCCGAGCTGTCCCGGCACTTCGACCTGACGGTCGCGTGCCAGCCTGACACGGAGCGCTCGGCGGACGAGCCGTCGATCCTGGAGGCGGCGCTGTTCGGCTCGGGCCGTCCGGTTCTCGTAGTTCCCTATATCCAGCGCTCCGCGCCGACGCTCGACCATGCCCTCGTGGCCTGGGACGGTAGCCGCGAGGCCACCATGGCCATGGCGGGCGCCATGCCCCTGCTGCGCCGCGCGGCGCGCGTCGAGGTCGTTTCCGTGAACCGGGAGAAGGAAGTCGACTTCCCCGGCTTCAACGTCACGCGGCACCTGGCGCGCCACGGCGTGAACGCCGAGCTGCGCCGGATCACCACGGACCTCGACCTGGGCAACACGCTGCTGTCCCACGCCGACGACGTCCGGGCGGACCTGCTCGTCATGGGCGGCTACGCCCATTCGCGCTTCCGCGAAATGGTGTTCGGCGGCACCACGAGGACGGTGCTGGAAAGCATGACGCTCCCGGTCCTCATGGCGCACTGAACGTCAAGCTCCAGCGCCGCGCCGGGCATGGTAATCAGCCCGGCGCAGCCAGGCCGGCGCACACGAGCCGGACGAGCCCCTCGACCTGACTATCCAGGGCGTCGCGGGGCACGGCGACCAGCTTGTCGTCGAGCCCGATGACGTAGACGCCGTGCACCGCGGAGAAGAGCGTGCGGCTCATCATCTCGAGCTCCGCCTGGGAAGCGTTCGGAGCGACGCCGGCGAGCGGACCGAGCACGTGCCGGAACAGGCGCAGCTGCTCCTGCGCTGACCACTCCGGCACCTCCGCGTCGGGCGCCAGCCGGTATTCGAACAGCGTGCGCCAGAGGTTCAGGTTGTCGCGGGCGAAAGCTCCGTAGGCGAGGGCGATCGCGGCCAACCGTTTGGTCGCCTCCTGCGGAGAACCGGCCGGCGTTTCGCCGCCCGCCGCGGAAAGGTGCGCGTCCAGCCGGGCCAGGGTGCGCGAGCCCACACGGAGCACCAGTTCGTCCATGTCGCGGACCAGCGAATAGAGCGCTCCCAGGGCGCAACCGAGGTCGCGCGCGAGGTCGCGGGCCCTGAGGCCCGACAGCCCCACCTCGGCGATGCGCCGCTCGGCGGCGTCCACCAGGGCTTCGCGCCGGGCGGCGCGGGGATCCTGCTCCATATTTCCGACCTGCTATGAACACTGTTCATTCCGCTTGAACATAGTTCAGATATAACCTATTGTCACGAGCGTGAACAGTGTTCATGCACTCGCGAAATGGTCGCGCCGTAAGACTGCCGCAACTGCCGTGGCTTAGAATGCGCCTCGGCCGGGCCGCGTCGGCCGCCACGCAGAAGGGAAGGGGACCCATGGCGACTGGAAGCTTGATGGCCACGCGGCGGTTCGCGCCGCTGTTCTGGGCCCAGTTCTTCTCCGCCTTCAACGACAACTTCCTGAAGAACGCGCTGGTGTTCATCATCCTCTACAGGCTCTCGGGGCCGGACGCGGAGGCGCTGGTGACCCTGGCGGGCGGGGTGTTCATCCTCCCGTTCTTCCTGCTCTCAGGCCTCGGCGGCCAGATGGCGGACCGCTTCGACAAGGCGGTCGTGGCGCAGCGGCTGAAGCTCGCGGAGATCGGCGCGGCCGGTCTTGCGGTGCTCGGCTTCACGCTGCATTCGGTGCCCGTCCTGTTCGGGGCGCTGTTCCTGTTCGGCGTCATCGCGGCTCTGTTCGGGCCGATCAAGTACGGCATCCTGCCCGACCACCTCTCGCGGGAGGAGATCCCCGCGGGCAACGCGCTGATCGAGGGCGCGACCTTCATCGCCATCCTGCTCGGCACGGTCGCGGGCGGCGTCAGCGCGCGGGACGGCGGCGACCCCGCATGGCTCGCCGGGCTGATCATGGCCTTCGCGGGGCTGTGCTGGGCCTCCACGCTGATGATCCCGCTGACCGGGCCTGCCGCGCCGACACTGCGCGTGGACCCCAACATCTTCCGCTCGACAGGGGCGCTGCTGAAGGACCTCTGGTCCGATGCCCGCCTGTGGCGCACGGGCGTGATGGTCAGCATCTTCTGGCTCATCGGCGCGGTCGTGATGTCCCTGCTGCCCACCTTGGTGAAGAACGGGCTCGGCGGCGAGGAACTCGTGGTCAGCATCTATCTCGGCCTGTTCGCCATCGGCATCGCGGTCGGGTCCGGCATCGGCTCCTTCCTGTCGAGCGGGCGCATCGTGCTGCTGCCGGTGCCGGTCGCCTCGATCCTCATGGGGCTGTTCGCGCTGGACCTCGGCTGGGCCATCGGCGGCCAGGCGCCGCTGGGGCAGGGGCTCGGCGTGACGGCCTTCTTCGGCCACGCGCTGGCCTGGCGCGTGGGCCTCGACATGGCCGGCCTGGCGATCGCCGGCGGCGTCTTCATCGTGCCGTCCTTCGCGGCGACCCAGACCTGGGCGCCCGCCGAGAAGCGCGCCCGCATCGTGGCGGCCGTGAACGTGCTGAACGCCGCCTTCATGGTGGTCGGCGCTGTCGCCTTCGGCTTCCTGCAAAAGCTCGGGCTGAACCTGTCCCAGCTCTTCGTGGTCGTGGGCGTCATCGCGCTCGTCTCGGCCGCCTGGATCCTGAAGGTCCTGCCGACCAATCCGCTGCGCGACTTCATCTCCATCGTGCTGCGGGCCTTCTACCGGCTCGAGGTGAAGGGGATCGAGAACGTCGCCAAGGCTGGCCCGAACGCCATCATCGCGCTCAACCACGTCAGTTTCCTGGACGCGGCGCTGGCGCTCTCGATGCTGGACGACGACCCGGTCTTCGCGATCGACCACGGCATCGCCCAGCGCTGGTGGGTCAAGCCGTTCCTGAAGCTCACGCGCGCCATGCCGCTCGACCCCACGCGGCCGCTCGCGACGCGGTCGCTGATCAACGCCGTGAAGGGCGGCGAGACGCTGATCATTTTCCCCGAAGGCCGGCTGACGGTTACGGGCAGCCTTATGAAGGTCTATGACGGGGCCGGCCTGATCGCCGACAAGTCGGGCGCCATGGTCGTGCCGGTGAAGATCGACGGGCTGGAGTCGACCATGTTTTCGCGGCTCACCCGCGATCAGGTTCGGCGGCGCTGGTTCCCGAAGGTCCGCGCCACCATCCTGGAGCCCGTGGCCCTGACCGTGCCCGACGACCTGAAGGGCAAGGCGCGCCGGCAGGCCGCGGGCGCCGCGCTCTATCAGATCATGTCGGACCTCGTGTTCCGCACCACCGACATCGACCGCACGGTCTTCGACGCCGTGGCGGACGCCGCCCGCAAGCACGGGAAGGGCAGGGTGGCCGTGGAGGATCCAGTCTCCGGCGCGCTCTCCTACAAGCGCCTGCTCGTGGGCGCGGCCGTGATCGGGCGAAAGCTCGCGCCTCTGGCCGAACCGGGCGAGGCCATCGGCGTGATGTTGCCGAGCGCCAACGGCGCGGCTGTGACGATCCTGGGCCTCATGTCGGCCAACCGTGTCCCGGCCATGATCAACTTCACGGCGGGCGCGGGGAACGTGCTGGCGGCGTGCCAGGCCGCCAAGGTGGGGACCATCGTGACTTCCCGAGCCTTCGTCGATAAGGCGCGGCTGGCGGGCCTGCTCGACGCGCTGCAGGATCGCGTGCGGGTCGTGTTCCTGGAGGACGTGCGGGAGACGGTGACGACGGGGGACAAGCTGCGGGCGCTGCTCGGCTACGCGAGGGCCATCGTCCCCGCACAGGCCTCGTCGCCGGCCGCCATCCTTTTCACCTCAGGCTCGGAGGGCGCTCCCAAAGGCGTGGTGCTCTCGCACACCAACATGCTGGCGAACGCCGCCCAGGCCGCCGCCCGCATCGACTTCGGCCGCCAGGACAAGGTCTTCAACGTCCTGCCGGTGTTCCACTCCTTTGGCCTGACGGTGGGCCTCGTGCTGCCGCTGGTCTCGGGCGTGCCGGTCTACCTGTACCCGTCGCCGCTGCATTACCGGCTCGTGCCGGAGCTGGTGTACGGCTCGAACGCGACGATCCTGTTCGGCACGGACACCTTCCTGTCGGGCTACGCCCGGGCGGCGCATCCCTATGACCTGCGCTCGGTCCGTTACGTGCTGGCCGGCGCGGAGCCGGTGAAGGACGCCACGCGCCGGACCTACATGGAGAAGTTCGGCCTGCGGATCCTGGAAGGCTACGGCGTCACCGAGACCGCGCCGGTGCTCGCCATCAACACGCCCATGTTCAACCGCTTCGGCACGGTCGGCCGGCTCATGCCGGGCATGGAGGCGCGGCTGGAGCCTGTTCCGGGGGTGGTCGAGGGCGGTCGCCTGTTCGTCCGGGGTCCCAACCTCATGCTGGGCTACCTCCGCGCCGAGAACCCCGGCGTGCTGGAGCCGCCTGCGAACGGCTGGCACGACACGGGCGACATCGTCGCCATCGACCGGGACGGGTTCATCGCCATCAAGGGCCGCGCCAAGCGCTTCGCCAAGATCGGCGGCGAGATGGTGTCCCTGGCGGCGATCGAGGCCATGCTGGCCGAGTTGTGGCCGCATGCGCTTTCGGCCGTGGCCAGCGTGCCGGACGCCCGCAAGGGCGAGAAGCTGGTCATCGTCACGCAGCAGCCGGACGCAACCCGCGCGGCGTTCCAGATCTTCGCGAAGGGGAAGGGGGCTTCCGAACTCATGATCCCCGGCGAGGTGATCGTGGTCCCGCACGTGCCGGTGCTGGGCTCCGGCAAGCTCGACTTCGCGGGCGTGAATCGCCTCGTTGCGGAGAAAATGGCCGCTTCCGCTGCGGCGTGATGCGCATCTGGCGAGCGCGCGATGCGCGCTTGCGCACGTTCCCCGCGGCGCCTGTCTTTATGGTATAGTTGCGCTTCCGGCGACTCAGGCCGCCGGGGCGTAAGCCGCGAGCGCCGTCCTGCGACGACGGCCGCATCCCCGCCCCGCAAGGGCGGCGCTCACGACCTCTTCCTTCCACAGCGCAAGGGCAGCGACGGGACCGCCGATCGCCGCCCATGGAGGAACGTCATGCAGCTCCAGACCGCCACTCCCCCGACAGCCTCGCCCCCCATGCCCCTGGACGAGGGCAAGCTGAACGCCTTCGTCGAGAAGATGCTGGGCGACATGGGCGCCGTGTTCAGCGGCGCGCTCGTGCTGCTGGGCGACAAGCTTGGCCTCTACAAGGCCATGGCCGAATCCGGCCCGATCGGGCCGCAGCAGCTGGCGCTACGCACCCACACCAACGAGCGCTACATCCGGGAGTGGCTCTCCGGCATGGCGGCCGCAGGCTACATCGACTACGACGCCGCGACCGAGCGCTACACGCTGCAGCCCGAGCAAGCCGCCGTGCTGGCCGACGAAAACAGTCCGGCGTTCATGGCGGGCGCCTTCGACATCGCCGCCGCGATCTATCGCGACGAGCCCAAGGTGGAGGCGGCGTTCCAGTCGGGCAGGGGGCTCGGATGGCACGAGCACAGCCAGTGCCTGTTCAGCGGCACCGAGCGGTTCTTCCGGACGAGCTACAAGCACCACCTCGTCGCGGAATGGCTTCCCGCCCTGGACGGCGTGGTCGACAAACTGCGCGCCGGAGCCCGGGTGGCGGACGTCGGCTGCGGGCACGGAGCCTCGACCATCATCATGGCCCAGGCGTTTCCGAAGTCGCACTTCTACGGCTACGACTACCATGAAGCCTCCGTCGACAAGGCTCGGCGCGAAGCCCAGGCCGCCGGCCTCGGCGACCGCTGCCAGTTCGACGTCGCTGACGCCCGCGGCTATCCCATCAAGGGCTACGACCTGATCGTCTTCTTCGATTGCCTGCACGACATGGGCGACCCGGTCGGCGCCGCGCGCCATGTGCGCGAAGCGCTGGCGAAGGACGGAACCTGGATGGTGGTTGAGCCCATGGCGGGCGACACGGTTCAGGACAACCTCAACCCGGTCGGCCGCATCTACTACGCCGCATCCACGATGATCTGCACGCCGGCCTCCATGGCGCAGGACGTCGGCCTGGCGCTGGGCGCCCAGGCCGGCAAGGAACGGCTGTTCGATGTGATGCGCCAGGGCGGCTTCAGCCGCGTGCGGGTGGCGGCGCAGACGCCGTTCAACCTGGTCATCGAGGCGCGGCCCTAGGCTCGGAGCGCCGCGGCCTGGCTCAATCGAGCCAAAGGCCGTGGCGCCGGTGCCAGTCCTCGATGGATTCCTCTGGATAGAGCTCGAACGTCAGATCGTTGGGGCCGATGTCCGGCACGACCCAGGACGCCTTGTAGCGCAGCATCAGGTGCGTGCGCGCCGGCGGAACCGGCAGGTCCGTATCGATAGCCGACGCGTGCGGATGGATCAGCTCCGGCCAGGTCGGGTCATAGAGCCAGAGCGCCGAGCCGCAACGCGTGCAGAAGTTCCGCTCACCGGTGCTGGCCCGGCAGGCGCCGTCGTCCTCGACGATGGCGGCGCGGTACACGCCGATGGCCTCGCGGCCCGTGACCTGGAGGCTGTCCGACACCGCCGAAAGGTTGATGGCGAAGCCGCCGCCGCCGGCGGTCTTCCGGCAGATCGTGCAGTAGCACAGCTGGTACGGCTGCGGCGCGTGGGACTGCACCGAGAAGCGAACCGCGCCGCAACGGCAGGATCCCTCGAGCGTCATCATGACGAGCCTCCGGTTCGGCGCTGCGGATGCGCGCCGTCGATCATGCTCCGGCGGCAAGGCGGCGGGAGCAAGACGGCGGGAGGGAGAGGGGCTGTGACGAGCCCTGAGCGGCCATGCCAACACAGCGCTGGAAGCCAGGGATCACAGAGGTGGCCGCGCCAAAGGATGATTCGCATAAGATATATTATGGAACCTAACACCGCGGGCCTCTGCGGCGTCTTACGTTTCGCTCCGTCATGCCCGGGCTTGTCCCGGGCATCGACGCGGTTCGGCTTCGTGGATGGCCGGGACAAGGCCGGCCATGACGGCTGGAGGTGGATGGGGATTCGTCAGGCAAGCGCAGCCGACCTGATGCCGGCTCCTTGACCTTCAGGCTTCCAGCACGAGCCCGTCGTAGGCCGGCTCGACGTTCGCCGGCAGCTCGCGGCGCAGCGTCTCGTAGTCCAGGTCCGTATGCAGGTTCGTCACCACGGCGCGCCTGGGTTTCATGCGCGCGATCCAGTCCAGCGCCTCGGGCAGCGAGAAATGCGTGGGGTGCGGCGTCGGCCGCAGCGCGTCGATGATCCAGAGATCGAGGTCGGCCAGCAGTGGCGCGCTGGCGGCGGGAATCCCATTCACGTCAGGCGTGTACGCGATGTTTCCGAAGCGGAATCCCAGCGCGTCGTAGTTCGGCCCGTGATGCACCGGGATCGGCGTGGCGGCCAGTTCGCCGCCGGCGCCGTCGACGACCACGTCGTGGCCCGGCGTGATCCGGAATTCGCGGACGATCGGCGGATAGTCGCTGCCTGGCGGCGTGGCGAAGCAATAGCCGAAGCGCTGCTTCATGACGTGCGCCGTGGTCTCGTCCATGTAGACCGGCAGCACGCGGCGCATGTGGATCACCAACGGCCGGACATCGTCGATGCCGTGGGTGTGGTCGGCGTGGTCATGGGTGTAGAGCACCGCGTCGAGGTGCTTCACATCCGCGTCGAGGAGTTGCTCGCGGCAGTCCGGCGTCGTGTCGACCAGGACGCTGGTCAGGCCGTGGCGGCCAGCCTGTTCAACCATGATCGAGCAGCGCCGGCGGCGGTTGCGCGGATTATTCGGATCGCATTTGCCCCAGCCGCTGCCGACACGCGGCACGCCGCCGGATGAGGCGCAGCCCAGGATGGTGATCCGGTGGCTCATGCGGCGCTGGCCGCCTGGGCCGGCCGCTCGGCCTTGCTGAACAGCCGGAAGAAGTTTTCCGTCGTCGCTTGCGCCATGGCCTCGGCGCTGACGCCCTTCACATCCGCCAGCACGGCGTTGGTGCGCGCCACGAAGGCCGGCTCGTTGCGCTTGCCGCGATGCGGCAGCGGGGCCAGGAACGGCGCGTCCGTCTCCACCAGCAGCCGGTCCATGGGGACCTCCGCCGCGATGGCGCGGATCTCTTCGGACTTCTTGAAGGTCAGGATGCCCGAGAACGACACGTAGAGCCCCAGCCTCACGCCCACCCGCGCGAGCTCGGCCCCGGAGGAGAAGCAGTGGAGGACCGCCTTGAAGGCGCCCTTCCCCGTCTCGTCCTCCAGGATCGCGATCATGTCGTCGTCCGCCTCGCGGGCGTGAATGACGAGCGGGAGCCCCGTCGTGCGCGCGGCGCCGATGTGGGTGCGGAACACGCGCTCCGACACATCCTTGGGGCTGTAGCCGTAATGGTAGTCCAGCCCGGCCTCGCCAATGCCGACGCAGCGCGGATGCGCGGCCAGCGCCACGATCTCGGCTTCGGTGACGTCCGGCTCCTCGGCCGCCTGGTGCGGATGCGTGCCGACCGTGAAGAACACGTCCGGGTACGCCTCCGCGATGGCGCGGTAGCGGTCGAACTGGCGGACTCGCGTCGAGATCGTCAGCATGCAGCCGACGCCCGCCGCCCGGGCCCGGGCAACCACGGCGTCGAGTTCGGGCGCGAAATCCGGGAAATCGAGATGGCAGTGGCTGTCGACGAGCATGGGAGACGTGTAACTCACAATCCTGACAATGGGTTGGCGGCGATCATTCAGGCTCTACGTAACGCGGGAAGATCGGCGCCGGCCCCGGAAGCTTGGCGCCCGGGGCGATGCGGTCCCCCTCCCCGACCTGCGCGAAGCCCCGGCTCTCCGGCGCGACCCCCAGCAGGTCCAACAACGCGGAAGCCGCGCCCGGGATCACCGGCCGCGCCATGATGCCCACGGCCCGCAGGGTCTCGGCGGTGACGTAGAGGATGGTCGCGAAGCGCTCGGGATCGCTCTTGCGCTTCACCCAGGGCTCCTCTGAGGCGAAGTAGCGGTTGGCGTCGCCCACCACGCGCCAGATTTCGGCCAGCACATGGTGCAGGGCCAGGTTCTTCATCGCCTCGCGCGCCTTCTCGGGCAACGCGTAGGCGCTCGCCAGGATGGCGCTGTCGGCCTGCGTGAAGGCGCCCGGCGCAGGCACGACCCCGTCCAGGTTCTTGGCGATCATGGACAGCGAGCGCTGGGCCAGGTTGCCCAGGTCGTTCGCCAGGTCGGCGTTGATGCGGTTGACGATCGCCTCGTGCGAGTAGTTGCCGTCCTGTCCGAATGGCACCTCGCGCAGGAAGAAGTAGCGCAGCTGGTCGACGCCGTAGTGGTCGGCCAGGGTGAAGGGGTCGATCACGTTGCCGACCGACTTCGACATCTTCTCCCCGCGGTTGAAGAGGAAGCCGTGGCCGAAGACGCGCTTCGGCAGCGGCCAGTCCGCGGACATCAGGAAGGCCGGCCAGTACACGGCGTGGAAGCGCACGATGTCCTTGCCGATGATGTGCACGTCCGCCGGCCAGTAGTGGGAACGCGGCGTCTCGTGCGGGTAGCCGGTGGCGGTCACGTAGTTCGTGAGCGCGTCCACCCAGACATACATGACGTGCTTGGGATCGCCGGGCACCGGGATGCCCCAGTCGAAGGCCGTGCGGCTGACCGATAGGTCCTTGAGGCCGCCCTTCACGAACGAGACGATCTCGTTGCGGCGCTCCTCGGGGGAGATGAAGTCGGGCTGGCTCTCGTAGAGGGCGAGCAGACGATCCTGGTATGCGGACAGGCGGAAGAAGTAGCTTTCCTCTTCCACCCACTCGACCGGCGTGCCCGTCGGCCCGCGGCGCACGCCGTCGCCGCCGACGGTCGTCTCCGACTCGGCGTAGTAGGCCTCGTCGCGCACGGAGTACCAGCCGGAGTACTTGGCGAGGTAGATGTCGCCCTTGTCCTGCATCCGCTGCCAGATTTCCTGGCAGGTGCGATGGTGGCGCTCCTCGGTCGTGCGGATGAAGTCGTCGTTGGATGCGTTCAGCGCGGTCGCCATGCGGCGGAACACGGCGGCGTTGCGGTCCGCAAGCTCGCGGGCCGTGACGCCCTCCTTGGCCGCCGTCTGCAGCATCTTCTGGCCGTGCTCGTCCGTGCCGGTGAGGAAGAACACGTCAAAGCCGTCCAGGCGCTTGAAGCGCGCGATGGCGTCCGTCGCGATCAGTTCGTAGGCGTGGCCGATATGGGGCGCGCCGTTCGGGTAGGAAATCGCGGTCGTGATATAGAAGTGCGGCTTAGCAGCCATGACGGCCTCAGGTTTCTTGCCGAAAACTCTAGGCCGCGCGCGATGCCCGGAGCGCGTCCGAGAGGTCCGTGAACAAGGTCAGAACGAGCGCCCGGCGGTCCAGATTGTAGCTGTCCGTCTCTCGCACCGTGCGCGTCGCCTTCTCCCATACCTCCGCAAGGGGCGCAAGGCGACGAGGTCCCTCCCCGGCCCGCGCAACCGTCTGCTCGCCAAGCCAGGCGAAGATGGTCTCGATGGCGGTCTCGTAGGCGGCGTCGTTGGCGCGGCCGGCGAGGCCCTCCGCGATGGCGTGCGCATCCTTCCAGTCGATCTCGGGCAGTCGCTCGAGCGCCTGGCGGATGTGCTCCACGATGGCGAGCGCGCTCTCGTCCATGATCTTGAAGGCGCCGCGCACCGTTCCGCCGGACAGGGCGGCCGCGCGCTGCACGATGGACGGATCGGGCGCGTCCTCTTCGGCGGCGATTGTCACGGCGCGCGCCACCTCCACTTCGGACAGGGTGCGGAAGCGCAGCATGCGGCAGCGTGAGCGAATCGTCGGCAGCAGCCGCCCGGGCAGGTGCGAGACGAGGAGGAAGAGCGAGCGCGGCGGCGGCTCCTCTATGACCTTCAGGAGCGCGTTCGCGCCCTGCACGTTCAGGTCCTCGGCGCTGTCCACGATGCAGACGCGCCAGCCCCCCTCCCCGGCCGTCGAGCCGAAGAAGGCCACCGCCTTGCGGACGAGCTCGACCGGGATCTGGGTCGGCATCGACTTCTTCTCGGCGTTGTACTGCCGCCGGACCACGAAGAGGCTGGTATGGGCGAGGGCCGCGACCCGGCGGAACACGCCGCTCTCGGGCGAGACGTCGAGATTGCGGGCGGCCCGCACCTCGGGCGCATGCGGGTCGGGATGGGCCAGAACGAAGCGCGCGGCGCGATACGCGAAGGTCGCCTTACCGATCCCCTCGGGCCCGCCCAGGATCCAGGCGTGCGGGAAGCGCCCGCCGCGATAGGCGTCCAGGAACGCCGCCTCGGCCGCCTCCTGGCCGACCAGCGCGTGGGCGAAGCGCGGATGGGGCGCATTGGGAAGTCGGTCGACTTCCGGGATGTCGTCGTCCTGGGCCATGGCCGGTCAGGCGCTCCGGGCGGCCACGGCGTCGGCGGAGGGACGCAGGCGGCGCGCCACTTCCGCCCAGATGGCGGCCGCAACGGCGTCCTCGCTCCCGCTCGCGTCGACCACGGCGCAGCGCGCGGGCTCGGCGGCTGCAATGCGCAGGAACGCCTGGCGCAGCGCCTGGTGGAAGCCGAGCGACTCCTGCTCGAAGCGGTCGACCTCCCCCTGCCCCCGACGCGCAGCCGCCCTGGCGAGCCCGGTCTCGGCGGCGAGGTCGAGCACCAGGGTCAGGTCCGGCCGCGTGTCGCCGACGGCGATCCGCTCAACGGCGGACAGCGTGTCATCCGGCACGCCGCCCAGCGCGCCCTGGTAGGCGCGGGTCGAGTCCGCGAAGCGGTCGCACACCACCCACGCGCCGCGCGCGAGCGCCGGCCGGATGGTCTTGTCGAGGTGGTCGGCGCGGGCCGCGGCGAACAGGAGGGTCTCGGCCACGGGCGACAGCCTTTCGGCCGCGCCGGACAGCAACACGGCCCGGATCTCCTCCGCCCGCGGCGATCCGCCGGGTTCGCGCGTCGCGATCGCGGCGACGCCGCAGGCCGACAGCGCGGCGACCAACCGGCGCGCCTGGGTGGACTTGCCGGCCCCCTCCCCTCCTTCCAGGGTGATGAAACGACCGCGGCCCGGACTGGTCATGACCCGGTCGCCTTCGGGAACTTGCTGCGGATGAACCCGATGGCGAGCTCCATGGCCGAGTCGAGCGCCCGCTTGGTGAGCTTGCCGGGCGAGGCGTCCTCGTCCGCATAAACGGGCACGTCGAGGACCTGGATGTCGCCCCGGCTGATCCGGAGGCGCCCCACCTCCTGCCCGGCCTTCACCGGCGGCCGCAGCGGGCCCTGGTAGATGATCTTGCCGCTCAGGCGCTCCGAGCCGTTCCGCGGCACCAGCACGCGGACCGGGCCCTTCGCGCTCAGCTTCACGTCGCCGGGCTCGCCGCCGAAGACCTTGGCCTCGCCGACCGTGGCTCCCGCCGGGAAGACCTCCTTCATCTCGAAGGAGCGGAAGCCCCAGTTGAGGATGCGCCTGGCCTCCTCCGACCGGTCCTTGTTGGTCTTCAGCCCGTTGATCACCGTGATCAGGCGCTGGCCGTTCTGCACGGCCGTGCCGACGAGCCCGTAATAGTCCTTGTCGTTCCCGGTCATCAGGCCGTCCGCGCCCAGGTCCAGCGTGAGCAGCGGGTTGCGGTTGGTCTGGCGGATCTTGTTCCAGGTGAATTCCTTCTGGGAAAACACCTTGCACTGCTCCGGGTAGGTCTGAAGCAGGTGGCGCGCCAGGATGGCAAGGTCGCGCGCCGTGGTCTTCATGTCCGGATCCGGCAGGCCGGTCGCGTTCGTGAAGACGGAATGCGTCATCCCGAGTTCCTTGGCCCGGGCGGTCATGCGGGTCGAGAACGCGCCCTCGCTGCCGGCGATCCCCTCCGCCACGGCGATCGCCGCATCATTGCCGGCCTGCACGGCGATGCCCTGGATCAGGTCGGACACCTTCACCCGGCTGTTCAGGATCGCGAACATGGAAGCGCCGCCGGAGGGGCCGCCGCCCCGGCGCCAGGCGCTCTCGGAGATCGGATATTCGTCGTCCGGCTTGATGCGGCCTTCCGCCATTTCGCGGAAGAGAAGCTCCAGCGTCATGAGCTTGGTCATGCTCGCCGGGACCATGGCCTCGTCCGCCGCCTTCTCGTAGAGAACGGCGCCTGTGTCGTAGTCCATGAGGATCGCGTAGGGCGCCGCGCTCTGGAAGCCCTGCTGTTGCTGTTCCGCGGCCAGCGCGCCCTCGGGCGAAAACGCCGCCGCAAGCGCCAGGAAAGCCAAAAACACCCAAAGACCGAGCTTCACGCCCGCGTCCACGCCATACCGCCGCATCGACCGCACTCAACCGCCTCTGGGTCCAGCATGAGCGGACCGCACGCGGAAATCAACGGCGCGCGGCGCGGCTCAGGCGCGCCTTACAGGCGGGAACCGGAGCGAAGCGGAACGAAGTTCTGCTCGATCAGGCGCGCCATCGGGTCTTCCTTGCGGAACGTGGAGGCGGCCGCATCCGGCTCGGCGAAAAACAGACCCGCGGTGACGTTGGCGGGCGCCCGGCCGGCGGAGCGCGCCAGCGGAGCCGGAACCGGCTTGCCGGCGTTCGGGATCGTGCCCAGATCGAAGGGCCGGTCCGGCGGCAGCGGCACGCCCGGCGCCGGCTTGCCGACGGGCAGCGCAGCGACGACCGCCGGCGCGGAGGGCGCAGGGGCCGTGCGCGGCGCAGCGGCGGCAGGAGCAGCAGACGGGGCGGCCGCGACTGTCGCGGGAGCGGCCTCGTCGTCGTCATCCTGCTGCACGGGCCGGCTCGCGGCCTTTGTCGGCGCCTTCGGCTCTGCGCTCGCCACCAGGGTGTCGGCGCCGCGGATCTGGGCCGGCATGCCGTCGGTCCGCAGGGTCATCGCGAGCTTTTCGTCGTCGCTGCCGGCCAGGGAGGCGCGGCCGACATAGTCCACCTTCACCCGGGCGGTCCCGATGTGGCGGAAGCGCAGCGACTCGGCGACGCGCTGCGACACGTCGATGAGGCGGTTGCCGTGGTACGGGCCGCGATCATTGACGCGGGCGATCATCGAGTAGCCGTTGTCCAGGTTCGTGACCCGAATGTAGCTGGGAAGCGGCAGCGTCGGGTGCGCCGCCGAGATCGAGCCACGGTCGAAGACTTCGCCGTTGGCGGTGCGGCGGCCATGGAAGGCCGTGCCGTACCAGGACGCCGTGCCGACGGCTGTATAGTTCGGCATCTCGCGCGGGGTGTAGAGGCGCCCGGCGACGACATAGGGCTTGCCGACGAGATCGCGGCCGCCGCCCTTTGGAACGGGTTCGCCTTCGGCGACCACCCGCGGGCTCGGCGACACGCCATATTTCGGATCCACGCTGCTCTTTGCCATGCGCGTCGGCGCGGAGGAGCAGTTGGCGACGAGGAGCCCAGCCGCGACTGCGGCCCCGATGCGGGCCGCGCGGGCCATCGCGGAGCCAGCGGAAGACGACGATTGATCGGGGGACGATTCGGATACGAGGGTCTCGGCGCTTGAGATCCGCTTCGTGTCCATGTGCTCACCCTCTCCAGACGCTGACTACGCCGCGCGTCTCGGTGCGGCCGCGCCCCAGCCTGGGCGCACGCTTCCACGGACGCGTCAGACCATTGTCTGACGTGCTGACGTGAACGAAGGGTTAAGATGGTCTGCTCCGGCCCCCCGGCGCTCGCCCCGCCCCTTCTGCTCCCCAGACTCGGAGCACCGAACCCGGGGTCTCGCCCAGAAGCAGCCACCAATCGGCCGTGAGATCAAGGCGTAAATGTGTCAGCTTGGCCTTAGAGCCGGCGCACGCACGAAATCCACAGCGATGGTGGTTGGGAAGCCACAATGATCACGGTCTGGAACACGCCAGAGGCGCGTTTCCTGGTGGCGCAACCCGGTCGGGAGACCGCTGGCCGTGCGCTGTCTCCTCCGCCTGACTGACCGCTTGCCTTCCGACCCGCGGCGCGGCATGGATGAGCCGCGCAAGGCCAGCGGCCTGCGGAAGGGTGGCCGAGTGGTTTAAGGCAGCGGTCTTGAAAACCGCCGTGGGCGCAAGTTCACCGTGGGTTCGAATCCCACCCCTTCCGCCACATCGCTTTGTTTTTGCTATGGGAATTCCTGAAATCTGTCTTCTGCCCCAACGCTTGCCCCAACTCTCGCCTCAGGTTTCGGTTTGTTTCCCATTGACGGGTGATGAATAAGGTAGAAGAGATCAGCCGAAAGACTTGGGCTTGAGACTATGCTGGTTGATTCACGATCTCGTTTCTTCCTTCAATTCGAACTCACTCTTAAGACCCCACGTAAGAAGGGCTTGCCACTTGCCTTTCGCGAGGCTGGGGACACGCTTGACGTGCTCCACCTTCTTGAGCGGGCGCGGGCGCGAGGCGACGCCAAGATCACGATTCGGGGCGGAGACGAATGCGCTCTGACCAACATCTCAGTTCGTCCGGCCGACAACGTGGCCGTGCTCCTCTTCCGGCGCAGCGACGCATCCGCCGCCACCCCGTATTTTGAGCACGCCAAGACGCGCGCCATTCGAAAGGCCGACAAACTGGCCGACGAAGCGGTCGCCGTGTCCGCGCATTTGTTCGTCGAATTGTCCGGGAACGGATCGCAGCCACGTCGCAATCGAGCTGTGCTCGAAGAAATGCCCGGACTCGGCCGGAGCTACATCGAGAGCATTCTGAAGAGCGTGCTCCAGCCTCATAAATACAGCTACACAGAGGCGAACGGCGAAGACGCGGAGACGTACACCATTGCGGAGCTCGAAGGGTTCCTGTCCGCGACTCTCGGCGAGGCTCTCAAGGACGGGCGTGTGCCGTTTGTGCAACTCGTTCGCGAAGGCAAGGCAACCGGGTTCGACACGGAGGCATTCATCCCGAAGGAACAGAAGATGAAGCTGGCTGTTAAGGCCAGCGGGCCTTCGCTCCTGGAGAAGCTGCGCGGGTTGCGCGCATGGGCAACTCGGGAGGGATGGGACGACGTTAGGGTTCAAATTGTCATGCCGGAGGGGCGCTCTCGCCTGGTCTCAGTCCCTCGCGACGAGGATGCCGGCACCGTCCTTTTCGTCCGCTCGGAGCAGGTGTATGTTAAAAATGATCTCGAAGTGTGCCACGAGGACGTTAGCGAGGAGCTGACGGAAAAGGCCAAAGAGATCCTCTCGAAGGCGTGGCATCCCTGACCATAGGTAACCCCATGTGGCGCCTCGTATATCCACTCAAATATTTCCGGCTCCAGAACTCTGAAAAGAAGCGCTTTGATCTACTCCCTACCTTACTCTTGGCGGCGCTGCTCGCTGCGCCGTTTCTAATTCTGCCCGGAGCGTCGTTCTTTAAGCCGAATGGGCTTCTTGACAAACTTCTGGCGCTTACGAGCGCGCTGACTGCCTTCTACGTCGCGGCGCTGGTTGCGGTTGCGACATTCAGTCACCCAAGCCTGGACAAGGTTATTCGGTCCGGCCCAATCGCCTTGATTACGCGCGATGACGACGGGCACAAAATCCAGCAGGATCTCACGCGACGCGAGTTCGCCTGTTTCATCTTCGGCTATCTATCGTTTTCCGCGCTCCTCATCTCGATTGGAGCCGCAGCAGCGGTCGCACTCAGTGGCACGGCTGGCGCATTCGGTGAGGCATTTTTGTGGGTCCGTTCGGTAGTGATCGTGGCTTTTTGCCTAGCGCTCGCCCACCTCGTCGTAGCCACGACATTGGGACTCTACTACCTGATGGATCGACTCTACCGGCACGATCGAGAAATCACGTCGAAGAAGAGCGACCTGGCTGCTTAGGCCCCTGGCGCCTGGACAAGGGTGCCGTCGCTCCCCTGCCCCGCGGCACCACGAACCCCACCGCCATCCACTGACCCCAGGGCCGGACGTCATCAGGCTTCCGGCCGCACCGCGAGCACCGCGCCCGGGCGGCGACGTCCTCGAACTCCTCGTCAGGCCTGGCGCGCAGCAACGCCCATGGCGCCATGACGGTGACGCCGCAACACCGGAACTCCGCATGGCTGATGCCGTCGCGCTCTAGGCCGGCGATAGTCATGTCAGGGAACATGCCCAGAACATAGCCGAGTCGCCCGAAAGCGATGAGGCCCCCGGCGTGATGGACGCCGCCGAGGGCCTCTTCCGAGCGACCGAGACCGGCCATGGCCGGCCGCCCGAACTCTCAGCGGCCGGGCTTCTGCGCGAGCCAGACGCTGCCCTGGATGCTCGGGGTCGTGCCGGCCACCACCCAATAGGCACGGATGTACCGGAAGATCCTGTCCGCCTGCTCGTTGGTGAAGCCGATCTCGTAGCGGCCGACCACGGGAGTCGCCCCCACGCCGCCGGCGCCGGGCAGCACTGCAGGCGCGCCCCATTCCTTCACAGCCAGGTTCTCGACCCCGGACGCGAAGTTCACGTCGTTCGAGCCCTGGATCAGCAGGCGATACACCTCATCGTTGCTGCTGATGTCGATGCCTGTCAGGTCGATGATCACCTGCAGGTCAGAGCGAGGATTGTCCGACAGGCCGAAGCCGCCGCCCAGGTCGATCTCGCTCGCCGTCTCGGAGATGCCGCCGATGCGTCCCTGCCGGCTGCTCGTGTTCGCGAACTTGCCGTCGTCCAGGATCATCTTGACGTCGAGGTTGTAGGTCCGTGCCCCCATGGGTCTCTCCTATCGCTGCCGGGCACGGGTGCGGATCTGGGCGTACGCCAGCCGCTCGGCCTGGGTCATGCGGTCATACTCAGCGTCCGTGACGCCGCGGGTCGCCCAGCTCTGGTGCCGGGCGGCCTCCTGCTCGCGCGCGGTCTCCCCGGCGCTCTTGATTGGAGCGGGCTGGAAGAACGGCTTTTGCGCCGGCGGCGTCGCCGCGGCAGCCTTCTGCGGAACGCCATAGAAATGGGCCATCGCGACGTCAGCGATGCCTCCGGCCGAAGTGGATTCGCCGCTCATGCCGCGCTCCTCTTCGAGGTCGCCTTGATGTGGGCCAACAGCCGTTCATCCTCACCGCCGAGGCGAACGCTCTCCCGGTCGCTGTCCAGGAGCGTCCGGCTGATTGGCACGGCAACGGTGCCTCCGAAGGTGAAGCCGGTCGCCTGGATGGCCCCCACGATCACCGACAGGTTCCCGGGCGAGAGTTGAGCCGTGGTCCTGTCATTGTGCAGCCCGTTCGCAACCAGCTCGCGACCGATCGCCTCACGTTCCTTGAGATCGTCGATCCAATCCTGCAGGCGCTTGTCCGCACGGGCGCTCACAGCATGAAGCCTCGCAATCAGCTTCTCCGCCCGGAGAACGCGCTGCTTCTTCTCCTCGGAGGCCTCTTGCGGCACGTAGATGGCCCGCAGCCGATGCACGCCGTCGATCGCATCCCTGAGGGTCTTCATGTTGTCGAGGAAGGCCGACTCCTCGGCGGCGAGTTTCTCCAACTCCGCGGCCGCGTCAGGCTCGCCGAGCATGGCGCGCAGCGACACCTCGCGGCGGAGATGCGGCAAGTCGCCCATTCGCTCCTCAAGCTGGTGCTGCCGCAACTCGAATTCGGCGATCAGGGCGTCGCATTCCGCGACTGTGGTGGGCTTCTTGTCCATCGTGGTCTCCTCAGGCGGCAGTCAGGTCGAAGTGCTTGGAGCGGCGCAGGCGAGCGGTCGCCCAGGCGCGCACGGCCGAGCGGGGGTAATAGAAGCGGCGGCCCAACTTGATGCAGGCTGGGCCCGAGTTGTCGGCCCGAAGCTTCTCCAGCCAGCGGAGCGAGATGCGGAGCATGTCCGCGGCTTCTTCGGCAGTGGCGAGGTCGTCCAGGTCGATCTCTTCGCGAGTCGGCTCGGTGGCCTCCGTCAGGCGGATCAGGTCAGGGTCGTGGGGGTTGATGCTGGCCGTCATCGTCAATCTCCGAACATCGCGGCGCGGTCGCCGAACTGCTTCGAGGGGTCCCCGGACTCGAGTGCCTGGGCAGCGCCAATGAAGCCGCCGTGCTTCACGCCGAAGTCGGCGCGAGCGGCATCCTGGTAAGGGGCGGCCTTGGGGGTGAACCGGGCCGGCTTGCCGTCCGGCTGTGTCAGAAGCTGAAACCGTCCGCCCACATTGACGACGACCTGGTAGGACGGCGGCTGCTTGTTGGCGATCGCCACCCTTGTCATGTCGTCCGAGACGAGGGCCCGCGGGGCCGCATACTTCTCCGCAGCGGTCTTCTGAGCGTCGGTGAGTGGCGCCTGAAACGCCTGCGTCCGGGGCTTCCCGGGCGCCTCTCCGCCCATGTCGCCGAGTGTCTTCGCCACGAACGAGTCGAGGTCCTTCCCGACCCAATCCGTCGACCCGTTGACGGGCGTCACGTAGCGCTCCGGAGGGAAGCGCATCACGCGGTTTCCGTTTGCCGTCGAGGGGCCCCAGACCTGGCCCACGCGCTCCACCGCGAGCTCGCGCGCCTTTTTCTCATCGAGGCCGCGGCCCATGTAGGTGCGGACCACGTTGCGGTAATCGCCCAGGAGTTCCTCCTGCAGGACCGGCGTGGCCGGCGGCCGGGCGGCGCCCGTCAAGCTGTCCGTCAGCGAGGGCGTCCAGCTTTGGGCCCAGCTGCGGTTAAAGGCGTTCGTGACCGACTGCACGCTGTCCTTTTTCAGGAGCTCGTCGGCCTGGCTTTCCAGCGCTTCCCGCGCGGCCCGAGCGGCCGGCGTGTCGGCGTGCTTGCGCTCCTCCGCGATCTGATCGGCAGGCCAGAACGAGGACTTCGCCTTCCAGACGTCCAGGTCTTTCATGACCGACTCGCCGAAGTCAGCGCGGAAGGACGCGTTGTTCCGCCTGTCCAGAAGCTCAAGCAGCGAATACGCCGCGTCCATCTTCGCCGGATCGCCGGTCTGGGTGAGGCCGACGATGGCCTCTTTCATCACGGGCATCGCCGCAGCCGCTTCCAACTGCTCGGCGCTCATGTTCGCAGCCATCGTGCCGAACAGGTTACGGACCTGCTGGCCGTTCATCGCCACCAGAGCCTGGCGGGCGCTCGCGGCCTCGGCCGGCCGGACGAGAGACACGACTCCGAGGTCTTGGTGATCCTGCAACATCGGCACGTCTGCGGCGCGGGCCTTCAGTCCGGCAGCCAGGGTCGCGGGGTTGCTGAAGTCGAGAGATAGCCCGGTGGACTTGAGCGGGAGGCCGATCTCGGCAGCCGTGCCCCACGGGTCGGACTTCATGCCGGCCTTGATCTTGGTGTCCAGCCCGCGCAGGTAATCGAGGTCCTCGCGGTCCTTCTTCGCGGCGCCCGTGGCGAACTGCGCGGCCTTCTGCGCGATCAGGGTCTCCCGGTCAGCCGGGCTCAGGCTGTGCACGAAGGCCGCGCCGAGGTCCGCCCGTGCGGCGAGCTCGGCCACCCGGCGCTGCTGCTCAGGGGTGCCAACCTGCGCTGCCATGGCGCCCAGCGCGTGAAGCTCGGAGTCGGCGGGCCGCTCGAACTTGGTCATGGCATTCTCGAAGTCGGGCAGCGCGCGCGAGAGCTCCTCCTTGAGGCCTGCCCGCAGCTGGCCCGCAATTCCGGGGTCGATGGAAGGCGAGACAGCACCGCGGCCTATTGCGTCCAGCCGGGCCGCTTCCGCAGCCTGGGCGCCCTGCATGGCCTGCGCCCGGCGATTGCCGACGCCCGTCATGGCCGAGGACGCCTCACCCGTGGCAGCTGGCGCGGCGGTCCCGTCCATGGCCCAGAACCGGCGCGTGGTCTCGACTCGCCCGTTCCAATTGTGCCCAGCCTGCGGCAGCCCCGGGCGGTATCCCTGCGGCTGCTCAAATGCCATCTGGGCGGCAGTCAACTCCTCCGGGGTCTTGGCCGCGTTCACCGCTGCAGCTTCCGGCCGGGTGCGTAGCTCCTTCAAGGCGAAGCTCGCCTGCTGCTGCCAGCTGGGCGCCGCCGTGCCTGCGCTCGCCACCAAGGCCTGCAGGCGCGAGCCGTTGTGGCCGAACAGGCCAAGCCCGATTCCGTCGTCGTGCCGCGAGTACGGGTTGAGGCCCGACTCCGAGGCTGCGGCAGAGGTCAGCATCAGCGCCTCATTGCGCGAGGCGCCCTGGGACAGCAGGTAGGAGAACATCGCCTTCGGAGAGGGCGCGCCGGCCATATCGGCTTTATCGAGGTCGCCCTGATAAACGATGTTGATCCGGCCGACGCCCACGCCGCCCGAGACCGTCGAAGTCTGCCCGCCCAGAAGGGCGGCCCGCTGAGCCGCTGGATAGGCGCCATAGGTCGTCAGGAGGTCGCGCCGGCGCTCGGCGTTGATCACCCTATTGAACACCTCGGCGGCGCCAGCCTTGGCCGCACGCTCCCGCAGGTCCTGCGCGGCCGCGCGGTCGTAGTTCGGATCGGCCAGGATGTTCCCGACCATGGCGCTGGCCTCGGTGCCCAGCGCCGAGATCTGGGCGCGGCGCTCCGTCTCCTGGAGTCGGATCTGGCCCAGCGCCAGGGTGTGGTAATGCGCGCGCTGCTGCTCGGAGAGGTTCAGGGACGGATCGGTCAGGATCCCATCCGCCGTTTTCTGGGCCGTGTCGAATCCGCGGTCGCGATAGGCGGTCTCCACGGCGCCGACGATGGAGTTGGCTTTGAAGCGCGCGTCCGCATCCGCCAGTTGCCCGGCCACCCAGGCAGCCGATTTCCCCATGCGCGGATCGCGCGCGAGGTCCGCATAGGCTCCCTGCAATTGTTGGTACGCCTGGCGGAATTCATCGCCGTTGTAGTTGCCCCGCGCCAAAGCGGTGAGCCGGTTGTCCAGATCCCCAATGCGGTTGACGATGGCGTCCTTCGTCTGGCTCGCGTCGCGCTTGAAAGCATCGTCCACGAGGCTCCGATAGTGCTGGTCCGCCGTCTGCAGGCCCGTCCGCATCGCCGTCTCGCGGAACTCGGCCGGCGCATTCTTCGCGTACTGCTTCACCCAGGCGTCGGCGGCCGTCCTGAACTGCTGTGGATCACCGCCGAAGCCACCCTGGTCGGCCGGCAGCATCGCCTTCTTGCGCAGGTCCAAGAGACCGTTCTCGATCGAGGAATCCGCCCGCACGGCATAGGCCGTGGCTGCCGAGGCGCGGTAGATATCGCCGAGCTTGCCGAAGACCGGCATCTCGGAAACCTGGACTTGCCCGTTCTCGTCCAGCGTGACCGCCTGCGCGCCCGCTTCCTTCGCGAGTGGAGCAAGCCCTTGGTCGATGCCAGCCGAAACGGCGTCGAGCGCCTTCTCGGTCGAATTTCCGAGTGCGGTGTAATCCTTCTGCGAGACAGCGGAGGTCGGAGCGACAAGCGTGCTCAGGCGCCGCGGCGCGGTGGGGAGATCGACCATTTCAGGGAAGCCTCACGGGGAAGAGTTCGCGGGCGTTCAGGCCGGCGTCGGTGACCATCTGCTCGAGCACGCCGTGGCGCCGGCTTCGCTCGCGGCTTTGGCGGGCCACGCGCTCGATGTTGTCGAGCGTGCGGCGAAGCTCGTCCACGTAGCCGGGGTTCGGGTCGACTTCCGGGCCTGGTTCGCCGTCGGGCTTCGGAGAGAGGGGCGTCGTCATGAAACGAGCCTGCACCGAACCGAAATGGCCCGCACCGCACCGCACTTGAGGCGACTTTGACCGACTGCGGAGCTCGCGCTTATCCTAAGCCGCGGGCGGGGTTGGGGAGTTTACCGATGGCGAAACAGGAGGCGTTGGAGAGGCAGCAAGCTTGGGCTGATGCTGTCCTTACGGGGCTCGAGAGGCTCGGCGGGATCGCTCACCTTTCGGCGATCTATCGCGAGACCGAACGCATCCGACGAGACGCCGGATATGAGATCCTCAGAAGCCATGAGGAAACTGTTCGGCAGACATTGCAGGCGCATTCTTCTGGATCGCCCAGCTTCAGAGGCGGCTATGACCTCTTCAGGCCTGTGCCGGAGCGGGGGCGCGGCTATTGGGGCCTCAATGTCGTGGGCGCCACCAGTTTCAGGGCGTTCCAGAAAGAAGCGGAGGAATTCTTGAAGGCGATCGGGCTCTAAGTTTCAGATCAGTGCGCGCACGGCGCAAAGATCGCGGACCACAGCACGTGGTGAGCATCCTCATGCCAGCGCTCAGGGTGGTCCTGCAGATACTTTCTAAGCTGGGCGACCAGTTGGCTATTGGTCCGGCCCTCGATACAGGCATGGAACTGCTCCGTGCATGCATGTGGGGCGTTCATAAACGGGGCCATGGCTACCCCATTTACGAATCCCATTACGTGGGCAAGCAGGATCTGCTCAGACATTTGCGTCAGATCTTCGCCCTTGAAGAAGCCGTTTCGGATCAGTCGCGGCCCTGTTTCGCAGCTGTCAGCCGCAAAGGCCTGCCCCGAAGCGGTTACGGTCAGGATCGCCAGAGCGAGCGCAATTGCCTTCATTGTCCAGTTCCAGCCTTGCCCTTTGGCATAGGAGCACCCGGAAATTCCGCGGAAAAGAAAATTCCCGTGGTCGGGGTGTTTTTGTCGAGAGCGCGTGAGCAAGGCTGGACGTCGACGACGATCGCCGCGTTTTCCCCTACCCGGGTCGCCGCGGGCTTCGCGATGGGGCGGGACCCCCACCCCATCCCCCTCCGTGAGCGCTGGGCAGGTCGCGAGGGCCCGGAGGAGGGTCCCGCGGCCTGCCCGTTGGGGCTGGCGTTGGGGCAGAGCGTGCGGTGAGCGCTGAAACCCTTGCTACGCCTCGAATGTGGGCGGACGGGTGATCCGCTAATCCCTTCCACCGTCGACAAACTCGTCCTCGTCGCGGTTGGCCTGGAGCTCGATGACAGGCGCAACCCGGCCGGTGGCGCGGTCCGGGTTGACGTTGATCTCGATGACGTAGCCTGCGCTGCGCTCGCGGGCCGTCCCGGCGCCCACATCGGCCGCCATGGCCTCGAGCTCCTTGACCGCGTTCACCCGGGCATTGGCGTTGGCCGAGTTGTCCCGCACGTCCACGAGAGCTTGCAGGTTGCGGATGCGCTCGCCTGCCAGCAGGGCCCGCCGTTCGGCCTCCAGGTGCTGCATCACGGCCGGGATCCGCATGGCCTCGCGGGCGCTCCACATACTCATTCCGACATGCTGGGCAGCCTCAGCCAGCGGCAGGGCCTTCCAGATCAGGGCCTCGACCAGCGCCTCGCGCTTCTCGTTCAAGCGCCCATTCTCGTAGCGCTTCAGGGCCTTCCGCGGCCTGCCGCCGACGCGCTTCTCACTCATCGCTCGACCCCTTCAGCATGCGGACCTTGGCCCAGCGCTTGTCCACGGTCGCGGTGGCAAGCTCGCGCCGCTGCTTGTGGGTCAGCCTTCCTGCGTTGCGCTGCATGCGCTCCTGCAGCTCACGACGGCGGTTCGTGGCGCGCTGCGCGACTGTCACCGTGATGGGCGGCACCGGCCGCGCAATCACCGCGAGCCGCAGCCCGAGAGCCGCCAGGATCAACGGCAGAGACTGGCGCCCGAGCACCTTCGCCACCTGGGCCCTCGGGTCGCATTCCAGCTTGCCCGTGTAGCCCATGGCCCACCCGGTCGCCTCGTCTAAGTCCATTTGAGAGAGGCCGAGCGCCTCGCGCCTTTCGCGCATGGCCCCGAGTAACTCGTCGTAGTCGTCGACTACGGCCAGGAGGTCGCCCTCGGTCTGGACCGTCCAATCCGTCGTGTCGGTTGCCCCTGCGTCCATCTCAGCCCCCGTTCATGTTCTGTACGCGCCCCGGAAAATGGGTCACGGCCTCGACCCTAGTCACGCCCGCCCGGCGCCGCTCCGCCCGCTGCCGAAAACGCTGCGGGCCAATTGCGCGTATGAGGCACCACAATCAGCCCTCAAACCCCTTGTCCCGCTTGGCTTTCAGTTCCCTCGGCCCGTTGCAAAAAGACCCCAACCTGTGAGTGACGCATCGGTCCCGAATGACGCATTGTGACGTCACTTCCCCTATCCCCTTCATTCGCGTGCGTGCGCGTGTGCGAGAAAATGGAAAAAAGCGTCATTACGCGTCATTGCGTCATAGAGCGTCATCGCTGCCCCAAGCCTGACCGGGCTTCAGCCGGATCCCTTGCAGCATGCGCGCAGTAGAGGATCGCTTGTACGTGAACTTCCGCTGCAGCAGCTTCGCAGTGAGGCTTTTCTTGGTCCCGGGCTCTTCACCCGCCGACCGTGCGTAGGCGACCCAGGACTGGTAAAGCGCTGAAGTCGCCTCGAACTTGAACTCATTGCCGGGCTCGGCGTCGCACGCCTCCTCAAGCCAACTCTGCAGGATGTCCTGCTGCTCGAAATAGTCGGCGGTGGCGTCCTTCACGACGTTCGGGCGCACGAGCCCGTGCGCTTGCCAGTCCAGGCAGCCTTCGATCATCCAGCGCAGGATGCCGGGCCGCTCAGCGCGTAGCTTCTCCTCGAGGTGCGGGTCCGGGTTCTCAGGCTTGAACTCAAAGGGGAGCAGGTTGAAGCGCCGCTTCGCAGCGTCATCGACATTCCGCAGAACCGGGCGGTGATTGCCGATGATGTGGAGCTTGAACGTCGGCGTGAACTCGAAGAAGTCGCCCCGCATGAACCTCGCGGCGATGCGATCCCCGCCGGTCAGGGACTTTATTCGGGCCTCGGCCCAGGCCCGGCCCTCTTCCGTCTCCGATGCAGTGACGAACCGCGCTCCGCGGAGCATGGCCAACTCGGTCGGATGACGGTCGCCATGGCTCAGCGTGAACACTTCCATGGGTGCCGTGACCGCGTAATCGCCCAGGATGCTCGACACCAAATTGGCGAACACGCTTTTCCCGTTTCGGCCGGGGCCATGAGCGAAGGACAGAGCGTGCTCGCTGGTGTCGCCAGTCAGGCAGTAGCCAGTCCACTGCTTCAGGAAACGAGCGTAGGCGCGATCCCCGCGGGTCACATCCGAGATGAACCGCTCCCACGTCGGTCGGGCGCTCGGCGCCACCGCTGCAAGCTTGGTGATCCGATCGGCCGGATCCGCTGATTTGAGGCGGCCCGTCTTCAAGTCGATTGTGCCGTCTGGCGTGCCCAGAAGCCATGGATCAGCGTCCCAGGCCTCCGAAGTCACCGCCACCCTTCGATCCGCGGCGGCGAAGATTTCGACCGCTTTGGCGAAGCGAACCGAACTCACCTTGCCGGCGCTGCGAGGGTCGCCATCTGCGGCGACATCACGGATGTAGGAGCGCACCAAGTCGAAAGCCTGCCGAGTCTGATCCAGGCCCCAGCGGCTTCCGTCCCATACGTACCAGGCTGCCCGAGTGTGATCGAAGCGCAGCTGGTCGCAATGCCGCCCTATAAAACGCAGCGCGAGATCATCTTCGCTGTGCTCGACAACGCGAGGCGGCCCAGAGTTGGCCTGCAGAAGAGCCGTGATGTCGCGGAGCGTCATTCCCGGGCCCTCGGCTTCTCGTCGAGCAAGATCTTCGGGGTGATGCTGATTGCGTCCAGCAACCGCCGGCCGAGCTTCTTGTCGTCGACGAGCAGTGAGCCTTCGTCCCTGAGAAGCGGGCCGGCACGCTCCCAATCTACGACGAGCACGCCGCGGCGGCCTGCCCGGAGCCAGTCTAGGGCGCTTGCGTGGACACGAAGGCCGCCCTCCAAACGAGGCGCCACAAGCTCATCCTCGCCGGCCACTATTGCGCGCGCTGACCACGAGAGAAGTTCGTCCGACTTGGGATCCCAGGCCACCACATCGCAGGGCTCGCCGTAACGGTCGGTCCCGACGAACGTGTAGGCCCGGAGCGACTTTTGGTCGGGCGAGTAGCGGCTGAATTCGAACATCCCGGCGCATTCGCGAACGACCTCGTCAATTCGCAGCATGGACCAGCGTCCGTATCCGTCGCGAAGGATTGCGCCAGGTGGGACACCCCTTTTGATCAGGAAGTCGATTTCTGGCTGGCGGAGCAGACGCCCTCGGCACTGCTCTTCCTCGATTTCCCGCGCCGTTTCAGAGGCCTCGGTGCGGTGCGTGAGGGCCGCGCGAGTGGCAGTTACAAGGTCGACCCGGCACAGGGATCCAACCTCGGCTCCGCCCGCATCGCGCTGGCCCGCGACGCGGGCGGCAGCGTTCTGGGGGTGCATCTGATTTCCTTTTCCGTGCGCCCCGCGGAACTGGCCTTCCGCGCGTGTGCTTGTGCGTGCGTGTAGCGGTGCCCCTTCGTCTGTTAGGCGGCGTGCTCGCGAGCGGGCGGGAGATCCTGCACTAGCTTCTGCAGGTCCTCCTCCAACACGATAACAACCTTCGGGCCGAACTTCCGAGCAGGCAGTTTGCCCGCCTTGATGAGGCGGTACAAAGTAGCCCGACTAAACGGGCCCCTTTCAACCGCCTGCGGAATGGTATGGGCCACCCGCCTATTCATCGGAATACCTCCGTTGATGGACTGTGTCTCCATCAAGAGCCATCGCTATCACGATGGCAAGAGGCCTTTTTCTGTTCCGTTGAAAGGTTTCGCGATAATCCGTCTCATGCTCTATTGGGTGCCCTGCCCTCTAAATCATTGATCCTGAATCACAATTTCGGGCTGCTTCGGACGAGTTCGACGGACAGAACGCTAAGTATCTGAAATCGTTAGATGCTGTTCACAGGAACGCGCTCGCATTTTTTTGTGAGCACTGCCCCAAAAGCAACGCGCCCCGGGCTTGTGGGCCCGAGGCGCGGTCTCGAATCGGCTGCGGATCAAGCGAGATTGGCGCTCCCCAGATAGCGGGTGACCGTCGAAGACTTGATGTCGTGGATCTCGGCGAGGGTGCTAGCGCATGCCCTCATGCTGCGGTCGATGCTGCGCAGCAGTTGCCCCCGACGCCAGTCCGGCAGGTCTTCCTCGGTGAGCTCGTGGAGGCTGTCGACAGCGGCGGCCAGCTGCACGAAAGCGCCCTCCCCCGTGGCGGCGCGGCCGAAGCTTAGGCGGCCATACAGGTGTTGAGCAAGATCCCAGGCCTGCTCCTGATCGCGCTCTCTGCGCTCCACGTCGGCCACGTCCACGGCATCTAGCGCCGCATCAAGCTGCGCGTAAATTTCCTCTACGGAAGCGATAGGCGTAATCTCAACCTTAGCCATTGCGATGTCTCCTAGGCTCGCTTTGGTTAGGGTGGCGCCGGCGTTGCAGCCGTCGACGTCACCCGCTATGCCGCCCGACCACTCGGGCGGTGTCTGAGTCAGGCCGAGGCGCCCCGCAAGGGGACTACGTTCTTGACCTGGGTCTGTGCACAGAAATCGGCCCACGCCGCCATCAGCTGGCGACGCTTCTCCAGCGCGTCGCCGCGGCGATAGGCGCGTTCCGTCTCGTCTCGGATGGTGTGGGCCAGGGCCGTCTCGAGGAGTTCGCGGGGAAAGGCGGTGTGGTCGCCGGCCCAATCGCGGAAGCTCGAGCGGAAGCCGTGCACGGTCACATCGTCCACCTTCATCCGGCGGAGCGTCATCTCGAGCGCCATGTTCGACATGCCGCGCCGGCGATCCCGCGGCCCGGGGAAGACGGCCGCGCCCTCAGCGACGAGCCGGACCTTTCGGAGAACCTCCAGGGCCGCCTGAGAAAGAGGCACGGTGTGTCTACGGCCAGACTTCATGCGCCCGGCCGGGACGCTCCAGAGCGACTTCTCCATGTCGATCTCGGACCACTCGGCGCCGAGCACCTCGCCGCTCCGCGCGGCAGTGAGGATTGTGAACTCCAGCGCCAGCGCGGACACGCTGCCGGCTTCGCGGAGCCTCGCCACGAATGCCGGAACCTCGTCGTATGGCATTGCGGCATGATGGCCGCGAGAGAGCTTGGGTCGTTTCGCCAGGAGCTTGTCGAGGTGATGCCGCCATTGCGCGGGGTTGGCCCCGCTCCGGTGACCGTGGGCTGTGGCAGCTGCCAAGACCGCCTCAATACGCCCCCTCACCCGCCGCGCCGTTTCTGGCTTCTCGTTCCAGATCGGCCGCAGCGCTTCGAGCACATGCTCGGTCGCGATCGCGTTAACGGGCATCGGCTGAAGCTTTGCCGCATACGCGTCCAACGTGGCCTCCCACTGGCTGGCGTGCTTTTCGCTCCGCCAACCTGGGCGCAGGCTCTCGATCAGCCCGTCTGCGACTTCTTTGAACGTGGGAATCCGGATCGGCTTTACGGCAGCCTTGGCCTCCTGCTTGGCGCCCAGCGGATCAACGCCCTGAGACAGCAGGCGCCGAGCGTCCTCGGCCTTCCTTCTGGCATCCGCCAATGAGACGCCGGGCCGGTCTCTTCCGGGTGCCGCGCCCAGCCCCATCTCGCGGACTTTCTTGGTGTTGGGGTCTCTGTAGCGAAATACCCAGCGCCGCCCTCCGTCTGCGACGGAGAGGTACAGACCGCCGCCGTCGCTGTGTCGGCCGTATTGGGTGATGGTCTCGACCTGACGCGCTTTGAGCCTGTTCAAAGTCTGGGGCATGGGTCCGTCGAACTCCGCGTGCCCCAACACTGCCCCAACATCTGCCCCAACACAAGGGCCTGATACGGATTGAGATGGACTTAGCGCGATTGAGACACCGATTTTAGGAGCTCTCTCGTTTTCCCCGATACGTCAAGCGTTTGGGTCATTGCGATGGAGCCAGACTGAGACTAGCTGATCACTTAAGTTCGGAAGACACCCCTTCCGCCAGCGGCTTTTATTCCTATTTTCGGCATATAAGCGCACTGAAATCACAGCATAATCTGGCTCCCCTCCCCTCCAGCAAGTCCCCAGCGCCTGCCATTTGAGGGTTAAAACGGGGGTACAGATTGCCGGGTGAGGGTAAAATCCGCCTCCCGGCCCAGCTAAGTGCCTGGCCAGGCACATTCCTCGCCGTGGCTTCGGTTCCCATTTCGTCAGGCGAACTCACGGACGCCGCCCGTTGTTCAAATTCCACCGTTTGCTGTGGGAGGCGTCGTTTGATGGCCTTGAACATTGCCCGGGGGTAAATCATATCCCTCCCCGACACGAAACGCCGAGGGACGGGGCACCGCGGTAGCGTAAACCGAAACGCCCTAGTTGGCATTCTGCACGGCCCGGCAACCGCCCGATTGAGGGCCCCCGTGCAGACGAGAGGGAAGACACATGACTGTGTCGCTCACTTTCGAGGTCAGCCAGCCGAGCGGTGCGTCGTATCGTCTGGGCATGGGGCTCAAGATGCCTCTGACCTTGATGATCGCAGCGCTGTCCCGGCTGTTCTAGTCGGAAGATAAGGAAGGGCTCCCCGAAAGGGGGGCCCTTTCCAATTCTGGGTCCAACGATTTGCCGCACTGTTAGGTGGTTGCAGCCTCATGTCCGAAACACAAAACGACGGTCCAGATGGTTGGAAGTACGACGGAAGCTTGTGGTTTTTAGCTGCCCTCCTTTTGCTAGTCGTTGCCATGTGGGCGGCATGGCCTTTCCTCGCGCAAAAACTCGCGCTCTGGCAGTGGGCAAAATCTGACCCGCCGGACCTAGGACTGTACGGCGATCAGTTCGGCGGAATCAACGCGCTTTTCACGGCGGCAGCACTAGCCGTTCTGTTATGGGCGGGATGGATGCAGCGCGCCGATCTTCAGCATCAGAGAAAGGAATTTGCCGAGCAGCGCCTGGAGACGAGGAACGGGCAAGCCGTTGTAGCCAGACAGGCGTTCGAAGCCACATTCTTCAGAATGCTTGAACTTCAGCGTGGGCTGCACGACAGGATTTCTTTTCTGGGGCGACACGCGGGTGATGCTGTGCTCATGATCTCAAATAAGATAAAACAGAACACGGAATCCCTTTCCCCAACGGATGTGTTCAAGTTCGAGATCGGCCAGCACTTTGAGCATCAGATTTATGTTTATTCCAAGGACAGCTTAGGCCCGTATTTCAGGAGCCTCTATCACCTTTTCAAGCTTATAAACGACACTGAGGCCCTTGAGGAGCAAGATCGTATTCGGTTTGCAAACATCGTTCGATCCCAACTCAGTGATTCTGTGTTGGTTATGATTGCGGCGAACGGTTGCAACGACGAGATGGCATCAGGAATGCGCCCGCTAACAATCAAGTACAGATTGCTAAAGCACATGGAAAGGGAGGGGCTATTTGGGGCACGGGTCGAAAGCTGCTACCCGCCAGAGACTTTCCTGGACAGGTAGCAACTGCTTCGTGAACGGTTCAGCACTGCGCCGCACCGCAGTGGGATGCGGCTGGTCGCGCCGTCTAGCGGTTACCCGGATGCGAACAGGTCGCCAGTTTTCGGCAGGTTGTCGTTCGCCGGCACTGCCTTGGCGATACGCTCCTGCTGCAGCGGCCCATATTCCCGGTTCAGCTCGCAGCCCAGGTACTGGCGGCCATGCTGAAGCGCCACGGCTGCGGTCGTGCCGCTCCCCATGAACGGGTCCAGCACAATGTCGCCGGGGCGGCTGCCGGCCAGGATGCACGGCTCGATCAGCGCCGGCGGGAATGTGGCGAAGTGCGCGCCCTTGTCCGGCCTGGTTGCAATGGTCCAGACGCTGCGCCGGTTGCGCTTATCGGGGCGGCCCACGGCCTTCATGTTGCCGTTGGTTTTGCCAGGGACGCGGGCGCTGCCTTCCTGTTGGTGAAGCGTCGGCTGACCAAGGCGCTCCACCGTGCTTGCGGCCACCGGCTCCATGACAGCCTCGGCGTCGTAGTAGTACCGCTCCGACTTCGACAGCAGGAACAGGTATTCGTGGGCCTTGGTGCAGCGATCCCGCACGCTCTCCGGCATCGGGTTCGGCTTGCTCCAGATGATGTCCTGCCAAAGATACCAGCCGTCTGCGCGGAGGGCGAAGGCAAGCATCCAGGGAATTCCTATGAGTTCTTTGTTCTTGATGCCGTCACCAGAAAAGCGAGCGCTTCTCGCCGCCTTTCCGTGCGCTCTATCTGCCATCTGTCCAGCCTGCGCGCTCTGCCCGCCTGCACTTGCATAGCTGTCCCCGATGTTCAGCCACAGCGTCCCGTCGTCTGCCAGCACGTCGCGCACGCACCGAAACAGCTCCACCATGGCAGCGACGTATTCTTCCGGGGTCTGCTCCAGGCCAAGCTGGCCGTCGTGTCCGTAGTCGCGCAGTCCGAAATAGGGCGGGCTTGTCACGCATGTCTGGGCCCTAACCCCATGCCCTGCCCAACGGCGCATGGTTTCGCGGCAATCTCCAAACTCGATTTTGTTCATAGTCGCAAATTGTCCAATTAATTTACAAAGTGATGCGTATTGTACGGGAGAACTTTTTACTTTGTAAATTGCAATTTGTTAGCCGCGTTACCGCACAGGTGTGATGATTCGTCAATCTGGCAACGGTTTTAGCGATTTTTGTTGCGGGTAAAGCGCGGGGTAAAGCCACAAATCGAACCCAAGGTCCGCTTGCAAGCTCAAGCACTTAACAGCTACAGCTACACAGTCACCCCTTCCGCCAACAATCCGATAGGCGCTCATCCCCGACAGCCGACCTGACCCGCCGCCGCCCCGACCGTCACGTGAGCCACATGCCTCGACGCTGTCGCGTGTTTTCGACAGCTCGTCGCCCGCGGCGCTTCGCCGAGCGGCGGAGGTCAGATCGTCCGGGTGACCTTGCGCAGGTGGGGCGGGTTGTCGGGATCGAGCCCCCGGGCGGCCGCGAGAGCCGCGATCCCGCCATAGAAGGCCCGGGCCTGGACGAGCGGCGCCAGCACGGCCGGCGTATTCGCGGGGAGCGGCAGCAGCTCGCCGGGGCAGTCCGCGCCCCCGAAGCCGGCGTAGCGAACCGCCGCGCCCAGGTCGGCCAGCGTCCGAGCCACCGCGCAGGCGCTCTCGGAGCCTTCGTCGGCCGGGTCGAGCACGAGCGCGGGGAAGCCCGGGCCGGCGAGCGCCATGGGCCCGTGCATCACCTCGGCGGCGCTGAACGCCTCCGCGTGGATGCGGCAGGTCTCCTTGAACTTCAGCGCCATCTCCTGGGCGACCCCGAGCCCCAGGCCGCGGCCGATCACGAACAGGTTGGCGGCGTCCTTCAGGCCGAGCAGCCCGGGCGCCCAGTCGCAGGCGCCGGCCTCGTCCAGCAGGTCCGGGGCGCGCCGGGCCGCAGCCTGCAGGGCGGGATCCTGCGTCCACGCCGCCGCGAGCTGGAGAAAGGCGAAACAGGCCGCCAGGAAGCTCTTGGTCGCCGCCACGCTGCGCTCAGGCCCAGCCTGAAGCGGGATGATCATGTCCGCGAGCCCGGCCAGCTGCGAGGACTCGTCGTTGACCATGGCGACCACCAGGGCGCCGCCGCGCCGGGCGGCCTCCGTCAGCCGAAGCGCGTCGGGGCTGCGGCCGGATTGCGACACTGCCACGTAGAGCGCGCCGGACAGGTCCGGCTCGGAGCCGTACACGGAGGCGAGGCTCGGCCCCAGCGAGGCAACCGGCAGCCTGAGCGTGACCTCGATGAGGTACTTGCCGTAGGTGGCCGCGTGGTCGGATGAGCCGCGCGCGCAGGTGGCGACGAAGGCGGGCCGAGCCTGGCGCAGGCGAGCCGCCAACCGGTCGGTCACCTCCGCGTTGCGCTCCAGCTGGCGCCGGACCACGTCGCCTGCTTCGGCGGCTTCCCGCGTGAGCAGCGCCTCAGGCATCTCGGGCCTCCCGCAGGATCTCGGTCGCGAGCGCCGCCACGATCGTCGGAACAAGCCGAACTGCGGCGCCGCCCATCGCGCGCACCGACAGCGAGCCGGACGCGACGCCCTGGGCCAACGCCTCCGGAGCCGGGCGGTTCATCAGCAAGGCCGCGATATAGCCGGCGTTGAACGCGTCCCCCGCCCCTGTCGTGTCGACGACCGGCCCGCCGTTCGGCGCCGGCAGCGCAAGGACGCCGCTGGCGTCGTGGAGCGTCGCCCCTCGCTCGCCGTCCTTCACCACCACGGTGGGAAACAGGCCCGCCAGCCGGGCGCCAGCTTCACCCAGGTCCTCGCAGCCGGTGATCGCGCGCGCTTCGGCGGCGTTGGGCATGAAGACGTCCGCCCCGGCGCAGCGCGCCAGCAGCTCCGGCGAGCGGATCAGGGCGTCGTCCCAGGAGGGATCCACGGACACGGAGAGCCCCGCCTGCTTGGCGCGCGGCACGAGGTCCGGGATCTCGGCCAGGGTGGCCGCCTCCGCCACATGCAACCAGCGGGCGCGCGGGTCGGCCAGGGCGGCGTCCAGCGTCGCGGGGCGCGCGCCGCCGGCGCGGCGAGACAGAAAAGCCCGCTCGCCCTCGTGGACGACGACCACCGTGAGCTGCGGCCCCGCATCGGGGGCGCGCTCCAGGAAGCGCAGGTCGACGCCACCCTCGGCCAAGGTGGGCGCAATCGCCTCGGCCAGCGGGTCCAGCCCGAGCCGGGCCACCAGCGCGGCAGGTGCGCCCAGCGCCGTCGCGTGCGCGGCCGTGATGAAGGCGCCGCCCCCGGGAGCAAGCGCGAAATCCTCCGCGAACCGTTCTTCGCCCAGCCGCGGCATGGCCGAGACGCCCCGGAAAACGAGGTCGCAATAGACCCGGCCCACGCAGAGCAGCAGCCCCGCGCCGCCATCAGCAGCGGCGGTCATAGAGCGCGCTCGGTCTCGGCGTCGAACAGCTTCAGCGCCGCGGCGTCCGCGCCGAGCCGCACCGCAGTCCCGACCGGCGGGGCCGCCTTGGCGGCCGCGGAGGCGAGCACCAGCTGGTCACCGACTTCCACGTGCACGAAGGTTTCCGAGCCGAGCGGCTCAACCACGGCCACATGGCCCGACAGCAGGAGGTCGGCGGTTTCGCCCGCCTCCAGCACCCGAAGCTGCTGCGGGCGCACGCCCACCAGCACGCGGCCGCCGCTCGGGACTGCCCCGCCCTCCAGGGCCACGCGTCCCCCGGCCAGGGCCAGCCCGCCTCCTTCTGCGGCCGCCGGCAGCACGTTCATGGTGGGCGATCCGATGAAGCGGGCCGTGAACACGTCCGCGGGCCTCTCATAAAGCTCCATGGGGCTGCCGACCTGCAGGATGCGGCCCTCCCGCATCACCACGATGCGGTCCGCCATGGTCATGGCCTCCACCTGGTCGTGGGTGACGTACACGATGGTGGCGCCCAGGCGCTGGTGCAGCCGCTTGATCTCCAGGCGCATCTGGGCGCGCAGCTGCGCATCGAGGTTCGAGAGCGGCTCGTCGAACAGGAAGGCGGCTGGATCGCGCACCATGGCGCGCCCGATGGCGACGCGCTGCCGCTGCCCTCCTGACAGCGCCGAAGGCCGGCGCTCCAGCAGGTCCTCCAGGCCCAGGATGCGGGCCGCCTCCTCGACCTTGGCGCGCTTCTCGGCCTTGCCCAGCTTGGACGTGTAGAGCCCGAACGCGATGTTCTCGCCCACGCTCATGTGCGGGTAGATGGCGTAGTTCTGGAACACCATGGCGATGTTCCGGTCCTTCGGCTCGAGCCGGTTCACCACCCGCCCGCCGATGCGGATCTCGCCGCCGTCGATCTCCTCGAGCCCGGCGATCATGCGCAGCGTGGTGGATTTGCCGCATCCCGAGGGCCCGACGAAGACCACGAATTCGCCGTCCTGCACGTCGAGGTCGATGCCGTGCACCACCTGGGTCGGGCCATAGCGCTTGACGAGGCGCTCGACTGCGATACCGGCCATCACGCCTCTCCCGCCAGGGCGGCGAAGGCCGCCTGCAATTCGTCGCGCGCGGCGCGCTCCCGGCGGGCGACCGCCTCGGCCGCCGCCGTCATGTCCCCCAGCCGGGCCCGGTAACGGGCCAGCGCCGCCGCGAGCGCCTGCGGGCCCGGCCCTCCGAACCGCTCCCGAACCGCCACGAAGCGCTCCGGCGACACCGCTTCGGCGAAGCCTGCGGCGTCCAGCCCGGGCTCCCGGCCAGCGTGGCGCCGGAAGGCGTCCACGAACGGGGCGTAGCCGTCCCGCGGGAGGTCGCCGTCGGCGGCCACCACCGCGCGCGCCACCTCGGCCGCGATCTCGTGGGCCTGGCGGAACGAAAGTCCCTCGCCGCGCACCAGCGTGTCGGCCAGCTCGGTGATGGTGATGCAGGAGCGGCGGATCGTTTCCGCCACGCGCCGGTCGTCGACCTGCAGCGCCGGCAGCAGGGCCGCGAGCAATTCCAGCACGCGCCCGCCGGTCTCGAACGCCTGGTAGCCGGCCTCGTGGGTCTCGCCCTCGGCGTCGTTCATGTCCGTGAAGGGCGTATTGTGGATCACGTCGCGGATCACCCGCGCGCGCCCCATGGCCTGCGACGCGAGGTGGCGCAGGTGCTCGATTGGCACCGGGTTGCGCTTCTGCGGCATGATCGAGGAGATCTGCACGAAGGCGTTGGGGACGTAGATCTGCCCCACCTCGAACGCCGTCCAGAACTGCAGGTCCTGGATCACCCGTCCAAGGTGGAGAAACACAAGCTCGACCGCGCTGAAGGCGCCGGTTACGTAGTCCACCGCCGCGATGCAGCCATAGGAGTTTTCGAGTGGCGCCTTGAAGCCGAGCAGTCGCGCCACCCGGTCGCGATCCAGCGGAAAACCCGACGTGGTGATCGCCGCCGCGCCCATGGGCGACAGGTCCAGGAGCTCCCGCGCCTGGATCAGGCGCTCGTGGTCGCGCAGCATGACCTCGATGGCGGCGCCCAGGTAGTGGCCGAGCGTCGAGGGCTGGGCGGGCTGGCCGTGCGTGTAGGCCACGATCAGCGTCCGCTGCTCGCGCTCGGCGAGGCGCAGCGCCGCATCGATGAGGGCGCGCAGCTGCCCGGCCATGCGGTCGAGGCGCGGCTTCAGGGCGAGCTTGAACAGGGTATGGTCGATGTCGTTGCGCGAGCGGCCGGTGTGCAGGCGTCCGGCCTCGTCCGGGCCGAGGCGCTTGCGGAGCTCCGCCTCGATGGCGAAGAAATAGTCTTCCACCGCGCCCGTGTAGACGAGCTTGGACGGGTCGATCTCCGTATCGATGGCGGCCAGCGCCCGGGCGATCCGGCCGGCGGCGTCGCGCGGCAGGATGCCGGTCTCGGCAAGCATCACCAAGTGCGCCCGGTCAATGGCGCGAAAGCCCTCGACGTGGTGCGCCTTCGCGCCGTCGAAGAGCGGGCGCAGCACCGTCTCCTTGTAGACAGGATCGGGGAATGTCGTCCGGTCGGCGGCGCGGGGGTCTTGCGTCATGGGATCAACCCTTCAGGCCGGCCATGACGACGCCGCGGACGATGTAGCGTTGCAGGGCCAGGAAAACGAGGAGCGTCGGCAGGGTGGCGAGGGCCGCGCCGGTCATGATCAGCTCCCACTGGATCTGCTGCTCCACCGCGAAGCTCGAGAGCCCCACCGGCAGCGTGTACAACTCCTTGCTGGTGGTCACGATCAGCGGCCAGATAAAGGCCGTCCAGTTGCTCAGGAAGGTGAAGATCGCCAGCGCCGACAGCGCAGGCGTGACCAGCGGCATCGCGATGCGCCAGAAGATGGTGAACTCGTTCAGCCCGTCGACGCGCGCGGCTTCCAGGAAGTCGTTGGGCACGGTCTCGAAGAACTGCTTCATCAGAAACGTGCCGAAGGCTGTCATCATGCCGGGGAACATGATGCCCCAGTAGCTGTCCAGCCAGCCGAAGTTGCGGGCCATGACGTACCAGGGGATGACCAGCATCTCGGTCGGCACCATCAGGGTCGACAGGATGGCCAGGAACACGAAGTAGCGGCCGCGGAACTCGAACTTCGCCAGCGTGTAGCCGACGAGGCTGTCGAAGAAGACGTTCGACAGGGTCACGACCGTGGCGACCCCCATCGAGTTGCCGAACCAGCGCAGGAATCGGCCGTCCGACAGCACGGTGACGTAGTTGTCCAACGTCGGGTGGGCCGGAAGAAGCCGCAGGTCATACACCTCCGAGGCGTCCTTGAGGGACGTCGAGAACATGAAGGCGAGCGGCAGCACCATCGCCAGCCCGCCCGCCAGCAGCAGGACCCAGGCGATGGCGCGCCCGAACCCGGCGCGTCCCTGCGCGGCTCCGGCGCTCATCAGCGGTCCCTCAGCAGGCGCAGCTGCACCAGCGAGACGCAGAGCAGCGCCAGGAAGAGCACCACCGTCTGGGCGGCCGCGTAGCCCATGTCGAAGGAGGAGAACGCCGTCTGGTAGATCATGAGGACGAGCGGCTTCGTGGAGTTCAGGGGGCCGCCCGGATCGTTCGTGGTCATGTTGTAGACCTGGTCGAAGATCCGCAGGAAGCCGATGGAGGAGAACACCACCAGGAACACGATGGTGGGGCGCAGCAGCGGGAGCGTGATGCGCGTCAGGATCGTCCAGTTCGAGACTCCGTCGATGCGCGCCGCCTCGTAATAGGTAGTCGGGATCGCCCGCAGGCCAGCCAGGAAGATCACCACCTGGAAGCCGAGCCCGGCCCAGATCGCCGGCGCGAGCACGGACGGGAGCGACTGGGTGGTGGAGCGCAGGAACGGCTGCTGGGGAAAGCCCAGCGCGGCGAGCGCGTCATTGATCAGCCCGATGGGAACGGGCTGGTAGAACCAGCGCCAGACCCACGCCATCGCGGCGGCCGTGGTGAGGAACGGCAGGAAATAGAGCGCCCGGATGAAACCGTGCAGCAGGCGCACGCGGTCCAGGTGATAGGCCACCGTGAACGACAGGAGCAGGCTCACGGGCGTGCCGATCACCAGGTACAGCACGGTGTTGCGGAACACCTGCCAGAACACAGGGTCGGCCAGGAGCCTCCTGAAGTTCGCCAGGCCGATGAAGGCGGGCTTGGACAGGAGGTTCCAGTTGGTGGTCGAAAGGTAGAAGGCTTCCCCTGTCGGGTAGAACCGGATCAGCGCATAGAACAGGATGGGCAGCGCCAGGAACGCCCAGGCCCAGACCACCTGCTTCTGGCGAAGGCCGAGGCCCCGCCAGAGGCCGGTTGACGCAGTCTGGTCGGTCATGCGCGCCGCCCTTCCGTTCACTTGCCCGCGTAGTAGCGATCGAGGATCGCCTGCTCGGCTTTGGCGGCCTCGGCCAGCGCGGCCTTGGCGTCCTGGTTCTGGATCAGCACGCGGTTGGCGAGGTCGAGCGCGACCTGGCGCTGGCCCGCCTCGTCCACGAACACCGTCGCAGTCGAGTAATTCAGGGCTTTCAGGAAGGGCCCATAGATCGGGTGCGAAAGGTTCTTGTCCGTTTCCGCGGCCGCGCGGCGGGCAGGCAGCTCGCCGACGGTGTCGAGCCACACCTGCATGGCCTCCGGCGTGGTCACGAAGGCCATGAACTTCTTGGCGGCCTCCAGCTTCTCGCCCGTCGCCTTGGTGGTGATGGCGTTCACCCAGTAGCTGGCGAAGTTGTAGCGCTTGCCGTCGGGCCCGGCCGGCAGCTCGGCGACGCCCCACTCGAAGCCCTTGATGTTGTTGAAGGCGCCCAGGCGGAAGCTGCCGTCGATGGTCATGGCGGCGCGGCCGGCCCGGAACGCCGCCTGGCCCTCGTCCATGAAGCCGGCCTGGCCGACCTTGTGAACGCGCTGCAGGTCCGCGTACCAGTTCAGGGCCTTGGCCCCGGCCTCGCTGTCGTAGGTCACCTTGCGGTTGTCGTCGCTGTAGGGCGCGCCGCCCATCTGGCGGACGAGCGTCTCGCGCCACCAGTGGTAGTCCTGGCCCGGGAAGTCGAGCGTAATGCCCTCGGACAGCAGGTTGCCCGCGCTATCGCGCTTCACGGTCTTCTTGGCGTCCTCGAGCAGCTCGTCGTTCGTTTGCGGCGGCTTGGCCGGGTCGAGCCCGGCCTCCTGGAACAGCTTCTTGTTGTAGAACAGGGCGAGCGAGCGCACGGCGGTCGGCAGGCCGTAGTACTCGCCGTTGCGCTTCATCGCCGAGACGATCGGGTAGAAGTCCTTCTCGATCTCCTGCGGCGGGAAGGCGTCCTTCGGCAGCGGCTGGATGAACTTGGCGGCCACGAAGTTGTCGAGCCAGCCGTAGAAGAGCTGGACCACGTCCGGGCCCTGCCCGGCCGGCAGGGCCGCCGCGATCTTGGTCTGGTAGTCGGCGTACGGGAAGTTCGTCTGCTTGACCTTGATATTCGGGTTGGCGGCCTCGAAGCGCTTGATCAGCTCGTTCATCGCCTTGATGCGGGCGTCGAACACGTACTGCCAGTATTCGATCTCGACCGGCTGGGCCCTTGCGCCGGAGATCGCTCCGATCGACATGGCCAAGCCAAGCACCATTCCACGAAAGCCGCGCATCGCTCCACTCCCCTCTGGTTCTTTGAAGGCGCCTGCCCTCCCGGCGCTGCAACCCATGCTTGTACGGCGCCCGGGGCCTGTCAACGGATTAATTCAATTGAGTTGGTTTAAGTGACGCGCCACACTGGAGAGCCACGAACGGGACCCGCATGACGCGCCTGCCCTCTCCCCCTGCCCTAGTCGCCCTGGGCGGCAACGCCGAACGCACCCGCAGCCACAATCGCCGGGTGGTGCTCGAAACCGTGCGCCGCCATGGGCCGCTCGGGCGTTCCGATATCGCCGCCCTGACCCAGCTGACGGCGCAGGCGGTTTCCAACATCGTCACCGAGCTGGCCGCGGAGGGGTTCCTCATGGAGCGCGGGCGGCGCCGCACGGCCCGCGGGCAGCCGCCGGTCGACTTCGCCGTGAACCCCGACGGCGGCATGACGGCCGGAATGGAGATCGCCGCCGACCGGATCACCACCGTGCTGGTCGACCTCGCCGGCGACCTCCGGGCGCAGCGCACGGCGGCGCTGAACGACCCTTCCCCGCCAGCGGTCCAGGCCCTGGCGGCCGCCGAGCTCAGGGACGCCCGCGCGGCCGACGGGCTGCCGGGCAGGCTTCTCGGGTGCGGGGTGGTGATGCCAGGCCCCTTCGGGGTCGAGGGCATGAGCTCGGTCGGCGACACCGTGCTGCCCGGATGGGCGGACGTCGACGCGGCGGCGGTCATGACAGAGGCGCTCGGCTGCCCGGTCACGGTGGAGAACGACGCGACGGCCGCCGCCGTGGGCGAGCGTCTCTACGGCGCCGGGCGCGACTGCCTGGACTTCTGCTTCCTCTACTTCGGCGCCGGCCTCGGCCTCGGGATCGTGGTGGAGGGGCGGCCGTACAGGGGCGCGTACGGGAACGCGGGCGAGATCGGGCACATGCGCGTGGTCGCTGGCGGGCGCGCGTGCGCGTGCGGGGGGCGCGGGTGCCTGGAGCGCTACGCGTCCGCGCACGCGCTCGCGGAACGCCTGTGCGACGCGGGCCTGCCCACGACGCCGGACGCGATCGCGCGCCTGCACGAGCAGCGCGACCCCGTGCTCGCGGGCTGGATAACCGAGTCGGCCGGCCTGCTCGGGCCTGTGATCGGGCTGCTGGAGAACCTGTTCGATCCCGCGACCATCGTGCTCGGCGGCGCGCTGCCGGACACCGTCATCGACGCTCTTGTCGAAGCCATGCGGCCGCTGCCCCTCTCGGTTTCTCAACGGGACGGTCGAAAGACGCCGCGCCTGCAGCGTGGGGCAACAGGCAAGCTCACAGCGGCTCTGGGAGCCGCCGCTTTGCCTCTGCTCGACAGGTTCGAGCCTGCAATCTGAGCCAGGATAGACGGCGTCAACCGGCGCCTGCTCTGGGACGCGGTCCTAGGCCTCCTCGCGGCCAACGGTCAGCGCCTCTTTCAAGTCGACTGAGCCGCAACGGGTACCCTACCAGTCAACGGCGTATGCGTAACGCGCAGCACTGCCCAGATTTCAACGAGCGTGCGTTGACTCGGCCCTATTGACGTATACGTTGCTCGCCGAACCGCTCTTCCCCCCAACGGTGAACGATGCCGAACAGCGCCCATAAGAATTCCATCTCCATCGCGGTGATGCCCGGCGACGGCATCGGTCCGGAGGTCATGAAGCCCGCGATCGCTCTGATGGATCGCGCCCTGGAAAGAACGGGCGGGCCGAAGCTCAGCTATGAAGAGCTGGACGCCGGCGCGGAGTGCTATCGCCGCACGGGCACGCCGATGTCCGAAGAAGTCTTCGAGAAGGCCGCGGCGGCCGACGCGATCCTGTTCGGGGCGATGGGTCTGCCGGATGTGCGGCGGCCGGACGGCATCGAGATCGCCCCGCAGCTGGACCTGCGCTTCCGGCTCGAACTGTTCGCCGGCGTGAGGCCGGTGCGCACCATCCCGGGCGCGCCCACGCCGCTGGCCGATCCCCGCGCCAAGAACCTGGATTTCGTGCTGATCCGGGAGTCCACCGAGGGGCTCTTCACGTCCCGCGGCAAGGGCGAGGTCACGCCCGACTACGTGCGGGAGACCTGGGAGATCACGCGGGCCGGCTCCGAGCGGCTCTTCGATTTCGCCCTTCAGCTTGGCCGTCGCCGCAAGGCCAAGGGGAGCCCGGGCTCGGTGGCATGCGTCGACAAGTCCGGCGTATTCCGCGCCTTCGCCTTCTTCCGGCAGATCTTCTTCGAGCGGGCCAAGGCTTTCCCGGACATCGACGCGCGGGCGTTCAATGTCGACGCGACCGCGCTCGATCTTATCCGCCGTCCCTGGATCTTCGACGTGCTGGTCACCGAGAACCAGTTCGGCGACATCCTGTCCGACGCCGGGGCCGCTCTGATGGGGGGCATGGGGATGGCCCCCTCCGCCGACATCGGCCTCACGCACGGTCTGTTCCAGCCGTGCCACGGCACGGCGCCTGACATCGTCGGCATGGGCAAGGCGAACCCGACCGCCATGATCCTGTCGGCGGCCATGATGCTGGACTGGCTGGGCGAGACCAAACAGCTGCCGTCCTGCGGCGCCGCGGCCGACTTGCTCCAGAGGGCGGTCGACGCCGCCTTCGCGCCTGGCGATCTCCGGCCATTCGAACTTGGCGGCGAAGCGGGCACGCAGGCGATCACGGACCGGGTCGCGACGCAGCTCGAAGCGCTCCCCCTGGAAGCATGACCTGAGAACGCCAGCATCCGAGGCGCGACAATGACACCTGCGGCCGGAGCGTGATCGTGACACCGACGGAGCAGCGTCCCGCACGGCGCCCCTCGCTTGTTGAACAAGCGCTTCAGGAGATGCGCCGGCGCATCCTCGAGAACGAATGGCCGGCGAACTTCACCGTGCTCGAGGCCGAGATCGGCCTCGAGCTTGGCATGAGCCGGACGCCCGTGCGCGAAGCGCTGGTGCAACTGGAGGCGCAGGGCCTGGTGGCCCTGCGGCCGCGCCACGGCGTGCAGGTGCTGCCGATCTCCGCCGACGACATGGCGGACATCTATCAGATCATCACCGCGCTGGAGGCCCAGGCCGCGGAGCTGGCCGCCCGCCGTGGCTTGACCGAAGCGGACCTGGCGCAGCTCGAGGAGCCTGCGGCGATCATGGAGCGCGCCCTCGAGAGCGATGACCGCCTCGCCTGGGCCCACGCCGACGAGGATTTCCACCGCACGCTCGTGGCGCTGTCCGGCAACGCCCGGCTCGCGGCGATGATCGCGAGCGTGTCCGACCAGGCCCACCGCGTCCGCATGACCATGATCCACCAGCGCCCCAGGCCGGTCCTGTCCACGCTCGAGCACCGCCTGCTCGTGGACGCCCTGCGCCGGGGAGACGCCGAAGGCGCCCGTGAGCTGCAGCGCATTCACCGGCGCCGTGGCGGCGAAGTCATGATCGGATTTCTTCGGCAAAACGCCGGACAGCTATGAGGACGATGCCGTGGATCTGAACCTCAGGAACAAGGTGGCCGTCGTGACCGGCGGCGGGCGCGGGATCGGCCGCGGCATCGTGGAGGCCCTTGCCGCGGAAGGCGCCGTCGTCGCCATCCTCGAGCGCGACAACATCGACCGCGCCGCGCAACTGGCCTCGGCCATCGGGAACGCGGCGGCGTTCCGCGCCGATGTCACCCAGCCGGGCGACGTGCAGGCCGCGGCGGAGGCCATCAAGGGGCGCCTTGGGCCCGTCGACATCCTCGTCAACAACGCAGGCGTTCTTTCGCGCAAGCCGATCCTGGAAGACAGCTACGAGGACTGGGACCGCGTTTTGAAGACCAACCTCTACGGCTGCTACAACTGCTCGCGAGCCTTCGCGCCGGGGATGGTGGAGCGCCGCTTCGGCCGGATCATCAATACGTCCTCCATCCACGGACGCGTGGCCAAGGCCGGCATGGGCTCCTACTGCGCCAGCAAGGCCGCGATCGACATGTTCACCAAGCAGCTCGCCGTGGAGCTCGCCCCCCATGGGGTGACCGTGAACGCGGTCGCCCCCGGCACGATCAGCACCGAGATCAACCTGCCCCTCTACAAGAGCACGAAGCCCGAGGACGTGGCGCTGCAGCAGGCGACGCTGAAGCGGGTGCCGGTGGGCCGGATCGGCGAACCGGAGGACATCGGCCGGGCGGTCGCGTTCCTCGCGTCCGGCATGACCCCCTACGTCACCGGCGCGATCCTCTACGTGGACGGGGGCTACGTGGCGGAAGGCACGCCGCGCCTCTGAGCGCGGTCCGCATCGGACAGGCGACCTGAAAGGACGGGGGCTTTGAGTTACACCTTTCAATTCGGCGAGGTGCTGCGCTACTGGCCCTTGCTGGTCCAGGGGGCGATCAACACGTTGGTCTTCTCGGTGATCGCCATGGTGGCGGGCCTGGCGATCGGCGTGGTGGGCGCCAGCTGCCGCATCTCCTCCAGCCGTGTGCTGCGCGCCATTGCGGGCGCCTATGTCGAGGTGGTGCGCAACACCCCGCTGCTCGTGCAGCTCTTCCTGTTCTATTTCGGGCTCCCGGCCCTGGGATTGCGCCTCTCGACCTCCCAGGCCGCGATCCTGGCGCTGACGTTCAACACGGGCGCCTACTCGACCGAGATCGTGCGCGCCGGCATCGAGAGCATCCACCGGAGCCAGATCGAAGCCTCGACCTCGCTCGGCATCTCGCGCCTGCAGACATTCCTCCATGTCGTGCTGCCGCAAGGGCTGGAACGGGTCTATCCGGCGCTGGCCAGCCAGTTCGTCCTGATGATGCTTGCTTCCAGCGTGGTGTCCGCCATAGGGGCGGAGGAACTGACGGCCTACGGCAACCGCATCCAGTCGGAGAACTTCCGCGCCATGGAAGTCTTCTTCGTATGCGCGGCCGTGTACCTGGGCCTCACCTATCTCATGCGGGTCCTTCTGGCGGCCGTCGCCTATGTGGCCTTCCCGCGCCGGCGCGCTCTCGGGTCGGTGTGAGCCATGCGCACTTTCACCTCCCACGACATCCTGTTCCTGCTCCAGGCGGCCCGGTGGACGCTGGCCCTTTCGCTGCTCGCCTTCGTGGGCGGAGGCCTGGGCGGCGCCATCCTGGCCGTGGGGCGCATCTCCCGGGTTCGGGCCCTGCGGTCCCTGGCGAGCCTCTACATCCAGGTCGTGCAGGGCACGCCGCTGCTGATCCAGCTCTTCATCTGGTATTTCGGGATCAGCCTCCTCGGCGCCGACCTGTCGCCCATCGTCGCCGCTGCGATCGCGCTCACCCTTTATTCCAGCGCCTTCTTCGCCGAGATCTGGCGCGGAGCGATCCAATCGATCGCCAAGGGGCAGTGGGAGAGCGCCTCGTCGCTGGGCCTGACCCGGTTCGAGACCCTCTGGTACGTCATCCTGCCCCAGTCGCTGCGCCCGGCGCTGCCGCCCACCGTCGGCTTCATGGTGCAGATCGTGAAGAACACCTCGCTTGCGGCGCTGGTGGGCTTCGTGGAGCTCGCCCGGGCCGGCCAACTCGTCAACAACATCACCTTCCAGCCGCTCCCGGTCTTTGCCTGCGTGGCGGTCATCTACTTCGCAATCTGCTTTCCCCTGTCGGCCCTGAGCCGCTGGCTCGAACGGAGGACCCATGGCCATCGTCAACTTGTCCGGGGTACGTAAGAGCTACGGCGCCCTGACCGTGCTCCGCGACGTGTCGCTCGCAGTCGAGCGGGGCGCCGTGGTCGCGCTGGTGGGCCGTTCCGGCTCCGGCAAGAGCACGCTGTTGCGGTGCATCAACGGCCTGGAGCCCATCGACGGCGGCGAAGTCGTCGTGGACGGGCGACGCGTCGAGCAGAACGAAGCCTCCCTGCGCCAGTTGCGGCAGGAGATCGGCATCGTCTTCCAGAGCTACAACCTGTTCCCCCACCTCACGGTGGAGCGCAACGTGACGCTCGCCCTTTCGCTGGTGAAAAAGATGTCCGCCCAGGAAGGACGGGCGGTGGCGGAGAAAGTGCTCAGCCAGGTCGGTCTCCGGGAGAAGATGGCGGCCTACCCCGAGCAGTTGTCGGGCGGCCAGCAGCAGCGCGTGGCCATCGCGCGCTCGCTGGCGATGCAGCCCAAGCTCATGTTGTTCGACGAGGTGACCTCCGCGCTCGACCCGGAGCTCAAGGAGGAGGTCCTGAAGGTTATGGAAGGTCTCGCCCGCGAGGGCATGACCATGATCCTGGTCACCCATGAGATGGATTTCGCGCGCCGCGTCGCCGATCAGGTCGTCTTCATGCACCAGGGGCGCATTCACGAGCAGGGGCCGCCCAGCCGCCTGTTCGCGGAGCCGGAGACTCCGGAGTTCCGGCAGTTCATCGCATCGACGCTCAACTGAAAACAAAAGGGAGAGGAGACCCCATGAAACGCTACATGGCCCTGGCGGCCGGCATCCTGATCGCCGCGACCTGCGCACAATCGGCTGCGCGCGCCGACGCGCTCGACGACATCATCAAGCGCGGCAAGATCCGCATCGCGATCGACATCTCGGCCCCGCCCTTCGGGATCCAGAACGACAAGATGGAGCCGGACGGCGCCGACGTGGAAACGGCCAAGCTCCTGGCCAAGGATCTGGGCGTCGAGCTCGAGGTCGTTCCCGTAACCAGCGCCAACCGAATTCCCTATCTGCAGACGAAGCGCGTGGACCTGACCATGTCCACCTTCAGCGTCACGCCCGAGCGCGCCAAGGCGGTGGAGTTCTCCACGCCCTACGGCGCGATCAACGCCGTGATCTTCGCTCCCAAGGACGTCGCCATCAAGGAGCCGAAGGATCTTGCGGGCAAGAAGGTGGGCGTCGCCCGCGGCACGACCAACGAGACCGACCTGGTCAACATCGCTCCCCAGGGAACGCAGATCATCCGTTTCGACGACGAGGCGTCAGCCATGGCGGCGCTCGCGACCGGTCAGGTGGATGCGTACTCCTCGAGCGAGACCATCGCCCGCTCCATGATCCCGCGCTATCCGGACAAGAACTTCGAGAGCAAGTTCCTGCTGCGGCGCAGCTTCTACTCGGCGGCCATCCGGCGCGGCGAGCCTGAGCTGCGCCAGTGGGTGAACACGTTCATCTGGTTCCGCAACAACGACGGCGCCCTGGGCAAGATCTACAAGAAGTGGGTCGGCGTCGACCTGCCCAACCTGCCTCCGCTCTGAGGGGAAAAGCCTGCGCCGCTCCGGCGGCGCAGGCTCATTGACGCTCAGGCGTCGAGCACGCACGCCTGCAGGGAGAAGCGGCGGGTTTCGCCTCCGGCAAGCCATTGGACGGTCCCGTTCTCGACGGCCGCCGCAAGCCCTTCCCGCGGCATGCTCGTGAAGGGCTCCAGCCCGATGTTGTAGTGACGTCCGAACCAGGGGTAGTCGCAGGCGGCTCCGAACTCCTGCCAGAACCACACGAACGGCATGACCGCCGCATCCCAGGTCACGCAAAGCCCCAGCCCGTGGTTGCGGACCGTGTAGCGCCCGTCGCGGAAGCCGCGCAGGTAGACCATCTCGCTGAGCGTCCCTTCCGGCGGCAGAGCGGCGAGGTCGACCGGATCGCCCGCCCCGCTCGCGGCGTTCGGCCAGGGGAACACGCGATGGTCCGCGAGCCGCCGCTCCCGATGGGTCCGGCTGACGTCGCCCGAGACCACCTCCGTTCCGGGCGGAAACTCCACCGTGGCGCCCGGCCCCAGGAAGGGCCGCCCGAAGGTGATGTGGTGGCCCCACACCAGGGGCAGGTTCGTCCCGCTCTCATTGGTGGCCGTCTCGTCGAACGCGAGCGCCGTCGAACCCGCGTCCAGCCGAACGTCGCGAACCAGCACGTAGGGCAGCGTTTCGGTCCGCACCGTCAGCCGCACGGCTACGCGTTCAGGTGTGTCCTCCAGGATGGCCCAGTCCCAGGGCAGCCGCCAGACTTCGCCGTGCATCCCATGGCTGCCGAACGGCAGGCCTGGCCCGCCGGACGGCGCCCCGCCCACGGGGAAGACCTCCTGCCAGCCTCCAGAATAGCTGTCGTAGAAGGCCATCCGCGGGTCGGGTGGCGTGACCGCCCGCAGCGCGGGATGGCGGACGCCGTTGGCTGAGAGCCACACGAAGTCCATGTCCCGGGGCTTGTAGAGGAACTCAACGACGTCGGCGCCGCGACCTACGGCCAGCGTGACGCGGAGCTTCTCGTTCTCCAGCACCAGCATGTCGAGGCCATGCTGTTCGATGTGGCGCAGGCGCGCTCCCCAGTTGCGCTGGCGGCGGTAGTACGAGCTCATGCGGTCACACCTCGGCGGCCAGGGCTAGGCCGCGCAGGCGGATTCGCCTCGCAGCAGGCGAGCGCGCGGGAGCCCGCGCACATGGCCGCCGCCCTGCGCCCCCGGCAGGCTCGCCGCCAGATCCGCGGCCTCCAGCAGGCGTTCGAGATCGATCCCGGTCGACACGCCCATGCGCTCGAACAGGTAGACCAGGTCTTCCGTGGCGATGTTGCCGGTCGCGCCCGGAGCGAAGGGGCACCCTCCAAGGCCGCCCACCGCTCCATCGAACGACGTGATCCCGGCTTCGAAGGCGGCAAGCACGTTGGCGACGCCGAAGCCCGCCGTATCGTGCCCGTGGAACACGAAGGACGCGCGCTCGCCGAATTCAGACAGGGCCGCGCGGGCCAGCGCGGCCACATGGGGCGGCAGCGCCATCCCGGTGGTGTCGCTCAGCGCAAGCTCCAGCCCCGGGCGAATGGCGACGATCCGCGCCATCGTGGCCATGACGGAGGCCACGCCTACGTCCCCCTCGAAGGGACAGTGGAAAGCGGTGGCGATGCCGACCCGCACCCGCAACCGCGCGTCGGGATCCCGTTCGGCCAGCAAGGTCGACAGGTCCTGGATCGAGGCCGCGGTCGGCCGGCGGACGTTGCTCAGGTTGTGCGCGTCCGTCATCGAGATCACGAATATCAGGTCCGTGACGCCCGCGGCCAGGGCCCGCTCCGCCCCCTTCGAGTTGGGCACGAGCGCCATCGCGCGCACGCCGTCCAGAGGGCCCAGGCCCCGGACCACGTCCTCCATGTCGGCCATCTGCGGCACGTGCTTCGGGCTGACGAACGAACCGATCTCGAGCCGCTTCACGCCGGCGGCCAGGACCTTGCGGATCAACTCGATCTTGGTCGCGGTGGGCACGAAGGTCGAGACGTTCTGCAGCCCGTCGCGGGCGGCGACGTCCACGATCTCGACCCCGGAGTTGTGAACGCTTGTCATGGATTAGCCTTTCGTGGCGCGGGCCGGCCGGCCAGGATCTCGGTGAAAATCTCGTCGTTGTGCTGGCCCACGGCGGGGCCCGGCCAGGCGATCCGTCCGGTGGGACCGCTCTCGTCGAAGCGCGGAACGACGCCGGCGTGCCGGGTCGGCCCGATCAGCGGGTCGTCCACGTCGACCACCATGCCGCGCGCCTGGTAATGCGGGTCCGCCACGCAATCGGCGACCGTGAACGCGCGGGTCGCCGGCACAGCCTGGTCGTTCAGGATCCGCTCGGCCTCCGCGGCCGGCATGGTCGCAACCCAGGCGGCGATGGCGGCGTCGACCTCGGCCCGGTGCGCCAACCGGCCGGCGTTGGTCGCCAGGCGCGCATCCGCCGCCATGTCCGGCCGCCCGATGATCCCGCAGAGCCGCCTGTAGATCGCGTCCGAGTTGCCTGCGATCACGAGCCAGCCGTCCGTCGCCTTGTAGGTGTCCGAGGGCACGGAGGTCGGCATCGCGGAGCCGGCGGGCCGCCGGACGACGTCGCAGGAGGCATATTCCGGAAGGGCCCCTTCCAGCAGGCTGAACACGCCCTCGTAGAGCGCCACGTCAATCACGCGTCCCTTGCCGGTTCCCAACACGTCCCGCTCGTGAACGGCGGCCAGCACGCCCATGGCCGCATAGAGCGCGGCCACGTCGTCCCCCAGCGAGACGCCCGTTCGGACCGGGGGCAGGTCCGTGACCCCTTGGGGGTATCCGGTCAGGTATCTCACTCCACCGAAGGCCTCGCCGACAGCCCCGAATGACGCGCGGTCCCGGTAAGGGCCGTCCTGGCCGTAGCCGGAGATCCGGGCCACGATCAGGCGCGGGTTCCAGGCGTGCAGCGCGTCCACGCCCAGGTTCCAGCGCTCCAGCTGGCCGGGCCTGAAGTTCTCGACGAGCACGTCCGCCCAGCGGATCAGCGCTTCGACCTTGGGGCGCTCGGCTTCGTCCTTGAGGTCGAGCGTCACGCACCGCTTGTTGCGGTTATGCATGGACCACATGACCGAGTGGCCATTGACCTTCCGGCCCCAGTCGCGCGCCGGGTCCCCTCCGGGCGGCTCCACCTTGATGACGTCAGCGCCCTGGTCTGCGAGTAGGCGCGTGCAGAAGGGCGCCGCGATGAAATGACCGAGCTCGAGGACTCTCAGCGAGCGCAGGGGGCCGTCGACGGCGGTTTGAACGGGAGAGTTGCTCATCCTGGGCACTTAACGCCCCGCGGGTGCATCCTTCCATTCGTGGTTGAGCAGGGCATCCTTCGCGGACGGGAAAGGCGCGGCGGCTGCCGCAGTCAGGTGCTCCAGCATGCGGCGGGCCGGCGCCGCCAGGTCGCGCCCCTCGCGCACGCAGATCGACAGGCGCCGATGGGCCCAGTCGTCGGTAAGCGGGGCCGCGACCACCCTGCCCTCCTCGACCGCGGACGCCACCACGCCCTTCGGCATCACGGCGACGCCGAGCCCCGCCTCCACCATGCGCCAGGCCGCCTGGAAGGTGGTGACTTCGATCTTCACCGACAGGCGCATCCCAGCAGCCTCGGCCGCGCCTGCGAGCAACACCTGCAAGGAACTGCCGGTCTCCAGGCTGATGTGGTCGGAGCCCTGGATCTCGCTGAAGGCCAGGCTGTCGCGGCCGGCCAGTTCATGATCTGTCGGCAGCACCGCCACCAGGTGATCGCGCCGGTAGTCCAGCACCCGGGTCCCCGGCGGAGCCTGGACGTTGCCGCCATACACGCCGATGTCCGCTACGCCATCCACCACCGACTGGAGCACCGCGTTGGTGCTTTCCTCGCGCAGATCGATGCGCACCCCGGGGTGCTGGCGCAGGAAGTCGCTGATGTCGCCGGGCAGGTACTGCACCACCGCCGACGAGTGCGCGTGGATTCGGATCTGGCCCTGGACGCCGCTGGCGTAGGCTCCGAGGTCGGCCTCCAGCCGGTTAACGTTGGCGAACAGCGCCTGGACGTGGCGGACCAGCGCCTCGCCGGCGGCCGTGGGCGACACCCCGCGAGGATGGCGTCGGAACAATGGAGTATCGAGGTCGAGTTCCAGATCGTGGATGCGTTTGCTAACCGCGGACGGAGCGATGTGCTCGCGCTCGGCCGCCCGCGTGAGGCTGCGCAGGTTGTAGACGGACAGGAAAATCCGCAGCGTGGTCAGGTCGAGGCGCATCGCCCTTCGTTCCGTTTCCTTGCCCCTATGGGCGAGCCCCCCTCTTTCGCTTCTCGTGCGGCGAAGCGGGGTATTCCGAGTCGAGACTCCTGCGGCCAAGGCGGACCGCGTAGCCTCGGCCGCGCCGCCGGCGTGAAGCGCCGGCCCCAGGAAGGAACATGCACGCAGGCGCCCCGTCGTCAAACGCCGGGGCTGGGAGGGCGTGCGGGAAAACGGGAAGAGCCGCATGCAGCCCGCGCCTGACAAGCTGATCCCTTTCGAGGCGCTGCGCGCCTGCGCGCTGCGCCTGCTCCAGGCCTCGGGCGTGCCCGAGGACGAGGCGACCCTCGTGGCGGACACGCTGGCGACGGCGGACGCGCGCGGGATGCACTCGCACGGCGTGATGCGCCTTCCTGTCTACGTCGAGAAGATCCGCGGCGGCGGCTTTGTTCCGGGCGCGGAGAGCGTGATCCTTCGGGAGACCGCGTCCACGGTCCTGATCGACGCCCGGCAGGGCCTGGGCGCAGTGGCCATGACCCGGGCGGTGGACGCCGCCATGGCCAAGGCCACGCAAACCGGCGTGGGGGTGGCGGCCGTCACGAACAGCAACCACTACGGCGAGGGCGCCTACTACGCCCGCAAGCCCGTGGAGGCGGGACTGGTGGCCCTGTGACCAGCAACGGCGCTCCCAACATGCCCGTATGGGGAGGCCTCACCCGGATGACCGGCCCCCTGCCCTTGACCGTCGGCGCGCCCGCGGCGGGGCGCGAGCCGTTTTTGCTGGACGTGGCCATGGGCGTGATGGCGCGCGGCAAGATCCTCTACGCCGCCGAGAAGGGCCTGGAGCTGCCGGCCGGCGTAGGCGTGGATGGCGACGGCAAGCCGACCGTCGACCCGCGAAAGATCATCGACGGCGGCTGGATCCTGCCCATCGGGGGCTACAAGGGCTTCGGCATCACCATGGCCCTCGAAATCCTGGCCGGGGTGCTGACCGGCGGCGCGCTCGGCGCCGAGATCAGGGAGTTGTACGGCGCGCCCGGCCAAGGCCAGGGGCTTGGACATTTCGCGCTGGTCCTCGACCCCGGCGCGTTCATGCCCCGCGAGGCCTTCGAGGAGCGCATGGCAGCGTACCTAGGCATGATAAAGGCCTCGGAGCGCGCGCCGGGCGTCGAGGAGATCATCGTGGCCGGGGAGCCGGAACAGCGGCGCCACGCCGAAAGGTTGAAGACCGGGATCCCGATCGAAGGGAAGGTCCTGGCCTCAATCCGCGCGCTGGCCGCCGAGCTCGGAACGGACGACCTGCTTGGGGAGATCGCCGCGTGATAGAGGTCGCCGACGACGTCCTGCAGGCCATCGGCCGTCTGGCGACCGGAGCCGTGGCGGACGTGTTGCTCGAGATGGGGTTCGACAGGACCGTTGTGAGTAGTGATCTGCTGAACCGCCAGCGCTCCCGCTTCGTCGGCCGGGCGGTCTGCGCGGCCGGTCACACGATCACCCAGGGCGTCCAGCCGTCCGCCGGGCCGAGCATGTTCGACGTGGACCGACTTGTCGGCCCGAGCAGCGTCGTGGTGATCGATTCCGGCGACCACCGCCATGGCGCGGTGATCGGCGACCTGGTCGCCCTCGCCTTCCGGCGCGCTGGCGCAGTCGCGTTCGTGACGGACGGCGGCGTTCGGGACGCCGAAGAGATCGCGGAGCTGGGCCTCCCCTGCGTGGCGCGCTTCGTCACGCCTCGCAGCGCCAAGGGGATCTGGTCGGTCGACACCGTGGGCGAACCGGTTTCGCTCCCCGCGCAGGGCGGCGGACGCATGGCCGTCGCGCCAGGAGACATCATCCTGGCCGACCCGGACGGCGTGGTCGTGATTCCGGCCCGCCTTGCCGCCGCGGTGCTGGAGGAGCATGGACCCTTGGCGGCGGCTGAGGAGCGGATCAAGGCGGCCATCGAAGCGGGCGGCGACCGCCGCGAGGCTTTCCGCGCCCACGATCGGTTCAGCCATATCCGGAAGAGAGACGATCCATGAACGAGCCTGCGATCCCGCTGAGCCAGGTCAAACTGTTCGGCTCGCGCTTCGCGCGACCGGAATGCGTGCTGGCCACGGCCGCGGGCGACGTCTTCGCGTCGGATCGCCGTGGCGGCGTGTCCCATGTGCTGCCCCATGGCGAGCATCGGCTGTATGTCGGCGCCACGCTGGACCTTGCCGAAGCCTTCCACCCCAACGGGATAGCCCTCCAGCAGGACGGGTCCTTCCTGGGGGCGCACCTTGGCATGCACGAGGGCGGTCTCTTCCGGCTCACCCGCGACGGGCAGTTGACGCCCGTGCTGCGCGAAGTGGATGGAGAAACCCTGCCCTCCACCAACTTCGTGGTGCTCGACAGCAAGCCGGGACGCGTCTGGATCACGGTAAGCACCCGACGAACGCCACGCATGGGCGCCTTCACCCGCGCCGTCCAGGATGGCTTCATCATCCTGCTGGACGAAAAGGGAGCGCGGATCGTCGCCGACGGCCTGTGCTTCGCGAACGAGTGCCGGGTCGATCCCACCGGAACGTGGCTCTACGTCAACGAAACGTACAAGCGTGAGCTCACCCGCTTCCGCATCGGGGCCGACGGTTCGCTCTCAGGCCGGGAAACCGTCACTCAGTTCGGGCCGGGCGAATTCCCGGACGGGCTGGTGTTCGACGCGGAGGGCGGCGCCTGGGTGACGACCATCGTGGCCAACCGCGTTCTGCGCGTCGCGCGGGACGGGTCTGTTGCGGTGATGCTGGAGGAACATCACCCCGAACACGTCGAGGAGGTCGAGCGGGCCTACCAAGCCGGCCTGGTCGACAGAAGCCTGCTCGACCACGCGCGGGCCCGGATTCTTGCCAACGTATCGAGCATGGCCTTCTGCGGGCCCGACCTGAGGACGGGCCTTTTCGGCGTCCTCCTGGCCGATCGCCTGCCGACTGCGCCCCTCCCCTTTACCGGAGCCGCTCCTCCCCACTGGACCTGGCGGTGAACCGCGCTTCTTTTCAGTGGATTGGCCCGAAATGGCGCGTTCGCGCCACGTCGCGTCTCTCGTCTTTGGCCGTACGTACTCGTCCGGGGCCCGATCGTCAGATCCGATTCATGACTTGCCTCGTAGGTTGCACTGGATCGAGGCGCGCGGGTTCGGGCTCCACCGCGCAAAGGCGTCTCGGCCAGTCCGGTCAACGAGCCCCACCGGACAGGGAGTGGGTCATCGGTCTCCACCCCCCGGAAGCTCCCCCACCCGCCTGGTCAACGAGACCCACCGGGCTCCAGTCACGCACATCAAGGACGCCTGAGCCCCGCAAGGCGGCGAACGCGGAGCTGCGCTCGCGGGGCCTTGCGACGAAGCCGCCAGATCCGGCCCGCCTCAGGCGGACGGTTCAGGGCCCTCCTCGCCGAGCGGCTGGCTGCCCCAGTGCATGAGCGCGGGGTCGTCGTTGTCGACGCCGTGTGTCTGGAGCACGTCGTGGATGTCCCGCAGCCGGGCGTTGACCTCCGAGCCGCGCTTCAGCCCGACCATGATCATCACGATCTCGATGATCAGGAGCTGGACCACATAGGCTTCCGTGCCCACCCGCATGGTGGCGTCCCGTGGGACGTCCGTGCTGAGCACGATGTCCGCCAGATTGGCCAGCGGCGTTTGCGTGCGCGTGAGCGCCACGACGGTGGCGCCGCGGGACCGCCCCAGTTGGACCGCCTCCAGCAGCGCCGGCATGCGGCCCACGAAGGAGATGGCGAAGAGCACGTCCCCGGGGCGCATGGTGGCCGCCCCCACCAGCTGGAAGTGAGCGTCCGAGAAGGCGTTGGTGACGAGCCCCAGGCGAAACAGGCGGGCCTGGAGGTCCTGGGCCAGGAAGTTCGAGGTCGCGCCCGTGCCGTAGCAATCCACGCGACGGGCCTTGTGGATGGCCTCGGCCGCGCGCTCCACTTCGGCGGGATCCAGGCGCCGCTGCCATTCCGCCAGCACGGAGGTGAGGCTGCCGACCACGTTGCGGACCACGTCGCCGGTGCTGTCGCCCGCCGCGACGCCGCGGTGGAGGTAGGGCGTGCCCAGCGCCAGCGCACCGGCCAGCTTGAGCTTGAAGTCCTTCAGCCCGTCGCACCCGAGCGCCCGGGCGAAGCGGACGATGGTGGGGGCGCTGACCCCGGCCTTTGCGGCGAGTTCCTCGACATTGGTCTGCACCGCCCAGCCCGGATCCTCCAGGACCATGCGGGCGATCCTCTGGTGGCCCTCCGACATGCCTTCCTGGCCCAGACGGATGGCGCGCAGGATGTCGGGCGCCCCGTTTTCCGGCGGATAGGCGTCGATGGGACCCGCGGACGCGCTCATGCGGCCTCCGTGCGCTCTGGAATCGAGTCCAGGATACACGCATAGGCGCCGCCCTCGCCGCTGTCGCGGAGCGGCGGGATCACCTCTGCGCAGGCCGGCGTCGCGTAGGGGCAGCGCGTGCGGAACACACAGCCGGACGGCGGGGCGATGGGCGACGGGATGTCGCCCTTGAGCAGCCGGGTCAGCTTCGGCGCGTCCGGATCCGCCTTGGGCGAGGCCGCCAGCAACGCCTGCGTATAGGGGTGGCGCGGCCGCTGGGTCACCTGCTCGGCCGTCCCGATCTCCATGACGCGGCCCAGGTAGAGCACCGCAATCCGGTCGCACATCAGCTCCACGACGTCCAGGTCGTGGGAGATGAAGAGCATGGCGAGGTTCAGGCGCGCGCGCAGGTCCTGCATGAGGTTGAGCGCCTGCGCCTGCACGGAGACGTCCAGGGCGCTGACGGGCTCGTCCGCGACAATGAGCTCGGGCTCGACCGCGAGCGCGCGCGCCAGGCCGATGCGCTGGCGCTGCCCGCCCGAGAACTCGTGCGGGAAGCGCGTCATGTGCGCCGCGGGCAGGCCCACGAGTTCGAGCAGCTCGCCCACGCGCTCGCGCCGGCGCCCGCGCGCGAGGCTGTGCGCGTCCAGGGCCTCGCCCACGATGTCGCGCACGCGCAGGCGCGGGTTCAGGCTCGCGTACGGGTCCTGGAACACCATCTGCGCGCGCCTGCGGAAGGGCTTGAGCCTGCGCTCGGGCGCGCGCGCGATGTCCTCGCCCGCGAACCTGATCGCGCCCGCGGTGGGCTCGAGCAGGCGCAGGACCAGGCGCCCGATCGTGCTCTTGCCCGAGCCCGACTCGCCCACGAGCCCGAGCACCTCGCCCGGGCGGATCGCGAAGCTTACGCCCTCGACCGCGCGGACGGGCGCAGGCCCGGACCCGAAGTGCTTGGTGAGGCCCTCGACCTCCAGCAGCGGCGCGTTCACGCGATCTCCCTCCAGCGCAGGCAGCGCACGATGCGCTCCGGCTCGTTCTCCAGGCCGACGACGCCGTCGCGGCAGGCTTCCGTGGCGTGTTCGCAGCGCGATGCGAAGCCGCAGCCCACCCCCGCCCGGCTGACGAGGCCCGGGATGGACTTCACCCGCCGCCGCCCGTCCGGCCCGCGCGCGGCCCGGGCCGGCAGGCAGTCCAGCAGCGCGCGGGTATAGGGGTGGCGCGGCGCCTGGAAGATCGGCCGCACCGGCGCGCTCTCCACCACCTCGCCCGCGTACATCACGGTGACGCGGTCGGCGATCTCGGCCACTACGCCCAGATTGTGGGTGATGAACAGCACGCCCATGCCGTTTTCCCGGCGCAGGCGCTCGATGAGAGCCAGGATCTGCGCCTGGATTGTGACGTCGAGCGCCGTGGTGGGCTCGTCGGCGATCAGCAGCGAAGGGTTGCACGACATCGCGAGCGCGATCATGACGCGCTGGCGCATGCCGCCCGACATCTGGTGCGGGTAGTCGTCCACGCGCCGGCGGGCGTCGGGGATCTCCACCAGCTCAAGCATCTCGCGGGCCCGCCGGTGCGCATCCGCGCGGCCAAGCCCCAGGTGCAGGCGCACCGACTCGGCGATCTGCTCGCCAACGGTGAGCACCGGGTTCAGGCTCGTCATCGGCTCCTGGAAGATCATGGCGATCTCGGCCCCGCGCAGCCGGCGCAGGTCGCCTGCGGAGGCCTGCGCCAGGTCGATGCGCGCGCCCGAGCGCTGTCGCAGCCAGATATGGCCGCCGGAGACGTATCCCGCCGGGCGGGGCAGCAGGCCCATGGTCGCCAGGCTTGTCACTGACTTGCCCGAACCGGACTCGCCGACCAGCGCCACGGTCTCGCCGGCCCGGACCGAGAGGGTGACGCCGCGCACCGGCGTCACGGTCCCCTCCTCCGTGCGGAAGCTGACCTCGAGGTCTTCGATGGAGAGAAGCGGCTCCGTCACCGTCACACCGCCTTCCTGAGCTTGGGATCGAGCATGTCGCGCAGGCCGTCGCCGAGGATCTGCAGCGACAGGGCGGCGAGCACGATGGCGACGCCTGGGAACAGCACCACCCAGAAGGCGTCGTCGGCGTATTGCTGGCCCGAGGCGATCATGGTCCCCCAGGTGGGCGTCTCCGGCGGCACGCCGGCGCCCAGGAAGGAGAGCCCGGCCTCGGCCAGCACCGCATAGGCGAAGATGAAGGTGGCCTGGACCAGCACGGGCGAGGCCACGTTCAGCAGCACATGCACGCCCAGGATGCGCCGGGTGGAGACCCCGATGGCGCGCGCCGCCTCCACGAAGGGCAGTTCGCGCACGACGAGCGTCGAGGCGCGCACCACGCGCACCACGCGTGGCGTATACACGATGGAGAGCGCGAAGATCACGTTCCAGGCGGAGGCGCCCAGCACCGCCACGAGGAAGATCGCCAGCAGGATGTCCGGGAGCGCCATGGTGGCGTCCACGACCCGCATCACCGGCGCGTCGAGGCGGCGGAAGAAGCCGGCGAACAGACCGACGACCGTGCCGATCGTCATCGAGATCACCACCACGGCCGCGCCGATGCCGAGGGAGGCCCGCGCGCCGAAGATGATCCGCGACAGCACGTCCCGGCCGTATTCGTCCGTGCCGAGCCAATTGAGCTCGCTCGGGGGCTTCAGGCGGCGGACGAGCTTCATGGCGCCGGGATCGAAGGGCGTCACCCAGGGCGCCAGGAGCGCCGCGAGGACGAGGGCCAGCAGGATCACCGCAGCCAGCAGCACGAGCTTGCGGCGGAACAGGCGGCGGAAAAACAGGAGCGCGGGGGATTGCATCGGGTCAGGTCCGCACGCGGGGGTCGACCAGCGTGTAGATCAGGTCGATCAGCAGGTTGATGAGAACGTAGACGCCGGCCACCACGATCAGCGCGCCCTGGATCACCGGGTAGTCGCGCCGCAGCACGGCCGAGACCACGAGGTTGCCGACGCCCGGAAGGCCGAACACGGTTTCGGTGACGATGGCGCCACCCACCAGCAGCGCCGCCGTGAGGCCCACCACGGTGACGATCGGGATCAGCGCGTTGCCGAGCGCGTGCCGCAGGACGACGCGCGCCTCCGACACGCCCTTGGAGCGGGCCGTGCGGACGAAGTCTTCGTTGAGGACGTCCAGCATGCTGGCGCGGGTGAAGCGCGTGATCAGGGCCGAGTTGACGACGCCGAGCACGCTGGCCGGCAGGACGAGGTGGGCCAGCCGCTCGGCCAGCGGCGCGCCGGGGTCGCCATAGCCGGCCACGGGGAACCAGCCGAGCCGCACGGCGAAGACCTGGATGACGATGAGCCCGAGCCAGAAGCTCGGCACATTGGCGGCCAGCATGGCGAGGCCGCTGACGATCTGGTCGACCGCCCTGCCCCGCCACACGGCGGAGGCGATGCCCGCCGGGATGCCGATCAACGCCGCGACCGACACAGAGAACAGGGTCAGGAAGAAGGTCGGCTCCGCCCGCTCGGCCAAGGCCTGCGTGACGGGCCGCTGGAGGAAGATGGACTGCCCCAGGTTGCCGCTGGCGATCTCCTTCAGCCAGAGCAGGAACTGCACCAGCACCGGCTTGTCGAGCCCGTAGACGGCCCGCAGCTTGGCGATGTCCTCCGGCGTGGCCTGGTCGCCCAGCATCAGGGCCGCAGGATCGCCGGGCGCCAGCCGGGTCAGGAAGAAGACCATGGTGGCGACGAGGAACATCACGACCAGAAGGCCGCCGATCCGTCGCGCAAAGGAAAGCCACATGGCTCCGTGTGCTCCTGTTCTCGTGCCGTATGCCGGCGTCATGCCCCGGGGTTCGGGAGCGGACGCCTGGCCTTCTTCCGCCATCATCCCCGGCGGCCTGCGGAGCAGGCCGGGACGGGGATCCAGGGGATCGGTCCCAGTCGCCTGGATCCCGTTTCCCTCCGCGGCCCCGCCGCTCCGGCCGGGGATGACGCGGTCGAGGACCTGCCGTCGAGCACCCCACGTCATGGCCGGGCTCGNGCTCCTGTTCTCGTGCCGTATGCCGGCGTCATGCCCCGGGGTTCGGGAGCGGACGCCTGGCCTTCTTCCGCCATCATCCCCGGCGGCCTGCGGAGCAGGCCGGGACGGGGATCCAGGGGATCGGTCCCAGTCGCCTGGATCCCGTTTCCCTCCGCGGCCCCGCCGCTCCGGCCGGGGATGACGCGGTCGAGGACCTGCCGTCGAGCACCCCACGTCATGGCCGGGCTCG
>NZ_PVZS01000021.1 GCF_003004785.1 Alsobacter soli
CGGGCGGTCGGCCACATAGGTCACCAGCCGCTCGTGCGGGCCGCCTTCCGGCCGCAAGCGGTCGAAAGCGGCGCAGAGCGCCTTCACCACCTGGATGTTGGCGCGCTCGGAGCGCGAGCCCACCAGGTAGGTCTCGCCCACCCGCCCGCGCTCCAGGATGGCGCAGAGCGCCCGGGCGTGGTCCTCCACGTGGATCCAGTCGCGCACGTTGAGGCCGTCGCCATAGACGGGCAGCGGCTTGCCGGCGAGCGCGTTGAGGATCATCAGCGGGATCAGCTTCTCGGGGAATTGCCGCGGCCCGTAGTTGTTGGAGCAGTTGGAGACCAGCACCGGCAGCCCGTAGGTCTCGCCCCAGGCGCGGGCCAGGTGGTCGGAGGCCGCCTTGGAGGCCGAATAGGGCGAGCGCGGGTCGTAGCGGCTCTCCTCCGTGAAGAAGCCCTCCGGGCCGAGCGAGCCGTAGACCTCGTCCGTGGAGACGTGCAGGAAGCGGAAGGCGTCCTTGCCGGCCGCGGGCAGGCCGTCCCAGTAGGCGCGCGCGGCGTCCAGCATGGCCTGCGTGCCGACCACGTTGGTGCGCACGAAGGCGCCGGGGCTCGTGATGGAGCGGTCCACGTGGCTCTCGGCCGCCAGGTGCATGATGGCGTCCGGCCGGAACTCGGAGACCAGCACGCGCATGCGCGGGGCGTCGCAGATGTCCGCCTCCACCAGCCGGTGCCGCCGGTCCTGCGCCAGGGGCGCGAGCGACAGCGGGTTGGCCGCATAGGTCATGCCGTCAACGGTGAGCACCTCGTGGCCGAGGTCCTGCACCAGGTGGAGCACGAGGGCGGAGCCGATGAAGCCGCAACCGCCGGTGACCAGAACGCGCATCGCCAATCCTTCACGTCATTCGAAAACGGGGCCGAGCGCCGCCAGGCGCGGCGCGGCGCGGTCCTTGTCGGACAGCACGGCGGCGTCCGCCGCCACCGGCCACGGGATGCCGAGCTCCGGGTCGTCCCAGGCCAGGCTGCGGTCGTGCTCGCGGCTGTAATAGGCGCTGACCTTGTAGGCCACCATGCAGTTCGGCTCGAGCGTGCAGAAGCCGTGGGCGAAGCCGGCCGGGATATAGAGCTGCTCGCCTGTCTCGGCATCGAGCCGCACGGCCACGTGGCGTCCGAAGGTCGGCGAGGAGCGCCGCAGGTCGACCGCCACGTCCAGGATGGCCCCGGCCAGCACGCGAACGAGCTTGGCCTGGGCGAAGGGCGCGAGCTGGAAATGCAGCCCGCGCACGGTGCCGGGATGGACGGAGAAGGATTGATTGTCCTGGACGAAATCGTCCGTCACGCCCGCGGCCGCGAGGGAATCACGGCGAAAAGTCTCGGCGAACCAGCCGCGGTCGTCGCGGAAGGCGACAGGGCGGACGAGCCGGAGCCCTTGGAGATCCAATGGCTCGATCTTCATGCTCTCAAACGCCTCCTGTCGGCCTAACTCAAATCAGGTTTCCCCTTTCCAAATACATGCGATCACCGTTTGGGTAAATGCGGGCGTCGCTCACCGGGTCCGCGGGATCGCCGCGAGCTGGCTCCCCAGCATGGCCACGAGATGGGTGCGGCTGCGGGCCCGGGTCATGCGCATGATGCTGCGCAGGTGCACCTTCACGGTGCTCTCGCACAGGTTCAGCTCGTGCGCGATCACCTTGTTGGGCTTGCCGCGGCACAGCGCCTCCAGCACGTCGCGCTGCCTGCGCGTGAGGGTGGGGATGATGTCCGCGGGCGCGCCCGCGGGCGAGGGCGCGAGCGCGAGGGCGCCCCAGGCGGGCGACGCGGGCTGGGACGCGAGCGCCACGAGCGCGGTCGAGGGCGCGTAGGTGCCGCCCGCCAGCACGAGGCGCATGACGCTCACGAGCACGTCCAGGCCGATGTGGTCGGGCGCGACCGCAGGCGCGCCGGCCGCCACGGCCGCGGCGAACGCCTCGGCGTCGGACTCGCGGCACAGGGCGATGATGAGCGCGTGATCGCCATAGGCGCGCCGCAGGGCGCCGATCTCGGCCGCGACGCCGTCGCCGGACTGATCGGAGTTCAGGAGGATCAGCGGCTTGCCGTCCGGCGCGGCGGGGGCGGCGACGATGGCCTCCTCGGGTTTCGGAAAGGACTGGACGCTTCGGGCCAGCCGGGCTTCCTCGACGGCCTGGACCAGGTGATCACGCAGGATCTTCCGCCGTTCGATGACCAGGACGTCGACGTCAGTCGGCCCCCAGTTCATCGCGATGGCGCTGGACAAGTCAGGTTTGGAAGAAACATTCACGGCTTGAAGCTCCGTATAAATCGAGAGACGTTCGCCCTGAACCTGCTGCAAACGATCGGCCGCTTGCGGATGACCCGATCGGGAACGCGTAATTCGCGCAGCGTGTCTTTATGAGAAACAGCACTTCTAGGTTGCAATGTTGATCCTGATCACGTTTCGGTCGCACTAATCGCCAATTGTCTCCATTTGCGCCACGTCCTCCCTCTCCTGGCCGAAATCACGCCGCTCGTTTTGCCGAGTTGACGTCGCGAAACGCCGGCGCTTTACCTCCACCCTGGCGCGCCCTTCCGGGGCGGCTGCTTGGCCGGAGACGGAATGACCGAGTTCAACCCCACCCTGGGCCGCGCCGCCGTTCGTCGCCGCGCGTTGCTCGCGGCATGCCTGCTCACGGTGATCGTGGCCCTCTCCGTGGCTCCCGCAGCCGACCGGCCACATACCGGCGCGCCAGGCCAACTCGAGCACCTCTTGGCCTATGCGGGCGTGGCGTTCCTGCTGACCTTCGGCGACCCGGCCCGACGGCGCATGGCTTGGTTCGCGACCCTGGTCGCGCTCTCGGGCGCACTTGAGATTGCGCAGTTGTCCATTCCAGGCCGGCACGCGCAGGTGATCGACTGGCTGGCCAGTTCGGCCGGCGCTGGGCTCGGGGCGCTCGCGGCCGCCACGGCCGGGACCATGCTGGCCCGGAGAACGCGGTCCAGAGCCGCGGAATGAGCCACGGCGGGCTGGTCAGTCCTGGCGGTCGAACAAAGTGGGGCCCTCCCCCATGTAGCCCTCGATCTCCAGCAGCTTGAGCTTGGAGCGCGCCCCGCCTGGGGCGGAAAAGCCGCCGGCCCGGCCGGATGCGGCCAGAACCCGGTGGCAGGGGACGATCAACGGAACCGGGTTGCGACCCAGGGCCTGCCCCACCGCGCGCGCGGCGTCCGGCGCGCCGACGGCCCGGGCCACCTCGCCATAAGTCATGGCCCGCCCGGCGGGGATCCTGCGGGTGACAGCGTAGACCTGCCTGTCGAAGGCCGGGAGTTCGGCCCAATCGACCTCGATCCAGCCAAGGTCGGTTCGCGTCCCAGCGAGCAGCGCGGTCATGGCCTGGACCGCGCGCCCCACCCACTCCGGAGCGCCTTGGCCCGGTTCATCGTCCTGGGCCTTGCGCGCCGACGCCGGGCCTGCCGCATTCGGGAGCCGGACGGCGCGCACGCCCCGATCCGACCACGTCATGGCGCAGGGCCCGATGGCTGTGTCGAAGCGCGTGACCTGCATCGCCGGCGCCCGCGCTATTTCGCGCCGTCGTCCTGGCACGACTTGTAGGAGCCGTGCGGGCGAAGGTCGAAGCAATGGCCGCACCCGGACAGCGCCATGGCGAGGCTCACGATGCAGGCGAAGGCCAGCCCCTTCATGCGCCTCTCCTTCTGGTTGCGGCGTTCACCCTTCATTAACCATGTGGTGCTTGCCTCCGGTCCAGAGGAAAAAGCATGCACGACAAGATTGCAACGCCTGCGGGCCGCTTCGATATGGCGGTCGCGCCACCCCCCTCCCCCATCCTGGAGGAGACCGTCCGCCAGCCGCTGCCGCCCTATCTGGTCCGGCTCGTGCACCTCATGGACAGGATCGAGCGCCGGGAAAGCGAGCCGTGCCCGCCGCCCAGGCCGCCGCTCTCGGTATCGCCAGGCCCGTGAATGGCTGTAAGCTCGGGGACCCACGATCCCGGAGCCTGGACCATGAGCGCAAGGACCGGTTGGGCGACCCTGGCCGCCCTCCTGCTCGCGACGCCGGCGTCGGCGCTGGACGAGCCCATGGTATGGCGGGACGACACCGGCTGCGCCTACCTGCTGACGCCCCAGGGCGGCATCGCGCCCAGGCTTCGCCGCGACGGCGCGCCGGATTGCCCGGACAGCGCGGCGCGCCTGTCGCTCGGCTCGCCCATCATCTCCGATCAGGCGATGCGCGACATGCAACGAGGCCTGGAAGCCCTTCGACGGGATCTCGACAAACTGGGCGACCGCCTGCGGCGCTGAGATCCCCGGAACAGCTTGAACGCGAGCGGCGTTCTCGAAGCATGCTGCGCTTTTTCCGTCACCCGCTGCACCGGGCCACCATCGTCGTCATCGTATGCGGCGGATTACTGGGCTACGAGGCGCCGCGCCTGGCGACGGAGCCGAACGCCACCGCGGCCGTGCTGACCGCGGTCGCCATTCTGGGGCTCTGCTACGTGGCGTACCGCGCCTACGAGGCGCGACGGCGCCGATCCGAGGGACGCTGAGCCTGCTCAGGCGCTGGCGCGCGTCTTCGCATCCGCCGCGGGAGCGGCCGGGGACGCGGCAGCCCGCTCGTCCATGCGCTCTGATATCTCCATGGCCGAGCGCAGGGCGGCGACCATCTGGTCCGTCGCCTCGCCCAGGTCGACCTCGTGCCCGGACGCCCGGGCCGCCGCGTTGGGCGGGGTGCTTCGGACGAGCGAGAGCGTGACGCCGACGCCCGTCAGCATCCAGGCCCCGATGAAAGCGTCGACGACGGCCGTCATCCACCCCCAGCTCAAGCCCACGGCGAAACCCGCCGCTCCGCCGACCACCGCGAGGACCGCCCATGCCGCCGCCATCACTCAATCCTTTCCGCCAAACGGGCGTGAAGACCACCCGCGCACGCCGCGCCGTCACCGTCGTTATGGGTACACGTTAGGGGCGGCATGGTTACCGGCGGGTAACTTTGAAGAGCGCGTCTCGAGCAATGCGGCGATTGAATGACCGTCGCCAGTCGCCATGGTTAAGGAGCCGTCTCTCCCACCATCTTCGCCTTGACCCAATCCGGTCCAAACTGGGATGGTTTTTCTACTTGAAGTTGCACGGTTTGCTAATCGCCTCCTGGCAAACTCGCGCTAAGGTTGCATGGAGGCGACAATGCTCAATTTGGCCGCCCGGCGTTTCTGGAAGCGCGACGAAGGGTCGTTCGCGCCCGCGTTCGCTCTGTCCCTTGCAGCGCTGCTGAGCGCCGTGGGCGTGAGCGTCGACTACACACGCTCCGTCACCCTGCGGGCACGGCTCCAGGCTGCGACGGACAGCGCCGCCCTCAACCTGAGCAAGGAAGCCGCGCAGCTGACTGACGCCCAGTTGCAGGCCAGAGCGGAAGAACTCGTCGCCACCGGCCTCAGCGGCGCCAGCTATATCGCCCTCAAGCTGTCGCTCACCAAGGGCGCAGGGGTGTTGAACCTGCAGACGACCGCAACACAGAAGACCACCGTGTCCGGGCTGTTCGCCGTGCACACGGTCGATGTGGCGGCCGCCTCCATCGCCCAATGGGGCATCGGCAAGGTCGAGGTCGCGCTGGTGCTGGACAACACGGGCTCGATGGCCGGGACGAAGCTCACCAACCTGAAAACCGCGGCCAAGTCGCTGATCGACCAGCTCGGCAAGGCCCAGAACGACCAGCAGCTCGTGAAGGTGGGCATCGTGCCCTTTTCCATGACGGTGAACGTCGGCGGCGCGTACCAGAACGCGAGCTGGATGGACACGAAGGCGCTCTCGCCCATCCACGGCGAGATCTTCACCAGCGCGGCGAACCGGTTCGACCTGTTCAACAAGATGGGGGTGGCCTGGGGCGGGTGCGTGGAGAGCCGTCCAATGCCCTACGACGTCCAGGAAACGCCGCCTTCGCAGGCCACGCCGGCGACCCTGTTCGTGCCCTTCTTCGCGCCCGACGAGCCCGATTCGGGCGGCGCCTACTACAACAACTATCTCTCGGACGCGTCCGGAACCTCCACCTGGCGCGACCGGCAGGGCGATCCGCGCAAGTACACCAAGGCCCCGAAGAGGGGCACGAACAGCGTGGGCTATACCTATGGCCCCAACGCCGGCTGCGCCCTGGCGCCCATCACCCGGCTGACAAACAACCTGGACAGCGCGAAAACCGCCATCGACCAGATGGTGGCGGTGGGCGACACCAACATCGCCATGGGCCTCGCCTGGGGCTGGCACGTGCTCTCGCCCAACGCCCCCTTCGCCGACGGGGCGGCGTATGGGACGAAGGACCTCACCAAGTTCGCAATCCTGATGACGGACGGCGACAACACCAACACGGACACGAGCAACGCCGACGACAGCATCTATTCCGGCATCGGCTATATCTGGCAGAACCGGCTCGGCATCAGCAGCGGCACGGCGGGCCAGCGCCAGACGGCCATGGACAACCGGCTCAAGACGCTGTGCTCCAACATGAAGGCGCAGGGGGTCCAGCTCTTCACTGTCCGGGTGGAGGTGACCACCGGCAGCAGCAGCCTGCTCCAGAGCTGCGCCAGCGATCCGAGCATGTTCTACAACGTCGCCAACTCGGCCGACCTGACGAGCGTGTTCAGCCAGATCTCGGCCAAGATCGCCAAGCTGCACCTCGCCATGTGAGGGAGACGGGGCGAGCGGCCTGCGGCATGACGCTTCTCCCGGACCGCCATCAGCGGCAGGCCATCACCTTGCCGTCGTAGCTCCGGTAGGTGTGGGTCTGGGCGTTGTACGTGCGGTAGCGCGTGCAGCGGGGTCCTCCGGCCGGAGCAGCGGACGCGACCCTGAGGCGCCGGTGAGAGGCTCGCGGCGCTTCGCTTTTCTCCGTCGCGTCGGACCGCGCTGAGCCGCGGACCTGCACGGCAGGCGCATCCTGGCGGGGCGCCGCGGCGGACGAGAGTGATGTCGGCTCGGAGGCCTGCTCGGTGTTCGGCGACGCCACAGGAGCCGACACGGCGGCCAAGACCTGCGGCGGGGCTGCCTGCGGCGGACTCGGGGACGGGGTGGAGGCCGGGACGGACGTGGCGTTCGCGACCGGGATCGAGACGACCTGAACGGATCGGGTGGGGATCAGGGGCGGGTTCCCGCCCAGTACGGCGCCCGTCGTGAAGTCCATGGCCTTCGGCTGCTGCGGCGACGCGGGCTGCTGTGGGGCGCTTGCACGGGCCATCACCACGGCCGGGGTCAGCGCGGGCGGCAGCGTCTTCGGCGGTTCTGGAGCGGCAACGACAGGTTGTTGAAGGCGGGCGGCGGCGAGCGGCTGAATCTCCGAGCCGGACTGATAAACACGGCCGACCATAATCAAGCACATCCCAAGAATTGCGGCCCAGAAAAGCCGGAGGAAGGCGCTTCCATCCAGGCCGGCCCGCTGGGCCGCTGGCGACGAGATTGTACTCGTAGACTGCCTGTCCGCTCTGATCCGGATCGTCATGCTCGACGCTCCTTTCCTCGAGGACTTGCGCCTACGCTAGACTCATGCAAGCCGACACACAACCTTCTGATTCGCGCCCTATTCTGTGCGCGTTCGAACGGACATAGCCGACGCCATGACACGGGCGACCTCCCCCGTAGGACTCAGCGCCGAGGAGGCGGCCGCGCGCCTGCGTCGTGACGGTCCCAACGAGTTGCCTCGCCCCGAGCGGCGAACCCTCCTCCGCATCATCCGCGACGTCCTGAGCGAACCCATGCTGGCCCTGCTGGCCGGGGGCGGGCTGGTGTATCTCCTGCTGGGAGACACGGTCGAAGCGCTCGTGCTCAGCGTGTTCGCGACCCTGTCCATCGTGATCACCATCGTGCAGGAGAGCCGCACCGAAAGGGTGCTCGAGGCTCTTCGCGACCTCACCAGCCCACGTGCCCTGGTGATCCGGGGCGGGACGCGAACGCGCATCCCGGGGCGGGAGGTGGTGCGCGGCGACCTCATCCTCCTGGCGGAGGGTGACCGCGTGCCGGCGGACGCCCTGCTGGCGGAGTCGTCCGACCTTCAGGTCGACGAGTCGCTGCTCACGGGCGAATCCGTCCCCGTGCGCAAAAAGACCGGGTCGGGCGAGGAGCCCTTCTCCAGTCGTCCCGGTGGGGACGACCTGCCGCAAGTGTTCTCGGGATCGCTGGTGGTGCGAGGCTCGGGACTGGCGGAGGTCACGGCCACGGGCGCGGACAGCGAGATCGGTCGCATCGGCGCCTCCCTGGGCGGCCTGGAGACCGAGGCTCCCCGCCTGCAGACCCAGACGCGGCGCGTGGTGCGGGCCTTCGCCGCCGCCAGCGCCGCCGTCTGCCTGCTGGTGGTGGCCATCTACGGCGTGGCGCGAGGCAGCTGGCTGGACGGCTTCCTGGCCGGCATCGCCCTCGGCATGTCACTGCTGCCGGAGGAATTCCCGGTGGTGCTCGCCGTGTTCATGGCGATGGGGGCCTGGCGCATCTCGCGCGCCCGGGTGCTCACCCGACGGGCCGCGGCGATCGAGTCGCTCGGCGCCGCCACCGTGCTGTGCACGGACAAGACCGGCACGCTCACCGAGAACCGGATGAGCATCGCGGAGATCCGCCTGCCCGACGGCGGCGCGCACGCGCCCGCCTCCGCGAACCCGCGGGTGCGAGCGGTGATCGAGACGGGCATGCTGGCGAGCGCCCCGCGCCCGAGCGACCCCATGGAGCTGGCCTTTTTCAGGCTCGGCGTCGAGCGCGCGGCCCCGGCGGAGCTTGCGCGCTCCTATCCGCTGCGGCCGGACCTCCTCGCGATGACCCAGGTGTGGCGGACCCCCGACCGTCCGGAGCAGGTGGCCGCCGCCAAGGGCGCGCCCGAGGCCATCGCCCGCCTGTGCGGGCTCGCGCCCGACCAGGCGCAGGCGGTTGCGGCCGGGGCCGAGGCCATGGCGGCCGAGGGCCTGCGGGTTCTCGGCGTGGCCCGCGCCGTGAGCCCGAGCGGCCCCTTGCCGGAGAGCCAAACGGGGTTCCGATTCGCATTCCTGGGCCTCGTCGGCCTGGCGGACCCGCTGCGCCCGGCCGTGCCCGCCGCGGTGGCCGAGTGCCGCGCAGCCGGCATTCGGGTGGTGATGATCACCGGCGACTACCCGGCCACGGCGCGCACCATCGCCCGGCAGGCCGGCATCGACGGAGACTGCCTCCTCGCGGGGGACGAACTCTCCACCCTCGATGACGCGGCCCTGCGGGACCGGGCGCGGGCGGCGACGGTCTTCGCCCGCATCATGCCGGAGCAGAAGCTTCGGATCGTTCAGGCCCTCAAGGCCAACGGCGAGGTCGTGGCCATGACGGGCGACGGCGTGAACGATGCTCCCTCGCTCAAGGCGGCGCATATCGGCATCGCCATGGGCGGACGCGGAACCGACGTCGCGCGGGAGGCGGCCGCCCTGGTGTTGCTCGACGACGACTTCGGCAGCATCGCCGCCGCCGTGCGGCTTGGGCGGCGAATCTACGACAACCTCCGCAAGGCGATGGGCTTCATCTTCGCCGTCCACGTGCCGATCGCGGGCCTCACGGTGGCCCCTCTCATGCTTGGATGGCCGCCGCTGTTCGGGCCGGTGCACATCGCCGTGCTGGAGATGGTGATCGACCCCATCTGCTCCCTCGTTTTCGAGGCCGAGCCGGAGGAAGACGACGTCATGCGCCGGCCGCCGCGTGATCCGGCGGCGCCCCTGTTCACGCCCGCGTTGATCGGCTGGGGCCTGCTGCAGGGCGGGCTGGCCTTCGTGGCCACCGCCGGCGCGGTCTGGACGGCGTCCGCCAGGGGCATGGGTCCCGACGAAGTGCGCGCCGTCGCCTTCGTGTCGCTGGTTCTGTCGATCCTGGCGCTCGTGTTCGTGAACCGCTCGTTCTCCGCGTCCCTGCTCAATGCGGTGCGGCGGCCCAGCGCCGTCCTGCTGGCCGTCCTCGCCGCGACGGCGTCCACCCTGTCGGCCCTGCTGCTCTGGCCGGCCCTGCGATCGCTGTTCCGTTTCGCCCCCCTCCACCCCGACGACCTCGGCGCCGCCGCGGCGAGCGCCATCGCCCTGCTCCTCGCCCTGGAGGCTCTGAAAAGGGGGTGGAGCCGGGTTGGCGTGGGGAGGGCTTCGACCATCCGCCCCTAGCGTGAGCGCGGCGGGCGAAGGTGGACCTTCGAACCGACAGCAATACCCAGTCCGGCCGATGTGCGATTCAGCACATGATGAAGATGACGGATCGATAAGGATCAGAAGGCGGATCGTTGATTCGCCTTACAAATAAGGAACGTTACATGAAAAAGCTGGTCATTCCTGCCGTCTTGATCTTTTCATCTTTCGCGATGACATCGGCCTATGCCGCCGAAGCCATGTTTGGTGGCGGGATCAGGATCGACGGCAGCGGAGTACAGCCGTTCGCAGGCGGCTCCACCGGAAGCAGGGGCGGGTCCGGAGCCGGCATCGGAGCCGGCGGGGGGCTCGGCATCGGCGGCGGACATGGCCTGGCGGCCGGCGCCGGCGCGGGAAGCTCCGTCTCCTACCTCGGCCCCAGCGCGTCGGCCGGCCTGGGCGCCGGCGCGGGGCTGGGCGGTTCCGGCGGTGGCCTGGCTGCAGCCGGCGGTCTGGCGGGCGGCCTGCGTCTCCGCTAATGGGTCGGGGGACGGCCTTTCGGGGCCGTCCCCTCCAGCAACGAGTTCCCCCGATGAAGCGGAGATGGGCGGCAGGATTTCTGGCCGCGACGATTGCAAGCGCATCCGTTCCCCGGACGAGCCAGGCAGACCAGGGCATCGGAGTGGCGCATGTTCAAGCAACAGCCGTCACGAGCGCCCTGCCAGGACAGGCGCCTGCGCCGGTTCAGAACAACGACAAGGTTGTTTCCGAGGCGACAATCGAGACGGACGCGCGGGGCCAGGTGGATATCCGCTTTCTGGACGAGACGCGCCTCACGCTCGGGCCGTCATCGCGGGCCAAGCTCGACCGGTTCGTTTACGCCCCCCGAGGCGGCTTTCTCGACTTCGCCGTGGACGCTTCCCGGGGCGTCTTCAGTTTCGTCACCGGCCGATCGTCGCACGAAGCCTATCGGCTGAGGACGCCCGTCGCCACGATCGGGGTGCGCGGCACCGCTTTCGTCTTCCGGGTGCGCGATGGCCAACTGTCCATGGACGTCAGCCAGGGGCGCGTCCTGGTCTGCCCCAACCGCCGAGGCGACTGGAAATGCCAGTCCGTGCCAGCCGGCCGCGGCGTCCGGGTCACGCCGAAAGGCGCCCGGCTCGGCGGCCTGAATAATCTGGCGCTTCCAATAGGGCGCATCCGAACCCCGGCGCTTCCAGGCACGGGCCCTTTCCTCTCGCCGCTGCGGAACGGCCTCCCCGCCGGGAGCCTGACCCCTGGGCTGGCGCCCGTGGCGCCCACCTCGCCTTTGGAGCCCGCCCCCTTGGAACAGCGTCTCCCGTCCATCCAGCCGCCGGTTCGGCTGCCGTCCGGAGGGCTGCTGCGCTAAGCGGGACGGCAGGGCTCGCACGCACCTCCATGTGGGCGAACATCGCTCGAAGCGGCCCTCCAGGGAATGATCACTCCTCCATCTCGGATCTTGGAAAGACGAGCCGACGTGCCCCTTCGTCTTTGGATCGGACGACTTGCCGACGCTGTGGCCATCGCCGTCCCGCTGGCGATAGGGATCTCCCTCTGCCTCGTGGAACCGCAGCCGCTGAAGGCGGTCCGGGACATTCTGTTCGACCGCTACCAGCAACTTGCGCCGCGATCATGGGACGCCCAAGCGCCGGTCCAGATTGTGGACATCGACGACGAATCGCTCGCGCGCCTGGGGCAATGGCCATGGCCCCGCGATCGAATCGCCAAGCTCATCGCAACGTTGCGGGACGCCGGCGCAGCGACAGTCGTCTTGGACATGCTGCTGGCGGAGCCGGATCGCACCTCGCCGGAGCGCGCTCTGAGCGAGCTGCCGCCCCTTCCGGAGCGGGACGCTCTGATCTCCGCCCTGGCCTCACTCGCCCCCTCTCACGACCAAACCCTGGCGGACGCCCTGCGCAGCACAGGCGCCGTGGTCGGAACCGTGCTGACCGATGCCTCCTTCCAGAAGCCTCCCGTCTTGTCGGGTCTCGCGATTGCCGGCGATGATCCCAGGCCATCTCTTCCGGCGTTCAAGGGCGCGATCGCTCCATTGCCGCGGCTCAGCGACGCCGCAAAGGGCGTTGGCGCCCTGAACTGGATTCCGGACCGCGACCTGGTGGTCCGCACGGCGCCGCTCGTGTTCAGGGTCGGGACGGTGGTGGTTCCCTCCCTGGGCCTTGAGGCGCTTCGCGTCGCCGCCGGCGCGCCTTCGATCCTGATCCGATCCTCGAAGGCCGGGGGGCTTCCTGGCCGGGGCGCGGCGGAGATGGATGCGGTTCGTGTCGGCGACCTGACGATTCCGACCGAAGCCTCTGGCGCCTTTCGAGTGCGCTATGCGGGCCCCAAGCCGGAGCGGCACTCTCCTGCCTGGCAGGCGCTGTCCGGCGCAGCGGCGCCGGACCGTTTCCGAGGCAAAATCGTGCTGATCGGATCCACCGCCGCCGCGCTCGCCGACACCCGCGCGACTCCGCTGGACGCAGCGGCTCCGGGGGTCGACATCCATGCCGAGATCATCGAGCAAGCCCTGAGCGGAATCAGCCTGCAACGGCCCGACTGGGCGCGCGGCGCAGAGGCGGCCGCATGCCTCCTCCTCGCTCTGTCGGGATGGCTGTTCGGCCGCCATCTGCGCCCCCTGGGGGGCGCCTTGGGCTCCCTCGCCCTCCCTGTCGCAGCGGCCGCAGGCAGTTGGTTCGCGTTCAGCGACCTCGGACTGCTGCTGGATCCGACAATTCCTGCAGCCACGGGCGCGCTTGCCTATGGCGCCGTGACCGTGCTGGCCTATCGCAGCACCGAGCACGCCCGCGCCAGCGTTCGCGAAGCCTTTGGCCGCTACGTTGCGCCTGTCATAGTCGAGCGTCTGGCGCGAGACCCCAGCCGCCTTCGGCTCGGCGGCGAGAACCGCGAGATCACCGTTCTATTCGCGGATCTGCGTGGTTTCAGCTCTTTGTCGGAACGCCTGAGCTCAGAGGACGTCGTCCATTTCCTGAACACGTTGCACACCCCGCTGACCCAAGCGGTTCTTGCGAACAGCGGCGCCATCGACAAGTACCTGGGAGACGGGCTGATGGCCATCTTCAACGCCCCGATGGACGACCACCAGCACGTCCACCACGCCTGTCGGGCGGCTTTGGACATGCAGGCCTGCCTCGAATCCGTCCAAGCGGACCTGCCCGAGCGGATCCGCGCCGCGCTTGAACCCGGGTCGTTGCAGCTGGGCGTCGGCATCGCCACCGGGAGAGCCAACGTCGGCAACATCGGATCGGCGATGCGCTTCGACTATTCCGCGGTTGGCGACGTCGTCAATGTGGCGGCGCGGCTAGAGGAATTGACCAAGAGCTTCGGGGTGTCGATCGTGGTCAGCGAAGCAGTGGCGATCGGCGCGGAAGGCGCCTTTCGATGTCGTCCTCTTGGCTTCGGCTCGCTCCGAGGACGCGCCGAACGGGTGGCCATTCATGCGCTTGAGGGCGAGGCCCCAGAACGACAGCCTTTACGCGTCGGACCTCGCGGTCCCCTCGGGCGGCGTGCAATCTCGGACGGCGCGGACGACTGACCGCGTCGCAGGCTGCGAAGGGCCACGTGCTGCTCCGCTGCAGCCAGGCGCCGTTAGGGCGGGCGGGAAGGCGGGCGGCGGAGGTGGGCCAAGAGCTCGAAGACCGGCACGCCCGCAACGAGCCGGTTCTCGACTGCGAGGCGGCGCGGGATGAGCGGCTCGGCCAAGCTGCCGGCGCCGGGCCGCCAGCGCGGCGCAGGCCCCGCTAACGTTCTTGCCGGCGGCTTGGGGTTAGTCGCCGGCAGGGCCGGACGAGGGCGCGGCGGCGCTCCCGATCCGTCCCCGCCTGGGCCGATTGAGATCGGCTCGCCCAGCGCCGGCTCGCGCTTCAACGGCGGGCGGCACGGGCCCGGCGCAAGTTCGCCCGAGGCCGGCGCCAGCAGGGCGGCCCGCGCCGAACCACCCGCTGACTGGCTTGGTTTGTCCCAAGCGACCGCGGGCGCGGCGGCGGACGCTCCCACGGTCGCGGCGGGGGCGCAGCCGCATTGGCTTCGTTTGGCCGGCGCGGCCCCGGAGCTCGGCGGCCGAGCCGGGGCCTCGCCAGCGAGACCGCCGCGGCTCATTATACTCTCCCGATCGCGTCAACCAGTCACGGCGAGACCCGGCGCGCCCGACTGCTCGCCCGGGCGCGCGCCCCGCGGCCCGGGCGTGCCCGGCGGGCCAGCTCGACGCCCGGCCGCGCGACCCGGCGTCCCGTTCAGTTGCTCAGGACGGCCCAGGACGAGGTCCCCGCTGGCGGAGCTGCGCCAGCGCAACCGCTTCGGCTGCGCGGGCGCGTCGCGCGCGATGGGCGTAACGGTCGAGCGTGAGGGCCAGCTTAAGGTCCGCGTCCGGCGCGGCTAGCACGCGCGCCAGCGCAGTTTTGCAAGCTCGGGTCAGGTCGAGCCAGGCGGCGAGCCTGCGCGCCGCGACGCGGACGGGCGCCGGCGCGCCGGGGCCGGCCAGGGCGGCGGCGAGAGCCTGCTGATCGGCGCTCGCCGGGTCGGTGGCGGCGAGTTGCAGGGCGCACAGGCCGTGCTTGAGGGCGTTGCGCCGCGCCCGCGCCTTGCCCTCGGCCGTGCGCGGCCCGATGCTGCGCTGCGCATTGCCCGATTGGCGGCGATCTGCCGGGCGCTCGCCATCTCACGCTCCACGCGCATGCCGGCCCGCGGCCCACGGGGCGGCTGCGGTGGGGGCGGCGCAGGGCCCAGAGCCAGCGGTCCTTGCCGTGGCGTTACATCGTGTCGGCCGGCAACCAGGCCGTGCTCGGCATCGAGGACTACATTCACGGCTTCCTGGCCGACCCCGAGGTCAAGGTGATCGGCGTGTTCCTGGAAGGCCTGCGCGACGCGCCGGCCTTCCACGAGGCAGCGCTCGCCGCGGCGGAGCGGGGCGTGCCGGTTGTCGTGCTCAAGGGGGGCGTGACGGCCGTGGGCGCCCGCCTCGCCATGAGCCACACCAGTTCGCTGGCTGGCGCCGACGCTTTCTACGACGCCCTGTTCCGGCGTGTCGGCGTGATCCGCTGCGCCACCCTGCCGGAGTTTGAGGAGACTCTAAAGCTCGTCGCCGTCTGGGGCGCGAAGCCGGGCCGGCGGCTGGTCGCCTTCTCCTCGTCAGGAGGCGACTCCAGAATGGCGGCGGACTTCGCTACCCAGGCGGGCCTCGAACTGCCGCAGCCCACGGCGGAGCAGACCGCCGCTGTACTTTCGGAGCTTCCGCCCTATGGCCAGGTCTCGAACCCGCTCGATTTCACCGCCGTGATGTGGGGCGCGCGCGAGCCGCTGGCGCGCGCCTTCACGGCTCTTATGCGCGAAGGCGCCGACAAGGCCGTGCTCGTGGTCGATCACCCGCAGCAGGCGGAAGGCGTCAGCCCCGCCGTGGAGGCCATGATCCAGGCGCCGGAACAGGCCTCGGAGACGACCGGCGTCCCCGGCGCTGTCTCCAGCGTCAATCCGGAATCCATCCCGCCCGCCATGCGCGCGCGCTGATGCGGGCCGGGCTGGCGCCCCTGCAGGGGCTGCACGACGCCATGCGGGCCATCAACGGCGCGGCGGTCCACGCCGAATGGCGCGCCAGCCTCGCGTCGCGCGGCCGCCCGGCCCCGCTGGCCGGGGTCGGCCCGCTCGAGGAGCGGACCGGCCGCTTCCGGGACGAGGCTCAGGGCAAGGCGGCGCTGGCCGCCCACGGCCTGCGCACGCCGGAGGGCCGCGTCGTTGGGTTATCAGAGGTGGCCGCCGCTGCCCGGGGCCTCGGCGGGCTGGTGGTGGTCAAAGGCTTGCACGAGAAGCTGGCGCACAAGACCGAGGCTGGCGCCATGGCGCTCGGGCTGGAGACGGCCCAAGCCGCGCAGGACGCGGCCCGGCGCATGGTCGGGACGGTTGCGACGCGTGATCCCTCCATCCGGCTCGAGCGCTTCCTGGTCGAGCGCATGCTGCCGCACCCGGTTTTGGAGACGCTCGTCGGGATCCAGCGCGATCCGCAATTCGGCCTCACCCTCACGATCGGGGTCGGGGGTGTGCTGGTGGAGCTTATCGGCGAGGTCACGACGCTGCTGCTGCCGGCCGGACGCGACGACATTGTCGCGGCGCTGACACGCGGCGCCTTAGGTCGTCTTATGCAAGGCTACCGTGGGCGGCCCGCGGGCGATCTCGAAGCCGCCGCATCCGCGGTGGAAGCCATTGCGGGCTACGCCGTCGCGCAGGGCGACTAACTGATCGAGCTCGACGTGAACCCCTTGATGGTGATGCCCGCCGGCGAAGGCGCCGTGCTGCCGATGCGCTGGTCCGGGTCGCCGGGGGGCGCGCATAAGCGAGACCGGCTGCACTGTCGGCGAGGCACTGGTCCAGCGGCTCTCGGAACACGGCGTCGACACTGTTTTCGGCATTCCGGGGCTCCATACGCTGGCCTTTTACCGGGGCCTCGCGGGCAGCGCGATCCGTCACGTGACCCCGCGGCACGAGCAGGGCGCGGGTTTCATGGCGGACGGCTACGCCCGCGCCAGCGGGCGGCCCGCCGCCTGCGTTTTGACCAGCGGGCCGGGAATGACCAATGCGGCAACAGCCCTGGCTTAGGCCTATTCGGATTCGAGCCCGGTGCTGGCGCTATCCAGCGTGAGCGCCCGGGGAGACCTCCCGCTCGATTCGGGGCAGCTGCACGAGTTGCAGAACCAGTCCAACGCCATCGCGCCGCTGGTGGCCTGGAGCCGGACTGCGCTAACCCCGGGCGCCGCGCCCAGGCTGCTCGACCGCGCCTTCGCGCAGTTCGCCGACCCGTGCTGCTGCTGGGTGGCGGCGCGGTCAATGCTGCCGCCGAGGCCCTCGAACTCGCCCGACGCCTTGGCGCAGTGGTGATGACCACAGTCGCCGGATCGGGCGTCCTGCCCGCCGACGATCCTTTGAGCGCGGGCGTCTGCCTGGCGACGAGCGCCGGACGCGAGGCGCTGGCCGCGGCCGACCTCGTCATTGCCGCCGGAACCGAGTTGGCCGAAACGCACCATTGGACGGACAGCCTCCCCATTGTCGCGCCTCTGATCCGCATCGATCTGGACCTGGCCGAACTCACCGATCGCGAGGCTGAGGTCGCTCTTCAATCGGATGCCACCCTGGCGTTTCAGGCACTCTGTGACGCGCTGCCGGAGGGGGTCTCCGACCTCGACGAGGCTTCGAGCCCGGCCGCCGCCGTGCGCCGGCTGGTCCGCGACGCGCAGCGCGGGCTAGCCCCCGACCGAGTGGCGCTTCTGGACGCGCTGCGTGGGGGGCTGCCGCGCGACGCCATCCTAGCCACGGACATGACGAAGCTCGCCTATACAGCCTGCTCGGTCTTTCCATCCTACGCGGCCAGGCGTTTTCTGCATCCCAGCGGGTACGGGACCTTGGGCTTCGCGCTGTCGGCGGCCATTGGTGCCGCGATCGCCTGTCCGGATCGGGCGGTAGTCGCAATTATCGGCGATGGCGGCCTGCAATTCACGCTTCCGGAACTCGCCTGCGCGGCCGAACTGGGCCGCGCTCTCGTCGTGCTCGTGTATGACAACAACGGAAACGGCATGATCCGGGACGGAATGGAGCGGGCCAACATTCCGGCAATCGGCGTCGATCCGAGCGGCCCCAACCTAGCCTTGGTCGCGCGGGCCTTTGACGCGATCTATCTGGAGGCCGCAGACCCGGCATCGCTCGCCTCGGCAATAGGAAAGGCCGTCCAGCATCCTGGCCTTTCGCTTGTTCGTTTCAGGGATGCCTAGGATTCTCCCAGAAAGGACACTGCGGTGAGAACCTGGCCAGCCTGAGCCGCTCGCCATCTCTCCCCCGACAAGTTCGCGAACACGACCTATATCGGCGAAGAATATACCTTTGTTCCGGCCCCGAAGGTTCGATTTGCAGGCGGACGCGCGCCGGGTAATGCAGCGAGCTGTTGTGCTGCCGTCAATGCCCCGCCTGGTCAAGCGTGGTGCGTTGCCCGCCATAAGCGGCTCTATCAAGTTCGGGGCTGACCGCGGAAACCGATTTAGCTAGTATTTGCTCGCTCTGCGGGTAAAGTCAGGCGTATTTCGCGCACTGGACGAAGCATGGCAAGGTCTGAGGAGTAAGGGCCATTGCACGCGAGATCAGATGCGGGTTGGTCAGGATTTGTCAGGACCTGGGCGCTGTCGGCCGCCGCCGCCATCGCTGTCGTTTACGGCCTCATTCTCGCCGTTGATCCGTATGACACGGGGCGTGTCCCCGGGCTCGGACTCGGGCGCACGCGCGAGCAGGCACCGCGCACCGCTCACGCCAGTCGCGCGCGCGACCCGCAATTCGATGCGGCCATCATCGGCAATTCGCATGTCCAACTTTATAGCCCGGAGCGGCTGAACGCGCTCACCGGCTTCCACTTCGTCTCGCTGGCGACGCCGGCGACTGGAGTGCGCGAGCACAAGGCGCTGCTGGGTTATTTCCTGCAGCATCGCAAGACGCCCCCGAAAGCGGTGGTCATCGGCATCGATGATTTCGATTGTCGAAGCGGGCCAGGCGCTGAGCATCGCTTGCAGTCCGTCCCGTTCCCGTTCTGGCTTTACGCTCCCGATTTCCTGACCTATGCGCGGGGAATTTTCCGCACGAAAGCCATCGAGGACACGCTGGCGACCCTCATGGGCGGGACGAGGCCGCTGACGCTCGCCGGTCGCGATGGCTATTGGGACTACGAGGGCCAGAAGCTGTATGATGAACGAACCCGCGCCAGAGTGAACCGCAAGGCTAAATTGCCGCTTGCCGAGCAAGCCGGACCTTACCCGGGGCTGGACGTTCTCGCCGCGATGCTGGACGAGATCCCGTCCCAAACCCGAGTCGCCCTGGTGATCACGCCGATCCTTGCGGCCGTACAGCCGGATTCGGCTTCTCCTGCAGGCCTTGCGGAGGCCGCGTGCAAGGCCGCCATTGGGGCGCTTGCCCGTGCGCGGACGAATGTTGCGGCGCTGGATTTCCGAACCGACACTCCCCTCACTCGCGATGCCAAGGCATTCTGGGACGATTCCCACATCACCCAGAACACCGCCCGTGCTCTTGAGCCGGAGATCGCACGGGCGCTGGGCAACCCAGGCACTTGACGGTTTCGCCGCTTCAACCCGGCGGGCGAACCTTGGGTTGGACAAGTTCAACTTGATCGCGGGCGCGCGGCGGGCGATGGAGCGAGCCGTGATGGATTCCGTTCCCGTCAATTCGCGCGCGTGGCGCTCGATGCTGGCCCAGGCGGCCCTGGCGTTCGTGGGGCTCGTGGGCCTGACGGCGGCCTTCCTGCTGGCCTTCGATCCCTACGGCGCGGCGCCCTGGAGTGGGGGCAAGCCCCCTGCCCTCATGGATCTCAACCAGCGGTTCATGTACCCGCAGGTGGTTCGATCCCATCGCTTTGACTCGGCCGTGTTCGGCACTTCCACCATCCGGCTGCTGAATCCGGACCGCATCGACCAGTTGTTTGGGGTTCGCAGCGCCAACCTGGCGATGAATTCAGCGACGGCCTGGGAGCAGTCGCGCATCGCCGACCTCTTCCTGCGTGAAACGCCGCATCCCAAGCTCATCATCATGGGCCTCGATCCCCTCTGGTGCGAGGAGGACGCCGACAGCCCGGCGAAGCGCCTGACCTTCCGGGCGTTCCCGGACAGCTTCTATGACGACAACCGCTGGAACGACTGGCCGCACCTCTTCAACCTGAAAGGCCTCGAAGTAGCGTGGCGGCTCGCCGCGCACCAGTTCGGGCTGATGCGGGAGAGGCTCGGCGCCAACGGCTACGAGGTTTTCACGCCGCCGGAGAGTCAGTACGATCTGCAAAAGGCGCGCAGCCATATCTATGAGGGCGGGGGGCCACAATCGGCCCTTCGCCCGCCGGTACAGGTCAGTGGTGAGCAGCGAGCATCGTGGAGGTTCCCGGCCCTGGACTGGTTGTCGTCCCTCCTCGGCCGCCTGCCGCCCGAAACACGCGCAGTCCTGGTGTTCCCGCCCCGCCACGTCAACGGGCAGGATGCCGAGGGCAGCCTGGGCAAGGCGCGGGACGCCGAATGCAAGGCGAGGGTCGCCAAAGTGGCCGCCGGACGGGCAACGGTTGTAGACTTCCGGTTCCCCTCGGCCATTACGCGCCGCGATGAAAATTTTTGGGACAGTCTTCACTATCGCTTGCCCATCGCCGAGAGGATCGCGACGGGATTACACGAGGCCGTCAAAGGCGGCGGGGACCGTGATGGCGGCGTCTATCACGTCCTTGAGACAGCGCGCGCCGTGAACTGAGCGTACCAGTACCATCGCGGGTGCGAGCCGCCCATTCACCCTGGCGAGGCGCTTCGAAATTCAACTCATCTCGTTTCTGTTGATGGCAAGGCGCCTTGCTTTAGCAGACTCCGCTTGCGCCCTCGTCAGCGGCCCAGCATAAAGCGGAAGCTCATGTTCGTCCTGCCCAAGACCTCGGCCGAGAGTCCCGACTCCGCTTCCACGCCATGTTCGCACCAGGGCGCCCGGTTTGCGCTCGACGGCGCCGCTGCGCTCCTCGTCGCCGTCCTGCCCGTGCTGATGGCCTTCGCCAACCGCTCCTCACCCCTGGTGATGGGGATCGCGGCCCTCCTCTGCGTTGGCGGCGCCGTCCTGGAGTGGGGCGCGGGGCGCGTTCTTGCGGCGATCAAGCGCATCGTGCTGTCACCCGAGGGAATCGCGAGCCTCCTGCTCTTGGCCTGGGCTCTGGTCTCGATCGCCTGGAGCGTAGACCGGCGACAATCGCTGGCGGCCTATGCCGAACTGATGGCGCCTCTCGCGGCCGGCGTGCTGCTCGCGGCTTGCCTTCCGGAGCGCCTGCCCCGCTGGGCGCCCCTGGCGCTCGCGGCCGCGATTGTGGCCACCTCCGCATTGGTCGCCGTCGAAGTCCGCCTAGGCTTCCCGCTACGGCGCCTGTGGTCGGGGCGGATGGAGACATTCGTAATGAACCGGCCCATCGTCACCGTGGCCCTGCTGTTCTGGCCCCTGGCGGCGTCGCTCAGGTCTCAGGGTCGACGTGGTCTGGCGCTTGCCGTGTTCGCCGCGGTGGCCGCCGGCGCCGTATTATCCACAAGCGGCACGTCCAAGCTCGCGGTCCTGGTCGGTGCGGGCGCGTACGCGATCAGCCTGGCGACGCCGCGACTGGCCGGCGCGTGCCTCGCGCCCGTCCTCGCCGCGCTCCTGCTCATTCAGCCGGTGTTTGGGGTGGTCGTGGAGCGCGTGACGCCCGCGCGGGCGTTCGATGCGCTTGCGTCCGCGCACGCGCGCGAGCGCGTGGACATCTGGATCTCCTTCGGTGAGGTCGCGATGCGGCGGCTGGGAACGGGGACGGGCTTCGGCTCTTCGCCGAAACTGCCGAATGATCCGGTCGTGGCGGAAGTTCCTGCGCAGCATCGAGAGATGCTGGGCGTCGGGCACCCCCACGACGCCCTGTTGCAGGTCTGGAGCGAACTCGGCGCGCCGGGCGCCGCGTTCGCGCTGTTGCTGCTTCTCATGGCTGCGCGCCATATCCGCCGCCTGCCGGAGGACCGCCGGCCCGAGGCGATCGCCTGCCTGGCGGCGGCCGTGGCCATCGGCGTGGAAAGCCACGGCGCCTGGCAGGCGTGGTGGATTGCTACGGTGACCTTGCCCGTACTCCTGTTCAGGCGCCTGCAGCCGAGTGCGGCAGTGACCCCTCGGGCCTGAGAAGTACTGACAGCTCACGCTCGCCCGGCGTGCGTTGCCGAAAGCGCGGCTGTTTACACCATCGAACACCGGGACGCCGGCGAGGTGCCCCCGCCGGAGCAGGACGCGCTGATCTCCGCCCTTGCCTCGTTCGCGCCGCCTCACGACCACCCCCTTGGGGGCCGCGCCGCCCACCACATGCGCAGTGGGTGACCGTACTGACCGACGCCTCTGCCCAGAGCGCGGCAAGGCTGGTGGATAGCAGTCGATACCTTGTCCCTCGCCCTGTTCTCCGTCAGTCAAAGCCGCGCAGGAGAGTGTCCGCGCATCGGGCGATGCCGGCAACGCCCTTGGCAGCATCCGCAAACTCATACCTCTTCAGGACTTCGCGATCGTGGTGAGTGGCCTCGGCCGGTGCCGTTCTCGCGACCTCCGGTTGCGTCGACGCAGGAGGGGGTTCGGCGCTGGCTGGCGGCGGAATCACCGCGCGGGTGAAGGCCGGGACGGCCTCCGCCAGGATGCGGCGGCCCGCCTGCTGGTTCTCCGACTCGAGCGCCGCCCGCAGTTGGCCGAGCCACTCCTGCATTCGCGCCATGTCGGCGAACAGCGGCTTGGCCGCCATCACGCCCTCCACGTCCGTCTCGAGGGTCGGCTCCGCCCGGTCGAACAGGATCTCATTGGCGAAGCGAGTCCATCGTCCAGCACCGCAGCCACAGGCTCAGGACCGTCACGGCCGTGACGATCCCGGACAGGTCAGGGAGCGAGGCGAAGCGCCAGCGGGACTTGTAGAGGCCGAAATACCAGTAGACGAGGCTGGCGTAGGCCGCGAACCCGGGGATCAGGGCCGGCACGTAGCGCACCGCGCCGCGAGCAGCAACGGGAAGACGGCGACCAGGGCGCAAGCCGTCATGAAGACGTCATACGCGACCACCAGCCTTCTTGTGGTCAAAGCGGCGGAGCAGGGACAAGCACGGCTGGTATCGGGCCAGTCGGAGGCGGTGTCAACCGCGGACCAACGGACTAGCAGTCATCCTCAGCAGGCCAAGAGCCGCCAGTTCCCGCCTGCTATCTTGGCTGAACAATTGCATTCTGACTAATGAGCATGCGGAAGAAACGCCGCCCAAACGTCTGCTTCAATCGCCGACTGTCGCTTTTCGCGAGGCAACCGCCACCAACGGGATAGAGATCCGCAGGATGGAAGCCGCGGGGCATGGCAGTGCAGATATATCGGGATGGCGGCCCTGCCCCTCCGCCCATTCTCTCTGCTCGGGCTTGAGCGGCCCGTTACGCGTGAGGCGGGAGCCTAATACGTATTAGAACCGCGCCAGCCGCGCCACCACCGGACGAATTCAGCCACGCCCTGGTCCACCGGAGTGGACGGCGCATAGCCAGTCAGCTGAAGCAGCAGGGCGTTGTCGGCGTGGGTGGCCCGCACGTCGCCCGCCTGCATGGGCAATTCGTTGCGGATGGCTTTCTTCCCCAGCGCGCGCTCGGCGGCGGCGATGTAGTCGTTGAGACCCGTCGGGGCGCCGCCGGCGATGTTGACGACCCGGAAGGGCGCGGCTTCCGAGGCGCCCGGGCCGCCCGTTTCCGGCACGCAATCGATCAGGCGCACCATGGATTCGACGAGGTCGTCCACATAGGTGAAGTCGCGGCGCATGTCGCCGTGGCCGTAGACGTCGATCGGCCGTCCCGCCTCAATGGCCTCCACGAACTTGAACAGCGCCATGTCCGGCCGGCCCCAGGGCCCATAGACCGTGAAGAAGCGCATCATGGTTGTGGGCAGGTTCCACAGATGGGCGTAGCTGTGGGCCATGTGCTCTGTCGCGCGCTTGGTGGCGGCGTAGAGCGTCATGGGCATGTCGGCGCGCATGTCCTCGCGGAACGGCATCTCGCGGTTGGCGCCGTAGACCGAGCTGGTCGAGGCCATCAGCAGGTGCCGCGGCGCCCCTTCGCGGGCGAGCTCCAGGACGTTGAACGTGCCGACCAGGTTGGCGTCGACATAGGCGCGCGGGTTCTCGAGGCTGTAACGGACCCCGGCCTGGGCCGCGAGGTGGACCACCACGTCCGGCTTGGCGTCGCGGTAGACGCGCGACAGGGCGTCCATGTCCTCAAGCATCACGTCGTGACGGGCGAAGGCGCCGGTCTCGCCCAGCAACTCAAGCCGCTTCTCCTTGAGGCTCACATCGTAATAGCGGGTCATGCCGTCGACGCCCGTCACGGTCGCACCGTCGCGGAGGAGCCGGCGGGAGAGGTGGAAACCGACGAAGCCGGCAGACCCGGTGACGAGCACGTGCATGATCGAGGTCCAGTGTTGTTGCGGCCTTGGCTTTCACTGGCCCGCATGCGCGGCCGAGGCAAGCCCGGAGAGCGCGGTCACAGGCGCATCAGGGTGACGCCGCCCGGGCGCGCGGCGCGGTCGAGCTTGCCCTTGACGTCATAGACCAAGCCGACCCCGTCCTGCAGGGCGGAGCGGGCGAGGTCCCAGCCGCGCCGGACAAAGTCGCGATGCGGCACGGCCAGGACGACCGCGTCGGCAGGCTGCAAGTCCCCCTCCCCGACCAGCGCGAGCCCGTATTCGTGGCGCGCGTCCTCGGGCGCGGCCAAGGGATCGACGACCTGCACCTCGAGCCCGACCGAGGCCAGGTCGCGGACAATGTCGACCACCCGCGTGTTGCGAATATCGGGCACGTCCTCCTTGAACGTCAGGCCGAGCACCGTCACCCGCCCGGTGCGCCGCCCCGCCTTCAGGAGATGCTTGATGACGTCGCTGGCGATACGGGAGCCGACCGAGTCGTTAATGCGGCGCCCTGCCAGGATCACCTGCGGATGGTATCCCGCCCGCTCGGCGCGGTGCGTGAGGTAGTAGGGATCCACCCCGATGCAGTGGCCGCCGACAAGGCCGGGCGAGAACGGAAGAAAGTTCCACTTCGTGCCGGCGGCCGCCAGCACGTCAAGCGTGTCGATGCCGAGCCGCTGGAACAATGCCGAGAGTTCGTTCACGAAGGCGATGTTGAGGTCGCGCTGGCTGTTCTCGATGACCTTGGCGGCCTCGGCGACGCGGATGGAGGGCGCCACGTAAATCCCCGCCTCCACCACCGACCCGTAAACGTTCGCCACAACTGCGGTGGTGGCGGCGTCCTGGCCGGACACCACCTTGCGGATCGTCTCGAAGCGGTTGGCGTGGTCGCCCGGGTTGATGCGCTCGGGCGAGTAGCCCAGGGTGAAATCGCGCCCGGCGGCCAAGCCGGAAGCCTTCTCCAGGATGGGCCCGCAGTCTTCTTCCGTGGCGCCAGGGTAGACCGTGGATTCGTACACCACGATGTCACCCGGCTTCAGGGCCGCGCCGACAGTCTGCGAAGCCTTGCGCAAGGCCGTGAGGTCCGGCCGCCGCGCGTCGTCAATTGGCGTCGGTACAGTCACGATGAAGAAGTCGGCGCGCTTCAGCGCGACCGGGTCGCTGGTGAACGCAACCTGGCATTCGGCTAGGCTATCCGGATCGACCTCGCGCGTGCGGTCTTCACCGGCCTTCAGCTCGGCGATGCGGCGTCCATCGATATCGAAGCCGACCACGTCTGCGCCGGACCGGCCAAAAGCGACGGCGACCGGCAATCCTACATAGCCGAGCCCCACTACGGCGATTTTGCGCCCGTGCTCCATGCCCGTCCCCTATCTTAGCGCACCATCACTCTGGCTAAATCGAAACTCAAGGTCGTTTTCACCGTCGACGTACCTCGAAATGGGTATCGGAGCGACGAAACGCGCGCGGGCGGGATCTCACGCGCGGCTTGAGCGTTGGTGATCTAGGACCAACAAGAGGTGGAGCTTCACATGAAGGTCTTATTTGCCAAGGGGCTGGCGGCCGGGCTTGCCGGCGCTGCGATCCTGGCGGCCGTCGCCGGCCCGGCGGAGGCGGGACGGCGCACAGGAAAATGGAAATACAGCCCGGATCTCATCTACCAGATGCAAAGAGACGAGCAGCGCGCCGCCTGGCGGGCTCGGCATGGTTACTACGACGGCTACTATCGCGCTGCTCCGCCCTACGGCCGCGCGTACGGCTACTATGGCCGTCGGCCTTATATGGACGACGACTACTGAGAGCGCAGGGAGCCCTGGATCGCATCGGCGAGCTTCGCCATGTTGGCGGGCTCCAGAACCCCGGAATTGGCAAGCGGCTCGGCGAACTTCATCGGTCGGCCAAACCGACGGCAGGCGGCAAGCATGAGTTCAACGTCCGCTAAACCCGGCGGATTGTCGATGGCGTCTTGCATCACGGTCTCGAACGCGAACGGATCCACCAGACGCGGGATCACGCCAAAGCCGCCGAACCGGGCCTGGGCCTGCAGCAAGGCGGGCTTGCCTAGGGAGGCCGCCTCGATGGCCGCCGTGCCATTCAGTGTGAAGACGAGCCGGCTCTGTATCGTCAGATCGAGCGAGGGGATCCTGGCGTCGACGAACATCACATTGGGATAGCGGTGCGCGATCTCCTCATAGAAGGAGATTTCGCGCTGGCCGGCCAGCGCGGGGTGCTCTTTGAGCACGAGCCTCCAGGTCAAAGGCAAGCGGCGGGCGATAATGTCGATTAGGCTCGTCTGGCGACACTGCGACAGCACGAGAGTCGCGATCTCAGGCTCGTAGTGCAGCGGCATGTAGACGAACGGCGTGTCCTCCAAGGCAGAGCGGTCGGCGAAGTAGCGCTGGGCCCTCGCCAGCTGGCGCTTGAGCGTTAGGGGCTTGAGTGCGCGGTCGATGATGCCCGGCTGGGTCGGATCCGTCCTGTAGTAGCGATAGTGGTTGATCAGGTAACGGCCGACAGCTGCCGGACCTGGGATCTGAAATTTGCGTTCTTCTGTGGCCACTGCCGCGTTGTCGTAAGCCGGCTTGTGGCTACGGATCCGCTCAATGAAGCCGCGAGCGAAGGCGCTCTCCTCTGCGGTCGGCCCGTCAAGCCCCTCCTTGAACCCGCGATAGGCGGCCCAGGCGTCCTCGCATGCGAAGTACGGATTGTCGGCAATATAGAAGAGGTCTTCCAATCCCCAGGCCGTTGGCACGATAACCTGGATTCCACGTTCGCGCATCAGTTCGTAAAAAAGATGCGCAAATTGGCTGGCGATGCAATTGAACACGAAAGCATCGGGCTGCTCCGCGTCGAGAAACTCCTCAAACACCTTCTTCAGGTGGATGTTCACGGCGATCAAGGTCGCGTGATCGAACATTAGGATGTGCCGGTCGGAATAGGCGATGCGCGCAAGTTTCACGCGCTCGTCAAACTTCCGGAAGCTCGCGACCTGGTCCGCCGTCGGGCGGAACGCCATACCGCGTCGATATTCCTCATAAAAGCGAACCAAACGCGTTCCGGGCGGCAGGCTCTCGACCGCATGGGCCCAGTAGCGGTCGTTCATCACGAAGCCGCAGGTCTGAAGCCCGGGAATCCGCTCCGCCAATACCTTATGCAGGGCGGTGAAGGTCCAAGTCTGGTCGTAGTCGAACCAATAACCGATTTTCATAAGGCGCGTATCCTGCGGCCCGAACCGCGTGCTTCGTACTCACCGGGAAGAAACGGCTTGACTAGGCGCGAACCCTCGGGATCGCGGCACCGGGCCTTGACAGAAAGGCCAGGATCCAGCGCCGGAACACTGTCGGCTGCTCAAGGGCGAGTGCGCCCGCATAGGCTATCGCCTGTGTGAGCGCAACAGCTATCAGTCCCATGGTCGCAGCGGAGACCGGGTTCGCGGCCCAGCCGAGTTGAGACGCAATAGAGATAGACGCCAGCAACAGCGGATTGTGCAGCACGTAAAGCGTGTAGGCATAACGCGCGAGCGGCTGCAGGCGCGCGAGGCTCCCGTCCGCCCCGCTCTCAGGAACCGCCACCCGCAGCAACCCGAGAGCGATCACCGGCGCTGTGGTCAACTGGAAGGTCAGGAAGAGCCGATCTGCGCTCAAGGCTTCTGCGAACCGGGGGGCGCTCCCGGCCAGAGCAATGGGAGCGAGCAGAATCGCGCATAGCGTCAGGGGCACGGCTGGCGATCGTGCGCATTTCAGGACAATTGGACGCGTCCCGTAAAGTGCGGCCAAGGCTCCGCAACCGAACAGAGCAAGGCTTTGCGGGTAGAAGAACCGTGTCGAGACAATCGCCGCCGCCGCACAGGCGCAAGCGGCCGTAATCCAGCCGAGGACGCCCCGGCGTACCGTGGCGAAGGCGAGGAGACCAGCCACAACATAGAGGAACACCTCCTGGCGCAGGGACCAAAGCGGCCCGTCAACCGCGAAGGTCGCGTCCGTGGGCAGGAAGGTCAGCGTGATCCCGCGCACGAACGCCAGGGGTCCGGTGGTCAGTTCGGCGCTGCGGACATCCACGAGATCGACAAGGCCCGATTTGCCCAGCCATCCGACCGCCATAGAAACCGCGACGGCAAGCACTAGAGGCGGCAAGATCCTGGCCACCCTGTGGATTGCGTAATCGGTGGTCCAACTCGCCCCGCCGGCTTTCCCGGACGACAATCGTCGCAGGCTCAGCGCGACAACGAATCCGCTCAGGGCGAAGAACACCATCACAGCCAGCCGCGATGTCCAGGCCGTGACCACGACGAGGTTCTCGGGCAGATGTGCATGGAGCGACAGATTGAGTGCGTGGCCGAAAAAAACGACCTGGGCGGCAATGCCCCTTACCCCGTCCAGCGCAGCATGAGAGTATGCTGGTCCCACTGCACGGGTGAGGGGCGCATCCGCCCCCCCGGGTGCCAACTCGCCCCGGCCAGCGTTCGGCAGTGTCGCAGTCATGGAGCCCTCGCCTGCCTGATACGACGCGCCATCCGCGCGCGGCCAATACGCTTGCGGATGGGCCGGATCAGGGCCGGCGCCCCTCTACTACCCGCGGCGTCATGGTTAATAGTTCGCGTATAGGTAGCGGCGCAAGATGTGAGGCCTGAGATCTCCGAGGCCGAAAAGGCTGCTCCTGGGGAACGCCCATCCTGTCGGTGGCGGGGCCATTGACGGCGCTGGCCGGAGCGTTCAAGACACGCGCTACGATTGCGCATGACGCAGCACAGAGCTTCCAAGGATTTCAACTGACATGTCCATGTTCGACGGAAAGGTCGTGCTTGTGACGGGCGGGACAGGCTCGTTCGGGCGCGAGTTCGTCAGGACCGTGCTCGAGCGGAGCCGGCCCCGAAAAGTGGTCATACTTTCGCGAGACGAGCTCAAGCAGTACGAAATGGCCCAGCAGTTCCCCCAGCAGGAATTGCGCTTCCTGATCGGCGACGTCCGCGAGCGCGACCGGCTGGTCACAGCCTTCAACGGCGTCGACTATGTCGTGCATGCGGCTGCTCTCAAGCATGTGCCTATCGCGGAGTACAATCCACTCGAGTGCATCAAGACGAATGTGCACGGCGCGGAGAACGTGATCCACGCGGCCTTCGAGGCTGGGGTGAAAAAGGTGATCGCCCTATCCACCGACAAGGCGGCCAACCCGATTAATCTGTACGGCGCGACCAAGCTGGCCTCTGACAAGTTGTTTGTCGCCGCCAACAACATGGTGGGCACGCGCGAGACACGGTTCGCCGTGGTGCGTTACGGCAACGTGGTGGGCTCCCGCGGATCGGTCGTGCCTTTCTTCCGCAGGCTCGTGAGGGAAGGCGCCAGGGAACTGCCAATCACCGACGTGCGGATGACGCGGTTCTGGATCACCCTGCCCCAGGGTGTGGATTTCGTGCTGAAGTCGTTCGAACGGATGGTGGGTGGCGAGATCTTCGTGCCCAAGATCCCGTCCTCACGTATCACCGATCTGGCGGAGGCCGCGGGCCCGGGCCTCGGCCACAAGATCGTGGGCATCCGCCCCGGCGAAAAGCTTCACGAGATCATGTGCCCGATCGACGATGCTCACCTTACGCTTGAATTCCAGGATCATTTCGTCCTGCAGCCGAGCATCACGTTCATCAGCCATCCGGACTACACCAGGAACCCGATCGGAGAGACCGGCTCGCCAGTGCCGGACGGGTTCGAGTACAACTCCGGGACCAACCCTCATTTCCTGTCCGTCCCGGAGATCCGGGAGCTTCTGGAAGGCACTCCATGATCCCATATGGTCGCCAGGACATCGATGAGAACGACGTCGCCGCCGTTGTGGCGGTGTTGCGCTCGGATTTCCTGACCCAGGGTCCGGCGGTACAGGATTTCGAGAAGGTTATCGCGGAGTATGTGGGGGCGCCGCATTGCTGCGCTGTCAGCAACGCCACGGCCGCGCTTCACCTCGCTTATCTGGCGCTGGGCCTTGGCCCGGGAGACGTCCTGTGGACGGTTCCCAACACTTTCCTGGCGACGGCGAACGCGGCGCTTTATTGCGGAGCCGAGGTCGACTTCGTGGATACAGACCCGCGAAGCTACAATCTTTCCGTGGAGGCGCTGTCCCGCAAGCTCGATCAGGCCGAAAAGACGGGACGGCTGCCTGCGATCGTGGCGCCGGTGCACTTCGCCGGGCAGTCCTGCGACATGCGGGGGGTTCACGCGCTGGCGCAACGTTACGGCTTCAAAGTGGTCGAGGATGCGTCCCACGCCATCGGGGCGGACTATCTTGGGGGAAAGGTCGGCGATTGCCGCTATTCCGACATGTGCGTGTTCAGCTTTCACCCGGTGAAGATCGTGACCACGGGCGAAGGCGGTGTCGTCACCACACGCGACCCGGAAGCGGCGGCGACCCTATTCCAGTTGCGTAGCCATGGCATGACCCGGGATTCCTCGCGCATGGAAGGCGAGAGCGAAGGTCCCTGGTACTACCAGCAGACGATGCTGGGCATGAACTACCGGATCACCGACATCCAGGCGGCGCTCGGGGCCAGCCAGATGCGGCGCATCGATCTTTTCGTGGCACGCCGCCGGGCGCTCGCGGCCCGCTACGACGATCTCCTTGGAAATCTCCCGCTGACACGTCCTTGGCAGGACCTGGATGGGCGGTCGGCCTTCCATCTCTACCCGATCCACGTCGACTCCCAGCAGCGCAGGCGCATCTTCGACGCGCTTCGCGCCGCGGGGATCGGGGTTAACGTGCATTACATCCCCGTCCACACACAGCCCTATTACCGCCAGCGCGGCTTCGAGCCAGGCTACTGCCCGAACGCAGAGGCCTACTACGCCGGAGCGATCTCGCTGCCACTATTTTCTGCGATGACGGATGCAGAGCAGGACGAGGTTGTGGAGGCGGTGCGGGCGGCGGTGATGGACGCGCGCTCCGCATGAGCGACGCTGGATCGCGGGCGCGCCTGGCGCTCGGGGCGGTGCAGTTTGGGCTGGCGTACGGCGTCACCAATGCGGCGGGGCAGACGCCGCCCGCGGAGGTGGACGCCATTCTCCACGCAGCCAGGCGCGCCGGGCTCGACACGGTCGACACGGCCGCCGCCTATGGCGCGAGCGAAGAAGTCCTCGGCCGCACGCCGGGGCTGTCCGGCTTTCGGGTCGTGACCAAAACCGTTCCGCTCCGCCGTTCCGAGATCGACGCCGAGGACGTCGTGATCGTGCGCGAGGGCTTCCGCCGCTCTCTCGAGAGGCTGGGGCGCCCCCAGGTCGACTCGCTCCTCGTGCATCAAGCCTACGACCTGCTTGCTCCAGGAGGAGACCGGCTGTGGGCCTTCCTGGAGGGCGAAAAGGCGGCTGGTCGCGTGAGGCGCATCGGCGCATCCGTCTACGGTCGAGACGATATCAAGCAACTTTTGGAGCGCTACCCTGTCGAAGTGGTCCAGTTGCCGCTGAGCGCGCTCGACCAGCGGCTGCTTCGCGACGGATCACTTGCGCTGCTTCGGCGTCGCGGCGTCGCCGTGCATGCGCGATCCCTGTTCCTGCAAGGTTTGCTGCTGCAACCCTCCGCCTCGCCTTTGACGAGCAGTTCCGCCACACGCGCGCTGGCCCGCTGGGATGAGGCCTGCCGGGCCGCCGGCGTGACCCGACTGGAAGCGGCGCTTGGCTTCGCCAAAGCGACGACCGAGATCGAACGGGCGGTCATAGGCGTGCAAAGCGCGGAGCAATTCGCCGCGGGCGTGGCCGCCTGGGACGCCGGCGCCGCCCTCGACTGGGGCCACCTGGCCTGCGACGACGCCGATTTGCTGGATCCGAGACTGTGGCCTGCCCGGGGATAACTCCTGCCGGGTTGCCGCGATGCTGGCTCCTGGTGGCATTTTGCAGTAGCAAAACCCTGCGATGCATCCGGTAGCAATATCACGCTCCAGCGCGGCCCGGCCTGGGTCGCCCACGCGACTTCTCGCGCTCGACGGTTTGCGGGGCGTCTTCGCCCTGGGCGTGATGATCTACCACTTCACCATGTGGACGGCTCCGCCAGCCCCTGGGCCCTGGCGTTCGGTCGCCATGGCGGTGGGACGTCGACGGCTTCTTCGTGGTCAGCGGACTGAGCCTCGCGGTGGCGAGCGCTCATGCGGATTTCACCCGCTGGCGAGACTGGAGCGCGTTCTTCATCCGCCGCCTGTTCCGGATCTGGCCCCTTTATGCTGTCGCGACCCTGATCGCCGCGGCCCTTCTGATCCACAACGGCGCGCCATTCGGAGCGGGGCTCGGCAAGCTCGTCCTCGTCAACCTGACGCTGGCCTTCGGATGGCTCGACCCGTCCAAGGCCATTCCAGTCGGGGGATGGTCGCTGGCAGTGGAGGTGGCGTTCTACATGCTGTTCCCGGCGTCCATGCTCACCGTGCGGCTCGGCCGCTGGTCCCTGCCGGTCCTTGCGGCGGCGGCAACCTTTGCGATGCTCGTGGGGGCTGCGCATCTCGACCGAAATGGGTCTTTGACGCCGCAGTGGGCCGACTACGTGCGGTTGCGCCAGCACGCGGCCTTTTTCGTTTGCGGCATGGCTCTTGGCCTGTCGGCCACGCCACTGAGCAGACTGCCTCGCCCTGCCTCCGTCGCCCTCGTCGCTGTGGGCGGGCTCACTTTCTTCGCCACGGCGCTCGCTTTCGGCGGATCCGACGCCGTGTCACTGGTTCAGCCGGCGCCGCGGTTCTGCTTTCTTGTCGCGCTGACGCTCATGGCTGCGGGCGCGTGCCGCCGGGAATCCGCGGGCGTCCTGGAGCGCGTCGCCGAACTTCTGGGGCAGGCGTCCTATCCCGTCTACCTGATCCATCCGCTGGCGTACGAGAGCTTAAGGTTGTTCGTCGAACCCGGATGGGCTGGGTCGCTAGCGTTGACGCCCGCCGTGATCGTGCTCTCGATCGTCATTCATCGGCGATTGGAAATCCCGGTCATCCTGCGTGGAGCGAAGCTGGCCAAGGCAGTGGCCCAGCCACGAGGCGGCATGGGCGCCGCCATGACTGGTTCACCTGCCGGAAGCGCCCGCAGCGGCGCCTCACGTATCCGTAGCCGCGCCATAGAGACCCGCTGACTCATGATGTCCAAGGAAGCGATGCAGGCGGAAGCGTTCCGCGCGGGCGAAGGGGACGCCTGGTTTCGGCGCAATCAAGTCGCCATGACGCGGCGCCTGCATGACCCCGCCCAGGGCGCCCTGGAGCAGGTGGTCCGAGACCGCCGCCCGCGGTCCGTGCTGGATCTCGGCTGCGCCAACGGCTATCGACTGGGCGCCCTGGAAAGCCGTTTCGGACCATTCGTGCGCATCGCGGGCGCGGACATCAGCCCCGAGGCGATCGCGGAGGGGAGGAAACTGCATCCGGGCTACGAACTCGCCGTCGCACCGATCGACCAGCTTCCTCTGGCGGGCGGGTTCGATTGCGTGTCCGTCTGCTTCGTCATGCACTGGATCGACCGGCTGCTTCTCAGCCGGGCGGTCGCGGAAATCGACCGGATGGTCGCGCCCGGAGGCACGCTGTTGATCGCTGATTTCCTGCCGGATCGGCCCACGCGGCGGCGCTACCATCACCGCGAGGATGTTGCGCTCTTCACCTACAAGCAAGACTACGCTTTGGCTTTCGAAGGTTTGGGTTTGTACGCCCGCCTGAACCGCGCATATTTCGCCCATGGCGCGCCGGAGGTGCGGAAGGGCGATGAAATCCCGGACGGTGACCGCTGCGCGGTGACGGTCCTGGAGAAGCTCGTCGAGCCGTACAGGGAGGATCCGGCATGATCCTGGCCGTATTGCAGGCCCGATTCTCGTCTTCCCGCCTGCCCGGCAAGGTGCTCGAGCCGCTGGCCGGGCAGCCCATGTTGCTGCGCCAGCTCGAGCGCGTTCGCCGCTCGCGACGCATCGACCGGCTCGTCCTGGCCACGAGCGTCGATCCCAGCGACGACCCGGTGGCTGACCTGGGCCGCCGCGCCGGGGTCGATGTGAGCCGGGGATCGCTCGATGACGTGCTCGACCGATTCATCCGGGCCGCCCAGCCTTTTCATCCCGAATGGGTGGTGCGCCTAACCGGAGACTGCCCGCTTGCGGATCCCGACGTGATCGATGGGGTCATCGAGGCGGCCATAGCCGCGGAGGCCGACTACGCGTCGAACGCCGTCGAGCCCACTTGGCCCGACGGGCTCGACGTGGAGGTGGTCCGCTGGACGGTGCTGCAGGTCGTCGCCGCAGAACCCCGGACCGAGGCGGAGCGCGAACATGTCACGCTCGCCATTCATCGCCGGCCCAGCCGGTTCAAGGTGACGCATGTGAGACAGCAGCGGGATCTCTCGAGCCTGCGCTGGACGGTGGACGAGCCCCGCGACCTTGTCTTTGTCCGGGCGGTTTACGACCGGCTTTTCGCGGCGAATCCGGCATTCAACACCGAGGACGTACTCGCGCTGCTCGCGCGCGAGCCGCAACTCGCTTCCATGAACGGCGACATTACGCGCAATGAGGGCCTCCTTCGATCACTGGCCGCAGAGTCGGCCCCCACCTGAACCTGAATATTGGGCGACCGCCCGCACCTGTGAGAGATGATCGCAATGTCGCAACGCTACGCCCGTTCGGAAGAACTGCTCGCCCGCGCCGAGCGCACCATCCCGCTGGGCAGCCAGACTTTCTCCAAGTCCAAGACGCAGTATCCGTTCGGGGTCTCACCCTACTTCATCGTGCGCGGCCAAGGCGCTCATGTGTGGGACGCCGACGGCAACGAGTACGTGGATTTCATCAACTCGCTTCTGTCGGTGTCACTCGGACATGGCGATCCCGACGTCACCGCCGCGGTCCAGGAGCAGCTCAAGGATGGGGTGATCTTCTCCCTGCCACATCCTCTCGAGATGGGGGTGGCGGAGCGCATCGTGGAGATGGTCCCGTGCGCCGAGAAGGTCCGGTTCGGAAAGAACGGCTCAGACGCCACGTCCGGCGCCGTGCGCCTGGCGCGGGCCTGGACAGGACGGGACCGGGTGGCGGTGTGCGGCTATCACGGATGGCAGGACTGGTACATCGGCGCCACCCCCCGCAACCGCGGCGTGCCGAAGGCCGTGCAGGAGCTGACGCACACCTTCCCGTACAACGACCTGACCGCCGTGGAGCGCCTGCTGGCCGCGCACCCGGGCGAGTTCGCAGCCGTCATCCTCGAACCGATGAACGTGGCCGAGCCCCAGCCCGGCTTCCTCGAGGGCCTGAAGGAGCTCACCCGCCGCCATGGCGCGCTGCTAGTCTTCGACGAGACCATAACGGGCTTCCGCTTCGCCAATGGCGGCGCCCAGGAGTTGTTCGGGGTCGCCCCGGACCTCGCGACATTCGGCAAGGGCATCGCCAACGGATATGCATTATCGGCGGTGGCCGGACGAGCCGACGTCATGAGCCTGATGGAGGATATCTTCTTCTCGTTCACGATGGGAGGCGAGACGCTTTCCCTAGCCGCCGCCAAGGCCACCCTCGACAAGCTGCGCCGCGAGCCCGTAGTGGAGACTATTGCGCAGCGCGGCCTGGTCGCCATGCACGGAGCCGCGAAGCTGCTCGCCCAAAACGAGCTTCAGGACGTGATCACCGTTTCTGGCCACCCCTCTTGGTCTTTTCTCAACATCAAGGACGCGAACGGATACAGCGCCTTCGAGATCAAGACGTTGTTCCTGCAAGAGGTGTTGGCGCGCGGCGTGATGACCCTGGGCACCCACAACATGAGTTACGCGCATACCGACGCCGATCTGGATCGGCTTCTTGAGGTATATGGAGAGGTCTTCCCTATCCTGGCTGACGCCGTTCATAACCGGGCGCTGAAGCAGTACCTGCGCTGCGAGCCGCTACAGCCGCTCTTCCGGGTGCGGTGATGCAGTCAATGGGACGCCTGGTCGCGTTTCGAGCGGACGCGTCCCCTGAAATCGGCGCTGGACACGTGATGCGATGTCTCACGCTCGCCCAAGCGCTTCAGGCCTATGGAGTTGCTTGCGTCCTTCTCGGAGCTCCATCCACGGCGACCTGGAGGCGCGAAATCGAATCCCGTGGCGTCGCTTTCGTTTCGTTGCGGCTTGAGGCAGGCGCTCTGAATGTGGAGCGTGAGCCGAGCCATAGCGGTTGGGCTTCTTGGGGGCAGGAAGCGGATGCTGCGGCTACCGCGGCAGCGCTCCCCCGGGATCCTGACTGGCTCATTGTTGATCACTATGCGCTCGATGCCCGATGGGAGCGGCTGCTGCGCCCCCATGCACCACGCATTGCCGCTCTCGACGACTTGGCCAATCGGTCCCATGACGCCGATCTGTTGCTCGACCAAAATTTGCAAACGGCCGGCCGTTACGAGGGGTTGCTTATGTCGCAGGCCAGGCGACTGCTGGGTCCTCGTTACGCGTTGATACGGCCAGCGTTCGCGCAGGCTCGGCGAGGCGCGACGCTTCGGGGTCCCCAACTGCGGCGTATCCATGTTTTCATGGGCGGCGGCGACGTCGGCGCGCCAACGCTGGCGGCCATCGAAGCTGTTTCCGGACCTGCGCTGCGCGACGCCGCGCTCGACGTGGTGATCGGCGCAGCGAACCGAGGCCAAGAAGCCATTGCGCGTGCGTTGAGTGGCCGAGACAACGCGCGCCTTCACGTCGACACACCCGACATGGCCAGACTCATGGCGGACGCGGATCTCGGAATTGGCGCGGGCGGGGGCGCTGCACTGGAACGCTGCGTCGTGGGATTGCCGAGCGTGACCGCGCCCCTCGCACCCAACCAAGAGCCCGGACTGCGAGCCTTGGAAGCTCAAGGCGCGACCCTGGTCGCTCCCTCCGCCTCGGCCGCCGACCTGGGTTCGGCCGTCGAGGCGCTGGCATGTTCATCCGATCGGCGGCGCCGGATGGAGGAAGCAGCTCTATCCGTAACAGACGGGCACGGCGCCGACCGAGTCGCAGCGGCGCTCATGGCCGAGGCGGCCGGCGTCACCGTGCGCCTCGCCCGTCCGAACGACGCTGCCCTTCTTTTGCGGTGGAGGAACGAGCCGAGCGTTCGCGCGCTGTCCTTTTCGCAGGATGAAATCACGGAGGAGAGCCACCTGGCCTGGTTCTCGCGGGCCCTTGCCGACCCTTCAGCTGTCGTCCTGATCGGCTTGGTTGCAGGACGGCCCTGCGGCACGGTGCGCTGGAGCGTGAACGGGGACGTCGCCACCGCATCAATTACCGTCGCTCCTGAAACGCAGGGCGTTGGTTTGGGCTCAAGGCTGCTGGAAGCCGCACGGCTCGATCCAGCGCTGCCTGGGCAAGCGCAGCTCCTGCATGCATGGGTGAAGCCCGAGAACCAGCCTTCGCGCCGGCTCTTCGAAACCGCCGGATATGCGCCCGTTTCAGAAGAACCCGATAGAGTGCTATATGCGAGACCGCGCGCCTAAGGGCGCCAAGCGAGGCCCCCACCGATGTTCATGATCGACCAACGGCCCATTGGCTGCGAGCATGCCCCATTCGTGATCGCCGAAATGTCGGGTAATCACAATCATTCGCTGGATCGTGCGATCGCTATCGTGGAGGCGGCGGCGAAGGCCGGCGCGCATGCGCTCAAGCTGCAGACCTATACGGCCGATACGATGACGATCGACGCCCATCGCGGGGAATTCACCATCAAGGATGACAAGAGCCTCTGGGCGGGGCGGAATTTGTACGACCTCTACAAGGAGGCTCATACGCCTTGGGAATGGCATGCCCCCATCATGGAGCGAGCCCGCTTGCTCGGAATGGCGGTGTTCTCCACCCCCTTCGACGAGAGCGCAGTCGACTTCCTGGAGACGCTGGACGTCCCCGCCTACAAGATCGCATCCTTTGAGAACAGCCACATCCCGCTCATCCGCAAGGTCGCGGCTACCGGCAAGCCGCTGATCATGTCCACCGGCATGGCGAGCATCGCCGAGTTGGACGAAGCCGTGCGCGCAGCCCGGGAGGCGGGGTGCCGCGACCTGGTGCTGCTGAAGTGCACGAGCACCTACCCGGCAACGCCGGAGAACACGAACCTGGCCACGATCCCGCACTTGCGAGATCTTTTCGGCTGCCAGGTGGGCCTGTCCGACCACACTATGGGCGTGGGAGCGTCGGTGGCTGCCGTGGCCCTCGGCGCCACTGTCATCGAGAAGCACTTCACTTTGTCGCGGGCGGACGGCGGCGTGGATTCCGCTTTCTCTCTTGAGCCGCATGAACTCGCGGCGCTGGTGGTCGAGACGGGGCGCGCCCATGCGGCCATGGGGCGGATCACCTATGGTCCGACGGAAGCGGAGAAGGCTTCGCTGGTGTTCCGCCGCTCGCTTTATGTCGTTAAGGACATGGCCGCCGGCGAAGCGCTGTCGCCCGAGAACGTCCGCGCTATCCGGCCGGGCCTTGGATTGCCCCCCAAGGAGCTGGACCGGGTGCTCGGGCTACACGTGAAGGCGCCGGTGGTGCGGGGCACGCCTCTGCGCTGGGACCTGATCGGATGAAGGGCCTGACCGGCCAGATCCTCCGATGCCTCGACCAGGCTGGCCGGCGACAGTTCGGCGTCCTGCTTGGCCTTTCCATCCTCACAGCCCTGGCGGAACTCGCCGGGGTCGGATCAATCATGCCATTTCTGACCGTGCTCACGCTGCCGGAAGGCGCCGCAGTCAGCGCGCCGCTCGCGCGCCTGCAGACGATGCTCGGCTTGACCCAGTGGCGCGAATTCGTGCTCGCGCTCGGGGCGATGGCGTTCGGGGTGTTCATCGTCACGAATGCACTGAACGTGGCGCTCGCATTCGCAACGCAGCGATTCACCTGGGGCCAGGGCCAACGTCTGGCCGAACGCCTCTTCGAAGGCTGGCTAGGGCAGTCCTGGCTCTCATTCGCGGGAAGGCACAACGCAGAGCGCCTCAATCTGCTCTTTGCCGAGACGATCCGGGTCGTTTCGAGCGTCTACATTCCCCTTGTCACAATCCTGGCGAGAAGCCTCGCCGCATCGATGATCATCGGGCTCCTTGTGGCCGTCGACCCCAGCATCGCCCTGCTGTCAGGCGCCACGGCAATGACGGCCTACGCGCTGCTCTACTTGGCGCTCCACCGCCGGATCGGCGCCTGGAGCAGAGAGGCCCTGGCCGCTCGGGAGCAGGCGCAAAGGGCCGCGGTGGAGGCGCTCGGAGGCTTTAAGGCGCTGCTACTTTGTGGTGGAGAAGCCGACGCGGCCGCCCGCTTCCGAGCCCCCTCCCGCCGCATAGCGGCGCTGGAGGCCCGCAATCAAATGGCAGCCATCGTGCCCCGCTACCTGCTCGAGACAGTTGGATTCGGATCATTGTTCCTCGTGGTCCTGGCCAAGCTCTTCAGCGGGGCTCCGGTGGCGCAGGTGCTTCCGCTCGTCGGAGCCTACGCCTTCGCTGCGGCGCGGCTGCTACCGGCGCTGCAGCAGGCATTCGCCGCGTCCGCTCAGTTGCGCGCCGGCCGGCACTCCCTCCATCTGCTAGCGCGGGAACTCGAGACCGTCGGCGACCACCCGCTCAGCCAGAAGCCGTCGCTCTGGCCCGGGCCTGGCCGGATTGCGGCCAGCGGCGTTTGTTTCCGGTATCCTGGGGCAACCGAACACGCGGTTCGAGACCTCGACCTGACTATTGATCCGGGCGACTGCGTCGCGATCATCGGGCGGAGCGGGGCCGGAAAGAGTACGGCTCTCGACCTGTTGACCGGCCTGATCACACCCGGGGGCGGGACGATTAGAGTTGACGGGCGACCGCTCGACGACCTTGCGACCCGTCGGAGCTGGATGGGCACCATCGGGTATGTAGCCCAGGAGACGTTCCTGATCGATGAGACGATCGCCCGAAACATTGGGCTTGGCGCGCCAGATGCTTCCGAGACCTCCATCGAGACCGCCGCCCAACAGGCGCGCATCGCGGACTGGATTGAGTCTCGCCCCGGCGGATATGACGCGCTGGTCGGCGAACGGGGGGTCGGAATGTCGGGAGGCCAGAGGCAAAGGATCGGCTTGGCGCGGGCGCTCGTACGTCAACCGCGCCTTCTCGTTCTGGACGAGCCGACGAGCGCACTCGACGAGGCGACCGAGGCCGAGGTCTCCCAGACGCTCTGCTCGCTCAAAGGCCGGATCACGATGCTAATTGTGACGCACAGGCCCGCCCTGCTCGAGTTGGCGGATCGCATTTATGAGCTGGAGGGTGGAAGGCTCGTTGAGCGCTCCAGCAGAAAGGCTTCACCGAACCTGACGGCGGCCTCATGAAGGGCGACGTCGCGCTCGCCTTGCAGCCGCTACACCTCGCTCAAGCGATCTGCGAGATCGATCCGGCCCGTGGCGGCGTCATCATCCTGCGCGGGGCCCAGCATCTGGCCCCCGCCCTCGCCTGCCGACGCGACATCACCGTGGCGCCAATTGAAGACCGCCATCGCGTTCTCCGAATGCTCAAGGCGTGCCACGACCCCTTCACGGCGATCCACGCCACTCCCTGGAACCGGACGGCCCTCCGGCTCGAGCGCGCGGCGCTGGCCTCCGGCGGCAAGGTGACCCTGGTCGAGGACGGGATTGGCTGCTATCGCAAGGCGGGATCCTGGACCGCAGAAGGTCTCCTCCGCCGCGCTGTTCACAGGGTGGTGGATGGCGGTCGCTATGCGCCCCATGTCGCCATGCGAACCCAAGAGCGCAACGTGCGGCTTGTCAGCCTGTGGCCAGAGATGGCCGCAGCTTCGCCCCGACCCGAGCCGCTTGACCCTAGACCGTTCCAAGCCGTTCTGCCGGAACTGTCAAAGCCGTTGGCCGCACTGGCTGTATATCGTGGCCTTCCCGTCTATTTCGACACCAATGACGTGGATAGCGGCTGGCTGACGCTTGAACAAAAGCTCGCCATTCTGAAAGACATCCTCCCGCGCCAACGCATGGTGTACTTTCGGCATCCCTACCAGCGCGACAGCCTCGCGGAGCACTTCGACAACTTGATCGATTTGACGGATCAAGCCAAAGGCTGGAACGAAATGGCTGCCTATGTGATCGGGGCCGAACGCATGTATTCCACGTTTTCAAGCGCCGCCTTGGGACTGCGCCGGATGTTCGGAGTTTCGATCGCCCATACCACGCTGCATGCTCAATTTCTGGAACGCACCGGGGCGGCCGGATACGAGATAGGGCCTGACATCGCCCGCGTGATCGCGTGAAGGCGATAATCGGGGTCGAATATCCTTCAAGTAAGACCGCGGTTTATACCTGATCAGACCGAGATTGAGATGAGGATCCTGCTTCCCACGCTCTACGACACGGTGGGAGGCTCGACAAAGGTGCTCCTCGCCGCCGCGGGCGCTCTGGCGACCAAGCACGAGGTAATCGTTCGCGCCCCCCTTGCCGAGGCGAGCTCCCGGCACGGCCTCGCTTTTCCCGCTAGCGTATCCGGCGCTGCGGCGAAGGCGGCGGCGGCTCCGATTCTGGCTCGCGCCGCGTTTCAGGAAGCCAGTTGGCTATCGGGACGCCGCCCGGATCTCATCCACGTTCACGATGAGATCGCGCTCTATGTCTATGGCCTGTTGGCCAAGCGCTTCAGGATCCCGGTGATCTGGCATGTCCACATGCGCGAGGGCTCTGGCCTGACGCGCTATGTCCGTGAGGCCCTAGCTTCGGCCAAGATCTTCATTTCCGAGTTTTCGGTCCAGCCGGAGCAGACTCTCCCGCACACCGTCATCCGCAACCCGGTCCAAATCCCGGTGCTTCGCGCTATCCCACGCGACGATGGAGCCCTGCGCCTCGCCGTTGTGGGGTCGCTTTCCCGGCGGAAGAACCAAGCTCTCGCGATTGATACGGCCCGGGTGCTGCGGGATTCTGGCCTGTCAGTCAGGCTCACCCTTTATGGCGAGCAGGTCGAAGCGGCCTACGCCGGCGCCCTGCGCAGGCTGATTGACGAGACCGGGCTCGGTGACATGGTTCGGCTCGCAGGGCATAAGCAGGTCGGGGAGGCCCTGGCTGAGACGGATGTGCTGCTGGCGCCCTCGCGCTATGAAAACCAGCCCCTGGCCGTGTTGGAAGCGCTTGGTGCCGGCATACCGGTCGTAGCCTCTGACATTCCCGCCCATCGCGAAATCAGCAGCATCCTTAACACGAAAGCTCTCGCCGTCGCGGGGCCAGGTCCTGAGGTCTTCGCCAGCCGAGTGCGCTCGATCCGCGCTGACCCGGGCAGCCCTGACTTGATCGCAAGGGTTTTCGGACAGCAGCGGTTCGCGCGGGAGCTTCTCGCGTTCGTGGACCAACTCGATCGCAAGCGCTAACTCGTATGAAGCAACGCCCCCTTATCCAGCACGTCATTTCCAGCCTGCATGTAGGCGGCGCAGAGCGCATGCTGGTGAAGCTTTGTGGCGCCACGCGCGAGCGCTTCCGCCATCACATCGTGACGCTCATTGCAGGGGGCGCCCTGGCCGATGACGCCCGCGCCGCCGGCGCAAAAGTGGAAGAATTGGGGGGCACACGCTCCTGGCGGACACTCTCTACCCTCTCTGACCTGAAGAGCAGCGTGGTTCGCGCAAGATCCTCGGTCGTCCTAAGCTGGATGTACCACGCCAACATACTTTCAACCTTGGCGCTCGCGGGCATGCGGGAGCGTCCTCCCCTGCTATGGAATATCCGGCATACGCCGTCGCGGCTGAGGGATGAAACCCTGCTCACCGGAGCCGCGCTCTTGGCGGGCATTCCACTGCAGCGATCGGCCGCGCGCATCATCTACAACGCAGAGCGGTCGGCGGAGTGGCACGAGCGGATCGGCTTTGACGCGTCTCGGCGGGTGTTCATTCCTAACGGCTTCGACCTGCATCTCTTTCAGCCGGACGCGCAGGCACGTGTCCGGTTCCGAGCCGAGCACGGGATACCCCCTGACGCCCCACTGCTCGGGCGCGTGGCGCGTTCGCATCCCATGAAGGATGACGCTACTCTGTTGGCCGCCTTCGCTCGCGTCAGGCAGGCTTATCCGGAAGCCCGTCTCGTCCTGGTCGGCCAGGGGATGGACACCGAGAACGAGGAGTTGACCGCCGCGGCTGCCATGGCAGGCGTCGCGGACGCCATACTCCTGCTCGGACGGCGTGCCGATGTCCATCGCATTACGCCAGCCTTCGATGTCGCGCTCTCCAGTTCATCTCGTGGAGAGGCCTTCCCCAACGTCGTGGGCGAAGCGATGGCCTGTGGCGTGCCCATGGTGACCACTGATGTGGGCGACGCCGCCGCCATCCTGGACGACCCGGAACGCGTTGCTCCGCCCGGGAACGCGGAGCTGCTGGCCGTCGCGGTGGCGCGGCTGCTTGACGCAGGACCGGAGGCCCGAGCCCGGATCGGCAAGAGGGACCGCGACCTTGCCTCCATTCGCTATTCCTTGGAGGCCGTCGCTGAGCGCTATATGGCACTCTGGAACGAAGTCGTCCTTGCCCCCCATTGACTTGGACCAGCCCTACCCTTTGCCTGGCCTGGTTCATCATCTAGAAGTCAGGAATGTGCGGGATTGCAGGATTTGCGGGCGCGCCCATCGGCGGCAGGGAAGCTGAGCGGATCGCCAGTTCAATGGCGCGATGCCTTGCCCATCGCGGGCCTGACGCACAGGGCGTGCGCGCGGAGGAGGACGGCGCGGTGGCGTTCGGCCACCGGCGCTTGGCTATCGTTGACCTCAGCGAGGCCGGCCTGCAGCCCATGGCGTCGGCGGATGGCCGCTGGCTCATCTGCTACAATGGCGAGATCTACAATCATTCGATGCTGCGAGCCCAACTTCTTGCGGCTGGCCTGGTCTTTCGGGGGCATTCCGATACTGAAGTGATACTGGAGTGGATTGCCCGGCGCGGGCTCTCCGACCTGTTGAATTGTGCGGAGGGCATGTTCGCCTTTGCGCTTTGGGACAGGCGGGAACGGCGACTTCATCTCGTGCGGGACCCGATGGGCGTGAAGCCACTCTACTGGAACTTCCAGACGGGTCGACTTGCGTTCGCCTCAGAACTGAAAGCTTTCCGGGAATTGCCCGGCTTCGCGCCAGAGGTCGATCCGGACGCGGTCGCGCTCTTGATGCGCTTCGGCAACGTGCCGAGCCCGCGATCTATCTTGCGCGGCGTGCGAAAATTGCCGCCTGGCGCGGCGTTGTCCTGGAGCCCCGGCCAGGAGCCTTCCGTTCAGTCGTACTGGTCCGTCGAGAAAGCCGCCCGGGCGGCCGCAACAACCCCGCTTGAGGAAAAGGGCGCCGCGCTCGTCGACCGCATCGAAGCGGAACTGGTCCGGAGCGTGTCCCAGGAGATGGTGGCTGACGTCCCGATCGGTTGCTTCCTGTCAGGTGGGGTCGATTCGACACTCGTGACCGCGTTGATGCGTCGCCTGGCGGGTGGGCCCATCCACACCTTCAATGTGGCTTTTGAGGAGGCCGGCTATGACGAGTCGCCCCACGCGGCCGCCATTGCTGCGCATCTCGGCGTCGTACATCATCAGGTCAAGCTTGGCCCGGCGGAGGCTGCCACCATCATTCATCGCCTGCCGGCGATGTTCGACGAGCCAATCTCCGACATGGCCCAGTTGCCCACATACTTGGTCTCGCACCTGGCTCGCAAAACCGTGACGGTGGCGCTTTCCGGCGATGGCGGGGACGAGCTTTTTGGCGGCTATGACCGCTACGCCCAGGCCGCCCTCATGGCGGACAGATTGCTCCGGCTTCCCAGAGCGGCTCGCGCCCCGGCGGCCGAGCTGATCGACGCCACCCCGTCAACGGTCCTCAACGGAATCGCCGCCCTCCTTTCGCCCGGGCTTGCGCCAGGACGGGGCGCCACGCGCGCATCCCGTCTATCGCAGGCGCTCCGGGCGCGCTCGCGGCTGGACGTCTACCGGAGCCTGGTCGAGCTCTGGCCCGAGAGCCGGTCGCCGGCGCTCGCACAACCAGCCCTGCCAGAGGCTTGGCTTGCCCTGCCAATCGCTCAGCGCGATCCTGAGCTGGCTTTCCAGATCGCGGACTGCCGCACGCTGCTCCCCGACACCCTGCTTGCCAAGATGGACCGGGCCAGCATGGCGGCAAGCCTCGAGGTTCGGGTGCCGCTCCTCAACCACAGGCTGGCTGAACTTGCCTTCCGCTTGGGACCAGAGTCGAAGCGGCGGGGCAGGACAGGCAAGTGGATATTGCGCCACATCCTGGATCGCTACGTGCCGAACGAACTGGTGAATCGGCCCAAGCAGGGCTTTGGCGTTCCCATGGCTCACTGGCTACGAGGCCCACTCCGGGACTGGGCGGAGGACTTGCTAGCGCCGGCCAGTCTGGCGACCAGCGGTCTCGTCCGTCCGGAGCCCGTTCGGCAGGCGTGGGCCGATCATCTCTCGAAGCGCGTTGACGCCAGCCATCCGCTCTGGGCGGTTCTGGTGCTGATGGATTGGCGCAAGTCGTGGTCGGCGGCCACCGTCGCGCCCCCATATGCGCCGGCTGGGGCTGAGAAAGTCGGCGCGCCCTAACCTCCCGGCCGGGACGCCCGACGAGTCCTACTGGACGATCCCACACGACAGTGGGCGAACTCAAGCGCGCGCACTGTTCGATCCACGCGGGCCATTTTCATCGCACGCATGGGCGGCGCTCTGCACACCTAAACCCATTCTGCGTTGAGGGCCGGACGTCCACAAAAAAAGACCCCGGCGCAAGCGCCGGGGTCCCAGACCCGTCCGTGAGGACGGATCAGAAGTCGCGCTGGATCTTCAGGCGGGTGTTCCAGATCGAGTCGTTGCGGACCGAGAGACCCGTGGGGTCGGTCGCAATGAACGACTGGCTGAGGCCGCCGTTGACATTGGCGTGGATGTAGTTCACCTCCGCGCCGATATCGAGGTCCTTGATCGGCGACCAGGTCACGTTCGTGCCAAGCGTCCAGTAGGTCAGGTCGCGGGCGCGGTTCGTGTAGGTCGGGCCGCCAGCGAAGCCACCGGAGATCGTCGCCGCGGTGGGCGTGTCGCTCTTGATGTACGACGCCAGGAACGCCTGACGGATGGTCGGGGTCCAGTAGTGCAGCATGGCGGCCGTCAGACCCCACACCGTCGGCTGCGACAGGTTGTAGCCATTGATCACGCCAGCGCCGTCGACCGAAGTCGGAACCAGGTAGGCGTCCGGAATGAGGGCACCAGCGCCGCCGAAGTTCCAGTTGCCGGGCTTACCCGTTCCGAAGGGGTTCGACAAGATGTAGGACGGCGCGCCCTTGGTGTAGGTGCCCTGCAGGTAGAGGGCGTCACCAGGCGAGAGCATCGGCAGGTTGATCTTCGCGCCGAGGTTCGCAGCCCAGCCGTACTTGGCGTCCGGCGAGTTGCCGTTGTTCAGGCCAATCGCGGGGAGACCGGGGCCAGCATAGTAAGCTCCGACGCGATCCTGATGGAGCGCGCCCGACAGCTGCACCGAGCCCCAACCGGAGTCGTAGCGCAGGTTGGCGACCACGTCCGGCATGCCCTCACCCGTGTAGGCATAGCTCGCCGTGTTACCCGCGATCGCAGGCACGACGCCGCCGACTGCCGCCACGCCCGGGCCAAACGGACCGGAGAAGCCCGAACGACGCTCAACCGAGTCTTCCATCGACAGCGTGGCGCTGAAGCCCGAGCCGAAAGTCGCGGTGTAAGCGAGGAGGTTGTTGACGAGAGCCGAACCGGCGGTCGTGCCGACGTACTCGAGATCGCCCGAGTAGAAGTCGTAGAACGACTGCGTGCGACCAGCGGTGATGCCGCCGAACTGCACGAAGGCGCGGTTCAGGTCGACCGTGGTCTGCGCCTGGCCGGCGTAGTCAACGCTGGTGCCGGTGAAGGCGATGCCCGTGCGCTGCTGCGAGCCGGAGTAGATCTGGCCGATACGGCGACGGACGTCGACGCGGACGTAAGCGCGGACCAGGCCGTACTCGGTCGCCGTGCGGGCGTCCATGTAAATGCGGCCCGTGGTGCGCGAGCCGGTCGTGGCGTCGTTGCGAGCGAACGGCGTGCCGTACTGGAACTCGTAGGCGGCGCGGCCGCCGACGCGGATGCAGGTGTCGGTGCCGGGGATGTAGAAGAAGCCAGCACCCATGGTCGAGCAAACGCGAACGTACTCGACCGGAGCCGCCTTCTTCGACGGCAGATCGGCGGCTTGCGCGCCGGACACGGTGGCGATGCCCGCCGCCGTGGCCATCAGCAGCCTCGTCTTGATGTTCATTTTCAGCTCCTTAAGGCATCCACCCCGCGCGCGCCGCCGCCGGTTTCGTCCGACTGGCGATGCCCCGCAAAGCGGAGGTCTCGATTTTGTTGGCCAGCATTTGGCAGGCGTTTTACCAGCCGAGCGCCGCTCCAGGTTCGTGCTCGGAGAGGAAGCCCCCCCCCCTCGGTCGAGCGAGTCGGAAAGTACCACAACCGATGGTTGCAACAATTGGGAAAGCCGGCGCGAGCCGCCTACAACCACAGATTGAACACTCTTGTTGCAAATTTGCATCGACGCCTAATGGCTCGCTGCGCGGCTCCCCCGGCCTGTGGACAAGCTGTGAATTCGCCCCAAAAGCCGCCGCGTTGGGCCGCTGACCATCAGTGTCGCAAGCTTGCGCTGCAATTTTCGCGCGGCCGTATGCTTGCGGTTTACTTCTGCAATTCTGTGCGCGAGCGCTAGCCTCGGCCCTTCGCGATTACGGCGCTCGCGCGGCGATGGGCGCCGCCTTGCCTGTTTAGACCACCACGCGCCGATAAAGCCGCCATGACGCATGCGCCAGGACGGGAATCACCACTGCGAGGCCGAAGAACAGCGGCACGAACCCGATCACCAGCATGGCGGCCACGAACGCCGCCCAGACCGCCATGACGCCCGGATTCGCCGCGCAGGCGCGCAGCGAGGTCGAGATCGCGACCGCCGGGCCGACGCCGCGGTCCAGCATGAGCGGGAACGACACCACGCTGATGGCGAAGGCGGTGGCGGCGAACGTGAATCCGATGAGGTTGCCCAGGATGGCCAGCGTCCATCCCTCGCGGGTGGAAACGATGTCATGCAGGAACGCGCTAACGGACACCGGCCCGCGCGGGCCGAACAGCCACTCGTAAAGGCCCTGCGAAATGCCGATCCAGGCCAGGAACATCAGCGTGAGGAGCGCGCCGAGCGCCAGGATGCCGGGGAAGCCCGGCGCATGCACGACCTCCAGCGCGTGGCGCCAGCGGGTGTCCATGCCGAGCTCGCGACGGCGGCTCAGTTCATAAAGGCCTACGCCGGCCACCGGCCCCAGCAGGGCGAAGCCGGAGATCAGCGGAAAGACGAGCGGAAGGGCGTCGTAGCCCATTGCGACGCGGCCCAGGATCAGGCCGACGATGGGATAGATCGCGCCGATGAACAGGACATGCGTGGGCATGGCCCAGAAGTCCTCGAGTCCCTCGGCGAGGGCCCGCTTCAGGTCAGCCGTCCGAATCCGCCGCACCGCCGGCATCGCCTGGACCGCGCCGTAGTGCGACAGGACATGCAAATTCGCCATGGCCGTACCTCCCGTGAGTGGAGCCACGGCGGCCGATCGGCGCGATGGTCGCCAGTCGTTCCCGCCGCAACCATGGCGGGAAGTTTAGGCCCATCCGACAAGCCTGTCGCGTCCGCGATTCGGCTTGGGCGATCACACTGCGTTCACCATGTCGCTGGATTCCGCCGCACCTTGAAGGACGCGTCAAGGTTGTGCCGCCAGGATGGGGCGGGGAAGAATTCCGATCAGGAGAGCACCGCCATGAAGGCTCGTCTTGGCGCCGCTTGCGCCGCAGCGCTCATCGTCACCGCTGGAACATGCCAGGCCGGTGACCTGTTCAACGGCCGGGTGCCGGTGTCGGGCCCGTTCGAGCCGCTCGTCGTGGCCGAAACGGCGCCGGCGGTCTACCCCGACTACACGCGTCGCGCTCCCTTGCGTCCCGTGGCGGTGATCAACCGCGCGGGCGTGCTCTACAACCAGCCCTTCCCGGTCTACCCGGCGGCGGTCGCCTACCCGGCCATCATTTCCGCTCGCTACTGACGCTGCACAGGGCGTCGTGAAACAAGCCCGCCTTTCACGACAAACTGAGGCCTGACCGTGGAGCTTCTTGCCTCGTGGCGCGTTGAGCCGGCAATCCCGCTCTCCCGCATCCGAGGCCTTCATGAACATTCAGTCGGGGAATCCGCCCGCGGCGAAGCCCACGCCAGCCCCGCAGGTCCTCAAAAAGGCGCGGGTGCGGGAGGGGCAGCCTTTCCCTTTGGGAGCCACCTGGGACGGGCTGGGGGTGAACTTCGCCCTGTTCTCCGCCAACGCCACGAAGGTCGAGATCTGCCTCTTCGACATCAGCGGCGAGAAGGAGCTGGAACGGGTCGAGCTGCCGGAATACACCGACGAAGTCTGGCACGGCTATCTGCCAGACGCGCGGCCCGGCACCGTCTACGCCTACCGGGTGCACGGGCCCTATGAGCCCACGGCCGGCCACCGCTTCAACCCGAACAAGCTGCTGCTGGACCCCTACGCCAAGCAGATCGACGGGCAGTTGACCTGGAATCCCGCCCTGTTCGGCTACACGCTGGACCACGCGGACAAGGACCTCTCCTTCGACGAGCGCGACAGCGCGCCCTTCATGCCGAGGTGCCGGGTGATCGACCCCGCCTTCACCTGGGGCCAGGAGCGGCGCCCAGCCGCGCCCTGGGACCGGGCGATCGTCTACGAGGCGCACCTGCGCGGCTTCACCATGCGCCACCCGGCCGTGCCGGAGGACCTGCGGGGCACCTTCTCGGGCATGATGCAGCACGAAGTGATCGAGTATGTCCGCAGCCTGGGCGTGACCGCCATCGAGCTCCTGCCGGTGCACGCCTTCGTGGATGACAGCTACCTGATGGACAAAGGCTTGCGGAACTACTGGGGCTACAACTCCATCGGCTTCTTCGCCCCGCAGCCGCGCTACCTGGCGACGCCCTTCGTCAACGAGATCAAGGAGATGGTCTCGCATTTCCACGAGGCGGGGATCGAGGTCATCCTCGACGTGGTCTACAACCACACGGCCGAGGGCAACGAGCTCGGCCCGACGCTGTCGTTCAAGGGCATCGACAACGCCTCGTACTACCGGCTCGCGCCGGACAAGCGCTACTACATCAACGACACGGGCACCGGAAACACGGTGAACCTCAGCAATTCCCGCGTGCTCCAGATGGTGACGGACAGCCTCCGCTACTGGGCGGAGGAGATGCACATCGACGGCTTCCGCTTCGACCTCGCCACGATCCTGGGGCGCGAGCCGCACGGATTCGAGGAGGACGGGCGCTTCCTCGACGCCTGCCGGCAGGACCCGACGCTCGCCAAGGTGAAGCTGATCGCCGAGCCGTGGGACTGCGGGCCCGGCGGGTACCAGGTGGGACGTTTCTCCCCGGGATGGGCGGAGTGGAACGATCGCTATCGCGACACGGTCCGCGCCTACTGGAAGGGCGACGAGGGCAAGCTGCCCGAGCTCGCGGCGCGCATCACGGGCTCCGCCGATTTCTTCAACAAGCGCGGCCGCAAGCCCTGGGCCTCGGTGAACTTCATCACCGCCCACGACGGGTTCACGCTCAACGACCTCGTCTCGTACAACGAGAAGCACAACGAGGCGAACGGCGAGAACAACCGGGACGGCCACTCGGACAACCTGTCCTGGAACCACGGCGCCGAGGGGCCCACGGATGACCGCGAGATCCGGGAGTTGCGCTTCCGGCAAATGCGCAACTTCCTGGCTACGCTTATGTTCTCCCAGGGCACGCCCATGCTGCTGGCCGGGGACGAGTTCGCCCGGACCCAGGGCGGCAACAACAACGCCTATTGCCAGGACAACGAGATCTCCTGGATCGACTGGGACGGCATTTCGGACGAGGGCAAGCAGCTCACCGAGTTCGTCCGGCACATCATCGCCATCCGCCAGTCGCAACCCATGCTGCGGCGTGGCCGCTTCCTCAGCGGCGCCTATAACGCCGAGATGGACATCAAGGAGGTCACCTGGCTGACGCCGACCGGCGAGGAGATGACGCCGGAACACTGGAACGACGGCAACGCCCGCTGCTTCGGGGTGGTGCTGGACGGTCGGGCGCAGCCCTCCGGCATCCGTCGGCGCGGAAGCGACCGGACCTTGATGCTCATCCTCAACGCCCACCACGACGTGGTGGAGTTCGTGCTACCCGAGGTCGCCGGCGGGCGCGACTGGCGGCGACTCGTGGACACGAACCTCCCGGACGTCGAGGAGGAAGAGGAGCGCCTGCCGCTGGGCCACGCCTACGAGGTGACAGGCCGATCTCTGCTGCTCCTGGAACTGCGGCCGGCCAAGAGGAAGGCGTGAGACGCGGCAAGCCGTTGGGGGGCTCTTCAGGGCGTCAACGGCTTGCCCGCCGTCACAGCAGCCATTCAGGGGGCCAGCGAGCAGAGCCCGCCCGCCTCCCTGAATGGCTTCGTCGCTGCTCTCCTCGCAAGGACGAAAAACCCGGCTCAGCTTGCGCTAAGCAGAGGGCGGAGCCACTCTGGCGGGCCTTCGCTTTCAGAGGACCTTCCTTGCATGACTTTCAAATGCGTCACCCCGGCCGTTCCCACCGTTCAGCAGGATGACGACAACGTGCGCATCACGCGATGGGATTTCGTCCCCGGCGCCACGACGGGCTGGCATACGCATGGCTGGCCTTATTTCGTGATCATGCTGACGGATGGCGTGCTCCACGCCCACTCCGGCGAGACCGTGATCGAGACGCGGCTCCAGGCCGGGCAGGCCTACAATCGGCCCGCGGGCGTGCAGCACGACGTGATGAATGGCGGCTCCGAGCCGCTGGCTTTTGTCGAGATCGAGGTGAAACGGCCGGAGGCGCTGGAGTTTTCGAAGCCTGAGCCCACACCGTCGAGGCCTTAACCCCTGCCCCTCTCCCGCTATTGCGGGAGAGGGATTCGCGAGCGCTCCTCACCGCGCCAGCAGGCCCAGCCATTCGAGCGCGAGCACGATGGCGACGAGCGCGAGGCCGGCTGCTGCGCCCACCGCAACGGTGCGCATGCCCATGCCGCGTCCCACGAGCGCGAGGGCCCCGAGGGCCATGGCCACGCCGAACAGCTTGTCCATGGCTGGCCTCTAGAGCGGCTTGAGGCCGGCTTCGATCTGGGCGCGCCGGGGCTCCAGGAAGGGCGGCAGGGCGAGGCGCTCCCCAAGCGTCTCCTTGGGCTCATCAGTCGCGAAGCCCGGGCCGTCCGTCGCGATCTCGAACAGGATGCCGTTGGGCTCCCGGAAGTACAGGCTCTGGAAATAGAACCGGTCCACCGGGCCGCTCGAGGGAACCCGCATTTCGCGTAGGCGCTCAGCCCAGGCCTGGTACTGCTCGGCGTCCGGCGTGCGGAAGGCCACGTGATGGACCGAGCCGGCGCCCTGCTGGGCGATGGGCAGGTCAGGCTCCACGGCGACGTGCAGCTCGGCGGCGGGGCCGCCCTCCCCCATCTCGAAGACGTGCACCGGCCGGCCCGCGTGCTCGTAACTGCGCGCGTGGCGCATCTCCATCACGTGCTCGAGCACCACCTGGGTGGGCTCCAGGTTGGGCACGCTCAGGGTGATCGGGCCGAGCCCGCGGATCTGGCGTTCCGCCGGGACAGGGCTGCGGTCCCAGGCGTGAGCCGGACCGGCTCCGCCGTCATCCACGAGCGCGAGGCGCTGCCCCTCCGGGTCTTCGAACTCCAGCGTGAGGCGGTCATCCAGCGTCTGGATTTCGCCCTGCCTGACGCCGTGCTGGTCCAGCCGATCAGCCCACCAGCGCAGCGTGTCCTCGCCCGCCACGCGCAGCGCGGTGCGCACGATGCTGTGCGTGCCGCGGCGCTCGGGGCCGACCGGCCAATCGAAGAAGGTCAGGTCCGTACCGGGGGAGGCCTCGGCGTCGGCGTAGAACAGGTGGTAGGCGCTGACGTCGTCCTGGTTCACGGTCTTCTTCACGAGCCGCATGCCGAGCACGCGGGTGTAGAAGTCGTGGTTGCCCTTGGCGTCGGCCGTGACGGCTGTGAGGTGGTGAATGCCGGTGAGCTGCATGGCGGGGTCCTCTCCGGGCGCGGACGGGGGCCGCGCGTCGTTGAGGCCAAGATAAGCGCTCCCGCGCAAGGAAACAGGGTCGCGGGTTTGCGTCGGCGCAAGCGGGCGCCTGCGGGGAGCGGAAGCGGCTTCAGCCCTAGCCCAACTCCTGCACCACGTCCGGGAACAGGCGCTGGTAGGCCTCGCCGTACGTCATGGGCCGGCCCGAGTTGCGGCCGCCCTGGACGCCGCGGTTGAGGGCGACGCGCGTGTAGTACTCCCAGAGGTGCTTCTGGGCCGCGAGCACCTCGAAGGCCTTGCGCTTCGTTTCCCAGACCTCGGTGATGTTGAGGATGACGTTCGGCTGGAACCCGCACTGCTCCGGCTGGTGCGGCTCGAAGCAGAACACCGGCGGGGCCGCATAGGCGCGGTTCGGGTCCGGCTTGTGGCCCGCCGCCTGGGCGACGATGCGGGCCTCCTGGGCGAGGTGAGCCGCCGCCGGGTGGTCGAAGTTGTAGGGGTCCGCCAGCGCGTGGGTGAGCACGAAGGAGGGCTTCCACTCGCGGTAGATGTCCACCGTGCGGTCGAGTATCTCTTCCGTGACGCGCAGCGGATAGTCGCCGGCGTCGAAGAACTCGATCTCGGCGCCCAGGATCGCGGCGGCCCGCTCGGCCTCTTCGCGGCGCTGCGCCTTCACGTCTTCCAGGCGGACTCCCGCCGTCTTCCACGCGAACTGGCTTTCGCCGCGCTCGCCGTAGGAGAGGCAGACGATCTTCATCCTGTAGCCCCTGGCGGCATGCAGGGCGATCGCGCCGCCGGCGCGCCAGACGAAATCGCCCGGATGGGCGGTGATGACCAGGCCGGTCTTGGACGTGTCAGGCATTGCGGGTCTCCGGAAAATGCCGCCCTGGCTCAGCGTTTGGCGCCGCGCTCCTGGGCGTCGGCGATGGCCAGGCTCAGCCCCGGCTGCAGGCCCGCGCTGGCCAGCATCTCGGCGGCCTCGCGCATCTCGGCGGCGCGCCGAACCCCGTGCTGGGCGACGCGCCCGGCCATCAGCTCGGCCAGGCGGGCGAAATCGATGGACGGGAAGGAGGCGCTCAGGCTGGCGAACACGTCGTCCTGCACGCCGAAATGCCGGGCCGCCGTGGCGCAATCAATCATCAGGGCCTCGAGCCCCTTGATCACGATGCTGCGGCAGAGCTTCGTTGCGGAGGCGCGGCCGATCTCGTGAGCCACAGGCGTGAGATTCATGCCGAGCCCGTTCAGGGCTTCGGCGAGTTCAGCGGCCCGCGAGCCGCCGGCCAGGATGGAGACGCGCAGCCCCGCTTCGGAGACTGGCGCCATCACGGCGCCTTCCACATAGTCGCCCCGGCCCTCGGTCACGGCCGCGGCGGCGCGCTGCTTGGTGGAGGGCGCGGCGGAGTTGATGTCGAAGAAGATGGAATGGCTGGCGAGGTGGGGCGCGGCGGCCTGGGCGGCGGCTTCGGCCGAGGAGGCCGTGACCGCCGAGATCACGATCTCGGCGTCCGCAACCGCGTCCGCCGTGCTGGCGCAGCGGCGCACTTCCGCCCGGAGCATGCGCGCCGCCATGCCGTCGCGCGCAGCGGGATCATCCAGCTTGATGTCGTAGGCCGCGATGGAGACACGGCCGGTGGCCCTGAGGCCCCGGGCGAAGAGGTCGCCGACCTCCCCGAACCCGATGAACGCGATCCTGATGAGCCCGTCCCGTGCCGGCATGCGCGCCTCTCCTGCCTGGGCGCAAACTGGAAGAAGCCGCCGGTGAGCTCAAATGATGCTTACGCGTCCATTGATGCATCCGCCGCACGAATGCGGGCCGGGCGCTTCCGCGTGCGGCCGCCCTCCCCCGCCTCCTGGCGCATGCGGCGCTCGATGAGCGCCCGCAGGGCCGCCGCGGCGGGCGAGAGCGGCTGGCCCCGCCGCGACACGATGCCGAGCGTGCGGCTCACGCCGGGGTTGCGCAGGGTCACGGTGGCGATGCCGGGCGTGTCGGCGGCGCTGACAGCGAGCCGCGGCACGATCGCGAGCGCCACGCCCGCCGCCACCAGGCTCACGGCGCTCGCCAGGTGCTGGACCTCGTAGCGCCACGTCATCTGCTCGCGCCGCGGGCCCAGCGCATCGTCGATCAGGGCGCGGTTACCCGTCTGGGCGCTGATGCGCACGAGCGGCGCGCCTTCCAGGTCCGACCACGCGACCACGTCGTTCCGGGCGAGCGGGTGGTCCTTCGGGCAGGCGAGCACGAAGGGCTCCTTGAAGAGGGGCTCGATCTCCAGGTCCCACCGGTTGGCGGACACGATGGAGAGCCCGAACTCCGCCTGGCCCGACTGGACCAGTTCGGCGATGGTTCCGGCAGAATTGTCGTGCACCCGCACCGAGACCTGAGGATGCTCCGCCGCGAAGTCCTTCAGCACGCGGGACAGGTAGTGCACCGCCAGGGTTGGGAGGCAGGCGATCTCGAGGCGCTCCTGCCGGGCCTTTCCCTGGCGGCGCAGGTCCTCGAACGAGGCCTGCAGGTCCTCGATGAGCCGCCGCGCCTTGGGCAGGAGCTCCACCCCCGCGGGCGTCAACGATACGGAGCGCGTGGTGCGGGCCAGCAGCTTCAGGCCGAGGTCGTCCTCCAGCTTCTTCAGCCGGTGGCTCAGCGCCGTCTGCGACAGGTTGAGATGCGCCGCCGCACGGTTGAAGCTGCCCCGGTCGCCGATGCTGACGAAGGCTTCGAGCCCCAGATAATCGATGCGCATGGACGCCTCCTTGGCGCCCATTGTTGCGCCGTTCTCATCAATCTCCGCAAACTTCCGATTTGATTCAAGGCTGGACCGGAGGCCATCTGCCCGACACAGCCGCCAGAAGCGCCCGAGGGAACGCCATGCCCGCCGCGACCGAGCCCTGCCGCGACCTCGCCCACCTGGGCCATGTCGAGATGTACACGCCGAAGCCGGAGGAGAGCCTGCGGTTCTTCGTGGACATCCTCGGCCTCACGGAGAGCGGCCGCGAGGGCGACAGCGTCTACCTGCGCGGCTGGGACGACTACGAGTTTCACACGCTGAAGCTCACCGCCTGCACCACCTCGGGCGTCGGCCACGTGGCGTTCCGCACGGTGAGCGAGCAGGCGCTCGAGCGCCGGGTGGCCGAGCTCGAGTCCATGGGCCGCGGCCTCGGCTGGACCGATGGCGACCTCGGCCATGGCCGGAGCTTCCGGGCCCGCAGCCCGGACGGACACGTCTTCGAGCTCTATTACGACACCCGCTGGTACGAGGCGCCGGACCACCTGAAGCCGGCCCTCAAGAACCAGGCGATGCGCTACCCCGCCCGCGGCTGCAACGCGCGGCGCCTGGACCACCTGAACCTGCTGGTCGCTGACGTCTCAGCCACGCGCGAGTTCCTGGCTCAGGGATTCGGCATGCGCGTCACGGAGCAGATCATCCTGGACAGCGGCGTGGAGGCCGGGGCCTGGATGACCTGCACCAACAAGACCTACGACATCGCCTTCACCCGGGACAACACGGGCTCTTCCGGGCGCTTCCACCACATCACCTATGCGGTGGACTCCCGCGAAGACATCCTGCGCGCCGCCGACATCTTCCTGGAGAACGGAGTCTTCATCGAGACCGGCCCGCACAAGCACGCCGTGCAGCAGACCTTCTTCCTTTACGTCTGGGAGCCTGGAGGCAACCGGGTCGAACTCGCCAACGCAGGCGCCCGATTGATGCTCGCGCCCGACTGGACGCCGATCGTCTGGACGGAGGCCGAGCGCAAGAAGGGCCAGGCCTGGGGACTGCAGACCGTGCCCTCGTTCCACACCCACGGCACCCCGCCGGTGTGATCCGCGCAGCCCCGCCCCCCGTCGCCCGGGGTTCGCAGCGCGGGGCGATGGGCGTACAAGGGCGGCTCGCCGTCCCTCCCCCGTGCGCCGAGATCCATCGTGAAACCCGTTCAGAACCTGTCGGGAAGCCCCCATCCCGGCATGGGCTTCAAGGAATTCGTGGCCCTGGTGGCCGCCATGATGGCGACCAACGCCCTGGCGGTCGACTCCATGCTGCCGGCGCTGCCTTCGATCGGCGAGAGCCTGGCCATCGATACCGCAAACCAGCGGCAGTGGATCGTCACCGCCTACCTGCTCGGCTTCGGGGTCGCGCAGCTCGTTTACGGCACCTTCGGCGACCGCTATGGCCGCAAGCCGGTGCTGCTGTTCGGCTTCGCCGTCTATGTGCTGGCCGCCGCGGCCTGCGCCTTCGCGCCGACATTCGGGGTGATGCTGGCGGCCCGCGTCGTCCAGGGCGTCGGCGCCGCGGCGACGCGGGTGCTCTCCGTATCAGTCGTGCGCGACTGCTACGCCGGGCGGCAAATGGCGCGCGTGATGTCGCTCGCCTTCCTGGTCTTCCTGGGGGTGCCGATCATCGCGCCATCTGTCGGCCAGGTCATCGTCTGGTTCGCCCCGTGGCGGTGGATTTTCGGCGTGCTCGGGCTTTTCGGCGTGGCCATCGGGATCTGGACGGCCTTGCGGCTGCCGGAGACCCTGCGCCCTGAGAACCGCCTCCCGATCTCCGTCGCCGGCGTGACCGGGGCGCTCCGGGTGATCGTGACGAGCCGGACCGCGATGGGCTACTTCGCGGCGATGACCTTCGTGCTGGGAGGCCTGTTCGGCTTCATCAACTCGGCCCAGCAGGTCTTCGCGGACGCCTTCCATGCGCCGCACCTGTTCACGACCATCTTCGCGCTGGTGGCGGTGTTCATCGCCATCGCGTCGCTGGTGAATGCCCGCATCGTGGGCCGCCTCGGCAGCCGGCGCGTCTCGCACGCCGCCCTGCTGGGCTATATCGCCTTCACGACGATCCACGCCGCCGTGGCGCTCAGCGGTTACGAGACGATCTGGACCTTCGCGGTCCTGCAGTCTGGCACGATGTTCTGCTTCGGCATGGTCGGCCCCAATTTCGGGGCCATGGCGATGGAGCCGCTCGGGCACGTCGCCGGAACGGCCTCCTCCGTGCAGGGCTTCATCACCACGATAGGCGGCGCCCTGATCGGCTTCTATATCGGCCAGCACTTCGACGGGACCGTCGCGCCGATCACCATCGGCTTCTCCGCCTGCGGATGCGCGGCGCTCGTCTGCGTGCTGTGGGCAGAAGGCGGGCGGCTGTTCAAGGCGCGGGCTGAAAAGGGATCCCGCACCTCTTCATCCTGACGACGGGAGAAAGCTTTGCTCGGCCGTCCTTGCGAGGAGCCAGCGACGAAGCAATCCAGAAGATTAGCCAAAGCCGGCTGGATTGCTTCGCTGCGCTCGCAATGACGGGTGAACTGGAGAGGCCTCGCGCGCACCGGAATGCCTCGCCCACGCGCCCGAACTTCTGCTGCCCGGATATGACGATCCGGGAGCTCTCCCATGGCCAGGCGGCCGGCGCTTGGCGCGCCGGCGCGGCGGTCGATCAGGCCTCGGCCTTGGCGCGGCGGCCCTTGCGGGCGGGAGCCTTCTCCTCTTCCGGCTTCCGCCGGTCGAGACCCAGGCCCATGTTGCGCGCCAGCGCTGAACGCGCCGCGGCGTAGTTCGGGGCGACCATCGGATAGTCCTTCGGCAGGCCCCACTTGGCCCGATACTCGGCCGGGGTCATGCCGTACTTGGTCATGAGATGGCGCTTCAGCGACTTGAACGCCTTGCCGTCCTCGAGGCAAATGATCGCGTCCGGCGTGATCGACTTCTTGACCGGAACGGCCGGCTTCAGCTCAACCGGCGCTTCCTCGACCTTGCCTGTCGACACGTTCTGGATCGCCGTATTGACCGAGTTGATCAGGTTGGCGATCTCGCCCGCGGGCAGCGTGTTGTTCGACAAGTAGGCCGAAACGATGTCGGCGACCAAGTCGAGCCTGTTATTGGTGTCGTCGGACACTGTGCTCTCCATTGTTGAGAGCGCTCATATAGGACGACTTCAAGTAGATGAACAGAGCCAACATGCTAGTGATCGTCTAAAAGCGTGCAAAATTTCGCGCCCTCGTACGAACCCTTATGACGAGGGAAGGCATTCGCAGCAAGCATGAAGGGCGCCCCTGAGTTAACGAAAGAGGAGTGACGGGTCGAGCACGGCTCGATAACAAGCCGTCGACAGCGCAAAACGCTGAAACAGGGGCGTCTCACATCGCCGCCGAAGAATCAGGCCGCACCGCGCTTGCTACGGCGCATTCTCCGCCTGGCGACCGCGTCGTTGGTCCGCTCGCGCATCGTCTGGAAGGCCACGTAGAGCGGGGGAATGAACAGGATTCCGACAATGGTGGCGGCCAGCATGCCGCCCCACACGGTCGTGCCGATCGCCCGGCGGCTGCCGGCGCCGGCGCCCGTCGCGAACACCAAGGGAATCACGCCCAGGATGAAGGCGAAGGCCGTCATCAGCACGGGCCGGAAGCGCTGCTCGGCTCCCAGCACCGCGGCTTCCACGATGCCCCTGCCCGCTTCACGCTGCTCCTTGGCGAACTCCACGATCAGGATGGCGTTCTTCGCGGCCAGGCCGACCAGCAGCACGAGGCCGATCTGGGCGTAGACGTTGTAGTCGATGCGCGCGATCCAGAGCGCGCCAACGGCGCCCACTGCTGCGAAGATCACCGACACGATGACCGAGAGCGGCGTCGTCCAGCTTTCGTACTGGGCGACCAGGAACAGATACGCGAACAGCACGGAAAGCGTGTAGATGATCCAGGTCTGGCCCCCCGCCTGGATCTCCTGCAGCGACAGGCCCGACCACTCGAAGCCGTAGCCCTGCGGCAACTGCGTGCGGGCCAGCTGGTCCATGGCCGTGAGCGCCTCGCCCGAGCTGCGACCCGGCTTGGCCGAGCCGTTGACCGTGACGGACGGGAACAGGTTGAAGCGGGTCACCGACTGCGGCCCGAGCACGGTCGAGGTCGTGATCAGGCTGCGCAGCGGCACCATGGCCCCCTTGGAGGAGCGCACATAAAGACGGTCGATCTGGTCGACCCGGTCGCGGAACTCCGCTTGATCCTGCACCTTCACCTGAAAGACGCGGCTGAACAGGTTGAAGTCGTTGACATACTGCGAGCCGAGGTGAGCCTGGAGCGTGCGGAAGATGTCGCCCACGGCCACGTTCAGCAGCTCGCTCTTGGTCCGGTCCACATTGACGAGAATCTGCGGCACGCCCGCCGTAAAGGTCGTGTAGGCGCGCCCGATCGCGTCGTTCTGGTTGGCCCGAAGAATCAGGCCGCCGGCAGCGGAGGCCAGTTCCTGGGGCGATTGCCCGGCGAGCGCCTCGACCCGCATGTCGAAGCCGCCGCTGGCGCCCAGGCCCGAGATCGCGGGCGGGTTGAAGGCGATCACCGTGGCCGACGGGATGGCCGCGAGCTGCGCGCTCACCCGTCCGATCAGCGCCTGCGCGGTCTGGTCCGCGCCCTTGCGCTCGCCCCACGGCTTCAGCACCGCGATGGCGAGCGCCGCGTTCGGCGCCTGGCCGCCCAGGAGGCTGAAGCCCGCCACCGTGATGACGTTGGCGACGCCCTCCTGCTTGCGCAAAGTCTCGCGCACCTCGTTGACCACGGCCTGGGTCCGGTTGAGGGACGCGGCGTCGGGCAGCTGGACATTGAGGAAGAAATAGCCCTGGTCCTCGTCAGGCAGGAACCCGGTCGGCAGCACCCGCAAGGCGCCGTAGGTCGCGGCGCCGGCCAGGACCACGCAGGCGATCGCCACGACCAGCCTGCGCGACAGCCAACCCACCGCCCCGCCATAGCCCGAGCGCGTCCGGTCCAGCGCGCGGTTGAACAGGCCCAGCAGGCCGCGGCGGGAGTGCGCGGGCTTGTGCAGGAAGAGGGCGCAGAGCGCCGGGCTCAGCGTCAGCGCGTTCACGCCGGAGAGCAGAACCGACGCCACGATGGTGACCGCGAACTGCCGGTAGAGCTGGCCGGTGATGCCGGGCAGGAAGGCGACAGGCGTGAACACCGCCGCCAGGACCAGCGTGGTGGCGATCACCGGGCCGGTGATCTGCTCCATGGCCCGGCTGGTCGCCTCCGGGCCGCTGAGCTCGGGATGCTCCTCGAGATTCCGCTGCACGTTTTCCACGACCACGATGGAGTCGTCGACCACCAGCGTGATCGCCAGCACAATGGCGAACAGCGAGATCGTATTGGCCGAGTAGCCCATCGCCAGCAGGACGGCGAAGACGCCGATCAGCGACACCGGGATGGTGAGCATCGGGACCAGCGTCGCGCGCCAGTCCTGCAGGAACACGTAGACGACCGCCACCACCAGCACGAAGGTGATGACCAGCGTCAGGATGATCTCCTCGATGGTGGCCGACACGAAGGCAGTCGTGTCGAAGGTGTTGGAGTAGGCCAGGTCTTCGGGGAAGCGCTGGGACAGCCGCTCGAGCTGCGCGCGCACACCCTTGGCCACGTTGAGCGCGTTGGCTCCCGGGGCCTGGTAGACGACCACGAAGGCGGACGGCGCGCCGTTCAGCTGTGCCTGGGAATCGTAGGTCTGCGCGCCGAGTTCCACGGTGGCGACGTCCCTCACCCGCACCACGGCGCCGAGCGGGTTCGTGCGGATGATGACGTTCTCGAATTCCTTCACATCCTGCAGTCGCCCTCGCGCCAGGATGGTGAGTTGCTGCTGCTGGTCCTTGCCGATGGGCGCGGAGCCGATCTGTCCGGCGGAGGCCTGGAGGTTCTGCTGCTGGATGGCGGTGACGATGTCCGCGGCCGTGATGCCCAGCGCGTTCATGCGGTCCGGGTTCATCCAGATCCGCATGCTGTAGTCAAGGCCGCCCAGCACCTGGGCGTCGCCCACGCCGGGCACGCGCGCGAGCGCGTCGCGGATGTTGATGGCGGCGTAGTTGCTGATGAAGATTGCGTCGTGCGTGCCCTTGGGCGAGTAGATGTTGACGCCCAGCAGCATGTTGGACGAGCGCTTGCGCACCGTGACGCCCTGGGCGATCACCGCCGCGGGCAGGCGCGAGGTCGCCAGCGAGACGCGGTTCTGCACGTTCACGGCGGCGATGTCGGAATTCGTCCCCACCGCGAAGGTCACGGTCAGGGTATAGCTGCCGGTGTTGGTGCTGGTGCTCTCCATGTAGAGCATGTTCTCGACGCCGTTGACCTGCGCCTCGATGGGCGCGGCCACCGTGTTGGCGAGATCCTCAGCGCTCGCGCCGGGATAGGACGCCGTGACCTGCACCTGCGGCGGGGTGATCTCGGGAAACTGGGCGACGGGGATCGCCAGCATGGCGAGCAAGCCCGCCAGCGTGATCACAATGGAAATGACGATCGCGAATTTCGGCCGCGAGATGAAGAATTGCGGGAAGCTCACGGCGTCTGCCTCGCCTGACCCTGTCCCTGGCCCTGCGCCGGTTGCGCCCGCACCGGGTTGACCACCGCGCCGGGACGCACCTTCTGCAGGCCGTCCACGATGATGGTCTCGCCCGCCTTGACGCCGCGCTCTACGGCCCAGTTCTGGCCCACCTGGGTATTGGCCGTGATGGGCCGCTCCTCGACCTTGTTATCGCCGGTGACCACCAGCACCTGCTTGCCCTGCCGCGTTTCCTGCACGGCCGCGACCGGGACCACCGGCATCACACGCGGCTGGGCCGGGCGGACGCTGACGAAGACCGTGCCGCCGGGCAGCAACGTGGCCCTGGGATTGTCGAAAACGGCCCGGATCGGGACCGTTCCCGTAGCCGGGTCCACCTCGTTGCCGACGAATTCGATCCGGCCCTGCTTGTCGTATTGCTGACCATTGGCGAGCCGGATGGTGGGGACGAATGACGAGCGCACCTCCTTGGAGGTCGCGTCGCCCATTTCACGCTGGACGTCCTGGACGTCACGCTCGCTGACCGAGAAGACCACGCGAATGGGATCGAGTTGCACCACCCGGGCCAGCGCGCCCGAGTCGGGCCCCACGAGGTTGCCGACCGTGATGTTGGCCTTGCCGATGCGGCCGGCGATGGGCGACGAGATGGTGGTGTAGCCGAGGTTCAGCTGCGCGGTCTTGAGCTGCGCCTGCGCGGCCTCGAGCGCCGCCTTGGCGGTGTCGCGGTTGGCGACGGCGGTGTCGAGGTCCGCCTGGCTGCCCGCGTTGCGCTCGCGCAGCTCCTGCCGGCGCTGCAGATTGATCTCGGCGTTGCGCAGGGTGGCGTCGGCGCTTTCCACCTGGGCCTGGGCCTGGGCCACCACGGCCTGGTACTGGTCCGGCTCGATCCGGAACAGCGGGGCGCCCGCCTTCACGTCCTGGCCTTCCTGGAACTCGACCTTGCGCAGGAAGCCCTGAACCCGGGCGCGAATGTCCACCGCCTCGATGGCCTCGAGCCGCCCGATGAATTCGGTGCGCGGCGCCACGTCCTCGTTGCGGACGGTCTCGACCGTCACGGAGGGCGGCGGCGCGTTGGCGCCGGGCGCCTGGGCGAAGGCCGTGGCGGCCCAGGCCGTCCCGGCCGCCGCGAGGAGGAAGCGGGTAGGCGTGATCAGTCCCCGGCGCGCCAAGTCGAGCTCCCTCGTGCGAATCGGACGGGGAACAAACGTCAATCCGGAATCGTTCCGGGCGCCGCCGGGGGCGTCCCGTCACAGACGCGCGACGGCTAGGGCTCGGGCGGGGTCGGCAGGTTGGCGAGCCACCAGCGCGGGCGGCCGCCCCAGCGGACGCTGACGAAATCGGGGGATTGCGAGAGGCTTGAGGAGATCGAGTTGTCGGAGGTGGGGGACCCCAGGGAGCGCATGCCCTCGGCGAGCTCACCGGTGCTCTGCGGGGCCGCCCTTTCGCTCAGGAGCTGCCTGGCGAGTATCCGCAAGCTGCGGCTGCGCTGCGGTCGCTCCGCGCCCGGTCCGCTCCCCTCCACCGAATGGATGGCCTCCTCCAGGGCGAGGTAGACGCGGAACTCGGAGACGTTGCGAAGCAGCTTGTCCTTGAGTTCATCCCGCAAGGCTTTCATCACGTCGAGAGGGCTTTTTTCCGGCAGGCCCGCTCCGTCAGTCAGAGACGACTCCGGCCGCCGGTCGTTCTCGGATTGCATCATACTTACCGTGCTGCTCTGCGACATGAGTCGACTTGTACATGCTTGGCAATCGAGCGTCCAACTTTCGTCCTGTTATTCCGAAGTACTGCTCTATTAACATTAATCTACAGCGTTCTAATAAATCTTTATTTGCTCCATTTAGCGCCACACGGCGGCCTGAATCCTTCAAACGCAGTGTCCCGGGCACGCCTTTTGCTCAGCTGGGTGCACACGCGATCATGTGTATCATTTTGAAATGCGAGGGGACGTTCCCGTGGAGACACCCATGCCGGACCCGGCCACATTGTCCGATGAGGCGCTCATGACCTGGATCGTGAACGCGCTCATGGAGGCCCAGCGCCGTGGCCTGACCTCGGTCATGGTGGCCGAGCCCGCGGGCGCGGACGGCGAGGACGACGGGCTTGTGGGCGAAGACGGCCCCTGCGACCTGGATCCTGCTCACCTCCTGCACTGAGCCGCCGCGCCGTCTCCGGACCGGCGCGACATCGCTGATTCTTGGCGCTCGACAGCCCAGGCGTGTATCAGGCGAAGGCCTGAAGCCGCCTGGAGCGAGTCTGAATGAGCGAGCGATACCTCTCTGCGCCTGAGGCGTCCCCCGGATTCCTGCAAGCCTTGAAGGTCTACCTGCGCCCCCGCGTGCTGGTGGTCATCCTGCTGGGCTTCTCCTCGGGCCTCCCGCTCGCCCTGACGGGGACGACCCTGTCCGTCTGGATGACGGAGGCGGGGGTCAACCTCTCGACCATAGGGCTGTTCTCGCTCGTCGGCCTCCCCTACACCCTGAAGTTCCTCTGGGCGCCCGTTGTCGACGCCCTCGACGTCCCGCTGCTGTCGCGCCTGCTGGGGCGCCGGCGCGGCTGGCTGCTCGCGACCCAGCTCGCCCTGGCGGCGGCCATCCTGCTGCTGGGCGCCCAGTCGCCTTCCGCTCCGCTGGCCATCGCCGCCGGCGCGCTGCTGGTGGCGTTCCTGTCCGCCACCCAGGACATCGCCGTGGACGCCTTCCGGGTCGAGCGGCTCGACTCTTCCGAGCAGGCGGCCGGCATGGCCGGCTACGTGGCCGCCTATCGCATCGGCATGCTCGCCTCCGGGGCTGGCGTGATCGCCTTCGTGTCCTGGCTGGAGACGCTGGGCCTTCCGCGCGAGCGGCTTTGGTCCGGCGGATACGCCTTCGGCGCGGCCTGCATGGCGATCGGCGTGCTCGCCACCCTGTTGGCGCGCGAGCCGGAGGGGCCCGTGGAGCGCGACGGCAAGGGAACCGGCGCGGCCGGGCGGATCGCGGCCACGGCCTTCGGCGCCTTCGCCGAGTTCCTGGCCAGGCCGCAGGCCTGGACGGTCCTGGCCTTCGTGCTGTTCTACAAGTTCTGCGACGCCTTCGCGGGGGTGCTCACGGCGCCCTTCGTCATCGCGATCGGCTTCGACAAGCTCACCTACGCGGCCATCGTGAAGGGGGTCGGCCTCGCCGCGGCCCTGGCCGGCGGGTTTGCAGGCGGCCTCCTGGCGAAGCAGGCGTCGCTCGCCGCCTGTCTGTGGATCGGCGGCGTGCTGCAGATCCTTTCCAACCTCGCTTTCGTCGCCCAAGCCTATATCGGCGTGAACGTTCCGGCGCTGACCGGGACCATCGTGGTGGAGAATTTCACCGGCGCCATCGGCACGGTGATCTTCGTGGCCTACCTGTCCGCCTTGTGCGGGGCCCGGGCCCACACGGCGACTCAATACGCGCTCCTCACGGCGCTCACCGCCGTCGGGCGCACCTTCCTGGCCTCCGTGGCCGGCTATGTGGTCGAGCGCACCGGCTGGCCGCTGTTCTTCGTCGTGACGATGGCCGCCGGTCTGCCCGGCTTGGCGCTCCTCGCGATCTTGCAGGCGCGGGGTCATTTCGCCGAGCTGGCGAGCCGCAAAGTCGCCTAATCGCATAGAAAAGGGGCGGCCGCATTGCGGCCGCCCCAATCGGCGTTCAGGAACTCGCCCGGCTCAGCAGGCGGCCTTGGCCTCTGCGTCGTTGATGGCCTTCTGGTCGACGGCCTTTCCGTCCCTGGTCCAGCCGCCCTTCGTCTCGTGCACCACCGTGCCGTCGTCGGTGGCGCGGTCGATCTGTCGGCCGTTGCCGCTCGTGGTCACCTTGACGTTGTTGTTCCCGTCGATGTAGCCGGCGAGGCCGGAGACCACCATGGCCTTGTCACCCTTGGTGATCGTCAGCTTCGAGGCGTAGCTGGGGCCCGTGGTGGCCTTATCCACCTGCTTGCCGCTGCCATCGACGGTGTCGACCGTGATCTTCGTGCCGTCCTTCAGCTGGAAGGTCGTGTCCTTCTTGAAGTCCCAGTCGTTCTTGCCGTCGTTGCCCTGGTCGACATGGGGGTCGCCAAACACCTTGGTGACGTCGCCGGAGCAGTTGTTCTTCAGGATGAACTCCTGCTTCGACTCGTCGAAGTTCAGCGTGTAGTCCTTGCCGAGCTTGATCTCGCCCTTGCCGTCCTTGACCTCGGACGCGGACCACTTGTTCTCGTCGCAGCTCGGCTTGGCAGGCGTCTTGTCCGACCCAGGCTTGCAGGTGTTCGGGTTGTCAGGCGTCACGATCGGGAATTTTTCCAGGTCGTCTGGCTTGCAGTCAATCGGCTTGGGCTTCGGCGGACAAGGCTGGGGCTGAGGCTGCGGCGGGCACGGTTGCGGCTTGGGCTGAGGCTGAGGCTGCGGCTGAGGCTGGGGCTGCGGCTGCGGCTGCGGCGGGCACGGTTGCGGCTGGGGCTGCGGGCACACCGGCGTCTCGGGAATGTGCGGCGGCTGCGGGGTCGGGCCGCAGTTCGGCTGGCAGCCGCCGTGGCCCGGGTAGGACGGGTAGTTCGGATAGGAGGGCTGGCGACCGCCGCAAAGCTGGTCGAGGCGATCGGACAGCGAGCCGAGCTGCAGCTTGATTCCGCTCACCATGTCGCTCATGCCGGCGCCGTAGCCGACCTGGCTGCCGCCCCAGCTCTCCGCGGCGCCCGACCGACCGCCGCCGGCGCCCTGGCCGCCGCCGTAGCCGATCTGGCTGCCGCCCCAGCTTTCCGCGGCGCCCGACCGACCGCCGCCGCCGCAACCCTGGCCGCCGCCGTTTCCGATCGTCTGGGTGAGCTTGTCGATCATCTGGCCAAGCTTGGACAGCTCGCTCTTAATCTCGCCCAGGATCTGCCCAACGTTGCCGCCCGCGAACGAGCTGTTGGACGAAGCGATCCCGGCGCCGAAGCCCGAGTTGTCCGCATAGGCGCTGTCGCCCGCGTAGTTGGTCGTCTGAGACGCGCCGTTGTAGGCCTGGATGCACATGGTGGGAACTCCCGTGAAGCACGAGAAGGTCGACTTCTCGGGAGTGAGGAAACAAAATCTCGCGCTTTGCAGCTATTTTGGCGAATTACGCAACGGCCTCAGTACTACGCAGCCCGCGTGCGTCGGCGATGGCGATCTCGAAGAGGCCATCAGTCCCACAGGTGCCGGTTCCACATGTGGGTCACGATCCGATAGTCCCCGCCCCGGAGGGCGCACACGAACAGGTACTTGCCCGACACCAAACGGTGATTGTCCTGCATGCGGAACGTATAGCGGCCGACTTCCTGCACGAAGCCAGCCCCGAGTTCGCGCCGGTCGTCGCAGGTGATGGTCACCGCCGTAGCGTGCGCGGCGAAACTCGCCCAGAAGTCGCCGATCGACGGCCGACCGTGGCGGATCTCCGAATTGGTCGGCACGATGACGCCGTCCTCGACGTATAGCGCCGCCAGGCGGCGCTCGTCCCGGGCGTCGAAGGCTGCGAACCAGTTCTCGTTGAGGCGCGACAGCGCGCCCTGGTCGATGGGCATGACGCTTCTCCTCGCCTTTGCGGGGAAACGCGCGGCGGGCGGGATGGCTCCATCGGCACAAAGATCGCCCCGAGATCCGCGACCGCTCGAAGAGCGGGCCGGCTCGGGGCGTGAAAGCTCGTCAGGTTCGCGCGGGGGCGCGAAAGGCCGTTCAGCGACGCAGGCGGTCGCTGGGCTCGATCTCTTCTACGATCTTCAGGATCATGCCGAGCCGGGCTACGTCGCCGGCGGTGATCTCGTCCATCTGGCGGTTGGCCACCACGGACAGGTAGTTGTGATAGGCGTTCACCAGGCGGGTGATGGCCTGCAGGCGCTTGCTTTCGGCCTGACGCCCGAACTCGGCCGGCTGCTGCTTCGTGTCGGCGAGCAGGACGCGGCTGAGCCCGTCCAGGATCGCCGTCTCGTTCATGCCCGGGCGCATGCCGCCACCGGCCACGGCGTGCAGGGTGGGCTCGCTCTTGACCACAGGGGCTTCCGACATCCGTGAACTCCTTAACGCGTTGAGGGGAAATTCAACTATCGGGAAAGACTAATATACTGAAAGTTGTACGTTTCAACGGACGTGACAAATTGTGATTAATTTAACCATGAAGCGAATGGCTATTGGCAAGCTCATTCGCAGCACACGCGAGGCGAACATCCCGAAAGACAGCGGCTTGCCTGGATGAATTCGCCGCACTTCAATGTGCTGATCGCGAGCGAAGGACGGACGCTTGGATCATCCATGCGGCGCAGCCTCGGGATTGACGGGCGTCGTGCCCCAAGACCGTCTTCCGCGCAACCCAGATGCCTGGAATGGGCGCCGGGGTCGAGCGGATCGGTAAATGAAGCCTGCTCGGCATGGGTGAAAAGAGGCCGACAATAGAAAATCGCGGCCGAAAGGACGCCTCAGCGGGCTGAACCTGGAGCGGCGCCAAACCACACGCCGATCAGCGCAGCGAGCGCCACCAGAGCCAGGAAGCCGTTCACCGTTGCGAGCAGAACGGGCGGGATGCGGGCCGTGTCCGGCTCGGGCGGGGGCGCGCCGGGCTTCAACTCTCGCCAGATCGCCGCGGCGAAGCAGAACATGCTGAAAACGATGAGCACCGCGCCAGTGAGCCTGGCCAGCCAGAGAGGCAGCGCGCCGCTCAGCAGCGCCCGCGCGCCCACGCCGCTCGCCAGGGCGGCGAGGCCGGTGCGGACCCAGGCCGCATAGGTGCGCTCTGCGGCCAGCACCGTGCGGTCGGCCGCGAGCTCGGTGCGCCGATCGGCGCTGCCGGTCAGCTCCTGCGCGCTGCGCTTCAGCGCGCCGGCGCTTTGCGCCACCTTGGCGCTCGCAACCTCTGTTTCGGAGGCCACGGAGCCCTCAGTAGCGGCGTGCGTGATGCCTGTGCACGTGATGCCTGTGGTAGCGCACGTGCCGGACCCGCGTGTCCTGCGGAATGCCCGCGACGCCCTTCACGCCACCGGCGACGCCGCCCGCCACGCCTCCCACGACACCGCCCACCGCGGCCCCGACGGGCCCCGCTGCGCGGTTGCCGACCGTCGCGCCCTCCTGGGCGCCGCGCGGGACGCCTTGCGCCTGCGCCGCCCCCACAAACCCGGCTGCCGCAAAGGCCAAGACGCCCAATCCAATCCATCGCATGGCGGACCTCCGTTCAGGAACGGAGACAAACGGGCGCCCCGGCGGCAGGGTTCCAGAGCGCCGGCGCCCGCGGGCGATCCTCAGAAGAGCCAGGGGCGAGGACGCCTGTAGCCCATGGCGCGCTTCACTGCGATCCGCAGCCCTTTGTCCCAGGCGCGCTCATGGCCGTAGTACAGCGCCATCTTGGTCAACACCTCGATGCCGACCACCGAACCGGCCCATCCCAGGCTGCCGGTCACCAGGTACGTGACCACGAACGTGTCGGCCGCCGCGACGAGCCGCCAGGTCGCGGCCTTGAACACCGGCACCAGGGGGTGACGGCAGATGTCGGCGTGACGGGAGACATAGGCCGGCGGGATGGCGGCGGCGACCGAGACGTTGGGGTGAATGCTCACGGCCGCCCTCCCCGCACGCAGGAAACCTGATGGAGCCAGCGGCGGGTGACGTGAGAATTCGACATGGGTGAGCCTCCCTGGTCGCAATAAGGGCGTGCGCATGCGGTCCCGCACGCGCCCGAGCGGGCTTGTAGAGATGAAGTGGTCAGTTGAACGAGCCTGGGTGGCCCGCCATCCGACGCGCAGTCGAAGGAAGAGCAGTCTGGAAATTCAGAAAGGGGAACGTCTGACCAACGCAGACACAGAACTCACGACGCCCCCAGTCATGAACAACCGATGAACAACCTGATCAGGCAATAAGGCGAGAATCTGACAACGTCGCTCCACGTGAATTCGACTATGAAGATGTATAACTAACTCACTGAGACCACTGGGACGATTGCTCCGCCCGCATCCGTTTTCCCCACGTTTCCTGACGTCGTCTGTCCGACTGGCGGCGCCACGGTTTCGTCACGGTTCAGCCGGCGCGTTGCCCCGACTCGTCATGGGTATTACCAGCTGGAAACACCTGCGGCGCCTCGCCGCCGGCTGTGGCGCTTGGAATGGTCGAAGGACGAATCGCTTCCGTGCACTCCCCCTGCGTGTCGCCCCCCGCCGCCATTCCCGCCGACCATCGCTCCGAGCGTCGCCGGGAAGACGAACGCTTCCTGACCGGCCAGGGGCGCTACCTGGACGACGACCCGCCGGAGGGCTGCCTTTTCGCCGCCGTGCTCCGCTCGCCCCACGGCCATGCGCGCATCCTGTCCGTGGACGTCGCGGCGGCCACAGAGAGCCCCGGCGTCCGCGCCGTCCTCACGGGGGAGCATTGGGCAGCGGACGGCCTGGGCGCCCTGCCCTGTTTCATGTCTCTCGGCCCGGACGCTCCGCTCGTGGTTCCTCCGCGCCCGCCGCTTGGCTACGAGCGCGTGCGCCACGTCGGGGACCCGGTCGCTCTCGTGGTGGCTGAAAGTCGCCAGGCCGCGCAGGACGCGCTGGAGCTGATCGTCGTCGACTACGAGGTCGAGCCGGCGGTCACCGACATGCGCCGGGCCGTCGCGGAAGGGGCGCCGCAGGTTTGGCCGGAGGCGCCAGGCAACCAGGCGTTCCGCTACCGCCGGGGCGACCCGGATTCGGCCGCCGCCGCCATGGCCGGGGCGGCCCATGTGGTCGAGCTGGAGCTCGTCAACAACCGCATCGCGGCGGCCGCGCTGGAGCCGCGCGGCGCCACGGGATCGTGGGACGCGTCCTCCGGGCGCTGGCTGCTGCGCATCAGCGGGGCTTCCGTGCACCAGATCCGGCGCGAGCTGGCGGAAGGCGTGTTCCGCGTGCCGCTCGCGGCCATCGACGTCGTCTGCCCGGACGTGGGCGGCGGCTTCGGCATGAAGAACGTGACCTATCCGGAATACGCGCTCGTGCTCTGGGCGGCGAAACGCCTCGGGGCGCCCGTTCACTGGACCGCCGAGCGCATCGAGGACTTCACCGCCGGCGTCCACGCCCGCGACAACCTGACCACCGCCCGGCTGGGCCTGGACGCGGAGGGCCGGTTCCTGGCCCTGCAAGTGGAGACGCTCGTCAACCTGGGCGCCTATGTGAGCTCGCTTGGCCCAGGCCCGGCCACCACGGCGGCGACGCCCGCGATGGGCGGCCTGTACGACATCCCGGCCGTGTCCATGGACGTGCGCGGGGTTTTCACCAACACGGCCCCGGTGGACGCGTACCGCGGGGCCGGCAAGCCCGAGGCGAATTTCCTGATCGAGCGCCTGGTGGACCTGGCCGCCGCCCGCCTCGGCCTCGACGCCGTCGAGCTGCGCCGCCGCAACCTCATGCGGAGCTTCCCCCACCGCAACGCCATGGGGGCCGTGATCGATTGCGGCGCCCCTCTCGCCAACCTCGACCGCGCCCTGCTGGCAGCCGATCACGCGGGATTTCCCGCCCGCCGGTCGGCGTCGGAGGCGCAGGGCAGGCTCCGCGGCCTGGGCGTGGGCTGCTTCCTGGAGACCTCGCGCGGCCAGCCCAACGAGGAGGCGTGGCTGCGGGTCCGGTCGGACGGGAGCATGGAGCTCGCCATCGGCACCCAATCCAACGGCCAGGGCCATGAAACAAGCTTCGTGCGGCTCGCCGCCGACCGGCTCGGCGTTCCCGCCGAGACGCTCCGCCTGGTGCAGGGCGACACCCGCGTGGTCCCGCGCGGCGGCGGACACGGCGGCGCGCGCTCGCTGCACATGGGCGGCGGCGCGATCGTGCTGGCTGTGGAAGACCTCGTCGCCAAGGCGCGGGAGCATGCCGCCCGGCTCACCCAGGCGGCGCCCGCCGACGTCTCCTTCGAGGGCGGCGCCTGCGTGATCCGGTCCCATGGCGGCCCGGAGCGGCGCATGGAGCTGGCCGAGATCGCAGCCGCCCTCGCGCCGGAGGAGGCGTTGGAAGGCCACGGCCACCATCTCTGCGACGCCTACACCTTCCCGAACGGCTGCCACGTGGCGGAGGTGGAGGTCGATCCAGAAACGGGCGCGGTCGCGCTCCTGTCCTACGTGGCTGTCGACGACTATGGGCGCCTCGTGAACCCGCTGCTCACGGAAGGCCAGCTGCATGGCGGGGTCGCCCAGGGCGTCGGGCAGGCGCTCATGGAGGAGGCCCGCTACGAGGACGAGACCGGCCAGATGCTGGCGGCCACCTTCATGGACTACCAGGCGCCGCGGGCGGCGGACCTGCCGCCCTTCGCGGTGACCTTCGTGGAGATCCCCACCAACGCGAACCCGATCGGCGCCAAGGGCGTCGGCCAGGCCGGCGCCATCGCGGCGCCGCACACGGTGATCAACGCCGTCCTGGACGCACTGCGCCCCCTCGGCGTCACCCACCTGGACATGCCGGCCACGCCCGAGCGCGTCTGGTCCGCCATCAGGCGGGCCAAGAGCCACGCCTGAAGTCACGCTGCGGGGTGGGCGGCGACGCCCTGGGGCCTCAGATGCGCCCTTCGAGGACGCTCTCGGTCAGGTGCGCAAGCGTGTCGCGCACATGGAGGATGTAGCCGACCGTCTCGTCCAGCGAGCAGTCGCGCTGGCCAGAGAACCAATGGTCGGGCTTCATCGCGTAGGGCTCGAGCTCCCGGTCGCAGACGGCGATCGTGGCGGCCCATTCGGCGAGCATGCGGTCTCTGGTGGTCATTGTTTGCGTCCCCCAAGCAACGCCAGCCATATGGTTAAGCAGGCGTCGCCGCAACGGGCCCACAACCCCATCGGTTGTGGATAACGAGGACACAATCAAAGTTGTCGGAAGGGGGTCTCCGAGTGTTGCCAAAGGGCGACTCGCGCCCCCTTGGAAGTCCCGCCGGACAGGCAGCGGGAGGGCCCGGCCAGGCCCTCCGCCCGGGCCTCAGCGAGCCAGCCAGCCGCCGTCCACCGGCAGCACGATCCCGTGCACGTAGGCGGCCGCCGGCGAGGCCAGGAACACGGCCGCGCCGCCGATGTCGGACGGGTCGCCCCAGCGCCCGGCCGGGATGCGGGCCAGGATCTGCTCGCTGCGGACCGCGTCCTGCCGCAGCGCCTCCGTGTTGTTGGTCACGAAGTAGCCCGGCGCGATGGCGTTGACGTTGATCCCCTTGCCGGCCCATTCGCACGCCAGGAGGCGCGTGAGGCCCGCCAGCCCGCTCTTGGACGCCGTGTAGGACGGGATGCGGATGCCGCCCTGGAAGGACAACAGCGAGGCGATGTTGACGATGCGCCCGCCGCCCTCGCGCGACACCATGTGGCGCGCCACCGCCTGGGACAGGAAGAACACGGACTTCAGGTTGACGTTCATGACGTCGTCCCAGTCCTGCTCGGTGAAGTCGAGGGCGTCGGCGCGGCGGATGATGCCGGCGTTGTTCACCAGCGTGTCGATGCGCCCGCGCCAGGCGAGCGTCTCGGCGACGATGCGCTCCACCGGCTCCAGCGTGCCGAGGTCGGCCCGGATCTCCAGGAAGGGCGCGCCCGCATCCTCCACGAGGCGCTGCGTCTCCGCCATGGACGAGCGGCCCACGGCCGCGACCGCCGCGCCGGCCCGGGCCAGCGCCACCGCGATGCCCTGCCCGATGCCGGTGTTGGCGCCGGTCACGATGGCCGTCTGGCCGGTCAGGTCGAAGGGGTTCCCCATGGCGCTCACCGCAGCTCGGACATGGGGACCATGTCCATGTCGGTGAAGTCCTGGTTATCGCCCGCCATGGCCCAGATGAAGCCGTAGCTCGCCGTGCCCACGCCGGCGTGGATCGACCAGCCCGGCGACAGGATCGCCTGCTCGTTGGCCACGACGAGGTGCCGCGTTTCCGTGGGCTCGCCCATCATGTGGAACACGCGCTGGTCCTCGGGCAGATCGAAGTAGAGGTAGACCTCGGAGCGCCGGTCGTGGGTGTGGCACGGCATGGTGTTCCACACGCTGCCGGGCGAGAACAGCGTCATGCCGGCGACGAGCTGGCAGGTGGGCAGCACGTCGGGGTGGATGATCTGGTGGATGACCCGCTTGTTGGCCGAGGTCTCGGCGCCGAGCGGCACCTTGCGGGCCTCCTCGAGGGCGATCTTGCGGGTGGGATACGTCGCGTGCGCCGGGGCGCTGAGCAGGTAGAACTTGGCCGGGGCGTTGGCGTCCAGGCTTTCGAAGCGCACGTCGTCGGCGCCCATGCCGACATACAGGCTGTCCCTCGGCCCGATGTCATAGGCCTGCCCGTCCACCGTGATGCGGCCGCCGCCGCCGATGTTGATGGCGGCCAGCTCCCGTTTGGCGAGGAAGGTCTTCTGCCCGATCGGCTTGGAGGTCTCGAGCTTCAGGGCCGCGCCCGTCGGCATGGCGCCGCCGAGCACGAACCGGTCCACGTGGCTGTACGTCAGCGCGATCTCGCCGGGGACGAAGACCGTCTCGACCAGGAAGTGATGGCGCAGCTCCTCCGTGTCGAAATAGCGGACTGCTTCGGGGTGGGACGCCTGGCGTACGTCGATCTCGGTCATGGACCGTCTCTTTCCCTTGCTCATTGTGCGGGCGCGAGCGCCGCGCCTTCAGGTCTGCCGGCCTACCCGCTTGGGCTCCGGCCATCTTGTATGGTAGCGTATGCCAACTTTGGCGAACACGCGCAAGCGGAGCAGGATCGTGAGCGGACAACCCTCATCCTCGGCGGCGCAGGCGGTCGAGAGCGCGCTGAGGCGCGCCATCCTGACGCTTGAGCTGCGTCCCGGCTCCCGCCTCTCCGAGCACGATCTGGCGCAGCGGCACGGGGTCTCCCGCCAGCCCGTGCGCGAGGCGCTGATTGGCCTCGCCCGCATGCGGCTGGTCGAGATCCTGCCCCAGCGGGGCACGGTGGTGTCCAGGATTTCCGTGGCGAAGTTGATGGAGGCGCGCTTCGTTCGCGAGGCGGTCGAGACGGCGGTCGCCCGCCGGGCCTGCGAGCATTTCAATCCCGAGCAGCGCCGCCGCACAGGAGACCTGCTCGCCATCCAGGAGCAGGCGGCCGCGCGGGGCGACCACGACGGGTTCGCCCGGGCCGACCACGCCTTTCATGTGGCGCTGGCCGAGGGAGCCGGCTGCGGCCTCGCCTGGGAGGCGCTGCGCGACATCAAGGCCCATCTCGACCGGGCCTGCCAGCTTACGGTTCCGGACGCGGAAGCGATGCTGCATCTCGTGGGGCAACACCGGGCCATCATGGACGCGGTGGACCGGCGCGATCCCGATGGCGCCGCCGAGACCATGCGCCTGCACCTCACGGAGATCCTGCGCGCCCTCCCCCGGGCCGAGGCCGAGCACCCCGAGCTGTTCGAGTGAGCGCTCAGCGCCTCCTGGCGAGGGTCCCGCGCGCCTGCGTGTCGAGGTCCTGCAGGTTCGCCAGGATCTCCTCGTTGCCGGGGTCCTTCGCCAGCGCCTCTGACAGGTTCAGGCTGGCGAGCTTGTAGTTCTTGCGCTGCAGGTAGGAGTACCCGCGATTGTTGAGGTAGGTCGCCGTGCGGCCCCCGAGCTGCTCGGCGCGGAGATAAGCGCGGTCCGCGAGGTCGTAGCGCCTCAGCTGGTCATAGGAGGCGGCCAGGCCGAGCCAGGCCTCGGCGGTCGAACCGGGGCTCTCCACCGCACGGCGGAAATGCAGCTCGGCCAGCCCGAACCGCCCGCCGGCGAAATGCTGGCGCCCCAGCTCCAGGTCGCGCGCCGCCGGGTCGGCGGGAGCCGCGGCGAGCGCCGGGGCGGCCTCGGCCGCGACGGCGGGCGCGACCTCGCCCGTGGCGGTCACGGTGTTGCAGGCGGCGAGCGGAAGCGCCGCTGCCGCGCAGAGGGCGATCGGTCGGAGGAATGCTAGGGGCATGGGTTCACTGATTGGCGAAGGAGGCCATGATGCGGACGCCCGCCGGGTAGAGCAGCGTCACGATCAGAACAGGGAAAACGAAAACCGTTAACGGCACCACAAGCTTCGCGGGCAACGCGTAGGCTTTTTCTTCGGCGCGAGACATTCTCTTGTGGCGCATTTCATCGGAATAGACCCGCAGCGACTGGGACAGGCTGGCGCCCAGCTCCGTCGACTGCTGCAGAAGCGCCGCGAACGTCATGGCTTCTTCGAGCCCGAGGCGCAGCCCCAGGCGGTTCAGGGCGTCCGCCATCGGCGTGCCGGCCCGGATCTCCAGCGACACCATGGCCAGGTTCTCGGCCAGCCACGGGTAGGACTGGACGAGCTCCCGCGAGATGCGGTCGATCGCCGCCTCGAGCGGTAGCCCGGCTTCGGCGCAGACGACCATGAGGTCCATGAAGTCCGGGAAACCAATGCGGTAGGACGCCAGCCGCTTGGAGATGATCCGGTTGAGATAGACGTTCGGCGCGAAATAGCCCGCCCCGGCCGCGGCCGTGGTCCACAGAAGGGTGTTGACCTCCGCTTCCGTGAGCCACAGCGCCAGGAAGGTGAGCAGCGCTCCCCCGATCGCTCCGCCGAAGCGCGCCGCGAAGAACAGCGCTGGCGCGCCCGAGGCGTGAAATCCCGCCTGGATCAGCCGCTGGCGCAGCGCCCGCTGCTCCCGCGGGTCGGCCCCGTCCAGCATCGGCTGCATCGCGGCGGAGATGCGGGCGAGCGCCGTCCCGCCCTCGCGCGGAGCGGCCTCCGCTGTGTCGGCGGCGGCGCGGCGGCGCACCTGCCGGCGCACGCGCAGCAGCGTCCACAGCACCGCACCCAGCGCCGCCAGGACCAGCACCGCCAGGCCAACGCCCAGCAGGATGTCGGTGTCGACGGCGCCGGCGAGATCGGACTCGGTCGGATCCATGGGCGCCTCAGAACTTGAAGTTGATCATGCGCCACATGATGGCGTTGCCCAGCATCATCCAGCCGACCGATCCCCCCAGCACGTAGGGCGCCGACGGCTGCCCCCAGACGTCGCCGTAGAAGTCCGGGCTGATCACGTTGATGGAGGTGAACACGAACACCGGCATGGCGTTGAGGATCATGGCCGCGACCTTGCCCTCGGCCGACAGGCCCTTCACCTTGCGCCGCATCTTGAAGCGTTCGCGGATCACCTTGGCGAGGTTCTCCAGGATCTGCCCGAGGTTGCCGCCCGTGGTGGACTGGATCGCCACGGAGGTGACGAAGAGCGCCAGGTCTTCCTGGCCCACCCGCGCCAGCATGCTGCGCATGGCGCCCTCGAGATCGGCCCCGTAGGTGATCTCGTCGGCGATCATGCCGAACTCGGAGCCCAGCGGGTCGGGCATCTCGCGCGCCACCATGGAGACGGCGATCGGCACCGGGTAGCCGGCCCGCAGGCTGCGCACGACCACGTCGATCGCCTGCGGGAGCTGCTCGGCGAACTTGTTCTGCCGCCGCTTGCGCAGGAACAGCAGGCCGAGGAGCGGCAGCGCCGTCCCGGCCAGCAGGGCGGCGGCCAGAGCAAGCGCCAGGTCGCCGTAGAACACGGAGGCCCCCAGGCCCGCGGCCAGCGGCAGCGCCGCCAGCGTCGCGACGAGCGGCGGGCCGACCCGCACTCCCGATTGCAGCACCATGCGGTGCAGCATTCCGGACCAGGCCGCCCGGCCGTCGGCGCCGAGCCCACGCTCGCGCCGCAGCTGGACGAGCACGCGCTCGGGTCCGCCGCCCTCGCGTCCCAGCGCGAGGCGCCGGTTCACGCGGGAGCGGTAGTCCTTCTTGTCGTAGACCAGCAGGTACACCGCCTCGGCCACGAGCACGGCGGCGAGGGCCGCGAAGCCGAGGACGACGTAGAGCGGATCGAAGTCGAGCCCGAGCATGGGGTCAGAGCGGCTTCGAGGGGTCGAAGTGCGACGGCGGGATGTTCACGCCGTGGGCGGTGAGATCCTGGAGAAAGCGCGGACGGATACCCGTGGCGACGTGGTGGCCGTGGATCGTGCCGTCCGGGTCCGTGCCCGTGCGCACGAACTTGTAGATCTCCTGCATCTGGATGATGTCGCCTTCCATGCCGGTGATCTCGGCCACGGAGGTGACACGGCGCTTGCCGTCCGACAGGCGCTGCAGCTGCACGATCATGCGCACCGCCGCCGAGATCTGGCCGCGGATGGACTGCTGGCTGAGCGGCAGGCCGGCCATGCCGATCATCTGCTCCAGGCGCGAGATGGCCTCGCGCGGGTTGTTGGCGTGGATTGTGGCCATGGAGCCCTCGTGGCCCGTGTTCATGGCCTGCAACATGTCGAACGCCTCCTCGCCGCGGCACTCGCCGAGGATGATGCGCTCGGGCCGCATGCGCAGCGCGTTCTTGACGAGGTCGCGCTGGCGGATCTCGCCCTTCCCTTCCAGGTTCGGCGGCCGCGTCTCCATGCGGGCCACGTGCGGCTGCTGCAGCTGCAGTTCCGCCGCGTCCTCGATGGTGATCAGGCGCTCGGTGGGCGAGATGAACGCGGAGAGCGCGTTCAGCATGGTCGTCTTGCCCGAGCCCGTGCCGCCCGACACGATGGTGGTGATCCGGGCCTTGACGGCGGCGGCGAGCAGTTCCGCCATCTGCGGCCGAACGGCGCCGATCTCTACCAGCTTCTCCAGCGACAGCTTCGACTTGGAGAACTTGCGGATGGAGACCAGCGGGCCGTCCACGCCGATGGGACGCACCGCGCAGTTGAAGCGCGATCCATCGGCCAGGCGCGCGTCGCAGAGCGGGCTGGACTCGTCCACGCGGCGGCCCACCGCGGAGACGATCTTCTGGATGATGCGCATCAGGTGCGCCTCGTCCTTGAACAGCGAGGGCACCTGCTCCAGCACGCCGCGGCGCTCGACGAAGACGTTCTGGTGCCCGTTGATCAGGATGTCGGCGATGCTGGGGTCCCGCAGCAGCGGCTCCAGCGGGCCGAGGCCCGTCATCTCGTCCAGCACTTCGGAGACGAAGGCGTCGAGTTCCTTGGCGTTGAGCGGCAGGCGCTCCGCCACCACCCAGCCGGAGATGATGCCGTGGATCTCCCGGCGCATCTCCTGCTCCGGCAGCTTCTCCAGGCTGGCCAGGTTGAGCTCGTCGATCAGCCGCTTGTGGAGACGGATCTTGGCGTCCAGCAGGCGCGCGTTCGGCGCGTCAGCATGCGCGGGCGCGGCCGGCGCCACATAGGCGGGCTGCGGAGGAGCGGGCGTGGGCGTGGGCGCCGCCGCGGGCGGCGGGACTTGCGCCGGCTCGGGAGCGACCGCCGGGGCGGGCGCTGGCCCCTCGACCGGGATCGGATAGGCCGACTCAGCGGCGGCGGCCGCCGGCGCCGGAGCGGCCGGCGGAGGGGGCTCGGGAGCCCAGGCGGGAGCGACGGCGGAGCGGCGGTTCGAGAAACGTCCAAGCATGCTCAACGGGGCGTCTGGAGGGTTTCGCGCATCCTGCCCGCGCAGGTGTGAAAGGCCCGGGCGAATGCAATTTAAAATTGCGCGTATCGGCCCATTTCCGGCCGATCAGGGCCGGTCGGGGGCGAGCACGATCTTTCGGAGATCCGCCGTGACCGTGTTCCCGGCCTTCACCGATTCCAGCGGCAGGCCGCGGTCGATGGCCTCGCGCACGAGGGCGTAGTTGTTCGCGACGGCGCCGGCGAAGACCTTGCCCAACGCGCTCTCTGCGTCCGCCTTGCGGAGCCCCGTGCCGAACAGCGAGGTTTGCTGGAAGCGGTTGACCACGACCCGCGGCTCCACCTCCGGCAGCCGCTCAGCGATGGCCTTGGCCAGGTTGCGCCCCTGGCGCAGGCCCGGCACCGTCATGTCGGTCACCACGAACACGGCGTTGGAGCCGCCCAGCACGGCGTCCGTCCATGGGTCCCAGCGCCGCGGCAGGTCGATGACCACGTTGCGGAACCGGGCCGACACGACATCCAGCATGCGCAGCACGAAGTCGGGGCTGACGTCGTTCGGCTGGGCCGGGCGCCCGGGGGCGGCGAGCACCGCGAGGCCGGAGCCGTGGACGCTGAGCATCACCTCCAGGAGTTGCTGGTCCATGCGCTCCGGAAACTGGCCCACCTCCTCCAGGTTCAGCCGCGGCTGGATATCGAGGTACTCGGCGCAGGAGCTGCTCTGGAAATCGAGGTCGACCAGGCAGGTCGAGGGCTCCTTGCCCTCGCGCAGCAGGATCATGGCGGTCTCGATGGCGAGGGTCGTGTTGCCCACGCCGCCCAGCGCCGGCAGGAGCGCGTGGATGCGGCCCGACTGCTCGGGGAGCCCCTGCCCCGCCCGGAGCGCCTGCACGCAGGAGCGCAGCACGTCCTTGGGCTGCACGGGCTTGCGCAGGAAGTCCGCCACCCGGATCTGCAGGAACCAGCGGGCAAGCCCGTCGTCGAAGGAGTCGGTGAGCACGATGACAGGCGCGCCCGGGCTGACGCTCGTCATGAGCGTGCGCAGCCCCGCCAGGCTTTCGGAGCGGCGCGGGTCGAGGTCGACCACGACCACAGCGGCCTCGGCGAGGCGCGGGTCGCGGGCGGACTGCTCCACCGGGCCGACGATCAGCACGGGCTGCACGTTCTGCACGGGGGCGAGCACGCCGGCGACGCCGTCGAGGAGGCCCTGCTCCGGGCCGATGAGGAGGACGGAGGACTGCTTCTGAGTGTCGGGATGCATGGGATGCTCGGGTGCGAGGATCAGCGACCGGCCATGTCTTCGGCCGTGGTGGTGACGGACAGGTTCGCCATGCTAAGCCGCGGCAGGTGCAGCAGGCGGTTGAGGACGAGGAAGTCGTAGGTCATGCCCACGAGCCGCAGGGTGATGGTGGGCACGGGCCCGCCCGGGCGCCCGGCGAAGCCCATCCCGGTTTGCACGTAGTCGATGGCGACGTTCTGCGGCTTGACCCGAGGGAACACGCTGCACATGCCGGGCAGGCCCGTCGGCGTGGCCGGGCACGAGGTCTGGCCGCGGCCGTACACGATGGTGTTCAGCGCGGTCGCGTCGAAGGTCCCGTTGGCGCAGGTGGCCGTGGCCCCGCTGCAGCGGCGCTCGAAATAAGGCATCGGATCGCCCGGGGCGACCGAGCCGGACGTGCCGTCCCAGGTCTTCAGGTCGGACGACACCGGGTCGGAGGTCGCGGCGAGGCGCGCCCCGAGCTGCAGCGCCTTGGTGGCCTGGTTCCACTGCCAGAAGGCCACGCCGAAATCGAGCGTGCCGATCAGCACCAGGATCACCACGGAGGCGATCAGGCCGAACTCGGCCATGCTCGCGCCGGACTCGTCTCGCCGGAACGCGCGGAGGGATCGCCTAGCCGCCAATGGAGCGCTCCGCGTGGTTGGTCGCCAGGGTGACGGGGCCGAGCCCGAGCACGCCCAGCAAACCGAAGCCCGGGTGCGGGATGCGGGTCGAGACCCGGACGACGGTCAAAGGGTCGGCGCCCCGGAAGGCGCGCAGTCCCGTGCTGGGATCCGGCGGGTTGGGCGTCGTCTCGTAGGTGACGCTCACCTGGCCCACGGTCCAGCCCGCCACGCGCGCCGGCCCGGAGCCCGTCGGCGAGCCCGTCACGGCGAGCGCCTTGGCCTGCGCCTCCGCGGCGTGCGGGTCCGGCATGCGGGCGAGGAAGCGGGCGGCGTCCCGCACGCCCGTCTGGGCCAGCTCGTAGTCGTAGAAGATGCGGCCGAACTCGAAGATCGCGAAGGCGAAGGCGATCACCAGCGGCAGCACCAGCGCCGCCTCCACCGCCACGGCGCCGCGCTCGTCCCGGAGGAGGCCCACCCGCGCGCCGCTCACCGGTAGAGCTCCACGCTGTCGCGGATGATGCCGCGGGCGCTGGCCGTGCCCGGCTCCACCAGCTCCACCATCTCGGCCCAGATCGTGCCGTCGTTCTTGTCCATGGGCTCAGTGAGGAAGAACCGGCCGTAGGCGGTCACCGGGATGACGCCGCCCGAGGAGCCCGTGAGCTGCCCGGCCGCCGCGGCGGCGGCGCAGTCGATGATCGCGCCCACGAAGGTGCGGCGGTCCGGGTCGTCGGAGAGCGTCGAGGGCCCGCCCGTGTAGCAGGCGGGCGCACCGCTCTCCTTGGCGCTGGCGCCCGCGGTCAGCCGGAGTTGCAGATCGTTGTCGAGCTCGTAGCGATAGACGTCGTAGCGGCTCGGCCGGTTCGTGTTGGACCAGCCATTGGGGAAGCCGCCCCCATAGGTGCGGGTCCAGTAGGTCTCGAAGTCCCAGTCGCCGTCGCCGATGCGCCCGGCCACCGCGCTGCCGCCGTAGGTGCAGGTCCGCCCGTCGAGGAAACACGTGTCCCGCGGAAGCCCGAGCGGCTTGCCCAGGTTGGCGGAGGCCGTCGGCGACTGGGTGGGATCGTAGGCCACGCTCGGATTGCAGCTGGGCCCCGTGAAGCCTTTCCGGACATTCTGGGCCGGCCGGTACGAGGGGTCGCCCCGCGAGCCCGAGAAATTGCCTGAATAAAGGTCGAAGCGCACGTTGAGCGCCTCGGCCGTGGACGAGATGTTGCCCGTCTGCAGCTCCACGCCGGACTGCCGGTAGCAGCCCTTCGGGCGGTCCACCGCCAGAGACTCCTTCACGGCCGAACCGCCGGTGCCGTAGGCCGGCTGCAGGTAGCCATAGTTGCCGGCGCCATATTGCGAGCCCTTCGCCTTCATGGCGATGAGCCGCCGCTTGAAGCTCGGGTCCCGAGCGGCCGTGAACAGGGTCGTCGAGGAGCCCTCGAACGGGTTGCACATGAAGAGCGGCGTGACGTTGCAGGCCACGCTGTCGAAGCCCGCCACGGCCTTGGCGGACACGGCGGTCGGCAACCCGACCGCCCCCGCCGCCTTGGCGAACACCGAGCCGAAGCCCACCGGCTGGGTCGTGACCTCCACCAGCGCCGCCCGGGCCGGGTCCGTCGTCTGGTAGGCAGAGCCGATCGCCGTGGCGTCGCTCGTCGGCAGCCCCGTCAGGTACCGAACGCCCTGGGCGCCGATGCGGCCGCCGGCCGCGCCGAACCGCGGATCGTTGCGCACCAGGGCGGCGATGGCGGCGTTGCTGCGCTGGATGGCGTCCGGCTTGCCGTCGAGCTCCGCGGCGCCTGCGAGCGCCAGGGCGTCGGCGCTGGTCTGCACCGAGGTCTGCAGGTTGAACAGCCGCCCGCCGTCCACCACCAGCATGGCGGCCGCGGCGATCACGGGCAGCGCCACCGCCATCGGGATGGCGATGCTGCCGCCCTCGTCGGCGAGGAGCCGCCGCAGGCTCATGGCGTGACGACCCCGGTGGGCGCGATCGGCATGGGCGCGAGGGGAAGCGGCCCCGGCGCGATCACGGCCGGCCCATTGGCCCGGGCCTCATAGCGCTCGATGGCGTCCGCCACCCGGCGGGCGCTGGTCGGGATGCGCGTGTCGACGGAGCGGGCCGGCCAGGGATCGATGATGTGGATCGCCTTGTTGGCTTCGATCGCGTCGCCAGCGGCGAGGCTGATCGTGTCGCGCCGCTCCAGGTTGTCCTGGCAGCCGGCGACAAGCAGGCTCAGGATCGCCGCCAGGGCGAGTTGCTCACTGCACGACCGCATCGCGGGCCCTCTTGCTTTCCAGGATGTAGCCGCCGGCCTTCACGGGGCGCGCCGCAGGCGCGCCGGTCCGGCCGAGCAGGAAGCGGTCGACGTCGTTGGCCGCCTGGGTCTGGTCCAGGGGCGTGCGCAGGCGCTCGCCGGGCCGCGCGGGCCGCACCAGGTGCGGCGTGACGATGATGGCGAGGTCCGTCTCCTTCTTCTCGAAGGAGGCCGAGCGGAACAGCGATCCGAGCACCGGCACGTCGGCCAGCCACGGCAGCGCCTGCTGGGTTTCCTCGTTGACGCTCTGCAGCAGGCCGGCGATGGCGAAGCTCTGCCCGTCGCGCAGCTCGATCACCGTCGAGGCGCGCCGCACGATGAGGGCTGGGACCGCGACGCCGGCAGTCCGCACCGCGTTGTTGAGGTCGAGCTGGCTCACCTCCGGCTCGATCCGGAGATTGATGACGCCGTTGGTCAGCACGGTGGGGGTGAAGGTCAGCCCCACGCCGAACTTCTTGTAGTCGACGGTGACGCGCCCCTGGTCCGCCTGGACCGGGATGGGAAACTCGCCGCCGGCCAGGAAGCTCGCCTTCTCGCCCGACATCGTGATCAGGTTCGGCTCGGCGAGCCGGCGGGCGAGGCCGCGCTGCTCCAGGGCCTGGACCAGCACGTCCGCCTGCACGCCGCTCGACAGCACGCGGCCGATCACCGCGCCGAAGGGCGCGGCGCCGGACGCCAGGGCGCCCGTGCCGCTCGCGGCGGCGAAGTTCCAGGCGCCCTTGGCGGGATTGCCGAAATTGTTGCCGACCGCCTGCCAGTTGACGCCGAGGTCCCGGCCGGCCGAGCGCGAGGCCTCGACGAAGCGCACCTCAAGCATCACTTGCTGGGGGCTGCGCACCTGCATGGCGTTCAGCACCTCGGGGCCGTATTGCCGGGCCAGGTTCACCGCGCGGGCTGCGGCCACGCCGTCGTCCACGTCGCCGGACAGCACGGTCTTGCCGTTGGCGGTGGAGACCCGGGCGCCTCCGGAGCCGAGGCGGTCGATGTCCTGCGTGAGCCGCGGCGTGTTGTAGGTCACCTCGACCTCGACCACCCCGATGAGCTGCTTGAGGCCGTCATAGACCGAGACGTTGGTGGTCCCGGCCTTCTTGCCGAGCACGTAGAGGCTGCGATCGGTCAACGGCATCACGTCCGCGACCTCCGGGTCGCCCACAACCAGGTCGACGAAGGGCCGCGCCAGCTGCACGGTCTTCGACTTGCCCTGGATCACCTGGGCGGAGGACACCTGCCCGAGCGCCGCGGCGCGGGGCTCGTCGGCGTTCGCCGGGCCTGCGGCTCCCGCCAGCAGCGCGGCGGCGAGTCCCAGGGCGCAGACGGCGCGCGAGCGGGGGATGGGGCGCGTCATGGGTGCGACGTCCTTCATGGCTGGACGGCTCCGATCGTGGTCGCCGTCACAACCGTCTGCTCCTCGGGCGAGGAGGCGGAGGGGATGCTGTATTCCTGGCGCTTGAGCCCGCGCGTCACGCCCACGGTGAGCGTCCGGCGGGCGTCCGCCACCACGGGCCGGACGGTCGCCACCGTCGAGGCCAGCGCCGGCCGGGGCGCGGGGGTGGGGCTGGTCAGGCTCTCGACCGTCACGCGCCCGGCGACTTCGGAGGCGGTCTCGCCGGCCGCGCGCAGCGCGAGGCTGAGGGCGCCCACGGTCGCGGCCAGGGAGAGCTTCTGGGCGTCGCCGGTCGCGACCTCGATGGTGACCGCCTTGGACAGCACGGGCTTGTCGGCCCGCTCGTCGGCGGTCTGGTCGACCGCGAGCACACGCACGTTCTGCAGCAGCACGTCCGTGAAGGCGTCGCCCTTGTCCAGCGTCCGGGTGAGCATCACGTCCACCCGTTCGCCCGGCAGGATGAAGCCGGCGACGCCGTTGATGTCGTTGACGCGGACCGCCACGGCCTTCATGCCGGGCTCGATCAGCGCGGTCAGGCTGGCGCGCTGGCCAGGGCCGGTGACCTTGTTCTTCAGCACCGGCTCGAATTCATCCATGGGCGCGAGGGCGACCCGCCGGGTCTTGCCGTCGAGCAGGTCGTCGATGTGGGCGAAGGCCCCCTTGGGGACCTCGCCCTCAGCCCAGCGCACCTCGCGCAGGTGCTGGCGGGCGATTTCCGTCCCGTAGCGCAGCGGCATGGCCGCCACGACGATGGTCCGGCTGGCGGGGGCGGGTCCCGATTGGGCGCGCATCTCGCGCAACCGCATGGCGGATTGGCGATCGAGCCAGATCTTGCCGGAGACGATGGCCACAGCGCCGACGACGACGGCGAGGCCCAGCATGACGAGAGTGGAGGAGCGCACAACGGTTCTCGCTCATTAGTTGTGCATGGACCTCACCGCACGCCAGTTAACGGGATCTGAATTCGATCAAAGAGCCAGCGTAAATGCTAAATAGATTACAACAGACGGTCGCTCGAATTGATCGCTCTGCCCCGCATTCTTCCAATATACCCTGATAACCTCTCGTTCACTCTGTGGCCTGTCAGCGTATACGCCCGACCCAATTCGCGACAACGAACGTAATTTGAAGGATTTTTCGAATACACGACCAATAACTAAAACGCTTTTATAGTTGGCATCAGTCACGAGGCCCGACCATGCGGACCCGAAGCCACTTCGACCTCGAACGCCGCGCCCCCCAGGCGGCGCTGACCCTCCAGGCGGGCGCGCGGACCGCCGCCATCACCTGCCTGGCCATCGCGGCGACCTGGGCGGTCTCCGCGGCCCGCCTCATGCAAGACGCCGATGAGGCAGGGTTCAAGGCCGCCGCGCCCGTCGCGCTGTGGCCCGCCCACAAACGGCGCCTCGAGGCGGCCCAGGCCCGCGCGGCCGACGAGGCTTCGCTCGAGGCCGCCCGCGCGCTGCTGGTGAAGGCCCTCCCTCCGCCCCCGCCCCAGGAGCTGGAGCGCGACTTCACGCGGCTCGCCGCGCTGGACGCCCAGACCCTGGACGCCGGCGACCTTCGCATCCGCCTCACCGACCTGCCGCCCCCGCCCGCGGGCGACTGCCGGCGCCTGGACGGCGTATCGGAGCCCTGCTCCGTCCGCGCGACCACACGCCTCGATCTCAACGTGCGCTGGAAGACGGTGAACTGCCGCTACCACATGGAAGGCCCGGGCCTTGCGGCCGGAACCTGCCGCGTCGGCGGCGTCAGCCTCGCGAGCCGGCTGGAACAGTCCTCCCCCGCCCGCACGGCCATGGCCCAGTAGCCTCCGTCCTTGCGAGGCGCGCAGCAACGCAGCGATCCAGGGTCCCTGCGCGCCGGCGTCCAAGGCCTGCGCCCCTGGATCGCTTCGCTGCGCTCGCGATGACGGAAAAACCGTCATGGCCGGGCTCGTCCCGGCCATCCACGCCTCGCCCCAGCGCGTGGATCCCCGGGACAAGCCCGGGGATGACGGTGGAGAAGCGCGCCCCTGCGCCTTGTCCCTGCGTCCCCGCCTCTCACTTTCTTGCGAGGAGCGCAGCGACGCAGCGATCCAGGGTCCCTGCGCGCCGGCGTCCAAGGCCTGTGCCCCCCCTGGATCGCTTCGCTGCGCTCGCGATGACGGAAAACCGTCCTGGCCGGGCTCGTCCCGGCCATCCACGCCTCGCCGCAGCGCGTGGATCCCCGGGACAAGCCCGGGGATGACGGTGGAGAAGCGCGCCCCTGCGCCTTGTCCCTGCGTCCCCGCCTCTCACTTTCTTGCGAGGAGCGCAGCGACGCAGCGATCCAGGGTCCCTGCGCGCCGGCGTCCAAGGCCTGTGCCCCCCCTGGATCGCTTCGCTGCGCTCGCG
>NZ_PVZS01000022.1 GCF_003004785.1 Alsobacter soli
CCCGTTCGGCGGCCGCGGAGGCCGCCGCCTGCGCGGCCGTGAGGTCGTTCTCCAGGGAGGCGACGCGGTCGCGCGCCTGCGCGAGCTCGACAGCCGCCGCATCCGCGCGCTCGGCCTGGGCCTGGGCCTGCGCCTTCGCCTCGGCGAGCGCGGCCTCCGCGGCCGCCGGCGCAGCCGTGGCGGAGGCCAGCTGCCGCTCCAGCGCCTCGGCCCGCCGCCGCTCCCGGTCCGCGGCGTCGCGCGCGGCGATCCAGGCCTGGACGGTGGTGGCGTGCGCTGCGTTGGCCTGCGCCATCTGCTTCATGAGGGTCTCGGACGTGTGGCGCTCGTCGGCGAGGTCCTTGGCCAGTTCCTCCGACCGAGACCTGCCTTCGGCGGAGGAAGCTCGGGGCTGCGTGTCCCGCTGGGCGAGGCGCGCACGGACGCGCTCCAGTTCCTGTCGCAGGAACGCGGCGTCCTTCTCGGCCAGGAGCGCGCGGCGCCGCTCCCGTTCCAGCCCAGGCCGCTCAGCGTCCGAACCCGACGGGTCGTCCTCGACCAGCGGAAGGATCGCGGCCAGGCCGGGCGCGAGGAAGGTGGGCGCCACGCCCGGATTCGTCGGCGGCGTAGGCCCAACCGCTTCGGCCAGGCTGGCCGGCCTGTAGCGCCCGTGCTCCAGGAGCATCACGCGGAGATTGTTCCATCGCAGGCCACCTGCGGCTCCCGCCCCCAGGGCGACGAGCACGCAGGCCAGGACGCCGCTCGCGCGCATGCCGCGGCGGCGCGCCTTGCCGATGTAGCCTGGGCCCAGCGCCGCCCAATGGGTAGGCGAGATCGGCAGAAGTTCGTCTCCCCCGTCGATCCACGCGTGGTGTTGCTCGGACCACCGTCCCACGGCGAAGGCTCCGCGCCTGCGGTCATGCAGCAGGACGTCCTGGCCGCCCCGGGCCTCGGCGTTGATCGCATCGAGCGTCATGCCACCCTCCCTCAGGGCTGGAGTCGCGAGGTCGTCAACAGATCCGAAGGATGCCGCCAGGAGGACGGGCCGAGCTCCGCGCGCCGGCCGGCTGGCGCCGGATGGGCCTTTCCGGCGGACTCCCCCTGCCGGTCGAGCCAATCTTGCGCGGGCTTGAAGCGCTTCCAGCCCGGAACCTCCGCCGCGAGGCTGACGTCCTTCCATTTCGGGTGACGGGCCGGCTGCTGGAACTCGTCGAAGCGCCCGAAGAAGGCGTCCACGAAGCGCCTGATGCGGCGGTATCGGTCGGTGTCCCGGGGCCAGTTGAAGACGGCCAGGATGCTTCCGACAGCCACGGTGTCGACGGTTCCGCCAGGCTGCACCAGGCGGGGATAGTCGGAGGCCGAGAATTTCGCAGGGAGATACGACTCGGCGATGTCCCCCTCGAAGGGAATCGCCAGGAGGTGGTACCCACCCTCCTGAAAGTCCGCCATGGCGCGGACGGGGCGGCCCGCCACATAGGCCACGGCCTGGATCTCCCCAGCCCGGAGCTTTTCATAGGAGGTCGCCTGGTCGTTCGTGACGAACTCGGGGCTGACGCCCAGCTTCGCGAATACGTTGCGCGCCGTGAGGTTGGTGCCGCTGCCCGGCACGTCGATGTTGACCTTGCGGCCCGCAAGGTCGCGGATGTCCTTGATGTCCGGACCCGCGAGCAGATGGAACTCCTCGTTGTAGAGCCGGGCGATATAGCGCAACCGCTTTTCGGCCTCGTTCTCCAGGCCCGCGTCCTTCATCGCCTCGCGCGCGTCCATCTGCACGATGCCGATGTCGATGCCGCGCAGGAACATGATGTCCTTGAGGTTCTGGAGAGAGCCGCGGCCGATGACGGGCAGAATTCTCAGGTCATCCCCGTCCAGCACGGTGGCGAGGTCTGCGGCGATACGGATGTAGGTCCCGCTCGCCCCACCCGAGATGACGCCGACCGCGCCGGCATTGGCCGAGCGCGCCTCGCGGGCGGCGGTGGAAGAGCGCTGCGCCGCCGCGAACTCCGGTAAGGCGAGGACGAGGCTTGCAGCGACCAGGGCAGTCCAGAACCGTTTCATGGCGTTCCCCCCTTCTTCGCCCCGCGGGGCGCCCTTCTGGGCGGCGATGCGCGGGGCGGGGAGCAAATCTAAGCCTCGCCCGAAACGGACCGACCCTCGCAATTTCGGGGCGTTCGCCGGCCCTTTCGGGCACGAAAACGATCGGCGGCCGCGGTCATGCTCGAAAGGGATAAGCCTGATGCGTGTCCGCAGGGCCGCAATCTTGCGTTTTGGCAGGTTCCTCTGCGCTCGGAGGCTGCACCTCCGGCGCGGGATGCGGCTGCGCCCGACCTCGCTGGCGCGAGAGCGGGCCCGCGCTCGCCCCGAAGGTCAGCGCATTGGCGCCCCGGCGACCTCGTGCTAAACGGACGCCGTGCGGTTCCGTAGCTCAGCAGGATAGAGCAGCGGTTTCCTAAACCGAAGGTCGGAGGTTCGAGTCCTCCCGGGACCGCCAGCGCTGTCGCCTCATGCACGTCGTCCGGTCCAGTGGGGATACGCTGGAGGCCTGGGCGGAACGGGGTCTCCGCTCGGGCGTTGCCGGAGCAGGAGGCGTGACCATGATGACCGACCTGCGGGATCGACCCACCGCACAGACCCGATACTACGTGCACTTCCTGGAGCGCGGCGAGGGACAGCCTCACTATGAGCGCGCAACGGCGCGCGAGTTCGCGTCCCCACAGGAGGCGAACGCCTACGCCACGACCCTTCCCCCCGAATCGAAGCCGCTCGTGACCACGAGCCCGAACCCGCCGCCCCTGGACCAGGACGAGCACGACCAGTCGTAGCGCTCGTCGAGGAGAAGGCCTGCGTGGCCCTTTCCGTCCTTGCGAGCGCAGCGAAGCAATCAAGGACTGCGCGGCCCCTTGATTGCTTCGCTGCGCTACGACGGTTTGGGAAAGAGCGGCCTTTGTCCCTGCCCCTGGCGCGACCCGATGGTGGCCGGCTTGGCCGCAGCGTCGGCGTCAGGCATGCTTCCGCTGCAATGCCAATGCAGAGACCTGGCTCCCACCCCGCTGTCGACTGCGTAGCGCCGCCCCGTGGCGGCCTGATCGGGATGTCGCCCTGCCCCGGACGGCGCCCGGTCGCCATTGCAGGCGAGCCGGACCCGCTGGCGGCCGATCTGGCGAGGATCCGGGACTGGGGCGCGTCCATTCTGGTGACGCTCACGGAAATGGGCGAATGGGAGCGGCTTGGGGCGGCCGGCCTGCCCGGCGCCGTGGCGGAGCATGGCATGGAATGGCGTCACGTTCCCATTCCGGACATGCGCGCCCCTGGCCCGGACACGATCGTCGCCTGGGCGTCCATCGCGCCTGTGCTCCTCGCCGTTCTCGCCGCCGGCGGGCGCGTCGCGCTGCACTGCGCAGCAGGGCTCGGTCGCACGGGCACGATGGCGGCCACGCTGCTCGTCCATGCCGGAGTCGCCCCCGAGGCGGCCGTCGCGCTTGTCCGCGCCGCTCGCCCGGGGACGATCGAAACGGCCGAGCAACTCAGGTTCGTGCTGGAAGAGGCGCCCCGCATCGGGACCAGGCTTGGCCCCGCCCTGGAGCGCTCCTGAGCGAGGTTCCCGCGGCGTGTGGCGCCGCCGTCATCGACAGGCCGGCGCGACTCGCGTGTGCTTCCCCCGATTTGCGGGGGCAATCATGCGGCTTTCAAACGAAGACATCGCCATGCGGCTCGCGTCGCTCATCGACCTCGCGCTGGACGACCTGGCCCAAATGCCGGCGGCCGGCGCCCGCGTCGAGCGCGTCAACGCGTTGCTGAACGTGGCTCGGGACGGACTGGAGCGGCTGGCGCACGACATGCCGAAGGGCTCGGCGGCGGTCGACGCCGCCGCGATGGGCGGCAACGTGGTTCCGTTCCCGGCGCGGCGCGTCGCGAGCGCCTGAACCCGCTCAAGGGCCCTGGATGGCGTCCCAGGTGACGGCCAATTGCTCGGGCTTGAGCGTGCGGCCGGTGTTGGTGACGATGAAGGGCGCCGCGCCGGCCGGCGGTTCTTCGGTGGCCGCCGCCTTGAGGGCTTCGCGCAGCGTCGGGAAACGGCGAGCGCTTTCCCACCCGTCCGGCTTGAGCAGGCTTTCGCCCAACTTGCAGAACCGCAGGCGCGCGGGACCGTCGAGTTCGTCTTGGGTCACATCCATTGCGAGCCTCCCTGTTTGGGGGACCAATGCCCGCCGGCGGCCCAGGTTCCGCACCGCCGGACGCCTCCGCGGCCACGGTTTCGCCGCGCGGGGCTGCGACGGAGGCGCATCAACCGCTCGAGTCGCACCGTCATGAATCTGCACCGTCGTTCGCTTCTCCTGGCCGGCCTCGCCGCCGCCCTGCCCGCCGCCGCGCGGGCGCAGGGTCAGAACCAGTGGATCAAGCTGAAGGGCGACGAGGGGCAGCCGGTCGGCAATGCGCGCCTGCCCGTCGAGATCGTCAGCCAGATCGACGCGACGCCGGGGCGGATCACCCTGGGCTCGGCGAACCCCGACGTCGTGCTGGCGGAGTTCTACGACTACAACTGCCCCTGGTGCCGCAAGGCGGCCGGCGATATCGCCGCGCTCATCGAGAATGACCCGGACCTCCGGGTCCTGCTGATCAACAACCCCATCCTGTCGCCCGCCTCGAAGGACGCGGCGGCCGTGGAGGCCGCGCTGCAGAACATGGCCGGAGACGCAGCCGCCGGGCGGTTCCATCAGCGCATGTTCGCCGAGGCCGGCCGGGCCGACCGCGCCAAAGCGGTGCGGATCGCAGCGGATGTGAGCGGCAAGCCAGCCGAGGCGATCGAGAAGGTCTCGGCGACGCCGCAGGCCAAGGCGCAGGTTGACGGGCAGCTGCGGCTGGCCGCGAACCTGGGCTTCATCGCGACTCCAACCTTCGTGCTCGGCGGGCTGGGCGTCTTCGGCTACCCGGGCCCGCGCACTACGGGGCAGATGATCGCCTCCCTGCGGAAATGCGGGGAAGTGGGCTGCCGCTGACGCTCAGGCGGCCAGGGCCGCCCCCAGCGCGTCTTCCAGGATATCGAGGGCCTGCATCAGCTCCGGCTCGGTGATGACGAGCGGCGGGGCGAGCGTCAGCGTGTTCCCGAACGTGGTCTTGAAGGACAGGCCCCGGGCCAGCGCTTCATAGAGGGTGCGCTCAGCCAGCGCCTTGGCGGGGCGCTTCGCGGCCCGGTCCTCGACCAGCTCGACGCCGATCATCAGTCCCCTGCCCCGCACGTCCCCGACGGCCGGGCAGCGCGCCTTCAGCGCCTCGAGGCGATCCAGCGCGATGGCGCCGAGGCGGGCGGCGCGATCGACCAGGCCCTCGTCTTCGATCACCGCGATCGTAGCCAGCGCCGCCGCCGCGGTGACGGGGTTTTTCTCATGGGTGTAGTGGCCGAAGGCCCAATCGGCGCCGACGTCGAGCTCGGGCCGCGCCACCACGGCGGCGATGGGCAGCACGCCGCCGCCCAGTCCCTTGCCGATCACCAGGATGTCCGGGACCACCCCGTCGTGCTCGCAGGAGAACATGCGGCCGGTGCGGCCGAGCCCGGTCGGGATCTCGTCGAAGATCAGCAGGGTCCCGGTGGCGTCGCAGGCGTCGCGGACGGCCTGCCAATAGCCAGGGGGCGGCGGGACCGGGGTGGCGCGCATGGGCTCGGCGATGACCGCGGCGACGTCCCCCTCCCGCTCCAGCACGTAGCGCACCATGGACGCGCAGGAGAGCCGGCACTGGTCGAGCAGCGGCTTGCCGTCGCGCTCGGGCCAGCCATAGGGGCAGCGATAGCACGCGAAGGGCGCCACATGCTCCGTGCCGGGCATCATCGGACCGTGCGGGCCGGCCCGGAACAGGGCCTCGCCGCCCACCGCGGACGCGCCGAAGCCGGCGCCGTGGAAGGCGTCCCAGAAGGACAGGGTCTTGAAGCGGCCTGTGGCGGCGCGGGCGAGCTTGATGGCGACCTCGACCGCGTCCGAGCCGCCAGTGGTGAAGAGCACCTTGGACAGCGTTCCCGGCGTGATCCGGCCCAGGGTCTCGGCCAGTTCGACCGAGCGCTCGCAGGTGAAGCGGCGCGGGCTGAATGATAATTTTTCCAGCTGCTCGGCGATGGCCTGCTTCACCCGGGGATGGCCGTAGCCGACCGTGTGGGCCGAATTGCCGTGGAAATCCATGAAGCGCCGGCCGGACAGGTCTTCCAGCCAGATCCCCTCGGCCTTGGCGATGGCCGTGAGGCAGGGCGTCGACACCGACTGGTGCAGGAAGGCGGCGCTGTCTCGCCGCAGCAGGGCGCGCTCGGCCTCACCCACATGGGCGGCCTGCCAGGCGCCCCGCAGGGGCGTCGCGTTGGTGTCGCTCTCGGAGGGCGGAGGCTGATGCCTGGTCATGGGGCGATGTCCTGCATGCCCGGGCCGTCATTGCGAGCGCAGCGAAGCAATCCAGAGTGGCGGAACACCCAGCCTCCTGGGTTGCTTCGTCGCTGCGCTCCTCGCAATGACGGGCGCTAGGCTTTGGTTATGCCGCTCACCGCTCACCGCACCCGCCAGCGCTGGAGCCGGGCGAGGACGAGGCGGTCGAGCAGGAGGTGGACGGCCTTCACGGCGATCGCGGTGGCCACCACGCAGGTCGCCATGGCGGCCGCGGCGGCCGTGGAGCCGGCCTCGTCCATGTGCACGATGGCGATGGAGGCGAGCTTCGTGCTGGGGCCGTAGAGGAAGATCACGGCGGACACGGTGGTGAGCGCGTTGACGAAGAGGTAGACGGCCACGTCGAGGATCGCCGGCAGGCAGATCGGCAACGTAACGCGGCGCAGCGTCGTCCAGAACGGCACCTTGAGAGAGGCCGACACGGCCTCGAACTCGCCGTCGATCTGCTTCAGCGCGGTCACGGCCGTGACGTGGGCCACCGTGTAGAAGTGGCCGACCGTGTTCAGCGCCAGGATGCCCAGCGTGCCGTAGAGGAAGCCGAGCGGGTTCCAGCGCGCGTTGAAGAAGAACACGTAGCCCAGGCCGAGAACGAGGCCCGGCACCGCCATCGGCAGCATGGCCAGGAACTGGGCGAAGCCGCGCAGCGCGGGGGCGACCTTCAGCTTCTCGATGAGGTAGGCGCCGAGGAACACCAGGGCGGAGCCGATCACGGAGGCCGCGAAGGCGAGCTGCAGCGACGTGAGGTAGGGCGACCAGCCGGAGGGATCGAACTCGGGGAAGTCGTAGTTCCCGAGCGTCAGCGAGAGGTTGTAGGGCCAGTACTGGATGAAGGAGGCCCACACGGCCACGCCCAGCACGGCGGCGATGAGGCCGCCCACGACGGCGCAGAACACGGTGGCGGCGAGGTCCCGCCCGGCGCGGGGCCTGGGCTGATAGGGCACCGCGCGGGCCGAGAGCAGCGAGACCTGCTTCTTCTGCACCAGCCTGTCGGCCGCGAAGGCGAGGACCGCGGGCACGAGCAGGATCATGCCGACCACGGCGCCCATCTGGAAGTTCTGCTGCCCCACCACCTGCTTGTAGGCGTCCGTCGCCAGCACGCCGAACTGGCCGCCGATGACCTTGGGGATCCCGAAGTCCGTCACCACGAGGGTGAAGACCACGAACGCCGCCGAGATGAGACCGTAGCGGGCGCCGGGCAGCGTCACCGTGCGGAAGACCCGGGCGCGGGACGTCCCGAGCGCGGCGGCGGCCTCGTAGAGGCGCCCGTCTGCGAGCGAGAGCGCCGTCACCAGGATCATGGCCGCGTGGGGCATGCAGTAGAACACCTGCGCCATGACGATGCCGATGGGGCCATAGACGCTGGCGCCCATCAGCCAGGCGCGCAGGAAGCCCTGGTTGCCGAAGATATAGATGAACGAGATCGCCGACAGCAGCGACGGCGCGAAAACGGGAAGCATCACAAGGGCGTAGAACAATCCCTTGAAGCGCATGCAGGTGCGCGTGAGCGCGTAGGCGTACCCGAAGGCGAGCGGGACCACGATGGCCGTGGCCACAAGCGCGACCGCGAGCGAGTTGAACAGGGACTGGACCAGCGTCGGCGTGGCGAAATAGCGGACATAGTTGGCGAGGCCGACGAAGCGCCCAGCGCCGTCCTCGAAGCTTTTGGACAGGAGCGCCCAGAGCGGCAGGGCGACGGCCACCAGCAGGAACAGCACGAGAGCGCCCAGAAGCAGGCCGGCGACTTTGCCCTCGCTCACGAGCCCGAGTCGCGGGCGGGGGACGGCCGACGTCTCGTCGCGCCTGTCGAGCGCGATGCTCATGGCGCCGCCTCCGGCCGGTCGCCGCGCGGGAAGACGCGCAATGCGGCGGGCGGCAACGCGACCGTGAGCGGCTCGCCCAGGGCGATGTCGAGATCGCGCATGAGATTGGCAGAGAAGTCAGCGGTCAGGGCCTGGGCGGGGTCGGCCTCGGGGACCAGGCGGGCGCGGCAGAAGGCGCCCAGGAACTCCAGGTCGTCGACGCGCACCCGGATGGCGTTCGGGTCGGAGTCGGCGACGCCGCGGACCCGGATCTCCTCCGGCCGCAGGCCCAGGCGCAGCCGTTCCCCCGCCGCGTAGGATTTCGTCACCCCGTCGGCGGCGAGAGCGATCGCGCCGACGCGGACCTGCCCGAGGGCGGCGACCTCCGCGTCCAGGAAGGTCATGCTGCCGACGAAATCCGCCACGAAGGCCGAGGCGGGGCGGCGGTACACCTCCTCGGGAGAGCCAACCTGCTCGATTACGCCGTGGTTCATGACCACGATGCGGTCGGCCATGGCGAGCGCCTCCTCCTGGTCATGGGTGACCATGATGGTGGTGACGCCCAGGCGGCGCTGGACCTCGCGGATCTCCTCGCGGAGGCGGACCCGCACCTTGGCGTCCAACGCCGACAGGGGCTCGTCCAGCAGCAGCAAGCCCGGCGACGTCGCCAGGGCCCGGGCCAGGGCGATGCGCTGCTGCTGTCCGCCGGAGAGCTGCACCGGGTACTTGCCGGCCTGGTCGGCCAGCCCGACCAGTTCGAGCAACTCCCTCACCCGGGCCGCGATCTCCACCTTGCGCATGCGGCGGTTCACCAGGCCGTAGCCGACGTTGTCGGCCACGGTCAGGTTCGGGAACAGGGCGTAGGACTGGAAGACGATGCCGAAATCGCGCTCGGCGGGCGGAGCGGCCGAGACGTCCCTCCCATTCATGAGGATCACGCCCTCGTCCTGCCGATCAAGGCCGGCGATGGCGCGCAGGAGGGTCGTCTTCCCGCAGCCGGACGGGCCGAGGAAGCAGACGAATTCTCCCCGCTGGACGTCGAGGTCGATAGCGCGCAGGGCCTGGAAGGCGCCAAACGATTTCGACAGCCCGCGGATGCGTAGGAACGGCTCCGGCGGGGAGCCGGCCGGCGCGACGGCCAGGGTCTTGGGATCGGCATGCATCATGCGCTCGCCATCCTGTTTTCGTGCACACGGGATCCAGTCTCCCGGATCCCCTTCCCCTCCGCGGCTGCGTCGCTCCGGCCGGGGATGACGGCGGAACAAGGAGCGTGTCGACAAAGGGCCCGGGCGGCGGCTGCCGGCCCGGGCCCTCTGATCACTTCGGCGCGGCCTTGCTCTCGTAGCGCCTGGACCACTCCGTCAGGATCTTCTCGCGATTGGCGGCCATCCAGCCGAAATCGTTCTTGAACATCTTGGCTTCGGCCTCCTGGGGGTAGTTCTTGGGCGTGTTGTTCACCCCCGGATAGGCCACCACGGCGTAGCTCTTGGAATAGAGCTCGTTCGCCTCCTTGGTGGCGCCCCAGTCGGCGATCTTCCTGGCGACATCGAGGTGCTTGCTTCCCTTGACAATCGCGGTCGCCTCCATGTCCCAGCCGGTGCCTTCCTTCGGGATGACCACCTCGATGGGCGCGCCCTTGGTCTTCTCGCTCGCGCCGCGCATGTCGAGCGCGATGCCGGCGACGCGTTCGCCGCGCGCGGCCTGCACGCAAGGCGCGGAGCCCGAATGGGTGTAGACGGCGATGTTCTGGTGCAGGGCGTCCATGAAGGCCCAGCCCTCCTTCTCACCCATCATCTGCAGCCAGGCGGCCACCATGAGGTAGCCCGTGCCGGACGACGCCGGATGCGGCATCACCAGCTTGTCCTTGTAGACCGGGTCCGTCAGGTCTTTCCAGGAGACCGGGACCTTGGCGCCGATCTTCCCGGCTTCGGCCGTGTTGTAGCAGACCACGCCCAGGAAAGCGTCCATGCCGGTCCAGGTCGGCGGCGGGTTCGAGTCCTGGAAGACGGCCTTCAGCTTGTCGGCGCCCTTGGGCGCATAAGCCTCAAGCAGGCCCTGGTTCTCGAAGAGCAGCAGGCTGGATGCGGCAAGCCCCATCACCATGTCGGCCCGCGGGTTGTCCTTCTCCGCCAGGAACCGGGCCGTGATGACGCCCGTCGAATCGCGCACCCACACCACCTCGGCCTCGGGCACCGCCTTCTCGATGGCCGCCTTGAACGGCCCCAGCTGGTCGTTCTCCAGCGCGGTGTAGATCGTGACCTTCGTCGCCTCGGCCCAGGCCGCGCCGACGCTCATCCCCAGTCCCAGGCCCAGCGCGAGGGCCGAGCCGATCAACGTTCTCCGCTTCATGATCCCCTCCGACTTCTTCCGTTCAGGAAGCATTCCGCGTGCCACCAAACATGGTGAGATGAAGGCTGGATGACACGGTCCCCGTCAGGCTATCTCCGGCTCTTTTTTCAGCGTTCGTGGCGGGTTGACGCTGTTTGTTTATGCAACACTCGAGCTGGCCGGCTCACGCCGGCCAGGGCATCGACCAGGTGCGCACATTGGTGAAGCTCTTCATGGCTTCGACCACGCCTTCCTTGTAGCCGAGCCCTGAGTCCTTGATGCCGCCGAAGGGCGACATCTCGATGCGATAGCCCGGGACTTCCCAGACGTTCACGGTGCCGACGTCGAGTTCGTTCACGAAGCGGGCGACATAATCCATGCGGTTCGTGCACACCCCGGACGACAGCCCGTAGGCGGTCGAGTTCGAGATCCGGATCACGGAGTCGATGTCATTTGGCACGCGGATGATCGGGATCACCGGGCCGAAGGTTTCTTCGTGCACAAGCTCGCAGTCGTAGGGCGCACGGTCGACCACGGTGGGCGGGAACAGCGCGCCCTGCCGCGGGGCGCCGTGGAGGATCTCGGCCCCAAGGGCCACGGCGTCCTGCACGCGGCGTTCGAAGAGCTTGGCCGCGCCCTCGTGGATCACCGTGCCGACGTCCACGGTGGGGTCCATGGGGTCCCCGCACTTCAGCTTCCGGGCCTTCTCGACCACCAGCTTACTGAAAGCGTCGGCGACCGAGTCCACGCAAAGGATGCGCTTCACGGCCGTACAGCGCTGGCCCGAGTTCTTGGTCGCCCCCTGGACGGCGAGTTCGGCCGCCTTGTCGAGGTCGGCGTCCTCCATGACGATCAGCGGGTCATTGCCTCCGAGCTCCAGCACGATGCGGCGGTAGCCGGCCTTCTCGGCGATGTATTTCCCGACGCGGACCGAGCCCGTGAAGGTGATCAGGTCCGCATCCGGGTCCGTGATCATGCTGTCGCCCATGGTCCCGGGGTTGCCGGTGACCACGGACAGCATCTCGGGCGGGAGCCCGGCTTCATAGAGCACATCGGCCAGGGCCAGCGCCGTGAGCGGCGTCAGTTCGGTGGGCTTCAGAACCACCCGGTTGTTGGTGGCGATGGCCGGGGCGAGCTTGTGGCTCACCATGTTGAGCGGGTGGTTGAACGGCGTGATGGCGGAGATCACGCCCATCAGCGGCATGCGCTGGGTGAAGATCTTGCGCTGCTTGCCCTGGGGGCTGATGTCGCAGGAATAGATCTCGCCGTCGTCCTTGATGCAGAGCTGGCCTGCGAAGGAATAGACGTCGTAGGCGCGCCCGGCCTCGTAGAGGCTGTCCTTCCAGCACAGCCCGGATTCGGCCGTGATCAGGCGGGCGAACTCTTCCTTTCGGTCACGCAGGATGTCGGCCGTGCGCAGCAGGATCTGCTGGCGCTCGTAGCGGGTGAGCCTGGGCTTGTACGCGCGGGCCTTGGCGAAGGCCTCGCGCACGTGCTCCGGCCGCGCGGCCGGGACCGTTCCCACCACCTCGTTGGTGTAGGGGTTGAAGACTTCGACCACCTCGTCCGTGGTCACCTGCCGGCCGGCGATTCGCATCGCCTCGCGGCGAATGGGGGGCTTGGCGTGCACGGTCATCGGCCCCTCACTGGACAAGGTTGAGAGCGACGTCGAAGACGTCGAAGTTGCGCAGCTCGCGACCGGGCGGGACCTGGACGGGCCGGTTGGCGATCATGGGCACGACCTGCTCGGTGAGGCCGCCATGGGAGCGCAAGGGCTCGGTGAGGCCCGAGAGGTCATGCTTGTCGCGACTCGTGCCCAGGACCTTGTGCTTGCCGGAGATCACCACGATGTCGCCGATGCGGTCGGCTGGAAGTTCGAAGCGCTTGCAGGCCTCCTCCGCGGTGATCGACACCTCGACCCCGGGTAGGCTCGCGATGCGGGCGGCGAGCGCGGCGAGATCCGCGTCCTGGTGGAGATACACGGTCGCAAAGGAGCCGAGCGCGCCGTGGTGGACCACATAGGGATCCGTGATCGGCAGGATCACCCGGGCCGCGCCCTTGCCGAGCCATTCGTCCATGACGTCCTGGAGGTAGAGGACGTCCGGCTCGCCGTTGGACAGGTGCTTGTCGTTCATGCCGTGGTCGGCCGTGAGGACGAGCGTGCAGCCGAGCGCATCGAGTTGGCCGACATATTTGTCCATCATGGCATAGAAGGCGTTGGCGAAATCGGAGCCCGGGGCCGCCTTGTGCTGCACGTAGTCCGTGGTGGACAGGTACATGAGGTCCGGCCGCATGCGTTCGAGCAGCTTCACGCCCGCGGCCATGACGAACTCGGAGAGCTCGGCCGAATACACGTCCGGCAGGGGCATGCCGACCATGCCGAGCGCGTCGTCGAGGCCGTGCTCGGCCTTGGTCACCTTGTCGGCCTTCTCGGAGGAGAAGGCGACAGCGGTCCCCTGGGACATGTCGAGGCCATCGCCGAGAAGCGCGCGCAGCTTGTCCTTGGCAGTGACGACGGCGACCTTGGCCCCGGCCTCCTGGAACGCCTTCATGATGGTGGGCGCCCTCAGGAAGCGGGCGTCGTTCATCATCACCTCCGCGCCGGCTGCGCGGTCGTAGAAGTAGTTGCCAGCGATGCCGTGAACGGCTGGGGGGTGGCCGGTGATGATGGAGATGTTGTTGGGGTTGGTGAAGCTGGGAATCTGTGACTTTGCAAGAAGGTTGGCCCCGCTCTTCATCAAGCGCTGGAAGTTGGGGGCGAGCCCCTTCTCGATTGCAGCCTCGATGTAGCCGGGCTCGGAGCCGTCGATGCAGACCACCACGGTTGGGCGGCGCGGGAAGCGGTAGTCGCGACCGTTGGCGGTGACGGTGCGGGTGAGCGGGGCGTTCATGTCACGCGGCCTTCTTCGGGGAGGCGGAGGCGACGCCGAGTTCGGCCAGCACCTCGCGGACGGCGTCGAGCGCCTGGTTCATGTGATCCGTGTTGAGCCGGCCGATGCAGCCGATGCGGAAGCTGTCGGCCACGGTCAGCTTGCCCGGGTAGATCACGAAGCCGCGGTCCTTGAGCTTGTCGTAGAAGCTCTGGAACACGAAGCGGCGGTCCGTCGGCATGTGAAAGGTGACGATGATGGGGGCCTGCAGGTCATCGGGCAGCAGTGTCTCGAAGCCGAGCGCCCGCATCCCCTCAACCAGCGTCCTGCAATTGGCGGCGTAGCGCCCCCCGCGGCCGGGCTGGCCGCCTTCGGCCCAGAACTCCGTCAGGGCCTGGTGGAAGGACACGATGACGTGGATCGGCGGTGTGAAGCGGTATTGGCCGGTCTTCTCGAAGTTGCGCCACTGGTCGTGCAGGTCGAGCACCAGGGTGGTCGCGTTGCCCTCCGTGGCGGCGAGGTCCGCCTTGCGCGCCACGACGAAGCCCAGGCCGGGCACACCCTCGATGCACTTGTTGGACGAGGCCGCCACGGCCGCCACATGGGCCCTGCGGACGTCCAGCGGCAGGGCGCCGAAGGCGCTCATGCTGTCGACGAGGTAGGTCTTGCCGTATCGCTGGGCCAGTTCGCCGATCTCATGCACCGGGTTGAGGATGCCCGAGGTCGTCTCGCAGTGGACGGCGAAGACATGGGTGATCGACGGGGTGCGCTTCAGGATCGCCTCGACCTTGGCGAGGTCCGGCGGCGTGTCCTCGGCCGTCTCGTAGACGACCGTCTTGCGGCCGGCGATGTCGAGGATCTTCTTGGCCCGGTGGCCGTAGGCGCCGTTGATGAGCACCAGGCACTTGCCCTTGGGCGGCACGAAGGTGGTGAGCATGGCCTCCACCGCGAAGGTGCCGGAGCCCTGCATGGGAACGGTGACGTAGTCCCCCTCCCCGTTCACCACCTTGGGCAAGCCCTCGAGCACCTCGCGGTTGATGCGCAGGAAGGTCGCGTCGCGGGAGCCCCAGTCGTGGACCATGACCTCCTTCACGCTCTTGGCGGTGGTCAGTGGCCCGGGCGTGAGCAGGAGAGGATCGCCGGTCTCGGAAGCCGCGGTGCGGGGCGCTGGCGTCGCCATGGGTGTGCTCCTCGATGCGCTGTCGAGGTGAGGCTAGCAGCGGCAGGTATCGACGCCAGCGGCGTGTTTGGATAGGTTTTATAGATGCAATCTATGGCTCACGTCGCACGGCCGTCATGAACCTGACCCAACTCCGTGCCTTCCACCTCGTGGCGACCGCAGGCAGTTTCAGCGTGGCGGCGCGCACCGGGGGCGTCTCGCAGCCGACCCTGTCGGCGCAGGTGAAGGGCCTGGAGACGACCTACGGGGTCAGCCTCTTCGACCGGAAGGGCCGCGGCGCGCAGCTGACGCCGCTGGGCCATTCCCTGCACCAGATCACCACGACGTTGTTCCAGGCGGAGGACGAGGCGCGGGATCTCCTGGCGGGCAACCGCTGGGTGACGCGCGGCCACCTGCGCGTGGCGGCGGACAGCGCCTACCACGTCATGCCGGTGCTGGCGGCCATGCGCGACCGACACCGGGGGCTCACCTTCCAGATGCGAATCGACAACTCCGCCAACGTGCTGGCCCAGGTGCTGGGCTTCGAGGCGGATGTGGCCGTCACGGCGCTGCCCACCTCGGATCCGCGCGTCACGGCCGAGTCGCTCCGGCGCGACAGGCTGGTGCTCTTCGTCCCGCGCACCCATCCGTGGGCGGCGCGCGACGCCATCATGGCGGCGGAGATCGAGGGCTGCGACCTCGTGATCCGCGAGCGGGGGTCGATCACCCGGGAGGTGTTCGAGACGCGGCTGGCGCAGGACGGGATCCGGCCGGGCGCCCTGTTCGAGGTGCAGACCCGAGAAGCCGTGCGCGAGGCGGTGGGGGCCGGGTTCGGCGTCGGCGTGGTTTTCGAGAGCGAGTTCGGCACGGACCCGCGGTTCAAGCCGCTGTCCCTGGTGGAGGGCGGCCTGGAGGTGGGCGAATACGTCGTGTGCCTGACCGAGCGGCGCAGGCTGGCGCTGGTGTCCGCGTTCTTCGACGCCGCGCACCGCCTGGCGCGGCAGGAGGGCTGGCTGGAGGAGCGGGCGCCCTCCCCGGCGGCTACGCCAGCCTGATCAGCATGAGCCCGGCCACGATCAGGGCGGCGGACAGGATGCGGGCCGGGCTGAGCGGCTCCTTGAGCCAGACCACGGCGATCAGGGTCGCGAACAGCACGCTGGTCTCGCGCACGGCGGCGACGAGCGCGATAGGGGCCACCGTCATGGCCCAGATCGCGATCCAGTAGGCGGCGAGCGACATGGTCCCGCCGGCGAGGCCCGGCAGCTTGAAGCGCCAGAGCGGCTTGAGACCCGCGAGCCCGCGCTTCCAGATGGCGATGGCGGTCAGGCCAAGGCCGTCGACCACGAACAGCGCGGCCGCGTAGGCGTGCGGGTCGCCGGCGATGCGGGCGCCGGTGCCGTCCGTCAGCGTGTAGAGGCAGACCATGATGGCGGTCAGGCCCGCATAGGCCAGAGCCTGCGGGGCCACGGCGCGCTTGCGCCCGGACAGGGCCATCGTGGCGATGCCGCAGCCGAGCACCAGGACGCCCCCATAGCCCTGCAGCGGCAGCGGCTCGCGCAGCACGAGGAGCGAGCCGAGGGCCGTCATCAAGGGGGCCGAGCCGCGGGCGATGGGGTAGACGAACCCCATGTCGGCCCGGTTGTAGGCTGCGGTCAGGAACAGGTAGTAGCCGAGGTGGATGACCGCCGAGGCGATCAGCATGGGCCAGGCCGCCGCGATCGGCCAGCCGGTGAAGCAGACCGCCACGCAGCCGATCACCGCGCCGGCGCCGTTGATCAGCACCATGGCCAGGAACGGCTCGATGCGGATCTTCAGCACGGCGTTCCAGCCGGCGTGCAGCGCGGCGGCGGCGAGGACCGCCAGGAAGACGGGAAGCGTCATGAGGCGCAAGAAGGCAGGCCGCGAGAATCGCGGCGGGCGCTCAGGCTAGCAGCCTCTTGCCGGCGCTGTCCGCGCCTCATTTGACGGATCGATGACGGAAACACGACGCCGCCCGCGTCCGGGGGACGGGGCGGCGCGAAAGGCTGCGGTGCAGCGGATCAGTGGCGCGACAGGGCGCGCGGACTTGTATGGGCGGAGATGGGCAGCACGGGCTCGACCTCGACGTCCACCGAGGGGTCGATGACCTCGGCGACGATCATGCAATCGTTCGGGTCGATGTCCACCATGGGGTAGAGCGCGTAGGCTTCCGCCATCTCGACGATCTCGGCGTCCTGACCGAAGGTCAGGACGCAGTTCGTTCCCCGCATAAACCAGTCCGGCGCCTCCGCGCCGGCCTCGAAGGTCCAGCGCTTCTGGTGCGGCATGATGCGTCAGGCCTTGGTGCGCCAGAGCTGGAAGCCGTTCTCGCCGATGGCCGTCTCGATGGTCCGGCGCGAAAACTTGTGCGGCGGGTTCTGCCGGGCTTGCAGCACGCCGGTGATGCCCCAGGGGCCGTAGCGCTGCGGCAGCTTCGATCCCTCCGCGTCGCCCGCAAAGGCGTTCAACCCGTCCTTGGCCTGGGACGCGAACATGAAGATGCGCATGGGATCGGCTCCTTGTTCTGGAAGTGGGGCTCGCTCGAAGCGATTGGCGGTCCGGGCGCGACGTCCGGCCCGCAGGCGGCCGCTCAGCGGCGGCGGAAGTTGGGGCGGCGCGCGCCAGGGGCGCCGCCGGGGCGCTCGTCCTTGTGGCGATAGATCAGGCGAGCCTTGTCGAGGTCGTAGGGCGACATCTCGACCGTCACCCGGTCGCCGGTCAGCGTCTTGATCCGGAACTTCTTCATCTTTCCGGCCGTGTAGGCGATCACCTCGTGGCCGCCCTCAAGCTGCACGCGGAAGCGCGCATCGGGCAGGATCTCCGTGACCTGCCCTTCGAATTCCATCAGTTCTTCCTTGGCCATCAATCCTCAAGGGGTTGGGTGCGGGATGTCTCCTCGGCCCAACTGGCCGAACCCCGCCTGCATGCGCAGGGCGCGCCCTGCAAAAGCGAGAAGCCGTCCCGCGCGGAACGGCTTCCCAAAATTTCGGGAACGCGGCTCCGCCGCGCTCCATGACAACGCTTACGCGGACTGGAGGTTGCCAGCGGACTGCTTGCCGGTACGGCGATCAGTCTCGAGCTCGTAGGAGATCTTCTGGCCTTCGGTCAGGCCACGCATGCCAGCGCGCTCGATGGCGGACACGTGCACGAACACGTCCTTGCCGCCGGCGTCAGGCTGGATGAAGCCGTAGCCTTTTTGATCGTTGTACCACTTCACCGTACCGGTAGCCATTAGCGGGTATCCTTGTAGAACTGCAAACGCACGTGGAGGGTCGGCCGCGAGAGCGCCCGTTCTCCGGTTCGTCGATGTTTGGTGAGATTGTCGCAGCGTGCGCCTGTGTTCAGGCGTGCGGCCCAGTCGTCCGGCCAAATGTCGATTGCGATAATCTACGACCGACCGGCCGATTTTTCAAGCTTGCGCCCCGGCTTTTCTGGAAAGGTCGCGCTCCAGGTCGCGCCTATACGGCCAAGCCGCCGCTGGAAAGGCGAAGCGAGACCGCTGTTTTCGAGGCAGAACTATCATTTTTTCGGCGAAATTCAGTGGGCGCGCGAAGTGGAATCCGTCGAATGAAGGCGGTCGCGGCCCGGAGCGTTGGCGAGTTGCTCCATGGCGCCGTGATCGAGCAGGTGCAGGCCGCCCTTGACCAGCCTCAGCAGGTTCTGGCGCTGCCACACCTGCAGCTGCTTGTTGGTGCTCTCCCGCGAAAGGCCGATGAGTTGCCCAAGCTCCCGCTGGGTGATGGCGATGTACCCGCCGCGGCCCGGAGAGAGGCGCAGCAGCGCCTTGGCGAGCCGGCTTGACACGTCCAGGAAGGCGACGTCCTCGACCTGCTCGCTCGTGTTGCGCAATCTCTGGCAAAGCAAGCTGATGATCCGCATGGCGACGCCTGGCCTGCCTTCGACCAGGGGCAGGAAATCCCGCCGCTCCACGACGAGCAGGTCCGTGTCAGCCATCGCTACGGCGTCGGCGGAGCGGGGGGAGCCGTCGATCAGGGCGATCTCGCCCAGCACGTCGCCCTTTCGCATGACGTTGAGGACGAGCTCGCGCCCGTCCGCGGCCGGCGCCCCGATCTTGATCAGCCCATCCACCACCACGAACAGGCTTTGCCCCGGATCTCCCTTGCGGAACAGCGCTTCGCCGCGAGCGAGGTGGACGGTGCGCGCGTAGGACGCCAGGCGCTCGAGATCAGCAGGTTCGAGGGCGGCGAAGAACGGATGATTCCCGAGAAGAGTCAGGCGGTTCTCGAGACTTGGCTTCTTAAGCTCGGACACGGCCATGGCACTCCGACGCGGCGCCATCGAACGATCTCGCGAAGGATTGTAGGATTCAAGAGCCGCGATCCCTAGAGCGCGGCGGCGGCCCCCTGGAGCTCGGCCAAGGGGCCCCGGACAGTCACGACCTCGCAGTTGGCCATCCATCGTCCCGTCAGCCAGCGGAAGAAGGTGCCATGGCCGACCACCGCGATTGCGCGCTCGGGACGGCCGTCCAGCCACTCGGCGAAATGGGCGACCCGGGCGCCGAACACGTGCTCCGGCTCGTAGGGGATGCCCCGGGCGTCCGGCTCGCCGGCGTGCCACCACGGATCGTCCAGGTGGTCGAACCGCAGGGCGGGGAACTCCTGACCGAGAAGCGCCGGACTGCGGCCGACGTCACAGCTGCTCTCGAGGCGCTCGCGGTGCTTGCAGGTGACCAGGAACGGCACGTCCCGGCCTTCGAACACGCCGAGCGCGGTCTGGATCGCGCGCGTGAGCGGCGAGACGACCACGAGATCCACGGGCTCGCCCGCCATCCGGCTGCGAGCCTCCGCGGCCTGGGCCAGTCCCAGTTCGGTCAGGCGCGCGTCCTCGTGGCCGGGGTCTTCGCCCGTGGCTTCGTAGTGGTGATTGAAGGTGGACTGGCCGTGGCGAATGAGGTGAACGATGCGGGTCATCAGGGCTCGGGGGCAAGGGTCGATCGGTTGCGACTGATGTAGCGCCCGCAGCCGCTGCTCACAATGCATGCAGGGCGGATGTGAGGATAACGCGGCCCTGCGGCGGCGAGGCGGGTTGCGCACGCGCGCACGCCCGTGCAGCGTCCGCCCGTGATGGACGGGGATTCGCGCGTGGCCGAGGGGCCGGTCGAGGTCCTGCAGCGCTGGTTCGGCCACAAGGCCTTCCGCGGGCGGCAGGAAGAGGTCGTGCGCCATGTCGTGGCCGGCGGCGACGCCGTGGTGCTGTTCCCGACGGGCGCCGGCAAGTCCATGTGCTACCAAGTGCCCGCTCTCTGCCGCGAGGGGACGGGCATCGTGGTCTCGCCGCTGATCGCCCTGATGCGCGACCAGGTCGAGGCCCTGAAGCAGGCGGGCGTCGCCGCTGCGGCCTTGAACTCCACGCTGAGCGCGGCCGACGCCTACGAGGTGCGGCGCGACTACCTCTCGGGCAAGCTGAAGCTGCTCTACGTCACGCCGGAGCGGCTCGTCTCCGAACCATTCCTCGATTTCCTGACGCGCGGGCACATCGCGCTGATCGCCATCGACGAGGCGCACTGCGTCAGCCAGTGGGGCCACGACTTCCGCCCCGAATACATGCAGCTCTCCCTGCTGGCGGACCGGTTTCCCGGCGTGCCCCGGATGGCCCTCACCGCAACCGCGGACCCGCAGACCCGCGAGGACCTGCGGCGGCGCCTTCGGCTGGAGGACGCTCCGGTCTTCGCCACCAGCTTCGACCGGCCGAACATCCGCTACGCCATCGTGCCAAAGCAGAACCCGCGGCGGCAGCTGCTGGACTTCCTGAGCCGGCACGAGGGCGATTCCGGCATCATCTATTGCCTCAGCCGCAAGAAGGTCGAGGACATCGCGGAGTACCTCAACGCCCACGGCGTGCGCGCCCTGCCCTACCACGCGGGCATGGACCGGGCCGTGCGCGACGCCAACCAGGACGCCTTCCTGCGCGAGGAAGGCTTGGCGCTTGTGGCCACCATCGCATTCGGCATGGGAGTGGATTCGCCCTCCGTGCGCTACGTCGCCCATCTCGACCTGCCGGGCTCCGTGGAAGCCTATTACCAGGAGACGGGGCGCGCCGGGCGTGATGGCCTGCCCTCCGACGCCTGGATGACCTACGGCATGGCCGATGTCGTCCAGCGCGGGCGCATGATCGACGAGGGCGAGGCGCCTGCCGAGGTGAAGCGGGTGGAGCGCGCCAAACTCTCGGCCCTGCTCGGGATCTGCGAGACGGCCGGGTGCCGGCGCCAGGCTATCCTGGCCCATTTCGGCGAGAGCCATCCTGGCGGCTGCGGCGCCTGCGACACCTGCCTTGAGCCCGTTGAGACCTGGGACGGCACGGAAGCGGCGCAGAAGGCGCTCTCGGCCATCTACCGCACCGGCGAGCGATACGGCGCCGGCTACGTGATCGAGGTCCTGAGAGGCGTCGAGTCGGAGAAGATCGTCCGCAACGGCCACCACCAGATCAAGACGTTCGGGGTGGGCTCCGACCTTGACGAGAAGGTCTGGCAATCCGTGATCCGCCAGCTCGCGGCCCACGGCGCCATCGTGGTGGACCATGACGCCTACGGGGCGCTCACGCTGGGCGAAACCGCCCGCGCCATCCTCAAGGGGGAGCGGCGGGTCCAGATGCGCAAGGACCGCGTGTTCAAGGCCGAGCGGATTTCACAGAAGGCGACCCGGGCCGCTGCGGCCGCCACGCTGGACGACGACGCGCAACGCGTCTTCGAGGCGCTGCGCGCCGAGCGCATGCGCATCGCGCGCGAGCAGGGCGTGCCGCCCTATGTGGTGTTCCACGACGCCACATTGCGCGACATGGCGATGCTGCGACCGCGCAACCGCACTGAACTCGCCGCCGTGCAGGGCGTGGGGGAAGCCAAGCTGGACCGATATGGCGCGGCCTTCCTGGACGCGGTCAGGCGGGCGGTGGGGTGAGCGCTCGCGGTCATTGCGAGGAGCGCAGCGACGAAGCAACCCAGGAGGCAGGCCCCCCCCGCGCCATGCGAATGGCTCGTCTCCCCGCCCCAATGGCCCGGGACGAACCCGGCCATGACGGGTCACCTCCCGTCATGGCGATCGCAGCGAAGCAATCCAGAGGCGCCGCGACCCCTTGGATTGCTTCGTCGCTGCGCTCCTCGCAAAGACGGTTCTACATGCGAACTGGCTCCGCTACCCCGGAAGCACGACGATGCCGCCCTCGGAGAAGCCGACGTGGATGCGGGCGCCGGGCGGGTGGACGGCGGCGCGGCCGTTGTCGACCACGAACAGCTCGCCGAGCGGGCTGGAGATCCGGTATTCCAGGCTGCGGCCGAGATAGGAGCTGTGCTCCACGACGCCTTCGACGCTCGCGCGACCGTTCGGCTGGGCCGTGATGGCCATGGCGTCAGGGCGCACCGCGAGCTTCACCGGGCCAGACCTCGCGCCGCGGCGGGCGAGGTCCAGGGCGACGGGCCCGAGGCGGATGAGACCACGCTCGCCGCGTTCCTCCTCCAGCACACCGTCGAGGATGTTGGCGTCGCCGATGAAGTCGGCCACGAAGAGGTCAGCCGGCTGCTCATAGAGGTCGCGCGGCGTTCCGGCCTGGGCGATGCGGGCGTTGGACATCACGATGATACGGTCGGAGACGGCGAGCGCCTCCTCCTGGTCATGGGTGACATAGGCCACCGTGAGGTTGAGCTGCTGCTGCAAGGCGCGAATGTCCTCCCGCACGCGGCGGCGAAGCTTGGCGTCCAGGTTGGAGAGCGGCTCGTCGAACAGGAGCACCTGCGGCTCCAGCACGAGGGCGCGGGCGACAGCCACGCGCTGCTGCTGGCCGCCGGACAGTTCGGACGGCGAGCGATTCTCCAGCCCGGAGAGGCCGACCACGGCGATCTTCTCGGCCGCCATCTCGCGGGCGCGCGCCTTCGGTACGCCCTGGACAGTAGGGCCGTAGGCCACGTTCTCGATCACGCTCATGTGGGGAAAGAGCGCATAGGACTGGAACACCATGCTGACGTCCCTGTCCGCCGCCGAGAGGCGCGTGACGTCGGCGCCGCCGATCAGGATCTGGCCCTCGGAGGCCATCTCCAGGCCCGCGATCAACCGCAGGGTCGTGGTCTTGCCGCAGCCGGAGGGGCCGAGCAGCGTCACCAGCGTGCCGGGCTCGATCGTGAAGGTGACGTCGTCGACTGCGGTGACCAGGCCGTAGCGCTTGCTGACGGAGCGGAATTCGACGGAGGCCGGGGCCTTGGGCATCGTTCTTTCCCTTGAATGGAGCGTTCAGCCGCCGACCGCCACTGCCGGGGACGCGGCCGTCTCGCGGCGGCCGAGCTTGCGTTTCCCGACCAGCGCCTCGATGCCCACGATCGCCACCAGCATCACCACGATCAGGACGGAGGAATAGGCGATGGCGATGCCGAATTCGCCGGCCTCGACGCGACCGACGATATAGGTGGTCGCCATGTTGTACTGGGCCGAGACCAGGAAGATCACGGCGCTCACCGCCGTCATGGCGCGCACGAAGGAATAGACCAGCGAGGCCATGATGGCGGGCCGCAGCAGCGGGGCCACGACGAGGCGGATGGTGGTCCAGGAGCGTGCGCCCAGCGTGAGCGAGGCCTCGTCCAGCGACTTGTCGATCTGGCTCAGGGTCGCCACCGCCGAGCGCACGCCGACCGGCATGTTGCGGAACACGAAGCAGATCACCAGGATCAGCGCCGTGCCCGTGAGCTCGAACGGGGGCACGTTGAAGGCCAGGATGTAGCTGACGCCGATCACGGTTCCGGGGATCGCGAAGCTCAGCAGCGTCGAGAACTCGAAGGCGCGAAGGCCGGCGAAACGCTGGCGCGTGAGCAGGTAGCCGGTCAGCAGGCCGATCGCGGCCGTAAGAGGCGCGGCCATGGCGGCGACTTCAACCGTTGCGAAAAAGGAATCCCAGGCGCCGCCCGAGAACACCCATCCCCCGAGCCCCTGCTCGATGCGAAAACCGGCGACGTAGTGGTCGAGCGTCAGCGTGTAGTCGCGGCCCAGGCTGCGCACGAAGCCGCCGACCAGGATCAGGATGTAGATCACGGCGGTGAACAGCGCCCAGGGCACGGCGGTCGCGTAGCAGGCCCAAGCGACGCGGCGGGGCAGCGGGGCCGGCAAGCCGGCGTCGCCCTTGCCGGCGACGGTGACGTAGACCTTCTTGCCGACCCACATCTGCTGGGCCCAGAAGGCCAGGAGGGTGAAGCCGAGCAGCACGATGGAGAGCACGGCCGCCCTCCCCTGGTCGGTCGCGGCGCCGACCACGGCGAAGAAGATCTTGGTGGACAGCACCTCGTAGTTGCCGCCCAGCACGAGCGGGTTGCCGAAGTCGGCGAGGCTTTCCACGAAGCCGAGCAGGAATGCGTTGGCGAGACCCGGCCGGATGAGCGGCAGGGTGAGGGTGCGGAATGTGGTCCAGCGGCTCGCCCGCAGGGTCTGCGACGCCTCCTCCAGGGAGGGGCTGATGCCCTGCACAACGCCGACGAGCACCATGTAGGCGATAGGGGTGAACGCGAGCACCTGGGCGATGAAGATGCCCGGCAGACCGTAGATCCACCGCGAGCGCGGGACGCCGAACCATTCGGAGAGGAGCGCCGTCACAGCGCCGGAGCGGCCGAACATCAGGATCAGCGCGAGGCCGATCACGAAGGGCGGCGTGATGATGGGCAGGATCGAGAGAAGCCGCAGCGCGCCCTTGAAGCGGAAGCGCGTGCGGGTGGCGATCAGCGCGAAGGCCAGGCCCAGCGCCGTGGTGGCGACACCCACGATGAGGCCGAGGAACACGGTGTTCCACGCCACCCCGCAGCGGAGCTGGCCGGTGACGCAGTCGAGGCCCCACACGGACTGGTCGGTGATCTTGGCGGCGAACTCGCCCAGCGCGAGATGGCCGGCGTTGTCCTGGAATGCGCTGGCCAGGATGGTCGAGACCGGGAAGAACACGAACAGCAGGATGAGGGCGACGACCGTCCCCACCGCCCCGACCACGAAGGCGTCGCCCCGGCACCACCCGCGGCCGGCCAGTCCTTGGCAAACCAGCAGCAGGAAGGCGTAGAGCAGCACGCCCGCGCCCAGGCCGAAGCCCACCTGGGTCGGACCCGGCCCGCCCATCAGGGCGGCCAGCCAGGCGAAGCTCCAGCCCTTCAGGCCGATGAGGAAGCCCTGCTTCAGCGTTGCGAGCAGCCCCAGCGCGCCGCCGAGAACGAGGAGCCCGTTGCGGCGCTGCGGGTCGGCGCTACGCCACCCGGCCGTGGCGATAGCGAGCGGGACGAGCAGCGGCAGGAGCCACCAGGCTCTGCCGGTGACACCCAGCGCCAGCGCGCTGCCGCCGGGACCGACGGGATAGCCCGCCAGCGGGTGGGCGCTCCCGGACAGGTCGAGCCAGTACCAGGGCAGGATGGCGTAGGCTATCCACGCGACCAGCAGGACGGGCCCGCTGCGCACGCCCTCGGCGCCGGAGCGCCGCTTGCGCCCGCTGCCTTCGCCCGCCGCCCGCGGCCGGGTCGGCCTGCCGGCCACGTCGGTGATCGCCGTCATTCTATGCGCCCACTCTGGATGGCCGGGGCGAGCCCGGCCATGACGGGAAGGACTACTTCGGCTGATTCTTCACCTCGGCGTCCCACTTGGCGAGCAGCCGCTTGCGCTCTTCCGACGAGCCGTACTTCGCGAAGTCGAAGTCGATGAGCTTGATCTCGGAGAGCTTCGGGGCCTGCGGCGGCACCGGCGTCGCCTTGTTGGAGGGCACTTGGTATGACTTCGCCTGCGCGCCGATGGCCTGGGCGGCGGGGGTAAGCGCCCAGTCGTAGAACTTCTTGGCGTTGTCCAGGTTCTTGGCGCCCTTGATGATCGACATTGAGCCGATCTCGTACCCGGTGCCCTCGCAGGGAGCGACGACCTTCATGGGCGCGCCCTCCACGATCATGGTGACATGGTCGTGCATGAAGGCGATGCCGACAGTGGTCTCGCCGAGGCTCGTCGCCTTGGCGGGGGCCGCGCCGGACTTGGTGTACTGGTTGATGTTCTTATGCAGGGCCTTCAGGTAGTCGAAGGCCTTCTGCTCGCCCATGATCTGCACCATCGTGGCGAGCATGGTGTAGGAAGTGCCCGACGAGTTCGGGTCGGCGACCTGCACCTCGTCCTTCAGCTTGGGATCGAGCAGGTCGGCCCAGCACTTCGGCTCGGCGAGCTTCTTCTCGGCGATGAGCTTGGTGTTGTACGCGAAGCCGAGGGCGCCGGAATAAACTCCGATGGCGCGATGCTTGGACTGCTCCCATTGCCTCACGGCCCAGTCGTTCAACTCGGCGTTCTTGGGAGACTGGTATTCCTGCGTGAGGCCTTCCTCGGCCGCCTGCATGTGCGGGTCGCCGGTGCCGCCCCACCAGATGTCGCCCTTCGGGTTCGCGGCCTCGGCCTTCACCTGCGCGTAGGTCTCGCCCGAGCTCTTGCGGGTCATGGAGACCTTGATGCCGGTCTCCTTCTCGAAGGCGGCCATCATGGGCCGGCACCACTCTTCCTGCACGGAGCAGTAGACCGTGAGCTGGCCCTCTGCGGCGGCCGGCGCGGCGGCGGAGAAGACGGCGGTGAGGGCCGAAGCGGCCAGCAGTGCGGAGCGCAGGCCCGCGCCTGTCGTCGACATTGTCATATTCCTCCCAAAACGCTTTGTTTTGAGAGATTTGATCCGACCTCCTGCGGGCCGTCAACCGGCATCCCGCCAGCGGCGGTCCAACTCACAGCCGAATGCCCGCGATCCCTTCCAGCGCCGGGGCCAGCCCCGGCGCGCAGGCCAGGATGGGGGCGCCGCGCTGCAGTCCCCCCTCCCCCATGAAATCATTGGTGCGTCCCCCGGCTTCGCGCACCAGGACGACGCCGGCCAGGACATCCCACGCGTTGATGTGCAGTTCGATGTAGCCGTCCAGCCGGCCGGCGGCGACATAGGCCATGCCGAGCGCTCCGGACCCGCAACGATACAGCCCCGCACCCGCCCCCATCACGCGCCCGCACAGGGCGATGTAGTCCTGCACGGGCCGGCGCATGCTCCAGCCGCACTCCACCGAGGCCGCGCGGATATCCTCCGCCTGGGACACGCGCATGGCCTCGCCGTTCAGCGCCGCCCCCAAGCCCGAGGCGGCGGCGAAAAGCTCGTCCCGCACAGGGTCGTAAATGACGCCGACCACCGGCTCGCCGGCCGCCACATAGGCGATCGAGATGCAGAAATGGGCGATGCCGCGGGCGAAGTTGGCCGTTCCGTCAATCGGATCCACGACCCAGACGCCATCGGTTCTCCCCGTGGCGCCGTGCTCCTCGCCGATGATTCCGTCCTCGGGGAAGCTCTGCCGCAGGCGACCGGCGACGAGCGTCTCCACCTCGCCATCCACCGCCGTCAGGAAATCCTGATGCCCTTTCATGGCGTAGGCGCGCGAGTCGCGGTCCGCGAAGCGACGGCGCATGAGCGTCCCCGCCTCCCGAGCGATTTCCGTCGCGCGATCAAGGCGCGCGTTGAGCGTCATCGAATGCATGGCGTCTCCCCCCGGCGCGGACGCTATTGCGGGAGCGCCTGAAATCGAAGCCCTTTTTTGCCGAAGATCCTGGCAGTCGGCCGCTTTCGGCGGCGCCCGCGCTGATGCGGCGCGCCATTGTTACTGAAACCTTTCGACAACCATGCAGTCCGTTCATGGCGCACATGAGCAAACAGCGGATGCTGCAGCGCAGCAAACATCCTAGATTCCAGCCAACACAAGAACAGGAAGCGCTCGGGGATCTCGACATCAGGAGATTTCCCAATGGCCAACTCGTCTCTCGCCCTCAGCGTCATGGCTCACTCGGCTCCGGCCCGCGAGCCGCGCAAGGGTCTGCTTGCCAGCTTCATCGGACATCTTCAGGCCGTCCGCGAGCGTCAGGCCGAGCAGATCATCTCCCAGTATATCCAGCAGCACGGCGGTCGCCTGACCGACGACCTGGAGCGTCAGATCTCGCGCAAGTTCGGCGAAATCGCCGGCTGATTCGAGGCTTGATCCAAGCCTGAGGCCGGCCTTCGGGCCGGCCACGCTCCCCTCGTGTCACGCGCCGACTTCGGAGCGCGTTTCCGGCCCCTGTTCCGCCAGGCCGTAGCGGCGGTTCCTGGCGCGGGCGAATCCGCCAGCTGACTGCGGCTTGACGAACAGCGTCGTGATGGCCGGCTCCGCCGCCCTCACCTTTTCCTCGATGCAGTGCACCGCGTGCTCGATCTCGGGCGTACGCAGGGCGTCGTCGAACTCGATGCTGAGCGAGGCCGTGATCTGGTCAGGCGCCAGATGGGTGGTGATGACGCCGTTGGCGCTCACCACGCCTTTTTGCTCTTTCGCCAAACGCAGGATCAGGTCGTTGATGACCGGGTCCGCGGGCTCCCCGATCAGCAGCCCCTTTGTTTCTCGGGCCAGAAGCAGCGCCGTCGCGCCCAGCAAGGCCCCGATGGCGAGGGACCCGACGCCGTCCAGTTCGGGCCTGCCAAGGTACTGGGAACCCGCCGTCGCGAGGGCCGCGATCAACAGCCCCGCAATGGCCGCGCTGTCCTCGAGCAGGACGGTGAAAGTCGCCGGATCCTTGCTGCGGCGAATCGCGGAGAACACGCTTCGGTGCGGGTTGCTGTCCCGAAACTGGCGATAGGCCACCCGCCAGGACAGGCCCTCGAAGACGAGCGAGAGGCCGAGCACCACGTAGTTCACGATGGGGGATTCCATCGGCTCCGGCTGCTGCAGATGGACGATCCCTTCGTAGACCGAGACGCCCGCGCCCACCGCAAAGACGAGAAGCGCGACCACGAAGCTCCAGAAATAAAGTTCGCGCCCGTGGCCGAGCGGATGATCCGGATCGGGGCGGCGCGCGGCCCGGCGCAGGCCGTAAAGCAGCAGAACCTCGTTCAACGTGTCCACGAGCGAGTGCACCGCCTCGCTCAGCATGGCGGAACTGCCCGTCCAGGCGGCGGCGCCGAACTTCACGGTCGCGACGGCGAGGTTCCCGAATAGAGCGGCGTGCACCGCCGGTTGAGCCGCGTGTCCGGCCGCCATGAAATCCCCGTCAGGTTGGTTCCGGGCGCGAGACTGCGACCCACCGCGCAGCAACGGAGGGCCCGGACCTTCGTTCCCGCTCAAAGCAAAGCGGCGCCCCGGGGGGCGCCGCGCTGCGTCGATGCAGGATTGCTAGACTGTTGGACTGCGCCCCCGCATCAGGCCGATGACGGCCGAGATCACGAAGAGGACGACAGCCACGTAGAAGAGCAGCTTGGCGCCCTCCATGGCCGTGCCGGCGAGGCCGCCAAAGCCAAGCGCCGCGGCGATGATGGCGATCACCAGGAATACGATTGCCCAGCGGATCATCTCAGACCTCCCGCGACTTCCGGTCCGCGTCGCGAACGGCGTCCTTCACGCCGCCCGCAGCGTTCTGCATCTTGCCCTTGATCTGGTCCGCCTTGCCTTCGGCGTTCAGCTTGGCGTCGCCGGTGATCTCGCCCGCGGCTTCCTTCACCTTGCCTTTGGCCTGATTGAAGGCACCTTTGATCCGATCGCTGTCCATCGTGGTCTCCCAAGCTTCAGGTCGCTTGAGAACGGCCACGGCTTCGCATGGTTCCGAGCGCCGGCTCCACGCAGCCAACGCCCGGGGGGCCGAATGTCGTGGTTCGTCAGGTTCATGTCGCAATCAGACTGAGCGAGCGCGGCTTTCGCAGCCGCATCATGGGCGGGCCGGCGACGCGCGCCTGCCTCCAGGGGAACGGAGCATGCTCGCGGACCGGCGGACGGATTTCGCCGGATGCCGGCAAGGGGAGCTTCATGCGCTGACGAACAAGGATGGCGAGGCGGCCCGGCCGCTTCCGAAGAGCCTCCGTTCGCAGCCATTGCAGGAAGACCGGCGAAGCGCGAACATCCGTCAGGGGAACGGTTGAACGGTGGCGAAGCCACCACGGGAGGCGGGAACATGACGGACGATCGCGACAATCCGCATCTGAAAACATTGCAGCAGCAGCTCGCGGACGGCCGCATGGACCGGCGCGAGTTCATTCGCTACGCCTGCCTGGTCGGCGTATCGGCCGCCTCGGCCTACGCCCTGGCCGGCGTGCCTATGGCGACGCCCGCCAAGGCGCAGGCCGCGAAGGGCGGAACGCTGCGCATCGGCACGCGCGTCAAGGAGATCAAGAGCCCGCATACCTATTCCTGGGGCGGCTATGACTCCAACATCTCGCGCCAGGTGCTCGAATACCTGACCTTCACGGACGAGAAGGGCGTCACCCGGCCCTATCTGTTCGAGAAATGGACGGTGAGCCCGGACCTGAAAACCTGGACCTTCAACGTCCGCAAGGGCGTGAAGTGGTCGAACGGCCAGGACCTCACCGCAGACCACATCGTGTGGAATCTCAAGCGCGTGCTCGACCCGGCGGTCGGCTCTTCCATGATCGGCCTCGTCAAGGGCTACCTGCTGGACGACGTCACCGTGGACGGCAAGCCCTCCACCAAGATCTGGTCCGACAACGCCGTCGAGAAGGTGGACGACTACACGGTTCGCCTGAACTGCAAGACGCCGCAGGTGGCGGTGCCGGAGCACCTGTTCCACTACCCGATGGCGATCATGCACCCGGACTCCAAGGGCGTGTTCGAGGTCGGCTCGGTCGGCACCGGTCCATACCAGCTCACGGAATTCGAGCTCGGCAAGAAGGCCGTGCTGAAGGCGCGCAAGGACTACTGGGGCGGCCCCGTCGCCATCGACACGGTCGAGCAGATCGATGTGGGCGATGACGCCAGCGCGGCCATTGCGGCGCTCGCTTCCAAGCAGATCGACGGGCTCGTGTTCGCCGACCCCGGGCAGTACGACGCGCTCAAGGCGTTGCCGCACCTGAGCTTCTACAGCGTGCCGACCGCCGAGACTGGCGTGATCCGCATGCGCTGCGACCAGAAGCCTTTCGACAATCCGAAGGTGCGCAAGGCGATGCGCCTGGCGGTCGACCAGGATGTCGTCCTGAAGGTCGCGCTTCACGGCCTCGGGATCATCGGCGAGCATCACCACTGCTCGCCGGCCCATCCGGACTACGCCAAGCTCGAGCCGTTCAAGCGCGATGTGGCCGCGGCGAAGAAGCTTCTGGCGGAAGCCGGCTACCCGAACGGGATTTCCTCCGAACTCATCGTGCCCAATGACCAGGCGTGGTTCCAGAGCCAGGCCGAGGCGTGCATCGAGATGTGGAAGGACGCCGGCATCAACATCAAGCTCTCGCCGATGCCGGGCGCGGCTTACTGGGACGTCTGGACCAAGGTGCCGATGGGCACGACCATCTGGTATCACCGCCCCTTGGCCATCATGTGCCTGGGCCTCGCCTACCGTACGGGCGTGCCGTGGAACGAGTCCGGCTATTCCAACAAGGAGTTCGACCAGCTCCTGACCGAGGCCGAGGGAACGCTCGACATCGACAAGCGCAAGGAGACGGTGGCCAAGCTCGAGAAGATCCTGCAGGAGGACGGTCCGCTGGTGCAACCGGTCTTCCGCTCCGCCTTCACGTTCATGGACAAGCGCGTGAAGGGCTTCTCGATGCACCCGACCAACTACATCTTCGCCTGGAAGCTGTCGGTCGACGCCTGACCTACCGTGGGGGCGGCCGGGCCGCCCCTTTCCGTCGTTTGCCCTCCGGCGCCAATCGCGCCGGAGGCGCGGAGCGATCTCTCGTATGGACGCCCGTCGTGGTTCGCGCGCCGGGCCGGCGGCGAGCCGACAAGGCTTTCCGCAGCATTCCGCGAGGTGGCGTTTGGGCCGTTTCATCTTCAAGCGCGCGGCGAGCCTGGTCCTGACGCTGTTCGCGGCGTCATTCCTGGTGTTCGCCGTCACGGAATTCTCGCCCTCGAACGTGGCGCGCAAGACGCTCGGGCCCTTCGCGCTGCAGAGCCAGGTGGACATCCTGTATCAGAAGCTCGGGCTGCACGACCCGCTCGCCGTCCGCTATTCGCGCTGGCTGGGCGTGCTGCTCGGACTGAAGGCGGACCCGCTCCAGGATCCCGCGCTCGGCCTGCAATTCAAGGATCCCCGCGGGGACAAATATTTCGGCAATTTCGGCTATTCGACCCTCTACAAGGCGCCCGTCAACGACGTGATCTGGGGCCGGCTGAAGGCCACCGCTGCCTTGGCCGGCATCGCATTCGCGCTGATCGTGCCGCTGTCGCTTGTCCTGGGCGTCTTGGCCGGCATGCGTGAGGGGAGCGGTCTCGACAGGACCATCTCAATCTTCGGCATCGTGGCGACCTCCGTGCCCGAGTTCGCGTCCGGGGTGTTCCTCGTGGCGCTGTTCGTGGTCGGGTTGGGGTGGCTGCCGGGCACCAGCCCGCTCGACGCGGGCTCGGGATGGCCGATCTGGACGCAGATGGTCCTGCCGGTCGCCGTGCTGGTCCTCTATGACTCCGGCTACGTCGTGCGCATGGTGCGCGGCTCCATGGCCGAGGTCATGAACAAGCCGTACATCCGCACGGCCATTCTCAAGGGCTTGCCGATGCGGGAGGTGGTTGTCCGGCACGCCGTCCGGAACGCCATGATCGCGCCCTTCACGGTCATCCTCCTGCAAATCAACTTCCTCATCTCGGGCGTGGTCGTGACCGAGATGGTATTCGCCTATCCGGGCTTCGGGCGCATGATTCTGGACGCATCGCTGTTCGGCGACATCGCGCTGATCGAGGCGGCCACGCTCATCGCGCTCACGATCGCCATCCTGACCCAGTTGGTCAGCGATGTCGGCTACGCCTTCCTCAATCCGCAGATCAGGCTCGCATGACCGCCACGACGCCCGACGCCGCGGCCTTGACGGCCGCACCGGTTGAAAGGGCTCCGCCGAGCCTCCTGCGAAGGCTGCCGCACTCGCCCGTGGCGATGGTGGGCCTGGGGCTGATCCTGTTCTGGGTCGCCCTCGCCGTGCTGGCGCCGCTGCTGCCGCTGGACCCGCCCAACAAGCAGGACCTGATGGCGCTCGCCGATCCCCGGCCGTCCTGGCGGCACTGGCTGGGCACGGACTTCAAGGGACGCGACATCCTCTCGCGCCTGATCTGGGGCGCCCGGACGGTGCTCAGCGTGGCCCCGCTCGCGGCGTTGTCGGCCTACGTGGTCGGCTGCCCGCTCGGGCTGGCGGCCGGCTACTACGGCGGGAAGGTCGACACCCTGATCAGCCGGCTCTCCGACATCATCCTGTCGTTCCCGATCATCATCCTCTACGTCATCCTGATCGCGAATATCGGCCCCTCGGCCCTCAACATCGTGCTGGCCGTGGTGCTGACGGCCGCGCCGGGGATCGCCCGCATCGTGCGCGGGCTCACGCTCGAGCAGCGGCACCTGGACTACATCGCGGCGGCGCAGCTCAGGCGCGAGAACGCGCTCTACATCATGTTCGTGGAGCTTTTACCGAACTGCCGTGGGCCGCTGATCACCGATTTCTGCCTGCGGGTGGGCTACACCATCATCACGATCGGTATCCTGGGCTTCCTCGGCCTGGGCCTGCCGCCGCCCGATCCCGACTGGGGCACCATGGTGAAGGAGGGCACGGCGATGATTTCCGTGCGCCCCCACATGTCGCTGTTCCCGGCTCTGGCCATCGTCAGCCTGATCCTCGGCTTCAACCTGCTCGCCGACGGCGTGCGCGAACTGTCCCTGAGGGAGTGAGATGAGCGCCGCGGTCGACTCTTCCTTCCAAACGCCCGCCCCTGCCGGGCGTGATCTCCTCGTGCTGGATCATGTGAAGGTCGAGTACGTCTCGTCGCTCGGAGCCGTGACGGCCATTCCGGACCTGTCGCTCACGATCCGGGCCGGCGAGAGCTACGGCCTGGTCGGCGAGTCCGGCTGCGGCAAGTCCACCCTGCTGATGGCCATCCTGGGCTATCTCGGACCGACAGGCCGGATCGCGAACGGGCGCATCGTCTTCGACGGCATGGACGTGACCAAGGCGGACGCCGCCGCCCTTGCGAGGATCCGAGGCCGGGGCGTCTCCATCGTCTACCAGGATCCCAACGCCGCCCTCAACCCGACGCTGACCATCGGCAGGCAGCTTGCCGAAGTTCCGATGCTGCACGAGGGGCTCGACGGCGCGTCCGCCCGCGCCCGCGCGCGGCGCATCCTCACCGATGTCCATCTGCCCGATCCCGACGCGGTGATGGACCGCTACCCGCACCAGCTCTCGGGCGGCCAGAAGCAGCGCGTGGTGATCGCCATGGCGCTGCTCGCCAACCCAAAGCTGCTGCTCCTCGACGAGCCGACCACGGGGCTCGACGTGACCGTCGAGGCCGCCGTTCTCGACCTCGTCAACGAGCTGAGGGAGAAGTACGGGACCACGCTCCTGTACATTTCCCACAACCTCGGCGTGATCGCGAAGGTGTGTGACCGGGTCGGCGTCATGTACCTGGGCGACCTCGTCGAGGAAGCGCCCGTGGAGGAGCTTTTCGCGCGCCCGCGCCATCCGTACACGCGCCGGCTGCTCGCCTGCGTGCCGCGGCTGGACAGCGACAAGCACACGACGACCTTCCTGCCGATCCCGGGGCAGCCGCCCTCCCTGGGGAGCCGGCCGCGAGGCTGCAGCTTCGGACCCCGCTGCGCCGGCTTCGAACCCCAGCGTTGCGGCATGGCGCCGATCGCCGAGGAGGAGACCGATCCCGGCCACGCGGTCCGCTGCGTGCGCTGGCGCGAGCTGGACCAGTTTGAAAGCCGGGACAAGGAGCACGTCGCGCCCGCGTCTCCGAGCGCCGAAAAGGTGCTCGAGGCGATCGACCTCTCCAAGGTCTATGAGCTTGGCAACGCTTTCTTCGGCTTCAGCTCCGCGCGCCAGCTCGTGGCGAACGAAGACCTGTCGTTCGACGCGAACAAGGGCGAGATCCTGGCCATCGTGGGCGAATCCGGCTCGGGCAAGTCGACCTTCGCCCGCATCCTGGCCGGGCTCCAGGACGCCAGCGGGGGCAAGCTGAGGGTGCTCGGCGAGGACCTGTCGCGCATGCCGGCCAGCCGGCGCACGATGGAGCAGCTCGCCGCCGTGCAGATGGTGTTCCAGAACCCGGATGCGACGCTCAACCCGTCGCACACGGCCGGCTTCTCCATCGGGCGCGCGCTTCGGAAATTCGGGATCGCACGCTCCCGCAAGGAGATCGACAGCCGCGTGCGCGACCTGTTCGCCATGGTGCGCCTGTCGCCTCACCTGGCGCGACAGCGGCCAGGACGATTGTCGGGTGGGCAGAAGCAGCGCGTCGCCATCGCCCGCGCCTTCGCGGGCGATCCGAAGATGCTGGTCGCGGACGAGCCGGTATCGGCGCTGGACGTCTCGGTCCAGGCGGCGATCGTGAACCTCCTCCTCCAGATCCAGGCGCGCCGCGGCGCCACCATCGTGTTCATCAGCCACGATCTCGCCCTGGTGCGTCACCTCGCGGACCGAGTTGTCGTGATGTATCTCGGACGCGTGATGGAGATGGGACCCGTAGCGTCCATTTTTGCACCGCCCTACCACCCCTACACGGAGGCGTTGCTGGCGGCGGTGCCGGTCCCGGACCCGACCGTCAAGCAGAAGCACCTGCGGCTCGAGGGAGAACCGCCGAGTCCCATCAATGTCCCCGCGGGATGCCGTTTCGCGGCGCGCTGCCCCCGAAAGGTGGGAGCCATCTGCGATAATACGCCTCCGCCGGAGCGCGACGCCGGCGGCGGACACATGATCGCCTGTCACATCCCCATAGAAGAACTCAAGGCGGTGACGCCTATATTCAGCGCGGACCCCGGACAGGTGTCGTAGCGATCCTCGTCGATGGTCGTTTGCTGCTCTTGAGCACGGCTACGTACGCTGGAAAAGTTCCCGAGCCGGGGAACATCCGGGCTGCCGTCCCGTTCCAACCCACTCTGCAGCAGCACAGGAGCGGGACATGGGACGCGCAATCAGACCGACGACGATCGTGGTGGTCGAGGACGAAGCTGACCTGCGCTCCCTGGCCGCGACCCTGTTCGAGGAAGCTGAACTGAAGGTCTGCGAGTTCGAGCGCGCAGACGAGGCTTGGGAGTTCACGAAGTCCCGTCCCGAGGAAGTCGCCATCCTGTTCACGGACGTCAATACGCCCGGTGAACTCGATGGCCTAACTCTGGGCCAGCGATGCGCGACTCACTATCCCTGGATCCGCGTCATCGTGACCTCCGGCCGCCAGCCCTCGAGGACGCCGGGCGGCGCCGTGACGTTTCTTCAGAAGCCGTGGCGGCCGCTGGACCTGCTCCGCGTGGCTGAATATGGCCCCATGCAACGCGTCTGACGTTCATTTCGGGACCAGTTCGCCAGCTTGGCCTCCGTTCCGGACGCCGAGTTGGCGACATCGCGTCGTTTTGAACGTTTCAAATTCTGTCAAGATCGAATTGATGAGCGTTGTTCGATTTTTTAGAAGAGTGTCTTCCCAGTGTCACAGGTCCGGGTTACTATCCGCGTACAGGGAGAAAGTGGAGGCCTAGTATGACGCGGATGTCGCTGTGCGGCCCCCTGCGCGCCGCCGAGGAATTCATCTACTACCCCGACGACTTGCTGCCCAAGGTGCAGGAAACTCTGGGCAAACTCGCTGACATCGAACTCAAATACCAGCAGGAGCGAGCCCGCCTCGCCCGCTGGGATGGCCCGGACTCCATGCGGGCGCACATGCGCATGCGCCTCGACCAGGAGCGCAAGCAGGAGCGGCTGACGTTCGAGCGCCGCCTCACGCACCTGCAGGAGCGCATGACGGCTATCGTACTGGCCGATCTCCGGTCGGTTCACTGAATTTTCCGAAAAGCCACCTGCGCCGGGGCATCCCGGCGTTTACATCCCGAGGAAAGCCGTGAGAATGCGGGCGCATCATCTCCGGCTTTCTTAGGACGATCATGAAGCTCTTCTTCGCCGCCGCCTCGCCTTACGTGCGCAAAGTCCTCGTCGTCGCTCGGGAGCGCGGGCTCGATGAGCGCATCACGCTTGTCCCAGCAGCGGCGAGTCCCGTCGCGCGTAACCCGGAGGTGGTCGCCCACAATCCCTCCGGAAAGATTCCGACTCTCCTGCTCGACGACGGCACGGCGCTGTACGACAGCCGCGTCATAGCCGAGTACCTGGACGCCATCGACGGGCCCAGGCTCTTCCCGGCCGCTGGCGCGGCCCGGTGGTCGGCGCTCTGCCTTCAGTCCCTGGCCGACGAAATGACCGGCGCGGCCCTGCTCATGCGGTATGAAACCGTGCTACGCCCCGAGCAGCTTCGTTGGGCCGAATGGACGGAAGGACAAAAGGCGAAGGTCCTGTCCTCCGTCGCGCAACTCGAGGAGACCTGGCTGGAGGCGCTCACCGGCGAGATCACCATCGGTTCGATCGCGGCCGGATGCGCCCTCGGTTATCTGGATTTCCGTTTCCCGACGATCGGCTGGCGCACGGGCCGCGACCGGCTAGCCGCATGGTACGAGACCTTCGCGGTCCGGCCTTCCATGCAGGCGACCGCGCCCACGGCCTGACGTCAGCCCTCGCCACCCAGATCGGCGAGCACGCGCGCTTCCAGGCGTGCGAAATAGGCCTCCAGGCCAGGATGAGCGTCGCGCAAACGGCCAATCAGGCCGAGCGCGACGCTCCAATCCCCTACGCGCATCGCGCGAAGCAGGCTGTCGTGCGCACGCGCGAACGCTTCCGCCTCCGGCCCCAGGGCGGATCGTTCTCCCAGGACCGCGAGGATGGGCGACAACTCCTGTCGTCCCTTCACGGCGATCCGGTCGAGTTCAAGAAAGACGAACTCGTCCCCGGCGGCCTTTGCGGTTTCCTCTCCCACCAGGAGCGACACCGCGAACGTCTTGGACAGGCCCTCGATGCGGGAGGCCAGGTTCACCGGATCCCCCAGCACCGAATAGTCGAACCGCCACCGCGATCCGAAATTGCCGACCACGCAATCGCCGGTGTTGATCCCGACGCCAACGGCGAACCGTGGCGCCCCGGGGCCCTCCTCCGCCGCGAGTTCCGCGTTCACCTGATCCACAGCCCGCAACATGGCCAAGCCCGCGCGGACCGCCTGGGCGGCATGGCCGGGATTCGCCAGGGGAGCGTTCCAGAACGCCATGACGCAGTCGCCGATGTACTTGTCGATGGTGCCGCCCTGCTCCAGGACGGCCGCCGACAGAGGCTCCAGCAGTCGATTGATGAGGGAAGTCAGCCTTTCCGGCTGATCCCGAAGGCGCTCGGAGATCTCCGTAAAGCCCCGCACGTCGCAGAATAGGATCGACAGGCTGCGCCGCTCACCGCCGAGGCGCAGGGCTTCCGGGTTTCGGGCCAACTCTTCCACCATGGCCGGCGCGAGGTAGCGCGAGAAGGCGTCCGAAACGGCTCGCCGGAGTCGTCGCTCGCGGGCGTAATCGAGGCCGACCCGGCTGGCGAAGGCTGAAAGCGATGTCGCCAATGGCAGGGCCGGCGAAGCCCAGACGCGGCCATAGCGTAGCAGGACCCACGAGCCCATCAGGAGCGCCGGAAACCACAGGGCCGCAACGATAGCCGTGCGCCATGACGTCCGCCGGCCCGCCACGAGCGACGCGACGCCCGCAAACGCCAGCCCCGCGAAGAACAGCACTAGCCATGGCGTTTGCGCCACAAAGAGCCCAAGCCGAAGGTTATCGTAGATCGCGGCCTGGATCTCGACGCCGGCGGTCAGCGTCTGCTCCCGAACCGTATAGGCTGTCGCAAAAGCGTCTCCTGCGCCGCTGTTGGCCGCGGGCGGATGGCTGAGGCTCAGGCCCACGAACACGGTTTGGCCGCGCAGGCGTCCCGGCGGAAGGAAGCGGTCGGGGTCGAGGGCCTGGTAATAGGAAACTGTGGGGTAGCTGCGGGCCGGGCCGAAATACTGGATCATGGCGCCCGGCGGAGGCGTCCTCGGATCCAGGCCAGCGGCCCGGAGCGCCTGCGCGGCGAAGCTGTCCTCGCCATCCGGCATGCGCCGGAGATACGCGTCTCCATCGAGATCGACCGAGGTCGACCCCGAACGGGCCCCGGCGTCGAGCAGCGGCTGGATAGGCTCGACCCGCGTGGTCTGCACGCCCTGCGGCATCGCGATCACGCTCTCCTCCGCCGAGAGCACGACGTCATTCCCCATCGCGGCGGCCAACGCCGCGTCGTCCTGCGGCTGCGACGGTTCGCTGAAGAGGATGTCGAGCGCGATGACCTTTGCGCCCGCCTCGCGCAACTTGCGGACGAGGTGGGCGTGGAGACTGCGCGGCCACGGCCAGCGCTGGCCCAGTTCGGAAAACGAAGGCTCGTCGATGGCGACGATCACAGCTCCTGGCTCGGCGGGTCGGGCCGGAAGCGTCGTGGACGCGAAGTCGAAAAGGCGCTGGTCCACGAGGCGGAAGGGCTCGAGCAGGAAAAGCAACCCGAGCGCGACGGCAAGCGCCAGCGCGAGCAGATGGGCCCGGCTGCGGCTTTCCGGATCGCGGCGCCCGAGCAGGGCGATGGACGGACGGGGCAGCGCGAGCTTCACGTCAGAACCGCGCGGTGGCGGTCGCCGTAAACGTGCGGCGCGCGCCGATGACGCCGCTGACCCGCTCGGCCTTCTCGTCGAAGATATTCAGGACGCCCACGCCGAGCTGAAGATGGCGGTCCTGTGTCTCCCAGGTGAGCGAAGCGTCCGTCGTCGCGAAATCGTCGATGCGCGTTCCCGCGAGGTCCCCACGGCGACCGCTCACCACCGTTTCGGCGAGGGTGAACTTGATGCGCGACGGGTGCACGAACGTCAGCCCCGCGCGGGCGAAGCGGGCCGGCACGTAGGGTACGGGCAGACCGGCCCCGAGGCCGTCCTTGATCGCGCTGTCGGTCGCGCCGACTGTTCCGAACAGTCCGATGCCGTAGCCGAGCCAGACGTTGGCCGTGGCCGCCACCCGATCGATGCGCGCTTTCTCGATCCCGTACCCAAGCTGCGAATAGGGTACTTCAATCGACAGGCCGCGCACGTCCTGGTGCTGGTATTCCACCACCGTGAAGAAGCGCTTCGTCCATTCGGCGTCCCAGCGGAGGATCCCGGAGTCGGTTCGGCCCCCGAATTGGCTGGGCAGCAGGTTCGGCGCGAGGCCGACCGTGTTCACGGGGGCGAGGGTCAGGTTTCCGAGCGGCTCGACGTCCTGGCGGTAGGCGGCGCGGAGCCACTGGCCTTCCCACGGCGACACGGCCACCCCGATGCGGGGACCCAGGAGGCGCCGGTCCTGGGCGCTGAAGGGGCGGTCAACCGGGGCCCCATTCACGAGCGCTGTGAAAACGTCACCCGCGCTCCGGACGCGACTGTCCGTCGCCCGACTGAAAAGGCCGGCTTCCATTTCGAAAAAGTCCGAGGGGCGCCAAATCACGTCGGCGAAGCCGAGCAGCGATCGAAAGGTGGCGTCCTCCCGTGTGGCGCCGACCCCGCCGACCCGGAATCCGAAGATGTCGATCCCCACCCCGAGCGCGTCGTAGCCGGCGCTCCGACCGGTCGTGCCTTCGACGCCGTAGCGGAGCGTGAAATCACCCAGTCCGATCGCGTGGTTGACGGCCGCCGTTCCGAAATTGATGCGGCGCTGGTCGTATGAGGAGAGCACGGTCGGAAACGGCAGACCGACGCCGAAGAGGTCGAAGCTCGTGTCGGTCGTGGTCACCGAACGTGTTTTGGCCGTGCCGGCGAAGACCCCGACGTTCAGCGCGTTGCGATAACCGAAGGAATGGCTCCAGGCTAAACCGCCCTGCCCGCTGGTGCTGGGCTCGCGCATCACCCCGTCGGGTCCAAGCGAGAGCCCGTTCAGGTACGGATCGAGCTGCGAATACTGGCCGTAGGCGACGAAGTGGTCCGCCTCGCTGGGCGCTACGCCAACGAACACGCTGCCGACGCGCGAGGTGTCCCACTCGCGACGGTTCGGGCCTGGCGTGCGCAGCACGCCCGCAGACGCCGTGAACGACGTCGGGTACGGTAGGTTGGAGAAGCCCTGGACCGTGGCGCTGGAAGTCCACCCTGTCCGGCCATTTTGCGTGAAGGTCCCGGCCGTCAGCTCGGTGTCCAGGAAGGGCCGCCGGATCACGTCAATGCGGCCGGCGCGACCCGAAACCGCCAGCGGATCATAGAGCAGGCCCTGCATGATGAGGCTGAAGGCCTGGTTGTCGGCCCCGAAGGTCTCGTTCTTGAGGTCTGGAACCGTGTTCAGCAGGGTCGGTCCGAGCCGCGCATTGGCGGCGTCGAAATAGCCGGTGGCCGAAAAAGGATCGAAGACACGGTCGCCGTAGTAGCGGGCCCAGGCGTCGAGGCCGATCAGGCGAAAGGCCTCGGCCATGTACGAGCCGCCGGACTTGGTGGCCGCCAGGGGCGAGAAGTAGCCACCCCTCGCACGGAAGCGGCGGATCGACTCGCGGGCGTTCTCGACGGCCTGGTCCGCCTGCATCTGGTCGATGGCGATGGCGGTGCGCAGCAGCGCGGTGACAGGATCGTTCGGGTCCAGGCGTTCTGCCGCATCGAACTGCTGGATCGCGAGGTCGACCTGCCCGTCCATGTAGTAGCCGACGGCGGCGGCCAGGACCCCGTTTGCATAGGAGGGGTTCGCGGCGGTGCCGGCCAGGAAATACTCGACCGCCTTGGCGCTGTCGCCGCGCTGCAGGAAGACGCGGCCCTTGGCCGTGAGCGCGGCCGGAAAGCCGGGGTCGATCGCCAACGCCTTTTCGACGAGCGCGTCCGCCTCAGCCACGCGGCTCTGGTCGAGGAGCTTGATCGCGAGGTTGGCGTAGGCCACCGGGTCGTCGGGATCGACCTCGATGGCCCGGCGCAGGGCGGCCTCGGACTCGAGCGGGGCGTCCTTGGCGTCGTGGACCAGGCCCATGGCGTTCCACACCTGGGCGTCGCCGGGGGCAGCCGCGGCCGCGCGTTGCAGGTCGGCCAGGGCGCCGTCGAGATCGCTGTCGACGTCGCCCTTCAACATGGCGCGGGTGAGGAGCGCGATCGGGTCGTCCGGGTCGAGCCTGTTCAGTTTTTCCACGCGGGCGCGCATGGCGTCCCGCCGGTCCAGCGCGTAGGCGACCTGGGCGGAGAAGGCGGTCAGCAACGGGTCGTTTGGGAAGCGCTTCTCGGCTTCCTCAGCCTGCCGCGCGGCTTCTTCGAGGCCGACTGTGAAGCCGGACAGGAAGGCGCGCACGAGCGCGCCGTAGGCGTCGCCGGCGTCCACCTTGGGCTCCGGGAGCCGCTTGCGCGGGTCCGCGAGCGAGGCGGCGATGTATGCGCCGTAGGCGGCAGTCACGCGTCGACGGCCAGTCAGGCCGGCTTCGGCTCTTTTGTAACCAGCCGCCGCCTCCGCCCACCGCCGATCCAGAGCCGCGAGGCTCGCCGCCACCAGTTCGGCTCGCGCCCGCTGCGAACCCGAGAGCCCCTTCGCCCTCGCCTGGGCCAGCGCATTCGCGGCCACCGGGCGCGTGTCGCGGCCAAGCGCCATTTCCGCCAGAGCCAACCAATCCTCGGAAGTGCGGCGCTCCGCCGGCGTCTCCTCGATGCGCGCCTTTTCGGCGCGCAGCGTGCGTCCCCCGAGTGGGGTCGCCGGCATCCAGCCGAACGCGTCGCGAAGGTTGAGGTGCAGGAGCATCTGCTCCCGCTCCTTGCGTTGCACCAGGATGATCTTCGTGGGGGCCGAGCCCAGGGTGGCGACCGCCCCCTCGCCCTGGCGGACGATCACCGACCCTTGCGGGTTGGAGAACTCCACGACGCCCTCGATGACGATCAGGGACGAGCGGTTGCCCTCCACCGACAAGGACCAGTCGGTGCCGCGGATGGTGGCGGCCGCGGCAGGCGTCTTCACGACGACGCCCGTCCCGCCGCGGGCGGCGCGGGCCCACACGTTGCCGGAGGGGAGTTCGACCGTCGTGGGGCGATCTCCCTGGGCGATCTGATCCAGCACGAGCGTGGAGCGGGGGCCGACGCGGATCTGGGTCTGGTCCGAGAACAGGATGCCCAGGTTGCCGATCGCGTTGGTGCGCAGGGTGTCGCCGCCCAGCAGGTCCTGCCGCACCTCGGCCGGCCGCCAGCCTTCATCCCGAACGAGGCGAAGCTCCTCGCCGCCCTTGTTGGCGACGATCGATCCGAGCGCCCTGTCCGTCCGTGACACAGGCTCGGCCCGCGCCGCAGACGCCGACGCACAAACGGCCACAGCAAGCGCCGCGTAAAATCCAGCCCCGCGTATCATCCATCATGCCCCTGCGCGTCTAAGGCGCGCATTGAAACGCTCTGGCCCGAGCAGGGAAGAAACGGCCTTGTATTGCGGTTTTTGAAAAACTGTTCCGCAACCTTGCCTTTAACCTTGTGCACTCTTCTTACTGCGCGTCCCACGGTCAAGAACGCTGCCGTGAGTTGCCGTCATTAGAGGACATGCGTGTTCAATCCGTCACGCTTGGATCAGCATGTGCGCCAGCGCACATCGCGGATCTTCTCATACGGATTCGCGCCAAGCTTGCTCCACCGCGCTGCCCAGAGTATGAGACGCCGCAACGGGCCGGACGCGATGCGCGATGCCGGCCCCTGACTTTTCCAACATCGCGGATCGACATGACGGCCCAGCCCCGTATCTCCTTCGTCTCGCTCGGCTGCCCGAAGGCGCTGGTGGACAGCGAGCGGATCATCACGCAGCTGCGGGCCGAAGGTTATGAGCTGGTGAAGTCCCACCAGGGCGCCGACGCCGTGATCGTGAACACTTGCGGCTTCCTGGACAGTGCGAAGGCGGAGTCGCTCGCCAACATCGGCGAGGCGCTCAAGGAGAACGGCAAGGTCATCGTCACCGGCTGCATGGGCGCCGAGCCGGAGCAGATCCGCGCGACGCATCCTGGCGTGCTCGCCATCACCGGGCCGCAGGCCTACGAGAGCGTGCTGAGCGCCGTCCACGAGGCCGTGCCGCCGGCGCACGACCCGTTTCTCGACCTTGTCCCGCCGCAGGGCGTCAAGCTCACGCCGCGGCACTACGCGTACCTGAAGATCTCAGAAGGCTGCAACAACCGCTGCACCTTCTGCATCATCCCGAAGCTGCGCGGCGATCTCATTTCGCGACCGGCCGGCGAGGTCCTGCGCGAGGCCGAGAAGCTGGTGAAAGCCGGCGTCAAGGAGCTGCTGGTCGTCTCCCAGGACACCTCGGCCTACGGGGTGGACGTGAAGTACGCCACGAGCCCCTGGCAGGACCGGGAGGTGCGCACGCGCTTCTATGACCTCTCCAAGGAGCTGGGCGAGCTCGGCGCCTGGGTGCGCCTCCATTACGTGTACCCCTACCCGCACGTGGACGAGGTGATCCCGCTGATGGCGGAGGGCAAGGTGCTGCCCTACCTCGACATCCCTTTCCAGCATGCTTCCCCTACCGTGCTGAAAGCGATGCGTCGCCCCGGAAACCAGGAAAAGACCCTGGACCGCATCCGCTCCTGGCGGGAGGTCTGCCCGGACCTGGCGATCCGGTCCACCTTCATCGTGGGCTTCCCGGGCGAGACGGACGAGGATTTCGAGCAGCTGCTCGCTTTCCTGGACGAGGCTAGGCTCGAGCGCGTCGGCTGCTTCAAGTACGAGGCGGTAACGGGCGCAAAGGCCAACGAGTTGGGGCTTCCTGTCGTGCCCGAAGAGGTCAAGCAGCAGCGCTGGGACCGCTTCATGGCCCGGCAGCAGGCGATCAGCGCCAAGCGCCTCGCCTCGCGCGTGGGCCGGCGCATCAAGGTCATCATCGACGAGCCCGGACCGACGGTGTCGAAGGGACGCTCGCAGTGGGATGCGCCGGAGATCGACGGCTCCGTCTTTGTGGGGAGCCGCCGGCCTCTGCGGGCCGGTGATATCGTGACCGTGAAGATCGAAAGGGCAGACGCCTACGACCTGCACGGCGTCGCGGTGTAGCTGGATGGGATGGTCGCGCCGGAGATCCTAGCCAGGCTGAAGGCTCACGAGGTGACCGTGCATCGCACGGCGCAGCTGAGCGGCTATGGCCGCTTCGAGCGCAAGGTCGTCCTGTACAATTCGGTGTCGGCGCGGGACTGCTCCTTCGGAGCTTACAGCTACGTCGCGCCATGGGCTCACCTGCTGTTCGTCGACGTCGATCGCTATTGCAGCATCGGCGACCACGTGACCATCGGCGGATCGGTGCACCCCTTGGATGCCGTATCGACCTCGCCGGCCTTTTATGACCGCCGGCTCTTCGGTCCTCAGGCCTGGGCGCCGCCCGCCTTCGATCGGCGCGGAAAGCGGGTTCGGATCGGCCCCGATGTCTGGCTCGGCGCCCATGCCCTTGTGCGAGATGGGGTCACCATCGGGCCGGGAGCCGTGATCGGCGCGGGCTCGGTCGTGACGAAAGACGTCGAGCCCTTCGCGATCGCGGTTGGAAATCCAGCAAAAGTTATCCGGTCCCGGTTCCCCGAACGATTGTGCGACGCGTTGCTCATCCTCGCTTGGTGGAACTACGACTGGCCCAGCTGCGAAGCGGCGGGCGAGATCGATTGGGGGAGGCTCGATGAGGCCGTTCCCCGCATGGAGAGTCTGATCGCGTCGGGGGCAGTGAATGTGATCGACGCCGCCGTGGTCGATGCCGGCTCCGCAGCAGCAGAAACAGGGCGCTCCACCGCCCGGCCGGAGACGTAAACGAAAAGGGCGGCCTTCCGGCCGCCCCGTCCCTGCAGGCAAGACCCGCAGATCACTTCGGCAGCTTGTCGTCGATGCCCTTCACGTAGAAGTTCATCCCGAGAACCTGCTCATCGGACAGAGCGCCATTGCCCTTGCACGGGACTTCCTTGCCCTCCTGGTCGTAGACCGGGCACTTGAAGGGGTTCAGCTTGCCGGACTTGATGGCCTGCTCCGTGTCCTCGGCCATCTTCTTCACGTCGTCAGGCATGTTGGTGAACGGCGCCATGTTCACCATGTTGGCGGCGAAACCGCCCCAGGTGTCCTCGGACTTCCACTTGCCGTCCAGCACGAGCTTCGTGCGGGCGATGTAGTAGTCGTCCCAGTGATCGACGATGGAGGTGAGGATCGACTTGGGCGCAAAGCGGATCATGTCCGAAGCCTGGCCGAAGGCGAGCTTGCCGCGCGCCTCGGCCTGCTGGAGCGGAGCCGGGCTATCGGTGTGCTGGGTGATGATGTCCGCGCCCTGGTCGAGCAACGCCTTGGCGGCGTCGGCCTCCTTGCCGGGGTCGAACCAGGTGTTGGCCCAGACGATCTTCACCTTGATGTTCGGGTTCACCGACTGCGCGCCGAGCATGAAGGAGTTGATGCCCGACACGACCTCCGGGATGGGGAAGGACGCCACGTAGCCGATGACGTTCGACTTCGTCATCTTGCCGGCGATCACGCCCTGGACGTAGCGGCCCTCGTGGAACTTGGCCGAATAGGTCGCGACGTTCTTGTCGCGCTTGTAGCCCGTGGCGTGCTCGAAAAAGACGTTCGGGTACTTCTTGGCGACCTTGAGGGTCGGCTCCATGAAGCCGAACGAGGTCGTGAAGATGAGCTTGTGGCCGGTGCGGGCGAGTTGCTCGATGGCGCGCTCGGAGTCCGCCTCCGGCACGTTCTCCAGGTAGGTCGTCTCGACCTTCTCGCCCAGCGCCTTCTCGAGCGCGAGCCGGCCCTGGTTGTGCTGATAGCTGTAGCCGAAATCGCCGATCGGGCCGACATACACGAAGCCGACCTTGAGCTTGTCCGCGGCTGCCGCCGGCGCGGCCAGACCCGCCACGATCGCCAGCGCGCCAGCGATCTTGAGCACTGTCTTCATTCTCGTCTCCACTCCGGGACTATGACTTCGGGCGAGGCCAATCCCGTCCCTGCCTCTCCCCAAAATACATCGCGCCGCATCGCACAAGCTGAAATCCGGCATCGATCGCCGCGCATTCTGCTTGTAGCAAATCAGCGATCCGGCACGAAAGAGGTTCCCAGAGATCCAGGCGCAATCGCGGCCTTGCGCCGACCCAGCGACATCAGCACCAGCGCCACGATGGTCGCCACGTAGGGAAAGGCGGACATCACCTGGGACGGGAAGCCCAACGAAGCCGCCTGTGCATGCAGCTGCAGTACGGTCGCGCCGCCGAAGAGATAGGCTCCGAACAGCACGCGGAGCGGTTTCCAGGAGGCGAACACCACCAGGGCAAGGGCGATCCAGCCGCGGCCTGCCGTCATGCCCGGCGACCAAAACGGCGTGTAAACGAGCGAGAGATAGGCGCCGGCCAGGCCGGCGCAGGCCCCGCCGAACAGGATGGCCAGCAGGCGAACCTGGATCACCGGCAGGCCCAGGGCGTGGGCCGAGGTGTGGTTCTCCCCTACTGAGCGAAGCGTGAGGCCGGCCCGGCTGCGCGAGAGGAACCAGAGGATGCCTCCAGCCAGGGCGAGCGACAGGTAAACAAAGGGATCCTCGCCAAAGACGAGCCGGCCGACGGCAGGCAAGTCCGAAAGGCCCGGGATACGGATCGGCGGGATAGCTTCCCGGCCGGAGCCGACGAACCCGGCGCCGATCAGGCCTGAAAGCCCCAGACCCATGATGGTCAGGGCCAGGCCAGAGGCGACTTGGTTGGTGGCGAGGCCAAGCACCAGCAAGGCGAAGAGCGCCGACAGCGCCGCACCGGCCGCGATCGCGGCCAGAACTCCGACCAGTGAGGAGCCGCTGAGCGTGGCGGCGGCGAAACCGCAGGAGGCTCCGACGGCCATCATGCCTTCCAGGCCGAGGTTCAGGACTCCGGCACGCTCGACCACGAGTTCGCCCAAGGCCGCGATCAGCAGCGGCGTCGCGGCCGTGACAACCGTGATGAGAACGGCCTGCCAGATGTCCATTGTCAGGCCCTCGCCACGGTCACCAGGCGGACGCGGTAGGACACCAAAGCGTCAGCCGCGAGCACGCACATCAGCAGCACACCCTGAAACGCGCGCGTCAGATCCAGGGGCAGCTTCAGCGCAATCTGGGCGCTTTCTCCGCCGATCACCGTCAAAGCCACCACGAGCGCGCCGAATATCATGCCGAGCGGATGCAATCGGCCAAGAAAAGCGACCGTGATCGCCGTGAAGCCATAGCCGGAGGAGATGCCGGGCTTGAGCTGCCCGATCTGGCCCAGCACTTCGACAATGCCCGCGAGCCCCGCGGCGGCGCCCGAGATCGCGAAAGCCGCGATCACCATCCGGTTCGCGCTGAAGCCCGCAAATCGCGCGGCCTTGGGGGCTTCGCCCGCCACACGCACGCCGAAGCCGAACAGGGTGCGGCTGATCACAAACCAGGCCAGAAGCGCCAGCGCCGGGCCGACGAGGACGCCGGCATGCAGCCGGCCTCCTTCCGCGAGGTAAGGCAGCGTCGCGTCGAAATTGACGGTCTGGGGAAAATTGAATCCCTTCGGGTCTTTCCAGGGGCCCCGGACCAGATAGTCGAGCGTGAGATCGGCCACATAGACCAGCATCAGGCTCGTCAGGATTTCGCTGACGCCGAAGGCGACCCGCAGCAGGGCCGGGATCATGGCGTAGGCCAGGCCGCCCAGGGCGCCCAGGACCATCGCAGCAGGGATCACCCAGGCTCCGGCTTCGGTCCCTGCCGTATAGAGCGGCAGGATCCCGCCTACGAGCGCCCCTATGATGAATTGCCCCTCCGCCCCGATGTTCCAGAGACTTGCCCGGAAGCAGAAGGACAGGCCGACCGCGATGATGAGCAGCGGCGTGGCCTTCACGGCCATCTCCTGAAGACCCCAGTCCTCAGAGAGGGTGTCGACGAAATAGACCTGGAAGGCTGCGAGCGGCGAGCGGCCCATCAGGGCGACGACGAGACCGCCGATCAGGATGGCGGCGACCACGGCGGCCACCGGCGCCAAAGCCCGGGCCCAGGGCGAAACGTCCCCACGCGGGACGAGTTCAAGCCGCATGGGGGTGTTCCTCGGCGCTTCCAGCCATCAGGAGGCCAATCTTCTCGCGATCGATCTCGCGCGCGGGATGCGTCGCGGACAGGCGTCCGTCATGGATCACCGCGATGCGGTCCGCAATGGCGAAGATCTCGTCCAGATCCTGGCTGATGACCACCACCGCCGCGCCACGGGCGGCGAGATCCACCAACGCCTGGCGGATCGTCGCGGCGGCGCCGGCGTCCACGCCCCAGGTCGGCTGGTTAACGACCAGCACGCCCGGTTCGCGCAGGATCTCGCGGCCGACCACGAACTTCTGAAGATTGCCGCCGGACAACGTGCCTGCTGGCGGATCGGCGCGTCCCTTGCGCACGTCGAACACGCGGATGACCTCGGCGGCGACCGCCGCGGCGGCGCGGGAGTCGATCAGGCCGCCTTTGGCGACGCCTCCCGTCGCATGGCGGGACAGGACCACGTTTTCGGACAGGGTCAGGTTGGGCGCGGCCGCGTGGCCGTTGCGCTCTTCAGGAACGAAAGCGGCCTGCCGGCGCCGGCGGGCGTCGATGTCCTCGCGGCCAACGGGCCGCCCGTCGATGACCACCGCGTCGGGCCCCTCGGCCAGGCGCTCGCCGGACATGGCGGCGAAGAGTTCAGCCTGGCCGTTGCCGGCCACGCCCGCGACGCCGACGATCTCCCCGCCCCGCACCGCCAGATCAACGCCGCGCAGCGGCACGCCATGCACGTCCTCTGGCGCCAGGGACAGCTGTCGAAGCTCGAATCGCACGGGCCCGAGTTGGTGAGCCGGTGCGGCCCGCACTTCGGTGACCTCCGAACCCACCATGAGGCTCGCCAAGCGACGGACGCTTTCCACCCGCGGGTCGCAGGCCGCCACCACCTTGCCGGCCCGCATGACCGTGGCCCCCGTGCAGAGCCGCTTCACCTCTTCCAGGCGGTGGGTGATGTAGAGGAGCCCGCATCCGGTGGATGCGAGCTTCTCGAGCGTCAGGAAAAGGGTATCGGCCTCCTGGGGCGTGAGCACCGAAGTGGGTTCGTCCAGGATCAGCAGCTTCGGCTCTCGCAGGAGCGCCCGAACGATCTCGATTCGCTGCCGCTCGCCCGCGGACAGCGTCCAGACGGGACGTTCCGGCTCCAGGGCGAGGCCGTAGCGCTGCCCGACCTCGCCGATCCGGCGTGCCACGCTGCGCCTGCTCTCGCTGCGCGGCAGAGCGACGGCGATGTTCTCGGCGACGGTGAGATTATCGAAGAGCGAGAAGTGCTGGAACACCATTCCGATGCCCAGCCGCCCGGCGTCCTCCGGGCTCGACAGGGTGATGGGGCGCCCCTGCCAGCGGATCTCGCCCTCATTGGGTTGAAGCAGGCCGAAGAGGATCTTCACCAGCGTCGACTTGCCGGCGCCGTTCTCGCCGAGGAGGGCATGGATCTCTCCGGCGCGGATGTCGAGGTCGACGCCGTCGTTGGCGGTCAGTTCTCCGAACCGCTTGACGATGCCGCGCAGGCTCACGAGCGGCGGCGCGCCGGCCTGCCCCTGCGGGTCCAAACTCCGTGCCATGAACTTCCTCGCCCAGCCCTGAGGCCGTCATGCAGAATGGGCGCCACGATGCATCGGCGTGGCGCCCAGCGCCAGCCTCAGGGGGTGAGGACGATGGATCCCGTCGTCTCGCGGCCCTCCAGCGCGCGGTGGGCCTCGGCGGCGTCCGCGAGCTTGAATGTCCGGGTGACCGGGATTTTTACGGCGCCGGAGCCCACGACCGCGAAGAGGTCTTCGCACATGGTCAGCAGGTCGGATCGCTTCGCGATGTAGGTGAACAGCGTGGGGCGGGTGGCGAAGAGCGAACCCTTCTGGCCCAGGATCCCGATGTTGAACGCCTCGATGGGCCCCGACGCGCTTCCGAAGCTCACGAACATGCCGAGCGGGCGCAGGCAATCGAGCGAGCCCGGAAACGTCGCCTTGCCGACGCCGTCGTAGACCACCTGACACTTCTCGCCCTTCGTGATCTCTGCCACGCGGGCCACGAAGTCCTCCTCGCGGTAGAGGATGGTGTGGTGGCAGCCGTTCTGCCGGGCGAGTTCGGCCTTGTCGGCGCTGCCCACCGTACCGATGACGGTCGCGCCGAGGTGATTGGCCCACTGGCTGGCGATCACGCCGACGCCCCCGGCCGCCGCGTGGATCAGGACCGTGTCGCCGTTCTGCACCCTGTAGGTCCGGCGCAGCAGATATTGGGCCGTGAGGCCCTTCAGCATCATGCCGGCGGCCGTCTCGTAGTCGATTGCGTCGGGCAGCTTGACCAGGACCTTCTCGGGAACGTTGCGCTCTTCCGCATAGCCGCCGTAACGCGCCACGTAGGCGACGCGGTCGCCCTTGCGGAACTCCGTCACGCCCTCGCCCACCGCGACCACGTCGCCCGAGGCCTCGCTGCCCGGAATGATGGGCAAGGGAGCCGGGTAGAGGCCCGTACGGTCATAGACGTCGAGGAAGTTGAGGCCCACCGCCCGGTGCTTCACCCGCACCTCGCCCGCGGCCGGATGCGGAAGCTCCACATCCTCATAGGTCAGCGCTTCCGGACCGCCAACCTTGTGCACCCTGACCGCCTTCACCATTCGAACCCCCTGGGCTGAAGTTTTCGGCATCTTACGGAGATGCCCTGACTCGGCAACTGCCTCCAAATCTGGCAAGGTGCATTCCACATACGCGCCATGTACATTTTGGCGCCGCCGCCGACGGCGTTCGCCGGTCCCCATCGGTGTGTTCCCCATCATGCGCCCAGAGGCTTCCAGCCGCCGCCAGCCCACCTTTGCTGAGCTTTTCACTCCGAAACTCGTGACCGTGCTGCGGGAAGGATACCGCTTCCCGGACTTCAAGGCCGACGCCGTCGCGGGCATCACGGTCGCGATGGTGGCCCTGCCGCTCTCGATGGCGATCGCCAAGGCCAGCGGCACGACGCCGGACCGCGGACTGTTCACCGCCATCGTCGGCGGATTCCTGATCTCCCTGCTCGGCGGCAGCCGCTTCCAGATCGGTGGCCCGGCCGGCGCCTTCATCGTGGTGGTGGCGGCCAGCATCGAGCAGAGGGGTTTCGACGGCTTTCTGCTTTCGGCGATCATGGCCGGGGTGCTGCTGGCCGCCATGGGCCTGCTGAGGCTCGGAACCTACATCAAGTACATCCCACACCCCGTGACCGTGGGCTTCACCAGCGGAATCGCGGTGATCATCTTCGCAAGCCAGATCACGGACCTGCTCGGCCTCACCCTGCCCGGGCGAGAACCCGCCGCGCTTGTCCCCAAGCTGGAGGCGATCTGGGGATCGCTGGCCACGGTGACGCCCGCGGCCGTGCTCGTCGCCGGCTTCTCGGTGGTCCTGATCCTCGGACTGAGGCGCACCCGCCCGCACTGGCCAGGGCTGTTGATCGCCATCGCCCTCGCGTCGCTTCTCTCGGTGCTGCTCGCCAGGCTTGGCTACCCGGTGGCCACGATCGGCTCGAAGTTCGGCGGGATCCCCAGCACGCTGCCTGCCCCGTCGCTTCCTGCGCTTTCCGCCGACAGCATCGCTGCGGCCTTCCCGGACGCGGTCACGTTCGCGCTGCTGGGGGGAATCGAGTCCCTCCTCTCCGCCGTGGTCGCCGACGGGATGAGCGGCCGGCGCCATCGCTCCAACTGCGAGTTGGTCGCCCAGGGCGTCGCCAACATCGCTTCCGCGATCTTCGGCGGCATCTGCGCGACGGGCACCATCGCACGCACGGCCACGAATGTGCGGGCCGGGGCGCGGGGGCCCGTGTCGGGCATGCTGCACGCCGTATTCCTGCTGGTCCTGATGCTCGTCGCGGCGCCGTTGGCGTCCTACGTGCCCCTGGCCGCGCTCGCAGCCGTCCTGGCGGTGGTGTCCTGGAACATGGCTGAAAAGGCGGAGTTCGCTGCGATCCTGCGGAATTCCCGGGGCGACGCCCTCGTGCTGCTCTCCACGTTCCTGCTCACCATCTTCCGTGACCTGTCGGAAGGCATCGCCGTAGGCGTCGTGCTTGGCGCGATCATGTTCATGCACCGCATGGCCGAAATCGTGGAAATCGACACCGGCGCCAGGCTGATCGAAAGCGACGAGGCGGATGCGGCCGGCGCGCGCGGCCGGTACCGGGCCGAGACGGAAGAGGATTTCCTGGTCTACCGGCTCTCGGGGCCCTTCTTCTTCGGAGCCGCCGCCGAGGTTGCGGCGGTGCTGGACCGCATCGGCCAGACCCCGAAGGTGTTCGTGCTCGACCTCACGCGCGTGCCGTTCGCCGACGCCACGGCTGGAAAGTCGCTCAAGAGCTTCGCCGAGAAGGCTGTGCGTGGCGGGTCGCGCGTGTACGCGGTCGGCGCTTCGCCAGCCGTGCGCCGCGCCCTCATCGAGAACGGCGCGCGCCCGCCGCTCATCGACTACGCGGCCACCCTCGAGGACGCGCGAGAGCAGAGCCTGACTGCCCTCGCGGCGTGAGGGCGCGCGTCACTGCGAACGCTTTGCGGCCCGGCGCTGCCGCGCCTTGCGCCCCGCCGTGATGTTGATCGCCTCGACGCAGCCCGAGAAGGCCATTGCGGCGTAGATGTAACCACGCGGCAGGTGGAAGCCGGTCGCCTCGGCGCACAACGAGGCCCCGATCAGGATCAGGAACGAGAGCGCCAGCATCTTCGTGGTGGGATGCGCGGCGATGAAGGCCGCCACCGGGCCAGACGCGACGTACATCACCCCCATGGAGAGCAGCACCGCGGCGACCATGATCGCCAGGTTGTCGGCCATGCCGATGGCGGTCACGATGGAGTCGATCGAAAAAACGAGATCGACCAGCGCGATCTGGAGGATAGCGCCGACGAAGGCCTTCGGCGCAGCGCCGGCGTTCTCGTCGTGCTCTCCTTCCATTCCGGCGTGGATTTCGTGAGTCGCCTTTGCGACCAGGAAGGCGCCGCCGCCCAGCAGGATCAGATCGCGCCAGGAGAAGCCGTGGCCGATCAGGGTGAACACCGGCTTGGTCAAGCCGATGATCCAGGTGAGCAACGAGAGGAGCAGGATGCGGAAGACCAGGGCCAATAGGAGCCCGACCGCCCTCGCCTTTCTCGCCTGGTCCTCGGGCAACCGGGCTACAAGCACCGAGATGAAGACGACGTTGTCGATGCCGAGCACGATCTCCATTGCGGTGAGCGTGACCAGGGCCGCCCAGCCGGCGGGATCCGTCAGCCAGTCGAACATCCGTTAGGTCTCCATTCAGTGATCAGATTGCAGCGTCTTGGGGCGGCGGCGCGCCAAGCCCAGGCCTGTGAAATAGGCCGCGCAGACCAACAGCGCAGCATGCGTGGCTGTATCCGGCTTGAGGTTCTCGGCGATGGCCACGAAACCGGCCACGGCCCAGACAGCCGACATCAGCAAGGTAAGCGGCTTCAGCTGACGCACCCGGAACGGATGCACGAACACGATCGGCAGCGCCTGCCCTATAGCAGCCGCCAGGATCACGGCCGATGCCGTCCAGACAGGCGGATGGTAGACGACCAGGTAGAACACGATCACGTTCCACACGGCCGGGAAGCCGGCGAACCAGTTGTCGGGCGTCTTCATCCGGAGGTCGGCGAAATACAGCGCCGCGGAAACGATGATGACGATCCCCCACAGGATCGCTACGTCCCGCGCCCAGAAATCGCAGAACACCAGGATGGCGGCCGGCACGAAGACGTAGGTCGTGAAGTCGATTACGAGGTCCAGCACGTCGCCGGAGATATTGGGCACGCGGTCGCGCACATGCAGCGCACGCGCGATGGTGCCGTCGATCCCGTCCACGATCAGGGCGATCCCGAGCCAGGCGAAGGCGCGCGGAAGGTTGTGGTCGATGGCCGCCAGCAGCGCCAGAAAGGCCAGGGCCCCGCCCGAGGCGGTGAAGAAGTGGACGCAATATCCGGGCAGTCGCTCCGAGAAGTTGCGCCTGGCCCGATGTTCTACGGCTTCTTCAGGTTCCACGCGTCGCACACCGATCCGAGAAGGGACCGACGCGGACGGACGGCCCGAAGGGACATTTCACCTGAGCGGTGAACAAACCCTTGGGGTTAAATCACGACAGGCCCCGTTCTGGCCAGAGATTCGCGCCGGTTGCGCACCGCTGGTTGTCAGGCCCTGCGCGATAGGGGTCTCAGCGGGCGACCATTGCGCGCCATACGAGGTCGAAGCCGACGGCAGACACGGCGACCCCCAGCCCGGCCAAGATGAGCCCCGCGCCGATGATGCGCGGCGCAAGACCACCTGCGGTCACCTTCTCGACCGTGTTCAGGAGGGCGAAGACGCCCATCCAGAGCAGGTTCATTGTTCCCGCCACCAGCATCAGAGCCATCGTCGCGCCACAGCACCCCAGGCACTGAACACCTTGCTGCACGCCCAAGCGGAGGGCGCTGGACGGGCGCTCCGTCAAGCCGGCCTCGAACGCGGACACTGGCGTGCGACAGAAGGCCAGGCAGCGCAGTTTCATGTCGCTGAACTGGTACAAGCCTGCGCCCCCGATCGCGAAGCCGGCGAGCACGCCGGCGGCGCGCTCCGGCACGCCCAGGAGGGGCCAGAAAGCTCCCGCCGCCGATTGCAGGGCGGCTGCGGCGACTGAGATCACCGCCCAGACGCCCAGATAGCCCCCGATCAGAAGCAGCGGGCTCGGACTGCGCAGGCCCTGGGCTGCCCGACGCTCCGCCACGTCGGCATAGGCCAGCGCCATGGGCGCCGCAGTCGGCAGCATCATGGCGACTGACATGACGATCCAAAGCGCCGCGGAAGCTGCGAAAGCCGAGGCGAGCGACCACGCGCTTGAGCCCCTCTCCAGCGCCACGGGGCGACAGATCGCTCCCAGAAAGGCGTCGGCGCCGCCACCCGCACGGAAGGCCTCCGCCAGCAACGCGGCCCACCCAGCCAGCGTCAGGACGGCGACGGCCAAAGCGGCCACGGCGCCTGGCGAGCGAAGGAGCGAGCGCGCAGAGGCCCGCTGAGGCTGGGATACAGTTTCCAGAGACATGTCTAGCCGGAAAGCAGCAAACGCACGAAACGCTCGAAACACAATGCGGAGGAACACGAACGCCGTCTTCCGCGTCGTTTGGTCCGGACCAGAGGGACACACACTGCGGCGTGAAGCCTTGACCCGGATCATGGCCACGCGGGACAAGACGGCTCATGCGCAGCGGGTGCGCAAGAGAGGCGAACCATGACCGAAGCATCGGCCCCGGCCCAGGACCCCGTCCGCGTCGATGTCGCCGTGGCCGGCGGCGGCGCTGCCGGACTGGCCGCCGCGATCGCGTTGTCACGGCAAGGATGGGACGTCGCGGTGATCGGACCGACGGCTCCACGCCGTGACGGGCGAACGATCGCCCTGATGGACGGCTCCGTTCGGATCCTCCAGCAGATCGGGGTCTGGCCGGCGCTCGAGCCCCTCGCCTCACCCCTGGTGACGCTCACGATCATCGACGATACCGGGGCGCTGTTTCGGGCGCCGCCAACCAGCTTCCAGGCGGGGGAGCTCGGGCTGGACGCCTTCGGCCAGAACATCGAGGCCGCTCCGCTCACGGCGGCCCTGGCGGAAGCGGCCGACCAGCGGCCAGGGCTTTCGCGGATCGACGACTCGGCCGCGTCCTTGAGGACAAACCCCGACAAAGTCGTTCTGAGCCTCAAGTCCGGCCGCCGAGTAGAGGCGGCCCTTGTGGTGGGCGCGGACGGTCGCCACTCCCTCGTGCGCGAAGCTGCGGGGATCCGCGCCCGCGAATGGTCGTATACTCAGACCGCTGTGACAGCGATCCTGGCCCATGAACGGCCCCACCATGACACCTCGACGGAATTCCATACGCGCGAGGGACCGTTCACGCTCGTCCCGATGCAGGGCCGGCGCTCCAGCCTCGTCTGGCTGCTGGCGCCGGAAAAAGCCGAGCGCGTCGCGGCGCTGGATGACGCGGCGTTCGCCGCGGCCGTCGAAAAGCAGGCCCAGTCCATTCTCGGGGCCATGCGCCTGGACGGCCCACGCGGCGCCGTGCCCATGGGAGGCGTCACCGTCGACCGGTTTGCGGGCGAGCGCTCCGCGCTGGTCGGCGAAGCTGCGCACGTGTTTCCGCCCATTGGCGCGCAGGGGCTCAATCTCGGGCTGCGAGACGTCGCCGCGTTGGCGAAGGCCGTTGGGCCAGTCGGGGGAGATCCGGGGGCGCCGGACAGGCTCGCCGCCTATGATCGCGCCCGCAGGATCGATGTTCGAAGCCGAACAGCCGCTGTCGACCTGCTCAACCGCTCGCTCCTTTCCGGATTTCTGCCGGTAGACATCGCGCGGGGACTGGGGCTCATGGCGCTCTCGAGCATCGGCCCCCTGCGCCGCTTCGCCATGCGGCAGGGGCTCGGAACGGCGCCGTAGCTACTGGGAAGCAGATCCGTCGGGAGACGCCCCGACCGAAAGAGATGGAGCCGCTTTCAACTCCCCGTCCCGGAAGTCCGGCGAGATGGGAACAACGGTCGCGGCGACTTCCTCCCCTGCCGGTAGGCCGACTCGCCGTGAGAATAGGTCGCGACCTCGGAAGTGCGGGTCCGCAAGCGCCTCCTCCAGGGTCGCGACCACCGTGCAGCAGCAATCGAGTGGGCCGAGCAGGTCCGCCCAGGCCTGCGCCGGCCGTTGCGCGACGATGCGGGCCACTTCGGTCCGCGTGGCCTTTGGATCGTCCCCATCCCTGCGCAGATGCTCCGGCAGGCCGATGGCCTCGCAGAAGTTCATCCAGAACTTCTCCTCGAGCGCGCCCACGGCGATGAAGCGGTCGTCGGCCGTCGCATAGACAGCGTAGCGGGGGAGACCTCCGGTCAGCATGGATGCGTTGGGACCCGGGTACGCGCCCGTGGCGCCGCCCTGGGCCAGCGCCAGCCAGTTGAACGTGAACATCGCGTCCGCCATGGCGATGTCCAGCCGACACCCCTCCCCCGTCACATCCCTTTGGCGCAACGCGAGCAGGATGTTGATGACGGCCGGCATCGATCCGCCTGCAATATCGGCCACCAGAGCGGCGGGAACGGCGGGCGCGGCAGGCGTGCCCGGAGCCATGCCCAGCAGGCCCGTCACGGCCTGGTAATTGAGGTCGTGGCCCGCTTGCTGGGCTCGCGGCCCGTCCTGGCCGTAGCCGGTGATGGAGCAGTAGATCAGCTGCGGGTTGATCGCCCGCAAATTGCGGTAGCCCAGGCCCAGCCTGTCCATGACGCCAGGACGGAATTGCTCGACCACGACGTCCGCGCGCGCGACCAGTGGCCGCAGGACATCGAGAGCCTGAGGATTCTTGAGGTCGAGCGCGAGCGCCTGCTTGCCGCGGTTCAGCACGGCGTAGGGCGCCGACATCTCGCCCATGCGCGGGGGAAAGCGGCGCATGTCCTCGCCTTCGGGCCGCTCGATCTTGAGCACCTCCGCCCCGGCCTCGGCCAGCATCAGGGTGGCCAAGGGGCCGGGCAGGAGCGTCGAGAAATCGAGGACGAAGATCCCCTCCAACGGCTGCATGGTCCCTCCCCGCTTCCGCCTTGTGCTTGGGACAATGCTAGCAGCCGGTCGCGGGCAGGTCAGGCGCGGGTTGAGGTAGGCGCGTGTTGGGGTCCGCTCACGGGAAGAGATCGTAGGGGATGCGGTTCTCGGCCATCAGCACCAGCAGGGCGGTGACGGTCAGCACCGAGCCGAGCGTGCCGAGCAGGATCGCCGTCGAGGCGCGCTCGACATAGACCTTGTACTGGTTGGCGATGACGAACACGTTGAGCGCCGGCGGAAGCGAGGCCATCAGCACGGCCGTGAACATCCATTCCCGGCTGAAGTTGCCGATCCACGACAGCAGCACCCAGACGGCCAGAGGGTGCACGATGAGCTTGATCACCAGCAGGAAGGGCGTCTCGATGGGCAGCCGCCGCACGGGACGCAGCGCGACCGTGACGCCCATGGTGAACAGCGCGCAGGGCGCCGCCGCGTTCTTGAGAAAGGTCAGCATGGTGTCGAGCGCCGCCGGCGGCTCAAAGTGGGCGTAGGCGGCGGCGATGGCCACGGCGGTGGCGATGTTGAAGGGGTGCGTCACGACCCGCTTCACGACATACCAGGCCGTCTGGCCGAGGTTCATTTGCCCCTTGCCGCCGAGCGCCATGAGAAAGGGCACCAGGGTGAACAGGAGGATGTTGTCGAAGACGAAGATGAGCGCCGTCGGCACGATCGCGGCCTGCCCCAGGGCCGCGAGGGTGAGCCCGGGGCCCATGTAGCCTACATTCGCGTAGCCGCCCGCCACGCCCTGCACCGCCGATTGGCGGAAGTCTCCTCCGGTCGTCAGCAGTCCCACGGTGAAGGCCAGAGCGAATGCGATGAAGGTGGACGCCGAGGTGCCGAGCACGAAGGGCCAGTTCGAGAGTTGCTCCAAAGGCGCGGCGGATATCAGTTTGAAAAAGAGGCCCGGAAGCGCCAGGTAGACGATGAAGAAGTTCATCCACTGTAGGCCGGCCTCGGGATACTTCAGCAGCTTGCCGCAGAAGAAGCCAAGGAAGATCAGGCCGAAGAACGGCAGCGCGAGGGAAGCGACGCTCGACACGGGGGTCCTTGCAGGCAGGCGCGAAAGGCTGGCGAAGGCTGTACGGAACCAGCGCGCCAGGCGCAACGTGCGCGCCCTCAACCCTGCCCTGCTCGCGTGCGCGCAGATCCGCTTCCTTGTCGGCGCCACGGCGCCATCTTCCGGCGAAGCGCGGGGCGTGCTAGCCGAAGCTCGAGGATTCGGGGCTGACAGCGTGCGGGCAGGCGAAACGGAAGACGGGGCGGTCGAGCTCAGCGGCAAGATGCTGGGCCCATTCGGGATCCTGACCCGGCTGGAGTATTGGGGATTCCGCCTCGTAGCGGGCGTTTTCGGCGCGTTGCCGCTCGACGTGGCGTCAGACCTGTCCGGCTGGATCTGGCGAAAGGTTGCGCCGCGGCTGCGCCGGCACGCTCGCGCGGACCGCAACCTCTCCGCATCCATTCCCGAGCTTACGGCCGAGCAGCGCGCCGTCATCCTCGACCAGATGTGGGACATGCTCGGCCGCACCTTCGCGGAGGCGTTTCACCTGGACAGGATCTTCACGGAGCCTGGCCGGCTGCAGCTGGAGATCCCCCCCGATGTGCAGGAGGCGTTCCGGTCGGACCGCGGCTGCGTGATCGCGTGCCTTCACCAGGGCAACTGGGAGGTTGCCAGCATGGCCGCCGTGAAGGGAGGCGCGCGCATCGCGGGCGTCTACCAGCGGCTCAAGAACCCGCTCGTCGACCGCTATGTCACGCGCATGCGGGCGCCCTACTACCCGCAGGGACTGTTCACCAAGGGCAACGACGCGGTCTTGAAGCTGCGGCGCGTCCTGCGGCGTGGAGACGCCGTCGCGCTCCTCGCCGACCTGCGCGAGCATCGCGGCGTGGCGGTGCCCTTCTTCGGGAGGCCCGCGCCGTCCACGCCCTTCCCCGCTTTCCTGGCGCGCGCTGACGGCGCCCCGCTGATCGCCGGCCGCGTCATCCGGCTGAAAGGAGCGCGCTTCCGGGTCACCGCCGAGATCCTTCCCGTCGCCACGACCGATGACCGCCATGCGGACGTCGAGGCGACGACGGCTACCCTGCACGCCTGCTTCGAGCGCTTCATCCGCGAGAACCCCGGCCAGTGGATGTGGGGTCATCGGCGCTGGGGCTAAGCTCCAGTCGTCCGCCGGATGTCCAATCGCCGGAACTCGACGGCCCTGCTATTGCACTGCACTATGCCGCCGACCGCCGGAGACAGACCATGAAGCTCGCGCGCAACTTCTACCGCCCGCTCGCCATTGGCGCGCCGGAGCCGTACCGCGAGCTTCCGGTGCGCCTTGAGCGCATGATCCACTTCGTGCCGCCGCACATCGAGAAGGTCCGGGCCAAGGTCCCCGATTTGGCGCGTGACGTCGATGTCGTGCTTGGCAACCTGGAGGACGCCATCCCGCTGGACGCCAAGGAGGCGGCCCGCGAGGGCTTCATCGCCTTGGCGAAGGCGACAGACTTTGGCCAGACAGGCCTGTGGACCCGCATCAACGCCCTGAACAGCCCCTGGGTGCTCGACGACCTCACCCGCATTGTCGCCGAGGTCGGAAACAAGCTTGACGTGGTGATGGCGCCCAAGATCGAAGGACCGTGGGACATCCACTACCTCGACCAGCTGCTCGCGCAACTCGAGGCGAAGCACCAGGTGTGCAAGCCCATCCTGATCCACGCGATCCTGGAGACCGCCGAAGGCGTGAAGAACGTCGAGGCGATCGCGGCGGCGTCGCCCCGCATGCACGGTATGAGCCTCGGCCCGGCGGATCTCGCAGCCTCGCGGGCGATGAAGACCACGCGTGTTGGCGGGGGCCATCCCGACTACAAGGTCGTCGCCGATCCGGTGGAGGGCCAGCCGCGCGCCATCGCCCAGCAGGATCTGTGGCACTACACCATCGCCAAGATGGTGGACGCCTGCGCGGCGAACGGGCTCAAGGCCTTCTACGGTCCCTTCGGCGACTTCTCAGACGCGGAGGCCTGCGAGGCGCAGTTCCGCAATGCGTTCTTGCTCGGTTGCGCAGGGGCCTGGACGCTGCATCCGTCCCAGATCGGCATCGCCAAGAAGGTCTACAGCCCGGATGTCGCTGAGGTGAAGTTCGCCAAGCGCATTTTGGAGGCGATGCCGGACGGCAGCGGCGCCGTCATGCTCGACGGCAAGATGCAGGACGACGCCACCTGGAAGCAGGCCAAGGTGATCGTCGACCTCGCCCGGATCGTCGCCGCCAAGGATCCGGAACTGGCCAAGGCCTATGATCTTTGACAGTGGGCTCGGCGCGGCGCCGGCGAGAATTGACGTTCAGCCGGCCTCGGCGTATCGGGTTGCTCCCATGAAGCTGCGACAGGCTAAATTCGGACTCGGTCAGGTCGTCAAGCACCGGCTTTACCCGTTCCGCGGCGTCGTTTTCGACGTCGACCCGGTCTTCAACAACACCGAGGAATGGTACGAGTCGATCCCCGAGGACGTGCGTCCGTCGAAGGACCAGCCCTTCTATCATCTGTTCGCCGAGAACGCGGACACGGAGTACGTCGCCTACGTCTCCGAGCAGAATCTGCTGCCCGACACCTCCGGAGAGCCGATCCGGCATCCGCAGGTGGATGAGCTGTTCATCAGGGATCAGAACGGCGAGTACAGGACCCGCATCAGCTCGGTGAACTGACAGTCACCCCCGCACGAGGCCCAGGTCCTCGCGGCGCTGCTGTTCGGCGATTGAGGCCGACAACCGGAATACATCCCGCGCCCGAACGGCCCCGATGATCTTTTCTGGCCGCGCGGGATCCACGACCGGGAACACGCCCCGGTCATCCTGACCGAAGATGGCGACCACGTCCGCCAGGGTCGCGTCAGGCGCGACCTTGACCACGGGCGTGCCCACCAGATCGGCGGCGGCGAGCGGCAGGTCGGGCTCGTTTTCGACAACCTCCACCAGCGCCGGATCCACGAGCCCCAGGAGGCGCCCCTGCTCGTCCTGCACGGCCACCGCCTTGTTGCCCGCATGGGACACCGCTCTCGCGACCTGCGCCAACGTGGCGTGGGCCGGCAGGATGTATTTCGCCGGCCGGATCAGGTCCTTGATGCTCACCGTCGTCAGCCGGCTGATGTCGTGGCCGCCCTCCAGCGCCAGGCCGCGCTGCTGGAACCGCCATGTCGCGAAGCTGTAGCCAAAGAGCCGATCGGTCACGAGGGACGAAATCACCGTCCCGAGCGCCACGACCAGGGAAGCCTCGTAGTTGCCGGTGCTCTCGAGCACCAGGAACGCCATCGCGAGCGGGCTGCCGATGATGCAGGCGCCGAGGGCGGCCATTCCGACGAGCGCGCAAAGGGTCGGGTTCGCGACCGGCACGTAGGGCAGCCACTGCGAAAGCCAAGCGACGCCCTGGCCAAGCAGCGCGCCGATGAACAGCGATGCGCTGAACAAGCCGCCGCGGAATCCGGCGCCAAGGCTCAGGGCGGAGGCCAGGGCCTTGGCGCCGAGCAGACCAATCGCAAGCCGGCCCACGATCTCGCCATTCACGGCTTCATCAATGGCGGCGTGGCCGCTGCCCAGCACGCCGGGCGCCAGGAAGGCGAGTCCGGCCAAGCCGACGGCGCCCAGGATGCGCCGCAAGGTCTCCGACCGGGTCAGCGAGGCCAGGGTGCGCTCGACGCCGCCGACGAGCACCATCACCCCGATGCCGAGCAGAGCCGCCATCAGGCCGATCAGCGCCGAGAACGGAAAATCGATCCAGAGCGCCGAGGCCCCCTGCCGGATCACGAAGGGACGCGGCCCGCCGTCCAGAACAGCGACCGCGCCGAATCCCAGCAGCGCCGCCAGCGCGACAGGGGCCAGGGCGCGCTTGTTGTAGGTGCCGAGCACCAGCTCGAAGGCGTACAGCATCCCGGCGATCGGGGCCTGGTAGGCGGCGGAGATGGCGGCGGCCGCGCCTGCCCCCACGAGCAGTCGCAGGTCGGACCTCGGCAGCTTGAGACGGCGGCCCAGGACAGAGGCGAGCACGGCGCCGGTTTGGGTCACGGCGGCTTCCACGCCCACGGAAGCCCCGAAGGACACGGAGGCCAAGATGGGCAGGACGACCGCAAATCCGTCGGCCCAGGTCAGGTAGCCGCCGTGTAGAGCGTTGGCTTCTACGGCGTCCGAAGGCGATCGATCACACCAACTCGCCGTGATCCGGCTCGCCAGGGAGACGAGCAGAGCCCCGATCACCAGGGCAGCTCCGACGCGCCAGGCAGCCGTATGCTCAGGCACGCCAACGCGGGTTTCGGCTGCGAACCCTAGGCTGGCGCGCTGGAGCCAGATCACGATGTTGTGGACCGCGAAAACGCAGGCGCCCGCCGCTATGCCGACCGCGCATGCGCCGGCCAGCACGGCGAGAGGCAGGCCGGACTTGTTGCGGAACAGACCACCCCACTTGGACGCCGCCGCCGCTCCGGCCGCCGTCTTCGCCTTGCTTCTCCGGCCGACGCGGCGCCGGAAGCGGACGAGACCGCCTCGCCACAGCACGCTGATCCGCCCCGCGGTCATGCGCGCCCCCCCGGGGACTCACCTGCCGCCACGCGGAAGCCGATATTGCCCGAAGTGCTTTCAGGAGTGTTCGAACTGCGAGCGGCCACGCGATAGCGATTACAGTAGGATTGATGACACAAATAGGAGCCGCCACGCATGGACCGGGTTTTGCCCGGGCCGGCGAAGAACGGATCCTCGCCGGACGTAACGCAATGGTAGTCCGGAGTGAATACGTCTGCGCACCACTCCCACACATTGCCGGCCGTGTTGAACAGCCCGAAGCCGTTCGGCGGAAAAGCGTGCACGGGCGCGGTGGATGCGTAACCGTCCTCGGCCGTGTTCGCGGTCGGGAATTCGCCCTGCCAGATGTTGCACCGGTGCTCCCCGGCTGGGACCAGTTCGTCCCCCCAGGGATAGCGCTTGCCTTCCAGCCCCCCGCGGGCGGCGAACTCCCATTCGGCCTCTGTCAGGAGTCGGGTTCCGGACCAGGCGCAAAAAGCCTGGGCGTCATTCCATGACACATGCACAACCGGGTGGTTCATGCGGTCCAGCACGGTGCTCGCCGGCCCTTCAGGCTGGGCCCAGTAGGCGTGCGAAACCGGCAACCACCAGGGAGTCTCAGCCGGAGCACGCGGAACCCGGGCTCGGATCTCAGGGGGGACCAGCAGGTGAAAAACATAAGACCAGTTGAAGCGCTCGGCCTCGGTCTCGTACCCCGTGTCGCGAATGAAGTCGGCGAACTGGGCGTTCGTCACCGCGTAGGCCGACACCGAGAACGCGCTCACCTTGACGTGGCGTGACGGCCCCTCCCCGTCGGCGGCGAATCCTTCGGCGCCGGACGTGCCCATGGCGAAAGCCCCGCCAGGCAACTCGACCCAGCGGAACCGCGTCCCCCTGCCCCGCTCGGGCCGCACGGCGACCCTCGCCGCTTCCGGTTCGGAGCGGCGTGCGGCGCAGCAGCGGGGCGCGGTCTCGGTCACATCCTCTTCCTCGTTGCACGAAGCGGGCGGCGGCTCTTGCCCACGCCCGTCGCAAGCGCGCTTTTACGCGTCCTCCTCTTCCCAGAAAGCCGTGGCCCCCTGGGCCTTCATCATCTCGAGAATCTTCTCGCGCGGGATCACGCCGCAGCGGGCCGCCCAAGCTTCATAGCGGGCGATCATGTCCTTCACGCGGTCGGGATGCTGAGCCGAGAGGTCATGGAGTTCGGTGCGGTCCGCCTCCATGTCGTAGAGCTCCCAGGGGCCGGGGAACTTCCGAACAAGCTTCCATTGGCCGACGCGCACCGCGGCGTTGCCCTCGTGCTCCCAGAACATCGGCGTCTGGCGATCGCCATCTGCTCCGAAGGACCGCGCCAGGCTCTCTCCCTCGCACGGCAGGATGTCGTTGCCGCCATACGTGCGCGGATACTCGGCGCCGGTGACATCCAGGATCGTGGCCATGATGTCCGGCAGCTGGCCCGGATGATGGCGCAGTTCGCCACCTTCGGTGATGCGCGCCGGCCAGTGCATGATCAGCGGCGTGGCGATGCCGCCTTCGTGCACCCAGTGCTTGTAAAGCCGGAAAGGCGTGTTCGAGAGGTTCGCCCAGGCGACCCCATAGCTCTGGTACGTGTCCTCGGAGCCCGGCATGATCGACGGGTCGTTGCCGAAGCGCACGGGGCGGCCGTCGCGGGTCTCCGGCTGTGCGATCATCAACTCCTCGACGAGGGTCTGGGGGGAGACGTCGTCCGGGATGTCCTCGGCGCAGGCTCCGTTGTCCGACATGAAGATGACGAGCGTATTGTCGAGCTGACCCGTTTCTTCCAGCGCCCTGAGCACGCGCCCGATGCCCTGGTCCATACGATCGATCTGGGCTGCGTAGACCTCCATGCAGCGCAACAGCCAGGCCTTGTTCTCAGCGTCTGTCCACGGCGGCTGGGTCGGATCCCGGTCGGTGAGCTTCCAGTTCGGATGAATGATGCCCGCCTTCACCATGCGCTGGAGGCGCTGCTCCCGCAGGGAGTCCCAGCCATCGTCGAAGCGGCCCTTGTACTTGGCGATGTCCTCGGGATGCGCGTGCAGCGGCCAGTGGGGCGCAGTGTAGGCCACGTACTGGAAAAAGGGCTGGTCGGGGTTGTCCTGGGCGTGCTTGCGAATGAATGCAGCCGCCTGGTCGCTGATCGCGTCAGTGTAGAAGAAGCTCGGATCCTGGACCGCCTCGTGCTCGACGTTGTCATTGCCGCGCGTCAGCGTGTTGGGGTGGTAGAAGCTGCCTGCGCCGATGATCGTGCCGTAGAACTCGTCGAACCCGCGTTGCAGCGGCCAGGCGTCGGTCGGCTCGGTGAGGCTGGCCGCGATGTGCCACTTCCCGCTCAGGTAGGTCTTGTAGTTCTTGCCCTTCAGCACCTCGGCGATGGTGACGCAGCGCTTGTTGAGGTTGCCGGCGTAGCCTTCCGGGCCCGTCGGGTAGGTCAGGATGCCAATTCCCGTCTGATGGGGATGCAGGCCCGTCAGCAAGGAGGCGCGCGACGGGCTGCACCGGGCGGTGTTGTAGAATTGTGAGTAGCGCAGCCCTTTGGCGGCCAGCTGGTCGAGATTGGGCGTCTTGATCTCGCCGCCGTAGCACCCGATGTCGGAGAAGCCCATGTCGTCGTTGAGGATCAGGACGATGTTGGGGCTCTTCGTCCCCGTGACGTCGCCAGTCATGCGTTTCTTCCCTTGTTGACGTCGCAGTGGGCCGCCGGTCACGGCCGCCGTGTGAGATTGATGGAGAAGCGGAAATACTCGGGGAGATAAACGGAGCGCAGGAGCTCCAGCGGGCGCCCCTCCAAACCGGTGGTGAGGCGCTCCATCGCCAGCAGCGGGCTTCCGGGCTCCACGCCCAGAAGCGCCGCGTTCGTTTCGTTGGCGAGGGTGGCCGAGATGCTCTGGCTGGCCTCCTTGATCTCCAGCCCAAGCTCCTGTTCGAACACCCGGTACATCACGATCGAGACCAGATCGCGGTTCTCGAGCTCAAGGCCGATGTCGGGCGGGTAGAAGGCGTGCTCGATGGCGATTGGCGTCTGGTCCGCGAGGCGTACGCGCTTCAGCTCCCAGACGGCGCGCTCGCGCAGGGCGTCGCGGACGCCCGCGTCGTGGGTTTTCGTCATCCCCATGTGAAGGATGCGTGCGCCCGGTTCGAAACCGGCGTCACGGATCGTCTCGGAGAAGCCCATCAGGCGCCCGACCCAGTTCTCGGGCTTGTTGGACTGGAGGAACGTGCCGCGCCCGCGCTCGCGCGCGAACATACCCTCCTCCACCAGCGGCCGAATGGCGTTGCGGATGGTGATGCGGCTGACGCCGAAGTGTTTCACCAACTCGGCTTCCGTCATCAGGCGGCCTTCGGCGTCGACGAGCTTGCCTTCCCGAACCTGGCTGCGAATGGCCTCGCGGATCTGGCTGTGCAACGGCTGTCCGCCGTCACCCCCGGTTTGCTCCAGGGCGGGGCGGCGCGGAGACGACGCCTCTTGGGCCGCTTTCCTCTTCGTGGGCGTAGGTATTGCAGGCATTTCAGAGCCGCCTGCGCGAGACAGGGTCGAAGAGATGGATATCTTCGGGCCGAACCGTGACGCCCATCGCATCCCCTTCGCGAGGCAGCGGGAATCGATCGTAACGGGCGCGCAGGGCCGTTCCCGCGAGCGACATGTCCAGGATCGCGGCGTCTCCCAGGTTCTCGACCACCTCGACTGTCGCCGGGATGCCATCCGCCTCGAAGCGCACGGCGCTGGGGCGAACCCCGACCACGACGTCACGCTCCCCATGGGTTTGAAGCATCGTGGGCAGGCGTCGTCCGCCGATGAGCACGGAGCCATCCTGGTAGCGAGCCGGGATCAGGTTCATGGGCGGACTGCCGATGAAGGCGGCGACTTCGATGGAGTTCGGCTGGGCGAAGACGTCCGCCGGGCGGCCGATCTGACGGATCTCTCCCTCCATGAACACGGCCATGCGGTCGGCCAGGGTCATGGCCTCCTCCTGGTCGTGCGTCACATAGACGGCGGTGACGCCCAACGAGCGCTGAAGCTTCTTCAGCTCGACGCGGGTCTCCAGCCGGAGCTTGGCGTCAAGGTTGGAGAGCGGCTCGTCCAGCAGGAAAAGCCTGGCCTTGCGGACGATGGCGCGCGCCAGCGCGCAGCGCTGTTGCTGACCGCCCGAGAGCTGGCCGGGCTTGCGGTCCAGAAGGTGCTCGATCTTCACCTTGGCGGCGGCCTCTCGCACGGCGGGGCCGATCTCCGCCTTCGGGCGCTTCGCCATCTCCAGCGGGAAAGCGATGTTCTCGAACACCGTCATGTGCGGGTAGAGCGCGTAGCTCTGGAACACCATGGCGACGTCCCGCTCGCGGGCGTCGGCTCCTGTCACGTCCTCGCCATCCACCAGGATGCGTCCGGAGGTGGGCGCGTCGAGGCCGGCCAGAATCCGCAGGGTCGTGCTCTTGCCCGAGCCGGAAGGACCCAGCAGGGCGAAGAACTCGCCAGGCTTGATCTCGAAGTCGATGCCCTTCAGGGCCGCGAAGGCGCCGTGCTTCTTGACGATGCCGTCCAGTTGGACCTGTCCACGCGCGCTCATCGGCGCCCTCCTCCCTTGACGGCGCCGACCGTCAGACCTTTTACGATGTGCTTTTGGGCGACCACGCCCAGCACGATGACGGGCAGCATGGCGAGCGCCGAAACGGCGGCCAGCTTGGCCCAGAGCGTCTGCTCCACGGACACGAAGTTGAACATGGCGATCGTGACCGGCCGCACCGTGTTGCCGCTGAGTACGACCGCAAAGAGGAACTCGTTCCAGGCGTTCAGGAAGACGAACACGACCGTGACCGCCACTCCCCCCTGCACCTGCGGCAGGATGATCCGCCGCAGCGTCTTCAGCCGGCTGGCCCCGTCCAGGAACGCCGCCTCTTCCATCTCGAACGGAATGTCCTCGAAGTAGGACACCAGCAGCCAGATGGCGAAGGGCAGCGAAAACGACAGGTAGATCAGGATGATTCCCTGGTACGTGTCGATCCAGCCGATGTTCCGCAGGATCAGGAAATACGGGATGATGATGCCGACGGGCGGCAGCATCTGCGTCGCGAGGACGTAGAACCCGGCCCAGCGCTTTCCCGGGATGCGCAACCGAGCGAGAGCGTACGCCGCCGGAATGGCGAGCGCCATGGTCACGATCGTGGTTCCGATCGAGATGATGAAGCTGCTTGCCAGGTTGGGCAGGATCGATGTCGCGCCGAACAGCACGTCGCGGAACGCATCCAGCGTGGGCGAGAAGACGAGCTTCGGCGGGTAGGCCAGCACGTCCTGCTCGGTCTTGAACGCGTTCAGCAGGCTCCAGAGGATCGGGAAGATCCAGGCCAGCAGGAACAGGCCCGAGACGCCAATCAGAATGCCCAGGCGCAAGCGCTTGGCGGTCATTTCGCCCTCCGCAACGCGAACAGGACGCCGGAGACGACCAATGTGAACACGAGCAGCGCGACGGCGAGCGCCGAGCCGTAGCCGATCGAGAGCTCCGTGAAGGACTTGCGATACGCGTAGAGGTTCAGGATCTCGGTCGCAGTGCCCGGCCCGCCCCCGGTCACCGTGAAGATCGCCGCGAAGGCGGTGAGCGCCACCATGGTGCGCATGATGATGACCATCACGATCGCGGGGCGCAGCAGCGGCAGGGTGATGCGGCGGAAGCTTTGCCACGCGCTGGCGCGGTCGATGCGAGCAGCCTCGTAGATGTCGTCCGGCAGCGCAGCCAGGCTCGCGAGCAGCACCATGAAAGCGAAGGGCGTCCACTGCCACGTGTGGATCACGATGACGGAGACCAGCGCCAGGGTCGGGTCGCCCAGCCAATTGTGACTGCCGAGACCCGCGGTGACGGCCAGGTAGTCGACGACGCCGAAGTCCGGGGCCAGCATGAAGCTGCGCCAAACCATTCCCACCACAGCCGGCGACAGCACGACGGGAAGGATAGCCACCATCCGGAACAGCCCCTGGCCGCGGCGCATCCCATGCACCAGGACCGCCAGCGCCAAGCCGATGACGACCTGCAGCACGACAGTGGACGCCGTGTAGACGAGGCTCACGCCCAGCGATTGCCAGAATCGCGGGTCCGCCAACAGTTCGCGGTAGTTATCGAGCCCGGCGAAGCCGTCCATGAACGGCATCGACAGGTTCATGCGATAGAAGCTCGTCCAGATCAGGAAAAGCAGCGGAAACGTCGTCGTCGCCATCAGGGCGAGGAACGCCGGGGCGAGAAGCGCCGCGGCGAAGCGGCGCTCCCGTCCCTCCATGATCCGGGCGGGATCGGCGCGCCTGTGCAGCGCCCTTCGGCCCTGCGCGACGACGCCGGCGACGGCGGATTTGTTCACAGGATCATCCACGCATCATCGGCTCAAGGCGACGCTGAGCCTCATCGAGCGCCGCCTTGGCGGTCGCCTGACCCGCCAGCGCCTGCTGGATCGCGGTCGCGACCGTGTCGCCGATGGCCGGCCACTGCGGCACGCGCGGGCGCCAATCCACATCGGTGTCCTGCTGAAGCGACTCCAGCGTAGCCTCGACGAAATTGTCCCCGAAGCCCTTCATCAGCTTCACGTAGTCCGAGTCCTTCCACAGGCTCACGCGGTTCACGCCCGAGCGCTTGGCCGGGCCGGCGAACTTGTGCGCGGTCCGGGCCTGAGTCTCCGCGCAAGCCGCCCACTGGATGAACAGCCAGGTGGCCTTCTTGCGCTTCTCGGGCAAGGCGGCGTTGATCGGGAAGCCCCAGTTCCAGATCGAGGTCGTCCGCTTGCCGCTCGGCCCCTTGGGCCAGCGGGCGTAGGCGACCTTGCCGATCACCTTGGACTTCTCAGGGTTGTTGACCACCGAGGCGGAGGAATGGGCGTCTATATAGGTCGCGATCGTTCCCTGGGAGAACGCGTCGGCGATGTCGGGCCAGTTCCAGTTCTGGGCCGCCTGCGGCGCGTATTTCCGCATCAGGTCGACGTACCAGTTGAGAGCGGCCTCCGCCTCGGGCCCGTTCACCTGGAGCTTGCCGCCCTTCATCCAATCGCCGCCGAATTCGCGGAAGATTGAGGAGTAGATGTAGACGTTCTGCCCCGCGCCGGCGACGCCGCGCAGCGCAGCGCCCCAGACGCGGTTGTTCGGATCATGCAGGGCGGCGGCGTTGGACACGAAGGCCTGCAAGTCATCGGCAGCCTTGAGGCCCTTCGCCTCGTAAAGGTCCTTCCGGTAGACCTGGATCGTCACCTCGCCATCGTACGGCACGCCATAGAGCTTGCCGTCGATGGTGTTGGCGCTCCGCCAGGCCGGGACGATATCGTCGGGCTGGAACCACGCCGCGTCCGTCAGGGACGCGTCCTTCAGGTACCCATCCAGCGGCTCGACCCATTTGTTGGCCGCGTATAGGGCGTAGTACATCGGGTCGGCGGCGTGGGTGGAGTAGGCCCCGGCCTTCGAGGTCAGATCGATCACGCTCTTCTGCCGGATCTGCGCGGGCGGGATCTTCTCGAAGCGCAGGTTCACGCCCGTAAGCGCCTCGAACTGCGGGGCCAGCGTGACCAGGTTGTCGAAGTAGCTGGCCGGAATCACCGCAACGGTGATCGACTCGCCGGCGGCCTGCCGCCAGTCGATCTTTGCTGACTTGTAGGGGCCGAGGTCGGCGGCATCCTGGGCGAAAGCGCTGCGAATGAGCGCAGGTGCGGCCACGGCTGCAAGCCCGGCTTGCAGCACGCTCCGCCTCGACGGCGTCACGGGGGACATGTGCGTTTCCTCCTGGCCGGCGTTAGTCCCGGCTCATTGTTATAACAAACTAGAGAAAGTCATAACCTGTCAAGCTCGACAGCCACGTGTACGGCGGAGTGCGAAAGGACACGGCGGAAACGGTGATCCATGGTACGATGAATTCGTGCGGCTTCAGCCCCTGGCGCACATGCGCCACCCCCGGAGGTTGCGATGAGCCAAGCCGACAAGGCGTTCACGGGTTCGATCCCGGCCCTTTACGAAAAGTATCTCGTCCCACCTCTGTTCAAGCCGCACGCGGAGGAACTGGTCCGCAAGGTGGCGGCGGTCGAGCCGCGACGAATTCTTGAACTGGCCGCCGGCACTGGCGTGGTCACGCGACTGCTCGCCCAAAATCTTCCGCAGAGCCGGATCATGGCGACGGACCTGAATGAGCCCATGATCGCGCTCGCCCGTTCGCTCTGCATGGCCGACGGCGTCGAGTGGCGACAGGCGGACGCCATGTCACTGCCATTTCCGGACGGCTCCTTCGATGCGGTCCTCTGCCAGTTCGGCGTCATGTTCTTTCCGGACAAGCACGTCGCCTTCGGCGAAGCGCGCCGCGTACTCGCGCCGACCGGCCGTGTCTTCTTCAACGTCTGGGAGCGACTTGAAACCAATCCCTATGCCGAGGTGATCACCAGCGTCCTTGGGGAGATGTTTCCCGACGACCCGCCTCTGTTCCTGGCTCGCCTGCCCTACGGCTACCACGACGTGGATTCGATCAGGCGCATGCTGCAGGAAGCCGGCTTCGATCGTATCGAAGCCGAGCGCGTCGAAAAAGCGGGGCCCTCCCCATCCGCCTCCGACGTGGCGACCGGTTTCTGCCAGGGAACGCCTCTCCGCAACGAGATCGAAGCGCGGGATGCATCGCGCCTCGACGAGGCGACCCGCGCCACAGCCGCGGCGCTTGCCGCGCGCTTCGGCGAGGGACCGCTGACCGAGCCGACGGCTGCGATCCTCGTTACCGCGCAGCGGGCCTGACCATTGCATTCGCAGGGCGTGAGCCGGTCACCGGGTCGGGCGCAGGAGCGAAGACACCGCGCCCGACATCACGTCCTCCTCGGCCTCCGTGCGCCTGGGCGTGAGCCGGAACCAGGGAACCAGTCCCGGCTCGAACATCGCGCGCGCGCTCCTGCGCCAGAGCGGTGGGGCATGATCTCCCACCATGAGCACTTCCAGGTCAGGATGCTCCTTGGCGAGCTTCGCGACCGCCTGGAAAAGATCGGCCCAGAGTTCGGCCATCGAGCAGACCTCGATGTCATGGAATGCCCCACCCTGCTCCTTGCAGCGGAAGCGCGGGGTGGCCTGCCCTACGCGCACGGGGACATGAGTGTTCAGCGTCAGCCAATAGATGAATTGAGGCTGCTTGGCGGTCGCCAGGCGCTCACCGATGCCCGTCGCCAGATCGACGTCACAGGGGCCGACAAACGGGCCGCCACACCAGCGCCGGACCGGCGTCTGCAAATTCTCCATGAAGATGCTGCGGGCGAATCCGATCTTGGGATACCATTTCGTTCTGTCATAGAACGCGTGATTGAACCCGTGCACCGACACTGTCCTGTAGCCCTGCTGGTCGAAGAGATCCGGCAGGCAGACAGGATCATCCCCCTCGATGACCGCCTTGTAGGATTCGCGGGTCTGGCAGAGCTCGCGCATCTCGCCATAGGAGGTTGAGCCAAAGAAGACCGTTCGGCCCTCGGTCAGGTCGTAGCGCTCGCGCAGCTCCGCATCGCGCAGCGGCGCCGAGACGAGATCGCGGAGGGAAGGGTCGACAAGAACGCCAAGGCTTTCGACGAGCACCAGCAGGACATGTCGCCCCTTGGTCGGCTGCGCCGAGGCCAGCTTGATAAAGCCGGATTGCTGGACCGCAGACTCGAAGGGGACACCCGCGCTGGCCGAAGGCCCGAAGTCGTAATGCGGCGACGCATTCGCGATCCTGTCCCACCCTGCCGTGATCACCGTGCCGATCGCGAGAAGCGCCAAGGCGCCCCGGCCCGCATGTGTGCGAAGCCGGGCGATGCTCGCCACATTGGCGGCGATGAGCATCAGGAACCCAGCCGCAAGAGCGGTGTAAAGCGGCGAGGCGAAGATGTTGATGTTCGAGCCAAGGTGCAGGTAGCCCACCAGATCGATTTGCGCGATGTAGAATGCGGCCGCGATCGAGCTGATGGTGTCGAAGGCCAGCACGGCGATGTAGGCCGCAACCAGAAGGGCTGGCCGGACACGTCCTGAAAGAGCGGCGATGCAACCATACAAGACGATCGCCAAAGTCCTGGGCGGCAGGCCGACGTAGAACAGCTCCGCGCCAACTGCGAGCGCATTGGGCAAGATCACGCCGGCCAGAAGAACCAGCGATTTATCATTCGCTAGCTTTCTTCCCAGCTCCCGAAGATTGGACCCCTGGTTCATCATCTGCCCGCGTTCTGCGCAACTCTTCCGAAAGAATGTCCTCCAAGGACCTAACAACCTGAAAACGAAGGCCACGCAGTTGGACTGATATTTTCGGCCCGTGGGGGTCAGGGCAGAAAAGCCTGAATGAAAAAGCCGCCCTCGGGCCTTGCCCCGAGGACGAACAAACTGAATGAGCCAACGCGCAAGAAGCCCGCGCGGGAATCCGGGCGGGCTGGCGTTGTGTGTAGTTGGGATTGGTTGCGGGGGCGCGCAACCACCTTCACCGAACAACGCTGACGATCCCGAGTCGGCGCAAATCAAAGGACCGCTTAGATCATGAGCTGACATCGTCCCCGGATCGCTAGGGCGTCAGCCGTGGGTGGAAAGCAGACGGCTCATTCGTTAAGCCAAGACGCTTACTGCACCAGCGTGCTCACAGCCGAAACAAGACGATCGATTTTCTTTTCGGTGTTGTAGTAATGCGGAGATGCCCGCACGAGCGAAGGCAGCTTTCGAGCTTCGGCATCCAGAAGAGTGCTGGAGGGGTTGGAGACGCTCGCATCTACACCCGAGAGGGCAAGCTTTTCTTTCACGCTCGCCGCGTCGCGGTTCTTGACCGAAAACGTCACGATGGCAGCCGGATCCCGTCCCAGGTCGTAGACCGTGACGCCGGAAGCGGCTTTCAGGCCATCGCGCAATCTCACTGATAGATCGCGGCAGCGCGCCTCAATCCAATCGAGACCGACCTCCAGCGCATAATCCACGGCGCGGCCGAGCCCAAGTCGGGCTGCATAGTTGTTTTCCCACGTCTCGAAGCGTCGCGCGTCAGGACGCAGTTCGTAGCGGTCCGGAGCGACCCATGGCGCAGCGAAGTGGTCGAGCATCGGCGGCTCCAAACTCCGCATCAGTTCTCGCCGAACGTAGAGGAATCCGTTGCCGCGCGGGCCACGCAGGAATTTGCGGCCCGTCGCGGCCAGCACTTCGCATCCGAGTTGATCGACACGCGTCGGCATCTGGCCGACAGCTTGGCAGGCATCGAGCAGATAGGTCGCGCCATACCGGCCTGTCCGACAGCCGCCGCGGGGTTGCGCAGCCCGCCGTTTGTCGGCACCCAGGTGATCGCGATGAGCTTGACGCGGCCGTCGATCATGCGTTCGAAGGCTTCGGGGTCGAGCACTCCATCCCCATCGTCGGGAATGACCTCAATCACCGCCCCGGTTCGCTTCGCGACCTGAAGGAAAGCGACGTAGTTCGCGGCTTACTCGGCCCGAGCTGTCAGGATCCGGTCGCCCGGCTGGAAGGCGATGGCGTAGAAGGCGAGCTGCCAGGCGACCGTTGCGTTGTCGGCGAGCGCTATTTCTTCGCGCTCCGCGCCGAGCATTCGAGCCACGCTGTCATAAACACCATCAAGCTCGCGGGCCGCCTCGCTGGCCGCCTCGTAACCCCCGATTTCGGCTTCGCGGGTGAGGTGACCGAACATGGCGTCAAGCACGGGCTGCGGCATCAGCCCGGCGCCAGCATTATCGAGGAGGACGCGGTGAGCAACTCCTGGCGTCTCAGACCTGAGCTTTGCGACCTCGATGGCCATCTCTCTCGCCTCACTTCCCCGCCAATCCGGCCGTCAACGAATGCAGCGTTGCTGCCTACCATATCCGAAGGAATTGTACGGCGCTGATGCCAGCCATTATCGGCTTAGGGTCGGGAGCGGACTCTAGGGCCCAGAGAGCCCAATGTGGCCTCTTTGAAGAGCCCCAAGCTACCAGTTCAGGACCCGCCGATCAGGCGAGCATCTGCGTGTCGCCGCAAATGGAGATCGCCTGGCCGGAGATGGTCCGGCATCGTGGGCTGGCCAGGAATACGATCTGGTCTGCGAGCTGCTGCGGCGTCACGTATTCCTTGATGGAGGTGTACGAGAACGCGATCGCCTCCATTTCGGCGAACCCGAGGCCGCGTTGCTGCGCCTTGGCCTCCAGCACCCGGCGCTGGCGGTCGCCCGCCACGAGGCCTGGGAGGATGGCGTTGACCCTGACCCCGTCGACGCCAAGCTCGATCGCCAGGGACTTGGTGAAGCCGATCACGCCCCATTTCGCCGCCGCATAGGGCGCTCGCATGGCGAAGCCCAGGCGCCCGGCCAAAGAGGACAGGTTCACGATCGAGCCGTTCCGGCTCTGGCGCAGATGAGGCGCCGCGAGCCGGGCGCAGTTGAACTGGCCCGTGAGGCAGACCGCGAGGCAGCGATCCCAATCTTCCGGGTTGATCTCGTCCACCTTGCCGGTTGGGCCCGCGACGCCGGCGTTGTTGACCAGCGTGTCTAGGCCGCCAAGCGCGCCCAGCGCCTCGTCGAACAGCCTCGCCACCGACGGACGGTCCGCGACGTCGCACACGGACCAGGTGAACTCGGGGTCGGTCGTCGCGAGCGCCCCGAGCGCGGCCTCGTCGACATCGCACACATGCACCTTGGCGCCCTCGCGCACGAAGGCGCGGGCGATCTCGAGGCCTATGCCATTGGCGCCCGCCGTCACCAGCACGCGCAGGCCGTTGATGCCCAGGTCCATGACGTCTCTCCCGCCTTGCGTCTCGTTGCGGCTAGGGCGCCAGTGCGCCCCGGCCGATGATGAAGTCGGCCGCGCCCGTGATGTCGGCCGCGATCGCGGCTTTGGCTGCCGCGGCGTCGCGGCGCTGTATGGCCGCCAGCGCGTCAGCGTGGAAGCGCACGGCTCCGCCTTCCCGAAGGCGCTCGGGACTGGCGCGGAGGTCCAGATTGAGCACCGGCCCGGCCTTCAGCCACAGGCCGCGGATGATCTCCACCAGCAGCGGCGAGGCGGACGCCGCGTAGACGGCGAAATGGAAGTCCTTGTTGAGGCTCACCGAGAGCCCCGCATCCGGATCCGCCATCGCGCTCTGGCGCCGGAACGCCGACTCTGCGGCCCCAATATGGACGAGGTCATCGTCGGTTCGCAGCCGGGCTGCCTCGGCGGCCGCATGTCCCTCGATCACGATGCGCACCGCCGCGAGCTCGCGAAATTGCGTGACGCTCATCACCGGCACGCGCACCGAGCGATTGGGCGTCACCTCCAGCGCCCGGTCCGCGACCAGCCGGCTCACGGCTTCACGCACAGGCATCATCGAGACGCCGAGCGCGTTGGCTGTGCTGCGCAGCGACACCTTCTCGCCGGGCGCCATGCGCCCCGACACCAGCAGGTCGCAGAGCTGCGCATAGGCGCGCTCACCCAACGTCTGCCGCTCCAGGGGCTCCATTCCCACAAGGGATGCCGGACGGTTCACGCGAGATCCCTGGCTTGGCGCCAGCCCGAAACAGGGCTGGACAGCCGGCTTCCGAGGCGTCAGGATAACTGTGATCACAGATCACGGCAAGGCGCGAATAGGCTCCGACAGAGGGCCGCCGGCCGGATCAACAGATCGAGGAAATGCTTCGACGAAAACGTCGCAGGAGGATCTGCACCATGGGCACCCGTGTTCCGTTGTCACGCCGCAGCCTGCTGAAGAGCGCCGGCGGCGTCGCCCTGCTCGCCGGCATCGGCGCCCCGGCCATCGTCCGCGCCCAGAGCGATGTGATCAGGATCGGCCACCTCACGCCACGGACGGGATTTCTCGGGCCGCTCGGCGAATACGGCGTGATGGCCATCGACCTCGCGGTCGAGGAGCTGAATGCGGCGGGTGGCGTCAATGGCCGCAAGATCGAGCTCCTGAAGGAAGACTCGGTGAACCCGCAGACAGCCTCCACCAAAGCCGAACGCATGATCGAGCGCGACAAGGTGGCCTGCATCATCGGCGAGATTTCGTCCGCCTCCTGCCTGACCATCGCCCAGGTGGCCCAGAGGAACAAGACGCTCTACGTCAACACTGGGGGCAACTCGGACGCGCTGCGCGGCGCGGATTGCAAGAAGTTCATGTTCCACGTCGAGTCGCAGAACTCGATGTACGTGAAGTCGGTCGGCCGGTCCTTCCTCAATGCGGGGCTCGTCAAAGGCAAGTCCTGGTATTCGCTGACAGCCGACTACGCCTTCGGCCACGACCTGCTGAAGGTCGCCAAGCGCTTCATGGAAAGCAATGGCGGCAAGTTCGCGGGCGACGAACTGGTGCCCACAGACGCGACGGACTTCTCGGCCTATCTGCTGAAGATCCGCAGCGCCAAGCCGGACCTCGTGGTGCTGAACCTCGCCGGCAACCAGATCACCAACTTCCTGAAGCAGTACGCGGAGTTCGGCCTCACCTTCCCGGTCGGCGGCTTCGGCTTCGATACGGCGCTCGCCTGGGCGGCCGGCAAGGGCAACTTTGTCGGCACCTGGCCGGTGGTCTGGCACCATCTCATCGACACCCCCGGCAGCAAGGCCTTCGTGGGCGCCTTCACGAAGAAATACGGCAAGCCGCCGGAGAACCAGGCCTGGGGCGACTATATCGCGATGAAGATCGTGGCCCAGAGCATGAATGAACTGAAGACGCCTGACAGCGCCAAGCTCATCGAGCATTGGGAAAAGGGCGCGAAGTTCGACCTGCTGAAGACCCGCCCGGGTTACTTCCGCGCCTCCGACCACCAGCTCATGCACGAGATGTACGCCGTCACGGCCCTGCCGGCCGACCAGGTGAAGAACCAGTGGGACATCTTCACCTCCTCCGGCCCGGTGCCCGGGCCGAACGAGGATCTCGAAGTCATCGCGTCCACCAAGGACGAGGCGAGCTGCACCTTCGCGTAAGCCGCGCGCCGCAAGGAACGGCGGCCGGCGGCTCCGCCCGTCGCCGTCCAGCGCCCCCCCCGGCGGCGGGGGCAGTCTCCCGTCGCACGCGACCCCGACCGGCATGAGTCCGCGCCGGGCCACAGGGAACGACGCCATTGACTCTCGTGCTCTTCCTCCAGCAGGTGCTGAACGGCCTCCTTGACGGCGTCTACTACCTGCTGATCGCGCTGGGCCTGTCGCTCATCTTCTCGCTGGGCGGCATCGTCAACCTCGCGCATGGGGCATTCTATGCCATCGGCGCCTACCTGACGCTCGTGCTGTCGCCCTATGTGGGCTTCGGCGGATCCTTGATCCTGTCGCCGGTCGCCGTGGCGCTGCTGGGCGTGCTGATCGAGCGCTTCCTGTTCCGGCGGTTCTACCGATCCGACCCTATCCTGTCGCTGCTGCTCACCTTCGGACTCGCCATGGTGGCAGAGCAGGCCCTGCGGATGATCTTCGGCGCCCCGCCGCTCAGCTATTCGATCCCGCAGGCGCTGCGCGGCCAGATCTTCCTGGGCGACTTCGTCTATTCCTATTACCGCACCGTCCTGCTCGCGATCGCGATCGGCTGCGTGGCGGGCCTGTGGGTGCTGCTCCACAAGACATCTTTCGGCCGAGTGGTGCGGGCCGGCGTGCAAAATCCCGACATGGTCGGCGCGCTTGGCATCTCGCTCGAGCCCTACATGGCGGCGGTGGCGGCGCTCGGCATCGGCCTCGCCGGCCTCGCCGGGGTGCTGCTGGCGCCCATTTACGCGGTCCACCCCGCCATGGGGGCCGAGATCATCACGCCGGCCTTCGTGGTGGTGGTCATAGGCGGGCTGGGGTCCTTCTGGGGCGTCGTGCTGGCGGCCCTGCTGGTCGGGCTGGTCAAGGGCATGATGGTGGCCGTCGGGTACTCCGCCGGATCCACGGCCGCGATCTACCTGCTGATGCTCCTCGTTCTGCTGTTCAGACCGCGCGGCCTGCTCGGCGAGCGCATCACCCGGTTCGAGTGAGGCGCCCATGACGAGTTCTTCATCTGCGATGCTGGCGCGGGTTCCCATGCCGCTGCTGTCTGCCGCCATCGCGCTGGTGCTGCTCCCGGCGGCCCTGCTCTCGCTCGGGCTCACCATGACGTCCGCGACCGAGGTGGTCGTCTACGCCATGGCCTGCATGGCCCTGAACGTTCTCGTGGGCCATACGGGGCTCGTCTCCTTCGGCCACGGCGCCTGGTTCGGCCTCGGCGCGTATGCGGCCGGGCTCATCCAGCGGCACTGGATGCCGGGCGCGTTCTTCGGCCCCACGCTGCTGGCGCTAGCGCTGGTCGGCCTCCTGGCGGCCGCCTTCGGCTCCCTCATCCTGCGCCGGCGCGGCGTCTACTTTTCCCTGCTGACCCTCGCCTTGTCGGCCATGATGTACGTGGTCGCGTTCCGCTGGACCGAGGTGACGGGCGGCGAGAACGGCCTGGCGGGAATCACCAGGCCGGCCTTCGCCGGCGTCGACCTGGAGGCGTCCGCGCCCTACTACTGGTTCGTGGCCGCGCTCGCCTTCGCGGCGCTGATCGGCCTCTGGCGGTTCCACCGCTCGCCGGTCGGCACAGTGCTGGTCGCCATCCGGGAGAACGAGCAGCGCGCCCGCTTCCTGGGCTACCCGACGAACCGCTACAAGCTCGCCGCCTTCGTGCTCTCCGCCGTGCTCACCGGCCTGGCGGGCATCCTGCTGCTCTACAAGAACCGCATGACCTCGGCCGAGCCGATCTCAGTGACGTTCTCTGGCGAGCTTCTCGCCATGGTGGTCATCGGCGGCATGCGCAGCTTCCTGGGGCCGGCGATCGGGGCGCTCTTCTACATCCTGTTTCGCGAATTCCTGTCGATCTACACCGAGAACTGGCTGTTCTGGTTTGGCCTCGTCTTCGTGAGCTTCATCGTGTTCTCGCCCTCCGGGCTGGTCGGCGTGGCCGAACGCTCGCTCGCGCCGTTCCGCAAGAGAGTGGTCGAGGATGCCGCCATGTCGGCGCGCCGCACCGAGGAGATGCCGCTGCCCGACTCGCTGCGCCCGAAGGAGCACGTCCAGGGCGTGGTTCTCGAGGCCACCGGCATCTCCAAGCGCTTCGGCGGCATCGCCGCGGTGCGGGACGTCACGATCAGCATCGGTGACCGGACGCTGCACGCCCTGATCGGTCCCAACGGGGCCGGCAAGACGACGGCGTTCAACCTGCTCTCCGGCATGTTTGCGCCCGATCAGGGCGATGTGCGCCTGCTCGGCCGCTCCATCGTGGGCCGCTCGCCGGAAACCATCGCGTCGGCCGGCATCGGGCGCTCGTTCCAGATCACCAATCTCTTCGCTGGCCTGACCGTGGAGGAGAACCTCCGCCTCGCCGTCCAGGCCCGCCACGCCGGGCGCTTTGGCTTCTGGAAACCGGCGACATCCCTGGACGGGATCGCGGACGAAACGAACCAGATGGTGCGTTATCTCGGCGTCGCCGGCATCGAGCGCGCCGAGGCCGGATCTCTGTCCTATGGCGGGCAGCGGCTGCTGGACATGGGCCTGGCGCTCGCGACCGCCCCCCGCATCCTGCTGCTGGACGAACCCCTGGCCGGCCTCGCGGCCGCCGAGCGCCAGCGGATCGGCGCCATCATCAAGCGCATCTCGGCCGACCTTCCGGTGCTGCTCGTGGAGCACGACATCGACCGCGTGTTCCAGCTGGCCGACCATGTCACGGTTATGAACGACGGGCTCGTGCTGCTCGACGGGACGGTCGAGGACGCCCGGTCGAGCCCGCGCGTCCAGGAGGTCTATATCGGCTCGGGCGCGGCGAGCGTCGCCGCCAAACCTCGCGACACCGCCGCCGAGAACGCCGAATTGCTGACGCTGGACTCGGTCAACACCTTCTACGCCAAGAGCCACATCCTGCGGGACGTCTCGCTCACCGTTCGCAAGAACGAGGTCATCGCCCTGTTGGGGCGCAACGGAGCCGGCAAGTCGACGCTGTTGAAGACCCTCACCGGGATCGCGCCCGCCGCATCCGGCTCCATCCGGCTGTCCGGCGCCGAGCTCGTGGGCCGTCCCTCGGCGCAGTCGGCGCGGCTCGGCGTCGGATACGTGCCCCAGGGGCGCGGATTGTTCGCCGGCATGACGGTAGCGCAGAACCTGGAACTCGGCCGGTTGCGCCGCCAGACTGGCAATGGCGTGCATTGGGAGCTGGAGCGGATCTACGAGTATTTCCCGCGCATCCACGAGCGGCTGGACAGCCCCGCCGACTACCTGTCGGGCGGCGAGCAGCAGATGGTGGCGGTCGCGCGGGCGCTCTCGGGCGACGTGCGCGTGCTGCTCCTGGACGAGCCATTCGAGGGTCTCGCGCCCGCCGTGGTCGAGCAGCTCTTCGAGGCTTTCGACCGGCTGCGGCGCGAGGTCGCCATCATCATCGTCGACCATCACCTCGATCTCGCGCTGGCGCTGTCAGACGCCACCGTGGCGCTCGAACGGGGACAGGTCATCCACTCGGGCCCCTCCAAGGCGTTGCGCGACGATCTCGACCTGCGCCGCAAGGTGCTCTGGCTGTAGATTCATCGCTGAGGTTCGTGATGCCGCATGCTTCAAACACCACGGTCGCCATCGTCGGCGTTGGGCTCATAGGCCGGGCCTGGGCGGCCATCTTCGCCCGCGCCGGCTGGCGGGTGCGCCTCACGGACCCGCATGGCCCGACGCTCGCGGCCGCGCCGGACCTGATCCGGGAGGAGCTCGACAAGCTGGCGCGCCACGGCCTGGCGGACGACCCTCAGGGGGCGGCGGCCCGGATCACGATCGCGGCCTCGCTGGCCGAGGCGCTCGAAGGCGTCTCTTTTGTCCAGGAAAACGGGCCCGAGGTCGTCGAGCAGAAGCAGGCGATCTTCGCCGAGCTGGACCGGCTGGCCCCGCCGGACGCGATCCTGTCCTCCTCCACATCGGCCATCGTGGCGTCGCGCTTCACCGAGGGGCTGCCCGGCCGGGCGCGCTGCATCGTCGCGCATCCGGTGAACCCACCCCACCTCGTGCCTATCGTCGAGCTCTGCGGCGCGCCCTGGACGTCGCCCGAGACCGTGGAGCGCGCCCGGGAGGTGTTCAGCGCCATCGGGCAGGTCCCGATCACGGTGAAGAAGGAGGTCGACGGCTTCATTCTCAACCGCCTGCAGGGCGCGCTGCTGGCGGAAGCCTTCCGGCTCGTCGGCGAAGGCTATGTCTCGGCCGAGGATCTCGACCACACCGTCAAGGACGGCCTCGGCCTGCGCTGGTCGTTCATGGGGCCGTTCGAGACTATCGAGCTCAACGCGCCGGGCGGCATCCCGGACTACTGCGCCCGCTACACCGGCTTCTACAAGGGGCTGGCCGGCGACGTCGCCGGGCCCGAGGTCTACGAGAGCCCCAATATCGACCGTGTGGCGGCCGCCTGGCCGCATGCGGCGACGCCCGAGCGCATCGCCGAGCGCACGCGGTGGCGCAACGAACGGTTGGCCGCCCTCGGTTCCCACAAACGCGCCGCGCCCGACCGCGCCTGAGCCAATCCCATTTCAGGATAGGAAACAGCCGATGAGCCGCAAAGTCATCATCACCTGCGCCGTCACGGGCGCGATCCATACTCCATCGATGTCGCCGGCTCTCCCGGTCACCCCGGAAGAGATCGCGGATGCCGCCATCGGGGCGGCCGAGGCGGGGGCGGCGATCGTCCACCTTCACGCCCGCAATCCCACGACCGGGCAGCCCGACCAGACGCCCGAGGCCTTCGCGCCCTTCCTGAAGGTCATTAAGCAGCGCTCCAACTGCGTCATCAATCTGACGACCGGCGGCGCTCCGACCATGACCGTACAGGAGCGCGTCCGTCCCGCCGCCACCTTCAAGCCGGAGGTCGCCTCCTTGAACATGGGCTCAATGAATTTCGGCCTGTTCGGGATGCTCAACCGCTTCAAAGACTTCAAGCACGAGTGGGAACCGAAGTACCTCGGCAATAAGGACATCCTGTTCCGGAACACCTATCAGGACATCGAATACGTCCTGACCACCCTGTCGGAAACAGGGACGCGTTTCGAGTTCGAGTGCTACGACACCTCGCACCTCTACAACCTTGCCTACTTCCTGGACCGCGGACTCGTGAAGGCGCCGCTCTTCGTGCAGACCGTGTTCGGCCTGATGGGCGGGACCGGGGCCCATCCGGAGGACGTGATGCACATGAAGCGGACGGCGGACCGGCTATTCGGCGACAGGTTCAAGTGGTCCGTCCTTGGCGCCGGGCGTCATCAGCTGCCGATCGCCGCCATGGCGGCCGCTATGGGCGGCAACATCCGCGTCGGGCTGGAGGACTCCCTCTGGGCGGGGCCCGGCAGGCTGGCCCAGTCGAACGCCGAGCAGGTCACCTCAGCGCGCCGCATTATCGAGGGCCTCGGCATGGAGGTCGCCACCCCGGACGAGGCGCGCCAGATCCTGTCGCTCAAGGGCGGCGACAAGGTTGATTTCTGAGGATTACAGGCTACGGCACAAGCCTGAGCCAGGCCCAGACCGAACAGGCGATTCTGGATAGGGCGGCGGACAGCAAAGGAGAGGCGGTTCGCGGCGGGCGGGAGGTCAATTCGGCCGAAGCTGCTGTCGTGGTTCGGATTTTCGAGGAGTTCGCCACTGGCGCCTCGCCGAGGGCGATCGCACGCCAACTGAACGCCGACGCCATCCCCGGCCCTGACGGCCGCCCCTGGCTCGACACCACGATCCGCGGGCATGCCCAGCGGGGCACCGGCATAATCCGCAACGAACCGGCGACGGGCCGCCGGATCTCCAGGCCGAACCCGAAAGCGGCATGGGTCGTCGAAGCCGTCCCCGAGCTGCGCATCATCGACGACGCGCTTTGGGATCGTGTCGCCGAGCGCCTCCAAGTCGTTCAGGCGTCGCCGGCAAGCAAAGCCGTGCGAGAGAGCCGTTTTTGGGAGAAGCGCCGCCCCAAGCACATGCTGACCGGGCTCGTGGTCTACGGCGCCTGCGGCCACCCCCTGGCCGCGGTGGGCCGGGACTACCTCCGCTGCGCCCGAGCCACCCGTCACGGCCTCTGCAAGAACAGGGCGAGCGTTCGCCGTAGCGCACTCGAGTCGATCGTCGTTGAGGCGCTTCAGCACAATGTCACGCAGCCCGAGATCGTAGCCGAGTTTGTGGCGGCCGTGCACGAGGAACTCAACAGGACCCGCGGCGAGGAGACTGCCCAGCGGGCGCGCTTGGAGAAGCGGCAGGCCGCCGTTGACCGCCAGCTCGAAGGCCTGATCACGGCCATTGCCGATGGTTTGCGCTCGCCCGGCCTTCAGGCCCGCCTCGACGCGCTCGAGGCCGAGAGGGCGGACATCGTCAGTCAGTTGCTGAGGCCACCGCCCAGTCCGGTGCGCCTCCACCCCAATCTCGCCGAGCTCTATGGCCGCAAGGTCGCCACCCTGCAGGAAGCTCTCCACGTCGAAGAGACCCGCGCGGAGGCGTTCGAGATCCTGCGAAGCCTCATCGACAAGGTGATCGTTCATGCAAGGGAAGGTGGCGGCGTCGAGATCGAGCTGATCGGCGAGATCGCCAGCATGGTGGAGGCGGCGAGCCCGAACGCAAAAAGCCGCCCCGGGAAGGGCGGCTTGGACGAGTCATTGCGGCGTTCGGTGAAAGTGGTTGCGGGGGCAGGATTTGAACCTGCG
>NZ_PVZS01000023.1 GCF_003004785.1 Alsobacter soli
ACAAGCCCGGGGATGACGGCGAGGGAGCGCTACCCCAACTCCACGTTCCAGAAGGCCGGGAACGGCATGGGGGTGTAGCCCTTCATCTTGGACGACAGGCCCGCCAGCGAGCCGAAGTTGCCGGCGCGGATGTAGGGAACCTCGTCGTAGATGACCTGCTGCACCTTGGCCCAGAGCGGGCCGCGCTTGGCCGGGTTCGGCTCGCCGTTGAACGCGGCGAGCGCGGCATCCTTGGCGGGGGTCTTCCACCAGCCGGGCGCGCCGTCGCCGAGTTGCGGCGGCGACAGCATGGGCTCGGGGAAGAAGGCCGAGTGCGTGATGTAGATGTCCCACAGCGCCGGGTCGCCGCGGCGCTGCACCAGCGTGGCCCAATCCACGACATCGAGGGTCACCGTGAAGCCGGCGGCCTTGAGCTGCTCGGCCATCACCAGCGCCATGCGGTGGTGGAAGTCGTACTGCTTGGAGTTGAGGATGCGGATGGGCGTCCCGTCGTACTTGGCCTCGGCCAGGAGCTTCTTGGCCCCGGCAGCGTCGCCCTTGTTGTACTTGTCGGCGCCCGCCTCCGAGTAGAAGGGCGAGCCCTTGGGGAAATGCGAGGGCGCCAGGGCGAAGAACTTGGGGTCGCCGAAGCCCGCCAGGAGGATCTCCTCCTCGTTCAGCGCCATCTGAAAGGCTTGGCGGATCTTGAGATCAGCCATGGGCCCTTGCTTGGTGTTGGTCGGGAAGTACGGGAAGCCGTATGGCATGGTCAGCACCGCCTTGGCGCTTCCGGAGCTCGACAGCTTCTTGCTCGACTCCACCGGCAACTGGTCGGCGAAGTGGTATTGGCCGGCCACCACGCCTTCCACGCGGGTGTTGGCGTTAGGCGCGGGAATGAAGCGCAGTTCCGCGATCTTGGCTTCCTTCTTGCCGGCGTAGCCGCTGGCCGGCTCCGAGCGGGAGACGTAGCCGTCGAACTTGGTGAGAACGACGTACTGGTCCGGCTTGCGCTCGCGGAACTTGTAGGGACCCGTGCCGACGAACTCGACCAGCGGATTGGCGATGCTCTCCTTGGCCATGATGCCGGCGTAGCCGGACGGCAGCGCGAAATGGGCGAGCAGCGCCGGCTGAAGATCGTTGAGGGCGATCTCGACCGTGGTCGGGCCCTTGGCGGAGATGGACGCGATGCTCTTGGCCAGCGCCTTGCCACGCGGCGTCATGTCCACCCAGCGCTTCAGGGAGGCCACGACGTCCTCGGCGTCGAGGTCGCGGCCGTTATGAAGCTTCACGCCCTTGCGCAGCTCGATGGTGTAGAGCTTGCCGCCCTCGCCGATCTTCGGCATGTCGGCGGCGAGCATCGGCTGCACGGCGCCGTCCTTGTCGAAGGTGAACAGCGGCTCATAGACGTGCTGCATGATGATGCTGACGAGGTCGGCCGTGGACGCCATGGGGTCCAGCGACTGCGGCTCGCCGACCATGGCCAGGTTGGCGCTCTGTGCGCCCTGGGCCATCGCCAGCCCGGGCGCCAGTCCGGCGATCCCGAGCGCGCCCAGGCCGGCCCCGAAGCCGCGGCGCGTGGGCGCCCAGCCGAAAGAATCCGAATCCGTCATCCCATCCTCCCCTGCGGCGGGCAGCAGGTCGCCGCGCCTATGGTGTAATTTTTTAACACGCCTCGCATGGTGTCAACTGCCCAGGTTGTGTTGCGGTGCAATATAACCAGGAACTCGGACGCGAGAGATTGACCTCTGGGCGCCGCGCAATGTAATTTTATGCCACACTGCGCCCGTGGCGCTCAGAGGCTTCACCATGGATTTCGAACTCGTCGTCAGCGGCGGCCGCGTCGTTGACCCCTCGCAGAACCTCGACCGCGTCACCGACGTGGCCTTCTCCGGCGGCAAGGTGGCCGCGGTGGGCGACGGGCTCGCCGGGCGCGCGGCCCGTAAGGTGGACGCTGCCGGACGAATCGTCACCCCCGGTCTGATCGACCTCCACACGCATGTGTATTGGGGCGGCACGTCGCTCGGCGTGGATCCCCTGCTGCTCGGCCGCGGCGGCGTGACCACGCTGGTGGATACGGGCAGCGCCGGGCCGGGCAACTATCCAGGCTTCCTGGAGCACATGATCAAGCCCTCGCCGGTGCGGATCATCGCCTACCTGAACGTCTCCTTCGCGGGCATCTACGGCTTTTCCAAGCGCGTGATGGTGGGCGAGAGCGGCGACCTGCGCCTCATGGCCCCGATCGACGCCGTCGAGGTCGCCAACGCCAACCGCGACACGCTCGCCGGCATCAAGGTGCGCGTCGGCATGAACGCCTCCGGGAATTCGGGGCTGGTGCCGCTGCAGATCGCCCGCCAGGTGGCGGACCGGATCGACATGCCCATGATGGTGCACATCGACATCCCCCCTCCCACCCTGGAGGACGTGCTGGCCCTGATGCGGCCAGGCGACATCCTGACCCACTGCTTCCGCCCCTTCCCCAACACGCCGGCGACGGCCGAGGGCAAGGTGCTTCCGGCCGTGCTGGAGGCCCGCAAGCGCGGCGTGCTGTTCGACATCGGCCACGGCATGGGGTCGTTCTCCTTCGGCACGGCTCGGACCATGCTGGCCAACGGCTTCCTGCCGGATACCATCTCCAGCGACGTCCACGCGCTCTGCATCGAGGGGCCGGCCTTCGACCTGCTGACCACCATGTCGAAGTTCCTGTGCCTCGGCCTGGACCTTCCCACAGTGGTGAAGAGCGCCACGCAGAACGCCGCCGCGGCCCTGCAGCGGCCGGACCTCGGCACGTTCAAGGAAGGCGCTGCGGGCGACGCCTCCATCCTGTCGCTGGACTTCGGCGCGCACGATTACGTCGACTCGACCGGCGAACGCCTGCGCGGCGAGCAGCGCCTCGCAGCCAAGGGCGTCGTTATCGCCGGCAAGGTCTGGCACGAAGCCTGAGGCTTCTCCTCGTCATTGCGAGGAGCGCAGCGACGAAGCAATCCACCGGCGGCCAGGGCTGGATTGCTTCGCTTCGCTCGCAACGACGGCGCAATGTCCGTTCGCTATCGAAATCGTCTCTGAGATCGCACAGCACAGGAGCCCACCTCATGACCCCCGAAGAAAAGCTCGCTTCCCTGGGCCTGACGCTACCGAGCGCGCCTGTGCCAGTGGCCAACTACGTGCCGTTCCGTTGGGCGGGCGACCTGCTCTACCTGTCGGGCCAGGGCCCGAAGCGGGCGGACGGGACCTACAAGCAGGGCCGGCTCGGCCGCGACATGACCGTGGAGGAAGGCTACGCGGAGGCGCGCCTCACCGCCCTCAACCTGCTGGCGGTGGCCAAGCAGGCGGTTGGCGAACTGTCGCGCATCGAGGCCGTGGTGAAGCTGCTGGGCATGGTCAACGCGGAGCCGGATTTCGCCGACCAGCCGAAAGTGATCAACGGCTGCTCGGACCTGCTTGTCGAGGTGCTCGGCGACGCCGGCCGCCACGCCCGCTCGGCCGTGGGCATGGGCTCGCTGCCCAACCGCATGGCGGTCGAGGTCGAGGCCATCCTGCTGGTTCGTCGATAAGGATCGGCCGATGAGCATCGCCGCCCTGAAGGCCGAGGTCGCCCGCCGTTTCGGAACGCCCGCGGTCGTGGTCGACCTCGACGTGGTCGAGCGCAACATCGCCCGCGTGCAGTCGCTCTGCGACTCCGCGGGCGTCGCCAACCGGCCGCACATCAAGACGCACAAGAGCCCGGTGATCGCCGGCATGCAGCGCGACGCCGGCGCGCAGGGCATCACCTGCCAGAAGATCGGCGAAGCGGAGGTGATGGCGGCCGCCGGGTTCGACGACATCTTCATCACCTACAACCTCCTGGGCGAAGAGAAGATGGGCCGCCTCGGCCGCCTGCTGCAGTCGACCCGGATGCGGGTCGCGGCGGACAACCCGACCGTGGTCGCCGGACTGCCCGAGGCGGCGCGCATCGGCGGGCGGGACCTCGAGGTGATGGTGGAGTGCGACACCGGCCGCAAGCGCGCCGGGGTCGAGACCCCCGCGGAAGCCGTGGCGCTCGCCAGGGACATCGCGTCCCGCCCGGGCCTCGCCTTCGCCGGGCTGATGCTCTACCCGCCGGAGGCCCGGATGGCCGAGACCCAGGCCTTCCTGGACGAGACCCTCGCCGGACTGCGCGACGCGGGCCTGGAGGCGCGCGTGATCTCGTCGGGCGGGACGCCGAACCTCGCCAACCTCGACAAAGTCAAGGGCGTCACCGAGCACCGGGCGGGCACCTGCGTGTTCAACGACCGCATGATGATGCGCGCCGGCATGGCCGGGCTCGACGATTGCGCGCTCACCGTCTACGCCACCGTGGTCAGCCGCGCCGCGCCCGAGCGGGGCATCCTGGACGCCGGCTCCAAGACGCTCACCAGCGACACGGGCGCGGGGCTCGACGGGCACGGCCTCATCCTGGAGCACCCGGAGGCGCGCATCGCCCAGTTCGCGGAGGAGCACGGGTTCCTGGACCTCAGGGCCTGCAACGACCGCCCGAAGGTGGGCGACGTGGTGCGGGTCGTGCCCAACCACGTGTGCGTGGTGGTGAACATGGTGGACCGGCTGGTCGCCGTGCGCGGGGACGAGATCGTGGGCGAACTCCCGGTGGCCGCGCGCGGCCGGATCACGTAGCCGTAGGTCATCCGCAGCTCGCGGGATCTCTTGGAGACCTCCTGCGAGGCCCTGAAGACCGGGGTCCTTGGCAACGCAACGGGAGACGGGCTGCTCCGCCCCCGGGCGCCGGTGAAGCCGCGTTTCCCCCGCTACGCCTCGGCTACAGAGACGCGACCACGCGGGACAGGCGCGTGCCCACTTCCGTGGCGACGCTGTCCAGCGCCGGGTTGCCGATCGCCTGCATCGGCGCGGCGGGGTTGATCGCCGCGACCTCGACCTGCTGCTCGCCCGTCTGCTGGACCACCACGTTGCACGGCAGCATCACGCCTACCCTCGGCTCGTTCGACAGCGCCTTGTGGGCCAGCGGCGGGTTGCAGGCGCCCAGAATGCGGTAGGGCCGGAAGTCCTCCCCGAGCTTCGCCTTCAGGGTGGCCTGGACGTCGATGTCCGACAGAACCCCGAAGCCCTCAGCCTTGAGCGCCTCCGTGACCCGGCTCACGACTTCGTCGAAGGAGCCCGGGACGGTGCGATGAAACGTGTACTCCATGGCGTTCTCCCGCTGCGAATGGGCCGCGCCGCGGCGGCCGTCGACATGATGGCGCGCCTTTCAGGCCATGATCGGCCTTGCCCGTACGCCGGGATTGATCCGGCTCAAGATCCGGCGAACCGGAGACGGGCGTCCGCTTCGGACGCAGGCGCAGGACAGCATCTTACTTCAGCCACGATGCGGGGCAGATTTCGCTCTGGCCGAGGCGCGTGGTCCGCGGCGGAAAGCCTGAAAGGAACGCGATGCTGGCCTTGAACGAGCGCCTTTTTCTTCTGATCAATGCGAGCGCCCACCCGGATGGCGCGCTGGTGGCGTTCGCGTCCTTCGTGGCCAACGATGTCGTGGTCGCGGTGGCGCTGGTGCTGGTCGCCAGCTGGGCCTGGGGCGACCATGGCAAAAGGGCCGCCCTGCTGGCCACGGCCGGCGCGACCCTGGTCGCGCTGGGAGTGAACCAGCTGCTGGGACATCTCTGGTACGAGCCGCGTCCGTTCATGATCGGGCTTGGCCATACCCTCTCCCCGCACGCGGCGGAGAACTCCTTCCCGAGCGACCACGGCACGTTCATGTTCACGATCGGCCTCGGGCTGCTGGCGACGGGCGCATCCCGCTTCTGGGGAATCGTGGTGTGCCTCGCGGGCGTGGCGGTCGCCTGGGCGCGCGTCTATCTCGGCGTGCACTTCCCGATCGACATGGCCGGGTCCGCGATGGTGGCCGGCGCCTGTTCCCTGCTGGCGGCCGCCGCGGAGCGCCCGCTCGGGCGCCATGTCGTTCCTTTCGGCAACCGCCTCTATGACCGGTCCCTCGACCTGCTCCGGTTCCCGTCGACGCTGTTTCCGCGCACGCGAAGCCGCGCGTAACGCGACGGCTCGATGCGAAGCGCATCAGCGCTTCGCTCGGAGCTTCAGGTCGCGGGCAAGCGCCTCGTCGGTCACCTGACCAGGCTCATGCGCGTCAGCGTGCCGTCGCGCAGCACGAACTGGTGCCAGAGCGCGAGCACGGCGTGGAACCCGGCCAGCCAGAGGAGCACCGTGCCGCCGGTTTCGTGCACCTCGGCGATCCAGCCGGGCGCGCCCTGCACCGGAGCGGCGAGCGCGGGGAGCGGCAGGCCGAAGAAGGTCACCGGAACGCCGAGCCGGCCGGCGGCATACCAGCCGGTCAGGGGCAGCAGGATCATGAAGGCGTACAGGACCCAGTGCCCGGCCCGGGCCGCGAGGTCGAGCAACGGCCGCCGGGGCGCCTCCATCTCGGGAGCGCCGCCCAGGAGCCGCGAGATGATCCGCGGTATCACCAGGACGAGGACGGAAAAGCCGAGCCAGAAGTGCAGCACAGGCGGATTCTCCCGCACGTGCCGGCCGCCCTCCGAGGTCAGCCAGGCCGCCAGGATCAGAACCGCCATCACCCAGTGCAGGACGATCATCGTCTTCGAGTAGCGCGCCGTCGTCATGGACTGCCTCCTCCAGGATCGAATGGGTTGGGCTTAGACGGCGCGCCCGACGAGCGCGCCGATCAGGGCCGTCGCCGCCATGGCGACCGCGCCCCAGAATGTCACCCGAACCGTGGGCCGCAGCACGCCGGCCCCGCCGGCCTGGGCTCCGACGGCTCCGAGCAGAGCGAGTCCGACCAGCGAGCCGCCGGAGACGGCGATGCTCGTCCACTGGGTTGGCGCCAGCAGGGCGATGGCGAGGGGCAGCAAAGCCCCCGTGGCGAAAGTCGCGGCCGAGGTCAGCGCGGCCTGCACGGGGCGGGCTGTCACGTGCTCGACGATCCCGAGTTCGTCACGCACGTGCGTCCCGAACGCGTCCTTCGCCGTCATCTGCTCCGCCACCTTGCGGGCCAGATCGGGCTCGACGCCCCTGGCGACGTAGATCTGGGTGAGTTCTTCGAGCTCGGCCTCCGGCATGGTCGCAAGTTCGCGTCGCTCGCGGGCCATGTCAGCCTCTTCGGTGTCCGCCTGGGAGCTCACCGAGACGTACTCGCCGGCCGCCATCGACATGGCGCCGGCGACGAGGCTGGCGACCCCGGCGACGATCACCTCGCCGGGCCCGGCCGCCGCGGCGGCCACGCCGACGACAAGGCTCGCCGTGGAGATGATCCCGTCGTTGGCCCCGAGCACGGCGGCGCGCAGCCAGCCGATGCGCTGGATCAGGTGGGCTTCGCGGTGCAGCGGGTGCATCTCAGGCCTCCTTGGGCGTGGCCCTTTGGATGGATGCATTCCGCTCGGGCCGGAACCGCTCGGCGGCGGGCAGCAGCCGGGCCGAGTTCAACAGGAAGGCGATCTCGGAGCCGACGTGAATGAACGCGGCCAGCATGGGGTTGAGCAGCCCGACGGCGGCCAGGACGATCCCGACCGCGTCCACAGCCAGAGTGCCGGCGAAGTTCTGCCAGATGATGGCGCGCGTGCGCCGGGCGATGCGAATGGTCTCGACCAGCTTGCCGAGGTCGTTGCCGATCAGCACGACATCGGCGCTCTCCTTGGTCACGTCCGCGCCCGAGCCCATGGCGACGCCCAGGCTCGCTGCTGTCAGGGCCGGAGCGTCGTTGACGCCGTCACCCACCATGGCCACCCGATGTCCGGATGCGACGAGGGCCTCCACGCGCGCGAGCTTGTCCTCCGGCAGCATGTCCGCCCCGACCTCGGCGATCCCCAGGTCCGCCGCGACGCGGCCCGCGACTTCGGCGGTGTCGCCGGTGAGGAGCAAGGTGCGTACGCCCATGGCCTGAAGAGCGGCCATCGCCCCGCGCGCCTCCGGGCGGACGACATCGGCCACGATGATCTCGCCCAGAAAGCGGCCTTCCCGGGCCACCACGATGTCGGAGCCGGGCAACCCAGTCTCGCGGGCGGGAACGTCCACGCCCGCGTCGGCCAGCAGCTTGCGGTTGCCCACGAGGACCGTGGCGCCGTCCACCAGGGCGGTCACGCCGCGCCCGACGGTGTAGGAAAACGACGCGGGTTCAGCGAGCGCCGCCTTCGTGCGCCGGGCCTCCTCCACCACGGCTCTCGCGAGCGGATGCTCCGAGTGGATCTCCGCCGAGCCTGCGGCCGCGAGAAGTTCGCCGGCCGAGACGCCCGCCGCCGGACGCAACTCCTGCACGACGGGCCGCCCAAGGGTCAGGGTGCCCGTCTTGTCGAGGATGACCGTGTCGACGCGCCCCAGCGTCTCCAGGTGGACGCCGCCCTTGATGATGGAGCCGAGCTTGGCGGCGCGTCCGATGCCGCCCAGGATGGCCAGCGGAGTGCCGGCCGCGATCCCGCAGGCGCCGGCCACGATGACGACCGAGATGGTGTCCCGCAGGTCGCGCGTGATCAGCCAGGTCAACGCGGCCGCGGCCAATGCGAAATAGACCAGGTATCCTGCAAGTTGGTCGGCCAGCCGCTGAACTGGCGCGCGCGACTGCTCGGCGGCCTCCACGGCTTCGATGATGCGCCCGTAGCTGGTGTCGCGGCCGACCCGCTCCACCTGGATCTCGAGCATGCCCATCTGATTGATGGAGCCTGCGAAAACGGAACTGCCGGCCGACTTCTCCGCCGGCATGGACTCGCCCGTGATGCGCGACTGGTCCGCATAGGAGTGGCCGGCAACCACGACGCCGTCCACCGGGATCTTGCCGCCCGGGGCGACCACGACGCACTCACCCGGCCGGATCTCCGCGACCGCGACCTGGATGAGTTCGCCCTCGCGGCGCACGGTCGCCTGGGGCGGGATGAACGCGACGAGGTCGTGGATGGCGACCCGGCCACGCGCGACCGTCAGATGCTCCAGTTCCTCGGCCGCGAGCACGAAAAGCGCGACCACCAGGGCCGTGAAGAACTCCCCGATGGCCGCAGCCGCGACCACTGCGATGGCCATGGAGAGCTCCATGGTCATGCGGCGGGCCAGCAGGTTCGACACGGCTTCGCGCAGGATCGGCCAGCCGGCGAAGAGCAGCGCGGCCACGGCGAGCGCGTCCGCGGTCCGTCCGGGCCAGAACCAGACGACTCCCGCGCCTGCCGCGGCCGCCACGATGCGCGCCACGGCCATGGGCTCGAAGGAGCCGTGCTCGTGGACCCCGGCGTCATGTTGGTGTTTGGGGCAGGCTGTCTCGGCCAGGTCTCGCGGCATCGGCGCACCAGATTAGAAAATTTCCAAACTGGAAAATGCGCCGCTCGAGCCCATTTTGCAAGGCGCCCGGGCACATGCCTGCCATGTTCCCGGGCGCGATCTGACAAGTTTCAAGCGCGGGCTGCGTTGAAAAGCGGGTCAAAGCCTGGTCCCGCAGGCCGGTTTCTGTCGCGCGCGGCCCGATCGCCCGAGGCCAGCCGCAAGGCCCGAGCGGCTCTGGACGTCAGCGCTGGGGCGCGACCGCAGCCGACTTGGCCTGTGCGGCCGTGACACGCCAGACCGTGTTCCCGACGTCGTCGGCGACCAGCAGCGCGCCTGTCTTGTCGATTGCGACGCCCACGGGGCGGCCTCTCGTCTTGTCGTTCGCGAAGAAGCCGGTCACCACGTCCTGCGGCGGCCCGCTGGGGCGACCGTCCTGGAACGGAACGAACACCACCTTGTAGCCGGACACGGGATTGCGGTCCCAACTGCCATGCTCGCCGATGAAGACGCCGTTGTGGAATTGGGTCGGCAAGCTGTTGGCCTGGGTGAAGGCCATGCCGAGCGGCGCCACATGGGAGCCGAGCCCGTAGTCGGGCTTGATGGCCTTGGCCACCGGTTCCGGCCGCTGCGGCTGGACCCGGATGTCCACGTGCTGGCCCCAGTAGCTGTACGGCCAGCCGTAGAAGCCGTTTTCCTGGACGGATGTCAGGTAGTCCGGCGCCAGGTCGGGCCCGATTTCGTCGCGCTCGTTGGCGATCGCCCACAGCTTGCCCGTGGTCGGCTCGAAAGCGAGGCCGGTCGGATTGCGCACCCCGCCGGCGTACATCCGCTTCATGCCGGTGGCGCGGTCCACCTCCCAGATGGCGGCCCGGTCCTGCTCGGCCCCGATGCCGTTCTCGGTGATGTTGCTGTTGGATCCGACGCCCACATAGAGCTTGGAGCCGTCGGGACTGGCGGTCATCGCCTTCGTCCAATGGTGGTTGGGCGACTGCGCCGGCAGGTCGGTCAGCTTGTCGCCGGGTTGTGTGATCTGCGTGGCCCCGGGCGTGTAGGGAAAGCGCAGGATGGCGTCCGTGTTGGCGACGTAGAGGTCGCTCCCCACCAGGACGACGCCATAGGGCGAATTCAGGTGGTCGATGAAGATGGTGCGGACTTCCGGAACGCCATCGCCGTCCTGGTCGCGGAGCAGGCTGATCCGCTGGCCGGCGGGCGCGCCGGAGCCGGCCAGCCCCTTGATCTTGCCTTCGATGAAGTCCTTGGGCCGGTAGACGGGCCCGCCCTTTCCATTCGACTCCACGACGAGGACGTCGCCGTTCGGAAGGGGATAGACGATCCGCGGATGGAGGAAGTCGGCGGCGAAGGCCTTGATCTGCAGGCCGGCCGCCACAGTGGGCGTCTCGCCGGACTTCCACCCCACGGCCGGCATGACCTTCATGGGCGGAAGCAGGTATTGGTGCGGCTCGGGCAGCTTGGGATCGCCGCCGTATTGGGAACTGGGATCGCCAGCGTCCTCGTTGCAGGCGGCCAGGGCCAGAACCGAGGCGAGGACAAGGGTCCCGTGAATCAGGCGGCGGATCATAGGCGGGCGTCCCGGGTTGGCGGCAGCGGCGCGATACGGCGGGAAGCGAGCGACCAGCCGCCCGTCAGGCCCACCACGAGAAGGATGACCGTGATGATCGCGGACAAGATGATCCCCTGCGGGACCACGGCCGTGTAGGCGTCCCGGCTGTGCACGAAGGCGTTGACCAGCCCCAGCACGGCCGCGACGGCGAGCCCGGCGAAGCGCAGCCAGGCGATCCGCCCAACCCGCTTCGTGGCAAGGTCGACCACGAAGGCGATGGCCGCCAGCAGCGCGAGGACGAGGCCGGCGGCCACCAGCCATTGCGAGACGTTGTTCCACTGGAAGAGCAGGGTCCGCCAGTACAGGATGTCGCTGACGAAGCCGGCGATCAGCAAGGTCGCGCCCGACGCGACCAGTCCGGGATGCAGGAGCGCGCGCGGGCGTTCGGGGACGTCGACCTGGGTCATTTCGCCTCCAAGGGCCATGGCCGGGCGGGGAAGCGGCAGGGGAGCCGGCGGGGCGGGTCCCAGAGCGGCCTTCGGACCGGTTGTGAAAGACTTAGGGCTTTCTGAACCCCGCCCCGGGCGCCCGGGTTCCGCAGGTCATCCGAGAGGCAGCAGAAGCGCAGGCCGGTGGTACGGCGCCGGCGCCGGGCGAGGAGGCGTTATTTGCTGGCGGAGAGCCGCCTGCGCCAGCATCATGGGCCCATGTTCCGGCACGACCTCCTCAGCCTGCGTCTCTTCGTCACCATGTGCGAGACCAAGAGCCTCAGCCGCGCGGCGGAGCAGATGAACATCGCCGTCTCGGCCGCGAGCCGCCGGGTGAAGCTTCTCGAGGAGGAAGCGGGAGCCGACCTGGTCCTGCGCCGACCGCATGGGGTCGAGCCCACGGCGGCCGGGGTCACCATGCTTCGCTACGGCCGTACGGTGCTGCGCCTCGCGGAGCAGTTCGCCGCCAACATGGCGGAGCACCGGACCGGAATTCGGGGCCGCGTGAAGGTGTTCGGCTCAAGTTCCGCCTTGGTGCAGCGGCTTGCCTCGGACCTCGCCCGCTTCACCAAGGCGCATCCCGAGATCAAGCTCGACCTGGAGGAGCGCCCGACCGTGGAGACGGTCGAGGCCGTGCAGCGCCGGCAGGCGGACATCGGGGTCATCGTTCGCGGCGCCGCCACCCAGGGCCTGATCACCTACCCTTACGCCGAGGATCGCCTCGCTGTGGCCGTACCGGCGGACCATCCGCTCGCAAGCCGCGAGGGCGTGCGCTTCGAAACCCTGTTCGACGAAGACCTCGTCTCGCTCGACGCCGGCACGGCGATCCATCGCCTCGTGACGGATCGCGCGCGGGACGCCGGACGCTACCTGAAGCTGCGGGTCCAGGTCCGCAGCTTCGAGGTGATGTGCCAGATGATCCGCCACGGCCTGGGCGTCGGCATCCTGCCTGAAGACGCGCTGCGGCCCCTCGCGGACGCGCTGGGCCTGCGGCTCGTGCGCCTGGACGAACCCTGGGCGAGCCGCGCGCTGGAGATCTGCGTCTCGGCGGAAGATCCGCTCGAGCCGCCCGCCGCCCGGCTCATGGCCGAGCTGCTGGGCGGCGGCGCCAAGTCAGGTACGGAAAGTCGCGTGGACGATTTCGAAAAAATGGAAATCTGAGTTCCCGCAATTCTCATTCCAGCAAGACGGATTCTGGCGTGTACTGGGTGGGACTCAGGGACCCCACGCATGCCCGTCTCGCTGCCTTCCGCCCACGACCACGCCGACCTCCGCGACGCGATCCGCGACCTGTGCAGCCGCTTCGACGGCGCCTACTGGCGCCAGGTCGACGAGGAGCGCGCATATCCGGAGGCCTTCGCGGACGCCCTCACGCGCGCCGGGTGGCTCGCCGCCCTGATCCCGCACGACTATGGCGGCTCCGGGCTCGGGCTGACCGAGGCCTCCATCATCATGGAGGAGATCAACCGGTCAGGCGGCAACTCGGGCGCCGTCCATGGACAGATGTACAACATGTCCACCCTGCTCCGGGCCGGCTCGCCCGAGCAGAAGCAGCGCTATCTGCCCCGGATCGCCTCCGGCGAGCTCAGGCTGCAGTCCATGGCGGTCACGGAGCCCACGACCGGGTCGGACACCACCAAGCTGAAGACCACGGCCGTGCGCAAGGGCGACCGCTGGGTGATCAACGGCCAGAAGGTCTGGACCTCCCGCGTCCAGCATTCGGACCTGGTGCTCGTGCTGGCGCGCACCACGCCGCTCGATCAGGTGGCGCGCAAATCGGAAGGGCTTTCGGTCTTCCTTGTGGAGACCAAGGAGGCCTTGGGCGCCGGCATGTCGCTGCGCCCGATCCGCAACATGGTCAACCACGAGACGAACGAGGTCTTCTTCGACAACCTCGAGGTTCCGGCCGAAAACCTCGTCGGCGCCGAAGGCCGGGGCTTCAAGACGATCCTCGAAGGGCTCAACGCGGAGCGCGTGCTCATCGCGGCGGAATGCGTCGGCGACGCCTACTGGTTCGTGGACAAGGCGCGCCGCTACGCCAGCGAGCGGACCGTGTTCGACCGCCCGATCGGCCAGAACCAGGGCATCCAGTTCCCGATCGCCCGCGCCTATGTGAACGCCCAGGCGGCCGACCTCATGCGCTACAAGGCCGCCGCGCTGCACGACGCCGGGCAGCCCTACGGGGCGGAAGCCAACATGGCCAAGCTGCTCTGCGCCGACGCGTCCTGGGAGGCCGCGAACGCCTGCCTGCAGACCCATGGCGGCTTCGGCTTCGCGGCGGAATACGACGTCGAACGCAAGTTCCGCGAGACGCGCCTCTACCAGGTGGCGCCGATCTCGACGAATCTCATTCTCGCCTATGTGGGCGAGCACGTGCTCGGCATGCCGCGGTCCTACTGATCCCCGCCATGGCCCCCTCCCCTGGACCGGAACTCGAGAGCGGCGCCCCGGAGCGCCTCGCGCACGTCCGGTACGGCGGCTGGCGCCTGCGGTGCTTCGTGGAGGTGGCCCAGGAGCTCCCGCCGGCGGCCGAGGGCCCCCTCTCCGGGCTGAGCTACGCGGCCAAGGACATGTTCGACACGCCGGGCCGGGCGCCTGGATGCGGCCTGGCGACGGCTCCAGGGGCGAAGCCCGCCGGAACGGCCGCCGTGCTGGAGACCCTGGACCGGGCTGGCGCGTCTCGCGTCGGCTTCACCCAGATGACGCCGCTCGCCTATGAGCCGTCCGGCGCGAACGAGGCCTACGGCCGCCCCCTCAATCCGCGAAACCCGGACCGCATCTGCGGCGGGTCGTCCTCCGGCTCGGCGGTGGCCGTCGCGGCGGGGCTGGTCGACTTCGCCGTCGGCTCGGACACGGCCGGGTCGCTGCGCATCCCGGCCCAGGCCTGCGGCGTGAGCGCCTGGAAGCCGACGCACGGGCTCATTCCCGCCGCCGGCGCCATGCCGCTCGCGCCGTCGCTCGACAGCATCGGTGTCCTGGCCGCCTCGCCCGCCGTTCTGGCGCGTGTCGCGGAACTGTTCGCGCCAGCCGCACCGGGTCCGATCCGTCGGGTGGCGATCGCCGAAGACGTGCTGGCCGGATGCCGGCCCGCTGTGGCCCAGGCCTTCAACGCCGTCCGAAGGGCTCTTCCGGTTCCAGCCGAGGAACTCGAACTGCTGCCCCTGATGGAGCGCTGCGACGCGCCCTGCCTGACCCTGCTGCAGGCCGAGGCCGCGGAGCAGCACCGGGCGCTCCTCGAAGGCGGCGCGCTCGACCCGACGCTTGCGCGGCGTTTGGCCAAGGGAGTTGCGATTCCGGCCGCCGAGGTGGAAGCGGCGCGCGCCACGATGGCCGCGCTGCGAGCCGCAGACCCGGCCCAGCTTCTTGGCGGAGCCGACGCGCTCCTGCTTCCGGTGATGCGGATTGAGACGCCGAGCGTCGCCGCCTGCGATCCCGCCTGCCGCGCCTTCAACGCCCGGACGCTCTATGAGCTCTCGGCCCTGACGCGCTTCGTCAACCTGCTCGGATGGCCGGCGATAGCGATTCCGGCCGGCCAGGACGAGGGCTGCGCTGCGATCGCCGTTCAGCTTGTAGGGCCGCCGGGATCGGATCGCGCGCTGCTGGCGCTCGCGGCGGACCTGCAAGATCAGCTGGCCCCAGACTTTCCCCCCTCCCCCGCTTTGGAGATGCGCGCATGACGACGCCTCCACGCTCCCGGGCGCTCGACGGCCTGGTCGTCCTCGATCTGACACGCGTCAGGGCCGGCCCGACCTGCTGCCGCGTGCTGGCCGATTTCGGCGCGGACGTCATCAAGATCGAGGCGCCGCCCGGGGTCGACCCGAACGAGAACATGTCCGGCCCGCGGCACGGCTACGACATGCAGAACCTGCACCGGAACAAGCGGTCCGTGACGCTGAACCTCAAGCGGCCCGAGGGACGCGAGGTGTTTCTCCGGCTGGTGAAAAACGCGGACGTGGTGGTCGAGAATTTCCGGCCGGACGTGAAGGACCGGCTCGGCATCGACTACGAGACCCTGCGGCGCGTGAACAAGCGCGTCATCCTGGCCTCCATCTCGGGATTCGGGCAGACGGGCCCCTACCGCGACCGCGCGGGCTTCGACCAGATCGCCCAAGGCATGGGCGGGCTGATGTGGGTGACCGGCCTTCCCGGGCAGGGTCCTGTGCGCGCCGGCGTGGCTGTGGCCGACAGCACGGCCGGGATCTACGCCGCGACCGGCATCCTGGTGGCTCTCCAGGAGCGCGAGCGCTCGGGCGAGGGCCAATGGGTCCACACGTCGCTGCTGCAGGCGCAGATCGCGCTCTGCGACTTCCAGGCCGCGCTCTACCTCGTCGACGGCAAGGTCCCCGGGCAGGCCGGCAACGACCACCCCTATTCCACCCCGATGGGCGTGGTCGAGACGGCGGACGGCTTCATCAATATCGGGGTGGGCGGCGAAGGCCATTGGGCGAGCTTCTGCCGCGCCATTGAACGCCCCGATCTCATGCAGGATCCGGACTTCGCGACCCAGGCCGAGCGCTTCCGCAACCGCCCCCGGCTGCGCGAGATCCTGGCGAACGTGTTCAGCCAGCGCACGTCCGCCGAATGGCTCGAGCGGCTGGAGCGGGAGCATGTGCCCGCGGGCCCCATCTATCGCATGGACGAGGTCTTCGCCGATCCGCAGGTGCAGCACCTGGGAATGGCGGCCCCCGTCCATCATCCTGCCCGGGGCGAGATCCGCGTGGTCGGCCAGCCCGTCGCTCTCTCGCGGACGCCGGCTTCCGTGGTCAGCGCCGTGCCCGACCCTGGGGAGCACACGGACGAGATCCTGGCCCGTGCCGGATACCAGGCCGGCGAGATCGAGCAGCTGCGCCGCGCGGGGGTGGTGTGAGATGACCGAGCCCACCATCCGCTACCATGCCCGCAACGGCGTCGCCGAGCTGGTGATCGATAATCCAGCCCGTCGCAACGCCATGACTCTCGGCATGTGGCGTATGTTGCCGGAACTCGTGGCGCGGGCCGAGGCGGATCGGGACGTGAGGGTGATCGTGCTCGCCGGGGCTGGAGACCGGGCCTTCTGCGCGGGTGCTGACATCTCCCAGTTCGGCCAGGCCCGGGACAGCGAGGCCAGCGTGGCGGCCTATGACGAGGCCGTGGCGGCGGGGGACGCGGCGCTGGTGGGCGCCAGCCTGCCCACGGTCGCGGCGATCCGAGGCGCCTGCTTCGGGGGCGGAATGGGGCTCGCCATGGCCTGCGACCTGCGGTTCGCCGCGACGGGCTCGCGCTTCCGGGTTCCGGCTGCGCGGCTGGGCCTCGGCTACAGCTTCAAGGGGGTGCGCACCCTCGTCCAGAAGCTCGGCTTCACGGTGGCGGCGGATGTGATGCTGTCGGCCCGCATCATCGAGGCGGAAGAGGCTGCTGCGCTGCGCATCCTCAACCAGGTCTGGCCGGCCGAGCGCTTCGAAGAGGAGCTTGCCGGCCGCATCGGCATGATCGCCGGCAACGCCCCGCTCACCCTGCGCGCCGCCAAGCGCGCCCTGGCTGAACTCGCCCGCCCGGAGGCGGAACAGAACTCGCAGGCCGTCGCCGATCTGGTGGAAGCCTGCTTCAGAAGCGCCGACTATCGGGAGGGCCAGGCGGCCTTCCGCGAGAAGAGGGAGCCGGTTTTTCGTGGCGAATGAGGGGTTCGCGCGAGGGCCGATCGTGAAGCTGCACTTGGGAGGTGTGTGATGCAGCGTCGTACCATGCTGGGGGGCCTCCTGGCCCTCGCCGTCGCCGCGACGGCGCCGTTCGCCGCGCGGGCCGAGACCGCTCCGCTGAATCCGCCGGTCACGCTGACCGTCGGCTACCAAAAGGTCGGGCACCTGGCGCCCATCATCCTGCTGGATGACGAACTCAAGAAGCAGGGCGTCGAGCTGAAGCTGGTGGAGTTCGCTCGCTATGCGGACGCCCGCACGGCCCTGCTCTCCGGCTCGCTGGACGCCTCGGCCGTCGGCCCGGCCGACCTCGCCATCGCCCTCGCGAACGGCTCGACCAACGTGGTCGGGATCATGGGGGTCGGCTCCTCGCCCAAATACGTCATCGGCCGCACGGGCGTGAAGCTCGACAGCTGGGAAGACCTGAAGGGCAAGAAAGTCGGCATCGCGCCGGGCTCGGCCGTGTGGTTCCAGTTCGCGGCGACGCTCACCGAACTCGGCATCCCGTACACGAGCTTCAACGCCGTGAACATCCAGGGCGCCGGCACCAACTTCGACCAGGCGCTCCAGCGCGGGGACGTGGACGCGATCGTGACCTGGGAGCCGTTCGAATCCATCCCGGTGATCCAGGGCTACGGCTACTTCGCCAAGAACCTCGACTACAGCAAGTCGAAGGCGGTCGGCGCGGAACTCGGCATGCTGGTCGCGACCAAGAACGCCGCGGCGGAGAAGCGCCCCGCCCTGGAGCGCTTCGTCCACGCCTACGTGGCCAAGATGAACGAGCTGTCCAAGTCCCCGAAGGACTTCTCGGAGGCCATGGCGAAGCTGACCGGCCTGGAGCCGCCGGTGGCCGCCAAGGTGGCGGAGGTCATCAAGCTCGGCCCGGTGATCACGCCCGAGCAGATCAAGCGGCAGGCCAAGGCCTTCCATGACCTCGGGGTCATCCAGAAGGACGTCTCCGGCGAGATCGACAAGTACTGGGACGCCTCCTTCGTGAGGTCCGCCACGGGCGGCTGATTCGCGCGCGATGCGGCTGTCCCCCCGCGGCCGCATCCGCCACAAAGATGATCTCGCCTGCGCCCCAGGCGACCGCTCTAATCCGGAGACCGCCATGCCTGCCGCCGCCGGCCCCCTTGAAGCCGAACCCGCCAGGGTCTCGTCCGCCAGCGAGAGCATTGGGCAGGTTCTGGCTCCCGTCGCCCAGAAGCTTTGGAAAGTGGCCGCCGGACTGGCGTTGCCCATCGCTCTGGTCGCCATCTGGCAGCTGTCGTCCAAGGATGGCGCGCTGTTCGGGGGCGCGCTGCCGAGCCCGGCCCGCGTCTGGGATGGGTGGCTCATGTGGGCCTTCGGCAAGCCCGGCCTGGGGCTGAACCCCTATAGCGGGACCTGGTGGGACAACGTCGCGTTCTCGACGATCCGTGTGGCCAAGGGCTTCGGCCTGGCGATCGTGATCGGCGTCCCGCTCGGAGTCATGATCGGCTGGTCGCGGCTGGTGGCCTCGACCGTCGACCCGACCATCCAGATCCTCCGGCCGGTCCCCATCACGGCCTGGCTGCCGATTTCGCTGGCGATCTTCGGCATCCGCGATTTCGGGGCCGTGTTCCTGATCCTGCTCGGAGCCTTCTATCCCATCGTGATCAACAGCATGCACGGCGCGCGGGATGTCGAGCGCAACTGGATCCGGGCCGCCCAGATGATGGGCGCCTCCCGGTGGGCGATCCTGACCCGCGTCGTGCTGCCGGCCGCCCTGCCCTCCATCTTCACCGGCCTGCGCATCGGCCTCGGCATCGGCTGGACGGCGGTGATCGTCTCCGAGATGGTCGCGGTGAAGTCCGGGCTCGGCTACGTGCTGTGGGACGCCTACTACGTGGGCCGGATGGAGATCGTCATCGCCGACATGGTGTCGATCGGCGCCATGGGCTTCATCTCCGACCGACTGATCGTCCTACTCGACCACTGGGCGCTGCGCTGGCGACGCCTTCAATCCTTCTCGGCCTGAGGTTCACGATGGGCGCGATTTCCTTCCAGGCCGTGGGGAAGACCTATGGCGGCAAGGCCGGGGTCCAGGCCCTCGCCGACGTGGACCTCCAGATTGGCGAAGGCGAGTTCGTGGCGCTCCTCGGTCCGTCCGGATGCGGCAAGTCCACCCTGCTCAACCTGCTGGCCGGGTTCGAGGGGCTGACGGACGGAGCCATCCTGTTCGACGGCGCTGGCGTAGCGCGGCCGGGGCCTGACCGGGCCGTCGTGTTCCAGGAGGCCTCGCTGCTGCCCTGGCTCACCGTGTGGGACAACGTCACGTTCGGGCCCAAGGTGCAGGGGCTTTCCAGGGCGGACTACGAGCCGCGCGCGGCCGAGATGCTCCGCCTTGTGGGCCTGGAGAGCTTCCGCGACGCGCTTCCCGCGCAGCTCTCCGGCGGCATGCGCCAGCGCGTCGGCATCGCGCGCGCGCTGGTGATGAACCCGCGTGCGCTCCTGATGGACGAACCCTTCGGCGCACTGGACGCCCAGACCCGGCTCACGATGCAGCAACTGCTTCTCGACGTATGGCAGCGGCTGAAGACGACCGTCCTGTTCGTCACCCACGACATCGACGAAGCCATCCTGCTGGCCGACCGGGTCTGCGTGATGTCGGCGCGTCCGGGTCGGATCGCGCGCGACATCCCGATCGCGCTGCGGCGGCCGCGCTCGGTCGACGATGTCACGAGCCCCGAGTTCATCGCCTACAAGGCCGCCATCATGGCCGACATGCGCGGCCACCAGGCGCCGCACTAACGACCGAGGAGCGAAGCTTGGCCAATCCCCGCATTCCTTACCGGCTCTCCTCCGAACGTCCCCGGCTGCCGCCCCTGGAGGGCAAGCGCATCCTCGTCCATCTCGTTGTGAACGTGGAGCACTGGCAGTTCGACCAGCCGATGCCGCGCACCATCATCACGCCGCCGCACGGCCGGGAGACGGCGCCGGACGTCCCGAACTTCTCCTGGGCGGACTACGGCATGCGGGCCGGCCTGCCGCGCATTATCAAGCTTTTTCAGGAGCGGGGGCTCCCCGCGTCGACCAGCTTCAACGCCGGCGTCGTCGACGCCTATCCGCAAGCGTCCGAGGCCATGCTGCGCGCCGGCTGGGAGTTCATCGGCCACGGCATGCACCAGAAGGCCAGCAACCACGTTGAGGGCGGCGAGGCGGCGGTGATCGGCGCCGCGGTCGAGAAGATCGCCCGTTTCACCGGGAAGCGGCCGACCGGCTGGCTGTCGCCGGGCCTGCGTGAAACCGTCCAGACGCCCGAGCTGCTGGTGCGCAACGGCGTCGACCACGTGTTCGACTGGGTGGTCGATGACCTGCCGTCCTGGATGACCACCCGCGAGGGCCCGCTCCTCGCAGTGCCCTACAACGTCGAGATCAACGACTCCATCATCTACGCGGTCGAGAAGCACGCCACCGGCGAGATGGCGCGGCGTCTCGAGGCCACGCTGCGGCTGTTCGAGCAGGAGGTCGCCGAGAACCCCCGCGTGCTCGCCATCGGCCTGCACCCGCATCTCATCGGCGTGCCGCACCGCTTCCACGAGCTCGTGGCGATGCTGGACCTGCTCCAGCGCTCGCCTGACGTGATCTTCACAACAGGGCCGGCGATCCGCGACTGGTACGCCGCCGCAGAACCGCACGGGTGATCTCATGGACCTGGGTCTCAAGGGCAAGCGCGTCCTCATCACCGGCGCGTCGATGGGCATTGGGCTGGCCTGCGCCAGGACCTTCGCGTCCGAGGGATGCTCCCTCGTGCTCGCGGCGCGCAACGAGGCGCGGCTGAAGGACGCCGCCGCTGCGTTCGCGGGCTCAGGCGTGGACGTGGCGATCTTCGCGGGCGACCTCAGCCAGGCCGGCGAGCGCGAGAGGCTGGCCGCGGCGCATGGCGAGGCCGACATCCTGGTCAACAACGCCGGCGCGATCCCTGGCGGGGGGCTGCTGGATCTCGACATGGCGACCTGGGAGCAGGCCTGGGCCCTGAAGGTGATGGGCTACATCCACCTCAGCCAGCTCTACCTGCGCGGCATGAAGGCGCGCGGCTCGGGCGTCATCGTCAACATCATCGGCTCGGCCGGGCGCTCGCCGCGCTACGATTATGTCTGCGGAGCCACCGGCAACGCCGCCCTGATGGCGTTCACCGGCGCGGTCGGCGGCGCCTCCCCGGCCTGGGGCGTGCGCGTATTCGCGATCAATCCCGCCATGACCCGCACGGACCGCAGCGTGACCCTGTCCAAGGCGCGGGCGCGCGAGCGCTACGGCGACGAGAACCGCTGGCAGGACCTGCTCTCCAACTTGCCCTTTGGCCGCCTGATCGAGCCGGAGGAGATCGCCAACGCGGCCGCGTTCCTGTCGTCGCCGGCCTGCGGCTACGTGAGCGGGGCGACGCTCGACGTGGACGGCGGCGGGGCGTTCCGCTGAGCAGAGGGGCTGGCATATGACCGAGACGCAAGTGAAGCCCGGCTGGCAGGGACGGTTCTACGAGGACTTCGAGGTCGGCGATGTCTACAAGCACCCGCTGGGCCGGACGGTGCTGCCGACCGACAATTCCTGGTTCACGCTGCTGACGCAGAACACGGCGCACCCTCATTTCAACGCGCACTACGCGACGCACACGGAATTCGCGCGCCCGCTGGTGAACTCCTGCTTCACGCTGTCGCTGGTGACGGGGCAGTCCGTCACCGACATCTCGCAGAACGTCTTCGCCAACCTGGGCTGGGACGAGGTGCGGCTTCCGGCCCCGGTGTTCGAGGGAGACACGATCTATTCCGAGTCCGAGGTGCTGGAAAAGCGCGAGTCGCGCTCGCGCCCGGAGGTCGGGATCGTGACCGTGCGCACGCGGGGCTACAACCAGGACGGAACCGTGGTCGTCACGTTCAAGAGGACGCTGATGGTCTACCGCCGCGGCCAGGGACCGTCGAGCGTGCGGCCGTCCCCAAAAGGCTAAGGCGACGGCCCCAACGGGACCTTCAGAAAACGGCGCTCGGTGACCCGAGCGCCGTCCCTTGGTGTTCGCTTCGCTCAGTGGCGCGCGAGATCGTAGCGGTCCGCGTTCATCACCTTGTTCCAGGCCGCGACGAAGTCCTTCGCGAACTTCTCCTTCGAATCCGCGCAGGCGTAGACCTCAGCGAAAGCCCGAAGCTGGGAATGCGAGCCGAAGATGAGGTCGACGCGGGTTCCCGTCCACTTCAGTTCATTGGTCTTGCGGTCCCGCGCCTCGTAGACGCCGTCCTGACCGGGCGCAGGCGCCCACTGGGTGTGCATGTCGAGCAGGTTGACGAAGAAGTCGTTGGTTAGCCGGCCCGGCTTGTCCGTGAAGACGCCATGCCTGGAGTTCCCGGTATTGGCGCCGAGGACGCGCAGGCCGCCGATCAGCGCGGTCATCTCCGGGCCCGTGAGGCCGAGCAGCTGGGCCCGGTCGATCAGCGCCTCCTCGGGTTTCATGAACTGCCGCTTGCCGCTGATGTAGTTGCGGAAACCGTCCGCCCGCGGCTCCAGCGGCGCGAAGGACTGGACGTCCGTTTGCTCCTGCGAAGCGTCGGCGCGACCCGGCGTGAACGGCACGCGGATGTCCAGGCCGGCCTCCTTCGCGGCCTTCTCGACGCCCGCGGCGCCAGCCAGGACGATCAGGTCCGACATCGAGACCTTTTTGCCCCCCGCCTGGGAGTCGTTGAAGTCGGACCGGATCCCCTCCAGCTTCTGCAGCACCGCCTGGAGCTGCGCCGGCTCGTTGACCTCCCAGTCCTTCTGGGGCGCCAGGCGGATGCGGGCGCCATTCGCTCCACCACGCTTGTCGGAGCGGCGGAAGGTCGACGCGGACGCCCAGGCCGTCGAGACGAGCTGCGGAACGGTGAGGCCCGAGGTCAGGATCTTCTCCTTGAGGGCCGCGGCGTCCTGGTCGTCGATCAACGCGTGGTCGACAGCCGGGATCGGGTCCTGCCAGATCAGGGTCTCCTTCGGCACGAGCGGGCCGAGGTAGCGGGCCACGGGCCCCATGTCGCGATGCGTCAGCTTGAACCAGGCCCGGGCGAAGGCGTCCGCGAACTGGTCCGGGTTCTCGTGGAACCGGCGCGAGATCTTCTCGTAGATCGGGTCGAAGCGCAGCGACAGGTCTGTCGTGAGCATCGTCGGGAGGCGCTTCTTCGACGGATCGAAGGGATCCGGAATCGAAGGCTCGGCGCCCTTCGCCTGCCACTGCCACGCCCCGGCGGGGCTCTTCGTCAGCTCCCACTCGAAGTTGAACAGGTTGTCGAAGAAGTAGTTGCTCCAGCGGGTCGGCGTCTGCGACCAGATCACCTCGGGTCCGCCGGTGATCGCGTCGGCGCTGTGGCCGCTGCCGAACTTGCTCTTCCAGCCGAGGCCCTGGTCCTCGATGGCGCCCATCTCGGGCTCGGGCCCGACCAGCGACGGGTCGCCCGCGCCGTGGGTCTTGCCGAAGGTGTGGCCGCCGGCGATGAGGGCCACCGTCTCCTCGTCGTTCATGGCCATGCGGAAGAACGTCTCGCGGATGTCCTTCGCCGCCGCGACCGGGTCCGGCTTGCCGTTCGGGCCCTCGGGGTTCACATAGATGAGGCCCATCTGGACGGCGCCAAGGGGCTCTGAGAGCTGGCGCTCGCCGCTGTAGCGCTCGTCGCCAAGCCAGGTTCCCTCGGGCCCCCAATAGAGCTCCTCGGGCTCCCAGACGTCCACGCGGCCGCCGGCGAAGCCGAAGGTCTTGAAGCCCATGGATTCGAGCGCGACGTTGCCGGCCAGCACCATCAGGTCAGCCCAGGAGATCTTGCGGCCGTATTTCTGCTTGATCGGCCACAGGAGTCGCCGCGCCTTGTCGAGATTCGCGTTGTCCGGCCACGAGTTGAGCGGCGCGAAGCGCTGCTGGCCGGCCCCGGCGCCACCGCGCCCGTCGGTGATGCGGTAGGTGCCTGCGCTGTGCCAGGCCATGCGCACCATCAGGCCGCCGTAGTGGCCGAAGTCGGCCGGCCACCAATCCTGCGAGTCCGTCATCAGGGCGTGCAGGTCCTTGATGACCGCGTCGAGGTCGAGGGTCTTGAACTCCTTGGCGTAGTCGAAGTCCTTGCCCATCGGGTCCGACAGCGCGGAATGGCGGTGCAGCACCTCGACGTCGAGAGCGTCCGGCCACCAATCGCGGTTACGGCGGCCCCGCTTGTCCCCCTGGAAGGGGCACTTGCCTGAGTTGTCTTCGGTCTTCGCGTCCATGCGACTCTCCCCGCGAACGGCAAACAGATCTGACCGCACGATGCTGGCGGCCTTTGCGTACGATTTTACGGCGCTCCTGGCGCCTGGACCACAGCCACTATCCCCGGGGGGCGTCCAGGTCGAGGATTTCGCGGGCCTGCCGCCAGGTCGCGACCGGCCGGCCGTGCTTATGGCAGATCTCCACGGCGCGGCGCACCAGGGCGGCGTTGGAGGGCGCAAGCTTGTCGCGGTCGAGCCGGACATTGTCTTCGAGCCCGGTGCGGGTATGCCCGCCCTTGGCGATGCACCACTCGTTCACCGTGACCTGAGCCGCCCCGATTCCGGCGCCGCACCACGAGGCGTCCGGAGCCAGGCGCTTCAGGGTCTCGATGTAGAAATCGAAGATGCGCTCGTCCGCCGGCATGGCGTTCTTCACGCCCATGACGAACTGAACATAGAGCGGGCCCTTGAGGCGGCCGTCCGCCTGCATGCGCGTGGCCTGCACGATGTGACTGAGATCGAAGGCCTCGATCTCGGGCTTGACGCCATAGGCCAGCATTTCCGAGGCGAGCCAGTCAACGAGATCCGGCGGGTTCTCGTAGACCCGGTTCGGGAAATTGTTGGAGCCGACCGACAGCGACGCCATGTCAGGCCGCAGGCTCAGCATGCCGCCCCGCTCCCTGCCGGAGCCGGAGCGCCCGCCCGTGGAAAGCTGGACGATCATGCCGGGGCAATGCTTGCGCAGGCCCTCCAGAAGCCTGGCGAAGCGCTCGGGATCGGAGGTCGGCTTCCCCGCATTATCGCGAACGTGGCAATGGGCGATCGAAGCGCCGGCTTCGAAGGCTTCATGCGTGCTCTCGATCTGCTCGGCGACAGTGATGGGCACCGCCGGGTTGTTCTCCTTGGTCGGCAACGACCCGGTAATGGCCACGCAGATGATGCAGGGATTGTCGGCGGCGGTTGTCATGCAGGCGCTCAGATGTCGAAGAAAACGGTCTCGCCTTCGCCCTGGAGGCGGATGTCGAAACGGTAGACGGGCGCGCCGTCCCGGTTCGACCGGCGCGCAACCAGGGTGGACCGGCGGTCGACCTGCTCGATGAGGTTGAGCACCGGATCGATCGCGTTGGCCTCGCCTTCGTCGTCGAAGTAAAGGCGGGTGTTCAGGCCGATGTTGATGCCCCGCGCCACCAGCCAGAGCGAGATATGGGGCGCCTGGAGGCGGCCGTTGCGCCCCATCACCCGTCCGGGCTTGATCGTCTCGAACGACCACAGGCCCGTGTCGAAGTCGGTGATGATGCGGCCCCAGCCGCGGAAGCCCTTGGCCGCCTCGGAATGTCGGGGATCTTCCGGGTGCGGGTAGATCCCGGCGGCGTCCGCCTGCCAGGCTTCGATGAGGACGTCCTTCACGGGCGCGCCGGTTCCGTCGATGACCAGACCCTCGACGCGGATCCGCTCGCCCGGAGCTTCCGGGCCCGCGATGTCACGGCCCAGTTCGCGGCGGAAGATCTCGAAGCCGGCGGCGCCCGGCGCCAGGCCGATATGGACATAGGGGCCGGCCGTCTGGGACGCCGTCTCGCGCAGGTAGTTCAAGGGCTGCGGCATGGCTCAGTTCCCCTCCAGGCGGTTCTCGAAAAGCGTCGAGCGGCGCCCGCGCAGAACGATGTCGAACTTGTAGGCGACGCAGTCGAGGGGGATGGCGGCGTTCATGTCCAAGGGGGCGATCAGTTGATCGATGGCCTGTGGGTCGGGAATCGAGTTGACGATCGGGCAGTGCCGGATCAGCGGGTCGCCCTCGAAGTACATCTGCGTGATGAGGCGCTGCACGAAGCCCGTGCCGAACACGGAGACGTGGATGTGCGCGGGGCGCCAGTTGTTGACCCAGTTGCGCCAGGGATAGGCGCCCGGCTTCACGGTGCGGAAGAAGTAGTAGCCCTGCTCGTCGGTCAAGGTCCGGCCGCAGCCGCCGAAGTTCGGGTCGATAGGGGCCAGATAGGTGTCCTTCTTGTGCCGGTAGCGGCCGCCGGCGTTGGCCTGCCAGATCTCGACCAGCGTGTTGGGGACGCCGCGGCCGTTCTCGTCCAGCACGCGCCCGTGGACGATGATGCGCTCGCCGATGGGATCGCCGGTCTTGGCGAAGTTGCGGATGAGGTCGTTGTCGATCGGGTCGATATCGCCGTGTCCGAACACCGGCCCGGTGATCTCCGACATCGAATTCTGCAGGGAAAGCAGCGCCTGGCGGGGCGAACGGGCGACGCTCGTCTTGTAGTTCGGCGTCAGCGCCGGCGGCTGGATCAGCCGGTTGCGCTGGTAGAACTCGGCTGGCTTGGGCATGTCTTTCCCCTCCCCTCGGCTTTCCATCCGAGTCAGGTCCGTTCCATCTCGGCGAAGGTCTGCCGTGCGATGGCGATCGCATGATTGGCGCGGGGGACGCCGGCGTAGATGGCCACATGCAGGAGAGCGTCCAACACGTCCTCCTTCGAGGCGCCCGTCCGGGCCGTGGCCCGGATGTGCATCGCGAGCTCCTGGTCGTTGCCGAGCGCGGCGAGCAGCGCAATCGTCAGCATGGATCGCTCGCGCAGAGAGATCGTGTCGCGCGACCAGACGCGGCCCCAGGCCGCTTCGGTGATCAACTCCTGGAAAGGGGCGTCGAACGCTGTCTTGGCGGCCTCCGCGCGATCGACATGGGCGTCGCCCAGCACGCGGCGGCGCGTCTTCATGCCTTTCTCGGCGGCCTCCGACATGTCTCACTCCCTATGTCTGTGAGCGCGCCTGCAGCGGGGCGCCCGAAGGCTGGCCAGCGGCTGCTCTTGGCCGAACCATAACCTCGCAGCACTGGAATTGCTCTGCGATTTTTGCGTGGCGCACCCGCGAGACTCCCCGGCGACACTCGTTCCGAAGGCCGCAGAAGCACGCGAAACGGCGTGGAGAGTCGGCTTCAGGTGACACAGCGTGGCGCGGCCGCGACATCGGAGGCCGGCCAGCTGCCTAAAGCGGGATGAGCTGGGCTGCGTCCCGCTCGGACGCGCGTTCGCTGTGCGCCAGGCCCGCCGCCACGCCACGGCGGTCCGCCTCGGGCCGGTTCTGGCTCATCTTGCGCTTGCCCTCGACGCGAACGATGGGGATGCGGACACCCACGATGCCGCGCAGCTGCGCCGCAATGAACTCGGGGGGCGCGTCGCTGACGGCCCACGGCTCCGCCCTTGGCTCCTCGTAGAGCCGCGTCAGGCGGGTCACCACATCGAGCAGCCGGTCTGCATCCTGAAAGAACTCGACGGGTCCGTAGGCGTGCACCGCGACGTAGTTCCAGGTCGGGACAACCTTCCCGGTCTCCTGCTTCGTCTGGTACCACGACGGCGTCACATAGGCGTCCGGGCCCATGAAGATGGCCATGGCGTCCCCGACGGGAGGCGTCTGCCACTGTGGGTTGGCCTTGGCGACGTGCCCATAGAGCACGCCATATGGGCCCTCAGTCTCGTCGACGATCATCGGCAGAGGGGTCGCGACCAGGCCCTGCTCGGTTGCAGTGACCAGGTTGGCCAGCCTCGCCTCCCGCATGGCGGCATGAATGCTGGCGAGGTCGTCATCGCGGAAGGCAGGGGGCGTATACATAAGCTTGTGGTAGCGGCAGGCGCGCCGGGCCGCAAGCAGGCTCCGGCGGTCCCGCGGCTCAATTTCGGACTGCGTCCAGAGGCTTGCCCAGATCGCCGGTCACCTGGGCCGCAGGCGTCTCGCTCAGCCGGCGGTACAGGACCCCGCCCAGGGCGCCGCCGACGAGCGGGGCGAGCCAGAACAGCCAGAGCTGCGCCAGCGCCCATCCCCCGACGATCAGCGCAGGCCCGGTGCTGCGCGCCGGATTCACGGAGGTGTTCGTGATGGGAATCCCAACCAGGTGGATGAGGGTGAGGCCAAGGCCGATCGCGATCGGCGCGAAGCCCACTGGCGCCTTGCCGTGGGTCGACCCCATGATGATGAACAGGAACATCATCGTCAGGACGACCTCCGCCACGAGGCCGGAAGCCAGGGAATAGTGGCCGGGCGAGTGCTCTCCGTAGCCGTTGGCCGCAAAGCCCTTCGCCAGGTCGAAGCCAGGCGCGCCGGATGCTATCCCGTAAAGGACGGTGGCGGCGACCACGGCCCCGACGACCTGGGCGACGGCATAGGGGACAACGTCCTTGGCGGGGAAGCGACCGCCGGCCCACAGTCCGACCGTGACAGCCGGATTGAGATGGCAGCCCGAGATGTGCCCAATGGCGTAGGCCATGGTCAGAACCGTGAGCCCGAAGGCCAGCGACACCCCCAGCAGGCCTATGCCGACATCGGGGAAGGCCGCTGAGATCACGGCGCTGCCGCAGCCAGCGAAGGTCAGCCAAAACGTGCCGATGGCCTCGGCTCCGCACTTTCGGAGATCCATGGTCGTTCCCCCTTACCGTAAGGGCCTGGACCGTCGCCGAGCGGCGAGCGTCCGCAAGCCGCGGCGTCGACCAAGTCGCGCCGGCTTCAGTGACCGTTTTGGTTCGTCCGACTGACACATGCAATTCGACCAGAAGCGCCAGGCGGGCTCCTCCTTCCGGATGGTCCATCGCCACCAAGGGAGGAAGCCGCCCGAGAATTCGGGCTGTCGTCGGCCCCCTACTCCGCAGCGCTGGCTCGCCGCGCAGGCTCATGCTGCGCCGTCGGCTCCGCGGGCGTGACGTGCGGACGCGTCGATGGACGAAGCCGCTCCCGAAGCGCCTGGAACAGGACGTAGAGCGGCGGAATCACGAAGATGCCGAGGAACGAGGCCAGGATCATGCCGCCGAACACGGGCGTGCCCACGTCGCGGCGCGCGATCTGGGACGCGCCGGTCGCGACCACCAGCGGGTAAAGGCCAAGGATGAAGGCCAGGGACGTCATCATCACCGGCCGGAAGCGGAGACGGGCGCCTTCCGTCGCCGCCTGCGTGAGCGGGACGCCGCGCTCCCGCTGCTCCTTCGCGAATTCGACGATGAGAATGCCGTTCTTCGCCGCGAGGCCGATGAGCACGATCATGCCGATCTGGCCGAACAGGTCGAGGGAGAGGCCCAGGCCGACGATGGCGAGGTAGGATCCCAGCAGGCCGATCGACACGGACAGGAGCACCGGGACCGGGATGGTCCAGCTCTCATAGAGCGCCACCAGGAACAGGTAGGCGAAAAGGATGGCGAAGAACAGGATCATGCCCGTCTTGCCCTCCGCCCGCTTCTCCTGGAAGGCGGTGTCGGTCCACGCGCCGGAGTAGCCGTCCGGCAACGTCGCCTTGGCGACGTCCTCCATGGCGGCGAGCGCCTGGCCCGATGATGCGCCAGGGGCCGGAGAGCCCTGGATCGTGACCGCCCTCTTGTTGTTGTAGCGGATCAGGGCTGGCGGGCCGACCGCGACGCGGGCCTCGACCAGCGATCGCAGGGGTATCATCTGCCCTGCCGCGTTGCGGACATTGATCCGGTAGATGTCGTCCACCCTGTCGCGATCTTGGGCCTCGGCCTGGATCTGCACCTGCCAGGTGCGGCCGAACAAGTTGGTGTCGTTGATGTAGAGGCCCCCGAGCGAAGCCTGCAGCGCCTGGAACACGTCGCTGAGCGCGACCCCGAGCACCTGCGCCTTGTCGCGGTCGATGTCGAGGTACACGGACGGGTTGCTGGCCGAGTAGGTGCTGAACACCCGGGACAGCTTCGGGTCCTGGTTGGCGGCGACCACGAGGCCACGCAGCACCTGAGCCAGGGCTTGCGGGTTGCTGGCTCGGAGATCCTGCAACACGTAAGTGAAGCCCCCGCCGGTACCCAGCCCAATGATGGGCGGCGGCGCCATCGGGGCGACGCGGCCCTCCGGGATCTGCCTGAACTTCTCGGCCAGCCGCGCCATCGTGCCCGCGGCGGAGAGGGCTGCGCCCTTTCGCTCTTCGAATGGCTTGAGTGTGACGACAAGGAAGGCGGCGTCCGGCTGCGAGTAGCTGTCGATGAAGTTGAGGCCGATGATGGAGGTGAAGTCCTTCACGGCGGGATCATCGCGCAGGATGCCCTCGGCCCGTCGCACCACGTCCGACGTCCGGACCACAGAAGCGCCGCCGGGCAGTTGCACGACGACGAAGAGAGCGCCCTGATCGTCCTCCGGGAGGAACCCGGTCGGCGTCACCCTGCTCAGGCCGAAGATGCCGGCGCCTGCCGCGGCCACGCAAACCAGGCCGATGACGGACACCCGCACCAGCCGCGCCACGATCGCGCCGTAGCGGTCGCGCACCCAGTCGATGCCGCGCATGACGGCGCCCATGGGTCCCCTGTGAGGCCCGTGCTGCGGCTTCAGGAGAACGCCGCACAAGGCGGGCGACAGGGTCAGGGCGTTAACCGCCGAGAGCGCCATGGCGACCGCGACCGTCACGGCGAACTGGCGAAAGAGTTCGCCGGAGATGCCCGGGATGAAAGCCACGGGCACGAAGACGGACAGCAGCACGAGCGTGATGGCGATGATCGGCGCGGTGATCTCCGCCATGGCCTTCTTGGTCGCGTCCGCCGGCGACAGGCCAGGATTCTCCTCCATCACGCGTTCGACGTTCTCGACCACCACGATGGCGTCGTCGACCACGATGCCGATCGCCAGCACGACGGCCAGGAGGGACACGGAATTGGCCGAGTAGCCGATGGCGTTCAGGGCGATGAAGGCCCCGATCAGGCTGACCGGCACGGCCAGCATGGGGATCATGGTCGCGCGGAAGTTGCCGAGGAAGAGATAGACGACGATCACGACCAGGATGAAGGCCTCGATCAGGGTCTTCTGCACTTCGTGGATGGTGTCCTTCACGAAGACGGTCGGGTCGTAGGTCACCGTCCAGGAAAGGTCTTCCGGGAAGGACGCCGAGAGTTCGCCCATGCGCTTGCGCACGGCCTCGAGCGCCTGGATCGCGTTGGCGCCCGGGGTCTGGTAGAGCGCGAGGACGGCCGCGGGGCCGCCATTAAACCGGGTCTCCCGGTCGAGGTTCGCCGCGCCGAGCTCCAGGCGCGCCACATCGGACAGGCGCAGCACGGAGCCGTCCGGGTTGGTGCGCAGGACGATCTTGCCGAAATCCTCGATGGAGGTCAGACGCCCCTTGGTCTGCAGATTGAGCTGGAGTTGCTGTTCATTGGAGATCGGCCGCGCCCCGATCCGTCCGACCGCCGCCTGGACGTTCTGGGACTGGATCGCCTTGACCAGGTCGCCGGAGGTCAGGCCCAGGCCGGTGAGGCGGTCCGTCCGGATCCAGGCGCGGACGGCGTAGTCCTGGGGTCCCCACAAGCTCGCGTCGCCCACGCCGGGCGTGCTTTTCAACTCATCGAGGATGTTGATGGTGACGTAGTTCGAGATGTAGAGCGGGTCGTAGGTCCCCTTCGGCGAGTACACGGCCAAGACGCCGAGCAGCGCGGAGGACTTCTTCTTGACCGTCACCCCCTGCTTCTGCACGTCCTGCGGCAGCTTCGAGAGCGCGGCCTGGACGCGGTTGTTCAGCTTGACCGTGTTGGTGTCCGGGTCCGTTCCGAGCTCGAAGGAGCCGACCAGCGAATAGCTGCCGTCGTTGCCGCTGACGCTTTTCATGTACATCAGACCGTCGACGCCCACGACCTGGGCCTCGATCGGCTGTGCCACGGTGGCGTCCACGACCTCGCCGGACGCGCCCGGGTAAAGGGTGGTCACCGAGACCTGCGGCGGGACGATGTCGGGATACTGGGCGATCGGGATCGCCAGCAAGGAGAGCACGCCGGCGATGACCGTGACGATCGAGATGACGATCGCCATGCGCGGGCGATCGACAAAAATCGCGGAAAGCATGGGTCAGCCTCCCGCTTGCGGGATGGTCTGAGGCCGCGCGACGACCGGGGCGCCAGGGCGAAGCGTCTGCATGCCCTCGACGACCACAAGTTCGCCGCCATCCAGGCCCGAGGCCACGATCGCGTTCTGCCCCTCGGAGCCGCCCAACTTCAGCCGCCGCGTGACAGCCTTGCCGTTGTCCACCACGAACACGTAGACGCCGCCCTGGTCGGCGATCAGCGCGCTCTGCGGAACGAGCACGCGCTCCTGGGGCGCCCCCGTGCGCACGTCGACGCGCACCAGCTGGCCGTCGGTCAGGAGCCCCTTGGGGTTGGGCAGGTCGGCGCGCACCGTGATGGTGTCGGTGCCCCGGTCGACGCTCACGTCCAGGAAATTGATGAGCCCTCTCTCCGGATAGACGAAGCCGTCGGAAAACCGGATCTCCACCTCATGCTCGGCGCCCTTGGCCTGGCCGCCCTGGACAGCCGCCAAGTAGTCGCGCTGGCTCACCGGGAAGGTGACGTGCATGGGGTCCTCGCTGACGATTGTCGCGAGGACGCCGCTGTCCGGGCCAACGATGTTGCCCTTGGTGACGGCCGTGCGGCCGATGCGGCCGGCGATCGGCGACACGATATCCGTGTAGCCCAGGTTGATGTTGGCCTTGTCGAGCGTCGCCTGGCTCGTGATGACCGCTCCCCGGGCCTGCGCTTCCTGAGCCACGGCCTGGTCGCGGCTTTGAACGCTGCCGGCGTTCTTGGCCAGCAGCGTCTCTGCGCGCTGCCGGTCGAGCCCGGCGAGCGTGAACGACGCTTTCGCCCGCTCCAGATCGCCCTGGGCCTGCTCCACGGCGGCGGCGAATTCAGACTTGTCGATCCGATAAAGCGGGGCGCCTGCCGCGACCCGGTCGCCCTCCTTGAAGAGCACCGCCTCCAGCATGCCCTTCACCCGGGCCCGGATCTCGACCCGTTCCGGCGCCTCGATTCGGCCGACGAACTGGGCCGTCTGGCTGACCGGCTTGCGCTCGGCCGGGGCCGTGGTGACTGGCACGGCCTGCTGGGCCTGCGCGTGGCCCGACGTGACGGCTGCAAGGAGAACGCACGCGAGAACCCGACCGGATGCGCCATGCCTCATCGCCCGCTCCTCGCCTGCTCGCTCTCATCGCGGCCGTGCTCCAGGATTGAGCTACCGCGACCGGCGCCGGGTGCGACTGAGCCGCCTCAAGTTTTCCTCGGTCGCGGCGCAAGCTTCAGCGATAGTTTAAAAAAGGCAAGACACAATTTGCGCGAGCGTTTCCTGGCGAAGAAAAGTTATCGCGTGAAAGGGCGCGGGTTGGACCGCGGCTTGGTCCCCTGGCGCGGGATCAGACAGGCTCCGACACGTTGACCCACAGAACGCGCGCAGTTACGGCGCCTGGATTGCGGAAGCGATGGGGCCGGCCGCTTGCGAAGCGGAAGCTGTCGCCCGTCTGCAGGCGCCAGGTTCGGTCCTCGACGGTGAGCTCCATCTCGCCTTCGAGAATGAGGCCCGCCTCTTCGCCCCCGTGGACGTAAAGGTCCTCGCCCGAAGCCCCGCCGGGCTGGAGAACGACCTCGTATAGGTTCAACCGGCTTCCCCCGGGAGGAGACAGCAACTGCTTCTCCATTCCGGTCCCCCTCAGGCCGAGGCTGCCTCGCTCGGCGCGGCGGACCACGATCGAGTCGCTCGCCGTGTCCACTGCGCCCGTGCGGAACAGTTCGGCGTACGTGATGCCGAGCGGCGCTGCGATGGTGGTGAGAACCCGCAGCGAGGGCGAGGAAATGCCGCGCTCGACCTGGCTGAGATAGCCGATCGAGAGCCCGGTCTGGGCCGCGACCTCGGTCAGGCGCAGGCCCTTTGCGCGCCGAAGCGAGCGAATGCGCGCTCCGATCTCTGCGTCGGTGGCCTGCGCCTGCGCGGCGCCTTGGAAATCCTGTTCGGCAATCTCGTTCGGCATGCGGATCCAGTGGGAAAGCGGCTTGCGTCGCCGGAAACACCATGCAACATTTTTCATATAAGTGAAATTCGCGATGCGAAAGCGGCCGGAAGCCGTTCCATCCACTGGGGGAGCTGACCATGATGCTGAAGCGCTTCGTCACCGGAATCGCCGCCGCCGCGGCTCTCTTCGCCGCCCTGCCCGCCTCGGCGCAGCAGACCTACAAGGTGGGCTCGACGCCCACAGGCACGCCCTTCACCTTCCTGGACACCAAGACCAACACCATCCAGGGAATTATGGTCGACCTCATCACGGCCATCGGCAAGGAGGCCGGCTTCCAGGTCCAGGTCGAGCCCATGCAGTTCTCGACCCTGATCGCGGGCCTGAACGCCAACAAGATCGATATCATCGCGGCCGCCATGTACATCACGCCGGCGCGCCAGGAGGCGGTCGACTTCTCGGCCCCGGTGTACACCTATGGCGAGGGACTGTTCGTGGCCAAGTCCGACACCAAGGACTACACCAAGCTTGAGGACCTCAAGGGCGAGGTCGTCGGCGCCCAGGTAGGCACCGCTTATGTCGAGCCGCTGAAGAAGAGCGGGCTCTTCGCCGACGTGAAGATCTATGACACCATCCCCGACATCATGCGGGACGTGAATGCGGGTCGCATCAAGGCGGGCTTCGCCGACCTGCCGATCGTGGCCTACAACCTCCAGCTGGGGAACTTCCCGGACGTGCGCCTCGCCAAGGGCTACAAGTCCCAGATCGTCGGGTCGGTGGGCATCGGCGTCCGCAAGACGGACGGCGAGTTGCTGAAGAAGATCAACACGGCCCTGGCGAAGCTGCAGGGTGACGGCACGGTGAAGAAGATCCTCGCCAAGTGGGGCCAGGAGTAAGGCGCACGCCTTGCCACCGTCCCGGGCGCCGGCGCGCCCGGGACGCGCCGTCCGCCTGCTTCCGAGACCATCATGCAACGCTTCATCCAGGACTCGATCGAGTTCCTGCCCATCCTGCTTGAGGGCGTGAAGTACACGCTCCTCGTCACCGCCGGATCCCTCGTCCTCTCCACCATCCTGGGCCTGGTCTGGGCCCTGATGCGCGTATCAGGCGTCAAGGTCCTCGACCGGATCAGCCGGACCGTGATCAATGTGATCCGCGGCATCCCGATCATCGTCCAGCTGTTCTACATCTACTTCGTGCTGCCGGACTTCGGCATCGCGCTGTCGGCGCTCAGCGCGGCCATCATCGGCCTCGGCATCGCCTACTCGGCCTATCAGTCCGAAAACTTCCGGGCCGGCATCGAGGCCATCGACCACGGCCAGGTCGAGGCGGCGCAGTCGCTCGGCATGGGCTGGTTCATGACCATGCGCCGCGTCATCCTGCCCCAGGCGGTGAAGATCGTCCTGCCGCCCTACGGCAACATCATGATCATGATGCTGAAGGACAGCTCCCAGGCTTCCACCATCACGGTGGCGGAGCTGGCCCTGCAAGGTAAGCTGATCGCCTCCGCCACCTTCAAGAACTCGACCGTCTTCACTCTCGTGGCGCTGCTCTACCTGGTGATGAGCATCCCGCTGATCCTGCTCGTCGGGCGTCTGGAAAAGAACATGGGAACGCGGCGATGATCGAGCTGCGCGACGTCCACAAGAGCTTCGGTTCCAACCGGGTCATCCGCGGCATCTCCGCCACGGTCGCCAAGGGCGAGGTGGTGTGCATCATCGGACCGTCGGGATCGGGCAAGTCCACCATCCTGCGGTGCATCAACGGCCTGGAGACCTATGACCAGGGCGAGATCCTGGTGGAGGGCATCAAGGTCGACCGCGCGCAGCGGTCCATCATCGACATCCGCACGCGAGTCTCGATGGTGTTCCAGCGCTTCAACCTGTTCCCGCACCGGACGGCCCTGGAGAACGTGATCGAGGGGCCCATCTTTGTGAAGAGGGAGCCGCGGGCGCAGGCTGTCGCCCACGGGCGCGAGTTGCTGGCCCGCGTGGGGCTGGCGGACAAGGCCGACGCCCACCCGCCCCAGCTCTCGGGCGGGCAGCAGCAGCGCGTCGCCATCGCGCGCGCGCTCGCCATGCGTCCCCACGCCATCCTGTTCGACGAGCCCACCTCGGCGCTGGACCCGGAACTCGTGGGGGAAGTGCTGGCGGTCATGCGCCGCCTCGCCGAGGAGGGCATGACCATGGTGGTCGTCACGCACGAGATGGCCTTCGCGCGCGAGGTGGCCGACCGCGTGCTGTTCATCGACGGGGGCGTGATCGTCGAGCAGGGCCCCGCCCGCGAGCTGCTCACCAACCCTCGCCATCCCCGGACGCAGGACTTTCTGCGCCGCGTGCTGAACCCGATCTGAGGTCGTCATGAGCGCTGCAGCTTTTCCGCTGGACCCGTCCCTGTGGCACGCGACCGCCGCGCCCGCGCCGGACTGCCCTCCCCTGGACAAGGATGTCGAGGTCGACGTCGCCATCGTGGGCGGAGGCTACGCCGGCCTGTCCACGGCGCTGCACCTGGCAGAGCGCGGCGTGGGCTGCATCGTGTTGGAGGCGCGCGAGCCCGGCTGGGGCGGATCGGGCCGCAATGGCGGCCAGGTGATTCCGGGCCTCAAATATGACCCGGACGAGATGGTGGAGAAGTTCGGCCCGGAAGCCGGAAAGGCGCTGACGGCCTTTGCGGCATCAACGGCGGACACCGTCTTCGAGCTCATCGCCAAGCATCAGATGAACGTGCCGCATGTCCGCAACGGCTGGATCCAGGGCGCCCACATCCCCTCCATGATCGAGACCGCGAAGAAGCGCTCCGCCCAATGGGCGGCGCTGGGGGCGAACACGGAATTCTTCGACAAGGCGAAAACCGACGAGCATCTCGGAACGGACGTCTACCTCGCCGGTTGGATCGACCGTCGCGGCGGCGCCGTGCAGCCGCTCAGCTATGCGCGCGAACTTTGCCGGGCGGCCCAGCGGGCCGGAGCGGTGGTGCACGGACAGACGCCCGTGGCGGGTCTCTCGCGGGAAGGCTCCAAGTGGAAGGTGAAGACGGCCCAGGGCCGGACGGTGACGGCCGGCAAGGTCGTGCTGTGCACGAACGGCTACACGAAGGACTACTACCCCAAGCTCGCCAGGACGGTGATCGCGCCGAACTCGTACCAGGTGGCGACCGAGCCGCTCAGCGACAACGTGCGCAAGAGCATCCTGCCCTACGGCCAGGTGAGCTCGGACACCCGGCAGCTGCTGCTCTACTTCCGGCTCGATCATGAGGGCCGCCTCCTCATGGGCGGGCGCGGGCCGTTCCGGGAGCCGAACGACAAGAGCGACTGGGCGCACCTGGAGCGCGTGATCGCGCGCATGTTCCCCGCCGCCAAGGAAGCGCCGATCCATTATCGGTGGTGCGGGCGCGTCGCTGTGACCCGAGACTTCCTGCCGCATCTGCACGAGCCGGAGCCGGGCCTCATCGTCAACATCGGCTGCATGGGCCGTGGCGTTGGCTTGGAGTCCACCATGGGCAAGGCGCTCGCCGCCTATGCCGCGACGGGCGACCGAAAGACGCTCCCGTTCCCGGTCACGCCCGTACGGACGATCCCGTTCCATGGCCTCAACCGGGCCTATGTGGCCGCGGTGGTCACCTATTACCGGATGCGGGACGCCGGGCTCGCCTAGGGCGTTCTGCGCGGGCCTGACGCCGCACAGGCGTGAAGCGCCTTTTTCTGGTATGGTCGACGTCGGCCCGCGGCTCGACCCTGGGCCGCCGACGCGACCATCGGGACCGGAGGCGCAGCATGGCCAAGGCACCTGGCAGGCAGGAGGAAGAGCGGGAGTCCAAGCCCGGAGAAGCGAAGCCCGCTCCCATGGATCCCGTCCAAGAAGCGGACGAGGAGTCGTTTCCCGCCAGCGATCCGCCGGCCTGGACCGGGACGACCGGCGCCGCGGCGCCGGACCACCCGAAGCCGCGCAAGCCTCGCAAGGACTGAGCGCCAACGCCCAGCTTTGCGGGACGAAAAAAGGCCGCTCCAGGGGGAGCGGCCTCAACGGTGGGGCCTGTGTCCGTCAATACCTGCGGAAGTGATGGCCGCCGCCGTGAACGCCGCCACGGAAGCCGACCGTGTGGACGCTACCCGCGCGGACGCTGCCGGTGCGGAAGCCCGCCGGATACCCGACGCGCACCGAGCGCGTGCTGTAGGCGAAGCGCTGATGGTAGGCGCGGTGACCGTAGTAGGCGTGGCGCACGACGCGCGGGCCGCCCCAATAGGCTACCCGCCGCCCGTAATAGGCGTGACGGACGACCCGCGGCCCGCCCCAATACGCGACGCGAGGACGGTAGTAGGTCCGGCGAACCACGACGGTCGAAGGCGCATAGACCGGCTCGTAGCTGTAAGCCGGCGCCGGGCCATAGTCGACGACGGTCGTCCCGTAGCCATAGGCGGGATATGCGCCGTAGGCCGGGTAGCCATAGGTGGGGTAGCCATAGCTCACCGGCGCGTAATCATAGCCATAACCGTAGGCTGGCGCCGCCAGGGCGGAACCGATGGTCGCGCCGACGATGCCGGCCGCCAGGCCAGCGCCCCAACCGCCGCCCCATCCCCAACCGCGATGGCCCCAGCCGCCACGGTACCCGCCCCAGCTTCCGTGGTGGCCGCTCCAGCCGCCGTGGCCGAAGCGCACCTGAGCCGAGGCTTCCGTCGTCGCGAGCGGGCTCAAGGCCAACAGCGACGCGGCCGCAAGCAAACACACTTTCTTCATGGCCGAACTCCCATGTTCAGATGCCGTAAAGAACAGGGTTAACGGGCCCAAGTTCCCGGCTGAACGGAAGAACGGCGCACAAAGTCGAGAGCGTCGGTCTGCGGGCGGACCATCCCGCCCCGCGCAGGAAATACAGCGCGCGCACCGCGAGGGCGGCGTTCTTGCGCCCTTGCAGCGCTTGCGCGCGTCTTCTTTGCGTCGGAATGGGAGAGATCGGCGGCCCTGGCCAGGCCGCCGTTGCGCGTCAGGCGAACATGAAATCCGACGACGCCAGCAGCGTCTTCTGGTTCAGGAGGGTGATCGTGTCAGACCCGATGCTGATGATCTCGGTCGTGCCGCTCAGGGCCATGCTGACCCCCGCCAACGACTTGAGGCCCAAGCCCGCCAGGTTGATCTTGTCCTGGCCGGCGGTGAAATCAGTGATGAGGTCCTTGCCGAAGCCCGCAGCCGTGAACTTGAAGATGTCGTAGCCGGAGCCGCCCGTCAGGGTGTCGTTGCCTGCGCCGCCGATGAGCGTGTCGTTGCCCGCCCCGCCATCGATCTGGTCGGCCAGCAGGCCTCCCGTGAGCGTGTCGTTGTAGGCCGTGCCCTTCACGACCTCGAAGTTCAAGGCGGAGACCACCACCGTCCCGTCGGCTGACTGCCCCGCTCCGGTCTGGAGGCTGAAGGCGATCGCATTCGTCAGCTGCGAAAAATCGAGCGTATCTGACCCGAGGCCTCCATCCGCCACGACGCGTCCGGGTGCGTTCACGAATACGTGGTCGTCGCCCGCGCCGCCGAGCAGGGTGTCGGATCCACCGCCGCCGGAGATCCAGTCCGCGCCAGCGCCGCCGTCCAGGAGATTGGCGGCCGCGTTGCCCCGCAGGGTGTCGTTGTACGCCGATCCGGTGACGTTCTCGATAGTCTTCAGGACGTCTCCGGCCGCGTCCCCGCCGAGTTGGGAAGCACGGTTGAGGTCGACGTCGACCGCGGCGGTCGAGGACGCGTAGGTGGCGGTGTCGACACCCGCCCCGCCGTCGAGCACGTCGGCGCCGCCCCGGCCTTCCAGGATGTCATTGCCGTCCCCGCCCGAGATGACGTTCACCCCGGCGTCGCCCCGCAGAACATCGGCGTAAGCCGAACCGGTCAGGTTCTCGACGTTCTTGAGCACGTCGCCCTGGGCGAAGCCATAGAGCTGGGAGGCGCGGGTGAGATCCACGTCGACGCCCGCGGTGGACAGGCCATAGTGCACGGTATCCAGTCCCGTGCCGCCGTCGATGGTGTCGCCGCCGCCTGACCCGAAGATCGTGTCATTGCCCCGCATGGCGTAGATCTGGTTGGCGACGTCCGTCCCGTAGATGACGTCCGCGCCGTCGCCCGTGACCACGTTCTCGATCTGCGTATCTGCTGCAATGGTGAAGAACTTGGCGCCGTTCACGGTCTGAGTGGCGCCGGCATGCAGGTCGATCACCGCGTTGCCGGCGATGGCGCCCATGTCGATCCAGTCGCTGCCGCCGTTCACGTCGTGCAGGACGGTGCGGCTCGCGTCGAGGGCGGCCACCTTCGCGAACTCGTCCGTGTAGTGATAGACGTCATTCGCCGTGACGGCGCCGCCGTAGATGTCGAGCTTGTAGCTGGCCACCGAGCTCGTCAGGTTGTTGCCTGCCGTGTCTGTGATGGAAACCGTCCAGTTTCCTTTGGCGTGCATGTCCCGGAACGCTTCGGACCCGAAGGTCCAGGTCCAGTTGCTGACGGCCTCCGCGCCATCCACGTTGTTCTGCGGGTTGAGCACGATGGACTGATAGCCGTCCGGCGAAACCAGCTTGATCCGGAGGTCGTTGACGTTGCCGGAGCTCAGCGTGAGCGTGAGGTCGACGTGCTCCGCCCGGACATCCTTGTCTACCGCGACCGTGAAACTGGTGGTCTGGTTATCGAGCACCGTCTTGCCGACAGCGCCGGCGTAAGAGAGCTTCTGCTCATTCGCAGAGGTGGCTGCGGCCGGGTTGAACAGGCTCCAGACCTCCGCGAGGCGGGCCGCCGTGTACGCGTCGATCTGGCCGAAGCCGACATCGTTCGAGAAATGCATCCCGCCGCCGTTCCAGTCGGTGGCCCTGTTGATAGTCCACCCGAATTGCCAATAGGGGTTGACGGGAACGCCGCCCGTCAGCTTCGCTTGGCCGGTCGCGTCGGCGGACAGGGCCATGATCTCCTGCACGTCGCGCCAGCCGAGGTTGGGGTTGGCCTGCAGCATGAGCGCGGCTACGCCGGACACGATGGGAGCGGCCCCCGAGGTGCCGCCAAAGCTCGCCGTGTAATTGCCGCTCGAATACCCCCCTGCGCCGGTGACGTCTTCCGTCCAGAGCCCCTTGTACCCGCCGTTCGAAGGCGCGGAGACGAGGACGTCGGCTCCGCGAGTCGAGTAGAAGGAGACGTCCCCGGTGTCGGCGATAGCGCCTACTGTGATGGTATAGCGGGTGGCCGCGAATTCCTGGGCGTTGCCGTCCGTATGATCCAGGCCGTCGTTGCCGGCGGACTCGACGATCACCACGCCCTTGCCGTTGCGCCCGTATTGGACGTCATACGCAAGCGCGTTGACCAGGGCCGTTCCGAAGGAGCCGGCGCCCAGCGGGTCGGCGAAGCGGTCCACCCAGCCCCAGGAATTGTTGATCACGTCGAAATTGGCCGCGGCGCCCTGGATGATCGGGATCATGCCCGAGCCCGATCCCGAACCCGTGAACACGTTTTCGGAAGTCACCTTGGCCCCGAAGGCGACGCCGACCGCCTGGCTGTCGACCTTGCCGGCGATGAGGCCGGCGACCGCCGTGCCATGGACGGCATGGCCGACGGCGTCCTCCTTGACACCATTGATCGTGAGTTCGCGGGAGGCGTCGTAGTTGATCGTGGCGGTCTTATCGACGCCCTCGTCGTAGACGCCGACCCGGACGCCGGCGCCCGTGTAATCGTCCCAGACGCGCTGCACCCCAATGGTGGTCAGATGCCATTCCTTGCTGGCCGTAGCGCTGCCGGGGGCGAGCGCAGCGGGCGTGAACAGGCCGCCCATGGCGGGAGCGCCTGCTGCGGGCAACTCGAATGCCGCCCCCGTGGCGGGCCCGGAAGCGGGCGCGACCTCTTGCTGCGAGCACGGGCGCCGGCCAAGGATCAGCGCAAGATCAAGCCCAATCGCATCCTCGCCCGCGGCGATCGTGGCGGGGCTCAGCCAATCCTGGCCAGCAGCGTCATCGCCCGGTTCGGCCTGACCCCTGAAGTAACGATGATCCAGCTTGTTGGACGCGAACGCAGCCATGGACAGCCCCCTGTTCATTGGAGAGCACAATGCCAGCAGGCCGTTGCAGGTCGTTGATGGATTTTGCTTGGATTTTATCGTTTGACAGCGTGGGAGGGCTCCGACCGCGACCTAGAACTCCCGCATGCCCCTGCGCAGGGCATCCGTGAAAGGCTGGACGAGATAGGCCAACACCGTCCGCTCTCCGGTGGAGACGACCACCTCGGCGGGCAAACCGGGGATCAGTTTCCGTCGCAGTTCTGATGGAAAGGAGTCCACGCGGACGGAGACGCGGACCTCGTAATAGGGCTGCCGGGTGAGTTCATCGCGCACGGCGTCGGCCGAAACCGCGCGAACCTCACCGAGTGCGATCGGCGTCGACCGCGATTTCAGGGCCGGGATCCGCACCTCCGCCGGGAGGTCCGGGTGAACATGGGTCACGTCGATGGGCTGCACGCGCGCGGACACGACGAGCGTGTCGTCGTCCGGCACAATCTCCATCAGCGTCTCGCCGGGGCGCACGACGCCCCCGACCGTGAACACCCTCCTGTTCACGATGCGGCCGCTCTTGGGCGCGCGCACGTCCGAGCGCTGAAGGGCGTCTTGCGCCACCGTCAGCCGATCCTTCAGATCCGAGATGGTGGAGCGGACGGATGAGAGCCGGGCCGAATTCTCCTCCCGCGCCTTGCGCAGGATGCCGGCGATCTGTAACTGGGCCTCCTGGATCACCCGCTCCTGCCGGTCCCGTTCCGCGACGAGCTGGCCTGTCCTGCCATCCTGCTCCACCTTCGCGCGCTCGATCTGACGGATTCGGGGCGCGGCCACGAGGCCCTTGTCCATCAGCGGGCGGACTTTCTGGATCTCGTCCTCGAAGGAGGCCGATTGCGCCCTGGACGCAGCGAGCTGGGCATCGAGCCCCCGCATCTGCTGTTCCGATTGGGCGATCCTCTCCTGCAGCACGGCGACCTCGTTGCGGCGGGATTCGCGTCGATCCACGAAGATGCGCGCCTGGTCGGCCACGGCCCGCCTGACTTCCTCGCCGGCGTCGGAGGCCGTCAACTCGGGGCCGAAGTCGACTGCATCCGCTCCATCGAGCTCGGCCATCAATCGGCGCTCCTCGGCTTGCGCAGCGAGCAACTGATTGCGCGCGGTCGCGACAGCGGCTCGCGCCTGAACCGGGGCGATGCGCAGCAGCACCTCGCCTTCGGAGACCCGGCGGTCGTCGTCCACGAGGATCTCCGAGACGATGCCGCCTTCCAGGTGCTGCACCACCTTGCGGTCGTTCTCGACCACGATGCTGCCTAAGGCGATCACGGCGCTGTCGAGCTTGGCCGTGGCTGCCCAGCCGCCGAATACGCCGAAAGTAAGCGCAATCACCGCGAAGCCGGCCGCCATGGGGCGCGACCAGTCTCCGGCAGGCCTGGGCGCCGCATTCATGACGTCATCCATGTTGCGCGGCCCGGCGCGGCGCCGCCATGGGCGCAGCCGCGACATTGGGCCCGAGGATCAGGGGCATAAGCAGGTCGCGCGGGCCTTCCCTGAGCACCTTCCCGTCATGCATCACCAGGATGCGATCCACGACGGCGAGCAGGCTGGGCTTGTGCGTGACGACGATGACGGTCCGCTTGGCCGCCCTCAGCCGCTGGATGGCGTCAACCAAGGCCTGGTCCCCCTCCCCGTCCAGGTTCGAGTTCGGTTCATCGAGCACCAGCACGGCGGGGTCGCCGTAGACGGCGCGGGCGAGGCCGACCCGCTGCCGCTGGCCGCCCGACAACGCCACGCCGTCTTCCCCGACGGGGGTCTGGTAACCCGCCGGCAGCCGCTGGATCACGCCGTGAGCCGAGGCCATCTCGGCCGCGGCGACCACCCGGGCGTCTTCCAGGGCGCCGAAGCGCGCGATGTTCTGCGCGACCGTGCCGGCGAACAGCTCGACGTCCTGGGGCAGGTAGCCCAGGGCGCGGCCGATCTGGTCGGGGTCGAAGTGCTCGAGTTGGTTGCCATCGAAACGGATAGAGCCGCCGGCCGCCGGCCATGCGCCAACGATGGCCCGGGCGAGCGAGGACTTGCCCGACCCGGTCGGGCCCACGATGGCCAGGACGTTGCCGGGCGAGAGCTCGAAGGATGCTCCGGCCACCACGGGGGCGCGCGTTCCCGGGGCGCGCACGACGAGATTCTCGACGGACACCCTTCCGGTCGGCTCGGGCAGGCGAAGCGTCGCCGGCCGTGGCGGGTTCTCGTCGAAGGCGCGCGACAGGCGCTCGTAGGCCGCGCGGGCGGACACAAAGGAGCGCCAATGCGCGACCGCCTGCTCCACGGGCGCGAGCGCGCGGCCCATGATGAGCGAGGACGCGAACATCACGCCGCCGGACACCTCCTGGCGAATGACCAGCCAGGCCCCGACGGCCAGCACGCCCACCTGCAGGACGGCCCGAAGGAACTTGGACAGGGCCAGGATCAGGCCGCCGACGTCGTTGGCCCTCACCGAACGCGACAGGCTCTCCTCGTGACGTCGGCGCCAGAGGTCCCGGATGGCGGGGGCCATGCCAAGGCCGCGGATGGCCTCCGCGTTGCGAAGGCTGGACGCCAGGCTGTCATGGGACGCCGCGCCATGCGCCGCCGCCCCCACGAGCAGAGTCTTGGTGAGCCTCTCGTTCCACCACGCCAGCCCGAAGAGGACGGCCGCGCCCAGCGCGGAGACCAGCCCCACGAGCGGGTGGAGCATGAAGCAGACAACAAGGAAAACTGGCGCCCAAGGCGCGTCCAGGAGCGTCACCAGCGCGGGGCCGCTCACGAACTCGCGCACTGTGTCCACGTCACGGACCACATGCGCGTGCTGCCCGCCGCGATTGCGCAGCGCGCCTGCCAGCGCGGCCTCGAAGGCGGGGCCGGCCAGAATGGAATCCAGCCTGACGCCAGCGCGGACCAGCACGAGGGAGCGGATCTTCTCCAGCGCGGCATAGGCGAGCAGCAGGGCTGTCGCGATCAGCGACAGCATCAGCAGGGTCGTCTCGTTCCGGGAGGTGAGGACCCGGTCGTAGACCTGCATCATGAAACCCGGCGACACGAAGACGAGCAGGTTTGCGCAGAGGGAGAAGGCGCCCACGCCCAGGATGGCAGGCCTGATCTCGTGGATCGCTCGCGCGATCGGATCATGGTGGGGACATTCGGGACGCATGCGAAGCCTGGCTGTCCGGCGTTTGCCGGTTGAGCCCACTGGACCAGAAAAAGATTAAATTCCGTTTGCGCAAATGTGGTCTCGTCGCAGCCGCCTCGCCCGGGGCGCCTGAAACTCAGCCTTGATCATCCCAGGGCGCCCGCTGCAGATGGAGAGCATGACGAGGCCAGGTTCCGACAGCATGCCAAGCGCGCCCAATCTGCAGGAAGCAGTCGCCGAGATCGCCGCCGAAATGCGTGATCGGCCGGACCGCGGCGATGTGGCGACCTACATTCCCGAACTCGCCAAGATCGATCCTGCCCGGTTTGGCCTCTGCGTCGTCGACACGACCGGCGCGGTCGCGGCGGCCGGTGACGCCGAGGAGCCCTTCTCGATCCAGAGCATCTCGAAAGTGTTCACGCTCACCCTGGCGCTCGGCATGAGCGGAGACCGCCTGTGGTCCCGGGTCGGACGCGAGCCGTCGGGCAGCGCCTTCAACTCGATCGTCCAGCTCGAGCACGAGCGCGGCGTTCCACGCAACCCGTTCATCAACGCGGGCGCGATCGCGGTGACGGATGTCATTCTGTCCGGCCACCAGCCGCGTGAGGCGCTGGGGGAGATCCTGCGCTTCGTGCGGTTCGTCTCCGACGACGAGAGCATCACCATCGACAAGGCCGTGGCGGCCTCGGAGCAGCGCACCGGCTTCCGCAACGCAGCCCTCGCGAACTACATGAAGTCGTTCGGCGTGCTCCAGAACCCGGTGGACTATACGCTCGGCGTCTACTTCCACCATTGCGCCATCGCCATGTCGTGCCGACAACTCGCGATGGCGGGGCGTTTCCTGGCGCATGAGGGTCGCAGCCCCACGACCGGGCTCTCGGTGGTGAGCCCGCAACGCGCGCGGCGCATCAACGCCATCATGCTGACCTGCGGCCATTATGACGGCTCCGGCGAGTTCGCCTATCGGGTCGGCCTGCCGGGCAAGAGCGGCGTCGGCGGGGGCATCCTGGCGATCGCGCCTGGAAAGGCCTCCATCGCAGTGTGGTCGCCGGGGTTGGACGCAGCCGGCAACTCGCACCTCGGCCGCATCGCTCTGGAGAAGCTGTCCAGGCGCATGGGCTGGTCGATCTTCGGGTAAGGCGTGGCTAGCGCCTGCGCTCCGGATCGGCCTCGCGGATCGCGGCGTCGTGGTACCAGCCCGAACCGAACTCGATTGGCGGCGGCTCCTTCGGGGCCGGCTGCTGCCCAGCAGCGGGCATGGCCCTGACGCCGGAACCAGCCCGGTTCCTGAAGGGCAGAATGACGGCCGTCTCGCGGGAACGGGGTGCGCTCATGAGAATCCCCCTCGTCAATGCATGCAGGGTAACATAGCCCGCTGCCCATCGTTCCAGCGCATTGCGGACAAAAACGCGGCGCCATGCCTATTTTTTATGCATCCATTTGGACTAGCTCCGTTCGCCTAACGCACGCCCGTCTGTCCTAGAGCCGCGACTCTGGAGGTACACGCGCAAACGCGGCCTCTCCCTGGGCTGGTTCGGCGCGAATGGAGCAGTCGCGGCCGGCTGGCATGGTTGATGCCTGAGAGGGTTTCAGCCACGGGCTACCTTTCGGTCACCCCGTCGTCTGGGAGCGCCTCCCGGCCTGCGGAACTCGTTTGAGTGGGATTGAGAATGACGAAGTACAAGCTGGAATACATCTGGCTGGACGGCTACACCCCCGTCCCGAACCTCCGCGGCAAGACGCAGATCAAGGAGTTCGACAGCTTCCCGACCCTCGAGCAATTGCCGCTCTGGGGCTTCGACGGCTCGTCCACCATGCAGGCCGAGGGCCACAGCTCCGACTGCGTGCTGAAGCCGGTCCGCATCGTCCCGGACGTCACCCGCACGAACGGCGCGGTGGTGCTCTGCGAGGTCATGATGCCCGACGGCAAGACCCCGCACGCCTCCAACAAGCGCGCCACCATCCTGGATGACGAGGGCGCCTGGTTCGGCTTCGAGCAGGAGTATTTCCTCTACAAGAACGGCCGCCCGCTCGGCTTCCCGGACTTCGGCTACCCGGCCCCACAGGGCCCCTACTACACCGGCGTCGGCTACAAGAACGTCGGCGACGTCGCCCGCCAGATCGTCGAGGAGCACCTGGACATCTGCCTGGCGGCCGGCCTCAACCACGAGGGCATCAACGCCGAGGTGGCGAAGGGCCAGTGGGAATTCCAGATCTTCGGCAAGGGCTCCAAGCGCGCCGCCGACGAGATGTGGATCGCCCGCTACTTCCTGGAGCGCCTGACCGAGAAGTACGGCGTGGACGTCGAGTGGCACTGCAAGCCGCTGGGCGACACCGACTGGAACGGCTCTGGCATGCACTGCAACTTCTCGACGTCCTACATGCGAGAAGTGGGCGGCAAGGAGTACTTCGAGGCGCTGATGGGCGCCTTCGCGGACGCCCGCGAGGACCACATCGCGGTCTACGGCCCCGACAACCATATGCGCCTCACCGGCAAGCATGAGACGGCTTCCATCCACACCTTCAGCTGGGGCGTGGCGGATCGCGGCGCGTCCATCCGCGTGCCCCACAGCTTCGTCAACAACGGCTACCGGGGCTACCTCGAGGATCGCCGTCCGAACTCCATGGGCGACCCCTACCAGATCGCCTCGCAGGTCCTGAAGACGATCGCGAGCGTCCCGACCGCCAAGTCGGCCGCGGCCTGATCCGACCAGATCCTGGAAGGATTTCCACCCGGCGCAGCCCGCCTGCGCCGGGTGTTTTGTTAGTGGCAAGCTCCAGACGGGTCACGGAGCCGCGCCTCGCTGCGCGTCCCCGCTCTCCACAGGCGGAGAAGGCACGGATTGCCAAGGCGCCCCGACGCCGCCATGCTGGCCAATGAGGCGCACGCGCGCTGCGTCTGAGGGGGCGCAACCGTAGCGGCGCCGTGGTCGGGCTCGAACGAGAAAACAAAGCCTGGCTTGAGCGCTTGGGCGACCTGGCTGTAACGGAAAGGCCGTCCTCTTCGGAGGCGGCCTTTTCGTTTCCCTGGCGGATTTGACCGGATTCGCCGGCGCGAATTTAACCAACTCAACAACCGTAGATTTCAGATCACAGCCAGCGGTAGCGCCATTCTGTTAGGCTTCACGCCGAACTGCCTCCGGCGCGCGCGCCTGAACTAGCGGATTGGGGACTTCGTGCTTCAGATCAACTTGATGAAATCCGCGTCGAGCTTTGCTGGCGTATCCTCCCTGCGTCCGCTGTCCCGCGTGGCGGCTGCAGCGGTTCTCGGGGTTCTCCTCGCTGGTTGCGTCACCCAAGGCGGAGGCCGTATGGCGGCTGGCGGCAGCGGACTCTCCCTGGAGGGGCTGCCCTTCGGGTCGGACCTCGCCCGGCGGGAGGTCGCCTACAACGGGCCCGAGCACGCGGGCACGGTTGTGGTGAGGACCAGCCAGCGCCGGCTCTACCTCGTCCAGTCGGGTGGCCGCGCGCTTCGTTACGCCATCGGCGTCGGCCGCGAGGAGGGCCTGAACTTCCGCGGTTCGGCCGTGGTCGGGCGGAAGGAGCAGTGGCCATCCTGGACGCCGACGGCGAACATGATGCGGCACATCCCACGCTATCGCGCCTATGCGGGCGGCATGCCGGGCGGGATCGACAATCCCCTCGGGGCGCGCGCGCTCTACCTATATCGGGGCGGGCACGACACGCACTTCCGCCTGCACGGAACCAACGACCCCAGCACCATAGGCCAAGCGGTGTCGAGCGGCTGCATCCGGCTCACCAACGAGGACGTGACGGACCTCTACTCGCGCGTGCCGGTCGGCGCCCCCGTGGTGGTCAAGCCCTGAAAATCAGGGCTGGCGCCCTCAGGCGCCCGCCCTCCCCCTGCTGCGCCGGACCGTTCAGCCCTTATGCTCCTGGGACCCGCCCGCAAACTGGTCGTATGCCTCGATGGCGTGGCTGGCGTACATCACGGACGGGCCCGCGCCCATGTAGACGGCCATGCCGAGGGTCTCGAGCACCTCCTCCCGCGTCGCTCCGTTCTGAAAAGCCGCCTTGGCATGGAAGGCGATGCAGTCGTCGCAACGGATCGCGACCCCAATTGCCAGCGCGACAAGCTCCTTGGTCTTGGTGTCCAGCGCGCCGGTCTTCAGGGCGGACTGGGCCATCCCGGAAAAGTGGCGCATGACGTCGGACGAGCCGGCGCGCATCTGCTTGAGCGGTTCCTGCAGCCCAGCGATCAGGTCCTGCCAATCCATGTGCATCGTCCATCACCTCCAATAGGCGCAGCGGCCCGCGGCTGCATGTCGCTGCGCGAAAGACGTCAACGCGGGCAGGTCGACAGCCCCACGATGCGGTAGACGCCGCAGGATCCAACCACCGCGCTCAGCATCGGCAGCAGGCCGAGGTAGCCGATCCAGTTCCATCCGGTCTGGGGCGCCCAGAACGGCAGCGCGAAGGCCACCATGGCCAGCCCCAGGTAAAAGCGGATGAGACGGTCCAGTCCGCCCATGTTCTTGATCATCATGGTGTCCTCGGTCAGTTGGGGATGAAGTGTTCGCGCGCCGTCGCGGCCTCGCCCGTATCGGGATCCGTGGCGCGGAAGGTGAGATCGATTGACTTGTCCGGAATGGCGCCCCTGGGCAGCGACACGGACACGCGCACCTCGCGAGTCTGGTCCGGACCGACCACGATCAGGGTTCGCCCATCCGCAGCCGGCTGGACGCCCACGACATGCACCGCCGCTCCGGACGGAGCTCCCTCCACCGCCAGAACGAACGACCGATCCACTGGGCGCTTGTTCAGGAAGCGCATGGTGTAGTCGTTGCGCACGCTGCCATCGGAAAGCCGGGTGAAGAGCGGGTTGCGCTCATGGAGCACGCTCGCCCCCATGGTCCCGCGGGTGGCGAGCGCATAGACCATGGCGCCGCCCACCAGGGCGATGAGGCCGGCGTAGAGCACCGTGCGGGCGCGCACGACCTTGTAGACCGGAGCCTTTCCCTCCTTGCGGCGCGCGATGTTGATGTCCGTGTCGTAGCCGATCAGCCGATCCGGCCTGCCGATCTGCTTCATCACGGTGTCGCAGGCGTCGATGCAGAGCCCGCACTGGATGCAGCCGAGTTGAACGCCGTTGCGGATATCGACCCCGGTCGGGCACACCGCCACGCACTGGTTGCAGTCGACGCAGTCTCCGGCAGGCAGCCCCGCCTCGCGGGCGTGCTCGGCCTTCTTCACCGACATGCGCGGCTCGCCGCGGTCACGCCGGTAGGTGACGTTCAGGGCCCACTCGTCGGTCAGCGCCGCCTGGATGCGCGGCCAGGGGCACATGTAGATGCACACCTGCTCGCGCATGTGGCCGGCGAGGGCATAGGTCGTGAAGGTGAGGATGGCGATCCAGACATAGGCCGCCCAGGGCGCCTGGAAGGTCGCGAGGTCGCGCACCAGCGTCGGGGCGTCATCGAAGTAGAGCACCCAGGCGCCGCCGGTCCACCAGGCGATCATGAGCCAGATCGTGTGCTTCAGGACCTTCTGGGAAACGACGNTGAGCCAGATCGTGTGCTTCAGGACCTTCTGGGAAACGACGTCGAGATCCCAATGGGCCTTGTCCTTCTTCATGCGCTCCCGGCGGTCGCCTTCGATCCACCGCTCGACAGCATAGAAGAGGTCCGTCCAGACGGTTTGTGGGCACAGGTAGCCGCACCAGATACGGCCGGCCACCGCATTCATGAGGAAGAGGGTCAGCGCCGCGAGGACGAGCAGGCCGGTGAAGTAGTACACCTCCTGCGGCCACAGCTCGATGAAGAAGAAGTAGAAGCGGCGGTGGGGGAAGTCCACGAGCACGGCCTGGTCCGGCAGGTTCGGTCCGCGGTTCCAGCGCACGAAGGGCAGCACATAGTACACGCCCAGCGCAAAGATCAGGATCGCCCACTTGATGCGGCGGAAAGTCCCGTGCACCGCCTGGGGATAAACCTTTTTGCGGGCGGCGTAGAGCGGGCCCTCGATGATGGTTTCGCTGTCGGCCATGGCCGTGCTCCTGGGAAAATCGACTCAGAGCGCTCGCCGGTTTCAGGCGCGGGCCGCCACGGCGCCCTGGATCTTGCGCGCAACGAGCGCGGCGAGCGGGGCGGCCAGGATGAAGCCTGCCGCTGCAGCGTACGGGATGAGCTTCATCCCCTGGTCGTAGAGGCTCGGTACGGTGAGGACGACCAGCACGAGGCTGCCGGCCAGGGCCGTGCCGAGCATGATCCAAACGAGAACTGCGATCTTGAGCATGGCGGTCTCCCTTGTTGGGCGAGTCCGCCGGACGGGGGCTCCGGCCTTCCGGACCCGAGTCGGGGTCCGTACTCAAACCTAGATATTCAATCGAACATTCGCATGCTATTCGTCAGATCACCTATCCACTTTCGGAAGGCCTAGGCCCCATGAAGCTCACGGCCTTCACCAATTACGCCCTGCGCACGCTCATGTTCGCAGCCCTGCGCGAGGGCGCATTGAGCCAAGTCGAAGAGGTCGCGCAGGCGCACCGAATTTCGCGGACCCATGTGGTGAAGTGCGTTCACCAGCTCGGCCGATGGGGGTACCTCGCCAATGTGCGAGGGCGCGGGGGCGGTTTCCGGCTGGCCCGCCCGCCCGAGACCATCACCGTTGGTGAGGTTGTCCGGCGGACCGAAGACGGCTTGTGCCTGGTCGACTGTTTCGATCCGGCCACGAGCACATGCCCGCTTTGCGGCGCATGTGCGCTGTCCCGCGGGTTTTCGGAGGCCCTCAAGGCGTTCATGGCGGTGCTCGACGACATGACGATCGCCGACATCGCTCGCAACAGGGCCGCGCTGCTGCCCCGCCTCGGTCTTGACGATCGCAGCCGGCCGAAGCGAGCCAGCCTGGCGGCCTAACCCGGTACGGAACGAGGCCGAGCAAGCCTACGTTGTCGCTGCATCGACGGAAGGAAGCGATGCAGGACAGCTTCACAGAGCAGATGGCGCGCGCCGGCTATGTCGCCCGCGGCGTAGTCTTCATCCTGGTCGGCGGGCTGGCGACGCTGGCCGGCCTCGGGAACGGATCTCGCGCGCCCGACAGTCACGGGGCGCTGCAGACATTGCTGGCCCAGCCTTTTGGGGCTGTGTTGCTGGCCGCGCTCGCCCTCGGCATGCTGGCCTTCGCCGCCTGGCGGGTCGCCCAGGCGATCCTCGACGCGGATCATCTCGGAAGCAGCGGCAAGGCGCTCGCGCGGCGCCTAGGCTATGGCGTGGGAGCCGTGGTCAACGGCGGCGTCGCCGCGTCGGCGGCGTCGCTGATCTTCACCTATTCCGCACGGAGCGGCGAGCAATCGGCGCATGACTGGACGGGCTACGTGCTCTCGCTTCCCTTCGGGCGAGCGCTCGTCGGGTTGATTGGAGCAGGCGTCGTCGTCGCGGGGATCGGCGCGGGCTGGAAAGCCTGGACCGCCAAGTTCACCGAACACCTCAGCCTGGATCAGAAGGCGCGGACCTGGGTGCTTCCGCTGGGGCGCATTGGCTACGCCGCCCGAGCAGTCGTCTTCGTGCTAATCGGCGGATTCCTGGTCGCCGCAGCTGTGCACGCGAACGCGCGCGAGGCGCGCGGGCTGGCCGGAGCGCTGGCCGAGCTCCAGGCGCAAACCTACGGCTCCGCCCTGCTTCTGCTGACAGCTCTCGGCCTGTTCGCGTTTGGCGTGTTCCAACTGGCGGCCGCTCGTTTTCGCCGCATCGACGCTCCGAAACTGGGCGAGGCGGGCGATCGCCTCAAACAGCAGGCCCGGCAGGCGCTCGGCTGATGAGCCCTGGAACGAGCCGTCACTTGCCGGCGAGGACGTCGCGAAGAACGACCGCCTGGTTGTGCGCCTCGTCTCGCGCCCCGTAGACCAGGGTCAGGCGTCCATTGGCGGCCAAGTCGCGCAGTTCGCCAAGATCAGCCGCATGGGCGGCCAGCTCCTCCCGGTAGCGACGGGCGAACTCTTCCCACCTCTCCGGAGCATGTCCGAACCATTTGCGAAGCGCTGTGGTGGGAGCGACCTCCTTCATCCACCGGTCGACCGCGGCTGCGTCCTTCGACATTCCCCGCGGCCAGACGCGGTCCACCAGCACGCGGACGCCGTCGTCGGGCGACGGCGGCTCATAGACGCGCTTGATGGCGATCGGCCGCATTCGCAGTAGCCTCCGCGAGGCGGCGGGTCAGCTGGCCTCGTCCGCCGTCTCCGCCGCGTCCGCGGCGGTGGACTGTTGCTTTGCGGCGCGCTTTCCGCCTCGGGGCTTCGCCCCGGTCGCAGCGCCGGCTTTCGGCTTGCGTACGGTTCCGGTCTTCGCCGCCAGGTCCGACTCCTGCTTCGTCTCGACGGCTTCAACCGCGTCGCCCCCAGCCGAGGTCAGCTCCCGTCGGGCTTGGTCCCAGTGATCCTGGTCGCGCCCATGGGGCGCGCCCTCAGCGCGCCAGATCTCATAGGCTCGCTGCCGGATACGCTCCTCCAAATCCCTGTCACCGCTCATGCCCATCGCCCTCGCTGCGAGCCAAGCCGGCGCATCCGCGCCGGGCGGCTTCCCAACCCCGAGGGGCCTGCCAGGGTTGCAGGCGAACGCGACCAGAATCGAGGTCTAGCACCCCGACAATGCGCGGATGCTTTCGATCAGGGGACCGTCTGGACCGGGCCTCAGCGCAATGATCGCGTCCCCGTTGCAGCGCGACCCATCGCGCGCCACGAAATCATAGCGGGCGCGGACCGTCGACGGGCCGATTTGCCTGACCGCTTCCAAGCGCAGGGGTCGCCGCAGCCCCCCATAGAAGCGCTGCATGGCGGCTGCGGAGAACGGACCCCGCCCGCGCTTCTCCGGGATGAGGTAATGGGCGGCGTCGATGCCGTCGCCGCGGCCCAGCGCGCCGTAGAAGCGTTCGACGACCGCCCGGCCATCGGGTTCTGCGCCGCGCGGCTCTGGTCGGGCCTGCGCAGGAGTCTCCTGCGGAAGTGGTTCGACGCCCTCGCTTGCCGCTTCGCGATGGCGAAGCTCGCGACGCGGCTCCACCGGGCGTTCCGCCTGTCGAGCGGGCGGCGGGCTCTCGGGCGCGGCCGCCTCGGCCTGCCGGGGCGGCGGAGACTCTGGCCTAGGCTGCGGCTGCGGGGCGGGAGGCGGCGGCGGCGCCTGGGAGACCTGCTCCTGGGGCGCGGGCGTCGGAGCGGGCGCAGCGGGTGGCGCGGGGGCGGCCGGCTGGGCGGCCGCGGTCTCGGTCGAGCAATCGAACCAGTCGCGGCAGGTCATGGGCAGGGCGCAGAATCGTTGCGCGAGCGACAGGCTCAGGTCGAGGTAGCGGATGCTGCCCAGGACGGCCGCCGTGCGACACGAGTCATCCGCCGATCCCGCGCAGGCGTCGACGCCCGGCTTGGCGAGATCGCGGACCCGTTTGGACTGATCCTGCGGCAGACCGCTCACGAATGCGTCCGTTTCCCTGGCGAGGACGTCCGGTTTCAGGAACTCGAGGTTCTTGGCCGGGCAAACCTGCTTCAACGCCGCCTCGAAGGAGGCGTTCTGGGACTGTGGGGACTGGGCGCAGACGGGCACGGCGAGCACGCTCGCCATCAGGGTCAGCATCGTCCGCGCGATCGGCCTCGCCATAGGGCACCTCCGTCGCTGCAACGGAATCCCGGCGCGCTTGTTCCGTCGCAGGCGCCATTCGGATCGAGGACGAGGATGCGCGATGTGCAACGACTACGAACAGCACGTGGCCTGGGGCGAATATTGCAAGCTGATGCAGGAACTCGCGCTGCCGATCACGGAAGGACAGTCGGCGCTCAACCTGCCCCAGGCCGACGAGGTCCGGATCAACGACATCGGTCCGGTGATGCGTCTCGCGCCTGAAGGGATCGAGCTTGCGGCCATGCGGTTCGGCTTCCCGCCGGCGAACGGTCGGGGGGGCCCCGTGTTCAATTTTCGGTCCGAAGGGCGGCGTTTCGGCGAGAGCCGCCGGTGCCTCGTGCCCGCCTCGGCCTTCTTCGAGTTCACCGGCGCGCGCTATCCGAAGGCCAAGCACCGGTTCACCTTGAACGACGCGCCCTTCCTGGCCATCGCCGGCCTGTGGCGCGAGGGCGCCGGCAACCAGCCGCCATCCTTCACCATGCTGACCACGGCGCCTGGGCCGGATGTGGCGCCGTACCACGACCGGCAGGTCGCGGTTCTCCGGCCCCAGGACTGGGGCGCGTGGCTCGCGCTGAGCGCGCCGGAAGCCTCGCTGCTCCGGCCGCTTCCGGCAGGCGCCCTGGCGCACGAGCAGGTGCGCGCCGAGGCTCAAACGCCGCCCGGGCGAAAGGGCCGCGCCTAGGTTTTCCCCACGTTCCTCCCTTTTTCCTGCCTCACGGAAGAAATCGTAAAGCAACGCTTACGCCCCGTTGCCAGACCCGCGAATCAGGCGCAGCGTTAATACAATTAAAACGAGTATCGCGAGGGGTGGCGCTCATGATACGCGAGGTGACAACGAACACTTTGAATGCAAAGTTCGGATCTGGCGTCCGCAATGTGGCGCCTCCGGCCCGCCCCTTGAAAGATTCGCCGCCCATGTCTCTTAACGCGCGGCGCATCGGCACGGCATCGCGACGGTTTGGACTGGAGACAGCGGCGGATCAGCTTTCGCCGCGCCGGCAAGCCTACATTGGATGGCACGACGCCCACATGCGGCTGCTGGTCGGGATGGCAGTTGCAGTCGGCCTCATCCTGATCGGGCTCGCGGCGATGCTCGGCCGCGGCGTGCCGCTCCGATAGCCGCCGCCGCGCCCGTCGCACTCAAGCCACAAGCCCGGCCCACCTCACGGCCGCGTGAGGTGGGGAACATCGTCTCCGAGGTCACGTTACCACCGCGGCTCAGCAGCGCGCCGCGGCATCGCCCGGAAGCTGACGCCCCCTGGGCCAACCAGCCGATCCGGAGATGGCGATGACGCATTCCAATGACCCTCGCGGCGCGAGCCGCAGGGACTTCTTCAAGATTTCCGCCTCGGCGGCGGCCGTGGCGCCCGTGGTGGCTTCCACGGCGCTTCACGCCCAGCCGGAGCAGAAGCCCGATCCCTTTGCGCCCGTCGAGGTGGACCTCGTCGTCAACGGCCAGCGCCGTCGCATGGCGCTGGACGCGCGGACGACGCTGCTCGACGCGTTGCGGCGCCACGCCGGCCTCACCGGCGCCAAGAAGGGCTGCGACCACGGCCAGTGCGGCGCCTGCACGGTGCATGTCGGCGGCAAGCGCACCCTGTCCTGCCTGACGCTCGCAGTCATGGTGCGCGAGCCGGTCACGACCATCGAAGGCCTCGCGGCGACCGATGGCGCCCTGCACCCCATGCAGCAGGCCTTCATCGACCACGACGCCTTCCAGTGCGGCTATTGCACCCCGGGCCAGATCATGTCGGCGGTGGCCTGCGTGAAGGAGGGCCACGCCGGCTCCGCCGACGAGATCCGGGAATACATGAGCGGAAACCTGTGCCGCTGCGCCGCCTACCCCCACATCGTCACGGCCATCCAGCAGGCCAAGACACAGATGGAGGGCTGATCGATGCGCCCGTTCATCTACACCCGCGCGGACGACGTGAGCGCGGCCGTACAGGCCGCAGCCGAGACCTCCGGATCAGCGCCGGCCAACGCGGCGCCCGTCCAGTTCATCGCCGGCGGCACCACAATCCTCGACCTGATGAAGCTCGACACGATGCGGCCGGAGCGCCTCGTCGATATCAACGGGCTGCAATCCGCGCTCGGGAGCATCCAGGCCACGGACAAGGGCCTGCGGCTCGGCGCGCTCGTGCGCATGAGCCAGGCGGCCGAGGACCCGCAAATCCAGCGGGATTACCCCGTCATCGCGCAGTCGCTGCAACTCGCGGCGAGCGCCCAGCTGCGCAACATGGCGAGCCTGGGCGGCAACGTGCTGCAGCGGACCCGCTGCCAGTACTTCCGCAATACGTCCTGGCCAGCCTGCAACAAGCGCGACCCAGGTTCGGGCTGCGCGGCGCTAGACGGCGTCAACCGGAAGCACGCGGTGCTGGGCGTGGGGGACAAGTGCATCGCCGAATACCCCGGCGACTTCGCCCCCGCGCTGGCGGCGCTGGGAGCGGTCGTCACCATCACGGGACCGAACGGCAGCCGGGCCATCCCCTTCGAGCAGTTGCACCGCGGTCCTGACCAGCCGGAGCGCGAGACGACGCTGGCGCCGGGCGAACTGATCACCGGCTTCGACATTCCGGCCGGGCCCTACACGCGCCGTTCGCTCTACGTGAAGGTGCGCGACAGGCAGTCCTACGAGTTTGGGCTCGCGACGGCCGCCGTCGCCTTGCACCTGGTGGACGGCAAGGTCGAGGAAGCCCGGATCGGGCTCGGCGGCGTGGCCTACCGCCCATGGCGGTCCCACGAGGCGGAAGCGGCTCTCCAGGGCAAGCCGCTGGATGAAAACAGCGCGGAGGCTGCGGCGCAGGCCGCCTTCGCCGAGGCGGCGCCCCGCCGCGACAACGCCTACAAGGTCGAGCTGGGCCGCCGCACGCTGGTGCGCGCGCTGCTCGAGGCCGGACGCATGGAGATCTGAGATGGCGAACGCGCAAGGCCCCGAGACGACCGGCACGGTCGCCCCTCCCCTGCCAACCCCCCGCAAGACCGGCGGCATCGGCGCCGCCACGCCGCGCGTGGACGGCCGCGCCAAGGTGACCGGCGCAGCCCGGTATGGATCCGACTTCTTTGGCGGGCCGGACCCGGCCTACGCCTTCCTGGCGACGAGCGCCATCGCGCGGGGCCGGATCACCGAGATTGACGATAGCGACGCCCGCGCCCTGCCGGGCGTGATCGACATCCTGACGCATCGGAACGTCGGCGACCGCGTCAAGCCGGGCAAGACGTTCTCGGACAAGGGCTACATGGGCACGAGCATTGCGCCGCTCGCCTCCGACCGCGTCTGGCATGACGGCCAGATCGTGGCCGTCGTGGTGGCCGACAGCTACGAGGCGGCGCGTGACGCCGCGCGGCGGCTGCGCGTCTCCTATGCCGACGAGACGCCGTCCGCGTCCTTCGACAGCCCTGGAACGGAGACCGTCTCGGCCGAGTCGAAGAGCAAGGAGGGCGAGAAAGCCGGGCAGGAGAAGCCCAAGGTTGGCGACGCGCCGCGAGCCTTCGAGGCCGCGCCGGTCAAGATCGACCAGCACTACGAGACGCCGACGCAGCACCACAACCCGATCGAGCTGTTCACGACGACCTGCGCATGGGATGGCGACCAGCTGACCGTTTGGGAGTCGAGCCAGAACGTGTACGGCTACCAGAACGGCCTCGCCGAGCAACTGGGCCTCGAACCCAGCCAGATCCGTGTCGTGTCGCCGTTCATCGGCGGCGCGTTCGGCAGCCGCGGCTCGCTCACCCAGCGGACCGCGCTGATCGCGCTGGCCTCCAAGCGGATCGGCCGCCCGGTGGTGCTGGAGGCGACGCGCCAGCAGGGATTCACCATCGCAACCTACCGGGCCGAGACGCGGCATCGCATACGGCTGGGCGCAGACCAGAGCGGCAAGCTCACAGCGCTCATCCACGAGGGGTGGGAAGTCACGTCCCGCAAGGACGAGTACAAGGTGGCCGGGACGGACGCGTCCACGCGCCTTTACGCCTGTCCGAATATCGATTCCGACGTGTCCATCGTCCATGCGGACAGGAACACGCCCGGCTTCATGCGCTCGCCACCGGAGGTGCCCTACCTCTTCGCGCTCGAGAGCGCCATGGACGAACTGGCCTATGCCGCCAAGATCGATCCGGTGGAGCTCCGCCGCATCAACGACACGGACAGGGAACCGATCAAGGGCCTGCCCTATACGTCCCGATCGCTCATGAAGTGCTTCGATACCGCGGGCCAAGCGTTCGGCTGGTCCAGGCGCAGCGCGCAGCCGGGCTCCATGCGCGACGGCGACTGGATGATCGGCTGGGGCTGCGCCTCCACCATGTACCCGACCCAGGTCGGACCTGCGGCCGCCCGCGTCACCCTGCGGCCGGACGGCGCGGTGCGCGTGCAGACAGCCGCGCATGACATCGGCACGGGCGCCTATACGGTCATCGCCCAGACTGCGGCGGATCGCCTGGGCGTGCCCCTCGACAAGGTGCACGTCGAACTGGGCGACACCGCCCTGCCCCCGGCGCCCGTCGCCGGCGGGTCGAACACCACCGCGAGCGTCTGCAATGTGGTCGCCAAGGCTTGCGACGAGATCCGCCGCAAGCTCGCCGCGGCGGTCACGGTCTCGGGCGGCCCTTTGGACGGCGCTGACCCCGGGCGGATCACGTTGATCAACGCCTCCGTGATGGACGACCAGGGCCGCATGGCGAGCCTGAAGGACGCGGTCGCGAAGACTGGGCACGGAGCCGTGGAAGCCTACGCGGAAAACATCCCACACGGCGCCCCGCCGACGGCCATGCAGAACCTGTACAAGGGCCAGAGCGCCCTCGCCGGCGGGGCCAAGCTGAAGGACCGGATCCAGTTCGCCTTCGGGGCGCAGTTCGTTGAGGTCCGCATCAATGCGCGCACCCGGGAGATCCGGGCTCCGCGCATCGTCGGGGCCTATGCGGGCGGGACCATCGTGAATCCGCTGACCGCCAAGAGCCAGCTCATGGGCGGTCAGATCTGGGGCGTGAGTTCGGCGCTGCACGAGGCGACGGAGATCGACCGCCGTTTCGCCCGCTATTACAACGATGACCTCGCCGAGTACCTGATCCCGGTGAACGCCGACATCACGGAGGTCCAGACGATCTTCGTGCCCGAGGAGGACCACCAGGTGAACGAACTCGGCATCAAGGGCCTGGGAGAACTTGGCAATGTCGGCCTGAACGCGGCCGTGGCCAACGCCGTCTTCCATGCGACGGGCGTGCGCATCCGCAAGCTGCCGATCCGCATCGAGAGCGTATTGGACGCGCCCGTGCCGACCTGAGGCGCCCGGCAACGAAGCGGTCGGACGTGCGACAGTCTCCTGGATCGCTTCGATGCGCTCGCGATGACGGCCGAAGCGATCAGCGCAGCGAAGGGCCTGCGGCGCTAGTGGAGGCCGTTTGCTCGGAAGCCTTCGGCTGCGTCGCGCTCGGGTGCGTAGAGCCGAGAGCCGTCCAAAGCGCGATAACGGCGAACACCAACGCCGCCGCGACCAGGTCGATGCGGGACGGGGGGCGGCCGTCGCCCGGCTCGGGCGGCGCCCGGAACCGGAGCGGCTGGTCGGATCGCGGTTCCGTCATTCGGCGGCCCTGCTGGCCAGCGGGCCGGTGTTGCGGTGGAAGTCCGGGCCATTCGTGGTCGCCGCCACGCGCCCGTCCCGGATCAGGAAGGCGCTGAACCGCTCTCCCGGCTCGCGCCGCCATGCATAGGCGGCGAACAGCGGGTCGAGGGCGGCGACGATGTCGTCATGGCCGACATCTTCCGCATAGAGCTTCGACATCCGCGAGCCGTCGAAGGCCCCGCCGAGGTAGAGGTTGTAGCGCCCGGGCCCCTTCCCCACGAGGCCGATCTCGGCGAGGTAGGGCCGCGCGCAACCGTTCGGGCATCCCGTCATGCGGATGACGATGTCGTCCTCCGCCAGGCCATGGCGGGCCAGGTTCTCCTCCAGGGCCGCCACGAGGCTCGGCAGGTAACGCTCGCTCTCCGCAAGGGCCAGACCGCAGGTTGGCAGAGCCACGCAGGCCATGGCGTTGCGGCGCAGGCCGCTGGCGTTCATGGCGAGGCCGTGCTGGCGCACGAGCGCCTCGATGGCGGGCGCGTCCCCGGGGGCCACGTTGGCGATGATGACGTTCTGATTGGCGGTGAGCCGGAACTCGCCCTTGTGGACTTCGGCGATCCGCCTCATCCCAGTGAGCAGCGACGGCCCGCCGGGGATATCCCTGAGGCGCCCGTTTTCGATAAACAGAGTCAGGTGGCGCAAGCCATCCTCGCCGTCGGTCCAGCCGTAGCGGTCGCCGTTGCCGTCGAAGGCGAAGGGGCGCGGGGCGCCGAGCGGCTTGCCGAGCCGGCGCTCCACCTCGGCCAGGAAGGCCGCAAGGCCGCGGTCCTCGATCGTGTATTTCAGGCGCGCATGCTTGCGGTTGGCGCGGTCGCCCCAGTCGCGCTGCACGGACACGACGGCCTCGGCCACCTTGACGGCGTCCTCTGGCGCGCAGAAGCCCATGACATCGGCCGTGCGCGGGAAGGTTTCCGGCTCGCCGTGGGTCATGCCCATGCCGCCGCCGACCGTGACGTTGTAGCCGGCGATCTCGCCCGCTGCGTCCAGGATGGCGATGAAGCCGAGGTCCTGGGCGAAGACGTCCACCTCGTTGGAGGGGGGCACGGCCACCACGATCTTGAACTTCCGCGGCAGGTAGGTCCGGCCGTAGATCGGCTCGACCACCTCCTCCTCGCCGCCGGCGATCTTCTCGCCGTCGAGCCAGATCTCGCGATAGGCGGGCGTCTTCGGCAGGAGGTAGTCGGAGATTTCCTTCGCGAGCGCATGCGCGGCCCTGTGGGCGCGGCTCTGGTGCGGATTGGTGGCCGCGAGGACATTGCGGTTCACGTCGCCGCACGCCGCGAGGGTGTCGAGCAGCGCAGCGTCGATGGCCTGCATCGTCGCCTTGAGGTTCGACTTAATGACGCCGTGGTACTGGAACGTCTGCCGCGTGGTGATGCGCAGCGTGCGGTTGGCGTAGTCTCGCGCGATCCGGTCGAGGCGCAGCCACTGGTCCGGCGTGCAGACCCCGCCGGGCATCCGCAGGCGGATCATGAAGGCGAAGGCCTTCTCCAGCTTCTTGCGCGTCCTCTCCGGCCTGAGGTCGCGATCGTCCTGCAGGTACATGCCGTGGAACTTGACCAGTTGCTGGTCGTCCTCGGTGATCGCCCCGGTGGCGACCTCGCTCAGGCCTTCGGCCAGCGTGCCGCGCAGGTAGCCGCTCGCTTCCTTGATGCGCTCGTTGCGCGAGAGCTCGGTGCTCATGCTGGGGATCCGATCAGTACACGTCTTGCAGGTAGCGGCCATCGCGCTCGAGCGCGTCCACGGCATGGGCGGCGGCCTCAGGCGAGAGCGCCTTCACGTCGGCGTAGGCGGAAACAAGCGCCGCGCGGACGTCCTTCGCCATGGCCTTGGCGTCGCCGCAGACATAAAGGCGGGCGCCATTCTCCAGCCAGTCCACGACGTCACGGCGCTGCTCGAAGAGCCGGTGCTGGACATAGAGCTTCTCGGGCGTGTCGCGGGAAAACGCCAGGTCGATGCGGGAGAGCGATCCGTCCTTGAGCGCGTCCTGCCACTCGAGCTGATAAAGGAAATCGTGGGTGTAGCGGCGGTCGCCGAAGAAGAGCCAGGACCTGCCCGTCGCGCCAGTAGCCCGGCGCTCCTGCACGAAGCCGCGGAAGGGCGCCACGCCCGTCCCAGGCCCCACCATGATGATGTCGGTCCCGCCATCCGGCAGCCTGAACCGCCTGTTGGCCTTCACGCGGACCCGAACGCTCTGGCCCGTGGCCAGCCGGTCGGCCACGTAGGCGGAGGCGACGCCCTGGCGGGCGCGGCCATGCGTCTCGTAGCGCACGGCGGCCACCAGCAGGTGCGCCTCGTCGCCCACCTCCTTGCGTGAGGACGCGACCGAGTAGGCCCGCGGCGGCAGCGGGCGGGTGAGCGCATGCAGCTGGTCGGCTGCGAGCGTGGCGGGGAACGCGTCCAGCAGGTCGATCAGTTGGCGACCGTCGAGCCACGCCCGGGCCTGGCCGTCATCGAGAAGCGCGCGGACGCCGGCATGCCCGACCGAGGCGGCGTGCGTCTCCAACGTCTTGATTGAGAGCGTCGTGATGTCGCGCTCGCGCAGCAAGGCGGCGCGAAGCGCATCATCGGAGCCCAAGCCGGAGGCCGCCAGCAGCGCGTCGACCAGGGCCGGGTCGTTCTCGGGAAACAGCTCCAGGGCGTCGCCGGGCTCGTAGGCCGGCGCGGCGCCGTCGAATCCCAGCGCGAGGTGGACCGTTTCCTTGTCCGAGCGGGACGAGTTGAGGTTCACATGCTCGACGATCTCGGCTGCGACAGGGTCGCGGCTCGCTTCCGGCGTGGCGCGGATAGCGAAGTCCACCGCAACGACGTTGTCGGCCGCCCTCGGCGGCGCCAGCGCGTCCAGGGCGCCCTCGATCCAGGCGGCGGCGGGCGCCTCGAACTCCAGGTCGCAGTCGACGCGGTCGGCCGCCCGGGTCGCGCCCAGAGCCTCGAGGCGGGCGTCTATGGCCTTGCCCACCCCGCAGAAGTCCGCGTAGGCGCTGTCGCCGAGCGCCAGCACGGTGAAGGTCACCCCCTCCAGGCGCGGGGCGGCGTCACCCATCAACTCGCCGAAGGCGCGCGTCGCCCGGCTGGGCGGCTCCCCCTCGCCCCAGGTCGCCGCGATGGCGATCAGTCGCTTGTAGGTCGGCAGCTTCGCGACGTCGAGGTCGGCGAAATCCACGACGCTCGGCTTGAACCCCTTCTTGCGGGCCAGCTTTGCGGCGTCCTGCGCCAGCCGTTCGGCGTTGCCGGACTCGCTCGCGAACAGGATCGCCAGCGGCTCGGCCGCGCGCGGCGCCGCCACAGGGGCGTTCGCGGCAGCGGGGTGGGAGGCGTCGAGGCCGGCCAGGAAGCCGGCGAGCCAGGCCCGCTGCAGGGGCGAAGCCGGGCCGAGAACGCGCTCGAGATGGACGCGCTCGTCGTCGGCGAAGGGGGCGGTCTGAGGCAGGACGATCATGCCCGCAGGATCGACGGCGCGTTCGTCCAAGTCAACGGGATTGTTCTTTTTACGAAACGCCATGACGGGGATGGAAGCAGCTGCCGAGGGCGCCAGAAGCAGAATTTTTCTCCCCGGGCCCGTTCCGTCCCCATTCTGGCTGCCTGAGGCCGCTTCAAACCTCGCCCTTCGTTCGAAAGATCGAACGCACGAGGTCTACGCCGTGACTGCGTCCAGCGGCAGCGCCGTCGTGGATTTCACGCGCTCCATGGCGAAGCGCGAACTCACGTTCTTCAACGGAATGGCGGCGATCAGGCGCTTGTAGAAGGCGTCATAGGACGCCATGTCGGGCACGATCACCCGCAGCATGTAGTCCACGTCGCCGGCCATCCGGTAGAGCTCGATCACCTCGGGCATCGCTGCCACGAGTTCGGCGAAGCGCGCCAGCCAGGCCTCGGAGTGGTCGTTCGTCTCGATCGACACGAAGACGGTCAGCCCCAGCCCCAGCTTTTCCGGATTCAGCAACGCCACCCGCCGCTCGATGACGCCCTGCCCCTCGAGCCGCTGAATCCTCTTCCAGCATGGCGTCTGGGAAAGTCCCACGCTGGCCGCTATCTCCGCGATGGACAGGCTCGCGTCCGCCTGGAGCAGTTCGAGAATCTTGCGGTCGACCGTATCCATGCGCCTCTCCGAGAAGATTTTTCTACAGAAGGGGCCGGGGCGCCTTCTGGAAGAGAACATCTTTTCCCGGACCGGCCGGTCGCGCAAGCTGGCAGCAACACCTCTGTTCTGCGCCGACCTGCCCAGGGAGGGCGCGGCCGGTCATTCAGCCATGCGCCGCGATCCGAAGCGGGGCGCGTGGAAACGGGTTGCCGGAATCGCCTGCTCGTCCATGCTCGCCGGCTTGGCGGCCAGTCCGCCCAAAGACGTCTGCAGGAAACGGCCATGGTCTTCCCGGCTCTCGCCTCCGCTCCCCGGGTCCCCGACGGCGCCTACGCCTTTGCGCGACTGTGGCTGTCGCTGCTGATCGCCACCATCCTGGGCGCGGGCATGTGGGCGGTGATCGTGGTCCTGCCGAGCGTCCAGGCCGAATTCGGCGTGGACCGGGCGGCGGCCTCCCTGCCCTACACCCTCATGATGTTCGGCGTCGCCGCTGGCACGATCGTGCTGGGCCGCGTCATGGACCGGATCGGGATCGCCTGGCTGGCGGCGGGCTCGGCCATCGGACTCGGCGGCGGCTTCGTGCTGGCCGGCCTGGCGCCGAGCCTCACGGTGTTCTCGGCGGTGCATGGGCTCCTGATCGGCGTCTGGGCGGGAACAGGCTTCGGCCCCATGATGGCCGACATCTCGCACTGGTTCGTGAAGCGCCGCGGTTTCGCGGTCGTGGTGGTCGCTTCCGGCAACTACATCGCGGGCACGATCTGGCCCCTTGTGATCAAGTGGGGCATCCCGGCCTTCGGCTGGCGAACGACGTATATCGGGATCGGCGTCTTCATGGCCCTGACGGTGCTGCCCCTGTCTCTTCTGCTGCGGGGCCGTCCGTCCACGCAGATGATGGCCGCTGCAGAGGCCGCCACGGAGGCCGCGCGGGCCGACGTGGGCATCTCCCCTCGCCTGCTGATCACGCTCCTCGTCGCGGCCGGCTTCTCGTGCTGCGTGGCGATGTCGATGCCCCAGGTGCATATCGTGGCCTATTGCGGCGACCTGGGCTACGGGGTGGCGAGGGGCGCCGAGATGCTCTCGCTGATGCTGGCGCTCGGCATCGTGTCGCGCATCGGCTCGGGGGTGGTCGCCGATCGCATCGGTGGCTCGGCGACGCTGCTGATCGGCAGCCTGATGCAGGGCGTTGCGCTCGTGCTCTATTCCCTCTTCAACGGGCTGACGTCGCTCTACATCGTGTCCGGCATCTTCGGCCTGTTCCAGGGCGGCATCGTGCCCATGTACGCCGTGCTCTGCCGCGAACTGCTGCCGCCCCGCGAAGCCGGGGCCAAGATCGGCCTGGTGGTCTCGTCCACCATCCTCGGCATGGCCTTCGGCGGCTATGTCTCGGGGCTGATCTTCGACCTCACGAGCTCCTACCGGGTGGCGTTCCTCAACGGCATCCTTTGGAACCTGCTCAATCTCGCCGCCGTGAGCTGGCTGATCTTCCGCCGAAGGCAGGGCGGACGGCCGGAACTGCTGAGCCCGGCCGTCTAGGTTCACCCGCGCACGGCGGACCTCACCGGCCCCGCCATTTCACGAAGGCGCTGAACAGCGCCTCGCGCTCGCTCTCGGTCAGCGGCGGCTTGCCGCTGTTGCGGGCCGTCACGAAGGTCTCGAACTGGCTGCGGAGCTGGGCCTGGTCGCCCGCCTGGGCCTCGGGCCCACGGATCTTGGCCAACGCGTCTTCCGCCAGCTTGTAGCGCGTCCAGCCAGGCACCTGCCCGGCCAGGTTCACCTCCTGCCACTTCGGCTGGAACGGCGGCTGCTGCATGGTCTCGAACTTGGCGAAATAGGCCTCGATGAAGCGGGCGACGCGACGGTAGCGCTCAGACCCGGGTTTCCAGTTGTAGACCGCCAGCACGGACGGCACCGAGACTGTCTGGACGCTCTGCCCGGCGGGGATCAGGTTCGGATAATCAGCCGCATCCAGGGTGGCGGGGACGTAGTAGTCGGAGAGCTTGGCGTCGTACTCGACGGGCAGGAAGTGGAAGCCCGGCTCCGGCTTGAACTTGGCGAAGAGGTCGTTGGGCTTGCCCACGACATGGACCACGGCCGCGATCTCGCCGCTCCTCATTTTCTCTAATGCGATGGCGTTGTTGATCAGCAGAGGCTGCACGGTCACGCCGAGGCGCTTGAAGATCACCTCGCCGGTGTAGTTCGCTGCGCTGCCGGGGGTGTTGAACGCGACCTTCTGGCCAGCCAGGTCCTTGAGGGAATTGAACTCCTTGCGGGCGTAGACGTGCACTTCGGCGTTGTACAGCGGAGAGATGTACTGGATGCGGTTGGCGATGTCCGGGATCGCCTCCTCGTTGCGGAAGTGGTCCAGCACGTCAGCCTGCGTGATGGCCACGTCGACCCCGCGCAAGTTCAGGAGGTCCTTGACGTTGCCCACTGCGCCGAAAGTCACCATTGGGAGAACGCGCAGGTTCGGCGGGTCATCGAGGGCCTTGGCGAGATCCGCCGCATAGCGGATGAATGTCCCTTCCAGCAGGCCGCCGGCGACCCCGACCGTCCAGGCGTTGGCGTCCTGCCGCTGGGCCGCCCCGGGCCGTTGCGCGCGCCCGGCGGCGGCCTTCTCCGCGTGCGCGTCAGCGGCGACGAGGCACAGGGCGGCGAGCGCCGCAAAGCAAGTTCCCCACTTCATGGCTTGGCCCCCGTCCGTTTGCTGGGCGTCATGGCGAGCATGGGCTCGCCGGGTCCGCCACCGTGGGCGGCGGCGCGTTCGTAAAGCGCCTGGGCCTGCCGGGGGTCTGCCTTCACGCCCACCACGCCCCAGCGCTTGAGGACGACGGGGTCATAGGTTTCGGCCAGGGCCACCATGGCGTCCCTGTCCTCCGCCTGGACCGCGCGCTCGAGAAGCCGGCGGGCGCCTGCGATGTCGCCCTGGCGGATACGGGCTCGGGCCAACTCCACCAGCTTGGCCGCCTCCTCGGAGCTGACCATGGGGCGGGCAGGCAGAGCCGGAGCTGGCGAACTCGGCGGCGGCGGCTCCGCCACCGCGGCGGGAGCGGTGTCCGCCTGGGCCGGCGAGCCCTCCATGACAGGCGCGGAGGTCAAGGCAGCCGTGTTCACCGGCTCATCCGCCTGCTTCTGGGCGACTTCCGGCTGGGAGGTCACTTGGGGCGGCGACGCAGGTTCGGCCTCCGCCGTCCCAAGCAGCGGAAGGGCGGCGCCCAACAGGCTCGGCTTGGATCGATCGTCCGCGGGCGGGGCGACGACCTTCGCCGGGGCAGGCGTTACGGTCGGCGCGAGGGCGACCTGCGCCTTGTCACTGGCGCCCGCCCACGACAGGGCAAGGACGGCGCAGCCGGCCAAGGCCGCAGCCGTGACGGCCAAACCTACAGGCTTGCCGATCCGCCTTTGCCGAAGGCGCCGTCGCAGATCCTCCTCGCGCAGAGGAGCGCTGTCCCAACCGGACTTCAGGTTCGAGCTCGGAGAAAGACTCCGCATTATCGACATAGCGGCCGCTCCCCTACGCAACATCTCAAGCTTTATTTGTTTGTGGAAAAGTACGCCCGAGCTCACGCTGGCGCAATACGGATTCTCGATTTTTACTTGACTGTGGCGTTTTCTGCTGATTCTACAACGCCATAAAAATAGAGACGGCCGTTACTTTAATTTATTATTTAATTAAGCTAGGCAGTACAATGAATGTTGGAGCGCGCGCGAGATCCTCGCGGTTCCTCGCGAGAGCCACAGGAAGAGCGTCAGCAGCTGTGTTTCTTGTCGCTAGGCCGCAGGTCGGCAGCGCCCCGTAAGGGTGTGATGTGCTGTTGCGCACGTCAAGCGCGCAGCAGCGGACTTAAGGTCGCGATCGCCTGTCCGAAAGGGGCAGCCGGAGGAGGCTTCCATGCTCGACCAACTTGTCCAAGGCAGCCGCGCCCTGCAGGTAGGCGGCAGCCGGGGCCCCATGCCAGCTGCTTGCGCGTGCCCCGGGTGCGGCGCCCGGCGCATGATCACATCCCCAGGGGCGATCCGATGCGATCGGTGCGGCGTCGACATGGCGCCGGTTCCGCTTGCGTCCGAGGATCAGCAGTCGCCTGCGCCGGCCTGATCCTGGGCAGGCGACCTCCACGCGCGTCACGCGCATCCGCATGGACCAGTTCCGTGCCCCAGCGACCGGAATCCGGTGAGCCGCTGTTCCGCTACATCTGGCGCAGGAGCCGGAGCGAGCAGGTGCGGGTTCTCGCCATCGTGCTGGCGTCCATCCCGTTCTACTACGCCTCGCTGGACGTTCCGAAGCTGATCGTCAACGATGCGATCCAGGGTCGCGCCTTCGCCTCCTCCGAGACCGTGACGGTTTTTCGCCTCCAGGCGCCCTGGAGCGGCGCGGTCCTGTTCGAAGGCGTCCAGTTCGACCGGACCACCTATCTTTTTGCGCTTTGCGCGATCTTTCTCGCGCTCGTCCTCGTGAACGGCGCGTTCAAGTACGCCGTCAACATGCGCAAGGGGGCGCTCGGGGAGCGGGTGCTGCAGACGCTGCGGTTCGAGCTCTTCCGCGCCATGGTGACGGCGAAGCCCGACCAGAACCGCCGCCTCGCCGCCTCGGAGGCGGCCACCATCATCAAGGACGAAGTGGAGCCCATCGGCGGCTTCGTGGGCGACGCCTTCATCCAGCCTCTGTTCCTGGGCGGCCAGGCGGCCACCGCCCTGGCCTTCATCGTCGTCCAGAGCGTGCCGTTGGGGTTGTGCGCGGGCGCTCTCGTGGCTGCGCAGGCGTTGATCATCCCGCGCCTCAGGCGCGAGCAACTGCGCCTCAGCAAGATGAGGCAACTCCAGTCTCGCAGTCTGGCCGGGAGGATCGGCGAGGTGGTGGACGGCCTCGACGAAGTGCGCAACCACGGCGCCGCGGCCTATGAAATGAGCCGCGTCGAGGCGCGCCTGGAGGACCTCTACCGCATCCGCTTCCAGCTCTACGGCCGCAAGTTCCTGGCGAAGTTCGCCAACAACCTGCTCGCCCAGGTCACCCCCTTTCTGTTCTACGCGATTGGCGGCTACTTCGCCCTGAGGGGCGATCTCGCCATCGGCCAGTTGGTCGCGGTGATCGCCGCTTACCGGGACCTTCCTCCCCCGGTCAAAGAGCTCATTGACTGGGACCAGCAGCGTCTGGACGTGGAGGTCAAGTTCCAGCAGGTCATGGAGCAGTTTCCACCCCGGCCAGTGGGAAACGGCCTCGCCGACGAGCCCGACCTGTCGCGCTGCATGCTGTCGGCGAGCGGCCTGGGGGCTGGCCAAGGGGGATCGGGACGGGGGGAGAAGGTCCGCTTCGAGGCGCCCTCGGGGGCTCATGTTGTCCTGGTCGGCCCGCAGGAGGCGGCCAGCAGCCTGGCGCGCGCTCTCTCGGGCCGCGCGGCGCCCGGATCAGGGCGCGTGTTCCTGAATGGCCGTCCGCTGGACCAGATCCCCGCCGAGCGCCTCGGGCGGACGCTCGCCTATGCGGGGCCGGATGCCGCCGTGTTCGAGGGCTCGTTCCGGGATAATCTCCTGTACGGCCTCCGTCGCCAGCCTGCGGAACCGAACGGCGAGGATCCCTGGCTCGACCTCGCGTCGGCGGGGTTGAGCGACGCTGCGCAGCTCGAGACGGCGCTCCTGCAGGTCCTGCGCACGGTGGAGCTGGAAGGCGACCTGCTGCATGAAGGCCTGTCGGCGAAGATCGACGCCGACCGACGCGCGGAGCTCGCCCAGCGGATCGTGGCGGCCCGCGCCGCCATGGAGGAAGCGCTGAAAGCCCACGAGGCTTCAGGCCTGGTGGAGCGTTTCGACCGGGCGCGCTACGGCGCCCACCTGTCCATACGCGAGAACCTCCTGTTCACGCCGCTGCCGGGGGGCGACCTTGAGCCTGACCTGCTCCGGCTCCTTCGTGACGTCGTGCAGGAACGAGGACTAGAGGCCGATCTGGAGCGCGTGGGCGCCGGCTTCGCAGCCACGCTGGTCGAGATCTTCGCCGACCCTGGCTCCGGCCGGGGGCTCGTCGAGCGGTTCGGCTTCACGACGCAGGAGCGTCTCGACCGCTTCCGCCGAGCTCTCGACCGACGCGCTGCAGGGCGGCCGGCCAGCGGCGACGTCCATGATTTCGTGCGGCTGGCGCTGCGCTACCGGGAAACCCGGCACCGCCTGGGCCTGCTGGATGCAGCGCTCGAGCAGCGCATCCTGGAGGCCCGGCCCGCCGCCGCCGAATTCGCGCGACAGCGCGGACGAGACTTGCGGACTTATGACGCCGGGGCCTATGCCGCCGGCGCGAGCATCCGCGAGAACCTGCTGTTCGGGCGCGTCATCTCGGAAGCGCCCTCGGCCGGCGAGCGCCTGGCCGCTGCGCTCTCAGAGACGCTCGCGGCCACGGGCCTTGACCGGCACGTGCTGACGGTGGGGCTCGAACAACCGGCGGGACGCGGCAGGACGCTCTTTCCGGCGCAGCGGGCGGCCATGTCGCTCGCGCGGTGCCTCCTCAAGCGGCCGTCGGTGCTGGTCGTCGACGGATTGCTCCCCTCCCTTGGAGACGCCCGCGGCGCCCGTGTCCTGCGGGCGGTGCGCGAGGCCATGCGGGGCCGCACTCTCGTCGTGACGATGGGCGAGGACGACCACGCGCTGGCGGCAGGCTTCGACCTGATCGTCGAACTGGGCGGCGGCCGGCCCCGCATCCGCAGCGCCGCGGGTGCGCCTCCTTCAGCTTCGCCCGAACCCGCGGTTCCGGACTCGCTTGGGGAGATGGTCCGGGCGCTCCGGTGCGCGCCCGCGCTGGCGTCGCTGGAGACCGCCCGGCTGAAGCTGCTCGCCTTCACCGGCGAGCGGGTCGCCTTTTCGCCCGGGGACGTCCTCATGCGCGAAGGCGACGAAGCCCATGACGCGCTGGTGATCTTGTCGGGCCAGGCTGCGATCAGCATCGACGAAGGAGCATGCTCCCTCCGGCTTGGCCTGACGGAGCCCCACGCGATCGTCGGCGAGATGGGCGCCCTCACCAGCTCGCGGCGCAGCGCGACCGTGACCGCGCTGACGCCCATGCGGGCCCTCCGGATCCGACGCGACGTGCTGTCCGAGCTGGTGCTGGAATACCCGGAGTTCGGACTGACGCTGCTCCAGGCCCAGATCGCCCGCACCGCTGAATTGGAGACACTGCTGATCGAGGCGCGCCGTTCGCCCCTGAGGCCGATTTCCGCCCCACAGCGTGGCGGAGCTCACAGCTTGGCGAAGGGAGGCGAGCGATCCTTGAACGGAGCCCAGCCATCGGGCCAGGGAACGTGATCCCGGGCCTACCCTGGATGGCGTAGGGCGTACGCCTTGTTTCGGGAATCCCTGGTTGTTACCGTCGCCGGCGGCGAGCGGCCAGAACCCTGATCGGATCGGGGGGTGCACGATGCTCAGAACCATGTGGATCCACATGTTCGTCGCACTCTCGCTCGGCGGCCTCGCGTCCGCCACGGCCACTGCGCAGGAAGCCAGCGGACACAAGGCCGCGCCGCCCGGGGCGCGGGTCTTCTTCATCGGCCTGGAGGACGGCTCCACGGTCCCGTCCCGCTTCATGGTGAAGTTCGGCTCCGAGAACGTCGACATTGTTTCGGCCGGGGTGAACAAGCCCAACTCGGGCCATCACCACCTGCTGATCGACGCTCCGCTGCCCGCGCCCGACCACCCCATTCCCAACGATCCCAACCACCTGCATTTCGGCAAGGGCCAGACCGAGGCGGAAATCATCCTGTCGCCGGGCGAGCATACCTTGCAGCTGTTGCTGGGCGACCAGGACCATGTCCCGCACGACCCGCCTGTGGCGTCCGAGGTGGTGCACGTCCGCGTGGACGCCGCGACCGTCGAGAAGCCGCGCACGCCCTCCCCGGCCGGCGCGTCGGTGTTTTTCGACGGCCTGCAGGACGGGGCCACCATCCCCACGCACGCGACGATCAGGTTCGGGGTCAGCGGGATGTCCGTTGCGCCGGCCGGGACGGACGCGCCCAACACGGGACACCACCATCTCGTCATCGACGCGCCCACGCCGGACCTCGACCGCGAGATCCCGAGCGACCCGAACCACCTCCACTTCGGCAAGGGCCAGACCCAGGCCGAGGTGACCTTGTCCCCAGGGCCGCACACGCTCCAGCTGGTGCTGGGCGACAAGGACCACGTGCCCCACGATCCGCCGGTCGTGTCGCCCATCATCCACGTGACCGCGGCCGACCAGGCGGGCTCCCCGGCGGCCCAGGCCGAAGCGCCTACCGGTCGCACCCCGGCCCCGCCTGACGCGGCGGTGTATTTCGTGTACCCGCCCAAGGGCGCCCTCATCTACCCGCGCACCACCGTGCGGTTCGGGCTGCGCAACATGGGGGTGGCGCCCGCGGGAGTCACCAAGGCGAACACGGGCCACCACCACCTGCTCATCGACGTCGAAACGCCGCCGCTCGACCGGCCCATCCCGAACGACCCGAAGCACCTCCACTTCGGCGCGGGCCAGACCGAGAAGAAGATCGTCCTGCCTCCCGGCAAGCACACCCTTCAGCTCATACTCGGCGACGCCCAGCACATCCCCTTCGACCCGCCGGTTATGACCGAACGGATCGAGGTGACCGTGATGGGTCCCAGGAAGCATCGGAAGCGCTAGGGAGGGCCGGACCATGACGCGGACCATCCCCCTGTTTGTCGCGGCGGCCGTGGTGGCCGCAGGCCTGGGTTTCGGCGCGCTGGCCGCGACTCCCTCGCCTCCGGGCGCCGTTGTCTACTTCCACTATCCCCTGGATCGCATTCATGTGCCGCAGCGGTTCACCGTGCGGATCGGCCTCAAGGAGATGGGCGTGGCGCCCGCCGGCGTATCGAAGCCGGACACCGGGCATCACCATCTGCTGATCGACACCGATCCCGGCGATCTCACCAAGCCGATCCCCAACGACTACAACCACGTGCATCTCGGCAACGGGCAGACGGAGGTGGTGCTCACCCTGCCGCCGGGCCCGCACACGCTCCAGCTGCTCCTGGGCGACAAGGACCACATCCCGCATTCGCCGCCCGTCATGTCCAAGAAGATCACGGTCTATGTGCGCTGACATGGCCCGCCGCCCGCTCCGTCACGGCTGGACCGTTCTCGCGGCCCTCGCCCTGGTCGCGTCATCGTGGTGCGGGGCGGTCGCGCAGACCCGGCGTCCCGCCGAGGCGCCGCGCGCCGCGCAGCCCGCCGATGACGGCCTGGAGACGCGCTTCTGGAACGTCATCAAGGACAGGAACGTCGCCGCCGACTTCCGCACCTATCTCGACGCCTATCCCAACGGGCGCTACGCCGCCCAGGCCCGCGCCCGCCTGAAGGCGCTGGCCCCCAAGGCGGCGGAAGAACCGGTCGCGCCCGCGCCGGTCCCGAGCCAGCCTCCGGCCCCGAGCCGGGCGGCCGAGGGGCCCGCCCTCGTCCAGGACTGCGAGACGTGCCCGCAGCTCGTGCTGGTGCGCCCAGGGGCCTTTGTGATGGGCTCCGCGGAACGCTTCCCCTTCGAAGCCCCGGCGCACCCGGTCACGCTGCACAAGCCCTTCCTGATCGGCCAGCGGGAGGTGACGTTCGAGGAGTGGGACGCTTGCGTGGCCGACGGCGGTTGCGCCTATGCGGCGCCCGACCGCGGGGCCGGGCGCGGGGCGCGGCCCGCCTCCAACCTCGACTGGGACGACGCCCAGCAATACGTGGCCTGGCTGTCCAGGAAGACGGGAAAGTCTTACCGCTTGCCCACGGAGGCCGAGTGGGAGTTCGCCGCGCGCGGCGGCACGACCACCAGCTACTACTGGGGCGGCTCCATGGAGAAGGGGCACGCCCATTGCACCGGCTGCAATGGTCCGGAACCCGCCGACAACGCCGTCGAAACCGGGCGCTACCCACCCAACCCGCTCGGCCTCTACGACGTGTCCGGCAACGTGGCCGAATGGGTGCAGGACTGCTGGAACGACTCCTATCGGGGCGCGCCGTCGGACGGGTCCGCCTGGGTGAAGCCCCGCTGCCAGGAACGGGTGCTTCGAGGCGGCTCCTTCAACAACGACCCGCGCTATGTGCGCTCCGCGTCGCGCTACAAATACGACTACGATGTCCGGTTCTACGCGAACGGCTTGCGGGTGGCGCGCGACCCCTGAGGTCCCGCCCGCCCTCGACCGAATTCATCGAGGACCAGTTTCGCAAGACCAAGGAACTTGTCTCGACCCTGCGTCTGTTCCAGGACGCGCCCGGGGCCAACCCCACCGCGACGTCACTGCTGGACGCCATGATGGGGCTCGCAGCCGGCCCTGTGCGCCACACCCAGGGGTTGAGGGCGGAGACCGGCCGGAGCGCCGTCTAGGCGCCCGTCCCCGCGCCGGCGGCAATGTCGACGACGCCGTCCAGGACGTCAGCAAGGGTGCTCGGATCGGCCGTCTCGAGCTCCGAAACAGCCACGCAGGCCAGGCCCTTGCGACGGCATGCGGCGGCCAGTTCATGGGCATGGCCGGCCGAAGCGTCGCCCCGCCAGAACCGATCGTCGGCCAACACGGCCCAGGGAGGGCTCTCGCCCGATCGCAGGTTGCCGAGCGCCTCCTCCAGGGAGCAGGTCACCATCGCCAGCCCGCGCATGTGGCAGGCCGCAGCGATGCGGTCCCGGGCCGCCGGAGCAAAGGCGACGATCATCAGACGACGCGCGCCCGGCGAGATGTCGGGCGCGGCGGCCGCCTTGGCTCTCAGGAACCGGTTCGGACGTTCCCACCAGCCTCGACCATCCAGCACCGGGTGATCGAAAGCGCCGGTCTCCACGATCTGGCGCGCCGCCCCGGCCAGCGCAGTGGGCCGGATCGGGCAGAACCGGGCGTCGAAGACCCCGGGCTCGTAATGGCCCTCGTCGCGGGTGAGCAGCGAATTCCAGTCCACCGCTCCCAGCATCGACCAGAGGGTGACCGCGCGCATGTCCACGCCTTCCCCGGCGAGGCGCCGCGCGGCGTTCCAAGTCATCGAGAGCCACCGCAGTTGCTCCTCGCGGGTGCAGCCGAGGTGAAGCTCGGTGATCGCCAAGGGGATGTGGTGATAGCGCTCCCAGGCCTCGCGCAGCCGGGCCTCGGGACCGATCGAATCCGGGATGTCGACCCGCACGGCCTCCACGTCGGCGTACCGAGTCCACGCGTTGCCGCCGTGGATTTGCGGCGGGTAGGCGTCGAGATCCGGGTCGAGATAGCGGTCGCTGGTCAGGTAGTGGTTGATCCCGATGACGTCCGGCGGGCATGGCGCCGCGGCGAGCTGGTCCAGCGCAGCGTCCGACACGCCATTCTCCCGCAATTCGGGTCGCCAGTTGCTGTCCGAACCAATGCGCCCGCAGAGCAGGTCGAAGCTGAGCCAGCGCCTCTCGTTCTCGTAGTCCGCCTGATACGCCAGTTCCGGCGCGCTGTAGACGCGGCCAAGGTCTTCCGTCTGCACCAGCCGGGCTCCGGGGATATGTTGGCGGATCGCCTGCATGGCCGATTGCACGCCACGGCACTCGTTCACCAGTGCGGCCAGGAAGGTGCGGTAGTCGCGGCCGTGCGGGTGCCAATGGCCGTAGAGCCCGGCGAAGCGCGCGGTCGTGAGCGGTTCGTTCACCGGGGTGAACATCTCGAGCCAGGGATAGCGCTCCGCCACCCGCCCCGCGTGAACGGCAAGCTTCTCCGGGAACTGCGGATCGACCAGGCTCGTGTAGCGCGGCCCGGCGCCATGGTGGACGAGCCCGACGATCGGGGTGATGCCGAGATCGCGGAGCACGCGGAGGCGGCGGTCGTGCCAGGACCAGTCCGCCTCGTCGGGGCGATCGGGAGCGATGCTCTCCCACAAAACCGGGTAGCGCAGGGTCCGGATCCCGAGGGCAGCGATGGCCGCCAGATCCGACTCCCTGTCGGAGTGACCCGTTTCGCGGAACTGGTCACGCCAGCGGTCGCCGATCCGCGCCACGGTGCATTCGAGCCCGCCCCAGAGCTCCGGTCGAGCCCTGAGGGCGCCATTTGCGCTTGAGGACATAACGAGGGCTTACGAAGCGGCCGGGGCGAGCGCGGCCTCGCCCGCGCCCGTCCGCGGCACGGCCTGCTCGATCCGCCTGAAGGTGGCCAGGGCCTGACCGACCACCTGGTCCATGTTGTAGTAGCGGTAGGTCGCGAGCCGGCCGACGAACCATACATCCGGCGTGCTCATCGCGAGCGCCTCGTATCGCTTGTAGAGCTCCGCGTTTTCAGGCCGCGGGACCGGGTAGTAGGGATCGCCCTCCGCCTGGGGATACTCGTAGGTGATGCTCGTCTTCGGGTGCTTCTGGCCGGTCAGGTGCTTGTACTCGGTGATGCGGGTGTAGTCCTCCGACATGGGATAGTTGACGACCGCCACGGGCTGGAACTGCTCCTGGTCCAGGGTCCTGTGATCGAACCGCAAGGATCGATAGGGCAGCTTGCCGAAGCGGTAGCCGAAATACTCGTCCACCAGGCCGGTGAAGATGATCCGGCGGGCCAGGCCCTCATCCTTCAGGTCGGCGTAGTCCACGCCAAGGCGCTTGGTGATGTTGGGGTGGTCGAGCATGCGCTCGAACATGCGGGTGAAGCCTTCGGCCGGCATAGCCTGGAAGGCGTCGCCGAAATACCTGTCGTCCTGGTTGGTGCGGGTCGGCACCCGGGCCGTCACCGACTTGTCCAGCTGGCTCGGGTCGACGCCCCACTGCTTGCGCGTGTATCCGCAGAAAAACTTTTCGTAGAGCTCCCGGCCGACCTTGCTCACCACCACGTCTTCGGAGGTGCGGATCTCGTCGACAGGTTCGGCGCGGGCGGCGAGCCAGCCCTCAAGCTGCTCGGATGTGAGGTTCAGCCCGTACAGCTTGTTGACCGTGTCCAGGTTGATGGGGATGGGCACCAGCATGCCGTCCACCTTGGCGAGCACGCGGTGCTCATAGGGACGCCACCGGGTGAACCGGGACAGGTAGTCGAAGATCTGCTCCGAGTTGGTGTGGAAGATGTGCGGGCCGTACTGGTGGATCAGCACCCCCGCGGCGTCCAGGCGGTCGTAGGCGTTGCCGCCCACGTGCGGACGCCGGTCGATGAGGAGAACGCTGTCGCCGCGCTCGGCGGCGAGGCGTTCGGCCAGCACGCTGCCAGCGAAACCCGCCCCGACGATGAGCCAATCAAAGGCGGGCGGCATCGGCGGCGACCTCCTCGCTGCGGGCGGCGCGTGGGCGGCTCGCGGCGCGGGCGGCGGCGCGGATATGCGCGTTCATCTCCGACCAGGTGCGGTCCCATGAATCGGCGGCGAGCTTCCGGTCCACGGCCGCGAGCCAGTCCGCGCGGGGAGCGGTCATCAGCCGCTCGGCCTTGAGCACCAGATCCTCCGGGGTGTCGGCGATCACGACCAGGCCGTCCTGCCCGTAGCCCCGGACGACGTCCCGGATGGCGGTGGACACGACGGGAACGCCGGCGGCGAGGAACTCGGGCGTCTTGGTGGGGCTGATGAAGCGGGTCGCCTCGTTTAGGGCGAAGGGCATCACGCCGACGTCCCAGCCGGCCAGGTAGGACGGCAGCTCGTCGTAATCCTTGCCGCCCAGCCAGTGCAGGTTCGGCCGCTGGGGCAGGATGTCGGGGTCGATCTTCACCACCGGGCCGATCATCACGAAGCGCCAGTCGGGCCGCAGGTCCGCCGCGCGGGCGACCAGCTCCAGGTCCATGCGCTCGTCGATCACGCCAAAAAAGCCGAGGCGCGGGCCGGGAATGCCGGCCTGGTCGGCCGGCTCCTGGCCGCCATAGGCGCGGGCCTTGCCGAAGTGGGCCTTGTCGATGCTGCTCGGAAAAGGATGGATGTTGGCGTGACGGCCCTTCTTGGCTTCGTACAGGCTGTGCCCGCCCGTGAACACGACGTCGGCGCGGCGCAGCAGTTCACGCTCGAGCGCAAGGGTCCGCGGCGGCGCCCCGAGGAAGGCGGACAGTTCGTCCATGTTGTCGTAGACGACGACGTCGGCCGACAAATGGCGCGTGAAGGGCAGCGCCATCGGTGTGTAGTACCAGAGGAGCAGCTTCTCGGGCGCGATGCGCTCGACCAGGTCCGTCACAAGGCGCCGCTGCAGCCGCGTGGCCTGGAGTGCGTTGACGCCGGAGGGCAGGATGGGGATGGCCACGGTGACGCCGTCGGCCGTCTCCTGAAGTTCCAGGGCCGGGATCGCGTCCAGGCGGAACATCGGCTCCTCGACGAAATAGACCTCGTAGCCCTGCGCCGCCCGGCTCAGAAGGTGTTGCGGTCGCTGGCGAACAAAATTCCAGCGCAAGTGCGAAACACACAGCAACGTTTGGGAGTTGTCTGGTCGAGTACGAGAGAAAAATGGAGAAGAAGAAGACAATTGCGAAGAATGGCGAGGGTGAAGAGCCATTGAGCGGGTCTTTCCTGCATGCGAGGCCTGTCCTTCGCCAATGGCTTTTCGCTTTGATCCGTTCCTCCGCGCCGCCGCTCCGGAGAGCGTGGTATTGTCGCGTACGATTCCAGGTTGACCCTTGACGGGCGTGCGACATCCCGTCGGCGCTTTGAAGCGCCGTTAAAGAACCACCGAACTGTAGCTTTGGACTGCTAGCGCGCGTCCTCCAGCACCATGGCGGCGC
>NZ_PVZS01000024.1 GCF_003004785.1 Alsobacter soli
AAACCGCAACAATGGAGCCGTCGGAATGGCCCCTCTGTCGGCTTCGCCGACATCTCCCCCGCTGCGCGGGAGAGAATTTCCCCCGTCATTGCGAGGAGCCCAAAGGGCGACGAAGCAATCCAGGGGGACTGGGCGCCATCCTCATCGCCAACGGACAGACCGGCGCGCCTTGCCCCTGGATTGCTTCGTCGCTGCGCTCCTCGCAAGGACGGGGGAAGGCGACCCAACCCCACCGCCGTCATCCCCGGCCGGAGCGGCGAAGCCGCGCAGGGGAAGGGGATCCAGGGGGGACTGGGCGCCACCATAAGGAGAGGGTCGCGCGCATGGCCCCCGGATTGCTTCGTCGCTGCGCTCCTCGCAAGGACGGGAGAGGCATTCATCCCCAAGGCCGAACCAACGCCTTTCCGCCATGCGTCCGGCGCGCTTGCTCGCCCGCCCGGGCCGTCCTAGACGCAGGGGGAGAAAAATCGCCGGGAGCAGCGCCTGATGTTTGGAATTCACGCCAAGGGGGTCTACCCGATCGCCCCGACCCCGTTCGCCGAATCGGGCGAGATCGACTGGGCCTCCACCGACCGCATGGTCGACTGGTACCGCGAGATCGGCGCGACCGGCATGACCATCCTGGGCATCATGGGCGAGGCGCCCAAGCTCGATGGGTCCGAGGCGGTCGAGTTCGCCACCCGCATCATTCGGCGCGCCCAGGGCCTGCCCGTGCTGGTCGGCGTGTCCGCGCCCGGCTTCGCCGCCATGCGTTCCCTGGCCCGGACCGTCATGGACGCCGGCGCAGGCGGCGTCATGATCGCCCCGCCGCCCTCGCTGCGCACGGACGACCAGATCGTCGGCTACTACGCCCAGGCGGTGGAGGCGATCGGGACCGATATCCCCTTCTGCATCCAGGATTATCCGCTGACCCTCTCGGTGGTCATGACCCCGAAGGTGATCCAGCGCATCATCATGGACAACCCTTCCTGCGTGATGCTGAAGCACGAGGACTGGCCTGGCCTGGAGAAGATCTCGACCCTGCGCCGCTTCGAGGCCGAGGGCGGGCTCCGCCACGTCTCCATCCTCACCGGCAACGGCGGGCTGTTCCTCGACTTCGAGATGGAGCGCGGCGTCGACGGCGCCATGACCGGATATGCGTTCCCGGAGATGCTGGTGGACGTGGTGCGCCTCTCCGCCGAGGGCCAGCGCGACGCGGCGCACGATCTCTTCGACGCCCACCTGCCGCTGGTGCGCTACGAGCAGCAGCCCGCGATCGGCCTCGCCGTGCGCAAATACGTGCTGAAGCGGCGCGGCATCCTGGCCTCGGACGCGCAGCGCAAGCCGGGCTCCTCCATCACGCCCGCCGCCAAGGCCGAGGTGGAATACCTGCTGTCCCGCCTCGCCCGGCGCGACCCGCGCGCGGCCAAGCTCGTCTAGCATGAGCGACGTCGACGCCATCGTGGTCGGGGCCGGCGTCGTCGGCCTCGCGGTCGCCCGGGAGCTGGCGCTCTCCGGACGGTCGGTGATCGTGCTCGAGCAGGCCGAGGGAATCGGCACGGAGACCTCCTCGCGCAACAGCGAGGTGATCCACGCCGGGCTGTATTACCCGGCCGGAAGCCTCAAGGCCCGCCTCTGCGTCGAGGGCCGGCGTGAGCTCTACGCCTTCTGCGAGAGCCATCACGTCCCGCACCGGCGCTGCGGCAAGCTGGTGGTGGCCACCGACGAGGTCGAACTCGCCGCCGTGGAGGCGATCCGCGCCAAGGGCCTCGCCAATGGCTGCGACGACCTGACCATGATCAGCGCCGCCGAGGCGCTCGCCATGGAGCCGGCGCTGAACACGGTCGGGGCCCTGTGGTCGCCCTCGACCGGCATCATCGACAGCCACGCCTACATGCTCGCCCTGCAGGGCGACGCGGAGGAGGCGGGGGCCATGTTCGCCTTCCACACGCCCTTCCTGCGGGCGGACGCCACGGGCAACAGCATCGTGGTGGAGACCGGCGGCGCCGAGCCCATGCGGATCACCACGACGCTGCTCATCAACAGCGGCGGCCTGCACGCCTCCCGCGTCGCCCGCGCGGTGGACGGGCTGGACCCCGCCCGCGTGCCGGACACCCAGTTCTGCAAGGGCAACTACTTCGTGCTCACCGCGAAGGCGCCCTTCACCCGGTTGATCTACCCGGCCCCGCACACTCACGGGCTCGGCGTCCACCTCACCATCGACCTCGGCGGCCAGGCGCGCTTCGGCCCGGACATCGAGTGGGTGGACGACCTCGTCTACGAGGTCGATCCCAGGCGCGGCGAGGGCTTCGACGCCGCCATCCGCAAATACTGGCCCGGCCTGCCGGAGAACGCGCTGGCGCCTGGCTATTCGGGCATCCGCCCCAAGATCGCCGGCCCGCACGACCCGGCCCCCGACTTCCGCATCGACGGCCCCGCCGACCACGGCGTCCCGGGCCTGGTCAACTTGCTGGGCATCGAGAGCCCGGGCCTGACCTCCTCCCTCGCCATCGCCGCCGAGGTCATGCGCAAGCTGGGCTGAGTCCTGGATGTCAGCGCTGGCATCCCCGGCCGGAGCGGCGAAGCCGCCACCCTCCCCCTCAGGGGAAGGTAGGCTTTACTCGAGCCGCACCACCACGCTGTCGGTCGCCCCGGCTGCGTCCATCACCGAGACCCGGGCGAAGCCGGCGCCGTCCGGCTTCCAGGTCCCCTGGCGCCGGGCTTCGGGCTCGCCCACGGGGCGGCCGTTCACCATCCAGGTGAGCGGCGGTACGCCTCCCAGGGCCTTCAGGGCGAGCGTCGCCTCGCCCGGAGCCGCGGCGAGCCCGAGGTCCACCCGCGCCCCATCGGGCGGAAACGCGATCTTCAGCGGAGCGTTGGCGGCGGCAGCCTGGGTGCGCGGCGCGTCATGGCGCAGCCGGCGCAGGGGAGGGGGCAGGGTCGCGCTGGTGGCGAACAGCGCGTCCCGGGGAGCCGCGATCGGCTCCGGCTCGCCGCCGAGCCGCGCGAAGGCGTCGAACAGGATGGGCGCGGCCGCCTGCCGGCCGATGAGCCCCGGCACGGCGGCCCCGTCCGGCCGTCCGACCCACACCCCGATCGTCACCCGCTTGTCGAACCCGACCGCCCAGGCGTCGCGATAGCCGTAGGAGGTGCCCGTCTTGTAGGCGATCCGCCCCGCCGGCGCGTTCTGCGGCGGCGGCGCCCCGCGCAGGATGTCGAACACGTACCAGGACGACAGCGGCTCCGCGACCCGCCGTCCCGGCTCGCCCGTCGGCGGCTGGTCCGCCCGCCACACCAGGGCCGGCGCCTCTCCGCCGCGCGCCAGCCCGGCGTAGAGCCGCACGAGGTCGGTCAGCCGGATGCCGAGCCCGCCCAGGCCCACTGCAAGGCCCGGCGCGGCCTCCTTGGGCACGACGACGTCCGCGCCCGCCTGCCTGAGGCGGGCGAGAAAACGGGCGGCGCCGACGTCGTTCAGCAACTCCACCGCCGGGACATTGAGCGACAGCTGCAGCGCCCGCCGCGCCGTGACGGCGCCCTGGTAGGACAGATCGAAATTTTCGGGACTGTAGAGCCCGAAGCGCGACGGCCGGTCGTCCAGGATCGTTTCCGGATGGGCCAGCCCGGTCTCGAAGGCGAGGGCGTAGATGAACGGCTTCAACGCCGACCCCGGCGAGCGCACCGCGTTCGCCATGTCGATGGCCCCGGCGCGCTCGGTCGAAAGGTAGTCGGCCGCGCCCACATGGGCCCGCACCTCGCCGGTGGCGTTGTCGACAACCAGGACGGCGACGGACAGCCTGGGCCCAAGCGCCTCCGCGCGCTCCCTCGCCAGGCCCTCCAGCGCGGCCTGCAGCCGCGCCTCGACGGTGAGCCGGTGGATGCGCCGGGCCGGGTCCGCCCGCAGGGCGGCCTCCGCTGCGTGCGGCGCCAGCATGGGGACCGGGCGACGGGCGGTCGGGACAGGCTCCGCCAGCGCCAGCGTGGCTTCGGGCCGCCCCAGCGCCCCGAACCGCGCCGCTCGCTCCAGGACCCGATCCCGCGCCGCCCGGGCCGCGCCGGGTAAGCGGTCAGGCCGGCGCGTCTCCGGGGATTGCGGCAGGCCGACCAGCAGCGCCGCCTCGGCGGAAGTGAGCCGCTTCGGCTCCTTGCCGAAATAGGCCAGGGAGGCCGCCCTGAGGCCCTCGATGTTGCCCCCATAGGGCGCCAGCGCGAAATAGAGATCGAGGATCTGGTCCTTGCTGAACCGTCTCTCGAGTTGCACGGCGCGCACGGCCTGCCGCAGCTTGGCGGCCAAGGTCCGCTCCTCCCGGGGCTCCAGCAGCCGCGCCACCTGCATGGTCAGCGTGGACCCGCCGGACACCACGCGCCCGCTGCGCGCCGCCTGCCACGCCGCGCGCAGGGCGGCGCGCCAGTCCACCCCGGGGTGGGAGCGAAAACGCCGATCCTCATAGGCGGTCAGCATGGACACGAATCGCGGGTCCACCTCCGCGGTCGTGACCGGCAGCCGCCAACGCCCGTCCGGCGTGGTGAAAGCCCGCAGGAGGCGCTCGTCCCGGTCCGTCACCGTGACGGAACCGTCGTTGGCGCGGGACAGGTCGAGCGGGCCCAGCGTCTCCGCATAGGCCCACATGGCGAGGGCGAGTCCGCCGGCCAGGGCGAGCGCGGCCAGCGCCCCTTTCGCCGCCATGAGGCCGAACCTGATCCTCAGGGTGTGAGGAGGTGGCTGGCCGCCATGATTGGTCCCGCTCATCGCCTCACCGCGCCGGCGTCACTTCCAGCGATCCGTAGGCGGTGCGGCCGAACCGGTCCGGGCGATACATGTCCTCGGCGGTCGCCGGCGGATGCACATAGCGGCCAGGCGACACGGCCCGGACCATGTAGGCGAGGCTGAACACGGCGGGTTGGTCCGGCGAGCGGTCGAGCGCCGCCACGAAGCGGTCGTCGCGATACTCCGCGGCGACAGGCTCGACGTCCCGCTTTAGCCAGGAGAGGCTCTTGAGGCTGTCGCTGTCCACGAGCTTCGGATTGTCGATCTCAAGCCCCGCGGGCAGCATGTCGACCACGAGCAGGCGGGCGAACTTCGCCTCCGGTTCGGTCACCTTGAGCACCACGACGAGCCGGTCGTTCTGCCGGATGCTGGTGGGCTCCACCTTGATTCCGTCGAGCTTGTAAAAGCTGCGTTCAACCGTATAGCCCTGGCTCGCGGCTGGCTCCGGCGTGGCGGGCACGCCGGAGAGCGTGATCACCGCCTGGGAGGCGACCTGACCGGCGTTGGCGACAACGACGGAGCGGCCGTCCAGCGCCTCGCTTTTCCACGCCCGGTAAAGCGCGCCCTGCTGGGGCGTGCCGTCCACCGTCGTGCGCAGCGTCTCTGCCTCCTTGGACAGGCCCTCGGCGGCCAGCACCATCCAGGCGTTCTCCTGCGTGCTCGTATAGCTCACGCCGGTGCGGGCCTCCTCCACGACGGCGCTGGCCTTCTGCAGGAGGTCGCGGCCCTGGTTGGACTCCGCCGCCAGCGCCAGGATGCCCGCGCTGTCGCGCAGCCGCGAGCCGTAGTCCGGCCGCGAGATGCGCTCGTCCTTCGTGGCGCGGATCTTGTCCAGCGCCGAGCCGAAGGCGGTTTGCGCCCGTCCGCGGTCGCCGAGCAGCGCCAGGGCCGCCCCGACCTGGGCGCGCGACAGCGCCGACCCGAAGGCGTTCAGCTTCGTGTCGGCCAGGTAGCGCAGGTCGCCCATCACGGGCCGACCGTTCCGGGCGAGCACATAGATGGCGTAGGCGAGGTCCTGGCCCTTGCCTTCCTCCACCTCGGTCGCGTTGGCGACCGTGTTGCGTAGACGGTCCAGAGCGATGTCGAGCGCCCGCTGCGGCAAGGCGAAGCCGCGCTCGCGGGCCCGGGTCAGGAAGTCGGTGACATAGGCGTCGAGCCACAGGTCCTCAGACCCGCCCACCGACCACAACCCAAAGGCTCCGTTGGAATCCTGCCGCGACAGCACCCGGTCGATGGCCTCGCGAATGCGATTGTCAGCCTGGTCGTCGAGCGCCAGCGCCTCCGTCCGGGCGAGCTTGTTGACGTAGAGCAGCGGCATGGCGCGGCTCACCGTCTGCTCGGAGCAGCCATACGGATAACGGTCCAGGGCCCGCAGCAGGGCCGGCACGTCGATCGCGCTTGCGGGCGATACAGCGAGCGACACGGCCGACGTGCCGGGCACGAAGTCGGCCAGGAGGTCGCTCGACAGGGTGATGCTGGACCCCGCCGGGAAGCTCCGGACCATGCGCCGGTACACCGGCGAGGCGCCGGGCTGGATGCGCAGCGCGAAGCTCTGCGTCGCGTCGACCCCCGGCCCGGTCAGGCGCAGGTCGATGCCGGACAGGCCCACGCCGGCGGCGGTCACCGGGATGACCACGCTGGCCTTGCCGTTCGCGTCGAGCTTCACGGTGGTGCGGGTGGAGGCCGCCGGGATCACGAGTGGCCCGTGCACGTCGAGGTCGACGGCGTATTCTGCCGCCGGCCCCTCGACATTGTCGATCTGCATGAAGAAGCGCGACTGGTCCCCCAGGTTGAGGAAGCGCGGCAGCGTGCCGGCGACCACCACCGGATCGCGCACGATCACGTCCGCCGTCGCGCCTCCCACCCGGCCCTTGGCCCATGCGACGGCCATCACCCGCACCGTCCCGTTGAAGCCCGGGATGTCGAAATCGACGGTCGCGGTCCCGTCCGGCCCGACCTTCACCACGCCGGAATAGCGCGACACCGGCTCCTGCGTGGGCGGGCTGACGTCCGCCGACAGGGCGCCCACGTCGCCGCCGGCCCGGATGGCGCCGCGAGTGCCCTGCATGCCGTCGATCAGGTAGCCGTAGAGGTCGCGGATCTCGGTGGAGAGTTGCCGCTGGCCAAAGAAATAGTCGAAGGGCTTTGGAGCCTCGTAGCGGGTGAGGTTGAGGATGCCGACGTCCACGGCCGCGACGGTGACGTAGGCCTCCTCGCCGGCCGCGAGCCCGGCCAGGCGGATCGGCAGGCTGAGCTTGCCACGAGGCCGCATCTTCTCGGGCGCGCCGAGCGACACGCCGATCGAGCGCGCCTCCTTGTCCAGCGCGAACCACGCGACGCCGAGCGCGCGACCGGGCAGCCGCTTGGCGGCCGTGTCCAGCGGCCTGTGAGCCAGCGCGACGACGTAGGCGCCGGCGCCCCAGTCCGACTTCACCGGAATGGAAACCGTGTTTTCGCCCGGCTTCACGTCGATCACCTGAAGGTCGTGGACCGTGTCGCCCACGATGGCGACCGTCGCCTTGCCGGCGAACCGCGGCGCGAGCTTCAGGGACATGGTGTCCTCGGCCTTGTAGGCCGCCTTGTCGAGGGTGACCTCGAGCAGGTCCGGCGTCTCGGCCGTGGCGTCGCCGGACCAGCCGACCGTGAACGTCACGCTCGTGTCCCCGCCTTCGCCGCCGCCGCGCACGTCGAGCCGATAGGCGCCCCATTGCACCGGGATGCTGAGGCGGGCGGGCGCGTCGGTCGCCACGTCGAAGGCGCCGTCGGAGAGCCGACGCACAGACTTCACGGCCTCGTAGTTCCAGCGTCCGTCCTGATTGAACCACTGGTAGCGGCGCTCGACCTTGTTGAGCGTCCACTGCAGGCCCTTGCGGGCCAGCTTCTGGCCGTCCGGCGCGACATACAGCACGTCGAAAGTGGCGGCGGCTCCTTCGGCGAGGTCGCCAAAGAGCTTCTTCACGGCCGCGACGGGCCCCTTGGGGCGGATCGGGATGGTGACGGAGCGCTCGATGGCGCGCCCGCCGGTCTCGCCGACCCGCAGCGTGACCTTGGCCTGCACGGGCCGGGGCGCGGCCGGGTCGGGCAGGTCCACCGAAACCGTGGCGCGGCCCTTCGCGTCCGTGGTCGCCTTGTCCTCGATTTCCGCCGTGACGTTCTCGAACGGCTCGTCCTGCAGGCCGACCACGTAGCCGTCGAGCCCCGGCATGGGCGCGCCGTCCATGGGCTGGATGCTGTATTCGCCGGAAACCTCCAGGTCCGCGCCCGGGGCGCCGTAAAGGTAGCGGGCGGAAAGGTCGACCTGCGCAGGCTCGCCGGGCCTCAGGCTCGGCTGGCGGGGCTTGAGCTCCAGCTCCAGCCGCTCGGGGACGTAGTCCTCGACCAGGAACGTGACCTCGCCCAGCGCTGGCGCCTTGGGGTCCGAATAGGCCTGCACCCGCCACGTGCCCCGCGCCGCGCCCGGCAGCAGCGGCAGGGAGAAGGCCCGTCCGCCGAGGCCCTGGTCCTCGACGACGGCGCGTTTGTACTCCACGCCATCCGGACGCTTCGCCACGAGCGTCAGCGGCAGGCCCGGAACCGCGACCCCCTTCAGGTCGCGCAGGAGCGCCGTGACGTTCACCGTCTCGCCCGAGCGGTAGACGCCCCGCTCCGTGTACAGCATGGCGTCCAGCGCCTTGGGGGCGACGCGCCCCTTCACGCCGCGGTCGCTGAGGTCGAAGGCCGCCTGGCCCAGGTCCAGGAAGCCATAGTCGCCCTTCGAGTCCGAGGCCACGACCAGCCCGGGAGCGAGGCCCCCGGTTCCCCGGGCGAGGCCGGGATCGAAGCGGACATAGCCCGAGGCGTCCGTCGGCTTGGTCGCCAGCACCTCGTTGTTGCGCGCCACGAGCCGCAGCTCGACGCCGCCCAGCGGCTCGGCGCTGGCGAGAGACCGGACCAGCACATGGACGCCGTCCTCGCCCACGAAGGAGGTGAGCCCGAGATCGGACACCACGAACCACTGCGTGGCCCGCAGCTGGTAATCCTCCTCGTCCGACGCCGAGGCGGAGCGCTCCCCCGAGGGCCGCGCCGTCATCACGTAGACGCCCGGCTCCATCTTGCCGACCGCCTCCAGCACCGGGAAGGCGGTGACCACGTCGCGGTTGAGCTCCTGCTTGGTGTCCAGCGTGCCGGACCAGATCTTGACGCCCTGCTCCTCGGCCAGCTGCTTGGCGCGGTAGCCGCCGATCTGGGACAGGAAGTCCTCCGACCGCACGGTGGGCAGCAGGTTGCGGTCGCCGATCCGCGCGATGGTCACGTCCATCTTGGCGGTGTTCACGGAGACGACCGGAATGCCCTCCTGGCCCACCCGCGGCAGGACGTAGTTCTTGCCCGTGAAGCGCACCTGGGGCGAGCGGTCGCGAACGTAGACCTCGTAGTCCATGGCCTTGAGCAGGCTCTCGCCCACGTTGGACGGCAGCCCCTGCCGCAGCACGAACGCGTAGCGCTCCCCATGCTTCAGCCCATCCACGCACAGCTGCTGGTCCTCGGCCGTCACGGCCGCGTTGGCGCTGCCGGAGACCGCCACATAGGGCGTGAAATCGACCTTCCCGCGCGCAAGCGGGTCGGAGAACTGGAAGCAGACCCGGGGCGCGGAGGAGTCGCTGTCGACCTTGTAGTCCAGCACCCGGAAGCCGTGTTTGTCCCGCAGCTCCTCGTACACGCCGCGAATGGCGGCGTTGTCGGCGATCTGAAGGCTCGCCCGGTAGGAGTCCAGCGCCGGCCGCCAAACCTCCCGGAGCGCGTAGGCTTCGCCCAGGACGGCGAGCGCCGCCGCCTCGTCCGGGCGCGCCGTCGCCCGCTGGTAAGCCACGTAGGCCGCCTGCGTGGCGCGCTCCTGCAGGCGCCAGCGCTCCGTGGCGTTCGCCGGGGCGACCGCGAGGGCGGCCCGCCCGTAGGCCAGCCAGCTGCCCGGGTCGCGCGCATCGAGGGCGATCGCCTGGGCCAGGAGCGTGAGCGCCCGGCGGGCGTCACCGCGGCCCATGAAGGTGGCGGCGTCCCGGCGAAGTTGCTCGACCTGCTTGCCCTGGGCCGCCGCCGCGCCCTCCTTGCGTAGCGTCTCCTCCAGCCGCACGGCGTCGCTGGCCAGGTCGTCCCGAACGAAGCTCTTGCCGGTCTGGGCGCCCACTGGCGCGGCAAGGAGCATGGCGGCGAGCGCCATGACCGGGGCCAGGGCTTTCAGGACGGCGCGCATGGGGCATTCTCCGCGGAAACCGGAGCTGAAGCGTAGCACTCCATCCTGGGGCCGCAATGTGCGTGAGATCACGAATCGGGCGGCCTACCGTGGGGCTTCCGCAAGCGAGCCCCTTGGCGGCCAGCCTCACAGGCGGCATTCTGAAAAGCCGAGTTGAAGGTGGTCCAGGGAGATCCGCGATGGCGAACCGCTGCCGGAGGCGTGCGCCGGCCCTGCTGGGGCTCGCGGCCATGGCTTGCCTTTCGGCGCCGGGCGCCTCGTCGCGCGCCGCGGCCCAGGGCGCGCCGCCGCCAGCGGCGAAGCAGGACCCCGCCTACGACGCGGCCAGGAGCGCCTTCGACCAGCTCCCCGAGGCGGACCGCAAGGCGGTCCAGGAAGCCCTCATCTGGACCGGCGATTTCGCCGGCGCGGGAACAGGCGGCTTCGGACCGCTCACGTTCAGGGCCATCGTGGCTTTCCAGAAGAGGCTCGGCGTTTCCTCCGACGGGATCCTGCAGCCGAAGGACCGGGCCGCGCTGGACGCCGCCGCCGCCCGGGCCAAGCAGGCGTTGGGGTTCGCCAAGATCGCGGAGCCGCGCAGCGGAGTGCGCATCGGCGTGCCCGGGCGCCTGTTCGACAGGCCGCCCCAACCCGTGCCCGGGGGCGTCCGCTACACGGGGCCGGGCGGCGCACTGCTGGAGACGATCAGCCTGCCGGGCGGCCCGGCGGACCTCCCGGCGCTGTTCGATCGCTACAAGGCGGACGGCCCCGGCCGGCGCACCACCTACAAGGTGCTGCGCCCCGACTGGTTCGTCACCGCCGCCGATCTGGAGGGCCGGAAGACCTACACGCGCATCGCAAGCGGCCCCGCAGGGCTGCGCGGCTTCACCTTCACCTACCCGGCGACGCCCGGAAACGAGCTCGACCGCCTCGCGATCGCCGTCGCGAACAGCTTCGAGCCGTTCCCGACGACGCCGGCCCAGGGCGGACCGCGGGCCAACGCCGGCCCGGCGCCCGGCCCTGCTTCGGCCGCGCCCCCGGCGCCCGCGAGCGGTCCGACCCTCCTGGGTTCGGCCTTGGTGGTCGCCCCCGGCCGCGCCGTGACGACCGCGCCCCTCGCGGCGTGCGCGGCGCCGACCGTGGACCGCAAGCCGGCGAAAGTCCTCGCGGTCGACAAGGCGGCGGGCCTGGGGCTGCTGGAGGCCGCCGGCCTGCGCGCGCCGGCGCTTCCGGTCGCGGCTGACTCGCTCGCCGACGGCGCCCCGCTGGTCGCGCTCGGCCTGTCGGGCGCGCCCGATCCGCAACTCGCCGTGGCGGCGGCCGAAGCCCGCGCGCCCGCCGGCGCCGCGACGCTGCGCGTCTTCGCGCCCCTCCAGAAGGGGGCCGCCGGCACGGTGATCTTCGACCGTCGTGGCCGTGTGGCCGGCCTGGTCGCCGGGGACGCGCCCGAGCCCAGGATGGTGGCCGGCGTGGCGCCGGCGACAAGTTGGCCCGCCGTGAGCGGCGCGGCCGTGGCGCGGTTCCTGGCCGCGAACGGCGTCCAGCCCGGCGCGGGCGCCGGGTCAGCCGAGCCCCTCAGCGCCGGCCAGATCGCCGCCGCCGCCAAGGGCGCCGTGCTCGCAGTGGAGTGCCCGAAGGCGCCGTGAAGGGGCGCGGTCCGACGGTCCTCGCCGTCATCCCCGGCGGCTGCGCAGCAGGCCGGGAAGGGGATCCAGGGGCCAGAAGCGTGGCGCCTCAGCCGGTGAACACCACCGTCTTGCGGCCGTTCAGGATGACGCGGTCATCCAGGTGGTCGGCCAGCGCCCGGGAGAGCACGCGCCGCTCGATGTCGCGGCCCTTGCGGACGAGGTCGTCCGGCGTGTCGCGGTGGGAGATGCGCTCCACGTCCTGCTCGATGATCGGGCCCTCGTCGAGGTCCGACGTGACGTAGTGCGCCGTGGCGCCGATGAGCTTCACGCCGCGCTCGTGCGCCTGGTGGTAGGGCTTGGCGCCCTTGAAGCCCGGCAGGAACGAGTGGTGGATGTTGATGCAGCGGCCGCTGAGCTTCGCCGCGAGCCCGTCCGAGAGCACCTGCATGTAGCGCGCGAGCACGACGACCTCCGTCCCGGTGCTCTTGACCAGGTCCCAGAGCTGCGCCTCCTGCTCCATCTTGGTCTGCCGCGTCACCGGCAGGTAGTGGAAGGGCGCGCCGTCCAGATCGATGTGGGAGTAGGTCTCGCGCGGGTGGTTCGCCACCACGGCCGAGACGTCCATGTTCAGCTCGCCGTTGCGCTGGCGATAGAGCAGGTCGACCAGGCAGTGGTCGAACTTGGACACGAGCAGCATCACCTTGCGGCGCTCGCCGCGCCCTCGGATCGTCCATTCCATGCCGAACCGCTCGGCCACGGGCTGGAACTGCTCCCGCAGGTCCGCCGCGGTCTGCTGCTTCTCCACCCCGTTGAACACGACGCGCATGAAGAAGCGGCCGGTCTCGGTGTCGTCGAACTGCTGCGCGTCCAGGATGTTGCAGCCGGCCTCGAACAGCAGCGTCGAGACCGCGGCCACGATGCCGGGCCGGTTGGGGCAGGAGAGCTTGAGGACGAAGGACTCGAGGGTCATGGGCTGGGATCCCGGCGCAGGGTTTGGGCGCTGCCTACAGAAAGGCGCGCCATCCTGCAATGCAGCATAGCGCGCCATGGGGTCGGGACTGGCCTGCGGGGGACCGATGCGTGCCTTCAGCCGACCAGCAGCGTGGCTCCGGCCGCCAGCACGGCGCCGCCTGCGAGCCGCAGGCTCAGCGCCGAGCCGGTCCGCTTGCCCACGGTTGCAAGCGCAAGGCCTGCGAGGTGCAGCGCCGCGGTTGCGGCCAGGAAGCCCGCTCCATAAGCAAGGCCTGCCGCATTCATGGGCGCCTCGGCCCCATGGGCGTAGCCGTGGAAGACGGCGAAGGCGGCGCACAGCGCGGCTCCGAGCGCGATCGGGGCCCGCACACCGCAGGCGACCGCCAGGCCGAGGATGGCGACCGACAGCGCGATCCCAGTCTCCGCGAAGGGCAAGGCCACACCCGCCGACCCCAATGTAGCCGCCGCGGCCATGGCGGCGATGAAGGCGGCCGGCCAGGCCCACCGCGCCGCGCCGCCGACAAAGCCGCCCCAAAGCCCGACGGCCGTCATGGCGATCACGTGGTCGAGCCCGGAGAAGGGGTGAGCGAAGCCCATCCCGAACCCATGCATGTGCGGTTCAAGGCCCGTATGGGCGAGGGCAGGGGTGGCGAGAGGGATCAGGATGGCCGCGGCGGCAGGAAGGTGAGGCTTCATGCGGATCTCCGAAGGACAAAGTCCCGCCTTCCGATGCAATGTGCGTGCTAGGCCTTCAGCCCGCCCGCTTTCTCGATGAACGCCGCGACGGCCTCCACGCCCTCGCCCGAGCGCACGTTGGTGAATACATAGGGTCGGTCCCGCCGCATCAGCCTGGAGTCGCGGTCCATCACCTCCAGGCTCGCGCCCACGAAGGGGGCGAGGTCGATCTTGTTGATCACCAGCAGGTCCGAGCGGGTGATGCCCGGGCCGCCTTTGCGGGGGATCTTCTCCCCGCCCGACACGTCGATCACGTACACGGTGATGTCCGCCAGCTCGGGCGAGAACGTCGCGGCCAGGTTGTCGCCGCCCGACTCGATCAGGATAAGGTCCAGGCCGGGGAAGCGCTTCGTCATCTGGTCGATGGCCGCGAGATTGATGGAGCAGTCCTCCCGGATGGCCGTGTGCGGGCAGCCGCCCGTCTCGACGCCCATGATCCGTTCCTCGGGCAGGGCGCCCGCCACGGTGAGCAGGCGCGCGTCCTCCTTGGTGTAGATGTCGTTGGTGATGGCGCAGAGGTCGTAGGCGTCGCGGAAGCGCTTGCACAGCGCCTCCATCAGGGCCGTTTTGCCGGATCCGACAGGCCCGCCGATGCCGACGCGAAGCGGGCCGTGGCTGGATCTTGTCATGGTGTGCACTCCTCGGTGTTGCGGCTTCTCATCCAAGATCTACGCCAGCCCCCAGCCGTCCCAGCGAGGAGCGCAGCGACGAAACAATCCAGGGGACCAGGCGCTCAGTGCTATGACCGGAACAGCCGCGAATACTGCGTCTCATGCCTCAACGACGCGATGTCGGAGCGGAACGCCGCGGAGCCGACGTCGTCGAGCGTCGAAGCCTCCGCGAAGGCGGCTGCCCGGCGGACCTCCGACACGAGCGCCGCAATGATGCGCTGGCCGTCGGTCTGGCCGATCGGCCCCAGGCGCACCACGGCCGAGACCAGGTTGCCCACGAAGGCCAGCAGCGCTGCTTCCAACGTCGCGCCGAGCGGGACACCGTGTCCGGCCGCCGCGACGCCGAGCGCCACCGGATAGGCCACATCGCCGTTCCAGCAGGCGGCGAGCCGGTCCACCGCCGCGCAGGGCCATGCCGTGCGTACGGCCAGGAGGAAGGCGTTGCCTTGCTGCGTGGCCTCCAGATGCCGCTCCCGCGAAGGCTGCAGGGCGTTGGCCAGTTCGCAGACGCCGCAGAGCGCCTCGTCGTCGGTCGCTGCCGCTGCCCGCCAAGCGGCGGCGAGCAGCACGGCGTCGTTCCGGCCCGAGCCCAGCGCCAGGAGATCCGCCAGCCAGGCCTCGGCGGTGGCGGCGTCCTTGACCTGCCCGGTCTCCACCGCCCATTCGAGCCCGTGCGAATAGGCGAAGGCCCCCACCGGAAAGGCCGGCGACAGCCAGACCAGCAGCGGCAGCATGCCGCTCTCAGCCATGTGAATGCTTGTGCCCGTGATGGGCGTGCTCGTGGTGATGGTCGTGCCCGCAGCCGCAGCCCTCGCCATGGCTGTGCTGATGAGCGTGCGCTTCGTCTTGCGAATGCGAGTAGCCGTGCTCATGGGCATGATCATGGGCGTGCTCATGGCTATGATCATGCCCGCAGCCGCAGGACTCCCCCTGGGCGTGACCATGCTCGTGGCCGTGCCCGTGATCATGGGCGTGGTGGGCGTGCGCATGGCCGCCCTCATAGGCGCCGCGCTCCGGCTGGAACGGGCGCTCCACGGCGGCGACCTCGGCCCCGAGGCCGCGCACCATCTCCACCAGCACGTGGTCGTCCTCGATCCAGATCGCGTCCTCGCCGATCTCGGCGGGCGTGTGCCGGTTGCCGATGTGCCAGGCGAGTCGCATCAGGCGCTTGGGATTGCCGGCCCGGATCTCGATGAGTTTCTGCGGCGCGGCCTTCACCAGCACGAGCGAGCCGTCTTCCAGTTTCAGGGCGTCGCCGTCGTTGAGCACGCTCGCCTTCTCCAGGTCGAGCAGGAACTCCGTGCCCTTCTCGCCGGTCAGCGCCACGCGGCGGCGATGGCGGCCCTCATGGTCCAGGGTGACGGCGTCCACGACGCGGTCGGCCTTGACGGCGGGCTTGCGGACGACGGCGGCGGCGCGAAGCATGGGCGGAACTCCGATGGTGAACGCGCCCGTCCTAGCACGGCGCGCGCCAGTTAGGCATCCGCCCGGTGCCGTCGCACCACGAGGCCGATCGCTACCATGCAGAGCGCAGCCAGCGCGGCCAGCGCGCCGCACATCGCGATCGCGGCGGTCACGCCGGCCTGTTCGGCCACGATGGCGTAGACGAGCGGCGCCAGCGCGAAGGAGAAGTTCTGCACGGGCGCGATCTTGCCCGAATAGGTGCCGTAGACGGCCGAGCCGAAGACCCAGAGCGGCAGCGCCACCCGGGTCACGCCGAGCAGGCCCGAGCCGATGCTGTAGATCAGGATGAAGGCCGTCGCGCCCGCCACCGAGCCCTTCAGCGCCGCCACCAACACGAAGGAAAATGTCATCACCAGGGAGGCGAAGATGGCGGAGGCGATGGGCGACACCCGCTTGCCGAGCAGGAACTCGATCAGCCGCGCGATCACCTGCAGCGCGCCCATGGAGGAGCCGAGCGTCAGGGCCAGGCTCGGGCTCATGCCGACCTCACGCAGCAGCTCCACGATGTGCAGCGACAGCCCCCAGGACACGAACCCCGAGCACGCGAACGCCGCCATCATGGCGATCACGGCCGGGCGGAAGCCGCTGGGCTTGACCACCGGCGGGGCGCCGCCTGCGCCGTCCGCGGCCCCGCGCTCCATGGTCCTGCGCCGCGGCAGCACCCAGGCGTGCAGGGGCGCGCAGACGAGCACGTGGACGGCCGCGAAGATCATGCACATCCACCGCCAGCCGACGAGGCCTTCCAGCAACACCGTGACGGGCCAGGCGACCGACGAGGACAGGCCCGTCATCAGCATCAGCACGATCATGCTCTGCCGGGCGTTGTGCCCGGCGAGCTGCGCGATGGCGGTGAACGAAGGAAGCGTGAGCGCCAGCGCGGTGGAGATCCCCAGCGCCAGCCAGGCCAGCGCGTAGGTGACCGGTCCGGTGACGAGCCCGAGCAGCGCCACCGACACGCCGGTCAGCAACGATCCCGCAGCCAGGAACGGCGCGGCCCCGTGCCTGTCGAGCAGGCGGCCGAGGGTCGGCGAGATCACGCCGGAGACCACCAGCATGATGGTTACGCCGCCGAAGATGAACTCGGGCGAGACCCCGATGTCGGCCGCCATGGTGCGGCTGAGCACGCCGGGCAGATAGAACGTCGTTCCCCAGCCAACGACCTGCGTCACCGCCAGAACGGCGGTTGCGCGCCGGATCTCCTGAGCCATCGCCACCCCGACGCGGGCGGTCGCGCGCCGCCCGAGGCGACAGCCTTAGGGCAGCCGGCCCGCCCCCGCTAGCGCGGATGCGACGCTCCCGCGCAGGGCGGGGATGCGCGGCGGGCAGGGCGACCTCAGAACAGGAAGTACCGCTGCGCCATCGGCAACTCCTTGGCGGGCTCGCAGACCAGCAATTCGCCATCCGCCGTCACCGCGTAGGTCTCGGGGTCGACCTCGATGTGCGGCGTGGCGTCGTTGTGGATCATGGAGGCCTTGGAGATGCCGCCCCGGACGTTCTCGACGGGCACGAAGTCCTTCGCCACGCCGAGCTTCTCGCGCAGGCCGCCGGCGATGGCGGCCTGGGACACGAACACCACCGAGGAGGCCGTCAGCGCCTTGCCGAAGGCGCCGAACATGGGCCGGTAGTGCACCGGCTGTGGCGTGGGTATGGAGGCGTTCGGGTCGCCCATGGGCGCGGCCACGATGCTGCCGCCCTTGATCACCAAATCCGGCTTCACCCCGAAGAAAGCCGGGGACCAGAGCACGAGGTCCGCCAGCTTGCCGATTTCCACCGAGCCGATGTGCTTCGAGACGCCATGCGCGATGGCCGGGTTGATCGTGTACTTGGCGATGTAGCGCGTGGCCCGGGCGTTGTCGTGGCGGCCGTCGCCCTTCAGCGCGCCGCGCTGCTTCTTCATCTTGTCCGCGGTCTGCCAGGTGCGGGTGATCACCTCGCCGAGTCGGCCCATGGCCTGGCTGTCGGACGACATCATCGAGAGCGCGCCGATGTCATGGAGGATGTCCTCGGCCGCGATGGTCTCGCGTCGGATGCGGCTCTCCGCGAAGGCGAGGTCCTCGGGGATGGATGAATCCAGGTGGTGGCACACCATGAGCATGTCGAGGTGCTCGTCCAGCGTGTTCACCGTGAAGGGCCGCGTCGGGTTGGTGGACGAGGGCAGCACGTTGGGCAGCCCCGCCACCTTGATGATGTCCGGCGCATGGCCGCCGCCCGCCCCCTCCGTGTGGAAGGCGTGGATGGTGCGGCCCTTGAAGGCCTTGATGGTGTCCTCCACGAAGCCCGACTCGTTCAGCGTGTCGGTGTGGATCATGACCTGGATGTCGTGGTCGTCCGCGACGGCGAGGCAGTTGTCGATGGCGGCGGGCGTGGTGCCCCAGTCCTCGTGCAGCTTCAGCGCGCAGGCGCCGGCGCGGATCATCTCCACCAGCGCCTCGGGCCGGGCGGCGTTGCCCTTGCCCGAGATGCCGAGATTCACCGGGAAGGCGTCGAAGCTCTGGATCATCCGGGCGATGTGCCAGGGTCCGGGCGTGCAGGTGGTGGCGTTGGTGCCCGCCGACGGGCCGGTGCCGCCGCCCAGCATGGTGGTGACGCCCGACATCAGGGCGTGCTCGATCTGCTGCGGGCAGATGAAGTGGATGTGGCTGTCGAAGCCGCCCGCCGTGAGGATCTTGCCCTCGCCCGCGATCACGTCCGTGCCCGGCCCGATCACGATCGTGACGCCGGGCTGGATGTCCGGGTTGCCCGCCTTGCCGACCGCGGCGATGCGGCCGTCCTTGAGGCCGACATCCGCCTTCACGACGCCCCAGTGGTCGAGGATCAGCGCGTTGGTGATGACCGTGTCCACGGCGCCGGCCGCGTTCGTGACCTGCGACTGGCCCATGCCGTCGCGGATCACCTTGCCGCCGCCGAACTTCACCTCCTCGCCATAGATCGTGAAGTCCTTCTCGACCTCGATGACGAGCGAGGTGTCGGCGAGCCGCACCGAATCGCCCACAGTGGGGCCGAACATGTCCGCATAGGCGGAGCGGGAAAGAGTGGCAGCCATCGTTCAGATCCCCGGAAGTTTGCAGATCGTCATTGCGAGCGCAGCGAAGCAATCCAGGCGGGCTTGGGGCGCCGTCCTCTGGGTTGCTTCGTCGCTGCGCTCCTCGCAATGACGGACAAGCGCATCACAGCTTGCCCATCACGTCCTGGCGGAAGCCGTAGACCTCCCGCTTGCCGGCGAGCGCCACGAGCCGGACCTCGCGGGTTTGGCCGGGCTCGAAGCGCACGGCCGTGCCGGCCGGGATGTCCAGGCGCATGCCGCGCGCCTGGGCGCGGTCGAAGGCGAGCGCCGGGTTGGTTTCGGCGAAGTGGTAGTGGCTGCCCACCTGTATGGGCCGGTCGCCGGTGTTGGCGACGGTGAGGGTCACGGTCTCGCGGCCCTCGTTCATGACGATGTCGCCGGCGAGGGTCGTCACCTCGCCCGGAACCAGCGCGCCGGCGGCGCCGCGGATGGGGTTGTGCACCGTGACGAGCTTGGTGCCGTCCGGGAATGTGGCCTCCACCTGCACGTCGTGGATCATCTCGGCGACGCCGTCCATCACCTGGTCGGCGGTGATCACATGGGCGCCGGCCTCCATGAGCTCGGCCACGGAGCGGCCGTCGCGCGCGCCTTCCACCACGAAGTCGGTGATCAGGGCCACCGCCTCCGGGTGATTCAGCTTGACGCCGCGCTCCAGGCGGCGGCGCGCCACCACGGCGGCCATGGCGATCAGCAGCTTGTCCTTCTCGCGCGGGGAGAGGTTCATCGGGTGATCTCGCTCAGCATTGCCAGACCCGCGGCAGCGGGCCGGATCGGAACACGGACAGAAAGCGGGCGAGATCGGCCCGCAGGACGGCGGGCGCCTCGGCCGCGAAACGCACGCACAGCATGCCGTTCCAGGCGCTCGCGCCACAATCCGACGATGCGCCGTCCAGCGCGGCGCGCGCGTCCTCCAGGCGGCTCTCGGCGTCCGGCGCCACGTGGACCACGGTGGCGACCGCGCGGGCGCCGCCGCCCAGCGCCGGGCGGGCTAGCGTGGCGGCCAGCGGACCATCGAGGCGCACGGCCTCGGCGAAGACGAGCCCTCCGCCGCGGCGGATCTCCCAGCGGTCGTCGAACAGGCCCTCGCCAAGCGTCTCGCCGGACGCCACGCGGCCGAAGACCACGGACTCGGCCAGGGTGAGCGTGACGTCCTCGGCCATGGCGACCCGAAGGCGACGGCGCAGGCGCGAGCCGGAGAACAGGATGCATTCTTGCGGCAGCCAGGATAGGCGTGCGCCGGCGCCGAGCTCGGCAGCGACCGTGATCTCCGCCGCGGAGCCGTCCGAGCGGTAGACCTTCTCGGCCGACTGCGTCGTGAGCACCGCCTCGGCGCCCGCGTCCAGGGTGAGCGACACGTCCAGCCGGTCGCCGCCCGTCATGCCGCCGCCGGTGTTGATGAGCACGGCTTCGCAGCCGGCCGCCTTGGGAAACTTGAGGCGATAGCCGCCGGCCTCGCGCAGCGCCATGGCCTGCGTGCCGCGCCCCGTCCGGGCGAAGCGCGCGTCGATCACGCCACGGGCGCGGATGGAGGCTGGAACTGCCCAAGCCTGAACGTCGGGCTTCGATTGGCCAAGCATCAGCAGCCTGCCCAGCTGCGACGCATATCTCCACCGTCATCCCCGGCGCGCCGCAGGCGCGGGAAGGGGATCCAGGGGATCGAGCACAGACCCCTGGATCCCCTTCCCCTCCGCGGCTGCGCCGCTCCGGCCGGGGATGACGGCAATGTTGAACGATCCGCCACGATCTCACACCGACAGATGCCGCCGGACATCGCTTTCCGCCATCTCGCCGCGCGAGCCCGCCAGCACCACCTGCCCCCGGTCCATCACGGCGTACGTATCGCACAGGTCGCGGGCCCACTCGAAATATTGCTCGACGAGCAGGATGGCCATGTCGCCCCTCTGGCGCAGGTAGTCGATGGCGCGGCCGATGTCCTTGATGATGGAGGGCTGGATGCCTTCCGTGGGCTCGTCCAGCACCAGCAGCGACGGCCGCGTCACCAACGCCCGGCCGATGGCGAGCTGCTGCTGCTGCCCGCCCGAGAGGTCGCCGCCGCGACGGTGGAGCATGTCCTTCAGCACGGGGAAGAGGTCGAAGATCTCGTCCGGGACGAAGCGCTCCTTGCGGGGCAGGGGCGCGAAGCCTGTTTCCAGGTTTTCCTTCACGGTAAGCAGCGGGAAGATCTCGCGCCCTTGTGGAACGTAGGCCACGCCGCGGCGAGCGCGGTCATACGGGGCGAGGCCGGCGAGATCCGCGCCCTTCCAGACGATCCGGCCGCTCCGGATCGGCTGCACGCCCGTGATGGCGCGCAGCAGCGAGGACTTGCCCACGCCGTTGCGGCCGAGCACGGCCGTGACCTGCCCGGGCTGGGCCTGGAGGGAAACGCCGCGCAGCGCCTGGGCCGCGCCGTAGAAGAGGTCGATCGACTCGACGGACAGCATCGTTCAGCGCCCCAGATAGACTTCGACCACGCGGTCGTTGGTGGAGACCTGGTCGATGGCGCCCTCGGCCAGCACCGAGCCCTCGTGCAGGCACGTGACCTTGCAGCCGAGCGCGCGCACGAAATGCATGTCGTGCTCCACCACCACGACGGCGTGGGTTTTCGCGATGGCGGCCAGCAGCTCAGCGGTCTGCTCCGTCTCGGCGTCCGTCATGCCGGCCACCGGCTCGTCGACGAGGAGCAGCTTAGGGTCCTGCGCCAGCAGCATGCCGATCTCCAGCCATTGCTTCTGGCCATGCGAGAGGTCGGCCGCCAGACGTCGCCGGTGGTCCTTGAGGCCGACCGTCTCCAGCACCTGGTCCTTCTCGTCGTCGCGGACGCGGTTGCGCCAGCCGAACAGGGACGACCCGGCCGAGCGCGGGCCCTTCATGGCGAGCAGGATGTTGTCGTCCACGGTGTGGCTCTCGAACACGGTGGGCTTCTGGAATTTCCGCCCGATCCCGAGCTCCGCGATGGAGGCCTCGTCCAGGGCTGTCAGGTCCACCTTGCCGTCGAACAGCACGTCCCCTTCGTCGGGGCGTGTCTTGCCCGTGATGACGTCCATCATGGTGGTCTTGCCGGCGCCGTTCGGGCCGATGATGGCGCGCATCTCGCCATGGCCGATCACCATGGAGAGGCTGTTGAGGGCCCTGAAGCCGTCGAAGGAGACGCTCACGCCGTCGAGGTAGAGGATGGACTGGGTGAGCTCGGGATTAGTCACGGACGACATGGCTTACTCCGCCCCGGCGGGCTGCGGGCCGACGCCGGCCTCGGCGGCGGCGGAGGAGGCGAGGCGATCCTGGCGCCGCGCGCTCCACTCGGAGAGCGCGCCGACGATGCCCTTGGGCAGGTACAGGGTGACGACGATGAACAGTGCGCCCAGCCCGTAGAGCCAGATCTCCGGGAACGCGCCGGTGAGCCAGGTCTTGGCCCAGTTCACCAGCACGGCGCCCAGCGCCGCGCCGACCAGCGTGCCGCGACCGCCGACCGCCACCCAGATCACCGCCTCGATGGAGTTGGCCGCGGCGAACTCGGAAGGGTTGATGATGCCCACCTGCGGCACGTAGAGCGCGCCGGCGACGCCCGCCATGCAGGCGGATGCCGTGAAGGCCACCAGCTTGTAGCGCTCCACCCGGTAGCCCAGGAAACGCGCCCGGCTCTCGGCGTCGCGGATCGCGATCAGCACCTTGCCGTAGGACGAGGTGACCATCGCGCGGGCCACCAGGTACCCCAGCGCCAAAGCGATCACCGTCGCGACGTAAAGCGCCACCCGTGTCGCCTGCGCCTGGATGTTGAAGCCCAGGATGTCCTTGAAGTCCGTAAGGCCGTTGTTGCCCCCGAACCCCATGTCGTTGCGGAAGAAGGCCAGCAGCAGCGCGTAGGTCATCGCCTGGGTGATGATGGACAGGTACACGCCGGTCACCCGCGACCGGAAGGCGAACCAGCCGAACACGAAGGCGAGCAGGCCGGGGACCACCAGCGCCATCAGCATGGCGTACGGGAACGACTGGAAGCCCCACCAGGTGAGCGGCAGCTCCTTCCAGTTCAGGAAGACCATGAAGTCCGGCAGGATCGGGTTGGCGTAGACGCCGCGCGTCCCGATCTGCCGCATCAGGTACATGCCCATGGCGTAGCCGCCGAGGGCGAAGAACGCGCCATGCCCGAGCGAGAGAATGCCGCAGTAGCCCCAGACGAGGTCAAGCGCCACCGCCAGCAGGGCGTAGCAAAGATATTTGCCCAGCAGCGACACCGCATAGGTCGGCACGTTCAGGGCGGAGCCTTCCGGGATCGCCAGGTTGAGGACCGGCACGATCACGGCCGCGGCCGCGAGCGCGAGCAGGAAGACGCGACCGCGCCAGTCGAGTTCGGTGAGGAGCTTGGACAGGATCATGCTTCGACCGCCCGTCCCTTGAGGGCGAACAGCCCGCGCGGACGCTTCTGGATGAACAGGATGATGAAGACGAGCAGCAGGATCTTGCCGAGCACCGCGCCCGCGAACGGCTCCAGGAACTTGTTGGCGATCCCGAGGCTGAGCGCGGCGACCAGCGTGCCCCACAGGTTGCCGACGCCGCCGAACACCACGACCATGAAGCTGTCGACGATGTAGCTCTGGCCGAGGTTTGGCGACACGTTGTCGATCTGCGAGAGCGCCACGCCCGCGATGCCGGCGATGCCCGAGCCGAGCCCGAAGGTGAGCGAGTCCACCCACGGCGTGCGGATGCCCATGCATGCGGCCATCCGGCGGTTCTGGGTCACGGCCCGCATCTTCAGGCCGAAGGACGTCGCCTTCAGCACGAAGAGGAGCGCCGCGAACACGGCCGCGCAGAACACCACGATCCAGAGGCGGCCATAGGTGATCTGCAGCCCCATGAAGTCGAACGAGCCCGCCATGAAGGAGGGCGCCCCCACCTCGCGGTTGTTGGCCCCGAAGGCCGAGCGCACGGCCTGCTGCAGGATGAGGCTCACCCCCCAGGTGGCGAGCAGGGTCTCCAGCGGCCGCCCGTACAGGAACCGGATGACGCTGCGCTCCAGCAGCACGCCCACCGCGCCGGACACCAGGAAGGCCAGGGGCAGCGCGATCGCGAGCGACCAGTCGAACAGGCCGGGGAACCGGGTGCGCAACAGCTCCTGGACCACGAAGGTGGTGTAGGCGCCCAGCATCACCATCTCGCCGTGGGCCATGTTGATGATGCCCATGACGCCGAACGTGATGGCGAGGCCGATGGCCGCCAGCAGCAGCACCGAGCCGAGCGACAGGCCGTACCAGACATTCTGGACCGACGAGAGCACGGCCAGCCGCCGCTCGATGGCGCCGGCCGCGGTCTCCGCCGCCATCTTCACGATGGGGGCGCCGTTGGCGCGCAGGTTGGCGAAAAGCGAAAGGGCGTCCTGGTCCCCGCGCTCGGCGACCACGTCGATGGCCGCCACCTTCTCGGCGTCCGTCGCGTCCGGCTTGGCCAGGATGGCGGCGGCGCGCGCCTGCGTCATGACGCGCTTCACCTTGGCGTCGCTTTCCTTGGCGAGCGCCACGTCGAGCGCCGGCAGGGCAGCGACGTCGCGCGACTTGAACACCGCCTCGGCTGCGGCCAGGCGCTTGGCCGGATCGGGCGCGAGCAGCGTGAGGGATCCCAGCGCCGCCTCCAGCGCGCGGCGGATGCGGTTGTTGACCCGCACCGGCTTGGTCGCGAACGGCGCCTCGGCTGGGGCGACTCCCGTCCTGGCGTCCAGGAACGAGCCGTCGGCCTTCTTGATGAACACGCCCTTGGTGGCGGGAGCGTACACGAGAGCCCCGTCGGTCATCGCCTGCAGGGCGGTAGCGGCCTTGTCGTTGCCTGTGGCCGCGAGGTCGCCGATGGCGGCTTCGATCTCGTTGAAATTCTCGGTGGCGATGCGCGCGAAAGCGGCGTCGAGGTCGGCGGCCCGGGCCGCAGGCGGCGCGAGCATGGCCAGGGCCAGCCCGAGCAGGGCCAGAAAAAGACGCGCGAAACGCATCACGAAGTGCCTCTGGTGGTGGGGAGCGGCGCCGGGCGAACCGGCGCCGTGTTTGGCCCGTCGTCCCTGGCGCTCTTCGCCGCCGGGGACGACCTTGTCCTCAGCCGGTCAGTTGACCGACTTGCCGCCGCACTTGCCGGTCTTCACGTTGAAGTTGCCGCAGGAGAGCGGGGCGCGCCAATCGGAGATGAGGTCCTTGGAGCCCTCGAGGTAGTCCGACCACTCGTCGCCGACCACGAGGCCCGGGGTCTGGGAGACGATGTTGAACTGGCCGTCGCCCTTCACCTCGCCGATGAGCACCGGCTTGGTGATGTGGTGGTTCGGCATCATGGTGGAGTAGCCGCCCGACAGGTTCGGCACGGAGACGCCGATCAGCGCGTCGATGACCGCCGACGGGTCGGTGGTGCCAGCCTTCTCTACCGCCTTCACCCACATGTTGAAGCCGATGACGTGCGCCTCCATGGGGTCATTGGTCACGCGCTTCGGGTTCTTGGTGAAGGTCTTCCACTTCTCGATAAAGGCCTTGTTGTCGGGATTGTCGACGGACTGGAAGTAGTTCCAGGCGGCGAGATGGCCGACCAGCGGCTTCGTGTCGATGCCGGCGAGCTCTTCCTCGCCCACCGAGAAGGCCACCACCGGGATGTCGGTCGCCTTGATGCCCTGGTTGCCGAGCTCCTTGTAGAAGGGCACGTTGGCGTCGCCGTTGATTGTCGAAACCACGGCGGTCTTCTTGCCGGCCGAACCGAACTTCTTGATGTCGGAGACGATCGTCTGCCAGTCGGAATGTCCGAACGGCGTGTAGTTGATCATGATGTCTTCGGCCTTGACGCCCTTGGCCTTGAGGTAGGCCTCGAGGATCTTGTTCGTCGTGCGCGGGTACACGTAGTCGGTGCCGGCCAGCACCCAGCGCTGCACCTTCTCGTTCTCCATCAGGTAATCGACCGCCGGGATCGCCTGCTGGTTCGGGGCGGCGCCGGTGTAGAAGATGTTCTTCGACGACTCCTCGCCCTCATACTGGACGGGGTAGAAGAGGATGCCGTTGTTCTCCTCGAAGACGGGGAGCACGGACTTGCGGGACACCGAGGTCCAGCACCCGAAGGTGGCTGCTACCTTGTCCTTCAGGAGCAGTTCCTTCGCCTTCTCGGCGAAGAGCGGCCAATTGGAGGCCGGGTCGACCACGACCGGCTCGAGCTTCTTGCCGAGCACGCCGCCCTTCTTGTTCTGCTCCTCGATGAGCATGAGCATGACGTCCTTCAGCGTGGTCTCGCTGATGGCCATGGTGCCTGAAAGAGAATGCAGAATGCCGACCTTGATGGTCTGCTGGGCCTGGGCGGCCGCCGAGAGCAGCGAGACGCCTGCGGCGACGGCCGCAGCGGCGACGAATGACTTGAGACGAAGCGACATGGGTTTGAGCCCCCTTCCTACGCGGGTTCATGGACCGGGAAGAAGGGTTCGCAAGCGCCGTGCCAGCGCTCGGTGGAGTCTGTGGAGGAGGCGGAATCGAAGAAGATTCGGCGGCAAGCGGCTGAGTTCGCCTGTTCTGCAGCAGGATTCGCCTGCAGCGCCGGTTTCCCGCACAGGATTGCGCGACTTGGCCGCTGTGGCGCGTTCCTGCGCACCGTCCAGAGGCGCCTGCTTTCTGGGCGCCATCGCTTGCCTCTTTACAAGGCAGAAGGCGTGAAGCCGCGCGGGCCCGTCCAGGTCTTTACGCCCGAATGGGCGAGCTTGGTGTTGGTGAGCGTCCGCTCCGCGTGAAGCATGCGGTGGGAGAGCAGGCGCCCGGCGAGCCGCGCCCGCTCGGAGGCATGGGCTGCATCGTCGGCCAGGTTGGTGAACTCGCCCGGGTCGTTCGCGAGGTCGTAGAGGAGCGGCGGAAGCGCCGTGAAGTGCACGTATTTCCAGCGATCCTCGCGGATCACGTTCAGGGTGCACTGGTCCGGCGTGAGCCCCAGGTCGCTCTCAAGCCCGCCGCCGCCGAGCGTGCGGAAGTCGAACTCCCAGAACACGGAGTCGCGCCAGGCCTCCGGCGTCTCGCCGCGGATCCAGGGCAGAAGCGATAGCCCGTTCATCTCCGGCGTCGGCTGCTGGCCGATCCATTCGAGGATGGTGGGGACGATGTCCACGGACTCAGTGAACGCCTCCACCACCCGCCCGCGCGTCTCCTCGGGCATGCCGGGCGTCCGGATCACCAGCGGCACGTGGTTGGACGGGTCGTGGAAGCCGCCCTTGCCCCAGCACCAGTGGTCGCCCAGCAACTCGCCGTGATCCGAGGTGAAGATGACGAGCGTCTCCTCCCACTCGCCGGTCTGCTTCAGGTGCTCGACGAGACGGCCGAGATGCGCGTCGATCTCGGCGATCAGCCCAAGGTAGACCGCGCGCATGTCCTGGATCTGGTCCGCGCTCAGCTTCTGCGCGTTGACCTGGGTCTTGAGGTAGTCCGCCGTGTCCTGCTCACAAAGCCATGCATCCAGGAACGGGTGGACGGCCCGTTCCTCCTCGATCGTGGCGCGCCTGCTCGGCCGGGAAACCGCCTCCGCCGGCACGAGGCGGTTATAGGGCTCGGGCGCGATGAAGGGCGGGTGCGGCCGATACCAGACGAAGTGGACGAACCAGTCCTCCTTCGCCCGCAGCCGCCAGAAATCCAGCAGCTTGTCCGTGAGCCAGGCCGTGTCCGAATCCTCGGCGCGGTACAGGGCGGCTCCGCGAGAAAAGCGCTTCATCTCGTTGGTGGAGCCCGGGTGGTGGTAGATGTTGCGCAGCCGCTTGGGCAATTCGTAGCCGCGCTTGGCGAGGTCCGTGAGCCAGGGCTCCAGGCTCGCCTCGTTGAGCGCCGCCTCGAGCCGCAGTCCCGGCGGGAGGCCCTCGAAGGTGCGCGTCCGCGGGTCGCCCGGCACGGTGGTGCGCGGGTCGATGGAGGAATCCGTGTAGCCGAACAGCACCGGATCGTACCCGCCCCGCCGCGCCTCCATGAAGACGTTGCTGAACCGCGCGTCGAGCGGCGTCCCGTTGCGGACCGAGCGGTGAACGAAGGGGTAGAGCCCCGTCAGCAGCGTGGCCCGCGCCGGCCCGCACGGCGCCGCGTTGGTGTAGTGCCGCTTGAACGTGACGCCCTCGGCCGCGAGCGCCCGCAGGTTGGGCGCGATGTCCAGCCCGGGCGCCAGGTCCAGCGCGTCCGCGCGCCACTGGTCGGTGGTGATGAACAGCACCTTGCGGCGCGGCTTCTCGGCGTCGGCCATGGGCGGGTCCAGACTCTCAGACGTTCAGGGCCGAGTGTGCCATGGCGCGGCCCGAACTCCACCCCACGCCGTCCAGCCTTCGTCATTGCGAGGAGCCCGAAGGGCGACGAAGCAATCCAGGGGATAAGGCGGGCGGCCGCGTCCTGGATTGCTTCGTTCCGCTCGCAATGACGTATCTTCCGACCCGAAGCCGTCCCGTCGTTACGTCGCCTTGCGCCGCCATTTGGCGAACCAGCCCAGCCCTTCCACGGTCCCGGCCTTCGGCCGGTACTCGCACCCCACGAACCCGGCGTATCCCAGCCGGTCCATCTCCTCGAACAGGAAGGGGTAGTTCAACTCTTCCCCGTCCGGCTCGTGCCGGCTCGGCACGCTGGCGATCTGCACGTGCCCGGTGATCGGCAGCAGCTCGCGAAACGCCATCGTGACGTCCCCGTGCAGGATCTGTCGGTGGTAGAAGTCGAATTGCAGCTTCAGGTTCGGCCGTCCCGCCTGGCGGATGATGGCCGCCGCGCTGTCGAAGCTGTTCATGAAATAGCCGGGCATGTCGCGCCCGTTGATCGGCTCCAGCAGCACGTCCGCGCCCAGGTCCCCCATGCGCTCGCAGGCGAGCCCGAGGTTGCCCAGGAAGCAGGCCTGGGCCGCCGGGTCGTTCGGGTCCGCCAGGCCGCTCATCAGGTGGACGCGGCGTACGCCCGTCGCCTCCACATATTCGGCCGCCCGCTCGAGCTTCTCCCGGAACTCGGCCTCGCGGCCGGGGAGGGCGGCGATGCCGCGTTCGCCCGCGGCCCAGTCGCCCGGCCACAGGTTGAACAAGGCCTGCGTCAGGCTGTTCTCGCGCAGGCGCCGCTCGACGGCCTCGGGCGGATGCTCGTACGGGAACAGGAACTCCACCGCCGCGAAGCCCGCGTCCGCGGCCGCCGCGAAGCGGTCGAGGAACTCCCACTCGGTGAACATCATCGAGAGATTGGCGGCGAAGCGCGGCATGGCGGATTTCCCCCTCGGGTGAGCGTCCGCCGTTCCGGCGTGGCGCTGGTCGCCGCTCGCACGGCGTTCTGAAAGCGAAGCGCGCTCGCGGGGCACTGTCCAGCCCCCGTCGGCGCAGCCCTGCCGCGCGGCGGCGAAGGGGGCCGGCCCGCGCGGTTTTACTTGCCGGGATCCGCCGTGAATCCCGCCGCCGCGACGCCCGCCAGCGCCGCCGCCTCGTCGTTGTCCGACGTGTCGCCCGAAATGCCCACAGCGCCGAGCAGCGCGCCCGAAGCGTCGCGAATCAGCACTCCGCCCGGCACCGGCACCAGGGGGCCGTTCACCACGCCGTGCATCGACTCAATGAAGTGCGGCCGCTCCTGCGCCATGCGGTGCAGGGCCCGCGAGCCGAGGCCCAGCGCGACGGCCCCGAAGGCCTTGCCGCGCGCGATCTCGCCGCGCATCAGGCTCGTGCCGTCCTCGGCCGCGAAGGCGCGCAGCGCCCCCCGGGCGTCGATCACCGCCACGGCGAGCTTCTGGAAGTTCTGGGCCCGGGCGTGCTTCAGCGCCTCGGTCACGATGGTCTGGGCGGAGGCGAGCGAAAGGTCGGTCATGGCGCAATCCGGTGCATGGGCCGCCGCGGCGCGGCGTCGATGGGCCGGAACATAGGGCGCCGCGCGTCGGCGCGCGCCCCCATGACCGACGCAGCATTTTTGCCTGGACGACAATAATGCCTGGCCCGCGTTGCCCGGCGGCGCGGATCCTGCTTAGCCTGAGCCCATGACCACCACCGTGCCCCACATCCCGCTCGCCCAGACCCCCGGCTCGCGCGCCATGGCGCGCCTCGACGCGCTGCGCGCCTTCACGGACGTTCCTGGCCAGATTCACCGCCTTTACCTGTCGGCCTCGCACCGGCAGGCCGCCGACGCCGTCGCCGCCATGATGCGCGACGCGGGCTGCGACTCGGTGGGCGTCGACGCCCTCGGCGCCGTCGTGGGCCGCTACGAGGGGACCGAGCCCGGCCAGCCCGCCCTGCTGATCGGGTCGCACATCGACACCGTGAAGGACGCCGGCGCCTATGACGGCACGCTGGGCGTGATCGCGGCGATCGCGGTCATCGAGGAACTCGCCAGGACGGGCGAGCGCCTGCCATTCGCCATCGAGGCCCTCGCCTTCGGGGACGAGGAGAACGTCCGCTTCCCCTCGAACCTCTCCTCCTCCCGGGCGCTCGCCGGAAAATTCGACGTGGACACCCTGGACGGCCGCGACGAGGACGGCGTCACCCTGCGCGACGCGCTGGTCGCCTTCGGGGGCGACCCGGCAGGCATCCCGGCGCTCGCCCGCGACCCCGCCGGCGTGCTCGCCTATGTGGAGGTCCATATCGAGCAAGGCCCCGTGCTGGAGGTACGCGACCTCCCCGTTGGGGTCGTCTCCGCCATCAACGGCGCCAGCCGGCGCCGTCTGGCCGTGACGGGCGAAGCCGGCCATGCCGGCACCGTCCCCATGGGCCTGCGCCGTGACGCGCTTTCCGCGGCCGCCGAGATGGCCCTGGCGATCGAGCGTCTCGGCGCCGCCCAGGCGGACACGGTCGCCACCGTGGGCCGCTTCGTCGTGGAGCCCGGGGCCGTGAACGTCATCCCCGGCCGGGTGCAGTTCACCCTGGACGCCCGCAGCCCGGACGACGCCGTCCGCATGCGCCTCGTGGAGCGTTGCGAGGCCGAGTGCCGCGCCATCGCGGCCCGCCGCGGCGTCACGCTGGCGGTCGAACCCTTCTACGACGCCTCCGCCGCGCCTTGCGACCCGGCGATCCGCGCCGGCCTCGCCGCCGCCGTGGCCGGCCGCCAGATCCCCGTGCTCGAACTGCCGTCGGGCGCGGGCCATGACGCCATGGCCATGGCGGACCTCTGCCCAGTGGGCATGCTCTTCGTGCGCTGCAAGGGCGGAATCAGCCACAATCCGGCGGAATCCATGACGGAGGCGGACGCCGACGCGGCGATCGCGGTGCTCCTCGATTTCGTCCGCGCTTTCCGGCGCTGACGCCCCCCGGAGTGGGCGCTCCTCGGCGTCCGCCTTATGGTTAATGGAACCGGAACTTCCCGATAGCGGAGGCATTGACAGGGCTCTTCCCGCACAGGCCGCACCGCGGCCCCACAACGCCTGCACGCACAGGAGAGGAGGATCCCCATGGCCCAAGACGACCGTTATCGCGACCAGGACCGCCGACGCTGGACCGAGGACCGCTATGGCGGCGAGCGCAGCCGCTTCGGCGGCGGGGCCGGCGGCTCCGGCGGCGGCTACTCCGGCCGTTCCAGCGCGTCGGGCTTCCGCTCCGGCGGCTCGGACTTCGGCCGCAACGAGGCCTGGGAACGGGCCGGTGACTGGGGTCGCGACGAGCGCGGCCGTGACGACTGGAGCAACGACTACAGCCGCAGCGACAACTGGGGCGGCTCCCGCGGCGGCGACCGCGAGCGCGGCTCCTTCAGCGGCTCCGGCGGCTTCGGCGGCGGCCAGGGCTTCGGCTCCCGCTCCCGCTTCGACGAACCCGTGGCGCCCGAATACGGCCCGAGCCGCGGCGCAGCCTCCTACTCGGCCGGCGGCGAGGATCGCTACGGCTTCGGCGGGGGCTCGAGCAGCCGTTCCGGCTACGGCGACCGCGACCGCAGCTTCATGCGCGACCGCGACTATGGCGAGTCCGGCCGTGACTACGGCCGCGGCGGCATGGGATCGGGCTCCGACTACGGCCGCAACTACGGCTACGGCGAACGCGACTACAGCCGCGGCTCCGGCTTCGCCGACCGCAGCTACGAGGGCCGCTACGAGCGCGGCGGCTATGGCCGCGGCGAGTACGGCCGCGGAGCCGGCTACGGCCGGGACGAGGACCGCGGTTTCTTCGAGCGCGCCAGCGACGAGGTCGCGTCCTGGTTCGGCGACGAGGACGCCGAGCGCCGCCGCCGCATGGACGCCCAGCAGGACCAGATGCACCGCGGCCGCGGGCCGCGCGGCTACACCCGCTCGGACGACCGCATCCGCGAGGACGTCAACGATCGCCTCACCGATGATCCCCACATCGACGCCTCGGACATCGACGTCTCCGTGAGCAACGGAGAGGTCACCCTGTCCGGCACGGCCGACGAGCGCTTCGCCAAGCGCCACGCGGAAGACATCGCCGAGAGCGTCGCGGGCGTCACCCACGTGCAGAACAACATCCGCGTGAAGGCCCGCGGCTCCGACTCGATGGCCGGCGGCATGGGGGCGACCCAGACCGGGCAGTCCACCTACGGCTCCAGCACCGGGACGACGGGCTCGAGCGGAACGATGGGAAGGACCGGCTCCGGCTCTTCGGCGACCACCGGCTCCGCCAGCATGACCGGCGGTTCCGGCAACCCCGGCGCCGTGAGCTACGGCCAGGGCTCGGGAACCGGCGCCTCCGGCTCCACCGGAACGGGCGCCGACCCCACGGGCGCCGGCTCCAGCCGGAAAACCAGCCGCTCGGCCTAAGGGCTTGGAAGAACAGAAAGCCCCCGCCCCGCGGGGGCTTTCGCTTAAGGCGCGTTGCCGGCCCTGCCCGTCCTTGCGAGGAGCGCAGCGACGGAGCGCTCCAGGAAGGCCGATCCTGCGCACGCCGGCGACTGCGGCGCGGAAGCTCGCCGGGGGCGCGCCCGATGCTATGATGCGATCCATAGCCCAGGAGGCCGCCATGCCGCTGCCGACCGAGAACCGCCAGTTCGTCCTCGCCTCGCGCCCGATCGGGGAGCCCAAGCCTTCCGACTTCGAGCTGCGCACCGTCCCTGTGCAGGCGCCTGGACCTGGCGAAGCGCTGCTCGCCACCCAGTATCTCTCGCTCGACCCTTACATGCGCGGGCGCATGAGCGCCGCCAAGAGTTACGCCAGGCCGGTCGAGATCGGCCAGGTGATGGTGGGCGGCAGCGTCTGCGAGGTCCTCGCCTCCCATGATCCCAACCTGCCCGTCGGCGCCGTAGTGCTGGCGTACGGCGGGTGGCAGGACTATCCGGTGGCCAAGGCTTCCGAGGTCCGGGTGCTCGACCCCGCCGCCGCCCCGCCCCGCACGGCGCTGGGCGTGCTCGGCATGCCCGGCATGACGGCCTACACGGGCCTGCTCACCATCGGCCAGCCCAAGGCGGGCGAGACGGTAGTGGTGGCCGCCGCGACCGGGCCGGTCGGCTCCCTGGTGGGCCAGATCGCCAGGCTGAAAGGCGCCCGGGCCGTTGGCGTCGCCGGTGGCCCGGAGAAATGCCGGGCCCTCATCGAGGAGTTCGGCTTCGACGCCGCGGTGGACCACCGCTCCCCCGACATGCCCGAGAAGCTCGCGGCCGCCTGCCCGGACGGAATCGACGTCTACTTCGAGAACGTCGGCGGCGAGGTCTGGAGCGCCGTGTTCCCTCTCCTGAACGACTTCGCCCGCATCCCCGTCTGCGGCCTCGTGTCCCAGTACAACGCCGTCGAGCCGCCGCCCGGCCCGGACCGCCTGCCTGGCCTCATGCGCGCGGTGCTCTCCAAGCGGCTGACCATCCGCGGCTTCATCGTCAGCGATTTCGCCTCCCAGGCCCGGGACTTCTACACGGACGTGTCCGGCTGGATTCGCGAGGGCCGCATTCGCTACCGCGAGGACGTCGTGCAGGGCCTGGAGAACGCCCCCGAGGCCTTCATCGGCCTGCTCAAGGGCAGGAACTTCGGCAAGCTGCTCGTGGAGGTCCGCGCGCCGGTGCCCGCCTAGCCCAGGCGGGCCAGGCGCAGACGATGGGGGCGCTGTCCGGCAATCCCTCCGCCCGTGCCTCCCGCCCGGCGCCGGCGCCCACGTTCGTCAGCTCGCGTTCTGGGCGACCACCGATACTCCCCCGCCCCCCGCGCTCCTTGCCCCCCGCCGCGCAATCGGCTAGACACGTTCCGCCGGCCCCGCCGCAGGCACCCGTAGCTCAGCTGGATAGAGCGTTGCCCTCCGAAGGCAAAGGTCACACGTTCGAATCGTGTCGGGTGCGCCAATTTCTCCTTACATTTCCAGGGTTTTTGGCTGGGTGGCCGAAGTCGCCCGACTCGGTTGGGACGAAGCCGCGCTAAAGCGGGCCAAGCGGCGGTGCAAATAGAGCATCCCCTTCTTGAGAGCCGCCGCTCGGGCGGGCGGACTTGATCTCACATCCTGGAGTATGGCCGGGCGCGTCGCGCGCCTGCTGGTCAACGGCGCCGGAAACGCGTACGTCCCAGCCAGCATCCTGATCGGAGTGCGACTCACCGGGCTGGCGGCGACAACCCAGTCCAGGCGAACGCGCCCGGCGCGTAGCTGTGTCTCCGGACGTGGCCCGGCCTTGCAGGATGGTCGCAAACAGGAGCTGCGCATGCCGTCCACCGTCCTTGTCTCGACACGCTTCTTCGATCCGTCCGCGGAGGCGCTGCTGCGGGAGAACGGGTTGACGGTGAGGCGCACCGGACTTCCGGACGATGTGCAGGACGACGCCCTGGACCAGGCGCAGCTCGACCGCCTGCTGGAAGGCGTGGAAGGCTGGATCGTGGGCACGGCGCCGGTGAGGGGCGAACTCATCCGGGCCCACCCCCAGCTCAAGGTGATCGCGCGACGGGGCGTGGGCTACAACAACGTCGACATCGAGGCCGCGCGCGAGCTCGGCGTCTGCGTCGCGATCGCGCCCGGCGGCAACGACGCCTCCGTGGCCGACCACGCGTTGGGCATGATGCTTGGCGTCGCCAAGCGTCTCAAGGAGAGCCATCGCGCGCTGGAGGGCGGCCGCTGGTCACCCGTGGTCGGGATGGAGTTGTTCGAGAAGACGGTCGGACTGGTCGGCTTTGGGCGGATAGCCCAGGCCGTGGCCAAGCGCCTCCGGGGCTTCGACGCCAGGGTCCTCGCCTATGACCCGTTCCCGAATCGCGCCGCCGCCGAGGGCCTCGGCGTCGAGCTGGTCGAGTTGCCCGCGCTGCTCCGGCAGAGCGACTATGTGAGCCTGCACCTGCCGCTCACCCGTGAGACCCGCCGGATCATCGACAGGGATGCGCTGGCGGCCATGAAGCCCGGCTCCATCCTGATCAACACCTCCCGCGGCGGGCTGGTCGACGAGGAGGCGCTCAAGCAGGCCCTGATGGAGGGCCGGCTCTACGGGGCCGGCCTGGATGTCTTCGAAGGCGAGGGTGACGACGACAGCCTCCCGGCGATTCGGGAGCTGATCGGCCTGCCGAACGTCATGGCTTCCGCCCATGCCGCAGGCTCCAGCAACGAGGGCCTGAGCCGCACGAACAGGATCGCGGCGCAAACCGTGATCGACGTCCTGAGGGGCGTCGAGCCGCCCGCCCAGTGCGTGGTGGTGAAGGGAGCCCGCTGACGAGAGAGAGCGGGTCGAGGCGAACGACCGGGAAGGCCTCGCCGGGTTGACCACAGCCTCGAGGCAGGCCGGCGCCGCCCAGCCAAGGCCCGAGCTTGCCAAGAAAGCCGTGGGACGGCAGTCTCGGCGCACCGAAATTCGTTCAGCGGGTTCATGCCGGAGCCTTCTCTGGCCCGCGAACAGGGGCACAGGGAAACTCCAGCATCATGATCACGGACGATGGGATGGCCGATGCCGGCCAGAGGGACCAGGGAACTCTGCCCGGGCACTGGTCGGGGCGTCCCAGCCGCCGGTCGTTTCTGGTCGGCTCCGCCGTCAGCCTCGGCGCTTTGGGACTCGCCGGCTGCGTGACCACCGACGGCATGACCCGCGCCGAAGCGGAGAAGGTCTACGGGCCGGTGCCCAACGAGAAGTTCCCGATTCCGCAGGTGGACGTCACCAAGATCGATCCGAAATACTATCGCCGGACGGTGCGCTACGACAGCAAGGAAGCGCCTGGCACCATCATCGTCGATCCCGGCAACTACTACGTGTACCGGATCGAGGGCGAAGGAAACGCCACGCGCTACGGCGCCAATGTCGGCCGCCAGGGCTTTCTGTGGAGCGGCGAGGCCTATGTCGGGCGCAAGGCCGAATGGCCCGTCTGGACGCCGCCCAAGGAGATGATCCAGCGCCAGCCGGAGGCTCGCAAATACGCCGGCGGCATGCCGGGGGGCCTCGACAACCCGCTCGGCGCCCGCACGCTTTATCTTTATCAGAACGGCGTCTACACGCTGTACACGATCTACAGCACCAGCGACCCGGAAACGATCGGGACCGGCGTGACGAGCGGCTGCACCGGCCTCCTCAGCCAGGACATGCTCGACCTCTACTCGCGCACGCCGGTGAAGACGAAGGTGATCGTCCTGCCCGCATAAGGAAGCGGCGTCAGCCCGTGGTCGAGCGGGCCTGTCTGGGCCGGCCCATCGAGCCGCTCGCGAGCCGCCGAATGGCTGGACGTCAGAGGCCGAACAGCCTTTCGAAGAAGTTCTTGTGGCGCCGGGGACGATGAGCTCGGGCCCGGCCGCCCTCAGCGGCCGAAGCCTGTCCGGCTCCAGCCACGCCCGGCAGGCCCATCGGCTTCTGGTCCCGGAGGGCGACCTTCATGAAGCTATGCCAGACGTCGGTCGGCAGGTTGCCCCCGGAGACGCCCTCGGTGGGCGTGCTGTCGTCATTGCCGAGCCACACGCCGGCGACAAGGTTGCCGGTGAATCCCACGAACCAGGCGTCCTTGTAATCGTTGCTGGTGCCGGTCTTGCCCGCCATGGACCAGCCCGGCACCTGCGCCGCCTTGGCCGTTCCGATGACGAAGACGTTGTGCATCATCGCATTCATCATGGCGTCGACGCCGGGTTCGATCACGCGGTCCGGGTCGCCGGACGCCGAACGGTCGAACACGACCCGTCCGTCCGCAGTCTTCACTTCGGTGATGGCGTAGGGCGCGACCCTGAAGCCTCCATTGGCGAAGCTCGCATAGGCGCCGACGAGTTCCAGCGGCGTCACCTCGGAGGTGCCGAGCGCGAGGGAAGGGTCAGCCTGGAGCGGCGAGGTGATGCCCAGGCGTTGCGCCGTCTGCACGACGGACTTGGGCCCGACCTCCATGTTGAGCTTCACCGCCACGGTGTTGAGGGAGAGCGCGAGGGCGTTGCGCAAGGTGATCGGCCCTCGATAGCCCCGGTCGTAGTTCTCGGGCCGCCAGCCGTTGATGTTCACCGGCGAGTCGCTGCGGACGGTGTTGGGCGTCAGTCCCCGTTCGAGCGCCGTCAGGTAGACAAAGGGCTTGAAGGACGAGCCTGGCTGGCGCCGCGCGGAGGTCGCCCGGTTGAACTGGCTGGCCTCGTAGTCGCGGCCGCCCACGAGGGCCGCCACGGCCCCGTCCGGCCGCAGGACGACCACGGCGCCCTGGCTCACGTTGAGCTTCTGGCCCTTGGCGTTGAGCGCGTCGACCAGGGCCCGCTCGGCCGCCGCCTGCAGGGACGGCTCGAGGGTGGTCGAGACCACGACGTCGGAGTCGACCCCGCCCACCACGTCGTCGAGCTCCTGCGTGACGTAGTCCGCAGCGTAATTGACCGAGCCCGCCGCATGGGGACGGACAGGCTCGGGCGACGCCTCGAACGCCGTCCTGGCCGCGTCCGGGGCGATGAAGCCGAGCTCGCCCATGGCCGCGAGCACGAGTTCGGCGCGGGCCCGCGCGGCGTCGGGGTTGCGGTTGGGGGCGAGGCGCGAAGGGGCCTGCACGAGGCCCGCCAGCGTGGCGGCCTCCGACACCGACACGGCGCTGGCCGGCTTGCCGTAGTAGCGCTGGGCCGCCGCCTCGACCCCATAGGCGCCCGCGCCGAAATAGACGCGGTTGAGATAGAGCTCGAGGATCCGGTCCTTGCTGTAGGTGTGCTCCAGCCACAGCGCCAGGATGGCTTCCTGGATCTTGCGGGAGGCCGTCCGCTCCGGCGTGAGGAACAGGTTTTTGGCGAGCTGCTGCGTCAGCGTCGAGCCGCCCTGGAGGCCTCCGTCGCGGGTCAGGTTGCGGTAGGCTGCGCGGACGAGCCCCATGAGGTCGATGCCCCAATGGTCGTAGAAGCGCCGGTCCTCGATGGCCACGAAGGCCTTCGGCAGGTAGGCCGGCAGCTGGTCCAGGGAGACCTCGCGCCCGCCCGTGGCGCCGCGGTTGGCCAGGAACGAGCCGTCGCGCGCCAGGATGGCGATGTTCGGCGGCCGTCTCGGCACGGTGAGCTGATCGATCGGAGGCAGCCCCGCGGCGTAGTAGGCGACGACGCCTCCCGCCCCGAGGACGCCGCACAGGAGCAGCGCGAGGCCGGCGTACGCCGCCTTCCTCAGGAACGACGCCCCCGCGCGCCGGGCCGTCTGCCCGGCCCCGCCGTCCCGAGGCTCGGACGCCGGGCGAGGATCCTGCTGCTGCGCGACAGCCGCCGGCTCTTCGGCGGCCGGCTCGCGCCGGTCACATCCGTCCGCCACCTGTGGTCACCCGTTCATGCAGCCGGTTCAATCCCGCGTTCGCAAAGGCCATGATGCAATCAAGAGCTGTAGCGGACACGCATGCCACTTCTCAACCCCTGCGCGGCGCGCGCAGGGGCCCCACTCTGCGGCCCAGGCGCACACGGAGGACCCCATCATGAAGATCGAACGGCTGCGCGCCTTCATGTCGCGCGACAAGGACCGGCCGCGCGTCGTGGTCGCCATCGATACCGACGACGGCCTGACCGGCTGGGGCGAGTGCTACAACCACGGCCCCGACAAGGCGCTGCCGCCGCTGCTCGAATACCTGATGGACTTCATCCGCGGCGAGGACCCGACGCGCATCGAGTTCCTGATCATGAAGCTCATGCAGCAGGCCCGCTTCCCCCCGGGGGCGCTGGGCCTGGCCGCGATCTCCGCCATCGACCACTGCCTGTGGGACATCTCCGCCAAGGCGCTGGGCGTCCCCGTCTACAGGCTCCTGGGCGGCGCCGCCCGCGACCGGGTGCGCGTCTACGCCGGCGTGTACACCGCGCCGGACCCGGGCGCCGCGCGCGAGCAGTTCGACGCCCTGAACGAGGGCTGGGGCCTGACGGCGTTCAAGCTCAGCCCCTATCGCATCGACATCCACCGCCACCGGTGGGGCGAGGTGGTGCGCACCAGCGCCGAGTACTTCCGCCAGGTGCGCGAAACGGTGCGCACCGACTACGAGATCGCCTTCGACGCCCACGCCAAGATCTTCGAGATCCAGCAGGCGATCCAGCTCGGCAATGCGCTGGCGCCCTACGATCCTCTCTTTTTCGAGGAGCCGATCCGGCCGGAGAACTTCGAGGCCTGGGCCGAGCTGAAGCGCGGCCTCGCCTGCACGCTCGCCACCGGCGAGAGCCTCTACAGCCGCTTCGAGTTCCTGCGCCTCCTGCAGGTGCGCGGCTGCGACATCATCCAGCCGGATGTATGCGTGGTCGGGGGCCTGCTCGAGATGCGCAAGATCGCCGCCCTGGCCGAGGCGCATTACGTCACCGTTGCGCCGCACAACCCCATGGGACCGCTGGCGACAGCCGTGAGCCTCCATTTCTGCGCCGCGCAGCCCAACTTCCGCATCCTGGAATACCGGCTTCCGCAGGGGCCGGGCTACGTCTTCGGAACCGGCCAGGACGAAAAGCCCTCGGAGGAGCAGCGCCTGCAGGGCGCCTGGTACGTGAAGGATCCGTACCTGCCCAGGGACGGCTACCTCGAGTTGCGGCCCGACCGCCCGGGCTGGGGCGTCGAGATCAACGAGGAGATCCTGGGCACGGAGGACTACGTGAACTGGACGCGCAAGGTGCCCATCCGGCCGGATGGCTCGACGGGCTATGTCTGAGCCGGGCGGTTGCGCGCAGGGCGGGCCCTGTCGTGGCCGGCCGGCGGGAAGGCGTTGGGCGCAAGCGGGAGGTGACGCTCGACGAGACGGTCCAGGGCGTTGTTGACCCGCTCGGCCTTTTGTTCGAGGTCCAGCGACCGCCAGTCCCGGCGGCCAACGCTTACGCCGTAGGCGGCCAGCCGCGCGCTGAGGAGATCCAGCATGGCCTCGCCCAAGAGGTCTGTGTCCCGCGCTGCCGCTATGTCGTCCGCCAACCGCATGTCCGTCTCCCTCCCTTCGAGGCAAATTGCGAGATGGCGAAGAATTCATCAATTCGAAGAGATGCCTATTTAGAATTGCGATGGGGCCCGGGCGCAACCAAGCATCCGCGATATGCAGAGCCTTCGCTTGAAGGGAATGTTCGTTTGCGCACAATGGGCGGCAGGGGGGCTTCGCGAATGGAGACGCCAATGCCATCCAGCAACCTGGTCAACGCGCTGCTTCAACGCCACCGCGAGTTGGATTACGAGATCAGGGCCTTGTCCACGCGCCCCGGGGTGGACGCGAGCGATCTCCGGCTCCTGAAGATCAAGAAGCTGCACTTGAAGGAAAAGATCGAGCAGCTGCAGGCCGGGTCGGGCGCAACGGCTCATTGAGCCGCGCCGGCGTGGCGAAGGCGGAGCGCGGGGCTACCCGCGGATCCGCCTCCCCGGCGGCGCTTCGGGCGTCCGATGGCCGGCCCACCGCTTCTACGCAACGGAGCGGCGTCAGTCGGTCGCGGGGGAACTCGCCTGATAGTCCTGTGCGCCGGCGTCGCCTTCCGTCTGCATGGGCGAGATCCAGAACAGCGCGCCCGAGAGCAGGACAGCCAGCATCCCGAGCGCAACCCATTTGATGGCCGTTTCGAGCAGGGCTGCGTGCCTGTCGGGGGCCGAAATGCGGTGAGCCATCTGCGCCTCCTTCGGTCACGGGCAGGAATTGAAGGTGTGGCAGGTCACGTTCGTGACCTGTTTCATGAAGCCGGGCAAGGAAGCCTCCGTCGAGGCCCCGGCCGCCCTCCGGGTGTCCGCCTCGCTTCTCGGCGGGGATGTCAGCATCACCGTCCAGAACATCGCGGCCGCGACCAGGAAGGCTGTCGTCCCCATGGCGATGCCGCGCTTGGTGATGGGGGACAGCGAGCCGATGAAGCGCAGCGTGTGCCCCATGGCCTGTTCGCGGTCGCGCTTCGCGGAATCGATAATCGCGTCGAAGTCGATGTCGGGCTGCCGGCGAGTATTGGAATCGAATCGAGCCATAGCATTGCTCCTACCGTGCTGGTGGACGCGCTTACTCGAGATTTCGATTGCTTCGGATTTTTGAGGAGAATTCTGACACAGTCGCAACAAGCGGCATGTGAAGACGGACACACTTGTCCAAAACCACGATACTCGGGTTCCTGCCGGCGACCATTAGGTCTGGCGTGCTACACCGGATCAGAACATCTGGGGCCTGTCCCCGGTGTCCTCAGGAGAAACAGGCCGGGCTTCGCCAAGCGGGCGCCGACACGCGATCCCGGCCGGCCCGACGCTGTGGTGTTCGCCGTCATGCCCGGGCTTTTCCCGAGCTTCCACGCGTCGCCGGCGGCCCGGATCGCGATGGACCGCACTCTCCCACGCACGAAGCGCTGCCGCGCTGGACCCTAGCTCTCGCCCAACCCGACGGTGATCTCGCAGCGCACGCCGGTTTCCGGATAGGCGATCTCGACGCGCCCCCCGAGGTCTCGGGCCAGGCTTCTCTGCAGCAGCACCGAGCCGAACCCCTGGCGGGTGGGCGGGGTCACGGGTGGGCCGCCCTGTTCGGTCCAGGTCAGGGTCAGCAGCCCGCCCTCGACGCTCCAGCCGATGTCCACCCGGCCCTCTTCGTTCGAAAGCGCGCCGTACTTGATGGCGTTCACGATGAGCTCGTGCAGCACCATGCTGAGCGGCGTGGTCAGCCGCCCCGGCGTGAAGACGTCCGGGCCGGAGCGCTGCACGCGCGCCTGGATGTCGGGGCCGAAGGACAGCGTGGCCTCGTCAACAATGCGGCGCAGCGGCGACCGCTCCGCCCCGCCGGCGAACAGCAGGTCGTGCGCCTTGGCGAGCGCCGAGAGCCGGCCGGCCAGGGCCTGCCTCGCCGTCGGCAGGTCCGCGGAGCGGCGCAGGGTGATGTCCGCGATCGACTGGACGACGGCCAGGATGTTCTTGACCCTGTGGGTCAGCTCGGCGGTCAGGATCTGCTGACGCTCCTCCGCCTGCCGCCGCTCGGTGACGTCGATCACCACGCCGACCACGCGCCGGGGTTGGCCCGCGTCGTCGAGCACGATCTCGGCCCGCATCATCAGCCAACGCTCGGCGCCGTCGGCCCGTCCGTAGCGATACTCGACCTCGAAGAACCGCTCGCCCCGTTCCAGCGCTTCGCGCCCGGCGGCTTGCACCCGCTCCTCTTCGCCAGGGGGATAGCCGGCCCGCATCTGCTCGAAGCTGGGCCGTCGTGCGGGATCGAAGCCCAGCAGCCGGTAGAGTTCGGGCGACCCGATGATCTCCTGCCGCTGGACATCGTAGGACCACACAGCCATCCGGCCTGCGTCGATGGCGAGGCGCAGCCGCAACTCGCTCTCCAGCACCGCCAGGGCGGCGGCCTTGCTCGCCGTGATGTCCTGGATCGTGCCGATGTAGCGCTGGGGCCGGCCCACATGGTCGAAGATGGCCTCGCCGTGGGCTTGCAGCCAGCGCTCCTCGCCGTCGTTCAGGCGGCGGATCCTGAACTCGTAGGGCTCCTTGGCCCGGATCCCCGGGTCCAGCGCGCGCCGGGCCAGCTCCGTCGTGCGTCCGAGATCCTCCGGGTGGGTGGCGTGGGACACCGCCTTGAGCGTGACCCTGTCGTCCGGGCCGAAGCCGTAGATCTCCTTGGCCTTCGGGGAATACATCATGGCGTCGGTGGCGAGGTCCCATTCCCACACGCCCAGGGCGCCGGCTGTCACCGCCACCTCCAGGCGAGCCAGCGCGGCCTGCAGGTCCTGCGAGATGCGCTGCTGCTTGTCGAGCAGGGCCGCGATCGTGGCCCGTTCCTCCCTGCTTCGCGCGAGCAGGCTCTGCATCCAGCGCACCGCCGCGATGATCCCGGCCGACGTGAGCCCGAAGATCACGATGCCGATGGCCGAGCCCGGGGACTTGCCCGTCCAGGCCCAGGCCGGGGGCATCCCGATGTACCAGGCGGACAATCCGCCCAGGAGGCAGGCGAGGGCGCCGGGCCATGGCCCCCCGACGATCGTGGCCAGGACCACCACCGGCATGAAGGTGCTGAAGGGGAATCCGTGGAAGACGTCGGCCAGCGCCACCCTGAGCCCTGCGGCCAGCGCCGCTCCTACGACGGCGATCGCAAACCCGACCCATGTGCGGCCAAGGCGACCGTCAACCTCGGCTGTGCCCTGGCGATCCTTCAAGAACGCTTCTCCCATTGACGCCAGCTTGGACGAGGCAGGAGGCTCTCGGCAACCCGATGGCTACCACGGGGAGGCGGGGAAGGGGCTTCGTACGTTATCGGACTTGCCCGGTGAAAACGGCACGACCGCCCCCCGCCCAAAGAGCGCAGGGGGCGGGACTTGTCGTGGAGGCGGAAGCGGGGCCATGCTGCGCAGGGCGCGATTCCGTGCGCGCCGGAGAGGGAGACCAACATGCGCAGTATCGCATTGGCCGCGGCGCTCGTCGTCGCGATGGGGGGCAGCGCCTTCGCGCAGGCCGCCTCGTGCAAGGCTCAGGCGACCGAAAAGAAGCTCGCGGGCGCCGCCCTGAACAGCTTCATGAAGAAGTGCCAGACGGACGCCGCCAAGACCTGCGACACCTCCGCGTCCGAGAAGAAGCTCTCCGGCGCCGCCAAGACGAGCTTCACCAAGAAATGCGTCACCGACGCGGTGGGAACCTAGGCCCGAAGTCACCTCCGTCGTTGCGAGGAGCGCCGCGACGAAGCAACCCATGGCCGGTGGCCAGGAGCTCCTTCGCGACTGTTTCATCAGTCCAAAGCGCCTCGCCATCCCGCCGTCATCCCCGGGCTTGTCCCGGGGATCCACGCCCTGCGCGGCGCCGTGGACGGCCGGGGCAAGCCCGGCCATGAGCAATCCTCGATCCGTCATTGCGAGCGAAGCGAAGCAATCCAGCGCCTCCGCCGCCCCTGCATTGCTTCGCCTTCGGCTCGCCGCTCGGCCTAGCGTCGCCCGAACCCTAATGCAGGCGCGCCGCTTTCAGGTAGCGGTTGCGGTCGGCGGACGTGAGCGTGACGTCGAAGACGTCGCCCTCCCGGTCCAGGGTCAGGGGGACGTCGACGCCTGCCGGGCCCAACGCCCAGATGCGCCGGAAGAAGGCCGCGAGGTCGCTCACGGGCTTGCCGGCCACGGCCAGCACGGCGTCGCCTTCGCGCAGTCCGGCGCGCCGGGCCGGGCCGTCCCCCGCCACGCCGAGCAGGACGATCCGGTCATCCGTCTCGGCGGCGTAGAGGCCGAGCCAGGGCCGGGGCGGGCCCGAGGGGCGTCCCAGCTTCAGCATGTCGTCCAGGATCGGGGGCAGCAATTCGATCGGCACGATCATGTTGAGCGGCGCCACGCGCCCGCGGCCGATCGGATGCTGCACCTGCAGCGATCCGATTCCGAGCAGTTCGCCTTCCGAGCCGATCATGGCGGCGCCGCCCCAGTGCGGGTGGGCGGGCGAGGTGAAGAACGCCTTGTCCAGGACGTACTCCCAGTAGCCGGCGAATTCCTGATGGCCGACTACGTGGGCCGCCACCGCCTTGGTGCGCCCGCCCGCGCCGGCCACCACGACCCGGTCGCCGGTCTCGACCTTGCGCGAGTCGCCGAGCGGCATGGCCGGCGCGTTGAGCCGCCCCAGCGCCTGCACCAGCCCGAAGCCGGTGGTCTGGTCGTAGGCCACCACATGCCCGGGGACGACCCGGCCGGCGTTCGAGGTGAGCCACACCTCCTGCGCTTCGGTCACGAGATAGCCGATGGTGAGCACGAGGCCGTCGTCCCGGATCACCACGCCGTTGCCGGCCCGCTCCGTTCCGAGCGTGTCGGCCGTGAAGGCCTCCTCGGGCACGCGCGCCGTGACGGCCACGACGCTCGACAGCGCCCGGTCGAGGTCATACGCGAACTCGTGGGGTTCGGGCTGCTCGTCTGCAGGCACCTTCCAGTCGGTCGTCATGGCTGTCCTCCTCGGCGCCTGGCCCCGCCTTCCCTACTATGCCGTATTTGGATCGCGGTTCCCGGACGGCGGCAAGTCCCACGCCTGCGTCCTGGCGTCACCGCTGCAGCGGGACGCCGCGGGCCGGGCGGCTCAGATAGGGCGATCCCGCCAGCGCGAAGCGCCAGGGCGTCTCGACGCCCTTGGTGATCCCGATGCGCGGGCCGGCCAGCACGGGCGGGCGGCCATGCGCCGGCAGGAGGTGGAACGGGGGGCGCGTCAGCGGCAGGCCGTCGTGCTCGCGCGAAAGCCCGAGCGCCTGGCACAGGCGGCCGGGCCCGGCGCAGAGAAGGCGCGGATCCGCAAGGCCACGGCGCCCCTGCATGGCCGCAAGGCCCTGTGTCGGCTCCAGGGCCCGGACCAGAACCGCCTGGCCGGTGGGACCAGGCCCGCATACGATGTTGAAGCACCAGTGCACCCCGTAGCTGCGATACACATAGGCGTGGCCGGCGGGGCCGAACATGGCCGCGTTGCGGGGCGTCGGGCCCCGAAAGCTGTGGGAGGCGGGGTCCTCCTGGTCGTAGGCCTCCGTTTCCACGATCACGCCACCGACGCCGTGGAACAGGAGGGTCGCCCCGATGAGGTCGTGCGCCAGGGATGCGGCGTCCCGGGCGAAATAATCCGCTCCGATCATGCGGCGGACAGGTCCACCGCGGCGATCGCCGCCTTGGTGGCCGCCAGCGCGGGGGCGGGCGCGCAGAACTCGCGCACGCCCAGGCGCAGCCAGGTGGGGATGAGTTCGGGCTCCACCGCGGCCGCGCCGCACAGGCTGACCGGCTTGCCGGCGGAGCGGGCGTGCTCCAGCACCCGGCGGACGTGCTCCGCCACGGCCGGGTGACGCGCGGGCTCCGGGTCGCCGGCGTCGCGCGCCTGGCCCAGCACGGCGGCAGCGAGGTCGCCGAGCCCCACCGCGTAGGCGTCCACGGCGAACTCCGCGATCCGCTCCACGGCGGGACGCGTCTCCACCATCATGGCCAGGCGGGGCTGGCCGAAGCTGCGGCCGGCCTGCCGGAGCTCCGCGGCGGCCTGGTCGAGGAGGGCGCGCGCGCCCGCGAGCTGCTCGGGGCTCTCCAGCATGGGCAGCAGCACCGTAAGGTCGCCGAAGCACGCCGCCCGCAGCATCGCCCGCAGCTGCGTGCGGAACAGCTCCGGGTTGGCGAGCCCGAACGCGACCCCCCGCAGGCCCCCGTCCGCGACGCCCGGCAGCGCCTTGCCTGCGCCCGGGTCGACCGTGCGGATGGTGACCGGGCGCCCGCCCGCCCACTGCAGCAGGATGCGGTAGAGCGCGAGCTGGCCCTCCTCCCCGGGCGTGGACGCGCGCGTCATGAACATGGCCTCCGTGCGCACGAGCCCAATGCCGTCCGCATGCGCGGGGTCCACCGCGCGCAGCTGCGCGATCTCGTCCACGGACAGGCTGACGCGCACGGGGACGCCGTCGGCCGTGCGCGCAGGCGCGGGCAGGAGCGCGGCGTCGCGCGCGCGTCGCGCCTCCCAGGCCGCGCGCCTCTCCGCGAAGGCGCGCAGCGCTTCCGCGTCCGGCGCGGGCGTGAGCTCGCCCGCGACCCCGTCCAGGAGCGCGTCGCCCGCGAGCGCGCCCAGGCGCTCGCCCAGCGCGATCACGAGCGGCCACCCGCGCTCCTGCGCCATCACGGCCACGTGCCCGCTCGCGCGCCCGCGCGCGAGGGCGAGCCCCGCGGGCGCCCGCGCGTCGAGCGCGACCACCTCCGCGGGCGTGAGGTCGCCCGCGGCTACGATCGCGCCCGCGGGCGCGTCGCGCACCCGCGCCGGGTTCACCTCCCCGTCCGCGTCCGCCTCCGGGAGCGCGTACAGGGGCCCGCACGCGAAGCCGGGCGAAACCGCGCGCCCGCGCAGGACCGCGCCGGGCGTAGGAGGCGGATGCGTGACGTCGGCAGGCATGCGGGCCCAGCGTACGGGTTCGCGCGCGGATGCGCGAGCCTTTCCGGCGCCGAAGCGAGCGTGAGCGGCCATGCGCGAACAGGTTGCAGCGTGCAGGCGGCCCCGGAATGCGCCAGACTGCCCCCGGGAGGCGCCCATGAACCAGTCCCCGCCCTTTGTGGACGTGAACCTCTACCTCTCCGACCGCCCCCTGCGCGACGCCGCCGCCCGGGCCGGCGCCACGCCCGCGCAGGAGGCCGAGCACGCCGCCTTCGGGGCGGCCTGGGGCTCCGGCGAGATGGCCGACCTCGGTCGCTGCGCCAACGAGAGCCCGCCCCGCCTGCGCGCCGTGGACCCCCGCGGCGAGCGCCTGGACGTGGTGGAGTGCCACCCCGCTTACCACGGCCTCATGGCCCGGAGCCTCTCGGCCGGCCTGCACGCCTCGACCTGGGACGCCGCCGCGAGCCACCCCCTCGAAGGTCGGCCCCACCCGTCCGGCGCGGCCCTGCGCGCGGCCCGCTTTTACATGGCCACCCAGGTGGAAAGCGGCCACCTGTGCCCCGTCACCATGACCCACGCCAGCGTGGCCGCGCTCGCCGCCGCGCCGGACGCCCTGTCGCGCTGGCTGCCCCGCATCGTCGGGCGCGCCTATGACCCTGCCTTTCGGCCCTGGTGGGAGAAAGGGGCCGTCACCCTCGGCATGGGCATGACGGAGCGCCAGGGCGGCACGGACGTGCGCGCCAACATCACCTCCGCAGCGCCCGCCGGCGACCACCACCGCATCAGCGGCCAGAAGTGGTTCATGTCCGCGCCCATGTGCGACGCCTTCCTGGTGCTGGCCCAGGCGGCAGGCGGGCTCACCTGCTTCCTGGTTCCGCGTTTCGAGCCCGATGGGCGCCAGAACGGCCTGCGATTCCAAAGGCTGAAGGACAAGCTCGGCAACCGCTCCAACGCCTCCTCCGAGGTCGTGTTCGAGATGGCCTATGGCGAGCGCATCGGCCCGGAGGGCAAGGGCGTGGCGACCATCATCGAGATGGTGCAGCTGACCCGGCTCGACTGCGCCGTCTCCTCCGCCGGGCTCATGCGCATGGGCCTCGCCCACGCGGTCCACCACGCGCGACACAGGACGGTGTTCCAGCGCAAGCTCATCGACCAGCCGCTGATGCGCGCGACGCTGGCCGACATGGCCCTGGAGGTCGAGGCGGCGGTCGCCCTGGTGATGCGCCTCGCCCGCGCCTTCGACGCGGCCGCCCACGATCCCGCCGAGGCGGCCTATGCGCGCCTGGTCACGCCCGCCGCCAAGTACCTGGTCTGCAAGCAGGCGCCGCACCTGCTCTACGAGGCCATGGAGTGCCTGGGCGGCAACGGCTACGTGGAGGAGTTCCCCCTGGCGCGCGCCTATCGCGAAGCGCCCGTGAACGCCATCTGGGAAGGCTCGGGCAACGTCATGGCCCTCGACGTCCTGCGCGCCGCCAGCCGCGAGCCGGAAGGGACGGAATCCCTGCTGGCGAGCCTCGGGCAGGCGGGCGGCAGCGCGGGCGAGATCCTGGCCCGACGGCTTGCTGACGGGCTACGGCGCCCTGGCGCCGAAGCATTGGGGCGCCGCTTCACCGAGGGCCTCTCCCGCCTCGCCGCCCTCGCCGCCCTGGCGGAAGGCGACGGCGGGGTCGCGGACGCCTACGCCGCCCGCCTCCTGGCGTCCGGGGGCGAGCCCCGCCTGTCGAGCTGGGGCGCGGACGGGCTGGTCCCGAACGCCGACGCCCTGATCGAGCGCGTGTTGCCGGAGTAGCGCTTTCCGGCGCAGCGCTAAGCGCCCGGTCGTCCTCCGCCGTCATCACCGGCCGGAGCGCCGAAGGCGCGGAGGGGAAGGGGATCCAGAGCCGCGCGCGCCGCGCCTGCCCGGTTCCCGAACCCCAACCCTGGCGGCCTGTGCCCCCTGGATCCCCTTCCCGGCGCTTCGCGCCGCCGGGGATGACGGCCGAAAGGTGGTCGCTCAAATCTCCGCCATTGACCCATGCCGTGGCGCGCCGGGGAGGCCCTCAGGCCGCCATGGGCAGCTCGACCAGCTTCTCATGGGGCACAGCCAGCAGAGCCGAGGCCCAGAAGGGGTCGGCCTCCTGGTCGGGAGGGCTGGCGAGCAGGACCTGGTCGGCGCTCGCCGCAAGGGCGGCGTCGGTCGGCTCGGTCCCGGCCACCGGGCCGTCGATCACGATCAGGTCGAAGTTCTCGGCGACCCCCTCGAAGCGAACGGGCGCGCCCAGCGGCAGGGCAGGCGCCACGCCCCCCAGGGCGGTGTCCACCGGCATGAAGAACAGGCCTTGGCCCCAGTCTCCATCCAGGGCGTGCACGGGGCGGTCGCGGCCGCCGCTGCGTAGCAGACCGGGCTCGCCGCCGAGCCCGAAGGCGAGGGAGAGCGTCGGGTTGCGCCGGTTGGCGTCGACCAGCAGGACGCGACGCCATCCGGTGGCCGCGGCCCGGGCGAGGTTGGCGGCCAGGGTGGACTTGCCCGAGCGCGGCACGAGCGAGGTCACCAGAACGGTGTGGCCGCCGGCGGGATCGGCTTGCGCCAGCACCGAACGGGCGAGCTCCCGCAGGGCGAGGGCGTAGGGGGAGTCCGGGTTGTCCCGAACCTCCGTCAGGCTTGGCCCGTCGCCAGCCGCAAGCGCCGCGGCGCCCTGGGTCGGCGCATGAGATTCGGACGGCGGCGTTTCCGGCTTCGCCTCGAGGGCCTCGACGGCCGGAGCCTCGCCGCTCGCCGCCGGCGTGGCCAGCGCCGCCGAGAGGCTTGCCTGGAAGAGCTGCGCCTCATCGCCGGCCGACGCGGGGGCCGCCATGGCCGGCCCTGCTTGCCCGCGGCGTCTGCGACCCAAAGGCAGCAGGGCCGCGGCGAGCCCCATCAGGGTCCCTACGGCCGCCCCGGCCGCGAGCGCCACGGCCGCTCCTGGCGAGGCGCGCACGGCGTCCGGCGTGGCCGGGTTGAGCAGGCGGAGGGAATCGGTCGCGACGTCGATGGCGTCCGATGAGGCCTGGCCCGCGAGGGCTTTCTCGTAGGCGGCCCGGTTCGCCTCCACTTCGGCTTCAAGGGCCCGCAGCCGCGCCGTCGCGGCGTCCGGGGCGCCCTGCGCCGCCGCTGCGCGCTTGGCGGCCGCAGCTTCTGCCGCTTCCGCGGCGGCCAGCTCCGCCTTGGCGCTGTCCAGCGTGCGCTTCGCCTCGTCGGCCAGGGCCTTGCGCGCCTCGCGCAACTGCTGCTGCGCTTCCACCATGGACGGGTGGCGCGGACCGAGCGTCTGCCGGTAGCTTGCCTCCACGCGGGCCGCTTCGGCGGCGCGCGCCTGCAGGCGGTCCAGGGCGGGGGAGCGCGGGAGCTCGGCCCCCGCTTCGCCGTCGCGGCCGGCCGTGGCGAGGCGTTGCGCCTGGTCGACCTTGGCCCGCAGCTCCGCCGCCCGGGCCTTGGCGCGGGCGAGCTCGGCGGCCGGGTCGGCGCCCGCGCTGTCCTGCCTCGCGGCGATGAGCCGGGTCTCGGATTCGAAATACTTGGTCTGCAGGGTGGCGAGCCGCGCGGCGGCGCGCTGCGACTGCTGCCGCGCGGTCTCGCTGCGCGTGGTGGACCATTCCGTCACGGTTGCGGTCGCGACCGCATTCGCCAGGGCGACGGCCTTCTCGGGAGCGGGCGCCCGGACGGCGATCTCGAGGAGATCCGATGCTCCCTGGCGGGTGACGCTGAGGCGTTGGCCAAGGCCCCTCAGGGCCGCGGCGCTCCGGCCTTCGGAAGCGTGTTCGGAAAGGCCGAGGGCCGCCATGAGGCCGTCCAGCGAGCCGAGCGGGGTCGGCTGGAAATCCGGGTCGCTCGCCAGCTTCTCCTGGTCGGCGGCCCGCGACAGGACGGTGGCGGAGACCGCGAAGCGGGCCTGGGCCTCCACGGTCGCTTCGTCTGCGGCGGACGAGGCCTGCAGCAGGGCCGTCGCTGTGAACTGAGGTGGATGCAGGGTGTTCCACAGCGCGCCGGAGGCGACGCCGAACGCGAGTCCGAGGGCCGAGAGGCCGAGAATGCGCCCGCGCCGGGACCTGTCCCGCGCCGGGGCCTGCTCAGGGGCGGCGTCCGTTTCGCATCCGATCTGCATCCTGCGATTGTGGCGCATCAGGCGTTGACGTTTGGTTTACGTTACCGCGCGGTTACCAGGCCGGCCGGCGCTGGCGCGGCTGGCCCGGGCCGCGGTATGGTCCCGACCTGGCGGGTCAGGGGTGAAGCTCGATCGCTTCACCCGTCATTGCGAGCGCAGCGAAGCAATCCAGATGGGCAGCGCCATGCCCTGGATTGCTTCGTCGCTGCGCTCCTCGCAATGACGGCCTGCGTGCTGGGGGCGGGGCGTCATGATCGTTGTGTGCGGGGAAGCCCTGGTCGACCTCTTCGTCCGGCGCGACGGGGCGACGCTCGCCACGGAGGCGGTCGCGGGCGGTTCCCCCTACAACGTGGCGCGTGGCCTGGGGCGCCTGGGCCGCAGGGTCGGCTACTTCGGCGGCGTGTCCCGCGACGCCTTTGGGGACTTCCTCCTGGAGGGCCTCGCCCGCGACCGTGTGGACCTCGGCCTCGTGCGCCGGGTCCCCAACCGGACGACTCTGAGCGTGGTGGCGACGGGAGCGGACGGCCATCCGGCCTATGCCTTCTACGGTGAGGAGGGCGCCGACCGCGCCCTGGATCCCGCCGACCTGCCTCCGACGCCCCCGGACCTGTCGGCCATCGCCATCGGCTCCTATGCGCTTGCGGTCGAGCCCGCCGCGAGCGCGATCGAGCGGTTTCTGGCGCGCGACGCCGGGCGCGCGGTGATTTCGCTCGATCCGAACCTCCGGCCGCGGGTGATCGGCGACATCGCGGCCTGGCGACCGCGGTTCGAGCGCTTCGTCGCAGCCGCCGCGATCGTCAAGGCGAGCGAGGAAGACCTGGGCCCCCTCTACGGGGAGGGCGCCGCCCTGGAAGTTGTCGCCGCCGACTGGCTGGCGCGCGGGCCGGAGCTCGCGGTGTTCACCCGCGGCGCGCGCGGCGCGATCGCATTCCACCGCCGCGGCGCCGTGGTCGAACGGCCCGGCCGGCCGGTCTCGGTGGTCGACACCGTGGGGGCGGGCGACAGCTTCCACGCCGCCCTGCTGGCGCATGGCGACCGAAACGGCCTGCTGGCGCGTTCGGCGTTGGCGGCCCTTACCGAGGCCCAGATTGCGGCCGCCCTGGACGAGGCCGTGGCGGCTTCCGCGATCACGTGTTCGAGGCGGGGCGCCGATCTGCCCACCGCCGAGGACGTCGCGGCTGCGCTGGCGTGAATGTGGCCGCGCGGGCGCGTCGAGGCGACGGGAGCCAAGGCGCCCGACCGCACATAGCTGATTGATATTCTTCATTAACGAACACTACCGTAGGTTGCGCGCACTACTCCGGTTGCGGCCTCGTCTCCATGCCCCTGCGGCTTTCCGTCAAGCTCAAGATCCTGCTCGCGATGGCGCTGCTCGGCGCCGTCGCGCTGACCATTGCGCTGCATGCGGTGCTGTCGGCCCGGCAGGTCGGGGCGTTGTTCCCCAACCTGCGGACGGTGGTGACCCAGACCCTCGTCGCCGAGCGTCTCGACGGCGTGGTGAACCGCGCCGTCATGGAGTCCCGCGGCCTCTACCTGTCCGGCACGCCCCAGGAGGCGGCGCCGTTCATCGCCGGCCTGAGGGCGGCCTTGGTCGAGATCGACGGAATGGATTTGTCCTGGGCCGACCGGAGCGCCGTCACGAGCGGGGACGAGCCCAGCATCGTGCAGACGGTGGCCGACTTCGTCGCCTTCCGGCGCGAGCTGCTGCGCCTCGCGGTCGCAGGCGACCTCGATGGCGTGCGCCGCATGGGGCACAACGACCAGACCCGCACCGTCCGCATGCGGCTCTCCGAGCACCTTGCGACGCTGAAGAACGCCACCCAGGCCTATATGTGGAGCAAGGGCAAGGAGGCGGCCGACGAGATCCGGTCCATGCAGGCCCTCGTGACCCTGATTGGCGTGACCTGCGTGCTCGTGGCCGGCGGGCTCTCGTTCTTCTTGAGCGTCCTGGTGATCGCGGACCCGATCACCCGGCTCACCCGCGCCATGAAGCAGCTGGCGGACGGCGACACCGAGGTCGCGCTTCCGCATGAGGACCGCGCCGACGAGATCGGCGACATGGGCCGCGCCCTGCTGGTGCTGCGCGACGCGGTGAAACGCAACAACGACCTCGTGGCGGAACTGAAGAGCCGCGACGACCGCGAGGCCGCCCTGCAGAGGCAGGCCGCCGTGCGCGGGCAGGTGGCGAGTTTCGACCAGCGCCTGCGCGCCTGGATCAAGCAGATCGGCGACCTGATCGGCCAATTGGCCGACGCGGCCGGCGCGATGACGGCGGCCTCCGCGCGCTCGCGCCAGGGCAGCGAATTCATGACGGCGTCGTCCCGCCGGGCGGCCGAGCAGGTCTCGCACGTGGCCGCCGAGGCCGAGCAGCTGTCGCGCTCGGTCGAGGACATCGAGCGACGCATCAACGAGTCCGCTTCGGTCGTGCGCCAGACCGTCGACACGGCCCGCCAGACCGGCGCCGCCGTGGACGACCTTGCTGCGATCTCGAATCGGATCGGCGGCATCGTCCAGGTGATCGGCGAGATCGCCGGCCAGACCAACCTGCTGGCGCTCAACGCCACCATCGAGGCGGCGCGCGCCGGCGAGGCCGGGCGCGGCTTCGCGGTGGTGGCCGCCGAGGTGAAGAGCCTGGCGAACCAGACGGCGCGGGCGACGGCCGAGATCGCCGACCAGATCGACGCCATCCAGCGCGCCGGCGCGGGCTCCGCGGCGGCCCTGCGGGCCATCCAGAGCAAGATCGCCCAGGTGGACGAGATCTCAACCGCCATCGCGGTCACGGCCGACCAGCAGCGCTCATCTACGGCCAGCATCGCGGCCACGATCCGCGTCACGGCCGACGGCGCCCAGGCCATGGTGAAGCTGGCCGAGGACGTCGACCAGTCCTCGCAGGAGAGCGCCCAGGGGGCAGGGGCCTTCCTGGCCATCGTGCGCGACATCGACGCGCAGGCGGTGGCCATGCGCGACGAGGTCGAGCGCTTCTTCGCGATGCTCGAGGCGGCCTGAGGCGCCGGCCTATTCGAGCGGACCGACGGCCTCCTCCACCGCCTGCACTACGGTCTCGAAGCGCACCAGCTCGCGGGCCTGGCGCATCTCGGTCGCGTACCAGCGGTCGCCCTCCAGCGCGGGCTCGATGACGCCCCGGATCGCCCTCATGGCGGCGGCCGTGCCGCTGCCGAGCGGATGGACCTGCGCGATGGGCTCCACCAGCGACAGCGCCTGCGCGGCCATCAGCATCTCGCCGGCCACGATCTGCTCCACGTTCTCCACCACGGTCCGGGCCTTGCGGGCGCACCAGGTGGAGTTGGAGACGTGGTCCTCCGCGTTGCTCTTGCCCGGGATGGAGTCCACCGAGCCCGGCATGCACAGCGTGCGGTTCTCCATGACGAGGGCCGACATGGAGCATTGCACGGTGGCGTAGCCGGTGTTCAGCCCCTTCTTGCCCGCCAGCAGGTTGCGGGGCAGGCCGTAGCTCATCGTGGGGTCGATCAGCCGCGCCAGCCGCCGCTCGCAGATGGAGCCGAGGTCCGCCATCGCGATGGCGAGCAGGTCCATCACCTGCGCCACGTACTGGCCGTGGAAATGTCCGCCGGACAGGGACACGTAGCCGCCCTGGCCGTCGTCGAAGATCAGCGGGTTGTCCGTTGCCGAGTTGATCTCCGTGGCGATCACGCTCTCCACGTACTCCAGCGCCTGGACCACCGGGCCGTGCACCTGCGGGGCGCAGCGCAGCGAATAGACGTCCTGGACCCGCGGCGGCGGCAGCGCGCCCTCCCGGCGGCTCTCCTCCGGGTACACGGTGATGCGCGCCGCCTCCGTGCAGCGCTCCGAGTCGCCGATCATCCGGAGCACGTTGCGCGCCACCGCGGCCTGCCCCGGATGCGGCCGCGCCGCGTGCACGACCGGCTGGAACGCGATCTTCTCCGCACGCAGCGCCTCGAGGGTCAGCGCCAGCGACACGTCCGCGGCCTTGCGGATGCGCTTGGCGTCCTCCAGGGCGAGCACGGCGAGCGCCAGTGACACCGTGGAGCCGTTGATCAGCGCCGAGGCGTCCTTCGCCCCGAGGTCGAAGTCGGGCGTCAGCCCCGCCGCCGCGATGGCCTCCCGCGCCGGCAGGCGCTGGCCGCGATAGACGATCTCCGCCTCCGCGAAGCCGCACAGGGCGCCCGCCATGTGCGCCAGCGGCGCGAGGTCGCCGGAGGCGCCCACCGAGCCCTTTGCGGGGATCACGGGGTGCAGCCCCGCGTTCAAGAAGGCGAGCAGCCGCTCCACCAGCTCCACCTGGGGACCCGAATAGTTGGACGCGAACGCGTTGGCGCGCAGCAGCATCACCGCCCGCACCGCGTCCTCCGGCAACGCCTCGCCGACGCCCGTGGCGTGCGCGTAGATGGTCTTGGCCTGGTAGGCGGCCATGTCGGCCATCAGCACGCGCTGGTCCTTGAACAGGCCCACGCCCGTGTTGAAGGCGTACATCAGGGGCGCGTCGTCGTTCATCCAGTGCGCGTCGATATAGGCGCGCGTGGCCGCGATCCTGTCCCGCGCCTCCGGCGCGAGCGCGACCTGCTCGAAGGCCCCGAAGGCGTCCGGCCGGGCGACCCGCGCCACCTCGGCCCCGGTCAGCGTGCGTCCATCGATCTCGATCGCCATCGAACCACCCCGTGCTGAAGGATCCCCATCCCTATCGCGCGGGGTGGGGCCTGTCGACGGGGGAGGGCAGGGGCCTCGGACCGGCTCAGGCGGCCCGTGCGGTCGCGGACTCCGCCCGTCCGAGCCGCTTGCCGGTCTCGGCGTCGAACACATGCACGCAGCGCGACGGAATGGCGAGCGTGACCGCCTTGGTCCCGGGCGACACCGCGCCCGTGTTCACCTGCAGCACGAAGGGCGAGCCGCCGAGCGTCCCGTGCAGCAACTCGGTGGCCCCGAGCTCCTCCACGAAGTCGATCGCGAACGGCGCGCCGGGAGCGCCCGCCGGCGCGACTTCCACTTCCTCGGGCCGCACGCCCACGTCCACGTGGCGGCCGGGCTCCAGCCCCGCCGGCAGGTCGTCCGCCGCCAGCGTCAGCCCGCCGACGCTGACGCGCCCGTCGCCGTCCACGAGGCCGGGCAGGATGTTCATGGGCGGCGAGCCGATGAACGTCGCCACGAAGCGCGTCTCCGGCCGGCGATACACCTCCGTGGGCGTGCCGACCTGCTCGACCTGCCCGCCGCTCATCACCACGAGCTTGTCGGAGAGCGTCATGGCCTCGACCTGGTCGTGCGTGACGTAGATGGAGGTCACGCCCAGCGCCCGCTGCAGCTTCTTGATCTCGACGCGCATTTGCACGCGCAGCTTGGCGTCGAGGTTGGACAGCGGCTCGTCGAACAGGAACACCTGTGGCTTGCGCACGATGGCGCGGCCCATGGCCACGCGCTGGCGCTGGCCGCCCGAGAGCGCCCGCGGCTTGCGCTGGAGGAAGGGCTCGATGGCCAGGATGCGCGCCGCCTCCTGCACCCGCCGGTCGATCTCGTCCTTGGGCGTGCCGCGGTTGCGCAGCCCGTAGGCGATGTTGTCGTAGACCGACATGTGCGGGTAGAGCGCGTAGTTCTGGAACACCATGGCGATGTCCCGCTCCGCCGGCTCGATCTCGTTGACGACGCGGCCCCCGATCGCGACCTGGCCCGACGAGATCGTCTCCAGCCCCGCCACCATGCGCAGCAGCGTGGACTTTCCGCAGCCCGAGGGGCCGACCAGCACGCAGAAGCCGCCGTCCGGGATGTCGAGGCTGACGCCCTTCACGGCCTCGACGCCGCCGGCGTAGACCTTGCGGACGTCGTTCAGGGTGACTTCGGCCATCGGGTTACTTCTCCGTCTCGACCAGGCCGCGCACGAACAGCTTTTGCATCACGAGCACGACGACCACCGGCGGCAGCATGGCCAGCACGGCGGTCGCCATCGCGAGCTGCCACTCGGTCAGGGCGTCCTGGGTGACCAGCATCTTCTTGATGCCGATCACGATGGTTTGCATGTCTTCGCGGGTCGTGATCAGGAGCGGCCAGAGATACTGGTTCCAGCCATAGATGAACTGGATCACGAACAGCGCCGCGACGGTCGTAATGGACAGCGGCAGCACCGTGTCCTTGAAGAACTTCCACGGCCCCGCGCCGTCGATCTTGGAAGCTTCGACCAGCTCGTCCGGGATCGTCATGAAGAACTGCCGGAACAGCAGCGTCGCGGTGGCCGAGGCGATCAGCGGAATGGCGAGCCCGCCATAGGTGTCGAGGAGGCCAAGGTCCGCCACGATCTTGTAGGTCGGGTAGATGCGCACCTCGACGGGAAGCATCAGGGTGATGAAGATCAGCCAGAACGCGGTCTTGCGCAGCGGGAAGCGGAAATACACCACCGCATAGGCCGAGATGATCGAGATCGCGATCTTGCCGAGCGCGATGATCATCGCCATCACGAAGCTGTTGAACAGCATCGGCCCGACCGGTTCGCGCGCCGTCGCGTTGCCCGACAGGATCACGCGGCTGTAGTTCTCGACCAGATAGGGCCCCGGCGTCATCGGCATCGTGCCGTTGGCGATCGTTCCGGCGTCCCAGCTCGAACCCACGAAGGCCACGTAGACCGGAAAGGCCACGATCAGCACGCCCAGGATCAGGATGGCGTGCGGCAGCAGCGTGGAGAACCAGTGCTTCCGCTCTACCATGAGAAGGGTCCTCGCGGGGCGCGCATCAGTAGGTGACCTTGCGTTCGACGTAGCGGAACTGGATGGCGGTAAGCGCGATCACGATCACCATGAGGACGACCGACTGCGCCGCCGAGCCGCCGAGATCGCCGCCGAGGCGCCCGTCCTGGTAGACCTTGAACACCAGCGTCTCGGTGGCCTTGGCCGGCCCGCCATGCGTGATGGCGTCGATGATGCCGAACGTGTCGAAGAACACGTAGACGATGTTCACGACCAGCAGGAAGAACGTGGTGGGCGACAGCATCGGGAACACGATGGTCCAGAAGCGCCGCGTGGGCCTGGCCCCGTCGATGGCCGCGGCCTCGATGAGGCTCTTGGGGATCGACTGCAGACCCGCCAGGAAGAACAGGAAGTTGTAGCTGATCTGCTTCCAGGCGGCGGCCAGGATCACCAGCAGCAGCGCGTGGTCGCCGTTCAGCATCGGGTTCCACGGCACGCCGATGGAGATCAGCCCGCGGCCGATCATGCCGAGCGACGGCTGGAACATGAACAGCCACAGCACGCCCGCGATGGCCGGCGCCACCGCATAGGGCCAGATCAGCAGGGTGCGGTACACGGAGCCGCCCCGGATCTGCTTGTCCGCCATGACGGCGAGCAGCAGCGAAAAAGACATGGCGAGGAACGTCACCGCGATCGAGAAGATCACGGTGGTGGCCATCGACTCGTAATAGGCGCGCTGCTGGAACAGGGAGACGTAGTTCTCCAGCCCCACGAACTCGGTGGTCGTTCCGAACGCGTCCTCCATGCGGAACGACATCCACACCGCCTGGGACGCCGGCCAATAGAAGAACACGAGCGTGATGACCAGCTGCGGCGCGAGCAGCAGGTAAGGCAGGAGCTTGTTGTTGTAGAGGGAGCGTTTTTCCATGGATCCCATCGAGCCGGCGGCAACGGTCGGCGGTCACTCGAATCCCGTCATTGCGAGGAGCGAAGCGACGAAGCAATCCAGGACGCTGGGCCCCCGTGGCCCCTGGATTGCTTCGCTCCGCTCGCAATGACGGCGGTGTCTTTCCTGAAGGCGAGCCGCCGCAGGTGCGGCTCGCCTGCCCGTCAGCCTCAGCGGCCGGCGGTGCGCTCGAACTGGCGGAGCGTGGCGTTGCCGCGGGACACGGCGTCGTCCAGCGCCTGCTGGGGCGACTTCTTGCCCGCCAGCGCCGCCTCGATCTCCTCGGCCCACATGTCGCGCATCTGCACCATGTTGCCGAAGCGCAGGCCGCGCGAGTTCTCGGTCGGCTCCTTGTTGGTGAGCTCCTTCAGGGGCGTCTCGCGGTCCGGGTTCTTCTCGTAGAAGCCCGACGCCTTCACCTTCTCGTAGGCCGCCTTGGTGATCGGCAGGTAGCCTGAGTCGATGTGCAGCTTCGCCTGCCGGTCCGTGTCGGACAGGAAGGTGAAGAACTTGGCGATGCCCTTGTACTCGGCCGCCGACTTGCCGCCCATGACCCACAGCGAGGCGCCGCCGATGATGGAGTTCTGCGGCGCGCCCTTCACGTCCGGATAGTACGGCATCGGGGCGGCCGTGTAGTCGAACTTGGCGTTCGCCTTCACGTTGCCGAAGAAGCCGGACGAGGTCAGCATGATCGGGCACTCGCCCGAGGTGAAGCGGCCCTCGTTCTCGTTGCCGCGTCCCGAATAGTCGTAGGTCTTGTCCTTCTGCAGGTTGACCAGGTCGGTCAGCAGGCGGACGTGGACGGGATCGTTGAACTTCAGTTCGGTGTCGAAGCCGTCGAGGCCGTTGGCCTTGGTCCCGATCGGCAGGTTGTGCCAGGCCGAGAACTGCTCGATGAAGGCCCAGGTCGACCACGCGGCCGTGAAGCCGCACTTGTCCCACCCGGCCGCCTTCAGCTTCTTGCCGGCCTCGAACACCTCAGGCCAGGTCTTCGGGATCTCGGCGACGTTCGCCTTCTTCAGCGCGTCCTTGTTGATCCACATGACCATGGAGGACGAGTTGAACGGGAAGGACAGCATCTCGCCCTTGGCGGTCGAGTAGTAGCCCGTGATGGCCGGCAGGTAGGACTTGGGGTCGAACTTCTCGCCGGCCTCCTGCATCATCTGCTGCACCGGCTTGATGGCGCCCTTGGCCGACATCATGGTGGCGGTGCCGACCTCGAACACCTGCACGATGTGGGGAGCGTTGCCGGCGCGATAGGCCGCGATGGCCGCGTTCAGCGTATCCGGGTAGCTGCCCTTGTAGACGGCGGTGACCTTGTACTCGTTCTGCGAGGCGTTGAAGTCGGCCGCGAGCTTGTTGACCACCTCGTTGTTGCCGCCCGTCATGGCGTGCCACCACTGGATCTCCGTCTGCGCGAAGGCCGACGTCGAGGCCATCATGGCGGCGAGCGAGATCGCCAGCTTGGTCTGGAGTGTCATTGCTTTCTCCCTGTCCACCCCACGCGGGGGCTTGTTCTCGTTGTCTGGCAGCCCGGCGCGACGCTCAGGCGACAGACCTATGACAATCAGATGACGTTCATTTCGGCAAGATTCGAAAGTCAGTCCAAAGCCCTTTGGCGTCATTGCGAGGAGCGCGGCGACGAAGCAACCCAGGGGGGCCAGGCGCCCAGCGGCCCTGGATTGCTTCGCTGCGCTCGCAATGGCGGACGTTACATCGTCGCTCCCACCGTCCACGGCACGAACTCGGCGTCGCCGTAGCCGAGCTGCTCGGACTTGGAGCGCTCGCCCGAGGCGACGCGCAGCACCGTCTCGAAGATCTCCTGGCCCTTCTGCTCGATGGACACGCCGTCAAGGATGTCGCCGCAGTTGATGTCCATGTCGTCGATCATGCGGCGGTAGATCTCGCTGTTGGTCGCGAGCTTGATGGAGGGCGTGGGCTTGCAGCCGTAGGCCGAGCCGCGGCCGGTGGTGAAGCACAGCACGTTGGCGCCTCCCGCCACCTGGCCGGTGGCCGCCACCGGGTCGTAGCCGGGCGTATCCATGTAGACGAAGCCCTTGGCGTCCACCGGTTCGGCGTAATGGTAGACTCCGGTCATCGTCCGTGTGCCGCCCTTGGCGGCCGCGCCGAGCGACTTCTCCAGGATGGTGGTGAGCCCGCCGAGCTTGTTGCCAGGCGAGGGGTTGTTGTTCATCTCCATCTTGTTGCGGGCGGTGTAGTCCTCCCACCAGTGGATCATGTCGACGAGCTTCTCGCCGATCTCCCGCGTGGCCGCGCGGCGGGTGAGCAGGTGCTCGGCCCCGTAGATCTCCGGCGTCTCGGACAGGATGGCCGTGCCGCCGTGCTTCACCAGGATGTCCACGGCCGCGCCCAGCGCCGGGTTGGCGGTGATGCCGGAGTAGCCGTCCGATCCGCCGCACTGCAGCGCCAGCAGCAGCTCGGACGCCGGCACGGTCTCGCGCTGCGCCCGGTTGGCGATGGGCAGCATCGTCTTGATGGCTTCCACGCCCGCCTGCACGGTCTTCTTGGTGCCGCCCACCTCCTGGATGGTCATGGTGCGGAACGTGTCGGACTCGCTGATGCCGTAGGCGTCCTTCCAGCGGCCGATCTGGAAGCCCTCGCAGCCGAGGCCCACCATCACCACGCCCGCCATGTTCGGGTTGGTGGCGTAGCCCCACTGGGTGCGCTTGAGGATCTCGTAGCCCTCGCCCTTCACGTCGAGGGCGCAGCCGCCGCCGTGCACCAGCGGGATCACGCCGTCGATGTTCGGGTAGTTGGCCAGGATGCCGGAGCGCTCGATCTCCTGCGCCATGAAGCGGGCCACGGAGGCCGAGCAGTTCACCGAGGTGAGGATGCCGATGTAGTTGCGCGTGCCGACCTTGCCGTTGGCGCGGCGGAAGCCCTGGAAGGTCGCCTGCAGCTCCGGCGGCAGCAGCTCTTCCTGCTTCGCGTCCTCCGCGAAGCGGTAGTCACGCTCGAAGTCGTGCATGACGACGTTGTGCTCGTGCACCCAGTCGCCCGGCTCGATCGCCTTGGACGCGAAGCCGATGATCTGGCCGAACTTCACGATGGGCTGGCCTTCCGGGATGCCGACGGTCGCCATCTTGTGGCCGCGCGGCACGCGCGCCCGGGCCGTGACGCCTTCCGCGACGGCGCCGGCCTCCACGGGGTCGACCGCCACCACGACGGTGTCGGCGGGGTTGAGCCGCACGATGCGCGGCGCGTTGAGGACCGGGGCGTTCATGGCTGTTCCTTCCTGGGCGGCTCTTGGGGGCCGCGCCCGTACTGTAAGGTGGTGTTCGCGCACTCTTTACGCGAATCCGCGCCGGGCGCCAGCGCGGCAGCCGTCAACGCCGCCTCCGGCGCAGGCCGTCGAAATACACGATGGCGATGATCAGCACGCCCGTGATGATGAACTGGTAGAAGGAGTTCACGTTCATCAGGTTCGCGCCGTTGCGGATGGTCGCCAGGATGAAGGCGCCGAGCAGCGGGCCCCACACCGTTCCCACCGCCCCGAACAGGCTCGCGCCGCCGATCACCGAGGACGCGATGGCCTCGAGCTCCGCCCCGATCGCCTGGGTGGCGTTGCCGGTGCCCGTGCGCGAGGCGAGCAGCACGCCCACGATGGAGGCGCACAGGGCCGACAGGATGTAGGCGGTGGCGATCACGGCCTTGACGTTCACCCCCGAGAGGCGCGCTGCCTCCGGGTTGGAGCCCACGGAGAACAGGTAGCGCCCGTGCCGGCTGAGGTGAAGGTACACATAGGCCGGGACCGCCACCACGATGACCACCATGAACAGGTTGGGGATGCCGAACACCTCGCCGCGCGAGAAGCCCGTGAACGTGTCGTTGGTGACGTTGATGGTGGAGCCGTTGGTCATCAGCAGCCCCACCCCCTTCAGGGCCGTGAAGGTGGCCAGCGTGATGATGAAGGGCGGCAGGTCCATCTTCACCACCCCGAAAGCGTGGAAGGCGCCGATGCCCATCCCCACCACCAGCGAGGCGATCACCGCGCCCCAGATGCCGACCAGGCTGGCTGCGGCCTCCGGCACGCCGATTCCGACCAGGAAAGCCACGGCCGGCGGCGCCGCGCTCTGCAGCAGCATGGCGACCACCACGGTGATGAAGCTCGCCACCGCGCCCACCGACAGGTCGATGCCGGCCGTGATGATCACGAAGGTCTCGCCCAGCGCCAGGATGGCGAAGATCGCCCCCTGGCGCGCCAGGTTGGAAATGTTGCCCGGCGTCATGAACGTCGTGGTCCACCACGACAGGAACAGGAACATCGCCGCCAGCACGCCGATCAGCGTCAGGCCGAGCAGGCGGGAGAAGTCGAACCTGGCGCGGGGCGCGACCCCGATGGCGGCCGTTTCGGTCATGGTCTGCCTTTCCCCGCTCTAGACGCCCATCGCTTCGGTCAGGATCTGCTCGTGGCTCACGGCCTTGAACCCGTGCTGGGCCACTTGTCGCCCGGCGCGGAACACGTGCAGCTGGTCCGCGAGCTCGTAGACTTCCGGCAGGTAGGACGAGATCAGCAGAATCCCGGCGCCCTGCGCCAGCAGCGCCCCGAACAGCCGGTAGATCTCCGCCTTGGTGCCCACGTCCACGCCCACGGTCGGCTCGTCGAAGATGAACAGCTTGGCCCCGTGGTTGAGCCACTTGCCGATCACGATCTTCTGCTGGTTGCCGCCCGACAGGCTGAGGGCCTGCGCATTGCGGCTGGCGGTCTTGATGCGCAGGTCCCGGATCTGCTTGTCGGCGGCCTTGCGCTCCGCTGTGCGGGAGATGGTTATGCCGCGCGTGAGACGCTCGAAGACTGGCAGGTTGAGGTTGAGCCCGACGCCCAGGTTGAGGCAGAGCCCCTGGTCCCGCCGGCTCTCCGGGGCCAGCGCCATGCCGAGCGCGATGGCGTCCCGCTCCGCGCGGACGCGCACGGGCCGGCCCTGCCACAGCGCCTCGCCCCCGGTGGGCGGCTCCCGCCCGTAGACGCCCATGACGAACTCGCTGCGGCCGGCCCCGATCAGGCCGTACAGCCCCACGATCTCGCCCTCGCGCACCGAGAGCGACACGTCCTGGAACCCCCGCCCGCTCAGATGGCGCGTCTCCAGGATGGGAGCTCCGAAGGCGAAGCTCTCCTTGTGGTAGATCTGCTCGATGGAGCGGTTGATCATCAGCCCGATCAGCTCGGCGTCGCTCGTCTCGCTGACGCGGCGCGTGCCCACCAGCGCGCCGTCGCGGAGCACGGACACCCTGTCCGCCAGCTCGAAGATCTCCTCCATGCGGTGGCTGATGTAGACCACCGTGACGCCCTGGGCCTTCAGCCGCCGGATCAGCGCGAAGAGCTGCGCCGCCTCCTGGCGGGTGAGGTAGGCGGTCGGCTCGTCGAAGATCAGGAACTGCACCCCCCGGCTCGCGGCCCGGGCGGTGGCGACCAGCTGCTGCTGGCCGATGGTGAGGGTCGAAAGCAGGACGCCGGCCGGCAGGCCGAAGCCCAGGTCGTCCAGGATCGCCTGCGCCTCGCGCGTCATGGCGCGGTCCCGCAGAAGGCCGCGCGAGGTCCGCTCGTCGCCGAGGAAGATGTTGGCCGCCACCGTCAGGTGCGGGCACAGCACCACCTCCTGGTGCACGGCGTTGATGCCGAGCGCGATGGCCTCGTTGGGCGTGGACAGCGCCGTGGGCAGCCCCTTCCACAGGATCTCGCCCGCGGTGCGCGGGGTCACGCCCGTCAGCAGCTTGATGAGGGTCGACTTGCCCGCGCCGTTCTCCCCCACGATGGCGTGGATCTCCCCGGCCTCAAAGGCGAGGTCCGCGGGCTTCAGCGCATGCGTGCCCGTGTACCGCTTCTCGAGCCGGCGCAGCTCCAGGATCGGCCCTTCGAAGGCGGCCTCGGCGGCGGGGGAGCGTTCGGCGATGACGGTCACGGCGCGGCTCCGGACAGCGGGGGAGGGGAAGCGACCGCCGCCCTCGCCCAGGAGGCAGGGCGGCGGCTTCGTTGGCCGGCGGCGCTTACTTCACCTTCGGGTTCAGGAGCTCCTGCGCCCGAGGGCTGTTCATGTTCTCGCCCGTGATCAGGTTGGCGCCCGTGTCCACGAAAGCCTCGACCTTTTCGCCCTTGGAGGCGGCCAGCGCGGTTTTCACGCCGTCGTAGCCCATCCGGTAGGGATCCTGGACCACGGTGGCGGCCATGACGCCGTCCTTGAGGCCCTTCACCAGCTTGTCGTCGGAGTCGAACCCGACCAGCTTCACCTTGTCCTGGGCCTTGGACTCGGCGATCGCCTGGATGGCCCCCTGGGCCTGGATCAGGTTGGACGCGAAGATCCCCCGCAGGTTCGGGAAGGCGGTCAGGAGGTCGGTGGTGATGTTGAGCCCGCCATTGGCCGTGCCGTCCGACACCTTGTCGGCCACCAGCTTGAGGCCCGGATACTTGGAGGCGAGCTGCTCCTTGAAGCCCTTGGCGCGTTCGTCAAGGGAGCCCACGCCCGGCAGGTGGGTGATCAGCGCTACCTCGCCCTCGGGCTTGCCGTACTTCTTGGCGATGGCGTCCGCGAGGCCGTCGGCCGCGATGCGCCCGCCCTGGACGTTGTCCGTGGTTAGGAAGGACGTGAACGCCTTGGAATCCGCCGCGGAGTCGATGCCGATGATCTTCACCGACTTGGCGGCCTCGTCGATCGGCTTGCCGAGCGCGGCCCGCTGCGTGGGCGAGATCACGATGGCGGCGGGCTTGGAGGAAACCGCGTTCTCCAGGATCGCGATCTGGCCGTTGATGTCGGCCTCGGACTGGGCGCCCAGCTCCGGCACCTTCACGCCGAGGTCCTGGCCGGCCTTGCGGGCGCCCGCGAGCACGATCTGCCAGTAGAACGAGGTCGTGTCCTTCACGATGATCGGGATGGTCGGCTGTTGCGCGGCGACAGGCTGCCCGAACGCCGCGGAAACGGCGAAGAGCCCGGCGAAAAGCCAGGATTTGCGCATGGTTGTCCTCCCTGGAGCGGCGTCGCCGCTTTATTCTCCCCGGCGACACGCGCCGGGATGGAGGGATGCTAGAACAACTGTTCCGTCACTTTCAATGCACGTTACAGGTGTTCCGGCGTGTGCCTAGGATCCTCCGGTAAAACAGGCCCTCCCTCTATCCGGCCCACGCGCCGTCATCCCCGGCGCGCCGAAGGCGCGGGAAGGGGATCCAGGAGACTTGGCGCAAGTCTCGGGTCGCCAGAAACATCGGCGCGCGCCGCCCCTGGATCCCCTTCCCCTCCGCGGCTTCGCCGCTCCGGCCGGGGATGACGGGGAGAAAAACGAGACCGGCGGGCGGAAACGTCCTTCCTCCGCCCCGGCCAAATCCCGCACAGCGCTCTTTAGAGGCGACGCTCTCCTATCCGGCCCACGCGCCGTCATCCCCGGCGCGCCGGAGGCGCGGGAAGGGGGATCCAGGAGACTTGGCGCAGGTCTCTGGTCGCCAGAAACATCGGCGCGCGCCGCCCCTGGATCCCCTTCCCCTCCGCGGCTCCGCCGCTCCGGCCGGGGATGACGGGGAGAAAGCCTGGCCATCGGGGCGACCCACGGCGCCCTGAATCACGAAATCGGCCATCGCTCGCCGGCAAGCCGCCGCCGCGCCATGGCGGCGTTGCGCGCGGAGCGGGGGCGGGCGCCTCGCCATGCAACCGCGGAGGTGCTAAACCGCCGGCATAAAACGATTGAGGGAGCGAAGAGTGGCCCGCCTGAAGCTCGACAGCGCCAGCACCCTACCCCATGACGGCGCCCGCGGGGCGCTCGCCGGTCGCGTCTGGCGGCCTGACGTCAACGGCCCGTCGGTCGTGGCCATCCGGCCGGACGGCGTCTACGACGTGACCCGCGCCTTCCCGACCATGCGCGACCTGTGCGAGATGCCGGACCCGGCCCGCGCCCTCGCGGAAGAGAAGGGCGAGTTCATCGGTTCGCTCGACGACATCCTCGCCAACACGGTCCCGGACGCGCGCGACGAGGGCAAGCCGTGGCTGCTCGCCCCCAACGACCTGCAGGCCATCAAAGCCGCGGGCGTCACCTTCGCCATCTCCATGCTGGAGCGCGTCATCGAGGAGCGCGCCAAGGGCGATCCCTCTGCCGCCGCCGGCATCCGCGAGCAGATCGTCGCCATGGTGGGCGAGGACTTCTCCAAGCTCGTCCCCGGCTCGCCGGAGGCCATGCGGCTGAAGCAGACGCTCATCGACCAGGGCTCCTGGAGCCAGTATCTCGAAGTGGGCATCGGCCCGGACGCCGAGATCTTCACCAAGGCCCCGCCCATGTCGGCGGTGGGCACGGGCGTCGACGCGGGGCTCCACCCCATGTCGAGCTGGAACAACCCGGAGCCGGAGGCCGTGCTGGTGGTGTCGTCCGCCGGCAAGATCGTCGGCGCGACGCTCGGCAACGACATCAACCTGCGCGACGTGGAAGGCCGCTCCGCCCTGCTCCTGGCCAAGTGCAAGGACAACAACGCCTCCGCGACCGTCGGCCCCTTCATCCGCTTCTTCGACGCGACCTTCTCGGTGGGGGACCTGCGCCAGGCCGAGATCACACTCGTGGTGGAGGGCCCGGAGGGCTACCGGCTGGAGGGCCACTCCTCCCTGGGCAAGATCAGCCGCTCCTTCGAGGACCTCGCCGGCCAGATGCTGGGCAAGCACCACCAGTATCCCGATGGCGCCATCCTCTACACGGGGACCCTGTTCGCCCCCATTGACGACCGTGACGCGCCCGGCCAGGGCTTCACCCACAAGATCGGTGACATCGTCACGATTGCGACGCCGTGGCTGGGCAGCCTGGTGAACCGGATGCAGCACACCGACAAGTGCCCGCCCTGGACCTTCGGGGCCTCCCACCTGATGCGCAGCCTCGCCCGCCGCGGCCTGCTCTGAGTTTATCGATCACGCTCGAACACGGGACATCGCCATGAACGCACCCTTCAAAAACCTCATCGCCGGCGAGTGGGTCGAAGGCAATTCGGTCAACCCCAATATCAACCCGTCCAACACCAAGGACGTGGTGGGCGAATACGTTCGGGCCTCCAAGGCCCAGGCCGAGGAGGCCATCGCGGCCGCCAAGGCGGCCTTCCCGGCCTGGTCGCGCTCGACCCCGCAGGAACGCTACGAGATCCTGAAGAAGGCCTCGGACGAAATCCTGGCCCGCAAGGACGAGCTCGGCCGCCTGCTGTCGCGCGAGGAGGGCAAGACCCTCGCCGAGGGCGTCGGCGAGACGGTTCGCGCCGGCCAGATCTTCGCCTTCTTCGCCGGCGAGTGCCTGCGGCTTGCGGGCGAGAAGCTCGCCTCCGTGCGCCCGGGCGTCGAGGTCGACATGACCCGCGAGCCGGTCGGCGTCGTGGGCATGATCACGCCCTGGAACTTTCCCATCGCCATCCCGTCCTGGAAGATCGCGCCCGCGCTGGCCTACGGCAACACCGTGGTGATCAAGCCGGCTGACCTGGTCCCCGGCTGCTCCTGGGCGATTGTCGACATTCTGCACCGCGCCGGCCTGCCCAAGGGCGTGCTGAACCTCGTCATGGGCCGCGGCTCCGAGGTCGGCCAGGTCATCCTCGAGCACAAGGACGTGGACGCCATCACGTTCACGGGCTCGGTGCCGACCGGCCGCAAGGTGGCGGCCGCCGCGATTGGCGGCTCGCGCATGAAGAAGCTGCAGCTCGAGATGGGCGGCAAGAACCCGCTCGTGGTGCTCGACGACGCCGACCTCAAGGTGGCCGTCGAGGTCGCCGTGAACGGCGCCTTCTTCTCCACGGGCCAGCGCTGCACGGCATCCTCGCGCCTCATCGTCCAGGACGGCATCCACGACAAGTTCGTGGAAGCCTGCGTGGAGCGCATGAAGGGCCTCGTGATCGACGACGCCCTGAAGGCCGGCACCCACATCGGCCCGGTGGTGGACCAGAGCCAGCTCGACAACGACCTCAAGTACATCGCCATCGCCAAGGAGGAGGGCGCCAGGCTCGCCTTTGGGGGCGAGCTGCTGAACCGCGAGACCCCCGGCTTCTACCTGCAGCCGGCGCTGTTCACCGAGACCACCAACAGCATGCGCATCTCGCGCGAGGAGGTCTTCGGCCCGGTGGCGAACGTCATCCGCGTCAAGAGCTACGACGAGGCGCTGGCCATCGCCAACGACACCGAGTTCGGCCTCTCGGCCGGCATCTGCACCTCGAGCCTGAAGTACGCCACGCACTTCAAGCGCAACAGCGAGGCCGGCATGATCATGGTGAACCTGCCGACGGCGGGCGTGGACTACCACGTGCCGTTCGGCGGCCGGAAGGGCTCCAGCTACGGCCCGCGCGAGCAGGGCGCCTACGCCCGCGAGTTTTACACCACGGTGAAGACCGCCTACACCTTCGCGGGCTGAGCGAAGCACGCTTGGAAAGACCGAAATGGCCGGGCTCGTCCCGGCCATTTTTCGTCTGGGCCGCTCCGCGTGTCGGCCGCCTCGGCCGTCCAGCCTCGCGGCCCACCCTCCCCTTGAGGGGGAGGGTCGACGGCGCGAAGCGCCGGCGGGGTGGGGAGGCGCCGGCCGCAGAACGCGGTCTGGCCAATTGGCGCTCCTGGCCCAGCCTTCACCCCACCCCGGCCCTTCGGGCCGACCCTCCCCCTCAAAGGGGAGGGTGGCGCTCCGCGCCGGGACAACGAGCCCGCAAGCGCCTGGCTCCCCTTGTCGTCATCTCCGGAAGCGGGCCCAACTCTCACCGTCCTTGCGAGGAGCGCAGCGACGAAGCAATCCAGACGGATGGGACGGAGCGCCCTGCCGCCCTGGACTGCTTCGCTGCGCTCGCAATGACGGTGGAGGGGGATCCGCGGGCGGGGATGACGGCCCGGCGACGGACAGCTACCCTCCCAGTTTCCCCCGGAGGTGACGCATGCGCCCCCTGAGCCTGNGGGATCCGCGGGCGGGGATGACGGCCCGGCGACGGACAGCTACCCTCCCAGTTTCCCCCGGAGGTGACGCATGCGCCCCCTGAGCCTGCCCGCGGCCCTGGCCGCCCTGGTCCTCGCCACCGCTCCCGCTCTCTCGCAGACGACGCCGGCCTTCGTTCCGGCGCCGGCGCCCGAAGCCTCCACGGGCCGCGCCCCGCATGTCCATGGCGAGGCGACGCGCTACATGGTGGCGGCCGCCAACCCGCTGGCGGCCGACGCCGGCCGCGAAATGCTCCGCGCCGGCGGCAGCGCGGTGGACGCCGCCATCGCGGTGCAACTGGTGCTGAACCTGGTGGAGCCGCAGAGCTCGGGCATCGGGGGAGGGGCCTTCCTGGTCCACTGGGACGGGAAAACCCAGACGGTGAACACCCTCGACGGCCGCGAAACCGCGCCCGCCGCCGCGACCCCGGACCGCTTCATGGGCCCGGACGGCAAGCCCATGGGCTTCTACACGGCCGTGGTGGGCGGCCGCAGCGTCGGCGTGCCAGGGACGCCGCGCCTGTTGGCCGAGGCGCACAAGCGCTGGGGCAAGCTGCCCTGGGCGCGCCTGTTCGAGCCCGCCATCCGTCTGGCCGAAAATGGCTTCGCGGTGTCGCCGCGGCTCAACGGGCTGCTGGCGCAGGAGCGCTACCTGGCGGACAGCTCCCCGGCAGCCAAGGCCCTGTTCTACGGCGCGGACGGCAAGCCCCTGCCGGTCGGGGCGACGCTCCGGAATCCCGCCTTCGCCCGCACACTGCGCACGCTGGCCGAGCAGGGGGTGGACGCCTTCTATGCGGGCCCCATCGCCGAGGACATCGTCGCCACCGTGAAGGGCCACGCGACCAACCCGGGCGACATGACGCTCGCCGACCTCGCCGGCTACACGGTGAAGGAGCGCGAGCCCGTGTGCGGCCGCTACCGCGCCTTCCGGATCTGCGGCATGGGCCCGCCCAGCTCCGGCGCGATCGCCGTGCAGCAGATGCTGGGCGTGCTGGAGACTCAGGACATCGCCCGCATGGGGGAGGGGCCCGAGGCCGCCCACTGGTTCGCCGAGGCCGGCCGCCTCGCCTTCGCCGACCGCGCCCGCTACCTGGGCGACCCCGCCTTCGTGAGCGTGCCCGTGGAGGGCCTGGTCGACCCGGCCTACGTGAAGAGCCGCGCCGCCCTGGTGAATCCCGAGCGCAGCATGGGCAAGGCCGAGGCGGGCGAGCCGCCCATGCGCAAGACGGAGCGGTTCGCGCCTTCGGACGGAATCGAGCACGGCACCAGTCACATTTCCGTGGTGGACGCCGACATGAACGCCGTGTCGATGACCACCACCATCGAGGACGGCTTCGGGGCCCGGCTGATGACGCAGGGAGGCTTCCTGCTCAACAACGAGCTCACCGACTTCAACTTCTCCCCGACGGAGAACGGCCAGCGGGTGGCCAACCGGGTGGAGGCCGGCAAGCGGCCCCGCAGCTCCATGGCCCCCACCCTGGTGTTCGACGCCTTTGGGCGCCTCTACGCCGTGACCGGCTCGCCGGGCGGCAGCCAGATCATCAACTTCGTGGCCAAGACGCTGGTCGGCCTCCTGGACTGGAAGCTTGATCCCCAGGTCGCCGTGGACCTGCCGAACAGGGGCAGCCGCAACGGCCCCACCGAGCTCGAGGCCGGCACGGAGGCGGCGGGCTGGAAGGCGGCGCTGGAGGCCAAGGGACACCAGGTCAAGCTGATGGAGATGACCTCCGGCATCCAGGCCATCGTGGTCACCCCGACTGGCTTCGTCGGCGGCGCCGACTCTCGCCGCGAGGGCGTCGCGATCGGCGACTGAGCCCTGCGCCCGGGCGGGTTGATCGGCCGTGAAAAGCCTCTAGGGTCGCGCCACCGAGGACACGAACCGGTGGATGCCATGAGGGCGGACCAAACCGCGCTGATCGCCCTGGACTGGGGCACGACGCGGCTGCGCGCATATGCGGTGGACGGCGCGGGCGCCGTCCTGGAGCGGCTCTCCGCCGACGAGGGCATCATGGCCGTGCCGCCCGGCGGCTTCCCGGAGACGCTGCGCCGCCATGTCGGCGCCTGGATGGAGCGCGCTCCACATGCCCCCGTGGTGATGGCCGGCATGGTCGGCAGCCGCAACGGCTGGGTCGAGGCGCCCTACCTCGCGTGTCCCGTCAGCGTCGACGCGCTCGCCCGCGCCTTTGCGGAGGTCCCGCTAGGGGCCGGTCGGATTGGCCATATCGTCCCCGGCCTGACGGCCCGCGACGCCGCGGGCCCGCCCGACGTGATGCGCGGGGAGGAGACTAAGATCGCCGGCTGCGGCGTGACGGACGGCCTCGTGGTGATGCCCGGCACCCACTCCAAGTGGGCGCGCATCCGCGGCGGCCGCATCGAGGGCTTCTCCACCTTCATGACGGGCGATTTTTACGGCGCGCTGAAGGACCACACGATCCTGGGCAAGCTCGCCGAGGAGCCCGCCGACCCGAGCGGCTTCAGCCGCGGCCTCGCGGCGGCGCGCCGGCCGGGCGGCCTTACGCACCTCGCCTTCTCGGCCCGCACGCTGGTGCTCATGGGCGAACTCGCCCCCGCCGAGGTGGGGCCCTACCTCTCGGGCCTCCTGATCGGGACCGAGGTGGACAACGGCCTGGCCCAGGCGGCGCCCGAGGACGAGATCGTGCTGGTCGCGGACGGCGTTTTCGCCACGTCCTACCAGGCGGCTCTCGCCGACCGCGGCCGCTCCTCCCGGTTGGTGGACCCGGAGGACGCCGTGGTGGCGGGCCTCCGCCGACTCGTCGCCGCCCGATCCTAAAATCCCCCGGAGACGGCCATGTCCTTCCGCCCTGCCTTCGACGACGCCTACGCCCGCTGCCCCCTCATCGCCATCCTGCGCGGGCTCAAGCCCGACGAGGGGGTGGCCGTGGGCGAGGCGCTGGTATCCGCCGGATTCACCATCCTGGAAGTGCCGCTCAACTCCCCCGAGCCGCTGGACAGCATCGGCCGCCTCGCGAAGGCCCTGGCCGGCCGCGCCGTCGTGGGCGCCGGCACGGTCTACCGGCCCGACCAGGTCGAAGCGGTCGCGGCCGTTGGCGGCCAGATCATCGTGTCCCCCAACTGCAACCCCGAGGTCATCCGCCGCACGAAGCAACTCGGCCTCGTCTCCGCGCCGGGCGTCATGACCCCGAGCGAGGCCTACCAGGCCTGCGAGGCCGGCGCGGACGTGCTCAAGTTCTTCCCCGGCGAGGTCATCGGCCCCGCCGGCGTGAAGGCCATGAGCGCCGTCCTGCCCAAGGGCCCGGCGCTCGTCATGGTGGGCGGGATTACGCCCGAGACCCTCAAGGCCTATGCCGAAACGCCCGTCTCCGGCTTCGGCCTGGGCTCCGCCCTCTATAAGCCGGGGTCCACGGCCGCCGAAGTCGGCGAGCGAGCACGCGCGTTCCTGGCGGCCTTCGCCCAATTCCGGGCGGCGCGCGCATGATCGTCGTCTTCGGCTCGGTCAATGTCGACTTCGTGACCCGCGTGGAGCGCATTCCCGCCCCCGGCGAAACCGTGCTCGGCCCCGATTACGCGGTGATCCCCGGCGGCAAGGGCGCCAACCAGGCGCTCGCCGCGCGCCGCGCCGGCGCGGCCACGCTGCTGGCGGGCGCGGTGGGCCGCGACCCCTTCGGCGACATCGCCCTGTCGCTGCTGCGCGAGGACGGCGTGGACCTCGGCCGCGTGGCCCGCGTGGAGGCCCCGACGGGCGCGGCCTTCATCAGCGTGTCCGCGGAAGGCGAGAACGCCATCGTGGTGGCCGCCGGCGCCAACGGGCAGGCGCGCGCCGCCCAGCTCGAGGGCCTCGCCTTCGGCGTGAACGACACGCTCCTGCTCCAGCGGGAGGTCCCCGAGGAAGAGGCCATCGCCGCCGCCCGGATCGCCCGGGCGGGCGGGGCGCGGGTGATCCTCAACGCCGCGCCGGCCGGCGCCCTCGACCCCGACCTCCTCGCCAACCTCGACGTGCTCATCGTGAACGAGCATGAAGCCGCCATCGTCGGCCAGGGACTGGGCCTCCGGGGCGAACCTGACGACATCGCGCGGCAGATCGATGCTCGCCACGGCGTGGCCACCATCGTCACCCTGGGTCCGCAAGGCGCGGTTGGCTGGACGGGCGGCGTGCGCCGAACGGCGCCGGCGCTGCCGGTCTCCGTCGTGGACACCACGGCCGCCGGCGACACGTTCTGCGGCGCCTTCGCGGCGGCGTTGGACGATGGCTTCGGCTTCACGACGGCGCTGGCCCGCGCCGCCGCGGCCGGCAGCCTGGCCTGCGCCACCGCCGGCGCGCAGCCGTCCATTCCGCGAAAGATGGCCATCGAGGAGGCCGTGGCCGGCTTCCAGGCCTGAGCCCTTAACGAAACCTTGCCCGGAAACCGGGCCTTGGCCCTGCCGCGCTCACCGGATTCCAAGTCTCCCGCGCTAGCGTCTGGGACTTGGAGGACGGGCCATGCTGAAGATCGCGGGAGCGGTGGCGTTCATCGGGGCGGCTTGCGTGGTCGCGGCCAAGTTCGCGGATGGGCTGCCGGCGGCGCGCTCGAGCGCGCCGGCCTCGACAGGTCCCGTCGTGATGGCGGCGGCTTCGGCGCCTGCGCCCCTGCCGCCGTCCCGGTCGTCCTATGGCCGGCCCACGGTGGTGCTGCTGGCCGATCCTCGCGGCCATTACCAGGCGGAGCCGCAGATCAACGGAGCCAAAATCCGCACGCTGGTGGACACGGGCGCGTCCGTGGTCGCGCTCTCCGCCGAGGACGCCCGGCGCGCCGGCATCTTCCCGGCCGGGGCCGACTACAGGATCCCGGTCGGCACCGCGAACGGGACCGTGAAGGCTGCGCCGGTCACCCTGCGCGAGGTGCGGCTGGACGCCATCGTGCTCCGCGACGTGGAGGCGATGGTGCTGCCGGAGGGCCGCCTCCAGGGCACGCTTCTGGGAATGTCTTTCCTGCGCCGCCTCGGGATGGAGGTCGCGCAAGGCCGCCTCGTCCTGACGCAGTAAGGATGATGGCGAATGAGCATGAGATAAGGCTTTAAGCGTCGTTGCCACGATCGCCGGCTTGAGCCAGTTTCGGGCCTCATTGCAGCGCACTTGGCGGTCCCGATGTTTCCCAAGCCCGTCCCGGCCCTCTCCGTCAACACCTACGGCTACGAGACCCT
>NZ_PVZS01000025.1 GCF_003004785.1 Alsobacter soli
CGACATCTCCCCCGCTGCGCGGGAGAGAGTCCCCCGTCCTTGCGAGGAGCCCAAAGGGCGACGAAGCAATCCAGGGGGACCGGGCGCCATCCTGGTCACAACGGAGGGACACGCGCGCCTTGCCCCTGGATTGCTTCGTCGCTGCGCTCCTCGCAAGGACGGAGAGAAGGCGGCCCAACCCCACCGCCGTCATCCCCGGCCGGAGCGGCGAAGCCGCGCAGGGGAAGGGGATCCAGGGGCCATCCGCGCGAAAGTCGACCAGGAGTCAGCCCACGAAGGCTTGGCCGCCTCCGACAACCAATCCGCCCAGCGCCCCTGCCCGCCAACCCCGCCCCATTGACGCGGGGGCGTTCCCTTGATTTGAACAGCCGCTTCCGCCGGAAGGCGTCACACGCGTGTGGCGCCGACGCGCGACAAGCTGGCTTTCCCTCAAGGAGCCCACAAGGAGGTTCGCAATCGTGACCACGCACCCCGTGCACGGCCGCATCAACGGCCCCATCGTGATGATCGGCTTCGGGTCGATCGGCCGCGGCACGCTGCCGCTCATTGAGCGCCATTTCGAGTTCGACAAGTCGAAGCTCACCGTGATCGACCCGGTCGACACGGATCGCGCGCTGCTGGACAAGCACGGGGTGACCTTCATCCACCAGGCGGTCACGAAGGACAACTACAAGCACCTGCTCGGCCCGCTGCTGCAGGCCGGCCCCGGCCAGGGCTTCTGCGTCAACCTCTCGGTGGACACCTCCTCGCTGGACATCATGGAGTTCTGCCGCGAGATCGGCGCGCTCTACATCGACACGGTGGTCGAGCCCTGGGCCGGCTTCTACTTCGACAAGAGCAAGGGCCCGGAGAGCCGCTCCAACTACGCGCTCCGGGAGACCCTCCTGGAGGCGCGTCGCCGCAATCCGGGCGGAACCACCGCCGTGTCCACCTGCGGCGCCAACCCCGGCATGGTCTCCTGGTTCGTGAAGCAGGCGCTGCTGAACCTCAAGGCCGACATCGGCGTGCCCGGCGACGAGCCGACCACCAAGGCCGGGTGGGCGAAGCTCGCCCAGACGCTCGGCGTCAAGGGCATCCACATCGCCGAGCGCGACACCCAGCGCGCCAAGCAGCCGAAGCCGCGCGAGGTGTTCGTCAACACCTGGTCGGTGGAGGGCTTCGTGTCCGAGGGCCTGCAGCCGGCCGAGCTCGGCTGGGGCACCCACGAGCAATGGATGCCGGAGAACGGCCGCACCCACCAGACGGGCTGCGGCGCCGCCATCTACCTGCTGCAACCGGGCGCCAACACCCGCGTCCGCTCCTGGACGCCGACCGCCCAGGCCCAGTACGGATTCCTGGTGACGCATAACGAGTCGATTTCGATCGCCGACTACCTCACGGTTCGCGACGAAAGCGGCAAGGCCATCTACCGCCCGACCTGCCACTACGCCTACCACCCCTGCGACGACGCCGTGCTGTCCCTGCACGAGATGTTCGGCCAGGAGGGCGTGCGCCAGCCGGAGTGGAAGATCCTCGACGAGAACGAGATCGTGGACGGCGTCGACGAACTCGGCGTCCTGCTCTACGGCCACGCCCGCAACGCCTACTGGTACGGCTCGCAGCTCTCCATCGAGGAGACCCGCATGATCGCCCCCTACCAGAACGCCACGGGCCTGCAGGTGTCCTCCGCCGTGCTCGCCGGCATGGTCTGGGCGCTCGAGAACCCGAACGCCGGCATCGTCGAGGCGGACGACATGGACTTCCGCCGCTGCCTCGAGGTGCAGATGCCCTACCTGGGCCCGGTGGTCGGCGCCTACACGGACTGGAACCCGCTCACGAACCGCCCCGGGCTCTTCCCGGAGGACATCGACACGTCGGATCCCTGGCAGTTCCGCAACGTGCTCGTGCGCTAGACGCGGATCCCGCGCGCTCGCCGCCGCCTGAACGGCGCGGCGGCGAGCCGCACCAGGCCATAGCCGCCCAGGAAGCCGAGGCCCGCGGCCACCGCGCCTTCGCCCGTGGTCGGCACGGCCGGCTCGAAGCTCTGGAAAGCCCCGCGCATCACCAAAGTGTCCGTGTCTTGGACCATCGCCCCGATGCGTCCGAAAGGGCCCGCAGCCCTCATCCGGTCCCGCTGCCGCTCCAAGGCTTGCAGCCGCGCCGCGGAGCTCTCGGCATCGACTCCGCGCCGCCGCGCCAAGTCGTCCGGATTGCCCCGGAGCCGCGCGATCGCCTCCGCCCGGCCGAGCTGGGAGGCCCGCGCGTCGGCGTCGAAGCGCTCCATGGCGGATTGCAGCTCGTCGATGGCGCCGCCCAGCCGCTGCCGGTACTGCTGCCCGAACTCCGGCACCTGGGACGCCGCGACCGCGCCCAGGAGCCCCGTCGCGAAAGCCAGCGTGCGCGACAGCATCAGCGACCCTCCCTCCGGAGCGAACGCCCCCTCAGGAGCATTGTTCCTGGACCGCCTTCTCCACCAGAGGCCGGGTCAGGGCGACGAGGCTGCCGGCGATCTTCACCGCCCGGGTCTTCTCGCCGGCCCGCATCACCAGGATCACGGTCTCGAGCCCCGGGCAGGCCGGGTCCGTGCAGGCGATCTCGTTCACTGTGATCTGGTCGTCCTCGCCCAACCCGAGCGCCCCGGCGGCCCACGCCTTGACGCGGGCCACGTCCTCGGGATCGGGCCGCGGGGCCCGGAACCGGTCGAGGATCTCGCGCAGCACGGGCTCAGGCCGGCAGCGTGAGCACGCCGGCGGCCCCGCCTTCCGTGCCGAACACGAGGTGCTTGCCGCGCTTGTCCCAGGCCAGCGCCGTCACCGCCCCGCGCTCCGGATCGGCCTTGCGGACAAGCAGCTCGGCGCCGTCGTTCAGGCGCACCAGCAGAATGAAGCCGTCTTCGTAGCCCACGGCCAGCACCAGCGCGCCCGGGTGGAACGCCACCCGAGACACCTTCGCAGGCCGGATGCCGCACTCGCGCGGCGGTTTGCCCATCGGGCCTTCCTTGGACGAGAACGGCCACACGATGGCGGCGTCAGCGCCGGATGTGGCCAACCAGTTCCCGTCATGGGACCAGGAGAACGAGCGCGTCTTCGACGGGTAGCCCGTCATCCGCATGTCCGCCTTCTCGGGCAGCCGCCATCCGTGCAGCGAATTCTCCTGCATGGAGGTGACCACGAAGCGGCCATCCGCCGACCAGGTCACGTCGAGGTGGGAGCCCTTCCACTCGAGCTTCTCGGGCTCGGCCTCCGTGTTGGGGAACCACAAGCTCACGCCGTTGTAGTGGCTCACCGCCACCCGGTAGCCCTTGGGCGCGAAGCACAGGCCCTGCGGGGTGCTGGGCGCCTGCCAGGTGCGGAGCCGGCCCTTGTCGTCCCGCGCCGTCACGATTTTGCCCGCCGCCCAGGCCAATGCGCCGCTGGGGCTGACCGCGAGGGCGTCGATCCATCGCCCCTTGGAGTTCCCGACCTCCTCTGTGGCTCCGTCCGCGGTCGTGCGGACCACGCGGCCGTCGTCGCCGCCGGTCACCAGCGCAGCGCCGTCCGAGGCGGCCGTCAGGATGCCGGCGTCCGGATGGGCCTCCACCTTGCGGGCGGCGCCCTCGCCCACGATGAGCAGCACCGAACCATCGGCCAGCGCGAGCGTCGGCGTCTGCTTCAGGAACGCGGCCGCGACCACATGCTCGCCGGCGGCGTGCTCGACGACGAACTGGGTCAGGCTGGTGATGGAGGGAGTGGGCGAAGACATGCGGTGGTCTTAACGCTCGCAAAGGCGGAGGAGAAGAGCGGACAGGAAGGCGAAATCGGGATTCGATGCTCCTCGCCGTCATCCCCGGGCTGCCCCGGGGATCAACGTCCTGACCACGCCGTGGATGGCCGGGACAATCCCGGCCACGACGGAAGGCGTCAGGCCGCGCAGGCCTGGGCGCCGGCGCGGATCATCTCGGCGTCGAGGTCGCGGCCGATGAAAACGAGGCGCGACTGCCGCTCTTCGCCCGGCTTCCAGTCGCGCTGGAGGTCGCCATCCAGGATCATGTGCACGCCCTGGAAGACGAAGCGCTTCGGCTCGTTCTTGAACGCCAGGATGCCCTTGGAGCGCAGGATCTTCGGGCCCTCGCGCTGCGTCAGGTCGTTGATCCACGGCATGAACTTCTCGGGATCCACCTCGCCGAGCTTGATGGACACCGACTGCATGTGCTCGTCGTGATAGTGCTTCAGCCCGCCATGGTCGTGAGCGCAGCCCGGCCCGCACCCGTGATCATGGTCGTGATCATGATCATGGTGGTGGTGATGCCCCTCCCCTTCCTCCAGGAAGGCGGGCTCGATCGCCAGGATTCGGTCCAGGTCGAAGGCGTTCCGGCCGAGCACCGCGTCGAGCGGCACGGCCGCGCGCTGGGTCCTGTGCAGGGTGGCGTAGGGATTGATGGCGCGGATGCGCGCCTCCACCTCGGCCAGCTCCTCCGGCGACACCAGGTCGGTCTTGTTCAGGATGATCACGTCCGCAAAGGCGATCTGGTTCTTGGCCTCCGGCGCGTCCTTGAGGCGTTCGGTGAGCCACTTGGCGTCCGCCACCGTCACCACCGCGTCGAGGCGCGCCTTGTCGGAGACGTCCTGGTCCACGAAGAAGGTCTGCGCCACCGGAGCCGGGTCGGCAAGGCCGGTGGTCTCCACGATGATGGCGTCGAACTTGCCGCGCCGCTTCATTAGGCCCTCGATGATGCGGATCAGGTCGCCGCGCACGGTGCAGCAGATGCAGCCGTTGTTCATCTCGAACACTTCCTCGTCGGCCCCCACCACGAGGTCGTTGTCGATGCCGATCTCGCCGAACTCGTTGACGATCACGGCGTATTTCTTGCCGTGCTGCTCGGTGAGGATGCGATTGAGAAGCGTCGTCTTGCCGGCGCCGAGATAGCCGGTGAGCACCGTGACGGGGATCTTGTCGGACATTGGGTCTGTCTCTCGCGAACGGATGGCCTGGACTCGGACGAGCGAAGGCGTGGGCGGCCGGCAGGTCAGCTCGAAAGGGCCGCGCTCAGCTCTCTTATATTGTTGCGCATCATGTCGATGTAAGTCCCCGCGGGGCCGCCCTGCTCCGAGAGCGCATCGGAATAGAGCTTGCCGCCGATCTTCGCCCCGGTCTCCTTGGCGATCCGCTGCATGAGCCGCGGATCGGAGATGTTCTCAAGGAACACGGCAGGGGTCTTCTCAGCCCGCACCTGCCTGATGATGCGGGCCACGTCGGCGGCGGACGCCTCGGCCTCGGTCGAAACGCCCTGGGGCGCCACGAATGCGATGCCGTAGGCCCGGCCGAAATACCCGAAGGCGTCGTGGGTGGTGATCACGCGCCGCCGCTCCGGAGGAATCCGCTCCACCGCGGCCCGCACCTCGCGATCGAGAGCGTCCAGTCGGGCCAGGTAACCGGACGCGCGCGCCTCGTAGGCCGCCCGCTCGTCCGGATCCGCCGAGATCAGGGCGTCCCGAATGGCGGCCACGTAAAGCTTGGCGTTGGCGATGTCCTGCCACGCGTGCGGGTCGGCCCCGCCGTGGTCATGGCCATGGGGCTGTTGCCCTTGCCTCTCTCCGGGCGCGATCGGCTTGACGTCGGCGGCCGCCGTGACGACGGCGGCCTTGGAGCCGGACGACCTGATGAGCCGGTCGATCCAGCCTTCCAGGCCCAAGCCGTTGATGACGATGACCTTCGCCGCGCCGAGCGTCTTCGCGTCCGCCGGGGTCGGCTGGTAGACATGCGCGTCGCCGTTCGGCCCCACCAGGGCCGTCACTTGCACCCGATCCCCGCCGACCTCCCGGACGAAGTCGGCCAGGATCGAGAAGGTCGCCACGACCGGCAGCTTCGGTCCCTGCGCGAAACCGGGAACCAGGCTCGCTGCGAACAGGAGTGCGACCAGAAAGGCGCGGCCTTTGGGCATGGCTTCTCCTAGGCCTCCAGGTGCCGCCGCGGCAGGAGGCGCGTCAGCCATCCCCGCTCCGTACCGAACAGCAGCGAGGCCGCATACGCCCCGCCAGCCGTCAGGATGATCGCCGGCCCGCTGGGCAGCCCGGCATGGTAGGACAGCAGCAGCCCCGCAACGCTGGAACCGATCCCAATCCCGGTTGCTATTCCGATCAGGGCTGTGAGGTCCTTGGCCCAGAAGCGCGCGGCGATGGCAGGCAACATCATGATCCCGACCGCCAGCAAGGTCCCGAGGGCGTGGAATCCGGCGACGAGGTTCAGCACCACGAGGCCCAGGAACGCCAGATGGGTGGGGCCGCCCATGCGGCTGACGGACCGGAGAAACCCAGGGTCCACGCTCTCCATCACCAAGGGCCGGAACAGCACGGCCAGCGCGAGCACGGTGACGGAGGAAATGCCGGCCAGGAGCAGCAGGGTGGCGTCGTCCAGAGCCAGCACGCTGCCGAAAAGGACGTGGAGCAGGTCGATGCTGGACCCGCGGACCGAGACGAGCGTCACCCCGAGAGCCAGCGAGAGCAGGTAGAAAGCCGCCAGCGAGGCGTCCTCCTCCAACGCCGTGGTGCGCGCTACCGCGCCGGCGAGAAGCGCTACAGCCAATCCAGCGGCCAGGCCCCCCACCGTCATCCATCCGAGCGACAGGCCTGTGAGCAGGTAAGCCGTGGCGGCGCCCGGCAGGATGGCGTGCGCCATGGCGTCCCCAACGAGGCTCATGCGGCGCAACATCAGGAACACTCCAAGAGGACCGGCGCCCAGCGACAAGGCGATGGAGCCGGCCAGCGCGCGGCGCATGAACTCGAATTCCGCAAAGGGACCGATCACGGCGTCGTAAGGGGACACGGTCGCTCCTGGGGGCGGGCCTTGTGGATCGGGGGCCGCAAGCGGTGCAGTGCGCCTAGGCGGCCCGGCGGCAATCGGCGGCGGCCGGGTCCGGCGCCTCGATCATGCGGCGCGCCTTCAGCAGGTTTTCGGGCGTCAGCACGTCCGCAGTAGGCCCCCAGGCGATCGCTTCGCGCGCCACCAGCAGAGTTTCGGGGAAGACGGCCTTCACGATCTCGAAGTCGTGCAGCACGGCCACCACGGTGCGCTCCTCCGCGTTCCACCGGCGTACCAAGTCCAGCAGGTCGGCGGCCGTCTTGGCGTCGATCGCGGTCAGCGGCTCGTCCAGCAGGATCACCTTCGCATCCTGCAGCAGCAAGCGGGCGAACAGCGCTCTCTGCATCTGCCCGCCGGAAAGCGCGCCGATCGGCCGATCCTCGAATCCGGTCAGTCCGACCGCCGCAATGGCGTGCTCGATGGCGTCGCGGTCCTTGCGCCCGACGCCGCCTAGCCACCCGGTACGCCGCCACAGGCCCATGGAGACGAGGTCGAGAACGCTGATGGGAAAGCGCCGGTCCACGTCGGCCGCCTGGGGCAGATAGGCGATCCGGGTCGCTCCACGGTCCAGCCCGACGGAGCCGGACAGCGGCTCGATAGCCCCCGCGATGCCCTTGAGCAGGGTGGATTTGCCGGCGCCGTTGGGGCCCACGACGGCAAGCAGCGCGCCGGGGCGCACCTCGCCTTGGAGGTGGTGCACCACTGGGCGCCGGTCGTAGCCGAGCGTGAGGTCGTTGAAGCGGATCGCAGCCATCAGCGCATCGCCCATCCGACGAGGGCCCAGATCGCCATCACCACGCCGGCGGCGCCGAAAAGCCTCTGCGCAGCCGACAGCCGCAAGAGGGAGAACGGCGCGCGTGCGGCGATGGCGTGGGAACGACTGTGAGCCACAGGGAGAAACTCCAGCGGGCCCGGAGGCCAGCCAGGAAGTGTTACAACATAACAGTCCCACCGCCAAGCGGAACGTTATGTTGTAACGTTTCGGTCGGTGCAGCGGCCGGCTCGATTCTTCACGCGGTCATCCCCGGCCGGAGCCAGGCAGGGTCGGAAGGGAAGGCCAGGGCAGCGCGCGCCGAGCCTGCCGGTTCGCGCGCTGGAACAAAAGCGGGCACAGATCCCCTGCATCCCCTTGGCGCTTCGCGCCGGATGACGGCGATCGTGGAGAGAGGCCCAGCCTCTCGCCTCAGAATGGGTGATACTGGTAGAGCCAGGTCTCGCTCAGCACCTCGTCCCCGTGCTTGAGGTAGAGGCGCATCTCCACCGGATCCTTGCCATCCACCGTGAAGTCGAACTGCGCGCGCCAATGGCCGGGCACCTCGTTCGGCACCGCCTCAGCGTAGATGTAGGAGAACTGGCCGCGCGAGGCGGACAGCACCGGCTCGGGCTTCACGCCGAAGGGCAGCTTGGCCAGTACGTCGCCCTTGAACTCCACCATGAACTTGCGAACGCCCTTGGGGCGCGGCTGCCCCGGCTGCCCGCCGTTCCCGAGCCGGGTGGCCATGCAGCGCGCCAGCGGCGACGGATAGGGCTCGTCCGCCAGCCAGTGGAGGCGGTACCTGTAGTCGTAGGTCTTACCCGCCGCGGTGGGGTCCTTGGGCACCCACATGGCCACGATATTGTCGTGGATCTCGTCGTCGGTCGGGATCTCGGTGAGCTGGATGGCGCCTTCGCCCCAGTCGCTGAGCGGCTCGACCCAGGCGGTCGGCCGGAGCTGGTACTTCACGCCGTCCTGGTAGTTGTTGAAGTCCCGGTCGCGCTGGCACAGGCCGAAACCGCGGGGCGTCTGGTCCACGAAGCTCGACACCATGATGCGGCTCGGGTTGTTGAGCGGGCGCCAGATGTGTTCGCCCTTGCCGTTCCACATCGCGAGGCCATCCGAGTCATGAACCTCGGGCCGCCAGTCGACCGCCGTCGCCTTCACGGTTTCGGAGAACCAGAACATGGAGGTCAGGGGCGCGAGCCCCATGCGCTCGATCGGCTTGCGCAGGTTGAGGCTCGCCTCGATGTCCATCACCACGCCCTTGCCCCGCCGCATGGCGAAGCGGTACGCGCCAGCTACGCTCGGGCTGTCCAGCAGCGCGTTGACGATCACGGGGTCCGCTTCGGTCAGCGCCGGCTCGAACCAGAAGGCCACGAAATCCGGGAACTCCTCCGGGTTGGCCGTGCCCGGCCCGATCGCGAGGCCGCGGGACGACAGGCCCACCTGGCCGAGTTCGCCCACCGCCCGGAAATAGGAGGCGCCCAGGAAGGTGGCCCAGGGCTCCGCCTTCTTCCAATCGGGCCGGTTGCGGCTCTCATGGACCCAGAACCCCGCGAACGCGGACGGCTCCGGCCCGAGCTTCTTGGCCACGTGGCCCGGCCCGCCCATGAACAGGTTTGGATTGTAGAGGATCTCGCGGGCCGCGCCCTTCTCGATGAGGTGCATCCGCACCGTCTTGGGGAAATAGCGCCCAACGTGCTGGAAGCTGATCGGGTAGACGCTGCCGCCCTCGCCCCAGAGCGCGTTCTCAAGCTTGTAGCGGAGCTTGCCGTGCGCGTCATAGTCGATCTGCTGCACGATCTCCGGGTTCGGCCGGGGCGGGCTCTCATAGGGCTTGCCGGCCAGCTCCCTGGCGTGGCGCTTCAGGCCCTCCCAGCTGAAGGGCTCGGCGGGGCCGAAGGTGAGGCCCTCCGCCTTCTCGGCCATGGCGGGACCGATCCCGAGGGCGGAGGCGGCTTGGAAGGCGGCGGCGAGTTGCAGGAAGGTGCGACGATCGAGGCTCATGGGGCAGCCATATTGGGCGGGACCGGGAGTTCCGCAACGGGCCGGCGCCGCTCAGGGCGAGGAAAGGCGGGAGGCTTCATCCTCCACGAAGATGGCCGAATCGGGCCGGCGGAGGCGGCGTCCGGCGGAAGCCGCCTCAAGGGTCCGGGATCATTCGGCCTTCCACGGGAAGGTCCAGGTCTCAGTCAGCGCCCGGCTCCCGGCGCGGAGGAACGCGCGCAGGTCGGCGGTCTGGCCCTTGTCCAGCTGGACGTCGATGCCGGCACGGAACCCGTCCGTCTTCGGGTTCGGGACCAGGAAGGTGCGCACGATGCGCCCGGCCGAAGTGGTCGGCACGATCTGCACCTTCTCCGGGTCGTTCAGGTAGTAGGCCAGGTCGCCGCCCGCGAAGTCGATGATGAAGCGGCGCGAGCCCGGGGCCGGCGGCTCCGGCGCGCCGAGCGCCCGTGCCGAGGTCTGCCACGTGTTAAAGGCGGCCCCGCCGGCGTGAAGCTTGAAGTCGTCCGTCACCGCGGTGATGCGGTAGCCCCAAGCGAGCGTCTGCCCCGGCTCGGGCGCCGCATTGGGTGTCCAGTAGGCCACGACGTTGTCGTTGGTCTCGTCCCCGGTCGGGATCTCGATGAGTTCGATCCGCCCCTCGCCCCAGGAGCCGCGCGGCTCCACCCAGTAGCTGGGCCGCGCCTCGTAGCCGAGGTCGATGTCCTGGTAGTGTTCGAAGGTGCGGTCCCGCTGCATCAGGCCGAACCCGCGCGGGTTCGTGTCCATGAAGGCCGAGAAGCTGATCTCCTTGGGGTTGCGCAGCGGCCTCCACAGCCACTCGCCCGAGCCCGTCTGCATCAGCAGGCCGTCCGAATCGTGCAGCTCCGGCCGGAAATCGTCGTTGAAGCGGCGGTCGTTCTCGCCGACGAAGAACATGGAGGTGAGCGGCGCGATTCCCATGCGCTCGATCCGCTTGCGCGGGAAGAGCTGCAGGGAGACGTCCACCACGGTCTCGTTCGCCGGATAGACGTAGAACTGGTAGGCGCCGGTCAGCGAGGGGCCGTCGAGCAGGGCGTAGATCACGGCCCGGTCTGCGTCCGGGCCGGGCTGCTCCACCCAGAACTCGCGGAAGAACGGAAACTCCTCGGTCTCCTTCGCGCCAACCCCGATCGCGAGCCCACGGGCCGAGAGACCGTAGCGCTGCCGCCGGCCCAGGAATCGGAAATAGCTCGCGCCCAGGAAGGAGATCAGCTCGTCCTGCACGCGTGGATCGTTGAGCGGATAGTGCAGCCGGAACCCGGCGAAGCCGAGGTTCACCGGGAGATTCCCGAGCTTGTTGCGGCCGTAGTCGAACAGTGACGCCGAATAGGGCACCGGGGCGCTGACCCCGTCCCGAATCACGTTCACCACCACCGGCCGGGTGAACAGGAAGCCCGGATGGAACATGTGCATGCGGTACTGCCCGCCATTGCCCCCCAGCAGCGCCTTGTCCGGCCGGAAGCGGATGTCCCGGTAGGCGTCGTAGTCCAGCTTGGCGAGCGCCTCGGGCAGCGCTGGCGGATTGGCGTCGAAAGGCGCGCCCGAAAGGTCCCGCGCCTTGCGGATCACGTCGTCGAAGCCGAATCGCGGCTGGTTCGGTTGCGCCTGGGCGCCTGGCGCGGTCTGGGCGAAGGAGGGCCTGGCCGCGAGCAGGGCGGCCGCAAGGCCTCCAAGCCGCTCGATGAAGTGGCGACGGGAAAGAGACATCGGAGTGGGACTCTGAGGACCGGAGAGGCGTGCGAAGCGAGGGCTCGACGAGGGCGGAGGAGCGCCTCATGGCCCGGGGGTTTGGCCATTCGTGGGCGCCGGTCGCGCCAGCCTCTCCGGCCAGCTCTCCGGCGTCGCCCTCCAGGTCGTCTTCCCTCCTCAATATCAGAGACTTAATCCCCCTGTCAGCAATTTGCGGAAAGCGCAAAAAAACTATTGAAGAGGGGGGCGAACGCCCCTATGTATCGCCTCGCCCAATTTCGCACGTGCCTGTGGCCGCGTGCTGGTCGGTGGGCATCCGGACAAGAGGCCGGACAGCCGCCCGGGACATGGATCGGGACCAAACGGGGTGGGAACCCCAGTTGGCGATGATCCCGGCAGAAATGCCGCGTTCCGAACCCTGACCAGCAGCCGGAGGCGAAACCGGCGTACCCCGCTCTCCCCGGGGGACGTGGCTTAAAGCAACGACGGAACGGGCTTTTTTGGTCTCGTCCGGCCCTCCAAAGGTCGGGTCACCGAAGAGGCTTGTCCTTCTTGCCAGGCGTGCGGATCGGGGTCTCCCCAATCCAATCCAAGGCAGCATCATCGGGTGTCCTCACCCGACGTCGGCGTCTCCACAGCGCCGCGTCGTGGGACCGTCATCCGGGGTTCTCACCTTTCGAGCGCCTGACCGGCGTTCGGCAGACCTTGGGGAGATCGTGCCATGACTGCACGCATCCGCGAGTTCCTTCGTACGCGCCGCGAAGACGGGCCCTGCATGGTGCTCGACCTCGACGTCGTGCGGGACAACTACAACGCCTTCGCGCGCGCCCTGCCGGACACCCGGGTGTTCTACGCCGTCAAGGCGAACCCGTCGCCCGAGGTGCTGCACCTGCTCGCCACGCTGGGCTCCTGCTTCGACACCGCTTCGGTCGCCGAGATCGAGATGGCGCTCGCGGCCGGCGCGACGGCGGACCGGATCTCCTTCGGCAACACGATCAAGAAGGAGCGTGACGTCGCGCGCGCCTATGCGCTCGGCATCCGCCTCTTCGCCGTCGACTGCCTCGCCGAGGTGGAGAAGATCGCGCGCGCCGCGCCCGGCTCCAAGGTGTTCTGCCGCATCCTCTGCGACGGCGCAGGCGCCGAGTGGCCCCTGTCGCGCAAGTTCGGCTGCGTGCCGGAGATGGCGGCCGACGTGCTCGAGCATGCGCACCGCAACGGGCTGGAGGCCTATGGGGTCTCCTTCCACGTCGGTTCGCAGCAGCGCAACACGGAGGCCTGGGACCAGGCGCTCGCCTCGTCCGCGGCCATCTTCCGCGAGTGCGCCGAGCGCGGCATCACGCTCTCGATGGTCAACCTCGGCGGCGGCTTCCCGACGAAGTACCTGAAGGAGGTTCCGGCGGTGGAGCGCTACGGCGACTCCATCTTCCAGGCCCTCTCGAAGCACTTCGGCAACCGCCTGCCCGAGACCATCATCGAGCCCGGTCGCGGCATGGTCGGCAACGCCGGCCTGATCGAGGCCGAGGTCGTGCTGATCTCGAAGAAGTCGGAAGACGACGACGTGCGCTGGGTCTACCTGGACATCGGCAAGTTCGGCGGTCTCGCCGAAACGATGGACGAGTCGATCCGCTACCCCATCCGGACCCGTCACGACGGGGACGAGATGACCCCGTGCGTGCTCGCCGGGCCGACCTGCGACTCGGCCGACGTGATGTACGAGAAGGAGCCGTACCCGCTCCCGGTGAGCCTCTCGATCGGCGACAAGGTGCTGATCGAAGGCGCGGGCGCTTATACGACCACCTACTCGGCCGTCGCGTTCAACGGCTTCCCTCCGCTCCGATCCTACGTGATCTGAGCCTGCCGCCGGCCTCGCGCCGGCGGCTCCGGCTGGCCTGAACACACCAGGCCTCGGCGCGCACGTTCCCGCGCCCGCGTCCCGGGTCCGAACATCGGGCCCGGCTTCCCCACGAACCTTCACTGGATTCGGATCCGTTCCGGCCGTGCGCCGGGCGGGGAAGGAGCACGGCCATGATTCACCTATCCGACGCGGCCCTCACGGGCCTGACCCTTCGCGCCGAGACGGCCGCCGACGTGGACGCCCGCGAGGCGCTGCTCGACGCCGCCTTCGGACCTGCGCGATTGCTAAAGACCTGCGAGCGCCTGCGCGAAGGACGCCTGCCCGCGCTCGCCCTGGTGGCAGTGCGCGAGGGCGCTCTCGTCGGGACGGTCCGCCTGTGGAACGTCAGCGCCGGCCCCGGTCGCCCCGCCCTGATGCTGGGCCCGCTCGCCGTCGACGCGAGTGCGCGATCGGAAGGCGTGGGCGGCAAGCTGATGCGCGCCTCCCTGTCGCTCGCGGCGGTGACTGGCCACGAGGCCGTTCTGCTGGTGGGCGATGCGCCCTACTATGAGCGCTTCGGCTTCTCGGCTGAGCTCACGTGGGGCCTGTGGATGCCCGGCCCGGTGGAGCGCGAGCGCTTCCTCGGTCTGGAACTCACGCCAGGCGCCCTGGCCGGCGCGCGCGGGCTGGTGAGTCCGACTGGGGCGCCTGCGCCCAAGGCGGACCTCAGCCAGCTCGTGGCCGCCGCCATGGCCCGCGAGGCCGCGCTGCGCGCGGCCGCGTGACGGCTTGCGTCCGAAGCGGCTTGCCGTGATTGTCCGGACTGCGGGCGACGTCGCCCGCAGTCCGGCGAGAGCGCCGTCATAGCCGGTTTCATGCCTTCTCCTCTCCTGCAGCTGTTCGACGTCGGGAAGGTCTTCGAGACCGGCGCCGCAGCCCTGTCGGGGCTGACGCTCGATGTGCGCGAAGGCGAGTTCCTGTCCCTCCTGGGCCCGTCGGGCTGCGGCAAGACCACCGCGCTGCGCATCATGGCGGGCCTGGAGCGCGCGACCGCGGGGCGGGTCGAAGGACGGACGATCGCCGCCGGCGAGGGCGGCCTCTCCTTCGTCTTCCAGGATCCCACCCTCATGCCGTGGGCGAGCGCGGCGGACAATGTCTGGCTGCCGCTGCGCATTACGGGCCTGTCCCGCAAGGCGGCTGCCGGCCGGATCTCCGAGGCTCTCCAACTCGTCGGCGTCTCCGACTTCGCCGACGCTCTGCCGAGCCAGCTCTCGGGCGGGATGCGCATGCGCGTATCCATCGCGCGCGCCTTGGTGACCCGCCCTCGCCTCCTGCTGATGGACGAGCCCTTCGCCGCCCTCGACGAGATCACCAGGTTCCGCCTCAACGACGACCTCTTGCGCCTCAAGCGCGAGATCGGCTGCACCATCGTGTTCGTGACGCATTCCGTCTACGAGAGCGTCTACCTTTCCACCCGCGTGGTGGTCATGACCCGTCGCCCCGGCCGTGTCCTGGCCGAGATCCCGGTTGATCTGCCCGCCGATCGCAACGACGGCACGCGCCGCGAGCCCGCCTATCTGGAGCTGTGCCAGCGGGCCTCGGAAGCCTTGGCCCGGGCCTGAAGCGTCTCGCGCCAGCGCAGGGGTGCCCCGCCCAACAAGGGGCATCAAACGATTAGAATTATCCCGTATGGTGCGTCAAAGAGCGTGATGCGTCCGACTGGGCGCGGGGAGAAACATGCACCAGCGGGTGGACCTGACGCGCGATGCGAACGCGCGGCGCGAGCGGCTGACCGGCATCCTGCTGATCTGCGGCGCCTTCCTGTGCTTCTCGCTCCTGGACTGCACCGCGAAGTGGCTGAACCACTCCATCCCGGCGATGCAAACCACCTGGGCGCGCTACATGTCCAACGTGGTCCTGGTGTTCGCCGTCCTGAACCCCTGGACGAAGCCTGGCGTGAGCCGCACGGTGCGACCAGGGCTGCAGGTCGTTCGATCTCTGCTGCTGTTCGGCTCGACGGCCGCCAACTTCTTCGCCCTGCAATACCTGCAGCTCGCCCAGACGATCTCCATCGCTTTCGCGACGCCCCTGCTGGTCGCCCTGTTGGCAGGGCCCATCCTGGGCGAGCGTGTAGGCGTGCACCGCTACCTGGCCATCGTGGTAGGGTTCATGGGCGTGCTCGTCGTCACCCGCCCCGGCTTCGGCATGCATCCCGCCATCCTGATGTGCATGCTGAGCGTCACCTGCTACGCCTTCTACAACATCGCGACACGGAAACTCGCGGCCTACGACCCTCCCCACACCACGCTCTTCTACTCGGGCCTGGGCGGAGTCGTGATCCTGACGCCGTTCCTGCCGCTTTTCTGGAGCGCGCCACCCAGCGCGCTCGTCTGGGTGGGCATGGTCATAACCGGCGTCCTGGGCGGCTTCGGCCACTTCCTGCTGATCCTGGCCCACCAACGCGCCCCGGCGGCGGTGCTGTCGCCCTTCATATACACCCAGCTGCTTTGGATGATTGGCCTGGGCTACTTCGTCTTCGGCGACGTGCCGGATCGGTACACCGTGGTCGGCTCGCTCATCGTTGTCGCGTCCGGCCTCTACCTGCTCTTACGCGAGCGCCGGCGCTAGACGCGCTCTTCTCCACCGTCGTCACGTCCTCGCACGGACGGAAACCGATCCCCGTCATGGACGGGCTCGTCCCGACCATCCGCGCCGTCAAGCAAGGCGTGGATCCCCGGGACAAGCCCGGGGATGACGGCCATCGAAGCGCCTGGCGATGACCTGAAGAACAGTCCTCAGGATGACGCCGCGTCGTCCTGGATTGCTCTGTCGCTATGCTCCTCGCGAAGACGGCGAGTGGATCAGGCGATCTTGCCGCCCAGCTCGTCCTCGATGTGCACGCGGATGATCTCGTCGAAGCTGGTCTCGGCCTTGAAGCCCAGCGCCAGGGCGCGGCTCGGGTCGAGGTCGCGCGCCCAGCCGGAGACGATCTTGATGATCGCCGGATCCGGCTCGCGCTTGATCCGCGCCACGACGGCGTCCCCCGCCACGCGCCGCAGGGCCTCGATCTGCTCGCCCACCGTGCAGGACAGGCCCGGCATGCTGAGGTTGCGACGGGGGCCGACCTTGTCGCCGTCGATCTCCGCCGCGTGGATCAGGAAGCCCACGGCCGAGCGCGGAGAGGCGTGCCAGTGGCGCACGTCCTCGGACACGGGCAGCACCGCCTCCTGGCCGGCCAGCGGCTCGCGGATGATGTTGGAGAAGAAGCCCGAGGCCGCCTTGTTGGGCTTGCCCGGCCTCACGCAGATGGTGGGCAGCCGGATGCCGACGCCGTCGAAGAAGCCCTTGCGCGTGTAGTCGGCCAGCAGCAGTTCGCCCACGGCCTTCTGGGTTCCGTAAGAGGTCAGCGGCGTGGTCGCGAACTCGTCATAGATCTTGTCCGGGAACGGCGCCCCGAACACCGCGATGGAGGAGGTGAACACCACCCGCGGCTTGTAGGCGCCGCCGCTCTGCATGTTGAGCTGGCGGATGGCCTCGAACAGGTTCCAGCTGCCCGTGAGATTGATGCGGTAGCCCTTGTCGAAGTCCTGCTCGGCCTCGCCGGACACGATCGCCGCGAGGTGGAAGATGAAGTCCGGCTTGCCGGCGACCAGCTTCTCCGCCTCGCCGGGCGCCGAGAAGTCGGACGCCAGCGTGGTGACCGCAAAAGGCGCGCCAGCCGGCGCCGTGGGCTCGATCACATCGTGCAGCGTGGCCTTGGTGATTTTCTTGCCCGCAAGCGCGCCGTCCTTGGCCAAGCGCTCCGTGAGCTTGCGGCCGACCATGCCGGCCGCGCCGATGATCAGGATGTGCATGGTTTCCTCCCCTGTTTCTTCTTGGTCCACCAGCATAGGCCGCCGTCATTGCGAGCCGAAGGCGAAGCAATCCAGCTTACCGTTGAGAGCTGGCCCAGCGCCTGGATTGCTGCCGTCGCTGCGCTCCTGGCCATGACGGCGAAAGGCCTTCAGAGCGCGAAGCCGCCGTCGACCAGGAAGATCTGGCCCGTGGTGTAGGCCGCCTCGTCGCCGGCGAGGTACACCGCCATCGCGGCGATCTCCTCGGGCTTGCCCAGCCGACCGATCGGCTGGCGGTCGATGAAGGCCTGCCGGACCTTCTCCACCGGCTGCTTGGTCTCCTGCGCCAGCGTCTCGATGCGCTGGTCGAGCGAAGGCGACTCGATGGTGCCCGGGCAGATCGCGTTAGCGCGGACGCCCTTGCGGATGAAGTCTGCCGCCACCGCCTTGGTGAGGCCGATCACGGCCGCCTTGGTGGTCCCGTACACGTAGCGGTTCGGGATGCCGCGCACCGAGCCCGCGCCCGACGCGATGTTCACGATGGCGCCGTTCCCCTTTTCCAGCATGCCGGGCAGGAAGGCCTTGATCATGCGGTGCATGGAGCGGACGTTGAGATCGAAGGAGAAATCCCAGGCCTTGTCGTCCGTTTCCAGCACGGTGCCGTGATGCACGTAGCCCGCGGCGTTGCACAGGATGTCGATGGGGCCGACCTTCTCGGCGAAGTTCGCGACCTGCTTGTCCGACAGGACGTCGAGCTTGCGCTTCTTGGCCTTGGCGATGCCCTCGAGCTTGCTCACGTCGAGGTCGGTCGCGTAGACGGTCGCCCCCTCGGCCACGTAGGCCTCCGCGATGGCGCGACCGATCCCCTGTCCGGCCGCGGTGACCACCGCGACCTTGCCCTGCAGCCTCTTGGCCATTCTTCGCTCCCTGTCAGCTCTCAGAAATCTGTTTTGATCATGTGCACGATCGCGCGGTCGGGCATCGTCTCGACGCTCTCGACCCGGTAGCCATGGCGGCTGTACCAGGCGACGTTGTGGGTGAGCTTCTGGCCCGTGTAGAGCCGCACGGCCGGTCGCCCGATTTGGCGCGCCCGGTCCTCGGCCGCAGCCAGGAGCCGGTTGCCGACCCCGCTCTTCTGGGCCGTCGGCGACACCGCGACGCTCCAGATCAGGAGATCGTCCGGCCGCAGCTCCAGGATGAGCGCTCCGGCGAGCCCGTCGGGCCCGTCTGCGAGCCAGACCTCCCAGTCCCGAAGCACCTGGGCGTAGTCCGCCTGCAGCGGGATGGGCTCGACGCCCAGTTTGACGCGGTTGCCCGCATAGGCGGCGTGCTGGAGGGCGACCAGGGCGTCGAGGTCGCCGCTCGTGGCGCGGCGCAGGCTCGCAAGGGCGCTCACGCCGGACCGCTCCGCAGTTTCGTCAACGCCTTCTTCTGCCGTCCCTCGGCGTCGAAGTTGGCCGGGTCGAGCCAGCGCTCGAAGGCCGCCTTGCGCGACGGCCATTCGCTGTCCAGCATGGAGTACCAGGCCGTGTCGCGGTTGCGGCCGCGCACGATCACGGCCTGCCGGAAAAGGCCCTCGAAGGTGAAACCCAGTCGGTCGGCTGCGCGCCGGGACGGCGCGTTCAGGGCGTTGCACTTCCACTCGTAGCGCCGATAGCCGAGGTCGTCGAAGACGTAGCGGGCCAGCAGGTACTGCGCCTCCGTCGCCCCCGGCGTGCGCTGCAGGCCGGCCCCATACATCACGTTGCCGACCTCGATCACGCGGTTCGCCGGGTCGATGCGCATCAGCGTCTCGTAGCCCAGCGCCCGCCCCGTCGCCTTGTCCACGATGGCGTAGAACAGCGGATCCTCGGACGCCGCCTTGCGCTCGAGATGGGCCTTGAAGGCCGCGTAGTCGGGAAAGGGCGCCTCGAACAGGTACTGCCAGATCGCATCCTTGGTCGGCCCGTGCGAGTCCTCCCACAGCGACGGCCCATGCGCGTCCGGGTCGAGCGGAACAAGGTCGACGAAGCGCCCCGGCAGCACGCGGCGCTCCGGCCGCGGCGCCGGGTGGTCGGATACCTCGGCTCCGATAGGAAGGCCGGAGATGGGATCGGGGACGGAGGCGGGTTCGAACATGGCGGAGTTCATCGCTCAGGCTCCCTGCGAAGGGAGAAGGTTCGGTGGGCGGCTGCCTGGGAATCCCGGGGCCGGCGACAGCACGCCCGAGTGGGCCTGTTCAGCCGGGCGCCCAGCAGCCCTCACCCCTGCCCCTCTCCCGCGGCGCGGGAGAGGGTGATCGCGGGCGTCAGTGGTTGTCGCGCGGCACGCCCTGCGTCTGGGCGACCTTCTGGTATTTGACCGCGGGCTTCAGCACCATGCCGGAACCGAGCTGGTCGACCATGCCGCGCTGAATCTCCTGCCAGGGCGTCTGGCTGCCCGGGTACTTGTAGCCGCCATGGGCCTGCAGGTCGGCGCGGCGCTGGTTCAGCTCCTCGTCCGAGATCAGGATGTCCGCCGTGCCCTTGCGCAGGTCGATGCGGACGCGGTCGCCCGTGCGCAGCAGCGCCAGGCCGCCGCCGGCGGCCGCCTCCGGCGAGGCGTTCAGGATGGAGGGCGAGCCCGAGGTGCCGGACTGACGTCCGTCCCCGATGCAGGGGAGCGCATGGACGCCCTTCTTGATGAGGGCCGCCGGTGGCTGCATATTCACCACCTCGGCCGCGCCCGGATACCCGATCGCGCCCGCGCCGCGCATGAACAGCATGCAGTTCTCGTCGATCTCGAGCGCCGGGTCCTCGATGCGGTGGTGATAGTCCTCCGGCCCGTCGAACACGATGGCCCGGCCCTCGAAGGCCTCGGGGTCGTTCGGGTTGGACAGGTACCGCTGGCGGAACTCCTCCGAGATCACGCTGGTCTTCATCACCGCGTTGTCGAACAGGTTGCCCTTCAACACCACGAAGCCGGCGTTGAGCTTCATCGGCTTGTCGATGGGGAAGATCACGTCCGTGTCTTCCACGACCGTGTTGCGGCAGTTCTCGCCGATGCTCTTGCCGTTCACCGTGAGAGCGTTCTCGCGGATGAGGCCCTTCTTCATCAGTTCGTTCACCACGGCCGGCACGCCGCCGGCCCGGTGGTACTCCTCGCCCAGGTACATGCCGGCCGGCTGCAGGTTCACCAGCAGCGGCACCTCGAGGCCGACCTTCTGCCAGTCGAACACGTCGAGTTCGACGCCGATGTGGCGCGCGATGGCGTTGATGTGAATCGGCGCATTGGTGGAGCCGCCGATGGCCGAGTTCACCACGATGGCGTTCTCGAACGCCTCGCGGGTCAGGATGTCGGAGGGCTTCAAGTCCTCCCACACCATCTCGACGATGCGGCGGCCGGTCTCATACGAGATCTGCCCGCGCTCGCGGTAGGGCGCCGGAATCGCGGCGCAGCCGGGTAGGCTCATGCCGAGCGCCTCGGCCAGCGAATTCATGGTCGAGGCCGTGCCCATGGTGTTGCAGTGGCCGACCGACGGAGCGGACGAGGCCACGATGTCCATGAACTCGTTGTAGTCGATCTCGCCCGTGGCGAGCCGCTCGCGCGACTCCCACACGATGGTGCCCGAGCCGGTGCGCTTGCCCTTCCACCAGCCGTTCAGCATCGGCCCGCCGGAGAGCACGATCGCCGGGATGTTCACCGTGGCGGCCGCCATGATGCAGGCCGGGGTGGTCTTGTCGCAGCCCGTGGTCAGCACGACGCCGTCGAGAGGGTATCCGTACAGGATCTCGACCAAGCCCAGATAGGCCAGGTTGCGGTCGAGCGAGGCCGTCGGCCGCTTGCCGGTCTCCTGGATCGGGTGCACCGGGAACTCGAAGCAGACGCCGCCCGCCGCCGTGATGCCCTCGCGAATGCGCTTGGCGAGGTCGAGGTGGTGGCGGTTGCACGGCGAAAGGTCGGAGCCGGTCTGGGCGATGCCGATGATCGGCTTGCCCGACATCAGCTCTTCGCGGGTGAGGCCGAAGTTCAGGTAGCGCTCCAGGTAGAGCGCCGTCATGCCGGGGTTGTCGGGATTGTCGAACCAGAGCTGCGAACGCAGCTTGCGCTTGCCGGTCTCCAGCGCCGCGTCATGTGGAACGTGATCGGTGTGGACGGACTGGTCGTGCCGCTCCGGCCCGCGCCCTCCCCCGTGCGGCTCAGCCGCGATTCCGCCCGTGCCGTTCCCCTTGCCGCCCTGATCGCCGGCCATCGCGTCTTCTCCCGTCGCATCCTGGCTTGACCGACGCCAGACGCCGATCGAACCGATTTGATTTCGCGGCAGCATGGTCCCAAACGCCGGCGGAAATCAACGCCCGATCCATGCAACGGGCGCGGAGGCGCCCCTTGTCGGCAGTTGCGCTCGCTTAGCGCCTGGGGCATGCACGCGGGGTCGCAGCTCGAATGACGGCGCACGGGGGAGAGAACGTCGATGACCCTTCACATCACCGAGGCCTTCGGCCGCATCGGGGAAGAGAACGCCTTCGCGGTGCTGGCCCGCGCCACGGACCTCGCCGCCCAGGGCCGCGACATCATCAACCTCGGCATCGGCCAACCGGACTTCCGCACGCCTGACCACATCGTCGAGGCCGCCATCAAGGCGCTGCGCGACGGCCACCACGGCTACACGCCTGCGACGGGGATCAAGCCCCTCCGGGAGGCGGTGGCCGCCGACCTGCAAAAGCGCTTCGACGTAACCGTAGACCCCGACCTCGTGCTGATCGTGCCGGGCGGCAAGGTCACCATGTTCATGGCCATCTTGATGTTCGGCGAGCCCGGCGCCGAGATCCTCTATCCGGACCCCGGCTTCCCGATCTACCGCTCGATGATCGAGTTCACGGGCGCCAAGCCCGTGCCGGTGCCCATCCGCGAGGAGAACGGCTTCGCCTTCTCGGCCGAGGAGACCCTGTCCCTCATCACCCCGAAGACCCGGCTCCTCGTCCTGAACTCGCCCGCCAACCCGACCGGGGGCGTGACCCCGAAGGCCGAGATCGACAAGCTCGTGGCGGGCCTCGCCCGCTTCCCCGACGTGGCGATCATGTCGGACGAGATCTATGGGCAGATGACCTATGACGGGCTGGCACACCAGACGCTTCTCGCCTACCCGGAGATCCGCGACCGTCTGATCCTGCTCGACGGCTGGTCCAAGACCTACGCCATGACCGGTTGGCGCATGGGATACTCGGTCTGGCCGAAGCCGCTCTACGACGCAGCGCGCAAGCTCGCCGTGAACTCCTATTCCTGCGTCAACGCCTCCGCGCAGTATGCGGGGCTCGCCGCCCTCACCGGCCCGCAGGACGCGGTGCGCGCCATGGTGGCCGAGTTCGACCGCCGCCGTCGCGTGGTGGTGGAGGGACTGAACGCTCTCCCGGGCGTCTCGGCCGTGACGCCGAAGGGCGCCTTCTACGCCTTCCCCAACATCAAGAAGACCGGCTGGAGGGCCAAGGCGCTCGCCTCCGCCCTGCTGGAGACGGCGGGCGTGGCCACCATCGGCGGCCCGGATTTCGGCGTGTTCGGCGAGGGCTACATCCGCCTCAGCTACGCGAATTCCACCGAGAACATCCAGCGCGCCCTTGCGCGCATGGCCGAATTCCTGGAACAGAACAAGCCAGCCTGAGGCTTCGCCTTAGGCTTGGAGCCGATCTTCAGCCGTCTTGACCGGGCTTGTCCTGCCCATCCACGCCACCCCCCAGCGCGTGGATCCCCGGGACAAGCCCGGGGATGACGGTGGAGAGATCCGCGCATCCAGACTTTTCGCTCTGCTCCGGACGACCGTGGACCGCCATGCGCCCGATCTCTTCCCTGGTTCCGATCGCCGCCCTGGCGCTTCTTGCCGCCGCCCCGGCCTTGGCGCAGCAGCCGCTCACCGTCACGGTGCGCAACAAGTCCGTGCCGACGCTCTGCGCCGAGGACGACAACGTGTACCTGACCTTCCAGAACCCGAAGGTGCGCCACTTCCGGGTAGAGGCGCGCGCCCCGGCGGTGATCGGCTCGATCGCCGTCGACAGCCGCGCGCCGGACTTCACCAACTGCACCATCAAGGACCAGCCTCCCGGGCCGGAGGACAAGGTCGAGAAGCTCGTCCTGTTCGAGGACGACACGATGCAGCTGGTTGGCTACCGCCACTCGGAATTCTGGCGCAAGGGCGACGTGCCCCTGAAGGTCGGGGACCGCGAGGAAAAGGCGCTTTATCTCGTCCAGCTCTTCACCAAGACGCCCCGCGGCCCCTACGAGCACCTCGTGCTGTACCCGCTGGACGGCTACTGGCGCCTGCGCCCCCTGCCTCCGGCGCGGCTCGATGAGGTCGCCTACGGCACATCCGTGCTCATTGGCCCCATCGAAGAGAACGAGCGCCCGTTCGTCTCCATCAAGTCCATCAAGTTCACGCCGAAGTCGAAGACCTTCGACCTGACCTTCCCCAAGGGCGACCAGGCCAGCATCCGCGTCGCCGGGCTGTCCGAGCAGTCCACGGCGCTCGAAGTCACGTTCGAGAACGCGGTCAAGCGCCGCCCCTTTGCGGCCCTGCGTTCCATGTACGTCACGGACGTGAACGCCGATTCATCCCAGGTCGCCTGGCGCGCGCCCTATGACAAGGGCTGGCGGCAGAAAGGCGTCATGGAGTTCGGCTCCGGCCAGGCTCACGACGTGTGGCTCGGCCGCGCGGTCACGTCGAAACACAACACCAGCGCGCCCGACACGGCGCTGTTCGACTTCCAGCCCGAGTGATCGGGCGCACCAACGGCGAGGGGGCTTGCCATGAGCGACGACGAGGTGATCGTCAAGGACTGCAACGGAACGCGCCTGCAGAACGGCGACACCGTCCACGTCATCAAGGACCTGAAGGTGAAGGGCACGTCGTCCACCATCAAGCAAGGTACGAAGGTGAAGGGCATCCGCCTGACGGACGACCCGGAGCACATCGAATGCCGCGTCGACAACATCAAGGGACTGATGCTGAAGACGTGCTTTCTCAAGCGCGTGAACTGAGCCGCCGCGCTGGGCTCAGCCCAATGCCCCGATGATCGCGTCCGTCGACGCCACGGTTGCGAATTCGGCCGCCAGGGTCGCCAGGTGAACCGCCTGGACCGTTTCGGCCGGGATGACCGTACCGTCCAGGCCCGGCATGTCGAAGCAGGAGCACGCGTCGCCGGCGACGATCATGCGCCAGCCCAGGTTCGAGCCGACCCGCACCGTGGTGGAGACGCACTGGTCCGTGGTGATGCCGAAGGCCACGACCGCCGTGGCGCCCAGGCGCCGCAGCCGAAGGTCCAGGTCCGTGCCGATGAAGGACGCGTTCACGCTCTTGGCGACCAGCGGCTCGTCCCCCTGCGGCCCGAACCCCAGCCGAAAAGCGTTGCCGGGGGCGGCCGGGCTCAGCTTCGAGCCAGGCTCAACGGAATCGTGGCGCACGTGGATGATCGGCATTCCGCGCTCCCGCCAGGCGTCGAGCAACGCGAGCCCTTTCCGATCGCAATCCGGGTTGCACCGGCGCGGGAAGGCAGGGTCGTCAAATGCCTGCTGCATGTCGATGGGCAGCAGGACGGTGGTGGGCGGGAGCTGCAGCATGGCGTCTGAATAGACGCCATGCGCCGGGCCGGCAATCGGTCGGCTCACGCTACCTGCTGGACCTTCACGCTCTCCGCTGCAGCGTCGATATTCGCCACGAGTTGCGGATCAAGCTGCAACGCGCCAGCGAGTTCCTGCAGGAACGCCGTTTCCGTGGGCTCGTCCGGGTCGATCGTGAGCCGGGCCGCCGTGTAGACCTGCGCGGCGATCTCGGGCGAACCAGCGCCGGCGGCTAGGTCGGCCGCGCTGGCCGGGTTCGCGAACTGCTGGTCCAGGAACTGCGCGGCTTCCGGATTGGCCCCGAGTTGCTGCAGGTTGCCCGTGATGTGCGCACGTTCGGCGTCATCCACCACCCCGTCCGCCGAAGCGGCGGCGATCATGGATCGGATGAGCAGGAGCGAGGTGGCGTTATCCTGCCCGGCGTCCCCGGTCGTCCCGAACGGGCTCTCCACCGGGGCCTCGGCCACGGACGCTCCCATGCCGGGGATGTTCACCAGCGGTTTGCCTTGCTGATAGTTCTGCCAGGCCTGGTATGCGAGGCCCCCGACGAGCGCCAGCCCGCCGAGCTTGGCGGCGTCCACGGCCAGTCCACGGCCAGCCTTGCTGCCGAGAAACAGCCCGGCGAGGCTCCCCAGCGCGGCCCCGCCGGCGAGCTGGTTCTGGTTCAGCATGTCCTTCGCCCGGGCCAGCAGGTCTCCACCGCCCTGCCCACCCGTCAACTGGCCGAGCATCTGCCCGAGCGCGTCGCCTGCGCCAGTGGCCTGGTTCACCTGCTGGCCGGCGCCCTGCAGGCCCTGCTTGGCCTGCCCGAGAACGGAGCCGATCAGGTCGCCCAATCCGCCGCCGGGAGGCTGCGCCGGCTGCCCCGGCTGGGCCGCGCCTCCTTGCTGAAGCTGCCCGAGGACATTCCCCAGCAGCCCGCCGAGGCCTCCCTGCCCACCGCCCTGCGTGGGCGCTTGGCTGGCGGACATCATGGCGTCGAGCAACTTCTTGGCGTCAAACATGGCGGCTCCCTCCGCGGTCAATGCGGGGGATGTAAGCACGCCCTTGCCAAATGTGAATGACGCCGCGCAATCCGTTCCGCTCAGGCCCGCAAGGCCGCCGCCGCACGCGAGAGCGCCGTGATGGCGGACCAGTCGCCGGCTTTCACCGCCGATGCCGGGGCGATCCAGGAGCCGCCCACGCAAATCACGTTGGGGAGCGCGAGGTACGTCTTCGCCTTCTCGGCGTCGATGCCGCCGGTCGGGCAGAACTGGATTTGCGGGAGCGGCGCGCCCAAGGCCTTCAGGAAGGCTGCGCCGCCAGCTGGCTCGGCCGGGAAGAACTTCATGAGATGGTAGCCCATCTCCGCCAGCGTCATGGCCTCGCTCGCGGTCGAGGCCCCGGGCAGAAGGGGCGTTGAGCCGCGCGCCGCGGCTTCCGCCAGCTTGGTCGTGCAGCCCGGGCTTACGAGGAATTGCGCCCCGGCCGAGGTCGCCTCGCCCACCTGCGAGGGCGTCAGCACGGTGCCTGCGCCCACGATCGCGTCCGGCACGTGCTGGGCGATCTGCTCCATGGCGTCCAACGCCGCGTCCGTGCGCAGCGTGATCTCCAGGGCGGGCAGCCCGCCCGCGACCAGCGCCTGGGCGAGCGGCACGGCCGTATGGGGATCGTCGATGGTAAGCACCGGGACCACGGGCGCGCGGCGCAGGATGGCGAGGAGTGCGGATTGGCGGGCGTCGTTCACGGGAGAACCTCCTTGGCCGGCGCTCAGTGTTCGCCCCAAGCCGGTGCGGGTCAACGGCCTGGCGCGCGGCCGCGACGGCCCTTGGCGCGGGTTTAGTTTCGTGCGATCTCTGGCGCCTTCAAACGATTAAGTCGAGGGCGGAAAATGGCTGAGGATGTCGTCGCAACCCTGCTGGGCTGCTATCGCTCGAAATCGCGCGTCCCGAGCGCGAGCGTGGGCCCGCTGAGCCGTTCGCAGGGCTTCGCCGCCCAGGCGCGCATCGCGCGGGAGCTTGGCGTCGCAGCCGGCGGCTGGAAGGTCGCCCTGCCCAATGGGGTTTCAACCGCCGCCCCCATGTTCTCGGACGTGATCCTGCCCAATGGCGCGCGCTTTCCGCTCGCGCAGGGCCCGATCGTCGAGGTCGAGCTTGGCGTTCGCCTCGCGAAGGATTTGCCGCCCCGCGCGGGCCAGCCGTACACGCGGGAGGAGGTCGGCGACGCCATCGGCGACGCCCTGGTGGGCGTCGAGCTGATCGGCAGCCGCTATGAGGAGATGCCTCCGGCGGTCGATCCCAACGTCTGGCTCGCCGACAACATGGGCAACGCCGCCTATGTCGTGGGTGACGCCAAGCCCCTCGCCGCCATCGGCGATCCCGCGACCCTGCGCTGCCGCTACTGGGCCGACGGCGAGCTCAAGCACGACGTGGTCGGCGGACACCCGGCCGGCGACCCCATCGAGTGGCTGGTGCTCTGGGCCAACGCGCAGGATGACGCGCTCGGCGGCCTCAAGGCCGGGCAGGTGATCACCACCGGCAGCCTCATCGTGCCCGCCCGCTTCGACAGGCCGACCCGCATCGAGGCCGAGCTCGACCGCATCGGCCGCGTCACGGTCGACCTGGTTTAGCGCGCGCCGACGAGGCCACCCGCGGTTCGGAGGTCGTGGACCAGCGCCGCGAAGGCGGCCTCCTTCTCGGCCTCCGTCTGAAGCCGCAGGATGTAGGACGGGTGCGTGGCGATCACGCCCCAGCGCCCGTCCGGCAACCGGAACGGCCTCCCGCGCTCGCGCGTGACCGCGACCGCGCGCCCCAGCACCGCCTGCGCGGCCGAGGCGCCCAGCATCACCACAACCTCAGGGTCCACGGTCTCCAGTTCCCGCTCCAGCCAGCTGCGGCAGGCGTGGATTTCCCCGACGGAAGGCCGCTTGTGGATGCGCCGCTTGCCGCGCGGCTCGAATTTGAAGTGCTTCACCGCGTTGGTGACGTAGGCCCGCTCGCGTCCTACCCCGGCTTCGGCCAGCGCCCGGTCGAACACCGCGCCGGCGGGACCCACGAAGGGCTTGCCGGCGATGTCCTCCAGGTCCCCCGGCTGCTCGCCGACCACCATCAGTCTCGCGTCTGCGGGCCCCTCCCCCGGCACGGTCTGTGTCGCCTGCTCCCACAACGGACATGCCCGGCACGCGCGCGCCGCCTCGGCGATGGCGGGCAGGCCGGTGGGTCCGGCGGATCCCTGGTCGGGGGCGATCTCCACGACCGCGCCCCTGCGCTGCACCGGCAAGGTCGGCGCCGCCTCGATCATGGCGGCAGTGCGCGTCGCGGCTGTCGCCACGAGATCCGGGATGAGCTGTGCCTCCGGCAGGTTCTTCCAGAATCGCTTGGGCATCTCGGCCCGCATGGCCTCTGGGTTCAGCCGAGCCGGATTGAACACGTTGGCGTAATAGGAGCGCCAGAGGTCCTCCAGCGGATCGCCCTGCTGCGCCGCGCTGGGGTGTGCCCCGGGTCCGATCAGCAGGTCCTCGCCTGTCCAATGCGCCGAGCGCTCGGGAGTCAGGATGGTCCAGCGCAGGCTGGCGAAGCGCTTGACGAAGAACGGCGCAGCCGCCTCGAGGATGTGGTGGTCGGGCTCGTACCAGGCCACGAAGGCCTCGCCGTCCGGCCCCTGCACGTCGCGGAAGCGCACGAAGGCGTGCATCTTGTGGATGTCACGACGCACGGCCTTCGCCATCTCGCGAAACTGGATCACGTCCGGGTCGGAGGCCAGGTCCAGCAGGCGCGGCTCCTCCGAAAGCCGCCACAGCAGCCGATAGATCAGCCGAAACCGCTCCCGATCCCGGTGCAGCCCGACAGTGCGGGCGTCGTCGACGAAGGCGCGCGACACGCGCGGCGCCGGCCGCGCCGGAGCCGGGGCCGCACTCTCCGCAGAGCCGAGCCCGCCTCCCTGGCCGAACAGGTCGACCTCCGCTTCGTCGCCTGTCAGCCAGGTGGTCCGGTGCGGCGGAACGCCCTCGGCGAGCAGCTTCCGCGCGGCCTCGCGAAAGCCGTCGAAGTCCGTCTCCCCGGCCAGCTGGACGCGATGCAGATCCCCGTCGCGCGACACCGTACGGCTCCGCTTCGCTCAGGCCGCAAAAAGGTCGAGCTGCCGCGCCGGAGCCGGTTTCAGCCAGGCCTGCAGGTCGGCGCGATCCAGGAGCCGCGTGGGGCGATGGTCCGGCAGGACCAGGAAGGGTGACACCTTCCGCATGGGCACCTTCAGGCGCGCCAGATCGTCGCTGCGCAGGCTGCGCACGCGCCGCGAAGAGATGATGCGCTCGACGGTGCGCACGCCGAGCCCCGGCACGCGCAGGAGCTCCTCCCGGGTCGCCTTGTTGACGTCCAGCGGGAAGCGCTCGCGGTGCTTGAGCGCCCAGGCGAGCTTGGGGTCCATGTCGAGCGACAGCATGCCGGCCTCGCCGCCCGCGACGATCTCGTTGACGTCGAACCCGTAGAATCGCATCAGCCAGTCGGCCTGGTACAGCCGGTTCTCGCGGATCAGCGGCGCCGGCTTGAGCGGCAGCGCCTTGCTCGAATCCGGGATAGGGCTGAAAGCCGAGTAGTACACGCGCCGCAGCCTGTAGCCGCCGTAGAGGGCGGCGCTGGTCGTGAGGATATGCTGGTCGTTGGCGTCGTCCGCCCCGACGATCATTTGGGTCGACTGGCCTGCGGGCGCGAACACGCGCCCGTTGCTCCGCGGCGCCTCGTCGATCACGCCCCGCAGGTGACCCATGGAGCGCCGGATCGCCCCGATCTCCTTGCGAGGCGCAAGCCTTTCCAGGCTGTCCGCCTTCGGAAGCTCGATGTTGACGCTGAGGCGGTCCGCCCAGCGCCCGGCTTCCTCCACCAGCTTCGGATCGGCGTTCGGGATCACCTTCAGGTGGATGTAGCCCCGGAAGCCGTGCTCCTCGCGCAGCGTTCGCGCCACCCGGACCAGTTCCTCCATCGTGTAGTCCGGGCTCTTGATGATGCCGGAGGAGAGAAACAGTCCTTCGATGTAGTTGCGCTTGTAGAAGCCCAGCGTGAGTTTCACGACCTCCTCGACCGTGAACCGCGCCCGCCGCACATGGCTGGACGACCGGTTGATGCAGTAGAGGCAGTCGTAGATGCAGGAGTTGGTCAGCAGGATCTTCAGCAGGGACACGCAGCGCCCGTCTGGCGTGTAGCTGTGGCAAATGCCGGACCCTCCTGAGGAGCCGATGCCCTTGCGGTCGAGCGAGTCGCGCTTGGCCCCGCCGCTCGAGGCGCAGGAGGCGTCGTACTTGGCGGCGTCCGCCAGGATCTCCAGCTTGCTCTTAAGGTCCATGCTGTCCGTTCCCGAATGAGGCGGAAAGCTAGCGTGTTCCTTTTTCGTTCTCAATCCCACGACCTGCGGCAGACGGTCACGCAAGCCCGTTTCCGGCTGCATGCCGCGTTGAAGCCGCAGCGGATCTGAGGAGAGCGGACGATGAGCAAGACAGCGGAGAAGACGGATCCCAAGCTCTGGGACAAGGTGAAGCGCCAGGTCCAGAAGGGCGACAAGGGCGGGCGCGCCGGCCAGTGGTCGGCCCGCAAGGCTCAGATGGCCGTGCAGGAATACAAGCACGAGGGCGGCGGCTACGAAGGCCCGAAGACGACCGACAACCACCTGGTCGAGTGGACGCAGGAGGAATGGGGCACGAAGTCAGGCCGCAAGAGCGGCGAGACCGGCGAGCGCTACCTGCCGAAGAAAGCCCGCGAGCGCCTGTCCAACAACGAATACAAGCGGACCACCGCCAAGAAGCGTGCGGACACCCGCAAGGGCAAGCAGTTTTCGGCTCAGCCCCGGGACATTGCGCGGAAAGTCGCCCAGGATCGTCATCACGACGGCTCCGGGCGTCGCGAACCCACAAAGGCCGCCCTCTACGCGGAAGCGCGCCGCCGCGACCTTCCTGGGCGGTCTCGCATGAACCGGGATCAGCTTCAGCGAGCCCTCGCCCGAGGCTGAGACGGCTTCAGGCCGCGACCGTGGAGGCGCGGACGATCAGCTCGGGCCTGATGAGGACGCGGCGGGGCGGCAGGTCGGGCCGTTCGATTCGCTCGATCAGCAACTCGGCCGCGCGCCGGCCCATCTCGGCGTGGTTGTTCCTCACCGTGGTGAGCGCCGGATACCACTGCGCCGCTTCCTGGACGTCGTCGCAACCGACGATGGAGAAGTCGAGCCCGGCCTCCCGGCCGCAGCGGCGAAGCCCCAGCAAGGCCCCGAAGGCCGTCAGATCGTTGAAGCAGAACGCCGCCGTGGGCGGATCAGGCAGGGCCAGTACCTTCTGGATGCCGGCGAGGCCGGTCTGGCGCGTGCCGTAATCCATGTAGACCAGGTCGGGATCGAAACGCAGCCCATGCTTCTCGATGGCCTCGCGGTAGCCCCGATGACGGCACCATCCTGTCGAGGTGTCCTCCATGCCTCCGATCATCGCGATCCGCGTATGGCCGAGCTCGACCAGATGCGCGATCGCCAGATGGGCGCCCTGCACGTCGTCGGAGCCGACGAAGTCGAGACCCACGCCCTCGATCTCGCGCGAGATCTGCACGACCGGGATGCGCGCCGCCGTGAGGTGGGCCAGGCTTTCCGCCGTCGCCCCGCCAGCGGGGCACAGGATCATCCCGTCGGGCCGGTACTCCTTCAGCGTGCCGAGGACGCGCTCCTGTCTTTCCAGGCTTTCCCCGTAGGTGCCGAGCAGGATCGTGCGTCCCGCCTCCGCCGCCGTTTCCTCCACGGCGACCAGCATTTCGGCGAAATAAGGGTTGGTGATGTCGTGGAATCCCACCGCGATCATGTTGGTTCGCGCGGTGCGCAGGCTCGCGGCGCTGCGGTTGTAGATATAGCCGAGCTCCCTGGCCAGCGCCTGAACGCGGCTCTTGGTAGCCTCCGCCACCACCGGGCTGTCACGCAGCGCCAGCGACACGGTCGCGGTGGACACGTCGAGCTTTTCTGCGATCACCTGCAGCGTGACGCGGCCCCGCTCGCCCCTGTCGATCACGTCGCCCATGCTCATGCGTTTTGACTTCCCGTTTCCCCCGCGGGCTCGCATGATGCCGCCGCCCTGGCGACCCGCGTCGCGGAATGTCCGCCGGGCCTGATCAGAATAGAAGCACAAGAGCGGGAGAGCGCACAGTGTCAACGGAACGCGAGCGGATCGGATTCATCGGCGTGGGGCTGATGGGCCACGGCATGGCCAAGAACATCGTCGAAAAGGGCTATCCGCTCACCGTCATGGGTCACCGCAATCGCAAGCCCGTCGAGGACCTCCTCGGCCGCGGCGCGCGCGAAGCGAAGTCGGCCCGCGAAGTCGGCGAAGCCTCCGACATCGTCTTCCTCTGCGTCACCGGCTCGCGCGAGGTGGAGGGCCTGGTGCGCGGCCCGGATGGCCTCGCCGCCGGCCTCAAGTCCGGCTCCGTGATCGTGGACTGCTCCACCTCCGACCCGAACTCGACGCTGGCCCTGGCCGCCGAGTTGGAGCCGCACGGGATCACCTACGTGGACGCGCCCCTGTCCCGCACGCCCAAGGAGGCGTGGGAAGGCATGCTCGACACGATGGTGGGCGCCTCGCCGGAGGTGTTCGCGCGCCTCAAGCCCGTGCTGGATGCGTGGGCCGGACGCGTCATCCATATCGGCGGCACGGGCGACGGCCACCGCATGAAGCTGCTCAACAACTTCATCGCCATGGGCTACGCCGCGCTCTTCTCCGAGGCGCTCGCTTTGGCCCAGAAGGTGGGCATCACGCCCGAACGCTTCGACAGCGTGATCCGCGGCGGCCGCATGGACTGCGGCTTCTACCAGACGTTCATGAAGTGGACGCTGGAGGGCGACCGCGAGGCCCACAAGTTCACCCTGAACAACGCCTTCAAGGACATGCGTTACCTCGAGTCCATGGCGGACGCCGCTGGCCTGGCCAACCCCATGGGCAACGCCGTGAAGAACGCCTACGCGGTCCCGGTCGCGACCGGCAAGGGCGAGGACTACGTGCCGATGCTCTCCACCCATGTGGCTGCGCTGAACGGCGTCGAGCTGAAGCGCAAGGTCTGAGCCCGGCCGCCGTCGTCCCGGACGCGCCCAAACGGACGGGGAAGGGATGACGGCGCAGCTCGTCGCTGCGGCGCCGCCAGGGAGAAATCGCCCGCACTTTGACCCGTATCAACGAGCGTCCTGCCCTGGCTTGAGACAAACGGCGTGTCATTCCCCTGGACACGCCGTCATGACCCTTCCGTCTTCCCTGATCCTCGCCGAGAAGTCCGTCCCCCGCTACACCAGCTATCCCACCGCGCCGCACTTCACGCCCGCGGTGGATGCTTCCGTGGCGAAGCATTGGCTGGGCGAATTGAACCGCGACGCCAGCCTCTCCGTCTACCTCCACGTCCCTTATTGCCGGGCCATCTGCAATTACTGCGGCTGCAACACCAAGGCGGCGCGGCGGGACGAGCCCCTGGACGACTACACCGAGACGCTTCTGGCCGAGATCGACGTCGTCGCCGACGCCACCCCGGCGCGCCGCATCACCCACATTCACTGGGGCGGCGGCACGCCGAGCCTGCTCGGCCCCGAGCGCCTGGCGCGCCTCGCCGACAAGCTCGCGTCCCGGTTCGACTTCGGCGCCATCGTGGAGCACGCCATCGAGCTCGACCCGCGCACGGTGGATGAGAACCTGGCCCGCGGCCTCGCCCGCATCGGCGTAAATCGCACGAGCCTGGGAGTCCAGGACCTGAACCTGCACGTGCAGAAGGCGATCGGCCGCGTGCAGCCCTACGAAACCGTGGCGCGCTGCGTGGACATGCTGCGCGCCGTCGGGATCGAGGCGATCAACCTGGACCTGATGTATGGCCTGCCCCACCAGGGCGTGGACGACGTCGTCCGCACGGCGGAGCTCGCCGCCGGCCTCGAGCCCTCGCGGTTCGCAATCTTCGGCTACGCCCACGTGCCGTGGTTCAAGCCGCATCAGCGCCTGATCGACGCCGCTGCCCTGCCGGGCGCCGCCGAGCGCCTGCAGCAGGCTGACGCAGCCCGGGCGGCCCTGGTCGGCCGCGGCTACGAGGAGATCGGCCTCGACCATTTCGCCCGCCCGGACGATCCCATGGCGGTGGCCTCCCGCGAGGGCTCCCTTCGGCGCAATTTCCAGGGCTACACCACCGACCTCGCGGACGCCCTGATCGGCCTGGGGGCCTCGTCCATCGGCCGCGTGCCCAAGGGCTACGTGCAGAACGCCGTGGACGTGCCCGGCTGGCGGCGCGCCGTGGAGGCGGGCCAGCTGTCCATCGTGAAAGGCGTCGCCTTCTCAGCGGACGACCATGTCCGGGCGAGCGTGATCGAGCGGCTGATGTGCGACTTCGCCGTGGACTTCGGCGAAATCGCCGCCGGCGCCTACGGTCGCCAGGAAGCCCTCGACGACGCCATCCCGCCCCTGCGCGACCTGGAGCGCGACGGTGTTCTCCATCTGGATGGCCGCCGTGTGACGCTGACGGACGAGGGCAAGCCCTTCATGCGGCTCGCCGCCGCCGCCTTCGACGCGTACCTGCGGAAGGGGACCGGCCGCCATTCGGCGGCCGTGTGACGCTCACTGCTTCTTGAGGTAGAGCTGGGCCCCGCTCACGGGGTCCTTCTGCCACGTCCCGTCCGGCATCACGGAGAAGCCTTGCTCGTGGCCCTTCTTGGCCACGAGGTAGAGGCGGCCGTTGCCGGTGCGCCACCCGACCGGGTCGAACACCTTCAGCCCTGAATCGATGCAGCCGCCGGAGAGCTTGGCGGGCATCCGGCCCTCTTTCCGCCCCTGCGCGAGGATGAGGTCGATCGAACAGATCGGCTTGTTCTTTTCGCGGGCCACGCCGTAGAGCCCGGCGAGCGACTGGGGAGTCACGTTCGGCGCGACGGAGGCCGGAGGAGGAGGAGGCGCTGCAACCCCGCCGCCCGCTTTCGGAGCGTGGGTCGCTGCCGGCCCGGCCGCCGTATGGACTGGCTCCGCGGCAGGCGCCCTGGCCTGGCCCAGCGGCTTCAAGGTGAGGCCTTCCGCCGCCGAGGCGAAGCCCGGACCGTTCGCTTCCCGCTCCAGCGAGACGAGCTTCTTGCCGGACGCGTCCACCATGGTGACCCTGGCGCCTTCGAGGTTCCAGCCTGCCGCCTGGCCGAGCAGAGGCAGGGCGGCGCGGCAGGCCGGCGGCGCGCCGAGCTGGCGCCCGTGCAGGCCTGCTTCGTCGCCCAGATGCACGCGACAGCTTCGGGCCGTCTTGGCGTTGGTGAACTCCCACGTGCCGGTCATGCCAGACACGTCGGCGTCTCCTTGCGCGGAGGCCGGAACGGCGCCTGCGGCCCAGAAAAGGGCCGCGCTTGCCGCGAGACCAAGCCCAAGCCGCGCCCAATAAGCGCCCATCAACCCACGCGCCCGCATCCGCCAGCCTCCCCGCCGCACGATTGTCAGCTGTCGCCCGTTTAACCGCGAAACGGGCGACGCTCAATCCAACATGCGGGGAACGCGCGAGCGCAAGAAGAGGATGCGCTCAGCCCTTCCGAGGCCAGGGCGTTTCCGCAACAGGCGTCAGCGGCCCCTTGCCGGACAGGAAGGAGGTGATGTTGTCCACCACGAGCTGGCCCATCAGGTTGCGGGTGTGGTGGGAGGCCGAGCCGACATGCGGCAGGAGCACGGCGTTCTCCAGCGCCATGAGTTCGGCCGGGACGTGCGGCTCCTTCTCGAACACGTCGAGGCCGGCAGCCGCGATCACCTTGTTCTGGAGGGCGTTGATCAGCGCGCCCTCATCCACCACCGTCCCGCGGCCGATGTTGATGAGCACGCCCTGGGGACCAAGCGCACGAAGGACTTCCGCGTCGATGATGTGGAACGTGTCCGCTCCGCCCGGCGCGACGCTGATCAGGATGTCGCAGGCCTCCGCCATCCCGACGAGCGTGGGATAGTACTTGTATGAGACGCCCTTCTGCTCGTTGCGGCCGTGGTACACGACCGTGAGGCCGAACGCCTCGCACCGGGTCGCGATCGCCTTGCCGATGCGCCCAAGCGCCAGGATGCCGACCGTCTTGCCCCGCAGCGTGTTGTGCGTCAGCGGATAGGGCCCCTGCTTCTCCCACTTGCCGGCCCGCAGATAACGCTCCGAGGCCGACAGTTCGCGAACCGTCATGAGCAGCAGCCCGAGGCAGGTGTCCGCGACCTCCTCGGTCAGCACGTCCGGCGTGTTGGTGACCACGATGCCGTGCTGGCCCGCCCAGGCCGCGTCCACCGTGTCGTAGCCGACGCCGAAGTTCGCCACGATCTCGAGCTTCGGCAGCTTCGACATGAGCGCCGCGTCCGTCTTCGCGTGCCCGCCGGTCGCCACCGCGCGGATGCGGGGGCCGAACTCCGCCAGGAAGGCGTCGCGGTCGCCAATCTCGTTGAGCTTGTGAAGGGTGAACCGGTTCTCCAGCTGCTCCATGACGAGCGGCATCATCTTGCCGGTGACCAGAACCTCGATGTCCTTCAAGACGTCCTCCCAAGCGCCTCGTTCGAGGCGTCATTCAAACAGATCACGGCTCAGCGCCGTTCGGCCGGCACTTCACACGCTTGGCGCCTGAATTTCAATCGATTGATGTTCGGCGGAAGCAGGCCTGCCTTGATTTCCGTGCAGCGCTTCGCGATGATGACGCCGCGCGCCGGCCGGAGCAAGGCTCAGCCCTGATCCGGCCGGCAAAATACAATGCTCGCCGACACGTTGGCATGGCCCGTGGCGAGACAGGGAGGACTTTATGGCGTCCGTGGAAATCCGCGACGTGCGGAAGGCGTTTGGCTCGACCCAGGTCATTCATGGCGTGAACATTGGGATCAACGACGGGGAGTTCGTGATCCTGGTCGGTCCGTCCGGCTGCGGGAAGTCGACGCTGCTGCGCATGATCGCGGGACTGGAGAACATCAGCGGCGGCGAGATCCGCATCGGCGAGCGCGTCGTCAACGACGTGCCCCCGAAGGAGCGCGACATCGCCATGGTGTTCCAGAACTATGCGCTCTATCCGCACATGACGGTGGCCGACAACATGGCCTTCTCCATGAAGCTGCGGAACGCGCCGAAGTCCGAGATCCAGGCGCGCGTCAGCAAGGCCGCGGGCATCCTGGGCCTGGAGAAGCTCCTGGACCGCTATCCGCGCCAGCTTTCGGGCGGCCAGCGCCAGCGCGTCGCCATGGGCCGCGCCATCGTGCGCGACCCGCAGGTCTTCCTTTTCGACGAGCCGCTGTCGAACCTCGACGCCAAGCTGCGCGTCCAGATGCGCACCGAGATCAAGGAGCTGCACCAGCGGCTCAAGACCACGACGGTCTACGTGACCCACGACCAGATCGAGGCCATGACCATGGCCGACAAGATCGTCGTGATGCACGACGGCATCGTCGAGCAGATGGGCGCCCCCCTCGAACTGTATGACCGTCCCGCGAACCTGTTCGTGGCCGGCTTCATCGGTTCGCCCGCCATGAATTTCGTGAAGGGCAAGATCCGCGCGGGCGCCCAGCCGAGCTTCGAGTCGGACGGTGGCGGCGTGTTCCCGTTGACCACCGCGCCGCAGGGATCGGACGGGCAGCCGGCCGTCTATGGCATCCGGCCTGAGCACTTCCAGCTCTCGGCCGCCGGACTGCCGGCCGAGGTTGTCGTCGTGGAGCCCACCGGCTCGGAGACGCAGGTCGTGGCCAAGATCGGCGGCCAGGAGTTGGTCTGCATCTTCCGTGAGCGGATCACGGCCGGACCGGGCGAGACGATCCGGATCGCCCCGGACCCGAACCTCGTCCACCTCTTCGACGCCCAATCCGGAAACCGGATGAGCTGATCTTCAAGCCGCGCGCGCCGACAGGTTCGCGCGGCTTTTTCGTTCAGGGCCATCGCAAGCGGACGTAGAGCCGCCCTGCCCGCCGAGCTCCGCCGCCCCGCGGCCAACGCCAAGACCGCCGCAGGCGGCCCAACAAGAAACGACGCAAGGGAAGGAAACCACATGTTCAATCTCGATCGCCGCTCGCTGATCAAGGGGGGCGCCGCCCTGGGCGCCATGGGCGCCACGGGGCTGCTCGACTTCGCCAAGGCCTGGGCCCAGCAGTCCCAGTGGAAGCCCGAACAGGGCGCCAGCCTCAACATGCTGCGCTGGAAGCGCTTCGTGGAGGCCGAGGACAAGCAGTTCATGGTCATGATCGACGCCTTCTCCAAGGCGACCGGCGTGAAGGTGAACATCTCCAACGAGTCCTTCGACGACATCCAGCCCAAGGCTTCCGTGGCGGCCAACACCGGCCAGGGTCCGGACCTGGTATGGGGCCTGTTCTCCCTGCCCCAGTTGTTCCCGTCCAAGTGCCTGCCTGTCGGCGACGTCGCCGAATACCTCGGCAAGAAATACGGCGGCTGGGTGCCTTCGGCCCAGGCCTACGGCCAGTTCGAGGGCAAGTGGGTCGCAATCCCCGTCGCGTTCAACGGCGGCTACATCAACTATCGCATCTCGTCGATGAACAAGTCGGGGTTCAAGGAATTCCCGAAGGACACCGGGGGCTTCCTCGATCTCTGCAAGGCCATGAAGGGCAACAACTTCCCGGTCGGCTTCGCCCTCGGCCACGCCACCGGCGACGGCAATTCCTGGTGCCACTGGGCGCTGTGGTCCCACGGCGGCTACCTCGTCGACAAGAACGACAAGGTCATCATCAACTCGCCTGAGACCGCCAAGGCGCTGGAATACGTGAAGGAGCTCTACGGCACCTTCACGCCCGGCACCGCCTCCTGGAACGACTCGTCCAACAACAAGGCCTTCCTGGCTGGCGACCTGCACCTGACGGGCAACGGCATCTCGATCTACGCCGCCGCGGTGGCGCAGGGGATGAAGAACATCGCCGAGGACATGGACCACGCGTTCTGGCCGATTGGGCCCGTGGGCAAGCCGACCGAATTCCAGCTGGCCTTCCCGCTCCTGGCGTTCAACTTCACGAAGTACCCGCAGGCCTGCAAGGCGCTGATGGCCTACATGCTGGAAGCGGAGAACTACAATCCCTGGCTGGAGGCGGCGGCAGGCTACCTCACCCATCCGCTCAACGCCTACGACAACAACCCGGTCTGGACGAAGGACCCGAAAAACACTGTGTTCCGCGAAGCCGCGAAGCGTACGCTCACGGCGGGCGGCCTTGGCTCCATCGGCGAAAAGGCGGCCGCCGCCCTGGCCGACTTCATCGTCGTGGACATGTTCGCGAACTACTGCACCGGCCGCGAGGACCTGAAGGGTTCCATCCGGGTGGCCGAGCGCCAGGCGCAGCGCCTGTTCCGTTCGTGACGGAGCGCGCATCCGCGCGACGGATCGAGAGAGCGAAGTCATCCCGGCGGTCGCATGACCGCCGGGCCTGACGGGTCTTGACCCGAGGCGGCCGGCGGCAGGGCTGGCCGAACCCACGGAGACAACGATGAGCGACAGCGTGGCGGGCCGCCTCACGGCCCCGGCCATTCGTCACACCACCCGGTGGGACAGGCTCCGCATCAACCGCAACTGGCTCGGCTTCTGGTTCATGCTGCCGGCGGCGCTGATCCTGGTGCTGTTCCTCGCCTACCCGCTCGGCAAGGGGGTCTGGCTGTCCTTCACGGACGCCAAGATCGGCCGCACCGGCGTCTTTATCGGCCTCGAAAACTACGAATGGCTCGGGCTTCCCTGGTGGGAAGACGCCGACGGCGTGTTCTGGCTCTCCGTGTTCAACACCGTTGTCTACACGGTGGTGGCGTCCGTCGTTAAGTTCGCCATCGGCCTCTACCTAGCGATCCTGCTCAACCAGCACCTGCCCTTCAAGGCGCTGATCCGATCGATCGTGCTGATCCCCTTCGTGGTGCCGACGGTCCTTTCGGCCATCGCGTTCTGGTGGATCTTCGATTCGCAGTTCTCGATCATCTCCTGGTCGCTGCGGCACATGGGCCTCATCGACCACAACATCAACTTCCTGGGCGACCCTAACAACGCCCGCGCGGCCGTCATCTTCGCGAACATCTGGCGCGGCGTGCCGTTCATCGCCATCACGCTGCTCGCCGGCCTGCAGACGGTCTCGCCCTCGCTCTACGAGGCCGCCACGCTCGACGGCGCGACGCGCTGGCAGAACTTCCGCTTCGTCACCTTCCCGTTGCTGACCCCCATCATCGCCGTGGTGATGACCTTCTCGGTGCTCTTCACCTTCACGGATTTCCAGCTGATCTGGGCCATGACCCGCGGCGGCCCCGTGAACGCCACCCATCTCATGGCCACCCTCTCGTACCAGCGCGCCATCCTGGCCGGGAACCTCGGCGAAGGCGCCGCCATCGCGACCGCGATGGTGCCCTTCCTGCTTTTCGCCATCATGGTTTCGTGGTTCGGCCTGCAGCGCCGCAAGTGGCAGCAAGGAGCGGACAATGACTGACGCCGCCGTCCGCGAGCATTCGCGCCCAGCCCTCACCGACGACCGGGAGGGCATGAGCTACCTCGACAGCATCGGGCGCCGGCTGGTGCACCTGTACCTGCCGCTCGGCCTCATCATGGTGGTGCTGATCTTCCCCTTCTACTGGATGGCCCTCACCGCCATCAAACCGGACAATCAGCTCATCGACATGGACACCTACAACCCGTTCTGGGTTGTCAGTCCTACCTTGAAGCACATCAACAAGCTGCTGTTCGAGACGAACTACCCGACCTGGCTCTGGAACACGATGTACGTGTCCATCCTGGCCACCGTGCTGTCGCTGTTCGCCAGCGTGCTGGCCGCCTACGCCATCGTGCGCATCCGCTACAAGGGGGCCCAGTGGGTGGGCGCGGCCATTTTCCTGGCCTACCTGGTGCCGCCGTCGATCCTGTTCATCCCGCTGGCCACGATCATCCAGGCCTATGGGCTGTTCGACAGCCCCATGGCGCTGGTGCTCTGCTATCCCACCATCCTGATCCCGTTCAGCACCTGGCTGCTGATGGGCTACTTCAAGACGATCCCTTACGAGTTGGAGGAGTGCGCCCTCATCGACGGCGCCTCGCGCTGGCAGATCCTGGTCAAGATCATCCTGCCGCTCGCTGTGCCGGGGCTGATCTCTGCCGGCATCTTCTCGCTCACGCTTTGCTGGAACGAGTTCATCTACGCGCTGACCTTCCTGTCCTCGACGACCAAGAAGACGGTGCCGGTGGCGATCGTCAGCGAGTTCGTGGACGGCGACATCTATCGCTGGGGATCCCTGATGGCCGGCGCCCTGGTGGGATCGCTGCCCCTCGTGATCCTGTATTCGTTCTTCGTCGAGCACTACGTCTCCGCCATGACCGGGGCCGTGAAGGAGTAAGCGCATGATCGTTGGTTTCGTCGGCCTCGGCGCCATGGGGCTCCCCATGGCGCAGAACCTCGTGCGGCGTCAGTTTCGCGTGCGGGGCTTCGACATGCGGCGCGAGGCCGTTGACGCCCTGGCGCAGGCGGGCGGCGTCGCGGCCGGCTCCGCCCGGGAGGCGGCCGAGGGCGCGGACGCGCTCGTCCTCATGGTGGTCAATGCCGCCCAGGCCGAGGCGGTGCTGTTCGATGCCAGCGCCCTGGAGGCGCTCGCGCCGGGCGCGACCGTCATCGTCATGGCGACCTGCCCGCCCGCGGCCGCCAAGGCGCTCGCCGAGCGCGTGGCCGCCACGGGCCGCAGCTTCGTGGACGCACCCGTGTCAGGCGGCGTGGTCGGCGCCATCGCCGGCACGCTCACCATCATGGCGTCCGCGCCGAAAGCGGTTTTCGAAGGCGCGAAGCCCGTGCTCTCGGCCCTGGGCGACAAGTTGTTCCATGTCGGCGAGGAGCCCGGCCAGGGCTCGGCCGTGAAGACCGTCAACCAGCTCCTCTGCGGCGTGCACATCGCCGCCGCCGCCGAAGGGCTCGCCCTGGCTGAGAAGGCCGGCATCGACGGCCGGATCTTCCTGGAGATCCTCGGCGGCTCCGCCGCCTCGAGCTGGATGCTCAAGGACCGTGGCCCGCGCATGCTGGAAGACGAGCCGCGCGTCACCAGCGCTGTCGACATCTTCGTGAAGGACCTCGGCATCGTGCTGGACGCCGGGCGCGCCTCCAAGAGCGCCACGCCGCTGGCGGCGGTTGCGCACCAGTTCTTCCTGTCCGCCTCCGCCCAGGGTCTCGGCGGCAAGGATGACAGCCAGGTGGTGGAGGTCTACCGCGCGCTGGCGGGGATGAAGTAGCCCTCCGTCATTGCGAGCGTAAGCGAAGCAATCCAGGGCCGTCAGGCTCGACCGGCAAGGGTTCCGCCCCTGCCCTTCTGGATTGCTTCGTCGCTGCGCTCCTCGCAAGGACGGATTCACCCCAGCTCGAACGTCGTCACCCCGAAGATGCGCCCGACCGGGAGTTCCGGCGCGGGCCCCCGATACATTCGCGCTGTCTCGAACACGGGAGACAGGTCGAAGCGCTCGGCCAGCTCAAGCGCCTCGTCGTTCGGCTCCGGTGGGTCCAGCGCCACCGTTTCGCCCTTCACCTCCGAGGCGAGAGCCCTGAAGATCAGCTCAGCGGTCTCTGGATCGTCCGCGAACAGCGGGCCGATCTTGTGCCCCTGCCGGCAGGGCCGGATGACGCCGTAGCCACGCAACTCCCCCTCGTCGATGAGGGCGTAGCCAATGCGGCCCTCGCCGCGGACCCAGCGGGTCACGAAGTCGTCCCGTGGCGCCCCGAAGCACGGGCGGTCGTAGGCCAGAACCGAAGGCAGGATCCCTTGCCCGATCCGCTGCAGCCGGGGATCCAGTGGCATGTCCGCCCTCGCCAGCCCTTCGTAGCGCACGTTGCGCCAGGCGAACTCGAAGCCGCTCTTCCTGTAATTGTCCTGCTGCGCCGGGACGCCGTCGAGGCCGACCCTGCGGCCACCTTGATGCGTCATGCCGGCCTGCCACAGCCGCCATCCGATTCCCTTGCCACGAAATGCCGGGGCGGCGATGTAGAGGCCCAGGAAGCCGAACGTCTCGCCATAGCGCACCACCGAAATGGCCGCGGCCGGCTCCTCGCCCACAAAGGCCGTGAGAAACCCGCCCGGGTCCGTCGCCCGGAACACGCCGGCGTCCGCCAGGCCCGGGTTCCAGCCCTCGGCCGCCGCCCAGTCGAGCGTGCGCTGCAGGTCGTCGTGCATCATGGGGCGGATGACGAGATCGGGCTGCTCAGTCATGAGGACTTCCATGTGACCGCCATGGCCGGGCCGGTCCCGAGCCGGGCCATGACGGCTGAATGCTACGAGCCTCCCGGCGCCCCCTCCGGCGCGCCGCCCGCGAAAGTCTTGCGCAGCGGCGGAGCGTAGCCCCCGATCTTGGAGGTGCGCAAGCCAAGCGCGGCGAGGCCTTCCGCGAGCTTCACGGCGGCCGCCACGCCATCGACCACCGGCAATCCGTGCTCCGCCGAGAGCCGAGCCGCGAGGTTCGCCATGCCGGCGCAGCCGAGCACGATGGCCTCGGCGCGGTCCTCCGTCTTGGCTCGCTCGATCTCGGCAGAAATTCGCGCTGCGGCGTCGGAGGCGGGGTTCTCCAGTTCCAGCACCGGAACCTCGGACGCCCGCACCCGCGCGCAGCGCCGGTCGAGGCCGTACTTCATCAGGTTCGTCTCGATGGCCGGGATGGAGCGCGACAGCGTGGTCACCACCGAAAAGCGATGCGCCAGCAGGCTCGCGACGTGGAACGCCGCCTCGCCGATCCCGACCACCGGAGCGCGCGCGGCGCATCGGGCCGCCTCAAGCCCCGTATCGTCGAAGCACGCGATGATGTGCCCGTCGACGCCCGCCTTCTCGGCGCGGGCGATCTCGACCAGCAGCCCGGGAACGGAATAGGCCTCGTCCCAATAGCCCTCGATGGAGACGGGCCCGCTCTCCGGATTGACAGCCAGGATCTCCGTGCCGGGCGCGGCCGCGGCCCGCGCGGCCGCGCCGATCTTCGCCGTCATGGAGGCCGTGGTGTTCGGGTTGATCACCGCGATGCGCATCACACCATCCCCTTGCCGGCGTCGGAGCCGTGCCTGGCTTGGCGTGCGCGCAACAGCAGGATGGCCCCTAGCGCCGCGCCGATCACCAGGAACGACACGCCCGTCGTCACTGTGCCGAGTGCGTAGATCTCGGGGGTCGTCACCGTGGTGGTGAGCGCCTGCAACTCCAGCGGCAGCGTGTTCTTCTCCCCCACGGCCTGCGAGGACCGGGCGATCTCGTCCCACGAAAGCGTGAAGCCGAACAGCCCTACGCCGACCAGCGAAGGCAGGATGATGGGCAGGACCACGTGCCGGAACGTCTGCCAGGGCGTGGCCCCGAGGTCGCGCGCAGCCTCCTCGAAGCGATGGTCGAAGCGGTTGAAGATGGCGAACATGATCAGCAGGCCGAACGGCAGCGTCCACGTGAGATGCGCGCCGAGCGCGGACGTGTACAGCCCCATGCCCGTCGTCCAGTCGTCCGCAATGAAAGCCGGCGCATAGGCCTTGATGGCGTCGTCCAGCAGACGAAACTGCAGCGCGATCCCCAGAGAGGTGATGATGGACGGCACGATCAGGCTCGCCACCGCCACGTAGAACAGCATGGCCTGGCCGCGGAACGTCTTGCGGAAGGCGAGCCCCGCCAGCGTGGACAGCACGACTGTCAGCCCCATCACCACCAGGCCGAGCTTGAGCGAGCGCACGAAGGCCGACTTGATGTCGACGATTCCTCCGCCGCTCCAGAGCTTTTCGAACCAGTGCAGCGAGACGCCGTTCATCGGGAACGTCAGCCCGCCGCTGGGCCCCTGGAAGCTGAGCGCCACGATGGCGATCATCGGGCCATAGAGAAACAGCAGGAACGCCCCGAAGAACGCTGCGAGCCAATAGAAGGAAGCCGGCCGGCCCTCGCGCATTTCAGAGCTCCTTCCGGATGTCGACGAAGCGGTTCAGCGCCGTGATGATCAGTAGCGTAATCGCCAGCAGGATCACCGCGTTGGCCGCAGCCGGTGGAAATTGCAGGGCATTGAGCCGCGTCTCGATGATCTTGCCCGCCGAGGCGATCTGCTGGCCGCCCATGACGCCCACCGTGACGAAGTCGCCCATCACGATGGTGATGACGAAAATGGAGCCGATCACGATTCCCGGCTTCGCCAGCGGGACCACGACGTTCCACAGCGTCTGCCAACCGCTCGCGCCGGCGTCGTAGGCCGCCTCCAGCAGGCGCTTGTCGATGCGCGCCATGCTGTTGAAGATCGGGATGACCATGAAAAACGTGAACAGGTGAACGAAGGCGAGCACCACGGCGAAGTCGGAATAAAGGAGCCACTCCACCGGCTCCCTGACCACCCCGAGCTTCACGAGCCCCTGGTTCACCAGCCCGTTGCGGCCGAGCAACGGGATCCACGAGATCATGCGGATCACGTTCGACGTCCAGAACGGGATGGTGCAGACCACCGCCAGCGTCATCTGCGTCGTGACGCTCCGGACGTGGAAGGCCAGGAAATACGCGATCGTGAAGCCGATCAGGAGCGTGATGAGCCAGACCAGGAAGCAGAACTTCACCGTCGACAGGTAGGTCTTCAGGATCGTGCACAACCCGGGCAGCTGGTCGTAGCAGCCCTCAAAGGTCTCGACGTAGCTTCTGAAGGTGAAACCCGGCACGATGGCGTAGTCGTTGTAATCCCAGAAGCTCACCATCACCACGAAGGCGAGCGGGATCAAAAAGAACAGCGCGAAGACGAGCCCGAAGGGCGCCGCCTGGGCCCAGGCCGGGAGAGCGAAGGGACGATCCTTTTTCGCCATGAAGCGAGCAGGCTCCGGGTTGATCCCTTCGCCCCGGGCGCGCCTTGCGCGCCAAAACGGGGAGAAGGTGGTGCGAAGCGCCGGATGAGTGGCCGTCCGTCGGGCGAACAAGCCCCTCAGCCCAGCCCTCTCCCCGTGGCCGGGGAGAGGGGGCGCAGTCAGCTTTTGGAGACGATCAAGCGGCGATGAACTCGTTCCACTTGCGGACCATGTAGTCGTTCTCGTCCATGACGGCGTTCCAGCACGCGACGTTGCCCATGCGGTCGTCATAGGAGCCGCCGTCGCGCACCGCGCCAGCCTTCTCGAGCAGCGAGCCGTCCGGGGCCTTGATGTCGCTCTTGGCCGGCTTGCCCTCCATCCAGTAGCCCCACTCGTCCTCGCTCATGAACTTCTTGGCCGTGGGGAGCACGGCCGAGTAGTAGCCCTGGCGGTTGAGGTAGGCGCCGGCCCAGCCGGACAGGAACCAGTTGACGAACTCGTAGGCCCATTCGGCCTTCTTGCCCGAGACGCCCTTCGACATGCAGAAGCCCGAAGCCCAGGAGCGGTAGCCTTCCTTGAGCGGCTGGAACACGCACGGGATGCCCTTCGAGCGCACCGCCGTCACCGCCGGCGACCACATCGACTGGATCACCGTCTCGCCCGATGCCATCAGGTTCACGGACTCGTTGAAGTCCTTCCAGAAGGCGCGGAACTGGCCGGACTTCTTGGCTTCGGTCAGCACCTTGATGGTGAGGTCGATCTCGGCCTTGGTCATGTTCCCCTTGTCGGGGTACTTGTAGAGGCCGGCGGCCTCCACGACCATGGCGGCGTCCATGATGCCGATGGACGGGATGTTGAGGATGGAGGCCTTGCCCTTGAACTCGGGGTTCAGCAACTCCTTCCAGCTCTCGATCGGGCGCTTGATCAGGTCGGGCCGGATGCCCAGGGTATCGGCGTTGTAGACGGTCGGGATCAGCGTCACCCACTCGGTGACGCCCTTGGCGAAGGTCGTGGAGTCCTTGCCTTCCAGGAACATGACCTTCTTGGGCGCGGTGCCCTGATCGCCGATCTTCTTGCCGTTCGGCAGCTCACCCTTGGTGAACACCGGGGTGATGTTGTCGAACTCCTTGATCTTCCTGGCGTCGAGCGCGAGGATGTTCTTGGAAGGAATGAGCTTCTTGAGGCTGAAATACTCGGTGTCGAGCACGTCGAACGAGTTCGGCTGCGTCACGACGCGCTTGGTCACGTCGTCGGTGGTCACCGAAATGTATTCGAGCGTGATGCCCGTATCCTTGAACAGCTGCTTGTTGATGTCGTCCGACTGGTTCACGGCGGTGCCGAGGTAGCGGAGGACCTTCTTTTCCTGCGCCCATACAGCCGGGAAGCCCGTGATGGCGCCAGAGCCCGCCACGGACCCAATGGTGGCGCCGGCGCTCTTCAGCACCGAGCGCCGGGAAAGGCCCTGGGCTCCGTCCTTCTTATTCATCGTCATCCCCTCACCCCTTCAGAAAACGGCCGCCATTCAGGCGACGGTTGAAAGCCTGTGCACGTCCGCCTCGCGCCAGCTCACGGCCACCCGGTCGCCCGGCTGGAGGGGAGCGGCGTCGAAAATGGATTCGCTGAGTTGGGCGGCCAGTTCGTTCGCCTGGCCGGCCTCGAGGCCGACCTGCACGTAGGAGCCCTGGTATTCTACGTCCCTCACGATAGCCGCGAGGGCCGAGCCCACCGGCGCGGTGGCCCCGTCGAGGGGCGTGAGCGACAGCCGGTCCGCCCGGACGGCGATCTGGCCATCCGGAACGCTGATCACATTGTGCCCGCCCATGAAGCGCGCCACGAAGGCCGTCGTGGGCGCGTTGAACACCTCCCGCGGCGTTCCCGCCTGCTCGATGCGGCCGCCATTCATCACCACCACGAGATCGGCCAGCGCCATGGCCTCGTCCTGCCCGTGCGTGACGTGCACGAAGGTGATGCCGAGTTCCTTCTGCAGGCGCTTCAGCTCGGCGCGCATCTTGACGCGCAGGAACGGATCGAGCGCCGACAGGGGCTCGTCCAGAAGCAGCACCTGGGGCTCCGTGATCAGAGCACGCGCCAGCGCGACGCGCTGCTGCTGGCCGCCGGACAGCTGGGCCGGAAGCCGCTCGGCATAGGGCGCCATGGCGACGAGCTCCAGCAGTTCAGCGGCCTTGGCCCGCCGGGTCGCCTTGTCGACCCCCCGCATCTTCAGCGAGAAGGCGACATTGTCGACGCAGCTCAGGTGCGGGAACAGCGCGTAGCTCTGGAACATCATCGCCGTGCCGCGTTGCGCGGGCGGAAGGTCCGTCACGTTGTGCGGCCCGAGGATGATGTCGCCCTCGGTCACGGACTCGTGCCCGGCGATCATCCGCAGCGTCGAGGATTTGCCGCATCCTGAGGGGCCGAGCAGGCAGCAATAGGCGCCCGCCGGGATCTTGAGGTCGATCGCGTCCACGGCCGTGGTCTGGCCGTAGCGCTTGGTCACCTTCACGAGTTCGAGCGTCGAGCCCTTCACGCGGATCTCCCGTGTTCCGGGCGATCTCTTTCAAGGCGCGTGCCAAGCCGCACAGGCGCGCGGCGCAGGCGCGAATATGACAGTGCCGACGCCCGGCTCGAGCCTTACTGCAGTCGAAGGCGGCGCGCGGCGCTGCGAAGATTTGGGCACCCACGCGCTTGGCGCCCAAAATTGCGGCGCTTCAATCCTCTGGCCATGGCTCCTTCGCCGAGTCCCGCCGGGCTCCCCTTCCCCTCCCCCCTCGCTCCCACCTAAACTCACGGAAAGAGGTCAGCCCGACCCAGGGGAAACGCCATGGACCTGCGCTTAACGGACGAGGAACTCGCCTTCCGGGACGAAGTGCGCGCCTTCTTCAGGCAAGCCCTGCCTGCCGGAATCCGCGGGCGGCTTGAGGCCGGCCATCACCCCACGCGCGACGACATCGTCACCTGGCAGCGGATCCTGAACGCGGAGGGCTGGGCCGTCCCGCACTGGCCGGTGGAGTGGGGCGGCACGGGCTGGAGCCCGGTGAAGCAGTACATCTTCATGGAGGAGATGCAGATGGCGCCCGCGCCGCAGCCGCTGCAGTTCGGCGTCAGCATGGTGGGGCCCGTCATCTACACTTTCGGCAGCGAGGCGCAGAAGCGGCGCTTCCTGCCCCGCATCGCCAACATCGACGACTGGTGGTGCCAGGGCTTCTCGGAGCCCGGCGCCGGCTCCGACCTCGCCTCGCTGAAGACGCGCGCCGAGCGGCAGGGCGACGTGTATGTGGTCAACGGCCAGAAGACCTGGACCACACTCGCCCAACACGCCGACTGGATCTTCTGCCTGGTGCGCACCGACCCGGCGGCCAAGAAGCAGATGGGCATCTCCTTCCTGCTGATCGACATGAAGACGCCCGGGATCACGGTCCGCCCCATCCAGACCATCGATGGCGGCTGCGAGGTGAACGAGGTCTTCTTCGATGATGTGCGCGTCCCGGCCGAGAACCTGGTGGGCGAGGAGAACAAGGGCTGGGACTACGCCAAGTTCCTCCTCGGCAACGAGCGGGTCGGCATCGCCCGCGTCGGCGTCTCCAAGGAGCGCATTCGCCGCATCAAGCAGCTTGCGGCCATCGAGCAGGCTGGCGGCCGCCCGCTGATCGAGGACCGCCGTTTCCGCGAGAAGCTCGCCGCCGTGGAGATCGAACTGAAGGCCTTGGAGATCACCCAGATGCGCGTGGTCGCAGCGGAAGGCAAGCGGGCGCCGGGGAAGCCCGATCCGGCTTCCTCCGTCCTCAAGATCAAGGGCTCCGAGTTGCAGCAGGCGACCACCGAACTGCTCATGGACGTGATCGGGCCCTATGCCCTGCCCTACGACCCGCACGAGGAGGGCGCCAACGAGGAGCCGATCCTGGAGGACTGGGCCGCCACGATCGCCCCCAGCTACTTCAATAACCGCAAGGTCTCGATCTACGGCGGATCGAACGAGATCCAGAAGAACATCATCGCCAAGGCCGTGCTGGGGCTCTGACCATGGACTTCGATCTCACGGACGAGCAGCGGCTCCTGAAGGACAGCGTCGAGAAGATGCTCGCCGACGCCTACGACTTCGAGGCGCGCAAGCGCATCGTGGCCTCAGGCCAGGGCTTCAGCCCTGAGATCTGGGCCAGCTTTGCGGAATTGGGGCTCCTCGGTCTTCCCTTCGCGGAGGAGCACGGCGGCTTCGGCGCAGGCCCGGTGGAGACCATGATCGTCATGGAAGCCTTCGGAGGCGCCCTTGTGGTCGAGCCCTATTTGGCGACCGTGATCCTGGGCGGCGGCCTTGTCCGGCATGCGGGCTCACCCGCCCAGCAATCCGCCATCCTGCCCGCCGTCGCCGCCGGCGAGCGCCGCCTGGCCTTCGCCCATGCGGAGCGGCAGGCCCGCTACGACCTCTTCGACGTCGAGACCGCTGCCCGTCGCGACGGCGACGGCTGGACCATCAACGGGCGCAAAGGCCTCGTGCTCGGTGGCGACACCGCCGACACCTTGGTCGTATCCGCCAGGACCGCCGGAGCCTCGCGCGACCGCCACGGCATTGGGCTCTTCGTTGTTGACGCCGATGCGCCTGGCGTGGCCCGCCGCGGCTACCCCACCCAGGATGGCGCGCGCGCGGCCGAAATCACGCTGGAGAACGTGCGCGTCGAAGCCGGCGCCGTTCTCGGCGACCCGGCCGGCGCCCTGCCCGTCATCGAACGCGTCGTCGAGGAGGCCATCGCAGCGCTCTGCGCAGAAGCCGTGGGAGCGATGGAATCGGCCCTCGCAAGCACGGTGGAATATCTGAAGACCCGCCAGCAGTTCGGAACGCCGATCGGCGCCTTTCAGGCATTGCAGCACCGGGCGGCCGACATGCTGGTCGCGCTCGAACAGGCCCGCAGCATGGCCCTGTTCGCGACGATGATGGCCGGCGCCGCGGACCCGCGGGAGCGCCGCGCCGCGATCTCGGGCGCCAAGGTCCAGGTCGGCCGCTCGGCCCGCTTCATCGGCCAGCAGGCCATTCAGCTGCATGGGGGCGTCGGCATGACCATGGAGTTCCGAATCGGACATGTCTTCAAGCGCCTGACCATGATCGATACCCTGTTCGGCGACGCCGACCACCACCTCGCGCTCGCCGCCGAGGCCGGCGGCCTGATCAACGCCTAGACCCGAGAGCTCGCCATGTCCGACCCCATCCAGCGCTCAACCCCGGCTCCCGGCCTGCTCCAGCTCACGATTCATCGTCCCGAGCGCCGCAACGCGCTGAACGAGGCCGCCTATGAAGGGCTGATCGCCGCCCTCAACCACGCTGCGGCGGACGAGGGCGTCAAAGTCGTCGTCCTCACCGGGGCCGAGATGTGCTTCACGGCCGGCAACGACATCGCCGACTTCATGAGCCGCGCCGATGGCCCGGCCGACCACGCCGCCATCCGCTTCCTGCGCGCCATAGCGGGCTTCGACAAGCCGGTCGTGGCCGCCGTGGAGGGCTTCGCCATCGGCATCGGCACGACCATGCTGCTGCACTGCGACCTCGCCTATGCGGGCCGCTCCGCGCGCTTTAAGCTGCCATTCGTGCCTCTCGGCATCTGCGCCGAGGGAGCCTCGACCCTGCTGCTTCCTCTCGTGGCTGGCGCGAAGCGCGCCTCCGAGTTGTTGCTACTGGGCGAGGAGTTCTCTGGCTCGGACGCGGCGCGCGACGGCCTCGTGAACGAGGCGGTAGAGGACGGCCAGGCGCTCCCCCGCGCCCTCGAGCGGGCGCGGGCGCTCGCCGCTCTGCCGGCGGCCTCCGTCCTCGCCACGAAGGCCTTGCTGCGCAAGGCTCGGGGCCCGGCCGTGCTGGCGACGATCGAAGCCGAGGCCGCTGAGTTCGACCGCCTGCGCCGCCTTCCCGAGACCCAGGCCCGCTTCGCCGCCTTCGTGGGCAAGAAGTGAGCCTCAGCGCGGCAGAGGCTTCGCCCGGAGGAAGTTGAAGTCGCAGCCGTGCTCCGCCTGGAGCACCTCGTCGAAGTAGAGCTTGGCGTAGCCGCGCTCCGGCGTGGCCGCCGGCCGCTTCCACTGCGCCCGCCGGCGCGCCAGCTCCACTTCGTCGACGAGCAGGTCGATCCGGCCTGCGGCGACGTCGAGCCGGATGCGGTCGCCGGTCTGGACCAGCGCGAGCGGTCCGCCTTCCGCCGCCTCCGGGCTGATGTGCAGCACGATGGTGCCGAAAGCGGTCCCGCTCATGCGCGCGTCCGAGATGCGCACCATATCCTTCACGCCGGCCGCCGCGAGCTTGCGGGGAATGGGGATGTAGCCCGCCTCCGGCATGCCGGGCGCGCCCTTCGGTCCGGCGTTCTGCAGCACGAGCACGTCGTCGGCGTTGACGTCGAGCTCCGGCGAATCCAGCCGCTCCGCCATGTCGGCCAGCGACGTGAACACGACGGCGCGTCCTTCGTGCTGCAGCAGGTTGGCCGTGGCGGCCGCCTGCTTGATCAGGGCGCCGTTCGGCGCGAGGCTCCCGCCTAGCACCCGCAGCCCGCCGCCCGCATGCACCGGGTTCGAGGCCGGCCGCACCACTTCCTGGGCCCAGGCTGGCGGCGCGCCTTCCAGGTTGTCGGCGAGCGTCCGCCCCGAAACCGTGAGACAGGAAAGATCCACCTGGTCGCGGATCTCGCGCAGGATGGTCGCGAGCCCGCCCGCGCGGTGCAGATCCTCCATGTAGTGCTGCCCGGAGGGCTTGAGGTCGACGAGAACCGGCGTCTCCTGCCCCATGCGGTCGAACTCTGTCATGTCGAGCTCGATCCCGAGCCGCCCCGCCATGGCGACCAGATGCACCACGGCGTTCGTCGACCCACCAATCGCCTGCAGGACGCGCAGCGCGTTTCCGAAAGCGGCCGGCGTCATCACCTGGGAAGGCTTCAGCTTCTCCTGCGCGATCGCCACCGCTCTCGCGCCCGTGGCCTCCGCATGCCGCAGCCGGTCCGCATCTACGGCCGGAATCGCGGCCCCGCCCGGCAGCATCATGCCCAGCGCCTCGGCGCAGAGCGCCATGGTGCTGGCGGTGCCCATCACCATGCAGGTGCCCGGCCCCGGCGCCAGCTTGCCGCTGATCACCTCGATCTCGTCCCCGTCGATCGCTCCCGCTCTGTGCTGAGCCCAGAGCCTCCGGCAATCGGTGCAGGCGCCGAGCCGCTCGCCCTTGTGCGACCCGGTGATCATCGGACCGGTCACGGTCAGGATGGCCGGCACGTCCGCGCTCGCGGCCCCCATCAGCAGCGCCGGCACAGTCTTGTCGCATCCCCCGATCAGCACCACGGCGTCCATGGGCTGGGCGCGGACCATCTCCTCCGCGTCCATGGACATCAGGTTGCGCAGGAACATGCTGGTCGGATGCGAGAAGCTCTCATGCATCGAGATGATGGGGAACTCGAGAGGCATGCCCCCGGCCAGCATCACCCCACGCTTGATGGCGTCGATCAGGTCCGGGACGTTCCGGTGGCAGGCGTTGTAGGCCGAATAGGTGTTGGTGATGCCGATGATCGGCCGCGACAGCGCGTCGTCCGAGTATCCCATCGCCTTGATGAAGGCCTTGCGCAGGAACAGCGAGAACTCCGCGTCGCCATACTGGGCGAGGCCCTTGCGCATGCCCGTCTGCTCGTCGCTCATCCCCGCGTCTCCCCGTCGTGGCGTCTGTCGCGCCGGTCGCAGCCATAACGCGCGGAGGCGCGCCGGGACAGCGAAAACGGCCCGGAGTCGCAGCCCGTGCGGATGGCTCGGGGGCATGCAGCCCCTTATCCGAGGGTTCCGGACAAAGTAAGTTGCAGGCCATGCGGGCCTCGGTACTATCGGCTTGATCGATGCGCTGAAATCGGCCGCCGCGGGACGGACAGCCCGGCTCTTGATTTTTGTTGCAGAGGCATGCTCCACAGGAGCGACGGGCTTGGCCCGCAGAAAGTCATTGGGAGGAAACGGATGAGGGACTTTGCGTCCATTCTCGGCGCGCTCGCGCTCGGCGCCACCTTGTTCGCCGGCGCCGCGGCGGCGCAGGACAAGGGCACCGTTGGCGTGTCCATGCCCACCAAGTCGTCGGCGCGTTGGATCGACGACGGCAACAACATGGTCAAGACCCTGACCGCCAAGGGCTACAAGGTCGACCTGCAATACGCCGACAACGACATCCCCAACCAGCTCGCCCAGATCGAGAACATGATCACCAAGGGCGAGAAGGTGCTGGTGATCGCCGCCATCGACGGCACCACTCTCTCCGGCGCCCTCCAGAAGGCCGCCGACGCCGGCATCAAGGTGATCTCCTATGACCGCCTGATCCGCGGCTCGAAGAACGTCGACTATTACGCGACTTTCGACAACTTCCAGGTCGGCGTCCTGCAGGCCCAGAGCATCGAGAAGGCGCTCGGCCTGAAGGAGGGCAAGGGCCCCTTCAATATCGAGCTGTTCGGCGGCTCGGCTGACGACAACAACGCCTACTTTTTCTACAACGGCGCGATGTCGGTGCTGAAGCCCTACATCGACAGCGGCAAGCTCGTCGTGCAGTCCAAGCAGATGGGCATGGACAAGGTCGCGACTCTGCGCTGGGAGGCCTCCAACGCCCAGGCCCGCATGGACAACCTCCTGAGCGCCTACTACACGCAGAAGAAGGTGGATGCCGTCCTGTCCCCCTATGACGGCCTTTCCATCGGCATCATCGCCTCCCTGAAGGGCGTCGGCTACGGCTCCAAGGACATGCCCATGCCGGTGATCTCCGGCCAGGACGCCGAAGTGCCATCCGTGAAGTCCATCATCGCGGGCGAGCAGACCTCGACGATCTTCAAGGACACGCGCGAGCTCGCCAAGGTGGCCTCGAACATGGTCGACGCGGTGCTCTCCGGCAAGGAGCCCGAGATCAACGACACCAAGACTTACGAGAACGGCGTCAAGGTGGTCCCCGCCTACCTGCTGAAGCCCGTTGCTGTCGACAAGTCGAACTGGAAGGAAGTTCTGGTCGACAGCGGCTACTACAAGGCGGACCAGTTTAAGTAAGGACTTCGGCCCGCCCGCTCGTTCCGGGCGCGGGCTCAGGTACTCGCCGCCGCGGCCTCCGCGGCGGCGCCGATCCCCCTCCGGCCGGGCGCGCGACATGGATGCCATCCTCGAGATGCGCGGCATCTCCAAGAGCTTTCCCGGTGTGAAAGCTCTCAAGAACGTGAATCTCGTGGTTCGGGCCGGCGAGATCCACGCCATCTGCGGCGAGAACGGCGCCGGCAAGTCCACCCTCATGAAGGTGCTGAGCGGGGTCTACCCCTACGGCTCCTATGAGGGCGACATCGTCTACCAGGGCGAGGTGCGCCGCTTCGCCTCCATCCGCGACAGCGAGCATCTGGGCGTCATCATTATCCACCAGGAGCTGGCGCTGGTTCCGCTCCTGTCCATCGCCGAGAACATCTTCCTCGGCAACGAGCCCGCCCGCATGGGCGTGATCGACTGGAACGAGACCTTCGCACGCACGCGCGAGCTGCTGCGCAAGGTGGGCCTGAACGAGTCGCCCAACGCCCTCATCACCAACATCGGCGTCGGCAAGCAGCAGCTCGTCGAGATCGCAAAGGCCCTGGCCAAGCGCGTGCAGTTGCTGATCCTGGACGAGCCGACCGCCAGCCTCAACGAGACCGACAGCGCCGCCCTGCTGGATCTGCTGCTCGAGTTCAAGAAGCAGGGCCTCACCTGCATCATCATCTCGCACAAGCTGAACGAAATCGCCCGCGTGGCGGACAGCATCACGATCCTGCGCGACGGCAGCACGGTGGAGACCATTGACTGCCGCACCGAGGCGATCAGCGAGAGCCGCATCATCAAGAGCATGGTGGGCCGCGAGATGTCCGATCGCTACCCGCCGCGCACGCCAAGGATCGGCGATACGCTCTTCGAGATCCGTGACTGGCGTGTCGATCATCCGCAGCACGCCGGACGGGAGGTTATCAAGGGCGTGAACCTCTCCGTGCGCGCCGGCGAGGTCGTCGGCATCGCCGGCCTCATGGGCGCAGGCCGCACCGAACTCGCCATGAGCGTCTTCGGCGGGGCCTATGGACGCAACATCCGCGGCCAGGCCTTTATGCGAGGCCAGCCTGTCGACGTCAGCACCATCCAGAAGGCGGTGGCCGCTGGCCTGGCCTATGTCACCGAGGACCGGAAGGGCCTTGGCCTGATCCTGAACGACGACATCAAGCACAACATCTCGCTGGTGAACCTGCCGGGCGTCGCCCACCACGGCGTCATCGACGACGCGCGCGAGACGGAGGTCGCGGCTCGCTACCGCAAGCAGCTCAACATCCGCTCGTCCTCCATCCTGCAGAAGACCCTCAATCTCTCCGGCGGCAACCAGCAGAAGGTGGTTGTGAGCAAGTGGCTCTTCGCCGACCCGCAGGTGCTGATCCTGGACGAGCCCACCCGCGGCATCGACGTGGGCGCCAAGTACGAGATCTACACGATCATCAACGACCTTGCCGCCAGCGGCCGCGGCGTGGTCGTGATCTCCTCCGAGATGCCAGAATTGCTGGGCGTCTGCGATCGCATCTACGTCATGAACGAAGGCCGCTTCGTGGACGAGATGCCAGCGAAGGACGCCAGCCAGGAAAAGATTATGGCCGCGATCATGCGCCAGTACAGGGTGTCGGCATGACCGAAGTATCGACCGCCAAGGGCCCAGCCTCCCCCGCCGGCGCCGGCACGGGCACGTCGTGGAAGAGCCACGTGCGCGAGTACGGGCTTCTCGCATCCCTGCTGGTGATCATGGTCTTCTTCCAGATCACCACGAACGGCGTGCTGCTGCAGCCCGTCAACATCACGAATCTGATTCAGCAGAACAGCTACATCGTCATCATGGCGCTCGGCATGCTGTTCGTGATCGTGGGCGGCAACATCGACCTGTCCGTCGGCTCCATCGTGGGCTTCGTCGGCGCGGTCGCAGCCATGCTGATGGTGGGCTTCACGGTCCCAGGGACCGAGGTCTTCATCAAGATCCACTGGTTCCCCGTGATGCTCCTGTCCCTGGCTCTGGGGGCGGCGATCGGAGCGGCACAGGGCTGGTTCGTGGCCTATGCGGCCATTCCGAGCTTCATCGTCACGCTCGGCGGCATGCTGGTGTTCCGCGGGCTCACCGGCAACATGCTGGCGGGCCAGTTCGTCGGCCCCTTTGCGGATTCGTTCCAGAACATCAGCAAGGGTTTCATCCCGGAACTGGTCGACGTCGGCCGCTTTCACTGGACCTCGATGGCTCTGGGTTCGGCCATCGCCCTGGCGCTCTTCTGGTTCGACTATCGCAAGTGGTCCCACGCCGGAGCCCGCGAGATCGAGCGTGAACCAGCGGCCCTGTTCTTCGGCAAAAACGTGGTCTTCGCCGGTCTCATCATCGGCGTCAGCTATCTCCTGGCCTCGTACAAGGGCCTGCCGGTCGTGCTCGTCATCATGGGCGCGCTCATCCTGTTCTACAATTTCGTCACGACCCGCACCGTCGTCGGCCGTCGGATCTACGCTTTGGGCGGAAACGCCCAGGCGGCGCGCCTCTCCGGCATCCGGACGCAGCGGCTGTCGTTCCTCACCTTCGTCAACATGGGAGCTTTGGCCGCCCTGGCCGGCCTCATCGTGGCGGCGCGCCTGAACTCCGCGACCCCCAGCGCGGGCAACGCCTTCGAACTCGACGTTATCGCCGCCTGCTTCATCGGCGGCGTGTCCGCCTCCGGTGGCGCTGGCCGCGTCATGGGAGTCGTAATCGGCGCTTTCTTCATGGGGGTGATGAACAACGGCATGTCGATCCTGGGGATCGGCATCTTCTGGCAGCAGGTCGTGAAGGGTCTCGTCCTGCTCGCCGCCGTCTACCTGGACGTCTGCAACAAGAGCAAATAGCCGCCCCTAGGGGCTGAGGAGCTTGCTTCCGCGCTGGACGGGCACGGTCCCGGCCACTTTGCCGAGCCGCTGGCCGGGCATGGCGAACCGGGCCGATGTCCGCGCGAACAGGAGGCCGCCTTGCGTGGCCGTCACGGCCGTTCGCGCGCCCGAATAGGGGTCGATCACCTCCGCCACGGTCTCGCCGGCCCCGACGCGCGCCCCCAGGTCTCGGCGAAACGCCACGATGCCGGCGACTGGGGCCGAGAGCGGCTCGGAAGCGGCGAGTTCGGTCGCTTCGCACAGGCTTGCAGGGAGCGGCCCTGGATCTCCGGCCAGGACGCCGCGCCGCTGCAGGAAGCGGACGATGGCCGCGGCGTCTGCCGCGCCTGTAGAGTCCGCAACGTCCTGGGTTCCCCGGAACTCGACCGTGCAGGAGAAACACGCGAGCGGAACCGGGTGCTCAGGGAAACGAGCGGCAACCTCGACCCACGGACGCGTCACAGCCTCGTCGAACGGATCGTCTCCCGAAACATCCGCCAGCAGGAGCGCCCCGGCGCCCAGTTCGGCCCCGAGCTCCGCTCCCAGGTCGGAGAGTGGCGTCAACGTATAGAGGTGGACGAGGGCCTCGGAGTCACAGTGGAGGTCCAGCACGAGATCGGCCGGCAGCGCCAGTCGCAGCAGCGCCTTCTTGAGGTGCTCGGCTGGCGTTACTGCAGCCAGCCCCTCGGCTGCCTCGAGCGCGGCGGCTCGGATCGCCTGGACGTTGGCGTCTGCGTCCTCGCCCAGGCGCGCCCCGACCCGCTCCGCCACGGCCTCGCCGAGCGCCGGAAAGCCCCTGTTGAAATTGAGCCCGTCCGCCAGGTCGAAGCGCCCGATGTGGCCGCCCAGCACCCGTTGCTGCAGCCCGAGGGGGTTCGCGACCGGCACGAGGATGATCTCCCCATTGATGCGGCCGTCGCGCTCCATCCGCAAAAGAAGCTCGCGCAGGTGGACGACCGCCATCATCCCCGGAATCTCGTCCGCGTGGAGCGAAGCCTGCACATAGGCGAGGGGACGCGCCCCAGGCTCGCCGAAGCGCTGCACGGTGAGGGTTCGCCGCAAGCCAGGGAGTTCGGGGGGAAGGTCAAGGACTTCGGTTCGCATGGCGCCTGCCGAAACTGGGGTGGGAGCGGAGCCATACACGTCGGAGCTCGCGTGCAAAACCCCTCCCAGGTTATCGGGCGGTTCGGAAAACACGACCGCACTGTCCATGGATTGGCGGAGCGCTCTCCCCGGCCCCTTTGCCAAGAGGCCTCGCGATGCGCCCAGATCAGCAAATGCCGCCCGCCCTGGCCAAGTCCCAGGGCCCGAACGCGCAAAAAGCCCGCGCGGGATTCCGGGCGGGCTAGCGCTGTGTGTAGTTGGGATTGGTTGCGGGGGCAGGATTTGAACCTGCGACCTTCAGGTTATGAGTATGACGGCCTTACTTTCCCAGGCATTCCCNTATGACGGCCTTACTTTCCCAGGCATTCCCCGGCATGGACGGGCGACCATAAACAGCTGGGCTGCCGAGATTTTCTTGCCTTGAGCGTTCCCCCGCATACACTGGCTTTGCAGGCCCGGTGCTGACACCGTGCTGCTGCGGTGGTATCGGGAGGCGGGATGCCGACGATCTCGAAGCGAACAGTTGACGCGCTAATCGCATCGGCCACGCCCGGAAGCTTGCGTGACGACGCCTTGAAGGGCTTCGTCGCCCGCCTGAACCGCGACGGGTCCTTGACCTATCTTTTCGAGTACCGGGCCGGTCGAACACGGGACGCACTATGGCGGCGGATGTCGATCGGCCGGCATGGCATGTTCACTCCCACTACTGCTCGGCAGGCAGCACAGGAACTTCAATCCCGAGTCCGGATGGGAGAAGATCCGGCTCGTGAGCGGGCGATCGCTCGGACCATGCCGACCTTGTCGACTTTCGCCGACGCATTTCTCGATGACGCGGCCGCTATGGCTGAGGCTCACCCCGAGAAGGCCAAGCTCCGTCCTCGAACTGTGGCCAACTACAGATCGTATCTCCGCGTCCATATTGCGCCCGCTCTGGGCAGCATCAGGATCGACAACCTGACGCAACAGGATGTTCAGCGTTTGCACCAGCGCATCGGCCGAACGCGCCCGTCAACTGCCAATCGGGTCGTCGAATTCGTAGGCACGTTGTGGCGTGCAGCGGCCACGCAATTCAAGCTGGAGGGAACGAACCCTTGCGGCGGTGTGCGCGCGTTCAAGGAAATGAAGCGCGAGCGCTATCTCAGCCTGAATGAAATCATCTGCCTCGGACGAGCGATCACGATCGCCGAAACAACCGGCGTCCCAATTCGAATTGATGCGACGAAGCCAACCAGCAAGCACGCCCCGAAGGGCGAGCAAGTCGTGCGCATTGACCCCTTCGCTGCAGCGGCGCTTCGTTTGCTACTGATTTCAGGCGCTCGCCTGCGCGAAATCCTTCATGCTGAATGGTCGAACATCGACCTTGAGCGGGGACTTCTCACGGTTTTCGGGAAAACAGGACGAAGGCACGTTCTTCTCTCGCCTCCTGCTGTCAGGTTATTGGAATCCCTCCCGCGATGCGGTCCATACGTTATCCCCGGCGCCTTGCAAGGGAAGCCACGTGCCGACTTGAATCGACCGTGGCGGACTGTCCTGCGCTGCGCTGGCCTGACTGGTGTCCGATTGCACGATCTGCGGCATTCCTTTGCCGCTCTTGCTGCGGGTAGCGGAGCTAGCCTTCCGATCATCGGAAAGCTGCTGGGACACAGCCAGCCCCAAACGACAATGCGCTACGCACACCTCGCGGACGCCCCAGTGCGGGACGTTCTAGATCGCGCCGGCGCTCAGATAAGCTCAGCCCTGCAGATTGAAGCCACCGTGGTGCCTGATCGAACAGCAGAACCTACTGCCTGCAACTAGCCGAGGCTCGGTCCCGTGCGGTGTGCTTGACGCCGACAGGTGCTTATGTGTCCGGGTGCGCTGGCGGCCGATGCCGTTGCGATCCAGGAGATGGATGGATGCAGTCCGCCGCGGCCGCCTCCACCACCTCCTTGTCTCGGGCCAGTGTCAATGCGATTGCGGCTCTCTCGAGGGCGAGGACAGATTGGGACCTTGCGCTGTCGCGGTACGTCGGCCAGCGGGACAGAATCGCCAAGGAGTGCTGTAATCGCGTTGCCACCTCGACATTGCCGGCGCCATCCCGTGCTATCGGGGTGAACACGTCGTCGAAGATGTCCGAAACGGCGATGGGGGCGACGTGAACCTCAACGGTGGTGGCCTCGTTCTCGGCCGCTTCGGCTTCGCAGGTCACCAGGATGCGCACGATCCGCGCAAGCACGTCAATCGCGGTCCCGGGGTCGTTCACGCCGGGCGACAGCGCGCGGGATGCGATCTCGGCTAGGACAATGAGACCGTAGCGGGGATCCTGTTCGATGGACCGGGTAGCGCCGACGACGAAGCAGTCCAGGATCTCCCGCACGGTTTCCTCATCCGGGCGCCACGACAGCGCCGCGACGGGCTCGCCCGGGGCTACGAAAGCGCCCGAGCGCCGCAGCAGCGAGACGGCGCCTTTTGCTTTTTGGGCAATGCTGGACAAGCGTTCGAGGTTCACGAACTGAATATACCCGACGGCGCGGATGTTGATCGGAAACGCCGTTGTGGGAACGTCTCGTCGTGACTGCCTGACGGTCGCAAATTCAGAGCTGAGCGAGGCGAAGGCGGCTCTCTCAACCCTGTCGAGAATTTCGTCCAGCCGTCCCAGTCGCGAGAGGTGGTCGACCCATTTCAGGAGCGTCACGACAACCGTCAGCACCACAACCAGCGTGACGGCGAAGAGGATCAGGCGGCCGGATGCGCCATAAAGGCCCGTGCGCAGCGCGATGATCCCGACGAGGCTGAACAGGAACGCTCCGATAAACGAGGCGATCGCGTTCTGCGAAGTCCTGTCCTCCACCAGCATCTGCGCCGCGCGCGGCGTCGTGGTCGTGGCCCCCGCCGCGAAGGCGGACACCATCGTGGCGAGGGAAAAAGTCGCCACCGACAACATGCTGGACGCCAGAATGCTGAGGACGTCCTCGACCGAATCGGCGCCCATTTCGGCCGAGACCGCGTCCGGAATGAACGGCGCCAGCCAGATCGCCAGCAAGGCGGTCAGGATGGCTCCGCTGGCGTAAATCGCGGCCCAGAACCAAAGGCGTCCGGTCACCTGGACGACGACCCACCGCCAGTAGCTCATGCCCCTGTCCCGCCGGTCTCGCTGAGCCGGCGTGCGTGGCGCAGAACTTTCGCCAGCGCCGCGCCGTCGGTCCGGCGTTCCCTAGGCACGACGCTCAAGCTGCCATCCGTCTCCAGGATCACAGCCTGCACATCGGCGATCGCCGTCCAGCCCTGGGCACGAAGAGACGCTTCAACCTCGTCGGGCGTGGTGTCGGTGCGCCGCATCGCCCCAGAAAGCATCTCACCATCGTGGGCCAGGAGAACGGGTTCGCTATTCACGAGGTCTCTCGCCCATTTGCGAGCGCATGGACGTCCACGCGATCAGCCGCTGCAGCCCGAGCAACAGCGCAAAAGCTCCGACCGCCTTGTCCAGTCTAACTTGGGGCGACAGCAATGCGGTCGCGAGGACGGAGCCCAGCGCGATCGCGACGAGAAGCCCGTACGCGGTCATCTTGGCCAATGCCTGCTGGCCCGCAAGGCGCAGCAGGATGAGGGCCGATAAATAGGCGAGTGTTCCGACCGCGACCATGCGGCCCAGTTCAGCCCAGCCGTTCCAGACGGTTTGCGCGAGCACGGTAACAATCATCCGATCACACTCCCGCTCTGGGCAACCAGCCTCTGCTGGGCGGTTCCCTTTCGGCCTCGTGTGAGCCGTCGGCGTCGTCCGGCGCGTCCCATCCAGCTCCTTTCCTCCAGCGCGCGAGCGCGGCGGCGCCTCGGGACGTAGCTGGCGTGTCGTGGGATCATTCAGCTGAGAAACAGAACGACGAGCGCCAAACCAGCGCACAAACCTACCGTCCACCCCAAAGCCAGGCGGGAGCTCGGCGGTCTGAGCGCGAACGGGGCAGCCCCGCACAAAAATCGTAACCCGGCGGAGGACGCGTAAAGGTTAGCTCGCCGGATTCGCTCTGGGGCCTTGCCAGCGCCGTGGGCCGGAATTGGTGAATGGGGTTGGACCGTCATCTTGATTACCTTGCGAGGCATCCGGGTATCGCCCCCAGGATGTTGGGCCTGGGGGCACGACTAGCGATTTACTTCCAGGGCTGGAGTGTTGCGGTCTGATCCTCGCCAAGCTCGCGATAGTTCGGAATCTTGTTCTCCCAATCGGGCATCTGGGAGACCTCTGCCGTGGTGAGGCCGTGAATGTAGAGGCGGTTGTCACCCGCTCTGATGCGATTGAGCGGAATGGCGACCTCATCTTGGAACATTCCCAGGAAGCCGCCATGGGCCAAGACGATGAACTTCCGGTTCGAGTCCTGGTCGACGATAACGCGCTCCACATCGCCCAGGCGGCTGCCCCTGCCGTTGTAGACGCTCATGTTCTCAAGATCGCCGACCGACATCGACACAGGCAGGGTAGAACTCCCGGCGAGGCTCGCGGTCGTGTCCGGATCCCCATCATTGGCGCGCCGCTGCGCTTCGGCGACCCAGTCCTGATCATCGGCCGAGATCGCCTTTGCGTTGCGGTCCGGCTGGTCTGCCGGCATGGCGGCGTCCGTCGCGGCCTGCGCGTTTCGCTCGCTGGCGACCGCAGCATGGCCCACATGCTGCTCGTTGTCTGTGTTCTGGCCGGATTGCGCCTGCTGGTGGCTCTTGTTCGCGGCGTCGCCGCCGTTCGATTCGTTCGCGGACATCTGCTCGTAGCGAATCTGAGGCTGCCCGGCAGCCTGGCGATAATGGACGATCGGCTCTCCCCCTCGGTCGAACTTCACCTCCGGAAACGCCGCGCGCTCGACATCGATGTTGGGCTGGCGGCCAGACCGCTGGACATCCACCACGGCCTGCCGGTCGCCCGGGGACGTCAGGCGCGGCGGCGGCACCTGAACACTCACTTTAGGCTGCTGCTGGTTCACGTCCACGCTCGGGTTGGGCATCCGCACGGTGATCTGGGGCTGCGGTTGCTCGATCGTGATCGTCGGCGCAGGCTGGTGGATGGTGATCTCCGGCCTGGGCTGGTGCACGTCCACGGTGGGCTGACGCTGTAGCACCGTCACATGTGGCGGCGCCTGCACGACGTTGAGGGACCGGGTGGCGTTGGATGCCGAGTCCCGCTTATCGCCGGGCTGGCCCGGGTCGGTCACATCGGCGTTGTTCTGCTGATCGAGGCTCGCCAGCAACTGTTGCGCGCGCCGCAGGTGCGCTTCCAGCTTCGGCGTGGTGTCTTCGGCGAAATTCTGCAGCTGCTCACCCTCGCCTGAGGATGCAAAGTCGTCGAACAGCTGGATCGCCTTGCGATGGGCGTTGACCTGCATCTGCAGGAAACGCCGGTCGAAGTTTTGGTCCGAAGCGCGCTTCAGCCGCTGCAGCATATTCTGATGCGCCTGATCGAGCTCAGAGGGCGCGTTCTGATCGACCGCCGCATTCTGCAAGGCCGTGGTCGCGGCGCGATGATCGTTCATCAGGCGCTGCGCGAAGGATTTGATCTGTTCGTTGTCGGAGCGCTCCAGCGCCTGCTGGCTGGACCGGATTTCGAACATGTTGGATTCGGCGGCCCTTTTGACAAAGTCCGACGCAGTGATGTCCTGCGGCTTGGCGTTGTCCTTTTGAGCATTGGGCTGGGGAGAAGCAGCCGGGGGCTGAGGGGCCCGTGGGGATGGATTATGCTTGGCCTGAGCCATTGCCATCCCAGTCGACGCCAAGAGAACGGCCGTCATTGTCTGAAGGCGGTGCATGAGACACTCCTCGAAGCGGAAATATCGCGCTCAATTTTGCGATAGCTACATCGGAAATCCACATGCACGATTCATCGTTCTACTCTAGATGTTGCCACTGTCCGCCAGGTGACGTCTTTTTTTAATAGGAATTTGACGCGCAAAAAGCCCCACCTCCCAGCGGGGCTTTCTTAAGCGGAGAATCGTCGGAGCTTGCTCAGTCGTTCGTGCTGGGGGCCTGGGATCCGTTCCCGTCACCTAACCCCAGGCTTGGGGCCCCCGACGTCTGGCTCTGGCTGCCGGACGACTGACTCTGGCCGGCGGCTGGATTGCGGCTCCGGATGGAGCCGGTTTCCTGATCAGGCGATCCGTCCATGGCGGCCTTCCGATAGACCTGGCCCGTTTCGGCGTCGACCCGGAGTTGATAGTTGATGCCGTTCTTTGTGCCCTTCAGCTTGTAGCTTTTCTCGTTCGCGTCGAGGACCTGAACGTTTTTCCAGCCCTCGTTATCCAGCATCGTCTGGACCTGGTCGGAAGTCATGCGGTTCGGCTCGATGAGGTAGCCGTTTCGTCCGTCGACTCGGAAGGACACTTGGTCGCCGTACCAACCTGCCTCGCCCACGAACGTACTTCCGTCTCGGCGCAGGTTCCGGATGTCGCTGAAACCGCGAGCTTGCAACGAGGAGCGGACCTCCTGGGCCGTGACCCCATCCAGCCCGGAACCGGGCGAGCCGTTTCGATCCTCCGCGTTCCGATCCCACTTGGAAGAGTCCGACTTCCGGTTTCGTGCGGTTTGGCTGGATCGGAAGCCATCACTCGATGCGCTCGCCCGGTCACCGTTCTGACTGGAGCCTTCCTGGCTGGCGCTGGCGCCCGCCGACATAGGGGGTGGATCGGCAATGAGGAGCACCGTCCGGCCACTCGGGAGTCGCGCCTCGACCAGATACGAGGTGTTCAGGATCCTGATGTCCCGCAGCCCATAATCCCGGAGCTCTCGCCGCAGTTCTCGCGCCTCGCGCCGGAAATCGGACGCTTCAGGGACCGCCCCAGTGGAGATGCTGTCCTCGCCCCCGTACTGCCGATCGGATTCGCGCGCACGCGTGGCGCGGCCGGATCCTTCCCAGGCGCCGAATTGGCGGGGTTCGCCGTCCCGGCTGAACCGGCCATAACGGTCGTTCTCATATGGCCCGTAGCCTTCGGACGATGACCTGAAGGCTCCCCCGCCGTTCCGCTCGCCCTCGTAAGCGCCGTAGCGCGACCGATCCCGGTCGCTCCCCCAATGGCGATCCTGGAAAGGTCGGCCATTGGCGGCCCAGTCGTCATGGCCGAACCCGCGCCCTTCCACATAACGCCGCTGCGAGCCCTGATCGGACCAGCCGCGATAGCCAGCGCCATACTCGTATCGGTCGCCCCGGCCGGAGGACCAGGCCCCCTGCGCCAGCGCGACGTTGGAGCCGCTTGCGAGCAGGATGGCGGCAAGCGCCAGAGATGAGGTACGTCTCATCGTGGGATCTCCTGATTTGTTTGGTTTCCAACATCGGGCAGGCACTGGTCTCAGTCGTGCCCGCATGTGGGCCGCCTGGCTGCCGGCCATCGGGGGCCGCCGCGGCTCCCCTGCGGGAAACGAACCGGTCTTGGGAGGCTCAGTTCCGGGCTTCCTAGAAGCAGTGTCGGCCACCTGACCAAATCTGCGCCCGAGAGTTGCTGGATGCATGCTGCGGGCAAGTAGTCGGTCAGCCGGGCGACACTTCTGGCAACTTCGAAGCCGTTTTTGCGCTTGCCGTTACTCAGGCCCGTTTGACGCTGGGACGCTGAGATGGCTGTTGGCGTCCTCAGTTGGTGTGCGGTTCCGGTGGGAGCACTCAATGAAGGATTTTCTCGTGTTGAGCGACGGGACGGCAGAGGACGCCAACCGGATCTGTTGCGCACAAACTCTGGCTGCCCAGGTGAGCGGATTTATCACCTGCGCGGTCGTAAACGAGCTCCCGCCCCGCTCGGCCTTGAGCATGAGTCGGGACGCTTTTGCGCCCTCGGACGACGAGTCCATTTTCGAAATAGCGCGTACGAGCGGCGTGCAACCCGACGCCGCTCTGGAGGGAAGGCTTGGCGCTCTGTGGTCCAGCGTCCAGGTACTGCGCTTCGAGGTGCCGCCCGACGAGGTAGGGCCCAATCTTGGCGAGTTGGCGCGCCGCTACGACCTCTTCATCGGCACGTTGCCCAGCTTTGAAAGTGCCTCAACCGTGCTGGACGCGGTCCTAAGAGAGAGCGGCCGGGGCGTTCTGGGATTGCCGCCGGGAATTGCTCCCGCACCAGCTTTCAAGCACATCACCGTGGCCTGGAACGGAAGCCGCGAGGCGACCCGCGCGATCACAGAGGCCATGCCGCTGCTCAGCCAAGCCGCCGAGGTGGCGGTCCTCCTTATCGACAGTGGCCGTAAAGCTGGTGCGCAGCTGCAGCCCGGCGAGCGCATCTTCCAGCACCTAGAGCACCATGGCGTGAAAGCCGTCCTGTCGCACGTTGACAGCGATGGGCTGCCAATCTCAGAGGCCATCCTGACGGAGGCGCATCGGATGCGCTCCGACATGATCGTCATGGGCGCACCACCCGATCGCGGCTTTTCCCAATGGTTCGAACAAGGGGTAACGCGAGGCGTCGAAAGATCAACGGACCTTCCGTTGCTTCTGGCTCAATGATTTGTCTTGCCCTGACGCAAGCCTCCACAACACTAATCGTAGTCTATGGGCCATCTCGAAAAATAGAACACAATTTCTGGAACATTACACTTCCTTGAGCGCTGATATGTACTGCCGCAACAGCGCTGAAGGTTTGGCATGACGATCAAAGACCGGCACGACATTAGAGCGGCGCCCCCACTAGTGTCGCTCAATCCGACCGGCGACGCTAATCCCGACGGGCTGAGGCTGGAAGATCCCCCGGCGCCTGAACGCAAGCCCGAAAGCAAGGGGCGTATCCCCCCGAGCGGCATGATCCTGGAGTTGTCGATCCTGTCCGGCGCCATGATCAAAGGGAAAGGGGGCTGGCCCATCATTCGGCTCAGCGCCGCAATTCTCCTCATTCTGGCCTGCAACATGGTAGGTCAGGTGCGCCTGAACGTTTGGAACGGCGCCTTCTTCGACGCTCTGGAACACCGGAACGGGCCGGACTTCATCACTCAATTCTGGAACTTCTTCCTCATAATCGGGGTCTTGCTGTCCCTGGTTGTGGCGCAAACCTGGTTCCAGGAACTCTTAAAGATCCGCATCCGGGAGCGCATGAGCCACATTTTGCTGGACAGTTGGCTCGAGCCTGGACGCGCCTATCGCCTCGGATTTGTGGGAGAGAAGGCGTCAGCCCCAGACCAGCGAATGCAGGAAGACTGTCGCCTGTTCGCCGAGTTCACCACCGAACTCGGCGTAGGATTACTTCAATCAGCGATGCTGCTGCTCACCTTTATCGCCGTACTCTGGTCGCTCTCTTCCTATGTCGTACTTAAAATAAACGGCGAGGACTGGAGGATACCCGGCTACATGGTTTGGGTGGCAGTTGCTTATGCCGGGATAGGTTCCACTCTCACCTGGCTGGTAGGACGGCCTCTGATCAGGCTCAACACCCAGCGCTATAGCCATGAAGCCGGGTTGCGGTTTGCGCTCGTCCGAGTGAATGACAACGCCGAAGGGATCGCGCTTTACAAGGGCGAGAGAGATGAGCGCCAAAACCTCGAGGCGATGCTGCAGCACGTACTCAAGGCGACTCGGAAACTGTCGGGCGCCTTGGCCCGCCTCACCTGGATCACGTCTGGATATGGTTGGGTAGCGATCGTCGTTCCCATTATAGCGGCTGCTCCCGGCTACTTCTCGCAACGTCTCACGTTCGGCGAACTGATGATGGTGGTCGGCGCCTTCACGCAGGTGCAGTCGGCCCTGCGGTACTTCGTGGATAACTTTCCAAAGATTGCGGACTGGAGATCTGCTGTTTTCAGGGTCTCCATGTTCAGGAGGGCGATTTCTGAACTGGAGCAGGAGGGCGCCAAGTTCGAACAAATTGCCGTGGAGCCTCACCCCGAACAGAAGCTGTCCTTCGAAAACCTGGTGATCTCATTGATCGACGGGCAAACTGTGATTGAACAAGCAACAGCGGAAGTCGGCGTTGGCGAACGCGTGCTGATCACGGGAGCTTCCGGGTCCGGCAAGAGCACTCTATTTCGGGCCATCGCGGGCCTCTGGCCATGGGGGCGAGGCGCGATCCGAACGCCGCCCCTCGAGCAGCAGATGTTCATGCCCCAGCGCCCCTACCTGCCGCTTGGGAACCTGAGAGCTGCCATATGCTACCCGGGGCACCCGTCTGAGTTTTCCGATGAGGTGATTGGTTTTGCGCTACAACGATGCGGGCTCACGGAGTTTGAAACCCAACTCGACGCTGACCTGCTATGGGACAAGCGCCTGTCGCTAGGCCAACAGCAGCGAGTAGCATTTGCGAGGCTTCTGCTGCACAAGCCACTCTGGGTCTTCATGGACGAGGCCACCTCAGCACTCGACGATGAGGCGCAGTCATCTCTCTTATCTCTGTTCGAGAATGAACTCGCGGGCACAACCGTCCTGTCAATCGCCCATCGGCAGGGTGTAGAGGCATTTCACACGAGAACTCTCAGGCTGATTCGCACCGAAGAAGGCACGCGTCTCTTCGGGCGGCGCAGTGTAGTTAAGGACGGCCGCCGCGCGATCGTCCGCAGATTGCTCGACCAGCTTTCATGGTTCGGTTCCGTCCAGGGTTGAGGGTTTCAGATCACAGGTACTCAGATCAGCAACGCAAGCGTGCGAAGTTGACCGCACACAGCCAGTACCTCTCGCCCGAAGAAGCGGAGGACTAGGTGGGAGACCAATTGGTTGTTTACGCACCTCCTCGGTTAGTGACCATACGACTCCGGCATGCATAATCCCCACATCTGGGAAGCCCCAATGGGACAGTGCCGCTTGATGGCGCCAGTGTGCATGTCGATCGCGGCGATCTCGCCGGATGGCGGCTCCCAGTACGGCATTCCGAGCCCAGTTCAGCGCATTTCTGAGCGACATGCCGTAGGTCGCGTCCTCCTGCGGGCGGAGGTGTTTCGAAATGGATGCTGCTATGTCAGCGAGATGACAGTACGAAGGATGCGAAGTAACAGAAAATCCCGACCGTCGCTCTGCAGGAGCTCGAATGCGTCGGGCAAATCAAAGCCGGCCGCTTCCTGACGGAGCGACGATGGTCCAAGCGGCCCGCCCCCGAGCAGCCATTCGTCTATTTCGACAGGGCCCCCGCATCCTCGAGATGATAACGACTAGGCGATCTCGCTAGCCGGCACCGCGTCGCCCGGCAGGACTTTCGCGAGGTCCGCAGTGATCACACGGCCCCGTTGCCGACCTCAGTTAGTACTCTAGGCGCTCCTCTGTGGAGTATAGGCTACAGCGCCGGTGGCCGCGAGCGAACACCGTTTTATCTCACCAGCGGTTCGCCGCAGGCGGGACCTTTCCTTGATCACCTGAAGTGCGGAATCGAACTGGCGCGGGCAGGCTAGGATTCTCCCGACTTGGACGTCCTTTGAATTTCTGCATGGCTTCTCTCTCCTTGACGCTGCGCCTGAAGCGCGGTGGACCAGAGCTTAATCGCAGGTAGCTTCCATGACAGTCCTGTTGGTGGAAGACGAGTGGCTTATTGCAATCGATCTGGCGCAGGCTTTGGAAAAAGTCGGACTTGATGTGATGGGGCCAGCCTCATCACTGGATGGCGCATACGCGCTCGTGGCCCAGCACGGCTTGCCAGCTGCCGCTATTCTCGACATCAAGCTGGGCAGTGATGAAATCTACACGCTTGCGGAGGAGCTCTGCGCCGGAGGTGTGAATGTTTATTTGGCAAGTGGATACATTTCGCCTGACCTCCCGCCGAACCTCTCGGGCCTGCCGTTCTGGCCCAAGCCATATTTCGCCGATCACATTGCCAGATCTTTGATATCAGCAAACAGGGCCTGCCCGCCGATCGCGTAGGCCTGGCGCAAGCCGGAGCGAGGGAACGCACGATCGGCTGCCTAGGCCGGAGTTGCTTCGGCCAAAACGCATTTGGGAGTAGTTCTCGGACAAAGGCGATGGGGCAAGGGTTCTGTTCGCCAGGCGACGATGTACCTCCCCGACTGCCGGGAACATGTCGGAAAGTTTGCCATTGCCCGATCGGCCACCCACGCGGCGGGGGCCTCTTTCTTTGTGAAAGCCCGGTTCGAATGCCAACTATCGCAAACGCGCTCACCTTCATGGCCGAGCCCTGGTTCGCCAGCCCGTGGTACGTCGTCGGCGTGCTCGGGGCGGCCTGGGTGATCTACGACGCCCAGCATGCCAACGCCGCCCTCAACCCGCCGCTGAAAGTCTGCTGGCCGATCCTGGTGTTCTTTTTCTCCCTGGTCGGTCTCGCCCTCTACCTCGTGACCTCCCGGCCAGCGGACATCGGCGCCGTCGAGGGACGCGA
>NZ_PVZS01000026.1 GCF_003004785.1 Alsobacter soli
CGGGCCTCGGCCAGCGACTTGCCCTGCTCGGTGGTGAGGAGCACGGCGAGCTCCTCCTTGTTCTTCTCGATGGCGGCGGCGAGCTTGCGCAGCTTGTCGGCGCGCTCGGCGGCGGTGGTCTGGCGCCAGCTCTCGAAGGCCTTCTGGGCGGCCGCGATGGCGCGGCGCGTCTCGGCGGCGCCGCAGTTCGGCACCACGCCGATGACCTCGCCGGTGGCGGGGTTGGTGACTTCGATGGTGGCGGCGGAATCGGCGCCGACCCACTCGCCCCCGATCAGGTTCTTCTCGCGCTGGAAGGGAAGCTGCTTGGGCATCGGATCCTCCGGATGAGATTTGTCGGCCGGCATCCTAGTGCGCCTTCGAATCCATTTGCATCCGATCCGAAGGCGCGCGGCGAGCCTTTGCGCGCATTTTCTGCGAAGCTCACGGCGAGGGAAGGCCCGCGGATGCGACCCTAGTATTCGATTTCGTAGGCCGCCCCGGCGGAGGCGCCGCCGTTGGCGCCCACCTGGCCTCGCAGCTTCACGTTCTTGGTCACGTCAATATCGACGCCCACGCCCGTGTCGGCGGCCGTGGAGCCGGCCCGCACGCCGAAGCGGATATGGCGGTTGATGTATCGGCTGACTCCCACCCCGACGCCGCCGCTGGCCCCGGAGGTGATGTCCAGGCTGTCGGCGCCGAGCGCCTTGCGCAGGCCGCCGAGCAGGTCCGGCCCGCCGCCGCCCGAGAGCTGCGCGATCGTCTGCGCGAGCTGGAGCGCCTGGACGCCGGTCAGCCCGCCGGCGGCGCGGTTGAACAGGATGCGCGAAAGCACCTCGTCCTGCGGGAGCGGCGGCGTGGACGTGATGGCGAACTCGGGCTGGCTGGCGAGGCCGGTCACGGCGATCTGGGCGGTCACGTCCGCGGCCTGGGTCTGGGCCAGGAAGTCGAGTTGGGGGGTGAGGTCGCCCGCGAAGGTGAGCCGGCCCCGGACGAGATCGATGCGCTGGCCGGCGAGATCGATGCGGCCGTTGCGCAGGTTGAACGCGCCGACGGCGTTGGGGTCCTTGCTGGTCCCGGTGAGGCGCAGGTCGCCCCCGAGCTCGGCCTGCAGGCCGCGGCCGCGGACGAAGATGCGGTTCTGGGCCGTCAGCGTGAGATCGAAGGCCGCCACGAAGGGCGGGCCGGCCCGCTTCGTGGAGGCCTTCCTGGCTGCGGCGAGGCGGGCGCGGGCGGCCGGACCTGGAGCGATGTGCTTCGTGTTGGGCAACGGCGCCGCGATGCTCGCCAGGCGCTCCGGGATGGAGACGTCCATGGAGATCACGTCCACGCGCCCGGCGATCCGCGGGGTGCGCGCCAGCGCGCCGCTGAGCGCGACCGAGAGGTTGGCGGTGGCCGAGACCGTGTCGTTGGAGACCAGCTCCGCCTTTGTCCCGGTGATGCGGATGTCAGCCGGGAAGCCGGCGCCGGGGTCGACCCGCACGCGGCCGGTCGCGGACAGCGAGCCGCCATTGCGGGTGGCGGCCGTGAGGCGCTCGATGGCGACCTCCTCGCCGCGGGCCGCGAAGCGCCCCTCGATGGCGGTGAGCCGGATGCCGGCGACGGGATCCGTGAAAGCGCCGCCCGTCAGGGTCGCGGCGCCGCCGAGCCGCGGAGCGGAGACCGGTCCTTCGACCCGCAGGTCCAGGTTCAGGCGGCCGGTGACCCGCTGGCCGCTGGCGGCGAGCAAGCCATTCGCGAGCGAGGCGTCCAGGGGGCCGCGCACGGTCAGGTCCAGGGCGCCGGCAGCGCCCAGCGGAGCGGAGCCGCCCACCTTCAGGGAGGCGCCGGGCCCGGCGGACACGGTGGCGTTCACCGTCGCGCGCTCGCCCTCCAGGCGGCCATCGGCCTTCACGTCGAGCGCGGGGACGCCGGCGGCGCGGCTGGCGGCCGTAGCCACTTTCGACAGACTGAGGCGATAGGGGCCGGTCGGCGCGGATGCCGTCCCGCCCAGTTCGGCGTGCGCGTCCAGGGTTCCGGCGAGCCCGAGTCCAGGCGACACGATGTCGGCGACCGACAATGGAATGCGGGTCGCGTCGGCCGTGAGAGCGAGCTTCGAGCCGGCGCGGCCCGCGACGCGGAGCCGGCCCGCGCCGGCGGCGAGGGTCAGCGCCGGGATCACGACGTCGCCATTCTCGATCGTGAGCGACGCCGGGCCCGCCAGGGCGAGGTGCTGCCGGTTGCGGGCGAGGCTCAACGCCGAGAGGTCGACCCGGATCGGCGGGCCCGGGAGGAGGCGGCCCTCCGCCTTCACGTCCATGTCGCCGTCGGCGGCCAGGGTGAAGGCGCTGGCCTGCTGGGAGCCGCGGCTCGTCAGTCGCACGGCCCGGAAGCGGGTCCCGGCGAGCACGGCTTCGTCGGCGGACGCCGACCCATCGATCACGGGAGAGCCGTAGAGGTCAGCGGCCGTGATATGGGCCTCCAGTCGACGCAGGCTCTGGCCCGCGACTCCAATGCGTTCGCCGGTGGCCGCAATGGATGCGTTCTGCTTTCCGTCGGGCGCCGACAGGTCCAAGGACGCGTCGAGTCGTCCGGAGAGGGGCACGAGCGCCAGGGCCGAGAGGTCGTTCAGGTCGGAGGCGACCAGGCCGACCTTGCCGGCCAAAAGCCGGCGTTCGTCCACCGTGACCCCGCCGGAGAGGCGCACCGAACCGACCGACAGGTCGAGATCGTCGAGCCGGGTGTTCGGGCCCTGGCGGGCCAGGTGGAGGCCGCCGCGGGCGGGCTTTCGGTCCACCTCGCCGTCCAGCTTGAGGCGGGCGTCCAGGTTTCCGGTCACGTCCGTCGCGGTGAGGTCCGCAGCCAGGCGGGGGATCGGCTTGCCGAGGGCCCGTGCGTCCCGAATGGCGAAGTTCGCCTTGACGTCCGGGCGCTCCAGCGAGCCGGTCAGGTTGGCGGTCGCGTCCGCGCGCCCGGTGATGCGCTCGTCCACGCGCTTCAACTCGGGAAGCGTGAGCTTCGCGACGAGATTGGCTCCCGCGGTGGTGGCGTCGCCATCAAGCTGCGTCTGTATATTGGGGCCGTCGATGCGAAGGTTCATGAAGCCAAGCCCGCCCGGCAGGCGCCGGGCAAGGCCCTTGATGGTCACGTTCCCTGCAAGAGCCCGGTCGAGCGGGGGCACGCCGACCTTGGCGTCCGTCAGCTGTCCATCCAGGGCGGCGTCGATTCGATACCGGCCGGGGTCGCCCGTGAGCCGGGCCTGGAGTTTGGCGGAACCGCCGAGTTCGCGGCCGACCAGGCCGGAGAAGGCGCCAATCCGCGGGATGCGTGCGTCGGCCGTTCCGTCCAGCTTGCGCCGGCCGACCACGCCGGTCCAACTCGTGTCCAGGGTGGCGGTCGACAACCGGGCCTCGGAGAGGTCGGCGTTGAAACTGGCGTCGACCTTGCCGCGGGCCACCATGTCCAGGCGGTCGCCGAGGGCGCGGGCCTCGCCGGGGTCGGCGGGCGCGAGCCCTCGGGCGTGGGCGTCGAAGCTGACGGCAGAACGCGGATCGGGCGCGCCCTGGGGCGCGGGGACGATGTTCAACGCCCCCGTGACCGAAGCGACCTTGCCCCAGGGCACAGAAATCTCCCGTCCATCCAGGTTCGCCTGCACAGTCGGCGAGGTCGCCGGACCTTTGGCGGTCCCATCCAGCACCAGCCGGCCGATCTCGGCCTCGCCGGCGCGGGTGCGGCCGCCCTCGGTCGGAACCGAGCGGATCGCCAGCCGCAGGTCGATGTTGTTCTGCGGATCCACCGCGCCGGTCACGTTGAGGCGCGCCGCGCGGGCGGCGATGTCCAACTGGCGCACGTTCAGCGCGCCGTCGTCGCCGACCAGCACGTCGCCGGCGAGATCCGTGGAGCCGGCGAAAATCGGGGCGACCACCGGCGGTAGCAAGGCGGAGATGCGGGCGCCGAGCGCCAGGGCCACCCGACGGGCCGCGCCTTCGCGGGTCACGGTCGCGCGGCCCTGGGCGCCGAGGTCCGGGCCCGAGACGAAGTTCAGGCTTGCGGCGAAGTTGTCGAGCGGGCCCTCGCCCTGCACCTTGAGGTCGATCGGGGGCTGGCCGGGGAGATTGACGGCCTTCGCGATCAGGCCGCCCTGGGGTTCGTTGAAATCGACGTTGAGGGCGAGCCGCGAGCTCTGCGGAACGTAGTTGAGGGTCACGGCGAAGCGGCCGGGGGCGTCCGTGCGGGTCGCCTGCAGGCGCAGGTCGAGGCCTTCGGCCGGATTGCCCAGCACCGTGCTTCCCGCGGCGGCGATGCGGGCCGCCTGGCCCAGGACGGGCTCGCCCAGCGCCAGGTCCTTCATGTTGAAGGACTTCACGATCAGCTTCACGGGCAGGGCCGGGAGAGCGGGCGCCTCGGCCGCGTTCGCGACATCCGTTTCGTTGGGCCTTGGACGGCGGACGACTTCCAGGCGATCGATCTCAAGCGCGTCGATTTCGAGGCGACGCGACAGGAGCGCGGTGCGGCGCCAGACGAGGCGGGCGCGGTCGAGCGTGATCCAGACGCCATCCTTGTCGGAGACCTGGACGTCGCGGATGACCGCGTCGGACGACAGCGCGCCTTCCACCGATCCGATGCGGACGCGATTCTCGGGCGTAGAGAGAGCCCATGAGAACAGCTTGGCGAGCGTGCTCTGGTCGCTCTCCTGCGCCCAGGCCGGGCGATCGGCCTCGGCCCAGGCGCCGGCGAGGGCGGCGACACCAAGTAGGGCGAGGAGGGCGGCGCGCAGCTTGCTCATCAGAAGGACTGCCCGATGCCGATATAGACCGCGACCGGCTTGTCGCCCTTGCGCGGATTGAGCGGGGCGGCGATGTCGAGCCGGATCGGACCCACGGCGGTGTAGTAGCGCAATCCCAGCCCGGCCGCGACGCGGATGGGTTCGTTCAGGCGCGGGAAGCGGTCGGCGTAGGCCTGGCCGGCGTCCACGAAGGGCACGACGCCGATCGTGTCCGTCACCTTGATGCGGGCCTCGATCGAGCCGTCGATGAGGCTCTTGCCGCCGATGGGGAAGCGGCCGATCTGGGGGCTCAGGCTCTGGTAGCGGTAGCCGCGCACGGAGCCGCCGCCGCCGGCATAGAAGCGGTAGTTGGACGGGATGTCCTCGAGGTCGCCGCCCAGGATGGAGCCAAGGCCGATGCGAGCCGCGAGGATGTAACGGGCGTCCTTGTCCAGCGCCCAGTAGGTGGACGCGTTGGCCTTCGCGACCGTCATGCCGACCGTGGAGCCCAGGAAAGTTGGGTAGGGCGTCACGGACGCCGTGAGCCTGACCCCGCGCGTGGGATCCAGAGGCTTGTCGGTGGAGTCGTAGGTGTAGGTGATCGGGACGCCGACGAGCGTATAGGTGACCTCGCCCAAGGCGTCGCTGGTCTGCCCCCGCTCGGCCTTGACGCCAATTTGCAGCGAGCTCGTGTCCGAGAAACGGTGGCGGATGTCGACTTCTGCGCCGGCCCGGCGGTCCGTATAGGCGTAGCCCTTTTCCCGCGCCGCCTGAGCGGAGACCAGCAGGTCGTTGCGCGTGCCCCAGAGCCCGGGCTTCAGGAACGTGAAGCCGAACCGGCCGCCGAGATCGGAGCGTTGCAGGCGCTTCTCGTCGCGCACCCAGGCGGGCTCGCCGATGGCGCGCCCGGCGTAGAACGTGGAGGCCTCGAGCCGCAACACCTCGCCGCCGCCGAAGAGATTGCGGTTGGTCCAGTAGGTTCGCACCTCCGGGCCGTCGATGGTGGAATACAGCGCCGAAACCCCGAAGGCGTGGCGCTTGCGTTCGGTCAGCTCCACGAAGATGGGAAGCTGCCCATTCGCATCCAGCTTTTCGGCCTCGCGGATGCGCACTCCGCCCAGCGCCTCGATGCGGCTGACCGACTTGCGGATGCCGTTCAGAGCAGTCGGCGAATAGGGATCGCCGGGCTGGGCGTAGATGAAGGAGCGGACCACGGCGTGGTCGACGTCCGGCGCGCCGGACACGGTGATGGGTCCCAGGTTGGCCACGGGGCCGGCCCGCACGCGAAGGGTGACATCCATCGCGCGAGCCGGATGGAAGACGACGGGCTGTCGCGAGGTTACCTTGGCGAAGGGATGCCCCTGTTCGCGGAAGTGGTCGACGATGGCGGCCTCGGCCGCCACGACCTCGGCGGAGCGGGCCGGATCACCCGGCTTGGCCTTCACCACGCGCGCAGGCAGCTGATCGGGCGTGAACGGCTGGCCCGTCGCGTCGTCGAGCACGAAAATGTTGCGGAAGACGTATTGCGGGCCGGGGTTGGCCACGATGCGGATCGGCACGCGGGCCCTGCCCCGGTAGGCGGTCACCGCGCGAGCCGCGGCTTCCGTTCGGTTCTGGCCGAGCATGAGAGGCACACCGGCCACGTCGATCGTGACCGCGGCGTCGTAGTAGCCCAGGCCCCAAAGGGCGTCGACGATCTTGGGCAGGTCGCTTTCCGCGAGGCGCACCAGCTGGTCGGGAGCGCCCGGCGCTTCCGTGCGCAGTCGTTGGAGGCTGGAGGCGTCCTCGATGGCTGCCTTCGCCTCCTTCGGGGCGCCCTGTGTGTCGATGGTGAGGTCGTAGGGATAGGCGTTGGCCGAAGGCTCGGGCGGCTTCTCGCCGAAGCCGAGCGCACCCAGCAGGTCGAAGGCCTGCGCCGATGGCCCCGGCCCGGGCCCAAGGCCCGCCAGGACACACGCGCACGCCACGACCAAACGTCGACCCACCAAGAACGCTCCCCTCACCGGGAGCGAACGCGCGCGACGCGTCCTTGTTCCCGAGGTTTCCGCCCGGGCAGGTTAGCGGAGGCTACCGGAGGTTGCACAGGCCCAATGTGGGTTGCGGATCCGGTGGGCCGGCTTTGCGAGCGCAGCGAAGCGATCCAGCGGAGGTATTCCCCCTGGATTGCTTCCTCGCTTCGCTCCTCGCAAAAGCGAGGAGGCTGGATCACAGGAAGCCGATGGAGATCCACGGGACCGCGGCCACGACGATGAGGCCGATGATCAGCGCGATCAGGTAGCCCCAGATCGGCCGCATGCCTTCGTCCGGGCTCACGCGGCCGATGGCGCAAGCGGCGTAGTAGCCGACCCCGAACGGCGGGGCGAAGAGGCCGATACCCATGGAGAGGATCACCACCATGGCGTAGTGGACCTCATGCACCCCGAGCTGGCGGGCGATGGGGAACAGGAGCGGGCCGAACAGCACGATGGCGGGAATGCCCTCCAGAACGCTGCCCAGGATGATGAAGGCCACGATCGAGACGGCGATGAAGCTCGCGCCGCCGCCCGGCAGCTTCGACATCATGGCGGCTAGGTCGCGAGAGAAGCCGGACTGGGTCAGCGACCAGGCCATTGCGGTCGCAGCGCCGATGATGAACAGGATGGCCCCGGAGAGCGCGGCCGTCTCCACCAGCATGGGGCCGAGGCGGCTCCAGTTGAACTGGCGGTAGATCACCAGGCCGGCGACCATCGAGTACACGATGCCGATGGTGGAGACTTCGGTGGCGGTGGCGACGCCTTCCACCACGGCTGCCCGGATGATGAAGGGCAGGGCCAGGGCCGGAACAGCGATCACGAAGGCGCGGCCGATCTCGCCCCGGCTCGCCCGGCGCACGTGCGACAGGTCCTCGTTGCGATAGCGACGCCAGACGACGGCGCAGAGCGTGGCGGCCAGGATGACGCCGGGCAGCATGCCGCCCGTGAACAGGGCTGCGATGGACACGCCCGTCACCGACCCGATGGTGATCAGCACCAGGCTCGGCGGGATGGTCTCCGTCTGGGCGCCCGTGGCCGAGAGCAGGGCGACGAGGTCGCCTGGCTTCGCGCCGCGCGCCTTCATCTCGGGAAACAGCACCGGCGCCACGGCCGCCATGTCGGCCGCCTTCGCGCCCGAGATGCCGGAGACGAGGTACATGGCGCCGACGAGCACGTAGGAGAGGCCGCCGCGCACGTGGCCGAGCAGGCTCGCCAGGAACTGCACCATGGCCCGGGCCATGCCGGTCATCTCGATCAGCAGCCCAAGGAACACGAAGAGCGGCACCGACAGCAGGATGAGGTGCGACATGCCCTCGTCCATGCGGCCGATCACGACCAGCATGGGGACGCTCGTGGTCGTGGCCAGGTAGCCGAAGCTCGCCAGCCCGAACGCGAATGCGATGGGAACGCCGGACAGCACCGTGACGGCGACGATCCCGACGAAGAAGATGAGCAGGTTGATGTTGCCCAGCGGCTTCAGGACCGGGCTCGCGTACCAGATCAGGGCGCTCACGACGGCCACGCCGACCAGGGCGCCGACCGTCGTGCCCACATCGGCGACCCGCAGGAGCCGCAGCAGAGCCAGCACGATCATGAGGCTGGCGCCCACGCAGAGCGCCGCCGCGCGCCAGGAGTTCTGGATCTCCAGCGCAGGGGTCGTGATGTAGCTTTCCTCGTAGGCGTAGTCGAACGCCGGGTAGACGATCATGAGCAGGAAGGCGAGCGCGGCCGCCAGTGCGACCGCGTCCAGGAACGCGCGCGCGCGCGGGCCCACCTTGCCCACGAGCGCGGTCATGCGCATGTGCTCGCCGCGCCCGAACGCCACCACGGCGCCCAGCATGGCGAGCCAGAGGAACAGGATCGAGGCGAGTTCGTCCGACCAGACCAGCGGCTTGTGGAGAACGTAGCGCGCCACGATGCCGGCGAAGAGCACCACCACCTCGGCCGCGACCAGGATGGCGGCCGGAATCTCGACCGCCGTTCGGATCCCGGCCTCAAGCCGGCTTGCCCAGTTGCGCGAGCCGGGGGCGACCGCGGCCGCCCCCGCATCCAGGGTGTGTGCTCCAGCCATGGCGATTACGACAGCTTGCCCACGGCCTTCTCGAGAAGGCCCCAGGCCTCGTCGCCGTACTTGCCCTTCCACTCGGAGTAGAAGCCGGCGGAGCGGAGCTTGTCGCGGAAGGGGGCCGGGTCGGGCTGGTTGAACACGAGGCCCTTGCCCTCGAGCTCGCCCTTGAGGCCGGCGTTCAGCTTGGCGACGTCGGCGCGCTCCAGCATGGCGGCGGCGTTCAACTCACGCGCCACGATGGCGCGGTCAGCCTCGGGCAGCTTCTCCCAGGCGCGACGGTTCGCCAGCAGGTGGAAGCCGTCCCACATGTGGTTGGTGAGGGAGCAGTACTTCTGCACTTCGTAGAGCTTGGCGGTGGAGATGATCGCCAGCGGGTTCTCCTGGCCATCCACCACCTTGGTCTGCAGCGCCGAGTAAACCTCGCTGAAGTTGATCGAGGTCGGGGCGGAGTCGAAGGCCTTGTACATCGACGTCCAGAGCGGGCTGACCGGCACGCGGATCTTGAAGTTCTTGAGGTCGTCCGGCGTGTTGATCGGCTTGTTGGACGAGGTGGTCTGGCGGAAGCCGTTGTCCCAGATCTTGTCCATGACCATCAGGCCGGACTTGGCGATCTGGCCCCGGACATAGTTGCCGAGGTCGCCGTCCATGGCCTTCCAGACCGTGCCGTAGTCCGGGAAGGCGAAACCGATGCCGTTGATAGAGGCGGCGGGGACGAGCGTCGACAGGATGAGGCCCGAGAGCGTGAACAGCTCGACGCCGCCGGAACGGATCTGGCTCAGCATGTCGGTGTCCGAGCCGAGCTGGTTGTTCGGGAACATCTGGATCTCGATGCGCCCGTTCGTGGCGGCCTTGATCTTGTCCGCCGCCTCCTGGGCGCGCACGTTCAGCGGATGGGAGACCGGCAGGTTGTTCGCGAACTTGTAGGTGAACTCGGCGGCTTTCGCGCGGCCGATGATCCCGAACGTTCCGACAGCGAGGGCGGCGCCGGTGGTTGCGAGAAGTTCGCGGCGGTTCAGGCGTGACATCTGGCGGTCTCTCTCCCCAGAGGGCGAGACAAACCTGCGCGGGCCGACCTGAGCCGTGCATCCCTCGCAGAGGCGTTCCGTCTCACCCCGTGTTGCTTTTCTTGTCCAAACGATGATCCATTCGGCCATCGAGGACGGCTCAATCTAGACAGAAAGCCCGTCCGGTCAACGTGATACCGAGGGAGGGGGCGTGATGTCAGGGGAAAACCAGCGGATTCGGGGCGGGATTCCGCGGGTCTCGAATCGGGTGATGAACCTGGCCCACCTGCTTGACCAAGCCGCCCGCCGCTTCCCCGACCGGGACGGCTTCGTGTGGGGCGAGCGCTCCTGGACCTGGGCCGAGATGAGCGCGCGCGCCCAGGCGCTGGCGGCCGCGCTGCGCGCGCACGGGGTGGAGAAGGGCGACCGGGTGCTGGTGCACGCGAAGAACTGCGAGGAAATGTGGATCTCGCTGTTCGCCACGTTCCGGCTCGGCGCGGTGTGGGTGCCCACCAATTTCCGCCTGGTGCCGGACGAGGTCGCCTATCTGGCGACGGCCTCGGGGGCGAAGGTATTCCTCTGCCACGCGGACTTCCCGGCCCATGCGGCCGCGGTGCGGGCAGCGAGCCCGAACCTCGCCCTGCTCGCGAGCTTCGAGCCGGCCGCCTTCGCCGAAACGAGCGTCGGCGCGCTGATCGAGGCCCATGCGGGCGCAGAGGTCGCGCTGGCCGACGTCGAGTATGACGACCCGTGCTGGTTCTTCTTCACGTCGGGGACAACAGGCCGGCCGAAGGCGGCGGTGCTGACGCATGGCCAGATGGCCTTTGTGATCACCAATCACCTGTGCGACCTCACGCCCGCCACCACGGAGCGGGACGCCTCGCTGGTGGTCGCGCCGCTGTCCCACGGGGCCGGCGTGCACCAACTGGTGCAGACGGCCCGGGCGGTGAAGACCGTGCTGCTGCCCGGCGAGCGCTTCGACGCCGAGATCGCCTGGACGCTCGTGCAGGAGCATGGCGTCTCGAACATGTTCACGGTTCCGACCATCCTGAAGATGCTGGTCGAGCATCCGTCCGTGGACCGCTACGACCACTCCTCCCTGCGCTACGTCATCTACGCCGGCGCGCCCATGTATCGCGAGGACCAGAAATACGCCCTGAAAAAGCTCGGTCCCGTGATCGTGCAGTATTTCGGGCTCGGCGAGGTGACCGGGAACATCACCGTGCTGCCCGGCGCGCTGCACGAGGCCGAGGACGGTCCTCACGTGAAGCTCGGCACGTGCGGGTTCGAGCGCACCGGCATGCAGGTGCAGATCCAGGATGACGCGGGCGCCGAAGTCCCCTACGGCCAGCAGGGGGAGATCTGCGTGTGCGGGCCGGCGGTGTTCGCGGGGTACTACGAGAACCCCGAGGCGAACGCGAAGTCGTTCCGCAACGGCTGGTTCCGCACGGGCGACCTTGGCTTCATGGACCCGGAGGGCTTCGTGTACATCACGGGCCGGGCCTCCGACATGTACATCTCGGGCGGGTCCAACATCTATCCGCGCGAGATCGAGGAAAAGATCCTGACCCACCCGGCCATCGCGGAGGTCGCGGTGCTGGGCGTGCCCGACCCGACCTGGGGTGAGATCGGCGTGGCCGTGTGCGTGCCCAAGGCCGGCGCGGTGGTGGAGGAGGGCGAGTTGATCGCCTGGATGGGCGACAAGGTCGCCCGCTACAAGCTGCCCCGGAAGGTGTTCTTCTGGGAGGCGCTGCCGAAGTCCGGCTACGGCAAGATCACCAAGAAGATGGTGCGCGAGGAGCTCGAGGCCCGCGGCCTCGTTTCCGCCGAGGGGCTGCGCTCGTGACGGAGGTGGTGAGAGCGCTCGCGCATCCCGGGCCGGCTGCGGCCAACCGCATCGAGAGCCTGGAAGGGCGGGGCGTCGCCGTTTCGGGCGCGCTGGCGCCGGGGAAGAGCATCAACGCGGCGATTTCAGAGTTGATGCTGGGAGCCGGCATCCGGGGCGGCACGCTGGAGTTGGAGGGAGGGGCGCTCGGGCCCTTCACCTATGTGCGCCCGGCGCTGTCCACGGATGGCCTGCATGCGGCCTGGTACAGCGCTCCGTTCACGCCCGCGGGCGTCACGAGCCTGGAACGCGCCAACGTGACTTTCGGGACGCGGGACGGGGCGCCCTTCGTGCACGTCCACGGCGTTTGGATCGAGCCGGATGGCCGGCGCACGGGTGGTCACATGATGCCGCACGAGGCCTTCGTGGCCGAGCCGATCGCGGCGCGCGGCTGGGGGCTGGCGGAGCATGGCGTCGACGCGGTCGAGGACGAAGAGACGGCGTTCAAGCTTTTCGAACCCGTGCGCCTGGCCGAGCCGGGCGCGCCGGGCTCCGGCCCACGCACTGTGCTCGCCCGGATCAGGCCCAACGAGGACTTCTGCGGCGCGCTCGTCACGCTGGCGCAGCGGCACGGCTTCCGCAGGGCTGTGGTGCGAGGGAGCGTCGGCAGCCTGATCCAGCCGCTCTATGTGGACGGGCATCGGGTGGCCGATATCGCCACGGAGGTGTTCGTGACCCGGGGCGTCGTAGCGCCCGACGCGTCGGGTTCGCTGGGGGCCGAGGTCGACATCGTGCTCGTCGATCCGCAGGGCGAGATGCACGAGGGGCGACTCGTTCCCGGGCAGGCGCCGGTCTGCATCACCTTCGAGGTGGTGCTGGAGGAGGCGGGGTAGGCCTGGGCCGGCCTGTCCACGCCTGGTCCGACGCGGACAAAGGGCCGTCCAGTCCTCGCTGCGCTCGCAATGACGGAAAGAATGGCCGCACAGCAAAACGCCCGGCATGGCCGGGCGCTTGACTAGGCTGAGACCCCCAAGTCGGGTGAGGCAGGATAGGCTCCCGCTCTTTGTCGGCGCGCGTTCTGGTCTTGCCTTCGTCGGTCGCGGGTGATCAGGCCGGCCGGCTGGAATCACGTGCACAAACAGTAAGCAAGGATTCGATCCGACTGTAAAGTGTATGTTGCCTTCGTGTTATTCCTGACACGATCCCCTAAAAAGCGTCAGTTGTGCACTGCACAGTTCCGCCTTTCGATTGAGCCTCGTCCGGAATCTTACCAAGAAGAACTGTCGGTCCAACGGGCCGATGATGAATCAATGGTCGTTCGCCGCGTGAGAGCGCCCATTTTCTGATCCCCACCAGGCTCCCGGTCCGGCCGGTCTCCCATGGCATTCGAAGCGCTTTCCTTTCACCGTCCTCCGGTCGCCCTCCGCTTTCCGGGCGAGGACCAGCTGCCGCCCTCCCGCCTTTTCCGCGAGCTGTTCGAGGCTGTGCAGTCCGGGCGCCTTTTCCCGGATTCCAAGACTTTCGCCGACGCCACGCCCCGCCGCCCCGCGGCCGAGATCCTGCAGTCCTTCGAGGCCGATCGTGCGCGGCGCGACTTCGACCTGGCCGGCTTCGTGGCGGCGCACTTCACCCTGCCCCCGGCGATCGAGACGGGATTCATGACGCTGGCCGGTCGCTCCGTTCCCGACCACATCGACGCGCTGTGGCCGCTGCTGGAGCGCGGCGCGGAAGCGCCCCCTGCCGGATCCTCCCTCCTGCCGCTCGCCAAGCCCTATGTCGTGCCCGGCGGCCGCTTCGGCGAGATCTATTACTGGGACTCCTACTTCACCATGCTCGGCCTCGTGCGGAGCGGGCGTGAGGACCTCGCCCATGGCATGGTCGAGAACTTCGCCCACCTGATCGACCGCTATGGTCACGTGCCGAACGGCAATCGAAGCTATTACCTCACCCGCTCGCAGCCGCCGTTCTTCGCCCTGATGGTCGCCACGCTGGCGAGCTGGCGGAACCACGCGGCCACCTACGTCGAGTTCCTGCCGGCGCTGGAACAGGAATACGCCTTCTGGATGGCCGGCTCCGAAGGGCTCGCGCCCGGGCAGGCCCATCGACGGGTCGTGCGGCTGCCGGACGGCTCGCTGCTCAACCGGTACTGGGACGACCGCGCCACGCCGCGCGACGAGAGCTGGCGCGAGGACATCGAGACCGCCGAGGCGGCTCCGCATCGCGACCCGACCGAAGTTTGGCGCGACCTTCGCGCCGCGGCCGAGAGCGGGTGGGACTTCTCAAGCCGGTGGCTGGGCGACGACGGCGGGCTCGATTCCATTCGAACGACCCGCATAGCGCCCATCGATCTCAACTGCCTGATGCTGCAACTCGAGATCACGCTCGGGGAGGCTTATAACTGGGCCGGGCACAAGGCCGAGGCGAGCGCGCTCAAGCAGGCCGCCTTGCGGAGGCAGGACGCCATCCACCGGCATTTCTGGGACGGGCGGCGGGGCGTCTTCGGCGACCTGCTCTGGGACGAGGGCCGCCTCACCGCCGTGACCAGCGCCGCGACGCTGTTTCCGCTGTTCCTGGGATTGACGACCGGAGGGCGCGCCCGCGCCGTGGCCGCGGCCGTTCGCTCGCAATTGCTGGCGCCAGGCGGCCTCGTCACCACTCGGGTCCGCTCGGGCGAGCAATGGGACGAACCGAACGGCTGGGCCCCCCTGCACTGGGTCGCCGTCTCCGGCCTCACCCAGTACGACGAGCACGCGCTCGCCGGGGAGATCGCGCGGCGCTGGATCGCCAAGGTGGGTCACGTCTTCGCGGCGACGGGCAAGCTGATGGAGAAATACGACGTCCTGACCGAGGACCTCGCGGCGGGCGGGGGCGAGTATCCCAACCAGGACGGGTTCGGCTGGACCAATGGCGTCACGCGCGAGCTGATGGCGCGCTATCCCGCCTTCGCGGAGGAGGCGCCGGCCGCCATGGCGAGCGTGGCGAACGCCAGCGCCGCAGAGAGCGCCGCCGGGTAGAGCAGGGCCTCCAGGCCCATGCGCCCATGCGCGATCGCGCCGAGCCCGGCGCCGGCCAGCATGGAGATCCAGACCAGCAGATGGGAGGTCCAGCCCCAGCGCGGGCCCACGCCGGCGAGCGCCTGGGCGAGCGCGTTTCCGGCGCTGAACAGCGTGCCCGTGACGAAAGTGGTCCCGGGCCGCGCGCCTGCCTTCAGCTGCAGGGCCGCGTTCTGGGCGCCCATCGCGAAGGCGAGAGGCAGCATGGCGACCGCCTCGGGTTCGTGCAGGATGGGCGCGGCCAGCGCGATGGCGAGGCAGAGGGCCTCGAGGCCCAGCACCGCCGGCGCGCGTCGCCCCCCGGCGAGCAGCGCGACCAAACCGCCCGTTACAGCCCCGGCGAAGAACATGGCGAGCAGGCTCGCCGGCCAGAACACGTGGGCCCAGTCCCCGTGAGCCGCCAGAATGCCGAGCTGGGTCGTGTTGCCGCTCATGAAGGACGTATAGAGCCCGCCCAGCCGCAGGAAGCCGATGGCGTCCACATAGCCCGCGAGGGCGGTCATGAGCAGGCCGACAGGGAGGGCGATGCGGTTCACGGCGATCCCGGGGGAGGTCTCGCGCCGATCGTGGCACGAAGCTGCGGCTGCGGGAAAGGGAGGGCCGCTTCGCGCCGGCGGAAACCGGTGCTAACACGGGCGTTGCGGGAGGGAGCCGCGACGCGTGCGTATCTTGCTGGTTGAAGATTCCGAGGACCTGGGCGACGCGGTCGCCTCCAAGCTGCGGCTGTCGGGCCACGCGGTGGAGTGGGTCCGGGACGGGAACGCGGCGGCGGAACTGGCCGCGGGCGAGAGCTTCGACGCCATTCTGCTCGACATCAATCTTCCAGGCCGGGACGGCTTTTCCGTCCTGTCCGGTCTGCGCGCCGGCCGCATCGCCACGCCGGTGCTGGTCATGACGGCACGGTCCGAGATCGACGACAAGATCGGCATCCTCGACCTCGGGGCTGACGACTACCTGGTGAAGCCGTTCGACCTGCGTGAGCTGGAGGCGCGGCTGCGCGCGCTGATGCGCCGGCCAGCGGGGGCCCTGGCGAGCGCGGTGACCATCGGAGACCTCGTGATCGACCACGCGGCGGGGCTGGCGCGCCTCGGCGCGACGCCGCTCGACCTGGGGCGGCGCGAGTTTCGGCTGCTCGAAATCCTGACCAGCCGCCTCGGCCAGGTCATCCCCAAGCAGCGCATCATGGACCAGCTGTTCAGCCTGGACGACGAAGTCTCCGAAAATGCGGTCGAGCTCTACGTGTCGCGGCTGCGCCGGAAGCTCCATGGCACGCCGCTCAGCATCGTGACCGTGAGAGGCGTCGGCTATGCGGCTCGCACCCACGCGGCGTGACGGATTCTCCATTGGCCGGCGGCTGCTGGTCGCGGCCACGGCCGCGCTCGCGATCGCCATGGCGGCGCTGGTGGCGATCAGCGCCTTCTATGCGCGCCAGGCGGCCGACGCGGCCTTCGACCGGCTTCTGGCGGCCTCGGCCCTCTCCATCGCCGGCGCGGTGCAGGCCGAGGAGGGAAAGGTCGCCGTCGAGGCGCCCGTTGCGGCGCTCGCCATGCTGGGTTTCGCGGCGGAGGACCGCATCTTCTACGAGGTGGTCGACCCGGACGGGAAGCCGGTCACCGGCTACGCGGACCTTGGCGAAGGCCTGGCGGCGGCGCGCTCCGCCGATCCCGTGTTCCAGAACCGCACCTTCCGCGGGGACCCGATCCGGGTGGTGACGGTCGGCCGCTTGGTCGCGCTCGGCGACCGCGCCGGGTGGGTCACCGTGCGGGTCGGCGAAACGCGGGACGCCCGGGCGCTGCTCGCGTCCGAATTGACGCAGCGGGCCGTGTGGCCGCTGCTGGCGCTGGCGGCGCTCGCCCTGGCGCTGGTGCATTTCGGCGTGCAGCGCGCGCTGCGCCCGCTACGCGCCATCGAAAAGGAGCTGCGCGGCCGCAGCCCCAACGAGCTCGCGCCCCTGCAGGCGCCTGTTCCGCGCGAGGTGGATGAGCTCGTCACCGCCCTCAACGACTTCATGGGCCGGCTCTCCAGCGTCTTCGGACGGCTGAGCTCGCTGTTGGCCGACGCCGCGCATCAGGTGCGCACCCCGCTCGCCTCGCTGCGCGCCCAATCCGAGATCGCGCTGGAGGAAACGGATCCGGCGCGCCTGCGTGACCGTCTCGGACGCATCCACGCGAACGCCGCGCAGGCGGGCCAGATCGTCGGCAAGATCCTGACGGACGCGACCCTGATCCATCGGCTGGAGAGCCGGGACGCGGCGCCCACGCGCGTGGCGGGCATCGTGGAAGAGGCGCTCAAGGCCCTCGATCCCAAGGATCTGCAGCGCGTGCGCAGCGCGATGGACCCAGCCGCGGCCTCCGCGGTGATCCACGGCGACCGGGTCGCGCTTCGCGAGATGCTGCGCAACCTCGTGGAGAACGCCCTGCTGCATGCGCCCGAGGGGCCCGTCGAGGTCGTTGCTGAGGCGGCGGGACCGGGCCGGGTGGCGCTCCGCGTGCGGGACCGCGGCCCCGGCATTCCCGACGAGGAGAAGGAGCTCGTGCTGCAGCGCTTCCGGCGCGGGCGGAGCGCCCGCGAGGGAACGGGCTCCGGGCTCGGCCTGGCCATCGTGGAGCAGGTGGCGCAAAGTCATGGCGGCGCCCTGCGGCTGTCGGATCGCCCCGGCGGCGGGCTCGAAGCGGCTGTCGATTTGCAGGCGGAGCCCGGCTCGTCGCGGCCAAGCCTCGTGGGGGCGCTCGCCGCGGTGGCGCTGCTGAGCGTAGCTGTAGCTGCGGGGTCCTCCCGGGCCTGGGCGGCCGAGCCGGTCGTGACCGCCTTCGGGGAGGCCGCGGACCGGCACGCGCTCGTGATCGCCGGCGCGACCGACAAGGCGCAGTTCGCGCCCCTCATCGAGGACTTCCGCTCCCAGCACGCCGGGGCGCCTGTGATCTACCTGGAGCTGGACACTACGGACCTGCAGGAACGGTTCCTCGCGGGCCGGCTGCAGCCCGCGCCGGACCTCCTGGTGAGTTCGGCCATCGACCTGCAGGTGAAGCTGGCGAATGACGGCTACGCGCTGGCGCACGAGTCCGCGTTTACCCGCGCGCTCCCGTCCTGGGCGCGCTGGCGCAACGAGGTGTTCGGCTTCACCTTCGAGCCGGCCGTCATCGTGTACAATCCGGACCTCGTGCCGGATCCGCCCCGGTCCCGGTCCGCCCTGGTGCAGATGCTCGACCGCGCTCCGGAGCGCTTTCGGGGCAAGGTCGCCACCTACGACATCGTGCGGAGCGGGGTGGGGCACCTCCTGGCGGCGCAGGACGCCCAGGTGTCCTCATTATTTTGGCGCGTGACGAGCGCGTTGGGCGGCGCGGGGGCGCAACTCGTCTGCTGCACGGCCGAGATGATCGACAAGGTCGAGCGGGGGGAGCTGGCGCTCGCCTACAACGCGCTCGGCTCCTACGCCTACGCCCGCAAGGCGCAGGGATCGCGCATCGGCATCGTGGCGCCCAGCGACTACACGCTGGTCTTGAGCCGCGTGATGATGATCCCGCGCAGCGCGCCGCACGGGGAACTGGCGCGGTCCTTCGTCGACTACGTGCTGTCGCCGCGCGGCCAGGCGGTGGTGGCCCACGGGGCCGGGCTCGGCGCGATCCTGGGGGAGGGGCCTGGAACGGCGGCCGCCTTCACGGCCGAAGCCAGGGGACCGCTGCAGCCGATCACCATCGGGCCCTGGCTGCTGGCCTTCCTGGACCAGCAGCGCAAATCCCGCTTCCTGCAGAGCTGGCTGCAGATCGTGTCGCCGAACTGAAAAGGCTCAGCCGCCTGTCTTTCGCCGGGTCCACTGGGCGAAGGCGAAGGCCAGGGCCTGCACGCGGCGCCGGTCGTTCAGCTCGGTCTGCCGCCAGTCGCCGGCGGAGCCCGAGTACTGCTGGACCATGAGCGGGAAGCTGAACCCGCCGAGGGAGACGTCGCCCTGGAGGAAATCGCTCTCCTGCCCCCCGCCGCCCTTGCCGCCGCGACCCGCGGCGGGGCCGGCGGTCGCCGTCATCGAGATGCCGGTCAGCACGACGTACAGCACGGGCGCGCGGCGGTCGTTGGTGATGCGGCCGGCGAACTGGGCCACAAGCTGGCGATGCACCTCCGACCCCAGGACGGCGGCGAAGCCGTTGAGGCCCTTGGCCTCGAGCGGGCGGATGTCGACCGAAACGCCGCTGATCGGGCCAGCGGGCTGGGCCCGGGCTGCGCCCGAGCCGGTGAGGGCGGCCGCAAGCGCGGCCGCTCCAAGCCCCAGAACCGCGCGGCGGTCAGACGAACGCGACGTCCACGATTTCATAGCTCTTGCCTCCACCAGGCGTGTTGACCTCGACTGAATCACCAGTCTTCTTCCCGATCAACGCGCGAGCAATGGGGGAGGTTATGCTCACTTTGCCGGACTTCACGTCGGCCTCGGATTCCCCGACGATCTGGTAGGTCTTCGTCTCCTCGGTGTCCTCGTCGATCAACTTGACGGTGGCGCCGAACTTGATCGTCGAGCCCGAGAGCTTGGAGACGTCGATGATCTCCGCGCGCGAGAGCTTGTCTTCCAGCTCCGCGATGCGGCCCTCGTTAAGGGACTGGGCTTCCTTCGCGGCGTGGTACTCCGCGTTCTCCGAAAGGTCGCCATGGGAGCGCGCTTCAGCGATCGCCTGGATGATGCGCTGGCGCTCGACCTGCTGGCGGTGCTTCAACTCCTCTTCGAGGGCCTTGTACCCAGGAGGGGTCAGCGGAATCTTTTCCATCATTGCATCCGTTCGATCGAAAATCCGAAAAAAGCCGCCGTTCCCCGGGTTCCCTTTTCGGGAGCCCGGACGACGGCGGATTGCTTTCGGACGATGGGGCCCGCCCAAGCCAGTTGAACTTGGCGGACCTCAGCCCCGTGCCGTGAAATAGTCCTGCAGCGCGCGAACCTGGAGATCGCCGCCTGCATAGGCCTTGATTCCCTGCGCCGCAGCCACGGCTCCTGACAGCGTGGTGTAATACGGCACCTTATGCAAGAGGGCCGCTCGACGGAGGGAGCGCGAGTCCTGCAGGGCCTGCTTGCCCTCGGTGGTGTTGAACACCAGCTGGATCTCGCCGTTCTTGATGGCGTCGACCACGTGGGGCCGGCCTTCCAGGACCTTGTTGATCTTGGCCGCGGGCACCCCGTTCTCCTCCAGGAAGCGCTGGGTGCCGGACGTGGCCACGATCTTGAACCCCAGGTTCGACAGCGTGCGCATGGTCTCCAGGATGCGGGGCTTGTGGTCCTCGCGTACGGACACGAACACCGTCCCGCTCTTTGGCACCGAGCTGCCGGCGCCGAGCTGGCTCTTGGCGAAGGCGACGCCGAAGGAGCTGTCGAGGCCGATGACCTCGCCGGTGGAGCGCATCTCCGGGCCGAGCACCACGTCCACGCCCGGGAAGCGGGCGAAGGGGAACACGGCCTCCTTCACACCGATGTGGTCGAGCTGCTTGGGCTTCAGGCCGAAGCCCGCCAGCTTCTCGCCGGCCATGACGCGCGAGGCGATCTTGGCGATGGGCTCGCCGATCACCTTCGCCACGAAGGGCACGGTGCGGGAGGCGCGCGGGTTCACCTCGAGGACGTAGAGGTCGCCGTCCTTGAGGGCGTACTGCACGTTCATGAGGCCGCCGACCTCCAGCGCCAGCGCGAGCTCGCGGGTCTGGCGCTCCAGCTCGGCGATGGTCTCGGGCTTGAGCGAGTGAGGCGGCAGGGCGCAGGCGCTGTCGCCCGAATGGATGCCCGCCTCCTCGATGTGCTCCATGATGCCGGCGATGAACACGTCCTTGCCGTCGCTCAGGCAGTCGACGTCCACCTCGATGGCGTCGGAGAGGTAGCGGTCGAACAGCAGCGGGTTCTTGCCCAGAACCGTGTTGATCTGGCCGGTCTTGTCGTTCGGGTAGCGCGCCTTGATGTCGTTCGGCACCAGCTCCGGCAGCGTTCCGAGCAGGTAGCGGTCGAACATCGCCTCGTCATGGATGATCTCCATGGCGCGGCCTCCGAGCACGTAGGAGGGCCGCACCACCAGCGGGAGGCCGAGCTCCTGCATGACCAGGCGGCTCTGCTCCACCGAATAGGCGATGCCGTTCTGCGGCTGCTTGAGGCCGAGCTTGTCGAGCAGGCGCTTGAAGCGGTCGCGGTCCTCGGCGAGGTCGATGGCGTCCGGCGAGGTGCCCAGGATCGGGATGCCGGCCTGCTCGAGCGCCTTCGCCAGCTTCAGCGGCGTCTGGCCGCCGAACTGGACGATGACGCCCATGAGCTCGCCCTTCTCCTTCTCCTTGAGCAGGATCTCGATCACGTCCTCGGCGGTCAGCGGTTCGAAATAGAGCCGGTCCGAGGTGTCGTAGTCGGTCGAGACGGTCTCCGGGTTGCAGTTGACCATGATGGTCTCGAACCCGGCGTCGCTCAGGGCGAAGCAGGCGTGGCAGCAGCAGTAGTCGAACTCGATGCCCTGGCCGATGCGGTTCGGGCCGCCGCCGAGGATCACCACCTTCCGGCGATCGGAGGGGTTGGCCTCGTCCGCCACCTGGCCGGCGAAGGCCGGGGCGTAGGTCGAGTACATGTAGGCAGTGGGCGAGGCGAACTCGGCCGCGCACGTGTCGATGCGCTTGTAGACCGGGCGCACGTCCAGGGCGCGGCGGCGCTTGGCGACGTCTGCCTCGGAGAGCTTCGCCAGCACGGCGAGGCGAGCGTCCGAGAAGCCCATGGCCTTGAGCTGCCGGAAGGCGCCAGGCGTCGTGGGCAGGCCCAGCGCCCTCACCTTGTTCTCGGTCTCGACGACCGACCACAGCTGCTGGAGGAACCAGCGGTCGATCTTGCAGGCCTCATGGATCTGCTCGACGTCGAAGCCCAGCCGCATGGCCTGCACGACCTTGAGCAGGCGATCCGGGGTCGGGGTGCCGAGCGCGGCCCGGATGGCGTTCTTGTCGTCGCCGAGGCCCAGGCCGTCGATCTCGATCTCGTCGAGGCCGGTGAGGCCGGTCTCGAGGGAGCGCAGCGCCTTCTGGAGCGACTCCTGGAAGGTGCGGCCGATGGCCATGGCCTCGCCGACCGACTTCATGGAGGTGGTCAGCGTGTTCTCGGCGCCCGGGAACTTCTCGAAGGCGAAACGCGGGATCTTGGTGACGACGTAGTCGATGGTCGGCTCGAACGAGGCCGGGGTCGCGCCGCCGGTGATGTCGTTTGCGATCTCGTCCAGCGTGTAGCCGACCGCCAGCTTCGCCGCGACCTTGGCGATGGGGAAGCCGGTGGCCTTGGAGGCCAGCGCCGATGAGCGCGAGACGCGCGGGTTCATCTCGATCACGATCATGCGCCCGGTGTCGGGGTCGATCGCGAACTGGACGTTGGAGCCGCCCGTCTCGACGCCGATCTCGCGCAGCACGGCGAGCGAGGCGTCGCGCATGCGCTGGTATTCCTTGTCGGTCAGGGTCAGCGCGGGCGCGATCGTGATGGAGTCGCCCGTGTGGACGCCCATGGGGTCAACGTTCTCGATGGAGCAGATGATGATGCAGTTGTCCGCGCGGTCGCGGACCACTTCCATCTCGTACTCCTTCCAGCCCAGCACGCTTTCCTCGACCAGCACCTCGTTGGTGGGCGAGGCGTCGATGCCGCGCTCGATGATCTCGATGAACTCTTCCTTGTTGTAGGCGATGCCGCCGCCCGTGCCGCCCATGGTGAAGGAAGGGCGGATGATGGCCGGCAGCCCGATCTCGGGCAGCACGTCGAGCGCCTGCGCCAGGGTCTTGATCTGGTGCGACCGGGGCGTGTCGAGCCCGATCTTGGTCATGGCGTCGCGGAAGAGCTCGCGATCCTCGGCCTTGTCGATGGCTTCCGCCGTGGCGCCGATCATCTCGACGTCGAACTTCTCCAGCACCCCGAGCTTCTTGAGCGACAGGGCGCAGTTCAGCGCCGTCTGGCCGCCCATGGTGGGCAGCAGGGCGAAGCCGCCCGGGGCGGCGTAGCGCTCCTTCTCGATGATCTTGGCGACCACCTCGGCGGTGATGGGCTCGACATAGGTTCGATCCGCCATGTTCGGATCGGTCATGATCGTCGCCGGATTCGAGTTCACCAGCACGATGCGGTAGCCCTCTTCCTTGAGGGCCTTCACCGCCTGGGTGCCGGAATAGTCGAACTCGCAGGCCTGTCCGATGACGATGGGGCCCGCGCCGATGATCAGGATGGTCGAGATGTCTGTCCGTTTCGGCATGTCGCTCTTCGTCATGGCTCGACCCTGCCGGAGCAGGATCTCGGTTTCGACAGTGGTCGCATGCCGGTCGCGAAAAGCCGGAAACCACCTTTTCGCAGCATGCTTCCGGGCGCCAGGACGGGTCGCCCCGCCTGGACGCGCGCACAAAAAAAGGCCGCGCCTTTGGCCATCGAAACGGCCTGAGCGCGTCCTCGCGGGAACCTTGATCAGGTTTCGGGCGGGGACGCCGGTGTTCGAGGACTTCCCGCCGAAAGTCGGGTGTCCTTAGACGAGAATCGTCCGGCTGGGAAGGGGCTATGTCGGCGCAGGCGTGGATGGCGCGTTCGCACAGGGTTGACCGGCGCGGCCCCGGGCTTCACAAGCCGCCCATGCACGAAACACCGTCGCTCGTCGCCGCACTCGGCCGCCAATTCTCCGCCTTCGCGGGCGTCGGCGTCGTGGCGGCGGCCGCGCATTACTCCGTGCTGGTCGCCCTGGTGGAGGGCGCGCATGCGCCCGTGGTGGCTGCGACGCTGGCCGGCTACATCGTGGGCGGCGTGATCTCCTATGCGCTGAACAGGCGCTACGCTTTCCGCAGCGATCGGCCGCACGGTGAGGCCACCTGGCGCTTCGCCCTGGTGGCGGGGGTGGGATTCGTGCTCACCGGGTTCGTCATGGCGCTGCTGAACGGGCGCTGGGGCATGCCGTACCTGCTGGCCCAGGTGGTCACGACCGGGATCGTGATGTTCTGGAGCTTCGTGGCGAACCGGTGGTGGACCTTCCGGGGCCATCCGGAGGTCCCGCCGGCCCCACCCTAGGCTCCGGGCGCGGTTTCGTCAGGCGCGCGGCAGTCCTGTTTCGCGTTCAGGCCTCGTCCGGCCGCGTGGCCACGAAGGTCATGCGGGCCTGGTTGTGGCCGATGTTCGGGCGGCGGCGCTCGGCTTCGAAGCCGGCGTTCTCAAGAATCGAAAGCATGGCGTTCTCGTCGTAGGTGGCGAGGCCGAGCTCGTTGCGCAGCTTGCGGTAGTCGGACAGCGCGGTGCGCACCAGGCCGGCGCCGGCGGCGAGGAGAAAGCCTCCCTCGTAGCCGAAGCGGAGCAGGGCTGCGGCGTCGGTAACGGGGCTGACTTCGGGCGGAATCACGTCGCCCAACACGAGGTGGCCGCCGGGGCGGAGCAGGGATCGCCATACGCCCAGCAGGCGCTCGAATTCGGCGCGGGGCAGGTATTGGAGCAGCGAGTTGACGACGATGAGGTCGGTCGCCTCGGCTTGGAGGCCTTCGACCTGCTCGGGCGAGAGGACCAGGATGGCGGCGTCGTCCGCGTAGCGCTCGCGGACACGGGCCAGGACGCCGGGTGCGGCGTCCGACAGGATCAGCCGGGAACAGGCGGCCGCCACCGTGCGGGCCTCGGCGGCTTCGCCGCAGCCGTAGTCGATCACCACGGGCCTTCGGTCGGGGCAAAGCTCGCGGGTCAGGGCCGCGACGTCGCCAGCGACCATCCGGGCATGCAGGAGCTTGTGGCGGTCGTTGACGTAGATGGAATGGTCGCCGTCGAAGAACTCGCGCCAGGACATCGCCATTTTCCCCTCCGGCGGTCTGCTTTCGCGTCCTCCGGTTGCGGGGCGATTGTAGCCAGCCTTGGCGGCTTGGAAAGATGGTCTGGAGCGGGGCCTAGCGCTTCTTTTTCTTCGGGTTGAGGCTGTCGATATAGGCGACGAGATCTTCGACCTGATCGGCCGAGAAGCTGAATTCAGGCATCTCGACGCCTTCGTGGCCGACCGTGATGCCTTCGGCCAGAGCCTCCTGCAGCTCGTCGACGGGGTAGCGCTGCGCCAGCGTGCGGAAGGGCGGCGACTTCGGATTTCGGCTCGCGCCGGTCTTTCCCACCGCGTGGCAGGGGCCGCAGTTCTGTTCGGCCAGGATGCGGCCCCGCTTGAGGCTGGCGGCCTCGGCGAAGCCCGATCCGACGCAAGCCGCGGCCGCGACAATCAGGAGGTCCCGCAAGCGCCTAACCATGGATGGCTCCCCGGCCACAAACGATCCGAATCGGGGGACCCTGATGGTGGAGCTTCCGATCGCCACGCACAAGCGCGGGGCTGAGCGGGTTGCATTCCGACCCTGGCGCAACAAAAAAGCCCGCCCGGAAGACCGGACGGGCTCGAATTCCGACGCGCGCCGCTTCAGCGCCGGTGCGAGTCGATCATCTCGACGAAGCGGTCGAACAGGTAGTGGCTGTCCTGCGGGCCCGGCGAGGCTTCCGGGTGGTGCTGCACCGAGAAGGCTGGGCGGTCCGTGAGGGCGATGCCGCAGTTCGAGCCGTCGAACAGGGAGACGTGCGTCTCCTTGGCGTTGGCCGGCAGGGTGTCGCGATCCACGGCGAAGCCGTGGTTCATGGACACGATCTCCACCTTGTCCGTGGTGAAGTCCTTCACCGGGTGGTTCGCGCCATGGTGGCCCTGGTGCATCTTGGCGGTCTTCGCGCCGACGGCGAGCGCCAGCATCTGGTGGCCCAGGCAAATGCCGAAGGTCGGCACCTTCCTGTCCAGCAACTCCTTGATGACCGGCACGGAGTATTCGCCCGTCGCGGCGGGGTCGCCGGGGCCGTTGGACAGGAAGACGCCGTCCGGCTTCAGGGCCAGCACGTCTTCGGCCGTGGCGGTCGCGGGCACGACGGTGACCTTGCAGCCGCGGTCGGCCAGGAGGCGCAGGATGTTGCGCTTCACGCCGTAGTCGATGGCGACGACATGGCGCTGGGGGTTCTCCTCGCGGCCGAAGCCCTGGCCCCACTTCCAGCTGGTCTCGTCCCAGCTGTAGCGCTGGGCGGCGGTGACCATGGGCACGAGGTCGAGGCCGTCCATGGACGGGAGGGCGGCCGCCTGCTGCTTGAGCGCCTCGATGTCGAAGACGCCGTCCGGCGAATGGGCGATCACCGCGTTGGGCATGCCCCTCTCGCGGATCAGGGCGGTGAGAGCGCGGGTGTCGATGCCGGCGAGGCCGACGATGCCGCGGGCCTTGAGCCACTGGTCGAAGTGGCGGGCGGCGCGCCAGTTGGACGGATCCGTGATGGCGGTGTGCAGGATGACGCCGCGCACGCCGGAGTTGGCGGCCATGTTGACGGTCTCGACGTCCTCGTCGTTCACGCCGACATTGCCGATATGCGGGAAGGTGAAGGTGATGATCTGGCCGGCGTAGGACGGATCCGTCAGGATCTCCTGGTAGCCGGTCATGGCCGTGTTGAAGCAGACCTCGCCCGTCGCGGAGCCCTCGGCGCCGACGCCGAAGCCTTCCAGCACCGTGCCGTCCGCCAGCACGAGAAGCGCGGTCGCGCGCGGCTCCGCCCAGCCGCCGTGATCGGTCGCGCCCTGGGAGTGCCCGGGCGTCTGGTCTTGAAGGGTCGCCATTTTCGTCCTAAATCCTGCCGCCCGGGCGCGGCTTGGCGCCGCGTCAGGAGCGTTGCACTACCGCCGCACGCTCGCGGCCCGGGTCCCTGGGGACCCGAGCGCCGGGCCCGCAACCTAGGGGGACGGCGGCGCGGCGTCAACCGGAAACAATCCGGAATTTCACAACGGCTTTCAGTGACTTACCCTGAGCGTCGCCATTCGGATCGCGAATCGGGCCTGTGCCCGGCGAGCCGCAACCAGGAAAGAAGAGCGCCATGCGCGAGCAATTCACCACTGCGCTGAAGGACGCCATGAAGGCGGGCGACAAGCGTCGCATCTCCACCATCCGCCTGATCACGGCGGCGCTGAAGGACCGCGACATCGAGGCCCGCGGCGCGGGCAAGGAGCAGCTGGGCGAGGACGAGATCCTCGGGCTGCTGCAGAAGATGATCAAGCAGCGGCAGGAGTCGCTGAAGATCTACCAGGACGCGGGCCGCGCCGAACTCGCCGACCAGGAGCAGGGCGAGATCGAGGTGATCACGTCCTTCCTGCCCCAGCAGATGGACGAGGCGGAGGTCTCCGCCGCCATCGACGCCGCGGTCGCCGAGACCGGCGCCGCCGGCCTGCGCGACATGGGCAAGGTGATGGCCGCCCTGAAGGAGCGCTACGCTGGCCGCATGGACTTCGGCAAGGCGAGCGCCGCCATCAAGGCGAAGCTGCAGGGCTGAAGCCCGCCCCAGGCGCCGGCCGCAACCGGCGCCTGCAACCGCCGCTCGGTCGTCGATGGCGGCATGGGCGTTCTGATCGTCGGGATCCAGAGCAGCTTGCGAATGGGCGCTGCTCCCGACGGCCTGTGAATCATGGGGACGGCTCGCCCACCGCTTCAAATTTCCGCTAAACCCATCCCAATGCGCTTTCCTCCCGGGCTCCTCGACGAGATTCGCGCGCGGCTGCCGGTGTCGGCGGTCGTGGGCAAGCGCGTGCGCCTGCAGAAGGCGGGGCGCGAGTGGAAGGGGCTGTCGCCCTTCAACGCCGAGAAGACGCCGTCCTTCTTCGTGAACGACCAGAAGGGCTTCTTCCACGATTTCTCCTCCGGCAAGCACGGCGACATCTTCGCCTTCGTGATGGAGACGGAGGGGGTCGCGTTCCCGGAGGCGGTGGAGCGGCTCGCCGGCATGGCGGGCGTCCCGATGCCCAAGGTCTCGCGCGAGGCGGAGGAGCAGGAGAAACGGGTGCGCGGCCTCAACGTGGTCATGCAACTCGCGGCGGACTTCTTCCGCTCGCAGCTGGAAGGGCGGATCGGGGCCAAGGCGCGGGCCTATTGCGAGGGACGAGGGCTCGGGCCCGAGGTGCGCGAGCGCTTCGGCCTGGGCTATTCCAGCCCGGAGCGGCACGCCTTGAGGGACTACCTCGCCGGCAAGGGCGTCTCCGTGGACGCGATGATTGAGACGGGGCTCCTCGTGCACGGCGAGGACGTGGCGGTGCCTTTCGACCGGTTCCGGGACCGGCTGATGTTCCCGATCTGCGACATCCGTGGCCGGGTGATCGCCTTCGGGGGCCGGGCGCTCGCTCCGGAAGTGCCAGCCAAGTACCTGAACAGCCCGGAGACCTCGCTCTTTCACAAGGGCGCGGTGCTCTACAACCACCACAACGCCCGCAAGGCGGCCCACGACCGCGGCACGGTGATCGCGGTGGAAGGCTACGTGGACGTCATCGCCATGACGACCGCGGGGTTCCCCCATGCCGTCGCCCCGCTCGGGACGGCGCTCACCTCCGAGCAGCTGGCGCTGCTGTGGCGCATGGCGGACGAGCCGATCCTGTGCTTCGACGGCGACAAGGCCGGGCGCCGGGCGGCCTACCGGGCCATCGACGTTGCGCTGCCGCAGCTCGAGCCGGGGAAATCCGTGCGCTTCGCGCTATTGCCGGAGGGGCAGGACCCTGACGACCTTGCGCGCTCCGGGGGCGGGCAGGCCATCGCGCGCGCGCTGGACGCGGCGCTACCCATGGCCGAGCTGCTCTGGCAGCGCGAGCTGGAGGCCGGCCCGCTCGACACGCCCGAGCGCCGGGCGATGCTGGAGAAGCGGCTGAAGACGTTGCTCTCGGGGGTGCGGGACGAGGACCTGCGCCGGCATTATCGGGCCGAGATGGACGCGCGGATGCGCGAGCTGCTGCCGCGCCCCCAGTATGGCCACCGCCAGGCCGGGCAGCGCCAGCACGCGGGTCCTCAGCGCGGGGCCATGCGCGGCCGCGATCCGCGGCGGGGCGGCGGGTTCCCACCCGAGCCGCTGCGCGCGTCCGAGAGCCTGGCGCGCTCAGCGCTGTTCTCGCAGGCCCCCGCGATCTCGCCGCGGGAGGCCCTGATCCTGGCGGCGTTGGCGAGCCACCGGGACCTCCTGTCGGCGCAAGCGGAGGCCCTTCTGGAGCTGGACCTGGAGCATCCTGACACCCGGCGGCTTCGCCAGGCGCTGGTGGACATCGACGCTCACCTGGATGCCGGAGCCGCGGACGAGGTGCGCGCGGCCCTGGACGCGCAGGGGTTGGGTCCGTTGCTGGCCCGCGTGGAAGCCGCCGTGCGGCCCGGGGATCGCTGGTGTCTTGACTCTTCCGCCGATCCCGTCGAAGTGAGAGAAGGCCTTCGTCAGGCCACGACCTTGCATCACAAGGCGAGGACGCTACATAAGGAACTCGGAATGGCCGAAATGGCCTTCGCCCAGGATCCTTCCGAGGCGAACCAGGCTCTGATGCTGGATCTGAGGTTGCAGCTGTCCACCATCGAAGGGATGGAGGCTGAGATCGAGAAGCGGGGTCGGGACGACCCGCTTGCGGATCCCGACCAGGGCGACTGATCCCAGGTTCCCCGCCTCACGAGGGCAAGCGGGAAGGTGTGCTGGGGCACGAAGGACGCCGGTCTGGCGCGGGTAGGTTAAGGGTGACTTAAACGATTCGCGAGTTTGATCGGAACTACGGTTGGCACGGGCGGACGGACTGAGGTCCTTTCCGCCCTGCATTGCGTTGGATGAGACCCGCGGCCGGCGGGGCAGGCTTGGAGCGACCGGGCATGGCGACGAAGACGACTGAGAAGAACGAGGGCGACGTGGCTGAAGCGCCGCAGGTCGACAGCCCGCTTCTCGACCTTACCGACCAGGCCGTCAAGCGGATGATCAAGCTCGCCAAGAAGCGCGGGTATGTGACGTATGACGAGCTGAACGAGGTTCTCCCGTCGGACCAGAACTCCTCGGACCAGATCGAGGACATCTACGCGATGCTCAACGAGATGGGCATCAACGTCGTGGAGTCCGAGGAGGCCGACAGCGAGCGCGCCGAGGGCGAGGGCGGAGCCGACGACGAGGAAGAAGGCGGCGAGCTGGTCGAGGCGGCGCCGCGCGCCGTCGTGACGCGCGCCGAGAAGGCCGAGCCGACCGACCGCACGGACGATCCGGTCCGCATGTACCTGCGCGAGATGGGCTCGGTGGAGCTCCTGTCCCGCGAGGGCGAGATCGCCATCGCCAAGCGCATCGAGGCTGGCCGCGAGGCCATGATCGCGGGCCTCTGCGAAAGCCCGCTGACGTTCCAGGCCATCATCATCTGGCGCGACGAGCTCATGGAGGGCAAGGTCCTCCTGCGCGACATCATCGACCTCGAAGCCACCTACGCCGGCCCCGAGGGCAAGGGCGGCCCCAAGGCCGAGGACGGCGAGGGCGAGGAGGAAGGCGAGGCCGAGGCGCGCGCCGAAGGCGAAGAAGGCGCGATCCCCGAGGGCGACCTCGAGGAAGACGACATGGAGAACAACGTCTCCCTGTCGGCCATGGAAGCCGAGCTCAAGCCCAAGGTGCTGGAGACCTTCGACCGGATCGCCGACGCCTACAAGAAGCTCGGCCGCCTTCAGGACCAGAACGTCGAGTCCAAGCTCCAGAACCAGTCGCTCTCGCCGGCGCAGGAGCGGAAATACAAGAAGCTGAAGGAAGAGATCGTCACCGACGTGAAGTCGCTGTCGCTCAACCAGAACCGCATCGACGCGCTGGTGGAGCAGCTCTACGACATCAACAAGCGGCTGATCAGCCTCGAAGGCCGGCTCATGCGGCTGGCCGAGAGCTATCGCGTCTCCCGCGAGGACTTCCTCAAGAACTACCAGGGCTCGGAGCTCGATCCGAAGTGGGTCCTGCGCGTGTCGAAGCTCGGCACCCGCGGCTGGAGGGAGCTGATCGCGGCCGAGAAGGACACGATCAAGGACATCCGGCAGGAGATCCATGCGCTGGCCGCGGACACGCGCCTGGAGATCCAGGAGTTCCGCAAGCTCGTGCACATGGTGCAGAAGGGCGAGCGCGAAGCGCGCCAGGCGAAGAAGGAGATGGTGGAGGCCAACCTGCGCCTCGTGATCTCCATCGCCAAGAAGTACACGAACCGCGGCCTGCAGTTCCTGGACCTGATCCAGGAGGGCAACATCGGCCTGATGAAGGCGGTGGACAAGTTCGAGTATCGGCGCGGCTACAAGTTCTCGACCTACGCCACGTGGTGGATCCGGCAGGCGATCACCCGTTCGATCGCCGACCAGGCCCGCACCATCCGCATCCCGGTGCACATGATCGAGACGATCAACAAGATCGTGCGCACGTCGCGCCAGATGCTTCACGAGATCGGCCGCGAGCCGACCCCGGAGGAGCTGGCCGAGAAGCTGGCGATGCCGCTGGAGAAGGTGCGCAAGGTCCTGAAGATCGCCAAGGAGCCGATCTCCCTTGAAACGCCGATCGGCGACGAGGAAGACTCCCACCTGGGCGACTTCATCGAGGACAAGAACGCGATCCTGCCGATCGACGCGGCCATCCAGTCGAACCTGCGCGAGACGACGACTCGCGTGCTGGCGTCCCTGACGCCCCGCGAGGAGCGCGTGCTGCGCATGCGCTTCGGCATCGGCATGAACACCGACCACACCCTGGAGGAGGTCGGCCAGCAGTTCTCGGTGACGCGCGAGCGCATCCGCCAGATCGAGGCAAAGGCGCTTCGCAAGCTGAAGCACCCCAGCCGGAGCCGGAAGCTCAGGAGCTTCCTGGACAACTGATGCGGAAAGGCCCCCGGAAACGGGGGCCTTTTTTGTTGGACGTCTTGCTCTTGCGACGGACCCTCAGCCCAGGGCGGAGGCCGCCATTGCGGAAGCGAAGGCCGCGAGCACGCCTGCGCCGGCCCGGTCTAGCGCGCGGCTCGGGAGGTGATCCGCCAGTTCGCGTGCGATCCAGCACCCCAGGGCGCCCCAGGCCAAGCTTGTCAGCAACGCTGTCGAGGCGATTCCCGCCACAAAGGGGAGCAGCGCCTCAGGTTCGGCGGGCGCCAGGCTGAGCGCAAAGACGAGCGCCTTGGGATTGACCAGGGTCGTCATCAGCGCCTGGGCCGGGCCAATGGAAGCGGCGCCGGGCCGAGCCGGGCCGCGCCAGAGACGTCTTGCGCAGCACAGGAGCCAGGCGGCGCACAGCACCCGGACGCCGGAGGCCGCCCATGGGAAGTCCGCCAGGATCGGGCTTGCGTAGCGGGCCAGCAGGGCCACCGACGCCAGGTATCCCAGAGCAGTGCACACGGCGAGCCCGAGCAGGCGTCGCCAATGGCCGCGCTGCGCCCCGGCTGACGCCAAGAGGGCGTTTGTGGGACCTGGCGCGGCCAGGAGGGCCGCCGCGGCGACAAAGGAGGGGAGGGGGAGCGGGGGGGGCATGGCGCTCGCGTAGCAGGAGCGCTTGCGGGCAGTCGTTGATTAGGAGTCACGACGCGCCCAAACGCGAACCGCCACGGTTGGGGCGAAGCGCGTACATCCGGCGTCTTCGGTCCCTTGCGTGGCGGCGTTTCGGCGGCGGAGCTTTGCGGCTCGACGCCGCCGTCTGATCTCTAGATGGGGTTGCTGCTCCCGATTGCAAGGCCCGGCGGCGCCGAGCGCGCGCGGCGGCGGCCCCGGCACGCTCATTCGGAACAGGCGCGCGGCCGGCCGCGTTGCACAGCGGTCCCGGGCCGCATGGCCGGCGGGACGTTTCGCGATTCGAGGGAGTTCAACAGATGCGCAGGATGATCATTCTGGCGGGCGCGCTCGCCTGCCTGCCGATGGCGGCCCACGCGCAATCCGACGGACGCGACTGGGACAGGCGCGGCGACTGGATGCAGCAAACGGGCGATCGAGGGGACTGGCGCGACAGTTCGGACCGCGATCGCTTCGACCGCGGCCGGGGCATGGAGGAATCGCGTGACGCCCGCAGCGGCTGGCGGGACCAGGGGCGCTCGCGCGACGGCGAGGACGAAGACCATGGTCGCGGCGGAATGGGCATGGGCATGGACCACGAGGAGATGATGCGCATGCATCATCGCATGATGCGCCAGGGCATGGGCATGGGCATGGGCGGGATGGGCCGCGCAGGCGCGAGCTTCATGCTGCGGGCCGGCGACGTCCGCCTCGGGGTGCGCTGCAGTCCCTCCGAGACCATGAAGGCCTGCGTGGACGCCGCGACGGACCTGATGGACCGGGCCAAGACCCTGTCGACAGGCGGCATGTCCGGCTCGTCCTCCACCACGGCTCCGTCCACCTCCGGGTCGGGCGCCGGAACTCCGGGCTCGACGAGCCCTGGAACAGGCGGCGGAGCGGCTGCTCCCAAGCCGTGAGGCGAAACGGCGCGCCGGGACCCAAGCCGGTCCTGGCGCGTTGACGCGGAGACAACGACAAATGGAGCAATCCCCATGAGCCTGGCTCTCCCGCGCAGTACCTTCATGATCTTCGCCGCCGCTTCGCTGGCGGGCGCGGCCATGATCGCGGCCCGTCCGGCCGCGGCCGCCCCCGCAGCGCCGGCCCTCGTGGCCCAGTCCGCCGACGGCGGCGCCGTCACCCAGGTCCAGTGGAGTGGGCGCCATTGGGGCGGCCACTATGGCGGTCGTTATGGCGGCGGCTACGGCCGCCACGGCTACTACCGCCACGGCGGCGGCTGGGGCGGCGGCGCGGCTGCGGCCGGCATCGCCGGCCTCGCCACGGGCGCCATCATCGGCGGCGCTCTTTCGCAGCCCGCCTATCCGGCCTACCCCGCCTACGGCGCAGTCGAGAGCGGCGGCGATTCCACGGCCTACTGCATGCAGCGGTTCAGGTCCTACGATCCGGCGAGCGGCACTTACCTGGGCTACGACGGCATGCGCCATCCCTGCCCGTAATCGGCCAGCCTGCATGAGCAGAGAAGAGCCCGCTTCGGCGGGCTCTTTTCGTTCAGCCACGGATGCGGGCGCATAAGCGCCGGATCGCTTTCGTCGGGACGCCAATGCCACTACAAGCGCCCGATGAGCGAAGCGACACTCTCCCGGCCGACCCGCTCCGCGTGGATCGGAGAGATCCGGTCCACCCTGGCCCTGAGCTGGCCCCTGATCCTGACCAACGTCGCCCAGACCGGGATGACGGCGACGGACGTGCTCATGCTTGGCCGGCTCGGTCCCGAGGCCGTCGCGGCCAGCGCCCTGGGAGCCAACCTGTACTTCTTCTTCCTGATGTTCGGCATCGGGGTGATGAGCGCCACCTCGTCCCTGGTGGCCGCGCAACGGGGGCGGATGGCGCATTCCGTGCGAGAGGTCCGGCGCATCCTGCGGCAGGGAATCTGGGCGGCCGTGTGCATCAGCGTTCCGTGCTGGGCGGCGCTGTGGAACGGCGAGACCGTGCTGCGCTGGCTGGGGCAGGACCCCAAGCTCGCGGCGGAGGCCGGAGCCTATCTGCACACGCTGCAGTGGAGCATCCTGCCGTTCCTGCTTTACCTGGCGCTGCGCTCGTTCATGGCGGCCATGGAGCGGCCCGCCTGGGCGATGGCGGCCGTGTTCATCGGGCTTGGGGCGAACGCGCTGGCGAACTGGCTGCTCATCTTCGGCCACTGGGGCTTCCCCAGGCTCGGCGTGCCTGGGTCGGGACTGGCCACGCTCTGCGCCACCACGCTCATGGCGCTGGTGCTTGTCGGTGTGCTGATGTCCGACCGGCGTTTCCGGCGCTATCGCGTGTTCGGCCGTCTCTGGCGGCCCGACTGGTCGCGCTTCCGCGCGTTCTGGCGGCTCGGCCTGCCGATCGGCGTCACCGTGCTGTTCGAGGCCTCCATCTTTCAGGCGGCGGTGGTGCTCATGGGCCTGATCGGCGAGACGGCCCTGGCGGCCCATGCCGTAGCTATCCAGATCGCCTCCCTGACGTTCATGGTCCCGCTTGGCATGGGGCAGGCCGCCACGGTGAGGGTGGGGCGAGCCTTCGGAGCCCGCGACCCGCACGGGGCGACGCTTGCCGGCTGGACGGCCTTCGCGCTCGGGGTCGGCTTCATGGCCTGCACGGCGGTGCTGATGGTGAGCGCCCCCAACCTGCTGATCGGGGCGTTTCTCGATGTTTCAGCCCCGACCAACGCGCATGTGGTGGAGACCGCCACCCTGTTCCTTGCGTTTGCGGCGCTGTTCCAGGTGGCCGACGGCGCGCAGGTGGTCGGGGCCGGCATGCTGCGGGGCCTGCATGACACGCGCGTGCCCATGTGGTTCGCGGCCCTGGGCTATTGGGGCCTCGGCTTCCCGCTCGGCGCGACGCTTGCGTTTCCGCTTCATTGGGGAGGGGCGGGGGTCTGGGCCGGGCTCGCCGCGGGCCTCGCCGTGGTCGCCGTGCTGATGCTGTGGCGGTGGGCGCGTCGAGACGCCCTGGGCCTTGTGCCTCGGATGCGTTGATCCGACGCTATGGACGCAACTTACCCTCGCAAGGTAGGCTGCGCGCAACGCGACCAGGAGCTGTTCCCCCCGATGCTCTTCAGCGATCCCCCGGCGGGCTCCTCGCGAGCCGAAGCCATGCGCGCCAACGACGACGGGCCGGACGGCGAATTTTTTCGCGCGGCCTGGAACCTTCCGCCCGGCGCGACGTTTGCAGGCTTCGCTGGATCGGTCCCGTTCCCGGCGGCCTTGTCGCGCGGGCTGCGCTTCCCCTGAATTCGGGTTGTGCATGCTGCTCGACCGGCTCAAGCGCGAGACCCGCGCAGACCATGACAGGATCGAGGCGGATCTGGACCTGCTCAGGCCCAATCTGTCGCTGGCGGACTACGTCGGACTGCTGCAGCGCTATCACGCCTTCTTCCGGCGCTGGGAGCCGCGCGTCGGCGCGCTGGTCGGCGACGAGGCCTTCTTCGGTCCTCGGCGAAAGCTCGGGCTGCTGGCGGACGACCTCGACCAGCTCGGCGCCAAGCCGTCGACGCTCACGGCGCCCGTGCCGGCGTTGGCCAGCAGGGCCGAGGCGATGGGGTCGCTTTACGTGCTGGAGGGATCAACCATGGGCGGTCTGGTGATCGCCAGGCATATCGAGGGCGTCCTGGGCCTGCGTGGTCCAGGAGCGCGGTATTTCAGCAATTACGGCCGCGACGCCGCGGAGCGGTGGCGCACGTTCCGGGCCGCCCTGGCCGACATCTCGCGTCCCGAGGACGAAGACGCCATCGTGGCCGCCGCGCGCGGGACATTCGTTCTGCTGAACCGCTGGCTCTGCCCCCAGGAGCCTGCCCATGGGTGAAGCGCTGAACGATCCAATGCTCGACAGCTGCGCGCGCGAGCCGATCCGCACGCCCGGCAGCATCCAGCCGCATGGGGCCCTCTTCGCCCTGACGCCCGGGGAGTGGCGGCTGGCGCAGGCCAGCGCGAACGCAGACCGGGTCCTGAACTGCTCCGTGGAGAGCGCCCTCGGGCAGCCGATCAGCGCGGTGCTGGCCGACGGGGCAGACGACATCGCCGCCGTGCTGGCGGGCGGGGGCGAGTTTCCGCCCTCGCGCGTGCTGCGCATCGCCGGGGTTGACTACCACCCGGTGTCGCACTGGTCCGGCGGGGTCATGATTCTCGAGCTGGAGGAATCCGCGCGGGGAGCGAACGTCCGGCTCGAGGACGCCTATGGGGACGTCCGGCGCTTCGCCCAGGAGATGCAGGACAGCCACGACGAGCGGGACGTCGCGCAGAGCGCCGCGGATACGGTTCGCCGCATCACGGGCTTCGACCGCGCGCTGATCTACCGCTTCGACGAGAACTGGAACGGCGTCGTGCTGGGCGAGAGCCGCAATGACGCCCTGCCGTCGTACCTGCACCTGCGCTTCCCGGCGTCGGATATCCCGGCGCAGGCGCGCGAGCTCTACCGCCTGAACCGCGTGCGCCAGATCCCGAACGCGGCTTACGACCCCGCGCCCATCCTGCGCGCGCCCGGCGTCGCCTCGCCGGAGCCTCTCGACCTGTCCTACTCGGTGTTGCGGAGCGTGTCGCCCGTGCACCTCGAGTACATGCGGAACATGGGCACGGCGGCGTCCATGTCCATTTCGATCGTCGTGAACGGCCGGCTCTGGGGGCTGATCTCCTGCCACAGCGCAGAACCGCGCCGGGCGCCCCAGCCGGTGCGTACGGCCTGCGACTTCATCGGGCAGATCATGGCGATGCGCCTGGCCGGCCTGGACCTCTACGCCGAAGCCTCCGAGCGCGTGCGCCTGCAGAGCGTCCACGCCCGCCTGCTCACCGCAATGGCCCTGGCGCCAAACCTCCTTGTGGGCCTGACCCAGGACGGCGGAGCCCTGCTTGACCTGACGGGAGCGGCCGGCGCCTCCGTGGTGTCGGACATGGAGGTCCGATCCGTGGGGCAGACGCCGGACGACCGCGCGGTCCGCGCCATCGCGGGCCGGCTGTCCAGCCTGACGGAAGACGGCGTCTACGTGACCGAGTCGCTGGCGCGTGACATCCCGGAAGCGGCGGAGCACAGGGACAGCGCGAGCGGCCTCCTGGCCATCTCGATCTCGCAGATCCACCCCAGCTACGTGCTCTGGTTCCGGCCCGAGGTGATCCGGACCGTGCACTGGGCGGGCGAGCCCGCCAAGACGCGCGAGCCCGGCTCCGAGCGGCTGTCGCCGCGCAAGTCGTTCGAGTCCTGGAAGGAGACCGTCCGGCTCACGGCCGACCCCTGGTCGCAGCCGGCCGTCGACGCCGCCCGGGCGCTGCGAACCTCCGTGGTCGACATCGTGCTGCGGAAGGCCGAGCAGATGGCCGAGCTCACGGGCGAGCTCGAAAAGTCCAACAAGGAGCTCGAGGCTTTCTCGTATTCCGTGTCGCACGACCTGCGCGCGCCGTTCCGGCACATCGTGGGCTACGCGGAGCTCTTGCGGGAGCGGCTCAGCGGCACGCTGGACGACAAGGGGGCGCATTACCTGGAGACCATCATCCAGTCAGCCTTCTCGGCCGGCCGGCTCGTGGACGACCTGCTGAGCTTCTCCCAGGCCGGGCGCGTCACCCTGCATCCAGTCCGCGTGGACATGGGCAAGCTGGTGGAGGAGGTGCGCCGGCTGCTATCGCCTCAGACCGCGGGCCGTTCCATCGAGTGGAAGATCAGCAAGCTCCCGCCCGTGCACGGGGACCCGAGCCTGCTGCGCCAGGTCTGGCAGAACCTGATCTCCAACGCCGTGAAATACACCAGCGGGCGCGAGACGGCCCTGATCGAGATCTCGGCGGAGAAGAAGGCCAACGAGACCCTCTTCACCGTCCGCGACAACGGGGTCGGCTTCGACATGACTTATGTGGGCAAGCTCTTCGGCGTGTTCCAGCGGCTGCACCGGGCCGAGGAGTTCGAGGGCACCGGCATCGGCTTGGCCAATGTGCGCCGCATGGTGGAGCGCCACGGCGGCCGCGTATGGGCGGAAGGCGTGCTCGACCAGGGCGCCACGTTCCACTTCACTCTTCCCAACCCGGAGGCCCGCTGATGGCCGAGCTGAGACCCATCCTGCTCGTGGAGGACAGCTCCCGCGACGTGGAGCTGACCTTGGCGGCCCTGGCGAAATGCCAGCTCGCCAACGAGGTCATCGTCGTGCGGGACGGGGCCGAGGCTCTGGACTACCTTTACGCTCGCAACGCCTTCCAGGATCGGGAGCGCGGCGACCCGGCCGTGGTGCTGCTCGACCTCAAGCTGCCGAAGATGGACGGCCTCGAGGTCCTGGAGCAGATCAAGAAGGACCACGATCTTCGCCCCATCCCTGTCGTGATGCTCACATCTTCGCGAGAGGAGCGGGATCTGGTGCGCAGTTACCAACTGGGGGTCAACGCTTTCGTGGTGAAGCCCGTTGATTTCCAGGAGTTCTTCAAAGCCATCCAGGAGCTTGGCATGTTCTGGGCGATCCTCAACGAGCCGCCGCCTCCGGGCAGCCGCTTGCGTTCTTCCCAGGGTTGAGCGCGTGCCGGGCAGCAGAATGGTCAAGATCCTCCTCGTCGAAGATTCGGAGCTGGACGCCGATCTGGTCGGCGAATACCTGCGCAAGAGCGGGCTGAGCTTTTCCGTCACACGGGTCGAGGATCGGGCGGGCTTCGAAGCGGAGCTCGCGAAGGGCGGCTACGACCTCATCCTCTCCGACTTCTCGCTTCCAAGCTTCGACGGGATGGCGGCCCTGGCCCTGAGGCGCGAGCGGGCCCCCAACGTGCCGTTCATCTTCGTGTCCGGCGTGCTCGGCGAGGAGATCGCGATCGAGTCGCTGAAACAGGGCGCGACGGATTACGTGCTGAAGCCCCGATTGCAGCGCCTGGGCCCCTCGGTGGAGCGCGCGCTGCGGGAGAGCGAAGCCCAGAGCCTGCGACGGCGCGCCGAGGAGCGGACGCGCCTGCTGGTGGCGGAGCTGAGCCACCGGGTGAAGAACACCCTGATGACCGTGATCTCCATCGCCCAGCAGACGCTGCGACGGAGCGACGACCTGAAGGCGTTCGAGACGGCCTTCCTGGGGCGCATGCACGCGCTCGCCGGCGCCCATTCGCTGCTGCTGCGGGCCAACTGGGGCGACATGGACCTGGAGGAACTCCTGTCGGAGTCGCTGAAGCCGTTCCGGCGAGGGGACGGCCAGCACGTGCTGCTCCACGGGCAGGATGTCCAGCTGCCCCCGCAACACGCCCTGACGGTGAACCTGATCATCCACGAACTGGCGACCAACGCGGCCAAGTACGGCGCGCTCGCCTCGGATGGCGGCCGGATCTTCGTGGACTGGACGGTGGAAGACCGCGGCGGCGCGGATCACCTTCACCTGACCTGGCGGGAGCAGGACGGTCCGCCCGTCAAGGAGCCGCTGAAGCGCGGCTTCGGGTCGACGCTGATCCAGCGCAGCGTCGGTTTCGAGCTGGGCGGGACCGTGTCGCTGCGCTTTCCGCAGACGGGCGTGGTGTGCGAACTGGATTTCCCGCTTGCGCCGGAGCCGCGAGACATCGAGATCCAGACCTGAGTTCCAGCGCGCGGCGGGCCTCAGGCCCGCATGGCTCCGGGCTCCCGGACCGCGCCGAACGCCTTCTCCATGGCGCGGCGAAGCGCGATCTCGTCGTAGGGCTTGGCGACCTGCGGCAGGGAGCGGAACGGCTGCGGCAGCACGGGCGTGTCGGCGTAGCCGCTGCAGAACAGCACGGGCACGCCGCGCTGAGCCAGCAGTTCGGCGACCGGATAGATCAGCCGCCCGCGCACGTTCACGTCCAGGATGGCGGCGTCCAGCCGCTCGGACCGAGCGGCTGATTCAGCCTCCTCGATCTGCGAAAAAGGGCCGACGATCTCGCAGCCCATGTCATTCAGAATATCCTCCAGCGCGAGCGCCACCAGGAGTTCGTCCTCGACGACGAGGACCCGCAAGCCGGAGAAATCAATCATGGATGCCATAACGCAGAGCGGGGCTGCGGGTTCCGGGGTTTACGCAAGTTAGTCTAGCCGCCAGCCTAATCCTTCCTTGACCGGGCCCTTCCGCCCGAGTCGTCCGGAGCCGACAATGGACCGCGCCCTTGCCCATGCGCTCGATCTTCTCGAGCGCATTCCCCTCGTGGATGGCCATAACGACCTGCCCTACGTGATCCGCGCCGATCGGGCGGCGAGGGGCGACGTCGCCGCCTGGGAGCCTGGGCGGGTGCATCAGGACCACGACACGGACCTCCCCCGCCTCAAGGAGGGCCGGGTAGGCGCCCAGTTCTGGGCGGCCTTCATTCCCACGCACTCGCCCCATCCGGGTCGGACCGTGATGGAGGTGATCGACGTCATCCTCCAGATGGAGCAGCGCTATCCGGACCTGCTGCTGCCGGCCCGGAAGGCCGCAGACGTCGCCCGCGCGAAGGCGGCCGGCAAGATCGCGTCCTTTATCACGGTGGAGGGCGGGGTCGGCCTGGAGAACAGCCTTGCGCCGCTGCGCGTCTTGCATGCGGCGGGCATGCGGCTGATGACTCTCTGCCACAATGAGACCCTGGACTGGGTGGACAGCGCCACAGACGCGCCCCGGCATGGCGGGCTGACCGCGTTCGGGCGGGCCGTCGTGGAGGAACTGAACCGCCTCGGCGTCATCATCGACCTGGCGCACGTCGCGCCCACGGTGATGCACCAAGCGCTCGACGTCTCACGGGCCCCGGTGGTCTTCAGCCACTCGAACGCGTTCGCGCTTTGCGATCATCCCCGGAACGTGCCGGACGATGTGCTGGCGCGGGTGAAGGGCAAGGATGCGGTCGTGATGGCGACCTTCGTTCCGGCTTTCATCAGCCAGGAGGTGCGGGACTACTACAGGCCCCTGAGCGACCGCTGGGGCAAAGCCCCGCTGTCCACTCCGGAACAGGCGCCCGCGCCCCCGAACGGAGCGGCTCCGCGGGCGACCCTGGAGCAACTCTGCGATCACATCGAATACTTCGTCCAGCGAACCGGGCTGGCCCATGTGGGCATCGGCTCGGACTACTACGGCGGGCGCGTGCCCGTCGGCCTGGAGAACGTGAGCCGTTTCCCGCACCTTCTGGCCGAACTCATCAGGCGTGGGTGGTCGGATGACGCGATCGCCGGCATCGCAGGCGGCAACTTCGTCCGAGTTTTCCGCAAGGTGGAGGCGGTCGGCCGTCGCCTGCGCAGAAGCGAAACGCCGCGCGTCGGGCACGCCGCGGACTATGACCGTGAGACGGGCGGCTGAGCTCCGCTCAGGCCCAGATCACGGACGCGGCCTCAGCCGGGACAGGATCGCGCGATGGAAAGCCCCAGAGCCGCGGCCTGCGCACCGTCGGGCGCGGCGCAGCGATGGCCAGAACGTCGCCGTCCTTCTGGAAGGCGGCGGGATCATAGGCGAGGGCTCCTCCAGCCGCGCCTGCGATGACGTTGCGCAGCAGGTCCATGCCCTCGGGATCGATCTCGATGGCGCGAGCATCCAGGTACGGCATGGCCTCCCCCCATTGATTCGCCCAGCCCGGGCGGCCGCTCTTGCAGCGCTCACGTCAACGCTCATCGAGGAGGCTTGTTCCCGGCGTTAGCACAATCTTAACGGGTTCTTCGTTGTCGGACCGGGTGGCCGGTGATAGCGTGCCCGCCCGTTGCGGCGCCGTGAAGAGGGCGGGGCATGACAGCGACGATCGCAATCGCCGAAGACGAGGCAGACCTGCGCGACGCAGTGGTGGAATACCTGTCGCAGCATGGGTTTCGCGTGCTGTCGGCCCGGGACGCCGCGAGCTTCCGCGCCCTGACCCAGGACGAGCCGATCTCCGTCGCCGTGCTGGACATCTCCATGCCTGGCGAGGATGGGCTGTCCCTGGCCCGATGGCTGCTCGAGCAAGGCGCCCCGGGCATCATCTTCGCGAGCGCCCATGGGGCGGAGATCGATCGGGTGGTGGGTCTGGAACTCGGGGCGGACGACTACCTGGTCAAACCGTACGATCTCCGCGAGTTGCTGGCCCGTGTCCGCTCGGTGCTCAGGCGACTGGACGCGCCTGCGCCACCCTGGGCGACGGCCGACGCGGCCATCTGAACGACCCTGCCATCCTGAAAGCGGAGCCCCGCCTTGGCGATCCGATGCAACCTGTGCGGCGGCAAGTCCTTCACGGACATGCCGAAGCGCCCGAAGGCGCGCTGCGCATCCTGCGGGTCGCTCGAGCGAACGAGGCTCGTGGGACTTCACGTCCAGGAGCGGCTGAGCCTTCCGCCGGACGCCCGCATCCTGCACTTCGCGCCCGAGCGAGGGCTCGCGTCCATCCTGCGGGCCCGGGGAGGACCAAATTACCGGGCCGTGGACATCGATCCGAGCAAATATCCAGGCCTCGACGCCGAGCCCTTCGATCTGTGCCGGGACGTGTTCGACCTTCCGCGCGGGTACTACGACCTGATCGTGCACAACCACGTCATCGAGCATATCCGCTGCAGCTACACGGTTCCGCTGATCCGCCTGGCCCAGGCGCTGGCGCCAGAGGGTGTCATGCTGTTCACCATGCCGATCTTGCCGGGCGGGTTCAGCGAGGAACTGGTGGACCTGCCCGAACACGAGATGGTCGCGCGGTTCGGCCCCATGATCCATGTCCGGCGCTTCGGGGCCGACTTCATCCCGCAGACGATCGGCATGATCTTCCGCACGCCGGCGCGCTACGACGTGACCGCGCGGTTTTCCGAGCAGCGGCTGCGCGAGATCAATCTGCCCGAACATCACTGGCGGCAGTGGACGGGGGCGAGCGTCTTCGAGGTGAGGGCGTCGGACCTGCGGGTCTGATCAGGCGCGGTTGTGCATGTGCCGGGCGAGGGCCTCCACGCGCGGCATCACCGCCTCGGTCACGCCCGGATGACGGACGGTCTCGGCCCAGGCCTGCCGGAAGCAGATAAGCCAGCCCTCGATCTCTTCCGGCCCGATGGGCGCGTGGAGATGGCGGGCCCGCAGCATGGGCGGGCCGTTCTTCTGGACGTAGACCGGTGGGCCTCCCAGCCAGCCCGTGAGGTAGTCGAACAGTTTCTCCTCGCTGCCGGCCAGGGACGCAGGATGCACGGCGCGGCACGCCGCGGCTTCAGGCAGCGCGTCCATGAGGTCATAGAAACGGCGGGTCAGCGCCCGGATTGTCGGCTCGCCGCCGATCAGCGCATAGAGGCTCGTGTCGGTCGTCATGGCCGCACCGCTTAGCGCAGGGCGGCGCGACGGCAAAGCCCCGGTTTCAAACCTTGGGCCGGCGGCCGGCGCGCTCGTTGCGCTCGGCCTCGGACATCGGCACGGCAGGCGTGCTGCCGACCGTCTCGCCCGGGGGCGAGCCGGGGGCGATGCCGCCCGGCTCCAAAGGATCGACATCCTCGTCCGCAACGGGCAGTTCGGGAATGCCCGGCTTGCGCTGCGGGTCCGGTTCGTCTTGCGGCAAAGGGGGCTGCTTGGCGGACATGGCGCGTCTCCTGACCCACAATGGCGGAGACGCGGCCGAGGTTCCGCTAGCCGCCGTGCCGCGACTCCGATCCCATGAATTGGAGCAAGGCCATGGCGACAGCATGGTACCGCTGCCGTTCCTGATCGGAGAAGTCCCGCTCAAGGTCGAAGCCGATGGCGCTGTCGTCATCCAGCCGCATCGGGTGCTGCGCAAACGCCTCAGGCATGAGGTTGGCGATGTAGCTCGCCACTTGGTGAACGTCCTTCTCCATTTGTCGCCCCTGTTATCGATTTCGCCTTGGCCGTCGGGGGAGCTGGCGTACGTATACGAGGCCTGTCGCCGGTCGGATCAGCGGCCCGGGATCTAGGCCGCCAGCCGGCGCCATCCCGTCGCCTGGATGCGGAACTCACCCACGAGATCGTTCAAGCGCTCCACCTCGTCCGTCAGGGACGCCGCCGACGCGGCGCTCTCCTCGGCGAGGGCGGCGTCCTGCTGGGTGACATGCTCCATCTCGGTGACGGCCTCGCCCATGGCGGCGATCTGGCTCATCTGCTCCGAGGCGGCGGTGGAGATGCCGTCCACGTCGGCCGCCACCTGCCGGGCCGCCGCCACGATCTGGGCCAGCGCCTCGCCGGTGGAGCGCACCAGGGCTGCGCCCTGAGTCACCTCCGCCGAGGAGGACGCGATCAGCGCGCTGATGTCGCGGGACGCCTCGCCGGCGCGCTGCGCGAGCGTGCGCACTTCCGACGCCACGACAGCGAAGCCCTTGCCGGCTTCGCCGGCCCGGGCGGCCTCCACCGCCGCGTTCAGGGCCAGCAGGTTGGTCTGGAAGGCGATGTCGTCGATCACTGTGGTGATCTCGTTGATGCGCTGGGACGCGCCCTCGATGCGGCTCATGGCGTCGACCGCCTGCTGCACCACGCCGCCGCCCTTCTCGGCCACCGACATCGCCTTGCTCGCCGCGCCGGCGGCGTCGTGGGAGGATGTCGCGGACGCGCGCACGGAGGCGGCGAGCTCGCGCGCGCTCGCGCCCGTGTGGTCGAGCGAGGCCGCCTGCTGCTGCGTGCGGCGCGCGAGGTCCTCGGACGCGCCCGCGAGCTCGGCCACGTGGGTGCGGATGGTCCCGACGGAGGTCATCACCTCGGCGATGGCCTGCTGCATCTGGCTGGCGGCCTCGTTGAAATCGCTCCGCAGGCCCTCGTATTCCGGCGGGAACGCCTGTTCGATGCGCATGGTGAGGTCGCCGGTGGAGAGGGCCTTGAGCCCCTCGGCCAACATGGAGACCACGTGCGCCTGCTGGCGCGTGAACTCGGCGCGGGCCGCCTCGTTCCTGCGGCTCTCGAGCTCCCGCGCGTCCCGCTCGTGTTCGGCGCCGCGCCGCTCCTCCTCGGCCTCATGCTCGAGCCGGGCGCGATCCAGCGCCGCCTGCCGGAACGTCTGGACCGCCTGCGCCATCTGGCCGATTTCGTCCGCCCGGTCGGCGGCCGCGATCTCCACGTCGGTTCGGCCCGACGCCAGGGCGAGCATGGCGTCCCGCAGGCGCGCCAGCGGCCGGGCCGTCGTGCGGCTCACGAGGACCGCGCAGGCCACCCCGAAAGCGAGGCCGGCCAGGATGGCGGCCAGGATGATCCGCTGCGTCAGCGCCTGGGCGTCCGCGAGCCGCTGGCCGGCCGCCTCGCCGTCGGCGGCCGCCTTGCGCTCGAGCTCGGACAGGGTCGGGCCGATGACGTCGAAGGCGCCGGTGAGCTTCTCGGCGGCCTGCATGTAGGCGTTCTCGGCCTCGGTCCAGGCTGCGAAGCGGGAGGCGTAGGTCTCCAGGTCAGCCGCCAGCGACGACTTCGCCGCCTCGTCGAGGTGGAGACGCGCGATGGCGCGCTCGACCCGTCCCTTGCTGACCTCGAACTCCCCGAGCTGGCTGTTGTCCGTGGTGCGCCTGTATTCGGATTTGGCCGCCCGCATGGCGGCAAGGGCCTGGAGCATGCGCTCGGAGAGCAGGGCGTCTTCGTCGTCGATCTCGCCCCGGACGCGGCTCGTCACCTTGTCGGCGGCTTCCGCGAGGCCGCTGGCGAGACCATCGAACCCTTCCGCCCCGATGGTCTGCTTCAGCTTCTGCACGGACTGGAAGCTCTCGGCCACCGCGACTCCGTGGGCGCGGGCGGCGGCCAGTTCAACGCCGTAGCGTTCATGCAGGGGAAGACGCTCCAAGGTGGCTGCGAGAGCGGACGCGGTCCCGAGCGCGGCCGAGAACCGCTCGACGTCAACGTCGTCCCGGCGGAACCGCAGATCGCGGCTGATGGCCTTGAGCTCAACCTGCGCCAGGCCGAACTGGCGGGCCGTCTGCCGAATGGCGCCATATTGCTGGGCTTCCTCAAAGGCGCCCGCCACGCGCCGGCTTCCATCGAAATACGCGCCTGCGACAACCAATAGCCCCAGCATGGATGCACAACTCAGGGCTGTAATGCGTGTCGCGATCGAAAATTTGTTAAGCGATATGGCCATGGCGCGGCTCCGCAAAGACGTCGCCTTGCATAGCCCTCAAGAGGTGAAAAAAGCTTTGAATCACGGTTGCTCAAGTCTTGAGTATGGAATCGCAGAAACAGGCGCTCGTCAGCTGCGATTATCTTGGATCAATGGGGCTTGTTTCAACCTGGGCGTGTTATTTCTGGAGAACATAGGAGCCCGGCGCGTCCTCCAGCGCCGGGTAGCCGGCCTCCTCGCTGCCGAGCGGCGGCGGAGCGTCGAGGCTGTTGCTGGAGCGCGCGTCCAGCCATCGGAACCAGGCCGGCCACCAGGAGCCCGAGCCCGCGGTGGACTGGACCAACCATTCGTCCGCGCTCAGGCGGTGCGCGCCTTCCGGCTTCACCGCCATGCGATAGTGGCGATCCTTGCGGCCGGGTTCGCTGACGATACCCGCGTTGTGGCCGCCGCTGGTGAGGACGAAGGTGACGTCGGTTTCGGCCAGGTAGTGGATCTTGTAGACGGAACGCCAGGGCGCGACGTGGTCGCGCTCCGTGCCGACCGCGAAGATCGGCAGCCGGATGTTCTGGATGGCGACAGGGCGCCCTTTCACCATGACGCGCCCGGACGCGAGGTCGTTGGCGAGGAAAAAGCGGCGCAGATATTCCGAGTGCATGCGATAGGGCAGGCGGGTCGCGTCGGCGTTCCAGGCCATCAGGTCGTTCAGGGGCGTGCGCTGGCCCATCAGGTAGTCATGCACCAGCCGCGACCAGATCAGGTCGTTGGAACGCAGCATCTGGAAAGCGCCCGCCATCTGGGACGCGTCGAGCGTGCCTTCCTCCCACATCATGCTCTCGAGCAGGGAGACCTGGCTGTCGTCGATGAAGAGCTGGAGCTCGCCGGGCTCGGTGAAATCGGTCTGCGCCGCGAACAGGGTCATGGAGGCGAGCCGGTCGTCGCCGAACTCCGCCATGGCGGCCGCGGCCAGGGACAGGAGCGTGCCGCCGAGGCAATAGCCGGCGGCGTGGACCTTCCGCTCCGGCGCGATGGCGCTGATCGCGTCGAGCGCGGCCATCACGCCCAGGCGGCGATAGTCGTCCAGCGAGAGATCCCGATCTTCCGACGTGACGTTGCGCCAGGAGATGCAGAACACGGTGTGGCCGCTGTCGACCAGGTGGCGCACGAGCGAGTTCTGGGGCGACAGGTCCAGGATGTAGTATTTCATGATCCAGGCCGGCACGAGCAGCACGGGCTCCCGGCGCACCTGCGTTGTGGTGGGCGCGTACTGGATCAACTCGATCAGTCGGTTGCGGAACACGATCTTGCCGGGCGTGACGGCTACGTCGCGTCCAACCTGGAAGGTCTCCGCGCCTGCGGGCGGTCGGCCGGCCAGGTTGCGGGTCGCGTCCTCCATCCAGTTTGCGAAGCCCTGCGCCAGGTTGAGGCCGCCGGCCTTCGCGGTCCGCTCCAGGATCTCCGGGTTGAGCCAGGGCCAATTCGAGGGCGAGGCCACGTCGAGAGCCTGGCGGGCGGTGAAGGACACCACATCCTGGTGGTGTGGCGACACGCCGTGGACGCCTCGCGTCGCTTCCTCCCACCAGCGCTGCGCGAGCAGGAACCCCTCGCTGATCAGCCGGTAGGGCGGGGCGCTCCAGGCGGGACCACGGAAACGGTTGTCACCGGGGCGGGCCTCCGCCAAGGGCTCCGGCTCGGCGCCGCGGGCCATGGCGCCGGCGGAGTCCGCCAGCTTCATGGCCATGCGCCAGGCCTCGAGCGCCAGCTCCAGCCGCTTGCCGGGCGAGACCGCGAGGTGGATGGCCCAGTCGGCCATGGCCAGGGACAGGGCCGTGGGCGACAGCCCGCGCGTGGCCTCGGCGACCATGGCGGTCGCGAAGTGATCGAGATCCTCCAAGGTCTGGATAGGCCGGCTTCCGTCGGCCGGCTCGGCGGGCGCCAGGTAGTCGGGGTGAACCGGGCCGGCCGGCGCGGGCGCGCTCTCGACACGGACGGGAAGTGGGAGCTCGTTCATCGGGGGTCTCCAGACCCACCCATCAGGGCACGCCAGAATGGAAAAGACATTGCCCTATCGCAAGCGGACTGCGTCGCTCCGGGAGGAACCCCTGCTGCCTCGACCCGTTTCCCCGCGATCGAAGGAGGTCCGCCATGGACACGCACAGCATGCACTCCGTCCCAGACGTCACGCCCGACATCGACTTCGAGGAGCACGAGCGAACCTACCGGGCCTTCGTGCGCCTCGCCAGGTCGGTGGCGGTCGCCATCCCGCTGATCCTGGCGTTCATCTTCTACTGGACCCGCTGACCAAGCGCCCTCTCCCGACGGACGGGAGAGGGCGCTAGACCCGAGCGGGGCTCCCGTCAGTCGTCATCCTCGCTCGAAACGATGTCGCAGGCTTCGTCCGTGGCCTCCTCGGTGAAGCCTGGCAGGGGCTGGCTGGCGTCGTCGCCGCAATAGGTGTCGACGAGGTTGTCGCGCTTCAGGATCTCTGCCGCCGCGCGCGCGTCGTTCTGCTGGGCCCAGGCGGCGCCGGGGACCAGGATCAGGGCGGCCAGGAGCGTGGTTCGAATCATGGTCTCTCCTCTTGGGGGGCGAACAGGTTGCCCCTCAAAGACGACGGCTCCGTGGCGGTTCCACCCTTTCGGCAGCCTTCATTCGCATCCGGAAGGGTCTGGATCGCTTCGCTACGCTCGCGATGACGGCGAGGGGCTAGGCGTCTGGTTCGCCTGGGCGAGGTCGTCCAGGATGGGACAATCCGGGCGCTGGTCGCCCGCGCAGCACTGGGCGAGGTGGCGGAGAGTGGCGGCCATGCCCTGCAACTCGGCGATGCGGCGCTCCAGGTCGGTCACGTGCTTCAGGGCGAAGGCCTTCACGTCGGCGCTGGCGCGCGTCTTGTCCCGCCAAAGGTTCAGCAACTCGGCGGTCTCCTCCATGGAGAAGCCGAGCGAACGGGCGCGCTTGACGAAGCGCAGCGTGTTGACGTCGTCCGGGCCGTACACCCGGTACCCAGCCTCGGTGCGCGCGGCGGGGCGGATCAGGCCGATGGACTCGTAGTAGCGCACCATCTTGGCGGACACGCCGGAGGCGCGGGCCGCTTCGCCGATGTTCATGGGCGAGCCTCCCGAAGCACGGGCCGGAATCCGCGCAGGCGGAGCGCGTTCGTGACCACGCTGACGCTGGAGAAGGCCATGGCGAGGCCGGCGAACATGGGCGACATGGTCACGCCGAACAGCGGATAGAGCGCGCCCGCCGCGACCGGGATCAGCACGACGTTGTAGCCGAAGGCCCAGGCGAGGTTCTGGCGGATGTTGCGGATGGTGGCGCGGCTGAGCGCGACGGCGTTGGCCGCGCCTGCAAGGTCGCCGGACATCAGCACCACGTCGGCGCTTTCGATGGCGATGTCCGCGCCCGTTCCGATGGCGACGCCCACGTCGGCCTGGGCCAGCGCCGGCGCGTCGTTCACTCCGTCGCCGACGAAGGCCACCCGGGCGACCCCATCCGCCTGCAGGCGCTTGACCACGTCCGCCTTGTCGGTGGGCAGCACCTCGGCGATCACCTCGTCCACGCCCAGCCGCCGCGCGATGGCCTGCGCCGTGGCGCGGTTGTCGCCAGTGATGATCACGATCCTGAGGCCTTGCGCGCGCAGCGCGTCCAGGGCCGCGGGCGTGGTGTCCTTGATGGGGTCGGACACGGCCAGGATGGCGGCGAGCCGGCCGTCCAAGGCCGCATAGAGCGGCGTCTTGCCCTCCGAGCCCAGGCGGGCCGCCGTTTCGGCGAAGCCCGCCGGGTCGAGGCCGAGACGGACCATCAGGCGGTCGGCGCCCACATCGACCTTGCGCCCCTCCACGGTGGCGCGCACGCCAAGCCCGGGAACGGCCTCAAAGGTCGTCGGCGCCGGCAGGTCGAGGCCTTCCCGGCCGGCCGCCGCCACGATCGCGGCGCCGACCGGATGCTCCGAACGGCTCTCCACGGCCGCGACGAGCCGCAGCACTTCCTCCCGCGTGAAGCCGGGGGCCGTCTCGATGTCGGTCAGCTCCGGCTTGCCGCGGGTCAGCGTGCCGGTCTTGTCGAGGGCGGCCACGGTGGCCTCGCGCAGCTGCTGCAGCGCCTCGCCGCGGCGGAACAGGATGCCGAGCTCGGCGGCCTTGCCAGTTCCGACCATGATGGAGGTCGGCGTGGCGAGCCCCATGGCGCATGGGCAGGCGATGATCAGCACCGCCACGGCGTTCACCAGGGCGTAGGTGAGGGCCGGGGAGGGGCCCCAAACCAGCCACGCCACGAATGTCAGGGCCGCGACGGCCATGACCGCGGGCACGAACCAGAGGGTGATCCGATCCACCACGGCCTGAATGGGCAGCTTGGAGCCCTGAGCCTGCTGAACGGTGCGGACGATCTGGGCCAGCAGGGTGTCGCCCCCGACCTTGGCGGCGCGGAAGCGCAGAGCGCCGTTGCCGTTCACCGACCCGCCGATGACGCGGTCGCCGGCGGCTCGGCTGGCCGGGATCGGCTCGCCGGTGATCATGGATTCGTCCACGTAGGACGAGCCCTCCACCACGACGCCATCCACCGGCAGCCGCTCGCCCGGGCGCACAGCCACCACGTCGCCTACGCGCACGGCTTCGATCGGGACTTCGACCTCCTGGCCATCCCGCACCACGCGCGCGGCCTTGGCTTGCAGAGTCAGCAGGCGGCGGATGGCTTCGCCCGCCCCGCCGCGGGCCCGGGCCTCGAACCACCGGCCGAGCAGGATGAGGGCCACCACCACGGCGGCGGCCTCGTAGTAAGTGAAACGCGCGCCTTCCGGCAGGAGCCCGGGCGCGAAGGTCGCCACGACGGAGTAGCCATAGGCCGCAAGGCCGCCGAGCGCGACGAGGCTGTTCATGTCGGGCGCGAGCCGCGCCAGCGCGGGCCAGCCCTTGCGCTGGAAGCGCAGGCCGGGGCCAAACAGCACGAAGGTGGCGAGGACGAAGGAGACGAGCCCCAAGGCCCGGTCTCCGAATGTCATCATCAGCCAGTGGTGGAAGGCGTCCGAAAAGTGCGCGCCCATTTCGATGACAAGCAGCGGGGCCGCGCCCAGGGCGGCCAGGATCACGTCGCGCTTCAGGCCGGCGATCTCGGCGGCGCGCGCCTCGCGCTCGCGGTCGGTCTGGTCCTGGCCCGACAGGGCGGGCTCGGCCTCATAGCCGGCCTCCTCGACCGCGGTGATCAGGTCCGCTGAGGGAACGCCGAACGAGCGGACGGAAGCGCGCTCGGTGGCGAGGTTCACGGTGGCGTCCACGACCCCGGGCACGCGCTTCAGCGCGCGCTCGACGTGGCTGACGCAGGACGCGCAGGTCATGCCGCGGACGGCGAGCTCGACGGTCGTCTCAACCGGTTCGTAGCCGGCGTCCAGGATGGCCTCGGCTACGGCCTTCACGTCGGCGCCGGCCGACAGGGACACGGTCGATCGCTCGGTGGCCAGGTTCACGTTGGCGGCCGTGACGCCCGGGACCGCCCGGATGGCGCGCTCCACCCGGCCGACGCAGGACGCGCAGGTCATGCCCTGGACAGGGATCTCCACTTGGGTGGTCGGTTCGGCTCGCGCCCGGGTCGCTGTGGCCGCCATGGGGGACTCCTCTCGATGGTCGGCAGTGCATATGGGGCTTCCCATGGTGGGAAGGTCAAGAGCGCAGTCCATAACAGGGCGCCGGCTCGAGGCAGATGATCTATCTCATGGCGAGCCTTGTCGGACGGGCGCAGAACATCCACAAGATCACCCCCGAGGTCGACTGTGGACCAGACCAACACCGCCCGGGCGCCCACGTCCTACCGCCAGGCGCCGCCTCGCTCCCGCATCCGCACGGCGCTCGCGTTAGCCTGGAGGGGCTTTCTGACGCTGGGCGTCGCCGCCCTCATGGGCCTGGGCCTGGCGCGCTGGTATTTCGGACCGGAGGTGACAGCCTATCCGGTGGTCAAGGCCGACCTCGTGAAGACCGTGGTGGCCAGCGGCCACGTGGAGACGCCGTACCGGGTCGACATCGGCAGCCAGATCACGGGCGTCGTGGACGAGGTGCTGGTCGACGAAGGGCAGACCGTCAAGCGGGGGCAGCCCCTCATCCGGCTCGAGCGCGAGGAACTGCAGTCGGCGATGGTGCTGGCCGAGGGCGCAGTGGCCCAGGCCGAGGCGCGCATGCGCCAGATGCGCGAATTGACGCAGCCCGCGGCCCAGGAGACGCTGAAGCAGGCCAGGGCCACGCTCGCGAACGCGGAGGCGACCTACGAGCGCGCCCAGCGCCTCGCCAAGGGCGGCTTCGGCACCCAGGCGGCGCTGGACGAGGCCACCAAGAACCTGGACGTGGCGCGCACGCAGGCCCGCACGGCGGAGTTGCAGGTCTACACGTCGAGCCCGGGCGGCAGCGATTACGTGATGGCCGAAACGCAGCTCGCCCAGGCCCGGGCGGCGCTTGCGACCGCCAAGGCGCGCCTTGGCTACAGCCTGATCACGGCGCCGCGCGACGGCGTGCTCATCAGCCGCAACGTCGAGAAGGGTGCGGTGGTGCAGCCCGGCAAGTCGCTGCTGGTGCTCGCCCCCACAGGCGACGTGCAGCTCGTCGTGCAGATCGACGAGAAGAACCTCGGCCTGCTCAAGGTGGGGCAGTCCGCCCTGGCGTCGGCCGACGCCTATCCCGACCTGCGGTTTCCGGCGACGCTCAGCTACATCAACCCGTCCGTCGACATCAACCGAGCCTCCGTGGAGGTGAAGCTCACCGCCAAGGACGCGCCGGACTACCTGCGGCAGGACATGACCGTGTCGGTGGACATCGAGGTCGACCGCCGCGGGGGAGCCCTGGTCGCGCCCGCGCGCGTGGTCCACGACGCCAATGGCGGCGCGCCTTTCGTGCTGGTCTCCAACGGTGGACGCGCGCACGACCAGCCGGTGAAGCTCGGGCTGCGGGCAGGGGACCGGGTGCAGATCCTCGACGGGGTGAAACCCGGAGACCTCCTGCTCCCGGTCTCGGCAGGCGTCCGCGCCGGGCAGCGGATCAGGGCGGTCCAGCCGTGAGGCGCTGGCTGCCCTTCGAATGGATCGCGGCCCTGCGGTTCCTGGCCGAGGGGCGGATGCAGACCGGGTTCATCCTGGGCGGCATCGCCATCGGGGTGGCGGTGATCGTGTTCATGTCCGCCATGCTCAGCGGGCTGCAGGCGAACTTCATCAAGCGCGTGCTCACCTCGCAGCCGCAGATCCAGCTGATCCCGCCGGATGAGGTGGCGCGCCCGCTGCGGGGCGGTCCGCACGAGATCGAGGCGGCCATCGTGCAGCGGCCGTCGCAGCGGATCCTGAGCATCGACCAGTGGCGGACGATCCGCGAGGCCATGACGGCGCGGGCGGACGTGGTCACGGTTTCCCCCAGCGTCTCCGGCGCGGGGCTCGCGGTTCGCGGGTCGGCCGGGCGCAGCGTCACGCTCACGGGCATCGAGCCGGAGCACTATTTCCGGATCGTGCGTGTGCCCGACTACATCGTGCAGGGCGAGACGCGGCTCGGCACGGACGACATCCTGATCGGCACCGAACTCGCCAACGACCTGGGCGTGACGCTCGGGGACCGCATGCACGTCACCACCGCGCAGGGTGGCGACCGGGTGCTGACGATCCGGGGCATTTTCGACCTGGGCAACAAGGGGGCCAACCAGCGCAGCACCTTCGTGGCGCTGCGCACGGCGCAGAGCCTGTTCAACCTCATCGGCGGCGTCACCTCCATCGACATGACCGTGAAGGACATCTACGCGGCGGAGACCATCGCGCGCGAGATCTCGGCCAGCCTGCCCGTGCAGGCGGACAGCTGGATCAAGACCAATGCGCAGTTCTTCACCGCCGTGCGGGCGCAGCAGAACTCGAACACGCTGATCCGCCTGTTCGTTGGCCTTTCGGTCGCCTTCGGCATCGCCGCGGTGCTGATCGTGTCGGTGATCCAGCGCTCCAAGGACATCGGGATCCTGCGGGCCATGGGGGCGCGCAAGGGCCAGATCCTGCGCGTGTTCCTGATCCAGGGCGGCGTGCTCGGTTTCTTCGGGTCGCTGGTCGGCTCGGCCATGGGCGCGGGAGCGCTCGTCCTGTGGCACAGCGTCGCCCGGCAGGCGGACGGGTCGGAGCTGTTCCCGCTGATCCTGTCGCCCGGCCTGTTCGTCGTGGCGACGCTGATCGCGACGGTCACGGGCGTGGGGGCCGGAACCGCGCCGGCGCTGCGGGCCGCGGGGCTGGACCCGGTGGAGGCCATCCGTGGCTGACGTCATCCGCCTCGAGGGAATCTGCAAGTCCTACAATGTCGGCCTGCCGACCGAGACGGAGGTGCTGCACGGGATCGACCTCGCGCTGCACGAGGGCGAGTTCGTGGCCCTCATGGGCCCGTCCGGCTCGGGCAAGAGCACGCTGCTCAACATCGTCGGCCTCCTGGACCGGCCGACCTCGGGCACGCTCTTCATCAACGGGGAGGACACGACCGAGCTCGGGGACGCGGCGATCACGACCTTGCGGGGGCGGGCCATCGGCTTCGTGTTCCAATACCACTACCTGATCTCTGCCTTCACGGCGCACGAGAACGTGGTCATGCCCATGCTGCTCGACCGGGGCCACCCGGACGCCGCGATGGAGCGCCGCGCGGACGAGCTGCTCGACTGGGTGGGCCTGTCCCGCTGGCGCGACCACAAGGCGACCAACATCTCCGGCGGGCAGCAGCAGCGCGTGGCCATCGCGCGCGCGCTGGCCATGGACCCGTCCCTGGTGCTGGCGGACGAGCCGACCGGCAACCTGGACTCGGTGTCGGCTGACGCGGTGTTCGAGCTGATGCGGCGCATCAACCGGGACCGGGGCACCAGCTTCCTGATCGTCACCCACAACCTGGACCTGGCGCAGCGCTGCGACCGCATCGTCGAGGTGGTCGACGGGCGCATCTCGGGCCGGGTCATCCCGACTTTGGACGCGCGCTAGGAACTGCGGCGACCCGAGGCCGCCTGCCGGTTCTCCGGACCTGCGAGGAGCGGAGCGACGGAGCAATCCACGGGCACGGCGCGTCCGCGTCCATCAACAGCATGGACGCCCGGCGCCCCTGGGTTGCTTCGTCGCCCTTTGGGCTCCTCGCAAGGACGGCGGAGGGGGCGGTCAGCCTGCGGCGGGAGGCGGCGCCNCGGAGGGGGCGGTCAGCCTGCGGCGGGAGGCGGCGCCACCAGGTTGAAGCCGGCGCCCTGCGGGTCGAGGGCCTGGATGATCCAGGCGCCGCCGGGCACCTCCATGGGGCCGTTCAGCACCTGGCCGCCATGGGCCTTCACGCGATCCACCGCCGCATTGATCTCCGGGACGGTGAAGTAGAAGCCCCAGTGCGGCATGGGGACCTGCGGGGGCTTGGTCATCATGCCGCCCGACCCGACCCCGTCGATGGCGAAGATGCGGTAGACGCCCATCGGGCCCATGTCCATGTCGCGCTCCTTGGTCCAGCCGAACTGGTCGGCGTAGAACCTGAACGCCTGCTCGCCGTCGGCGGCGTAGAGTTCGCGCCAGCCGACATGGCCGCGCGCCATGGGCGCCGGCAGGGGCGGAGGCTCGTCCATCTCCTTGGGCTGGAACAGGCCGAACACGGCGCCGCCTGGATCCGACACGACCGAGATCCGGCCGACGTTTGGAATGTCCCAGGGCTCGCGATGCACCTTCCCGCCGGCCTGGCGGACATCCGCGGTTTTCGCGTCCACGTCGCGGCAGCCGATGTAGCCCATCCAGTGCGGGCGCACTCCTGCCGATTTCAGCTCGTCCGGCATGGTCATCATGCCGGCAGCGTGCTCGCGCGGGCCGACGCCCATGAGGATGTAGGGCGGATCGCCGCCCTCGAAGGGCTGGGCGGTCCAGCCGACGACGTTTCCGTAGAACGCCACGGCCGCGTCCAGGTCCCCGGTCATCAGCTCGTACCAGACGAAAGGATTGGCGGGCATCGGTTTCCTCCTGTTGGTTGTTGTCGCGTCAGGCGTCCGCGCCCGCATAGGCGCGGCGCAGCGTCGGCCCGTCCAGCTTCACCATGGTCATCACGGCCTCCATGACGCGCCTCGACTTGGCCGGATCCTTGTCCTTCAACATGTCGGTGATGTCGTTCGGCACGACCTGCCAGGCGAGGCCGTAGCGGTCCGTGATCCATCCGCACGCCATGGGCTGCCCGCCGTCGGCGAGGGCGTCCCAGACGCGGTCGATCTCCGCCTGCGAGTCGCAGCGCAGGAAGACCGACACGGCTGGCGTGAACTTGAACTCCGGCCCGCCGTTCAGGGCGGCGTAGGGTTGCCCGGCGAGGGTGAACTCCACCAGGAGCACCTCGCCCAGCTTCACGTGCGGCGTGTCCACCATGGCGGGGATGACGTGGTCGATCCGGGAGTTCGGGACAATGGACACGTAGAAGCGGGCGGCTTCCTCGGCCTCGCCGTCGAACCAGAGGCAATGGGAGATGGCGGTCATGGACGCCTCCCTCAGGCCGAAGCCGGCTCGCGAGCCATGGCGACCTTGGCGGCCTCCATGTCCATCCACATGATCTCCCAGATGTGCCCGTCCGGGTCCTCGAAGCTGCGGCCGTACATGAAGCCATAGTCCTGCCGCGGGGTCGGATCGGCCTTGCCGCCGCCGGCGCCCGCCTTGCCGACCATGGCGTCAACGGCGTCGCGGCTGTCCGCCGAAAGGCAGAGCAGCACTTCCGTGCTGGTCCGTGCGTCCGCGATGGCCTTGGGGGTGAACTGGCGGAACTTGTCGTGGGTCAGCAGCATGGCGTGGATCGTATCCGAGAAGACCATGCAGGAAGCGGTGTCGTCGCAGAACATCTCGTTCTTCGTGGCGCCGACCGACTCGTAGAAGGCTGTCGCCCTGCGCAGATCCGACACGGGGAGGTTCACGAAAATGAGCTGGGTCATCGGGGGGGCTCCTTGCTCTCACGTTGAGCAGCCTGCCCCAATGTGTTATGAAAGACAACCATGAAGTTAGAAAAAATAACCAAGCAGGATTCGGCTATCGGGCGGAGCTACCACGACGCCTGCGGGGCCGCGCATGCGCTGGATCTCGTGGGCGAGCGCTGGGCCCTGCTGGTCATGCGCGAGCTCATGCTGGGGCCCAAGCGCTTCAGCGACCTGCGGGGCGACCTGCCGGGCATCAGCGCCAATGTGCTTACGCAGAGGCTCGAGGGACTGGAGGCGGCTGGGCTCCTGGTCCGGCGCAAGCTCCCGCCGCCCGCGGCCGCGCAGGTCTACGAGCTCACGCCCTGGGGCTACGAGGCGGAGCCCATCATGGCCGCGCTCGGGCGCTGGGCGACGCGCTCGCCCCTGCATGATCCCACCCTGCCGCTCAGCGCGACCTCGCTGATGCTGTCGTTCCGAACCATGTTCGATCCCGGCCGGGCCGGGGACTTCGCCGTCCGCATCGCCTTCCGGCTCGGGGACGAGCGTTTCCTGGTCAGCGTCGGCGAGGGCCTGATCGAGGCTCGGCGCGCGGCGGAAGGCGATCCCCCTGCGGCGGTGACGGTGGCCGGCGAGCCCCCGGCGGTCGCGGCTGTCGTCTATGGAGGCGCCCCCCTGGACGGCATGGAGGTGAGCGGAGCCTTGGTGATCGAGGGGGACCGGGCCGCCTTTGCACGCTTCGCGACGCTGTTTCCCCTGCCCGAAAAGGCCGCGCCACCGCGTCCGTGAGCGACGAGCGAAGGGCGCTTCCATCACAACCCTTGTAGAACCCCGTCCTTCGGCAGGCGTTGTGCTCCCACTGAAAACAACTGGAGCATGACGATGAAAGCCATCATTCTCGCATCCGCCGTGCTGGCCGCCTCCGCTGGCGTGAGCTTCGCCCAGGACTTCTCCATTGGGCCGGGCGGCGTCCGGATCGAGCGCCACGGCGACCGCGACTGGCGCGAGCATCGCCGCTGGGGCTACGAGACGGGCAGCGTGAGCGGCTGCCGCACCATCACGGTCCAGCGCCGCAACGAGGACGGCGACCTGATCACCAAGCGCATTCGCCGCTGCGACTGACCGCAGACAGGTGGAATCCCAGGCCCCGCAGCGCGCTGCGGGGCCTTTTTTATTGCCTGGGCTGGGTTGGTGCGCAGCCTCCGGCGTTCTCCGGCCGGAAGGCCTGCTCCCCCGGCAGGGTCGCCACGAGCCTGTAGTAGTCGTAGGCGTAGCGGCTCTCTCCGGGCTTCTTCACCTCATAGAGTTGCATGGCGTGGACCGCCCGCCCATCCCTCCGCAACTGGGTGGGCCCGAACAGCGGGTCGTCGATAGGCGCCCGACGCATGGCCGCGACCACCTCGCCGCCAGCCACCGTGCGGGCGTCCCGGACGGCGCGCAGATAGGCGAGCAGGGCGGAATAGACGCCCGCGTGGTCCTCCGTGGGCATGCGGCCGTTCATGACGGCGGCGAAGCGCCGGCTGAAGGCGCGGGTCCGCTCGTCGCGGTCCCAGTAGAAGCCGGTGACGAGGCGCAGGCCCTGGGTCGCCTCGAGCCCGAGGGCGTGGACGTCCGACAGCTGGATGAACAGGGCGGCGGGAGTCATCTTGCCGGCGACGCCGAATTCGCTGGCCTGCTTGATCGCGTTGATGAGGTCCGCGCCGGTGTTGGCGAGCGCCAGAACCTGCGCGCCGCTGCCGGTTGCGGCCAGCAGGGGCGAGGAGAAATCGCCCGCGCCGAGGGGATGGCGGAACGAGCCCACGGCCTCGCCGCCGGCCTCGGCCAGCGCGGTCGTCGCGTCCCGCTCCAGGGCAGCGCCGAGGGCGTAGTCGACCGCGACGAAGTACCAGCGTTTCAGTTCTTCCGCGGCCAGGGAGCGGGCGAGGCCGCGGCCCTGGGCCCAGGTGTCGGAGACCCATTGCACGGTGGTGGGCGCGCAGGACTTGCCCGTGAGTTCCGAGGTCATGGCGGACGAGGCGAGGGCCACGCGGTCGCGCTCGCGCATGAGATTGGCCACCGCGAGCGCCACGGCGGAGTTGGGGAGGTCCACGATCGCGGACACGCCGTCGACATCCAGCCAGCGCCGCGCGGCTGCGAGCCCCACGTCCGGCTTGTTCTGGTGGTCGGCCTGCAGGATCTCGACGGAGAACCCAGCGCCCTCGCGCTGGAAATCCTCGACAGCCAGACGGGCCGCCGCCACCGATCCCGCCCCGACCTGGTCGGCGAAGGGGCCGGACATGTCGGTCAGCACGCCGACTTTCACAACGGGTGGAAGGAGCTCCGCCGCTGGCGCGGCGTTCGTCAGAAACGCGATGGAAAACAGGGCGACGGCCCAGCGCATGCGGAACCTCCGGGGGATGCGGAGGCTGGAGCTTAAGCGCTCGGGCCGAACGGCGCCAGCCGCACAGGCCGACAGGCCCTGACGCCGGTCAGCGCTCCACGGGGAGGCCGGCGGCCTTCCAGGCGGAGATGCCGCCCCCCATGTGCGTGTCGACAGGCAGGCCCAGGCGTGAGCACAGGTCCAGCGCCGTCTTGGAGCGCCCCCCGGCCAGGCAGTGCAGAACGACGGGCTTGTCCTGAGGCAAACGGTGCGCCTCGGCCTGGAAGCGGGACAGCGGAATGTTCAGAGCGCCAGGGATGCGCTCCGCGCCGAATTCGCCCGGCTCGCGGACGTCCACGAGCGCGACGGCGCTGGAGGACAGCAAGTGGTGGACGTCATGGGGCGTCATGGTCTTCACAGGCGCGCTTTTCTTGAACAATCCGAACATGGGGCATCCAGGGTTGGGCCGCCTTCGCGAAAGGCAGCCTTTCATTTCGTTCATTCGAATATATATTGTGATCCGAGGAATGCAACGCCGGGGTGGGCAGGAGCCCTGATATCGGCATTGGGTTGAACCGGGCCGCCGCCGGGCTGGAGGCGCCGCTTCCTTGTTCCGGGCGTTGACGTCATCAGGCGGGAACGAGTCTTGACCATCACAGCCGGGAGTCGACCATGAGCGCGTCCATGCATGTCGTTTGCCCTCAATGCGACCAGGTGAACCGCATCGCCGCCGACCGCCCGGCCGCCCAGGCCGTGTGCGGCCGCTGCCAGGCGCAGCTGTTCCAGGGACGCCCTGTCGAACTCGACGCCAAGCGCTTCGAGAAGCATGTCGCGCGCAGCGACCTGCCGCTCATCGTGGACTTCTGGGCGCCGTGGTGCGGCCCATGCCGGGCCATGGCGCCCGTCTTCGAGCGCGCGGCCAAGGACCTCGAGCCCCGGGCCCGGTTCGTGAAGGTCAACGTGGACGAGAATCCCGAGGCCGCCGCCCGCTTCGGAGTGCGCGGCATTCCGGCGCTCTTCGCCCTGCAACACGGGAAGGTGGCCGCCCAGCAGGCAGGCCTCGCCGACGAGAGGCTGCTGCGATCCTGGGTGGACAGCCTCGCGCCGCGCTGACGGCCCACACCTCAGGCCGATGACTTAGCGCAACGACAGCGCGCAACAGCAGGGGCATGCTGAGCGTCGCGCCGCGCCGCCCGGCTCCAGACACGGGAAGCGGCGCGGGGATCTCTGGCCTGGAACCCGTCGAGAAGGTAAAAGCCGGGCTTGATATAATCGTGACTTCGAATATACGATACATTGTCGCTGTCTGAAGACCGGAACGGCCGGGCGACCTGCAAGGAGGAACTCCCATGGCCCATGTCGTCATCCTCGGCGCCGGTCTCGGCGGAACCATCATGGCCTACGAGATGAAGGACGCGCTCCGGCCCGGCGACCGCCTCACGGTCGTCAACAAGGGCGCGACCTACAGCTTCGTACCCTCCAATCCCTGGGTCGCGGTCGGCTGGCGGGGGAAGGAAGAGATCGAGGTCGATCTCGCCCCCGTGATGGCGCGCCGGGGCATCGATTTCCGCCCGGAAGGCGCACGGCGCCTGCGGCCCGAGGCGAACCAGATCGAGCTGAACGACGGCTCGACCCTCGACTACGACTACCTGGTGATCGCCACCGGGCCCGAGCTGGCCTTCGACGAAATCGAGGGCCTGGGTCCGCAGGGCCATACCCAGTCGGTCTGCCACATCGACCACGCGCTGGAGGCGCGGACGGCCTTCGAGCAACTCGCCGCCAAGGGCGGCCCCGTGGTGATCGGCGCCGTCCAGGGCGCGTCGTGCTTCGGGCCGGCCTACGAGTTCGCGTTCATCCTCGAGACGGCGCTGCGGCGCCGCAAGGTGCGCGACCGCGTGCCGATGACCTTCGTGACGCCGGAGCCCTATATCGGCCACCTCGGGCTGGACGGGGTCGGGGACACCAAGAGCCTGCTCGAGAGCGCGCTGCGCGAGAAGCACATCAAGTGGATCACCAACGCCAAGGTGACCAAGGTCGAGCCGGGCGTCATGCTCGTCGACGAGGTCAACGAGGATGGCTCGACGAAGGCCAAGCACGAGCTGCCCTTCGCGTTCTCCATGATGCTGCCGGCCTTCCGGGGCGTGGAGGCCGTTCGCGGGGTCGAGGGGCTGTGCAATCCGCGCGGGTTCATCCTGGCGGACAAGCACCAGCGCAACCCGGCCTACCCGAACATCTTCTCCATCGGCGTCTGCGTGGCGATTCCGCCGGTCGGCAAGACGCCGCTGCCCGTGGGCGTCCCGAAGACCGGGTTCATGATCGAATCCATGGTGACGGCCACGGCCCAGAACGTGAGCGCGCTGATCCGGGGCGAGCAGCCCAAGGCCGTCGCGAGCTGGAACGCCGTGTGCCTCGCCGATTTCGGCGACAGCGGCATCGCCTTCGTGGCGCAGCCGCAAATCCCGCCGCGCAACGTGAACTGGTCGGCTTCGGGCAAGTGGGTGCACGCCGCCAAGATCGGGTTCGAGCGGTACTTCCTGCGCAAGATCCGCCAGGGGAAGAGCGAGACGTTCTACGAGAAGCTCGCGCTCGACATGCTCGGCATCACCAAGCTCAAGGAAATCCACGAAGAGGTGGCCTGAGGCCGCCTCCACATCCAGAGGACGAAGCAATGACGATCGATCGCGCGGTTCTGGCCTTCGCCGGGTGCATGGTGCTGCTCTCGGCGGCGCTGGTCTACCTGGTGTCGCCGTGGTTCCTGCTGTTCACCGCCTTCGTCGGGCTGAACATGCTCCAGTCGGCGTTCACCGGCTTCTGCCCGGCGGCGATGATCTTCAAGGGGCTGGGATGCCGCGTAGGCGAAGCGTTCCGCTGATCCAGCCGCGGTTGCGCGCCTCACCGCTTGCCGGTGGGGCGCGGTCCGCTGTCGTCCGCGGCTGGGCAGAAGGCCGCCTGCAGCGCCTCCATGACATTTTCCACGCGCGCGTCGGCGACGGCGTACCAGACGGTCTGCCCGTCCCGGCGGGCGTTCACGAGACCGTCCTTCCGCAAGAGCGCGAGGTGCTGCGAGACCACGCTCTGCCGCACCCTCAGGAGCGCAGCCAGCTCGCTCACCGACGCGTCGCGCGCGCTGATGGCGCACAGGATCCGCAGGCGGACTGGGCTCGCCAGCGACTTGAGAAACGCGCTCGCATCGTCCGCCGCGGCGGCAAGGGCTTCGGCCTTCATGGCTTGAATGATTGCGCATGTTCGAATATATGTCAAATGGAAGACGGCGCGGCCGTCACGCCGCCTCCCCGTCGAGGCGCCCTCAGACCGGACAGGATTCCACCATGCGGAAGGCCCTCGCTCCCGTAGCGCTGATGTTGGCGCTGCAATGTTCCGTCGCGCAGGCCGGCGAAGTCGTCCTGCAGCCGACGACCGTGCAGGACCTCAAGGCCGTGTTCGGCCAGGTGCAGAGCCGCGACACGGTCCCGGCCCGCGCCCGCATCGGGGGCGTGCTCCTGTCCCGCTCGGTTGACGAAGGTACGGCCGTCAAGGCGGGCCAGGTGATCGCCACCGTCGGGGACGAAAAGCTCGCGCTGCAGCTCCAGGCGGTGGACGCCCGCATCAAGGCCCTGCAGGCGCAGCTCGAAAACGCCAAGGCGGACCTCGAGCGGTCGCAGGCCCTGATCGCCCGCGGCGCGGAGACCCAAAGCCGCCTGGACCAGCTGCGCACCGCCGCCAACGTGCTGACCAACCAGATCGCAGCCTCCCAGGCCGACCGGGCGGTCATCGTGCAGCAGACCACCGAGGGCCAGGTGCTCGCGCCCAAGGACGGCCGCGTGCTGACCGTGCCCACCGTGCCCGGATCGGTGATCATGCCGGGGGAGACCGTCGCGCGCATTGCGGCTGGCGGCTACTACCTGCGCCTCGCGCTGCCGGAACGACACGCCGCGCACATCAAGGCCGGGGACCCGGTGAGCGTGGGCGGGCGCGGGCCCGGCGCGGAGGCGCAGGGCGGACCGCGCCGCCAGGGCAAGATCGTGAAGGTCTATCCGGAGCTCGAGGGCGGTCGCGTCATCGCGGACGCCGAGGTGGATGGTTTGGGCGATTTCTTCGTCGGCGAGCGGGTTCCGGTGTGGATTCCCGTCGCGACGCGACAGGCCCTCGCCGTGCCGGCCGACGCGGTGCAGACGCGCGAGGGCGTAGACTATGTCCGCGTCGCGGCGGAAGGCGGCGCGATCGATGTCCCCGTCGTGCTGGGCCCGGCCCAGGACGGCCGGGTCGAGATTCTGTCCGGCCTGCGGGCCGGCGACCGCGTGGTGACCCCATGAGCGCCCCGAACGCCGCTCCCCACCGGCTGGGCGTCGCCGGCGCGCTGACGCGCTTCTTCATCCGCTCGCCGCTCACGCCGCTGTTCCTGCTGGCGTCCTTCGCGCTCGGGCTCGTGGCCTTGGTCACGCTGCCGCGCGAGGAGGAGCCGCAGATCTCCGTGCCCATGGTGGACATCATGGTGCGGGCGGACGGCCTCAAGGCCGAGGACGCGGTCAAGCTCGTTACCGAGCCGCTGGAGACCATCGTCAAGAGCATCAACGGCGTGGAGCACGTCTACTCGCAGACCAAGGACGACGCCGTGATGGTGACGGCGCGCTTCCTGGTCGGCACGAGCTCCGACGCGGCCATCCTGCGCGTGCACGAGAAGGTGCGCGCCAACATGGACCGGATCCCGGTGGGGATCCCGGAGCCACTGATCGTGGGCCGCGGCATCGACGACGTCGCCATCGTGGTGATGACGCTGACGCCCAAGCCCGATGCGGCGGCGCGCTGGGACGCCAACGGCCTCACGCGGGTCGCCCGGGAGTTGCGCGTCGCGATCTCCAAGCTGGACGACGTCGGCCTGACCTACATCGTGGGCGAGCAGCCGGAGGAGATCAGGGTCGAGCCCAATCCGGAGGCGCTCGCGCGCAACGGCGTCACCCTGCAGCAGCTCGCCGCCAAGCTGGAAGGCGCCAACCGCTCGTTCCAGGCCGGCCAGGTGCGCGAGAACGGCCGCCAGCTGCCGCTGGTCGCAGGCCAGACCCTTCAGAGCTTCGACGAGATCGGCAACCTGCTGGTCACCACCCGCGACGGCCGACCCGTCTACGTGCGCGACCTCGCGACCATCTCGCTCGCGACGCATCCGGCCGAGACGCGGGTGTCCAGCCTTGTGCGCGACCCTATGGCCGAGGGCGGGTTCGCGCGCACGCCTGCCGTGTCGATCGCGGTCGCCAAGCGGGCGGGCGCCAACGCGGTGGTGATCGCCGACCGCATCGTGGAGAGCCTCGGTCACCTCAAGGGCGAGCTCGTGCCCGCGGACGTGGACGTGTCCGTGACCCGCAACTACGGCGAGACCGCCAACGAGAAGGCCAACGAGCTCCTGTTCCACCTCGGGCTCGCCACGATCTCCATCGTGCTGCTCGTCGCCGTCTCCATCGGCTGGCGCGAGGCGGTGGTGGTGGCGGTCGTCATCCCCACCACCATCCTGCTGACGCTCTTCGCCGCGCGGATCATGGGCTACACGCTGAACCGCGTGAGCCTGTTCGCGCTGATCTTCTCCATCGGCATCCTGGTCGACGACGCGATCGTGGTGATCGAGAACATCTCGCGTCACTGGGCCATGCGGGACGGGCGCTCGCCAGTCCAGGCGGCGGTCGACGCCGTCGCGGAGGTCGGCAATCCGACCATCGTGGCCACGCTCACCGTGGTGGCGGCGCTGCTGCCGATGCTGTTCGTGTCCGGCATGATGGGGCCCTACATGAGCCCCATCCCGGCGAACGCGTCGGCGGCCATGATCTTCTCGTTCTTCGTCGCCGTGATCCTGACGCCCTGGCTCATGCTGAAGGTCGCCAGCAAGGCGCTGGCGAGCGGCGAGGGGGCAGGGGGCGCGCATGCGCCCGGGCACGGCGAGATCGGCGCCCTGGGGCGCCTATACCTTCGCGCCGCAAAGCCGATCCTCGCGTCCAAGGGCCGCGCCTGGCTGTTCCTGGGACTGGTCGGCGTCGCCACGGTCGGGTCGCTGGCGCTGTTCGGCACGAAGGACGTTACGGTCAAGCTTCTGCCCTTCGACAACAAGCCGGAGTTGCAGGTGGTGGTCGACCTGCCGGAGGGGTCGTCGGTCGAGGACACCAACCGCACGCTGTCGGAGATCGCGCAGCGCCTCGCCGCAGTTCCGGAGGTCGTTTCGTTCCAGACCTATGCGGGGACGGCCGCGCCGTTCAACTTCAACGGCCTGGTGCGCCACTACGCCCTGCGCTCATCGCCCGAACTCGGCGACGTGCAGGTCAACCTGACGCCCAAGGAGGCCCGCAAGCGGTCAAGCCACGATATCGCGCTCGACCTGCGCAAGCGCCTTGCGGACCTGAAGGTCCCGGCCGGGACCTCCATTAAGGTGGTCGAGCCGCCGCCCGGGCCGCCGGTGCTGGCCACGCTGCTGGCCGAGATCTACGGGCCCGATCCGGAGACACGCCGAGCCGTCGCCACCAAGGTCCGCGAGGCCTTCGCCAGCGTGCCCTTCATCGTCGACGTGGACGATAGCTTCGGCCATCCCGCGCCTCGGGTGCGGGTGACCGTGGACCAGGACAACCTGGAGTACCATGGGGTCGAGCAGCGCGACGTCTACGACACACTCCGCACGCTCGAGGGCGGGTCCACGGTCGGCTACTCGCACCGCGGCGGCGGCCGCCAGCCCATCCCGATCCGGCTGGAGCTGTCCAAGTCCGACCGCGTGATGGACGAGCGGGCCCTCACCACGCCCGTTCCCGCCAACGCCCTGCCGGGCAACCGGACGGTGGTGGAACTGGGCGACGTGGTGAGCGTGAAGCACGAGCCGTCGTCCTTCCCGATCTTCCGCCACAACGGCCGCGCGGCGGAGATGGTCACGGCGGAGCTGGCCGGCGCCTACGAGGCGCCGATCTACGGCATGCTGGCGGTCGACGACGCGCTCAAGAAAGTCGACTGGGGGGCCTTGCCCAAGCCGGACATCGCGCTGCACGGGCAGCCCCTGGACGAGGGCAAGCCAACCCTGCTGTGGGACGGCGAGTGGGAGGTCACCTGGGTGACGTTCCGCGACATGGGCGGCGCGTTCATGGTGGCGCTGCTCGGGATCTATATCCTCGTCGTGGCGCAGTTCGGCTCGTTCAAGCTGCCGCTGGTGATCCTGACGCCGATTCCGCTGACCTTCATCGGCATCATGCTGGGTCACTGGCTGTTCCACGCGCCGTTCACGGCGACGTCGATGATCGGCTTCATCGCGCTCGCCGGCATCATCGTGCGCAACTCAATCCTGCTGGTGGATTTCATCCGCCACGCGGACCGGGAAGGCCGGACGCTGCGTGACATCGTGCTGGAGGCCGGGGCCATCCGCTTCAAGCCGATCCTGCTCACGGCGCTCGCCGCCATGATCGGGGCGGCGGTGATCCTGGCCGATCCGATCTTCCAGGGTCTCGCCATTTCCCTCCTGTTCGGCCTGGCGTCGTCGACGCTGCTGACGGTGCTCGTGATCCCGGCGATCTACGTTGTGCTGAGGGGCGAACGCCCGGCCCGTCCGCGCGAGGCTCAGTAGCCGATCACGACCTTGGACCACCGGCCGAGGACGCCATGGGCCGCCAGGGTCATCAGGTAGCAGATGGCGATCACGATCGCCGTCAGAGCCAGGGCTTCGGCCAGGAGCTGGGGGTTTAGGGCCGTCGCGTTTTGACCCGCGGCCAGTTTCACGAGAGCGATGAAGTAGCCGTGCAGCAGGTAGATGCTGAAGCTGGCATTGGCGATACGGTGCGCCAGGACGCTCTTGTACACGTAGGCCAGCGAGCTGAACGCCTGGATCAGCAGGGGCGTGGCCGCGAGCTTGTTGAAGAGGGCGATCGGCTCCTCCCAGTCGACTTCCTGCCCGGACACGAGCATCGCGGCCGTGCTCGTGAAGACAAGCGCGCAGCCCATCAGCACGTAATCGCGCGCGGGGCCCGGCTTGTCGACGGACCATGCGCGATAGGCCACCCCGGCGGCGAAGCACACCACGAAGTGGGCGAAAGCCTGGACGGGATTGTCGTTGTGCTCCGGCCGCTCGATCACAAACGGCAGAAGTGCGAGCGGAATCAGAATCCAGGCCAGCCTCGGGTGCAGCGTCATCGCCTTCCAGACCGGGAAGAGGGCGAACATCATCAGCAGGGGCGGCAGGAACCAGAGCGGCCCAAGATGGGACCCTGTCCAGAGGTAGAACAGGATTTCCGGGCCCGGGTTTGTGGACGGCGCCGCGATCGGCGGAGGCTTGAGGCCCAGGACATAGATCGCGATCGCAGGCGCGGATATGGCCAGATAGGGGCCAACCAGGTTTCGCGCCTTCCGCCTCAGAAATTCACTCGTCCCCTGGTAGGGTGACGTATGCGCCATCAGGAGGCCGGCGATAAAGAAGAAATAGACGTTGGAGTTCAGGCTGACCAACCGGATTCCGTGCGCAGCCGGTCCGTTCAGGATGTTCATGGCGTCGAAGACGTGGATGAAGACGATCGCCGCGAGGCCGAACGCCCGCACTTCCTGCACACCCCAGAGCTTTCTTTTCCTGGTCTCCGATGTGACTATGCCGGAGCTCCAGATGAATGGCATGCTCCACGATGCGCCATGCGAGTTAGCCATCTTCAGCAGTCCCCCCGCGATCCGAGCACTCCGACGGTGCGGGAAAGCGGCGAAAGACGAAACATTTCAAAGGGAGTAATCGCCCCGGTTGACCTTATCTCTTGGCCGTACCTCGCAAGGGGCTTCCCCGTTTCGCCGGCGTGCTGGCGCCCCGCGTCTCCTCAGGCAATGAGGCGGCGACCACCGGCGCCCTTCGGACGGCGCTCCCGCCATCCGCTTTTTTGGGCGCACAAGAGACCGGAAGTGGTGGGCCCGGCAGGACTCGAACCTGCAACCAGACCGTTATGAGCGGTCGGCTCTAACCATTGAGCTACAGGCCCCCGCGGGCAGTGGTACGGATTCGGGGCCGCGCTGTCGAGTGCCTCCGTTCACCGCCTGGGAAGGCCAGGATCCCTGGTCTCCGCCAAAGGGAGCAGGCCGAGGAAAGTATCTTGACAATATTCCTATTCTGTGCACCAT
>NZ_PVZS01000027.1 GCF_003004785.1 Alsobacter soli
CGTGCGGTCGATGCACGCGAGCAGGCTGCCCGCGCGCTCGCCGCCGAGCGTGCGCGTGAGCTCCAGGTTCGCGCGCGTGGCCGCGTCGATCGCGAGCACGGCGCCCGCGTCGGCGCGCGCCGGGGCGGATAGGGGTGGGCGCGCGCCCAGCTGGGTGCGCTGCACATACGCCACCGCGGCCGCGGCGGCGGCCACTTCCGCGCGGGTGAACGCGCCGAAGCCCGCGAGCGCGCCCACGCCGAAATACGCGCACAGGCGCCGCTCGCCCGAGGCCGCGTCCAGGCCGTCGCGCGCCAGCGGGGTCACGTGCGCCCGCGTCTCGCGCCACAGCGCGCGCAGCGCGGGCTCGTCCAGGATCGCGTCCGGGACCAGGAGCTCGCGCGGCTCCAGGCGGGCGATCTCGGCGGGCAGGCCCGCGGGCGCGACCTCGCCCACCGTGAACGCGCCCGTGGAGATGTCCACGGCCGCGACCCCGTAGGCCCAGGCGCCCTCGCCGGCCCGCACGCGCGCCAGCGCCACGAGCAGGTTCGCCCGCGCGGGCTCGAGCAGGGTCTCCTCCGTGATCGTGCCGGGCGTGACCAGGCGCACGACCCCGCGCTTGACCACGCTCTTGCCCCCGCGCTTGCGCGCCTCCGCGGGGTCCTCCTGCTGCTCGCAAACCGCGACACGGTGCCCGGCCGCGATCAGGCGTTGCAGGTAGTCCTCCGAGCGCTCCACCGGGACGCCGCACATGGGGATGTCCTCCCCGGCGTGCTTGCCGCGCTTGGTGAGCACGATGCCGAGCGTGCGCGAGGCGACCTCGGCGTCGTCGAAGAACAGCTCGTAGAAGTCACCCATCCGGTAGAACAGCAGGCAGTCCGGATTGGCGTGCTTGATCTCCAGGTACTGCGCCATCATGGGGGTGACGCGCGCGTCGGCGGCGGGGGCGGCGCCCTCGGCCGGCGCGGCGGCCTCGGCTTGGGCGGTGGCGAGAAAGGCGGGACCGTCGAGACTCATGCGCGCGACGCTACCAGACCCCGCCGCCCGGCGCCCCCGCGGCGGGCCCGTCGTCCACGGGAAATGCCGCCGCCCACCCTCCCCTCGCCGGGCGCTGGCCACCCTCCCCTCGAGGGGGAGGGTCGCCGCGCAGCGGCGGGGTGGGGTGAAGGCCGGGCGTGGAGCTCCAGGCCGGGAGGCTTGCGTCAGGCGCGCCCTCGCCGGGCGCGGGCCACCCCACCCCGCCGGGCTTCGCCCGTCGACCCTCCCCCTCAAGGGGAGGGTGCGCCTGCGGCGCTTGGCTCTTGCTCGCGACGCTTGATGAGGCGTTAGTTCGCTCGCACCGCGAAAACCGGGCGGTGCCCACCCTCCCCTTGAGGGGGAGGGTCGGCCCGCAGGGCCGGGGTGGGGTGAACGCCGGGCGTGAGGCTTGACGGCGCCGGATTGTGCGCGCCCTCGCCGGGCGCGGGCCACCCCACCCCGCCGGGCTTCGCCCGTCGACCCTCCCCCTCAAGGGGAGGGTGCGCCTGCGGCGCTTGGCTCTTGCTCGCGACGCTTGATGAGGCGTTAGTTCGCTCGCACCGCGAAAACCGGGCGGTGCCCACCCTCCCCTTGAGGGGGAGGGTCGGCCCGCAGGGCCGGGGTGGGGTGAACGCCGGGCGTGAGGCTTGACGGCGCCGGATTGTGCGCGCCCTCGCCGGGCGCGGGCCACCCCACCCCGCCGGGCTTCGCCCGTCGACCCTCCCCCTCAAGGGGAGGGTGCGCCTGCGGCGCTTGGCTCTTGCTCGCGACGCTTGATGAGGCGTTAGTTCGCTCGCACCGCGAAAACCGGGCGGTGCCCACCCTCCCCTTGAGGGGGAGGGTCGGCCCGCAGGGCCGGGGTGGGGTGAACGCCGGGCGTGAGGCTTGACGGCGCCGGATTGTGCGCGCCCTCGCCGGGCGCGGGCCACCCCACCCCGCCGGGCTTCGCCCGTCGACCCTCCCCCTCAAGGGGAGGGTGCGCCTGCGGCGTCCGCGGCGTTCATCCCCTCACTTCGCCGTGTGGCGCCGGCGGATGCGGTGCACCAGCAGCGCCACCAGGGCGAGCACGATGGGGACGGACAGGGCCGTGCCGGCCATGGGGTTCACGGGGAGGCCTTCCTCGTGGGCGCCTTCGAGGACGAGGTGGATGAGGCTCGCCACGTAATACGTGATGGCCGCCACCGAGAGGCCCTCCACGGTGCGCTGGAGGCGCAGCTGCAGGTCGAGGCGGTCGCTCATGAGGGCGAGGCTGTCGCGGTTCTGCCCTTCCAGCTCCACGTCGACGCGGGTGCGCAGCAGCTGGGCGGCGCGGGAGAGCTTGCGGGACAGGTGGTCCTGCCGCTGCTCCGTGGCCGCGCAGGTGCGGATGGCGGGGTTGAGCCGCCGCCCCAGGAAGCCCGACCACGTGGCCGCGTAGGGCACGGGCGCCTCGCGCAGCGCCTCGATGCGCAGCTGCACCAGCTCGAAATAGGCCCGGGTGGCGGAGAAGCGGAACAGGCTCGCGGCGGCGTCGCGCTCCAGCTCGGCGGCGAGCGCGGTGAGCGCGTTCAGGGCCTCCCGGCTGGCGTTGAAGTCCGGCTCCTGGGCCATGTCCTGCAGGAGGCCGGTGAGCCGGCGCTCCACGCCGTTGAGGGCCGGCCCGAGGCTCTGCGCCAGCGGCAGGCCGAGCAGCGCCAGGGTGCGGTAGGTCTCCACTTCCAGGAGCCGCTGGACCAGCGCCCCGGCCTGGGCGGGGTCCAGCGCCGCCCCGGCCGCCACGATGCGGACGAAGCCCTCGGCGTCGGGGCGGAAGTCGGTGGCCGCCGCGGCGGTCCCGTCGTCGAACAGGGACACGGCCAGCTGGTCCGTGCCGAAGAAGGCCCGCAGGGCCTCCGCCTCCAGCTCGCCCCGGCGCACGATCACGTCCGCCGCCGCGATCAGCTCGCCGGGCGTCTGGAGGCTGCGCATGGCGGAGAGGATCGCCTCCGGCCGGGCGGGGCGGCCCTCGCCCGCGGGGAGCTCGGCCTGTTCGGCCCCCTGCGCCTGCTCCCACGTATAGGTGAGGAACTCGCTGTGCCGCTCCCAGCGCAGGCGCAGGCCGGACAGCTCGACCCGGTGATGCCGCGCCTCCGCGGCGGGCGGCGGCAGCCCGAGCCCCTCGCAGAACCGCCCCAGCGCCTCCGCGGCGGCCACGGCCTCCCCGTCCGCCGCCATGAAGGCCAGGTGGACGAGCCGCCCCGGAACCCCCACCGGCGCAAACGGCCGCGCATGCAACTCCTGCAACACCCGCCCGCGCAGGGGGTGGTCGGTGAAGGGGGTGGGCATGCCGTCTGCGCCGGGGGCGCCCTCTATAACGTGCGACAGGCGGAACTCAAGCATGGCCACAGTGAGCCAAACGTCAAATCGATGTTCGCGCGTCGGCAGTGCAGAATAGGTCAGGCTCGGTTCGTTTGATTGCCCATGCCGCCCATTGCTTCAGAGCGCTGCCATACCTCTGTTTCGACGCTCTTGCCCATCCAGTGCGGAGTTGGACGGACAGCTGTTCACCTAGCTCCAGCCCGGACATATTGTGAAAGTCCAGGGCGCACACAAACGTCAAAGTAGCACTCGCAATCGCATGTTTCCTGACAATCTCTTCAATGGGTTCAGACCGCCGGCCCACTTTCGGATGACCATCTACGGTCAGCAGCCCCAGATTTATCAGCGCATAGCAAGTATTTCTACCGTGGCGAGCTTCAATATCCCGGCGACCCAGCAGGCCATTTCGAATTTCGGAGAAAGCGGATATTACGTTTTGCGGTGGGGCTTCCCCCAAGAACAAAGAATGCCGCGTTTTCTTTGCAATTGACTCCAACGAGGTTACGGGGCTCCTCAAAGCGTCAAGTAGCACAAACGCTTCCCCGCGCTGCTGAACCAGCCCAATGCCGATCAGCCACCGCAAGATCCGCTGAGAATAGGCGTGGACGGTATCCTCGCCTATTTCGCTCCGCTTATTGGCACCCCTGTAGACAGTTTGGAAGTCACCCTCACTAAATGTCTCCCCATTTGGTCGAGTTGAAAGCAGGTGTCGGACAACTTCGTGCGACCGCCAAAAGCTGAAAGTGATCTCTATTGCACGCTGCTCATCAGAAAAAGCTGGGTATACCAGGTTTTCCTTGCGATTGGCTTCCACGTGTCCCAGATTTACTAGGTCGCGGACTAGGTTGTCAGTGGCTCCCATGCCCAAGTTCATGGCCTTGGCAAGATCGCCATAGCTTAAGTGGTGCTTCCCCATCATGTAAGCAAGGGCCTTGATGTGACGGTTGAAATTCGCCTGGGGAATATACGTAACAGGTATATAGGGAATTTTTTCAGTAAGGAGATAATCTCTGAAGATGTCCCAGTACAACGTCAAGCGGGTGCCGCTCCGAATAATCAGGCGCTTGTCAACTAGGCGAGCGACTACCTCGTCGCCAAAGTTCTGAGAAATTTTGAAAAATTCAGCAGGAGACTCAGTCGCGATCTGCTTCAGGCACGCAATTTCAGTGGAAGAAAGAGCCTCAAGGTCCCGCTTGAATAGAGTTTGAATATTAAGAGAGCTTGTCAATATGTCTGCTTGCTCGGTTCCGGCTCGAGATAGCTGTAAGACGTGCACGCAGAGTTTCTTCAGCAGCCAAGGGAAGCCTTGGCAATGGTCTTGCAGCACCCTTCTCAATTGGGGAATCAGTGGATAGCCGAGTTCTTTGGCGAAGCGGTTGATTGCAAGACCGACTTCCGCTTCACTAAACGGGGCTAGCTCTATCTCAAAGCGGCGATCACTGAGTGCATGCCACATATGATAGGCGCTGTGCTCGGTAGGGATTACTCCATCCGTTTTCCAGGAGAAGCCAATCACGATGTTCGACTGCGCTTCTTCCAAAGAGGAGCAAATTCGCCGCATTTCATCGAAGACATCAACAAGGTCGGCCTTGTAAAGCAATTCTTCGAACTGATCAAAAAAAATACAAACAACTTTGTTGCTTTTGCGCAATTCGTCATTGATTGTGTCCATGACATTTGCTGAAAAGAGACTTGAAGCGCTCCCGAATTCCAAGATCGCGGGTTGCTCAGAGATAAAGCCGTTCTTCACCGCTTCTTTGATCGCGGTCGCAACAGCGAGCTCGGGGAAGCGTCTTGTGATCGCAGCACGGGAATCAACAGCGAAGACGAAGTATTTGCGTCGGTTGCGAACATTGCCAGCTCGTGATGCGATCTTCAGCAAGCTGGAACTCTTTCCCCATCCCGAAGGCCCTTTTAGGGCAAGCAGGCGCGTTGACGTTGTTCCGGCACGGACCGCATCTAGAAAACGGAAAATAGTCGCCTGCGCCGCTTCGCGCCCTACGAAGTCCTCTGGTCGCGCTGGACGATAATCTGCCCAATGGTCAGCCATCGGGACTCTCACAATGCTTTCTAATTCCGAGCGTAGTTTTGTAGCTGTTCCCGCGAGCTCAGTTGTCTCGGAAATCCAGGGTAGCGCCACGCTGGTGTCCGTGGATGAAATGCGATCCAAAATAGCCTGTGTAAAAATTTGTTCGCCCGTATCTGCCCGAAAGAGGAGTGCCGCGCTGCGGATGCCAGATGCAGGGTCGATGATAGGTAAAGCCCAGAACTCGCCGTCTTGGGTAAGAAGGAGATATGCCTCATCAGCCGCCTTAAAACGGTTTCGATCAAATTGGAGAGTATCTGCCCCTACTACTAGTTTCGCGCTGACTAGGAGAGCAATTAACGTATCCGGCGAATATATGCGGAGTTGCCGCCTTTCCTCGGGCGGCCTTTGTTGCCACTCATGTTCAAAACCCTTTGCATCTTTTCCGAGGGAGAATGTAGATATCAGCCAGCCGGAAGAATATCTTTTAAAGTGAACATTCCCGAGAAGCTTTTGCAAAACTTCTGCTGATAGATTGGATCTAAAAGCTTTGCACTCTACAAAAATTGTCTCTCCAGTGGTCTTTTCCTTGCCCAGGAGATCGACCTCAGATGCTGTGAGCCGAACATTTTCCGTTACGCTGTAATTTTGAGTGTGCAATAGCTTTTGTGCAAAACGCTCTAAGATTCGGCCTCGCTCTGTTGTGCTGGTCTCCCGAGTTACAGCAACTTCGATTTGGTATGAAAATCCCACACCTGCCCCCTGAAACCGTCAAACGTCGAATTTGGCCAAAGCCTTATTTCATGCCATAAGTGATTCTGTTTAGAGCTTATGGGCGCATTGGGAAGATGCCAATATTCAGCCTGTCGGCTCTTCCAGCCAGCCGGGCGGTCCATAGAAGCAGGAGCGCCCCCCTCACCGCCCATCCCCCGCCCCCGCCAGCGCCTGCAAGGCCTCCCGGTACGTCGGGTACTTTAACCGGTACCCCAGCTCCTCGCGCACGCGGGTGTTGGCGACGCGCTTGTTCTCGCCGTAGAAGCTGCGGGCCATGGGGGAGAGTTCGGCGGTCTCGAAGTCCTGCTCGGGCGGGGGCTCCACGCCCAGCACCTTGGCGGCGTACGCCACCACGTCCTGGGGCGGGGCGGGCTCGTCGTCGGTGACGTTGTAGACGCCGCCGGCCGGGCGATCGAGCGAGGCGGCCAGCACGCCGGCGATGTCGTCCACGTGGATGCGGTTGAACACCTGGCCGGGCTTCACCAGCCGCCGCGCCACGCCCTCGCGCAGGTTGACCAGCGCGTTCTGGCCCGGCCCGTAGATGCCCGACAGGCGGAAGATGTGCACGAGCTTGCCCGCGCGGCGGCCGAGTTCCAGCCACTGCTCCTCCGCCTGCACGCGCCGGGCGGCGCGCTCGCTCACCGGGTTCGGCGGGTCGGTCTCGTCCACCCAGCCGCCGCCGCGGTCGCCATAGACCCCGATGGTGGAGAGGTAGCCGATCCACCGGAGCCGCGGCGCGGCCGCGATCGCGTCGGCGAAGACGCGCAGCACCGGATCGCCCTCGGAGTCCGGCGGGACGGAGACCAGGAGGGCGTCCGCCTGCGCGATGGCGTCCGGCAGGGCGGGGTCGACGTGCTCGTGGAAGAACTCGAGGCCGCGCACGCCGTCGGCGGCGATCTGGGCGGCCTTCTCGGCGGAGCGGACGGTGGCCGTCACGTCCGCGAAGCGGGCGCGCTCGGCGCGGACGAAGGCGCGGCTGGTGTAGCCGTAGCCGAACACGAGGAGGTTCACGACGCGTTGCTCCTTTCGGCTGGGCCCCCGCCCGCCAGGCGCCACTCGGCCACCACGTCCGGATCGGCCTCGGCCGGCTCCAACTCGCGCCGGGCGGCCGCGAGGCGGTCGGGCGCGAGCCGTCCCAGAGCCCATATAGCGGCGCCGCGCACCAGAGGCGAGGCGTCCGAGAGGAGAGCCTCCGCTTCCCGGGCCAGCGCAGCGTCGCCCGAGTTGCCGACCGCGACGAGCACGTTGCGCACGAAGCGGTCGCGCCCGGTGCGCTTCACCGGCGTGCCGGCGAAGCGCAGCCGGAAGGCGGCGTCGTCCAGCCGGGCGAGCTCCGCCAGGGGCGGGTTGGCGAGGTCTTCCCGCGCGCGCAGCTTCGCCTCGCGGCCGGCCTGGGCGAACTTGTTCCAGGGGCACACGGCCAGGCAGTCGTCGCAGCCGAACACGCGGTTGCCGACGCCGGTGCGCAGCTCGTGCGGGATCGGCCCCTTGTGCTCGATGGTGAGGTAGGAGATGCAGCGGCCCGCGTCGAGCCGGTAGGGGGCCGGGAAGGCGTCCGTGGGGCAGATGTCGAGGCAGCGCCGGCAGGAGCCGCAATGGTCCGGCTCCGGCGCGTCGGGCGGGAGCGCGGCGGTGGTGTAGATCGCGCCCAGGAAGAGCCACGAGCCGTGCCGGCGCGAGACGAGCACGCTGTGCTTGCCCTGCCAGCCGAGCCCGGCCGCGGCGGCGAGCGGCTTCTCCATCACCGGGGCGGTGTCCACGAACACCTTCACGTCCGCGCCCGCGGCGGCCGCGAAGCGCCCGGCCACCTGCTTCAGCTTGCCCTTGATGACGTCGTGGTAGTCCCTGGAGCGGGCGTACACGGAGATGACCGCCCGGTCCGGATGCGCGAGCCCGGCCAGCGGGTCCTCTTCGGGCGCGTAGCTCGTGCCCAGCAGGACGACGCTGCGCACGTCGGGCCACAGCCCCGCCGGGGAGGCCCGGCGCTCCGGCGTCTCGGCCAGCCAGTCCATGCCGGCGTGCCAGCCCTGGGCGAGCGCCTCGGCCAGGCGGGCGGGGGCGTCCGGGATGGCGTCCGGGGTGGTGACGCCCACGGCGTCGAAGCCCTCGCGGGCGGCGTCGGCGAGGAGGCGCGCCTTGAGGCGGTCGCCGCTCAGAAGTCCAGGTCCGCGTAGTGCTCCGACGGCTCCATGCCGAGCACCCGGTCCGCCAGCAGCGGCCGGAAGGACGGGCGCGACTTCACCCGCGCATACCAGTGTTTCGCCGCCTCGTTCTCGTTCCACGGCACGTCGCCCAGGTAGTCCGCCGCCGAGAGCTGCGCCGCGGCGGCGAGGTCGGCCCAGCTCAGCCGGTCGCCGGCGAGCCAGTTCCGGCCCTGCATCAGGAACCCGATATAGGCCAGATGATAGCGGATGTTGGACCGGGCGGCCCGGATGGCCGCCATGTCGGGCGCCCCGCCGCCGAGCTCGGCCGGCATGAAGCGCTTGAACACCTTCTCCTTCACCAGGTAGCCGGTGACCTCGTCGTACATCTTGCCGTTGAACCAGTCGACCAGCCGCCGCACCTCGACCCGGCCCATGGGGTCGCCCGGCAGCAGCCGCCGGTCCCCCATGGCGAGCCCGCGCGTCTCGTCCAGGTATTCGGCGATCACGGCCGCGCCCGGGATGGCGCCGCTCTGCTCCTCCTGGAACACCGGCGTGGTCCCGGCCGGGTTCATGATCAGGAACTCGGTGCGGCGCTCGAAGGCGCGCTCCTCCACGAGGGTCGCGTCGATGCCGAACTCGCCCAGCAGCAGCCGGACGAAGCGCGAATGAGGGCAGAGCGGATGGTGGAAGAGCGTCGCCATGAGGTGCGGCTTCGACTCCGAGAACGGGCCAGGAGGAGGCGAGGGTGAGGTTGAGCCCGCCGGTCGACGCGTCGTCCAGGGTGGCGCCGCGCGTGGGCAGCGTATAAAACCGCCGCGCGCCCACGACAACCCGAATCGCGCCACCATAGCAATTCCAGCCTGGATTGGCGATTGTTGAGGTTTGCGGTTCCAGATCTCAGGATTACGGCATGGATCTCGCGTTCGCCCTGAAAGCCATCGTGCTGGGAATTTTCGAGGGATTCACCGAATTCCTGCCAGTGTCCTCAACCGGACACTTGCTCCTAGCGGAGAAGTTTTTGGGGCTCAACTTCGCGGACGAGAATTTCGACAAGACGTTTGCGGTGCTGATCCAGCTGGGATCGATCCTGGCCATCGTGGGCGTTTATTTCCACCGGCTGGTCAAGATCGCCCTGGCGCTGCCGCACGATCCCAACGCCCGCAACTTCACAGTGGGCGTGCTGGCCGCCTTCCTGCCCGCCATGGTGATCGGCGGGCTGCTGCACGGCTTCATCAAGGGCGTGTTGTTCAACCCGCTGATCGTCTGCATAGCCCTCGTGGTCGGCGGCCTGATCCTGCTGGTGGTGGACGAGCGCAGCCCCAAGGCGGTCTACCACGACGCCACCACCTTCCCGCTCTCCATGTACGTGAAGATCGGCTTTGCCCAGTGCCTGGCCATGATCCCGGGCGTGTCGCGCTCCGGCGCCACCATCGTGGGCGCCATGCTGATGGGCGCCGACAAGCGCGCGGCGGCCGAGTTCTCGTTCTTCCTGGCGATGCCCACCATGGCGGGCGCCTTCGCGTACGACCTGCTGAAGAACTACAAGTCCCTCGACATGAGCCACGCCGGCATCATCGCGCTGGGCTTCGCGGCGGCCTTCGTGTCGGGCCTCGCCGTGGTCCGCGGGCTGCTCACCTACGTGACGAAGCACGGCTTCGCCGTCTTCGCCTGGTGGCGCATCCTGGTCGGCGCCGCCGGGCTCGCGGCCATCTTCGCCGGCGTGGGGCAGCCGTAAGAGGTCTGTACGGCCGGGCGCTTGGCCAAAGAGGACCACCAGCCGTCATTGCGAGCCGAAGGCGAAGCAATCCAGACTTGGGCGCCCAGTCCCCCTGGGTTGCTTCGTCGCTGCGCTCCTCGCAAGGACGGAGGTCACTCCGGCAGGGGCGCGTCCTCCGGGTCGGCGCCGGGCGGCGGCGACTGGCCGGGCAGCGTCTTGGGCTCGAAGCGGCAGATGTCGCTGACGATGCAGCGCGGGCAATCCGGCTTGCGGGCCTTGCAGACGTATCGCCCGTGCAGGATCAGCCAGTGGTGGGCGTGGAGGCGGTATTCCTCCGGGATCACCTTCTCGAGCCCCAGCTCCACGTCCAGCGGCGTCTTGCCGGTCGCCAGCGGCAGGCGGTGCGACACCCGGTAGAGATGCGTGTCCACCGCGATGGTCGGCTGGTGGAAGGCCGTGTTCAGCACCACGTTGGCGGTCTTGCGGCCGACGCCGGGGAGCGTCTCCAGCTCCTCCCGGGTGCGCGGCACCTCGCCGCCGAACTGGTCGATCAGCTTCTGCGACAGCGCGATCACGTTCTTGGCCTTGTTGCGGAACAGGCCGATCGTCTTGATCATGTCGCGCAGCCGGTCTTCCCCGAGCGCCACCATCTTCTGCGGCGTGTCCGCGATGGCGAACAGCGGCCGGGTGGCGATGTTGACGCTCTTGTCCGTGGCCTGCGCGGAGAGCGCCACCGCCACCAGGAGGGTGAACGGGTTGACGAACTCGAGCTCGCCCTTGGGCTCCGGGTTGTCCTCCCGGAAGCGCTCGAACAGTTCGCGCACCAGCGGCGGCTCCAGGGGCTTCGGCGCTTTCGGAGCCCTCGAAGCCTTGGCCTTGCCGCCCTTGAGGGCGCCTGCCTTGGTGGAGGGCGCCTTGGCCTTGGCGGCCCGCGGTTTGGTCGAGAGGGCCGGCGCCTCGCCCGCTGAACCGCCGGCCGCGGCCACGCGTTTCGCTCGTCCCGGCGCCGCGGCGATCGGTCTCGTGGATTCGTGAAGGGGAACGGTCTTCCGCGGGGCCATGGTCGCCTTATAAATTTCGCAGTCGCAGGGCGTGCGCACCCTAGCAAGGCCGAACCTGGAATGTCAGCGTCCGACGCTCCACCCGTTTTCTCCGCGGTGCTGCATCCGCACCGCTCGCTCAACCTGCGCGGCGTACGCCTCGTGGTGGCGCTGGTCGCGCTGGGCGGCACGGTCGCCAGCATCCCCTTCATCGTGCTCGGCTTCTGGCCGGTGGCGGGCTTCTACGGCCTGGACGTGCTGCTGCTCTTCCTCGCCATGCGGGCGAGCCTGGCGGAGGCGCGCTCCTCCGAGGAGGTTACGGTCACGCCGCTCGAAGTGCTGCTGCGCAAGAATCCCGTGAAGGGCCCCTCCACGGAGTGGCGCTCCAATCCGCTGTGGACGCGCCTCCACCGGGAGGAGCACGAGGAGTTCGGCGTTCAGCGGCTGGCGTTGGTCTCGCGCGGCCAGAGCGTCGGGCTGGCGGCGTTCCTGTCCCCGGACGAAAAGGCCAGCTTCGGCGACGCCCTCGCGGCCGCCCTGGCGGAAGCCCGCAAGGGCGTGACCTACAACCCGTATTCGCCGTCGTAGCTTCCCTCCGTCTTTGCGAGGAGCGCAGCGACGAAGCAATCCAGGGGCCAGGGCGGCGACCTGCGGCCATTGCGCCCGGCGACCCTGGATTGCTTCGCTTCGCTCGCAAGGACGGAGGGGTGTAGAGGCGCAGCACTTTCGCAGCTTTCGGGTGTCGGCATCCTCCCGCCCGGCCTAGTGTGCGGGCGACACGGAGATGAGCCATGCTGCAGTCCACCGCCGAATTCGCGCCTCTTTGCGCCGCCGAGCTCCAGGCGGGGCCGCTGGAGGATTATGACCGCGTCCGCAAGGCGCTGGCGTTTCTCACCGAGGCCTGGCGCCGGCAGCCCTCCCTGGAGGAGGTCGCCGCCCATGTGGGCGTTTCGTCCTCCCACCTGCATCACATCTTCCGCCGCTGGGCCGGCCTGACCCCGAAGGCCTTTCTGCAGGCGCTGACCCTCGACCACGCCCGTGCGCTGCTGCGCGATTCCGCCAGCGTTCTGGACGCGACCTACGAGGTCGGCCTGTCGGGACCCGGGCGCCTGCATGACCTGTTCGTCACCCACGAGGCCATGAGCCCAGGCGAGTGGAAGGCGCGCGGGGAGGGGGTGACGCTGTCCTACGGCTTCCACCCCTCGCCCTTCGGAGAGGCCATCGTGGTGGCGACGCCCCGCGGGCTGGCCGGAATCGGCTTCGTGGACGACGGCGACCGCGCCGCCGCGCTGGCCGACATGGTCCGCCGCTGGCCCCGCGCCGCCTTCGTGGAGGACCAGGGCGCGACCGCAGGCGTCGCCCGCCGCGCTTTCGATCCGGAGGCCTGGCGCCAGGACCGGCCGCTGCGCGTGGTGCTGATCGGGACCGACTTCGAGGTGCGCGTCTGGCAGACCCTGCTGCGCATCCCCATGGGCCGGGCCACCACCTATTCGGACATCGCCCGCCACATCGGCGCGCCCAAGGCGGCCCGGGCCGTCGGGGCGGCGGTGGGGCGAAACCCGATCTCCTTCGTGGTGCCCTGCCACCGCGTCCTCGGCCGCTCCGGCGCCCTCACAGGCTACCACTGGGGCCTCACCCGCAAGCAGGCCATGCTGGGCTGGGAGGCCGGCCAAACCGCGGGACCGCTGGCGGGGTGAGCGAGACTGGCGTATGGGAACAAGCGTCTGCGCCGCAAACGTGGACCACCACGCAAAGCCCCGGCGCATCACATGTCGAGAGGCGCTGACCTCTCCACCGTCATCCCCGGCGGCGCGAAGCGCCGGGAAGGGGATCCAGGGGACTGGGTGCGTTTGCGGATAAACCGTGCCTGAAGACAAGGAACACGCGAGACCGCCGCGGTTCGCTCGGAGCCCAGTCTCCTGGATCCCCTTCCCCTCCGCGGCTCCGCCGCTCCGGCCGGGGATGACGGCGTGGGTGGGTGGCCAGCCGCGCCGCCAAGGCGAATAGCCAGCGGGGGCTGTCGCGTCATTAACCGAGCGAAGGCGCCGGACCCACCGTTTCCCTCTCTCCACCGGGGCGGGAGAGGGAAGCGCACCCAACGTCAGCGGAAGATGTCGAAGATGGACTTGGTCGCCGGCGCGGGCGGCGGCGCGGGTTCGGCGGGCGCTGCGCCCAAAACCGCGGGGGCGGCAGCGGGCTTCGGCTTGGGTTTCGCCGGCCGCGCCGCCACCAGGGCGTTCTCGGGCTTGCCTTCCAGCCGGTTCAGGCGCGCCGCCAGGCTGGCCGCGCGCCATTCGGTGTAGCGGGACGCGCAGTAGCCGAAGCTCGCCTCGCGGGCGTAGCCGCCGCACACCATCTCGCGCTCGGAGGTGAAGCCCGCCTGCTCGGCCGCGACCTGCTTGATCTCCTGTTTGCCCTTGGTGCGGGCGAGCAGGGCCTTGAAGTTGTCCCGCACGGCCTTGTCGGCCTTGCCGCGGTCGCTTTCAATTCCCTTCACCTCGCCCAGCGCCGCCGAGGCGGGCCCCCACACGCCGCGCGGCTCGATGCGGCAGTCGGCTTCCTGGAAGGAGCAGGTCTGGCTCGACACGGAAGCCAGCACGGCGCCGTCCAGCACGTCCAGCGTCATCGGGCAGCCGTCGAAGTCGAGCGTGTAGCGCAGCACGCCGTCCGGCCGTCCGCCGGGCTTGAGGTCGAGCGGGCGTCCGCCCCCGAGGTCGACTCCGCACGCTTCGGCCGGGTTGGAGATCTTCGACCCGGATGCGATCACGGTCGCGGCCAGGCTCGTCTTGTCCTTGCGCTCGATCACCAGCTTGCCCCGCGTCCCGTTCAGAAACAGCGGCTTGCCGACCACAGCGTCTTCGCCCGGCAGCTTCACCGAGACAGGGGCCGGCGGCCCCTTGGGGGCTGCAGGCCGGCGCGGGGCGGCGGCGCCCGGCGCGGCCGGTTCGGCGGCGCCCTGCGGCGTCGGCTCCGAGGCCCCGGGCAGGACCAGCTGCGCGGCGGCGCCCGAGGCGGAGAGGAGAAGGAAGGCGAGCGCGGCGACGGGGCGGGGCGGCAAGGGCGTGCTCTGGGTGGCCTCAGGGATGGCAGCGAACCTAGCACGCCGTCCCGCAACAACGAATCGCCGACTCAACCCTCTTTGTGCGAAGCTGCCGGTGTGTGGCCTTTGTGTGCCTGCGGCCGCGGTCCCGCCTTTCGGGTTCTCGCCTTGCAGCCCCAAACCGGCCTCCTTATATACCCGCCGACCGCGGGAAAAACCCGCCAATCCTAGGGGATCTGGCTCCCGGTCCCGCCCCGGTCGGGGCGTGACGGGGAACCGCTAGCCGGAGCGCCTTCGGGGCTCGGAGATCTCGCCGAAAAAGGGGACCACCACATGGCTAAAGTCATCGGCATCGACCTCGGCACCACCAATTCATGCGTCGCCATTATGGAAGGCACGACGCCCAAGGTGATCGAGAACGCGGAAGGCGCGCGCACCACGCCCTCCATCGTCGCTTTCACGGACGAAGGCGAGCGCCTCGTCGGCCAGCCGGCCAAGCGCCAGGCGGTCACGAATCCCGAGCGCACCTTCTTCGCCATCAAGCGACTCATCGGGCGCACCTATGACGACCCGATGACCCAGAAGGACAAGGGCCTCGTGCCCTACAAGATCACGCGCGCCGGCAACGGCGACGCCTGGGTCGAGGCCGACGGCAAGACCTATTCGCCCTCGCAGATCTCCGCCTTCATCCTGCAGAAGATGAAGGAGACCGCCGAGGCCTTCGTCGGCCAGCCGGTCACGCAGGCCGTCATCACGGTTCCGGCCTACTTCAACGACGCCCAGCGCCAGGCCACCAAGGACGCCGGCAAGATCGCCGGCCTCGAGGTCCTGCGCATCATCAACGAGCCGACCGCGGCGGCGCTGGCCTATGGCCTGGACAAGAAGAAGTCCGGCGTGGTGGCCGTGTACGACCTTGGCGGCGGCACCTTCGACGTCTCGATCCTGGAGATCGGCGACGGCGTGTTCGAGGTGAAGTCCACGAACGGCGACACGTTCCTGGGCGGCGAAGACTTCGACATGCGGCTCGTCGAGTACCTGGCCGACGAGTTCAAGAAGGAGCAGGGCATCGACCTGAAGAAGGACAAGCTCGCCCTGCAGCGCCTCAAGGAGGCCGCCGAGAAGGCCAAGATCGAGCTGTCTTCCGCGCAGCAGACCGAGATCAACCTGCCCTACATCACCGCCGACGCGTCGGGCCCGAAGCACCTGACCCTGAAGCTCACCCGCGCCAAGTTCGAGGCGCTGGTGGACGACCTGGTGCAGAAGACCATCGAGCCCTGCCGCAAGGCCCTGAAGGACGCCGGCCTGACGGCGGCCGAGATCGACGAGGTGATCCTCGTCGGCGGCCAGTCGCGCATGCCGAAGGTCCAGGAGGCCGTGAAGCAGTTCTTCGGCAAGGAGCCCCACAAGGGCGTCAACCCGGACGAGGTCGTGGCCATCGGCGCGGCGGTCCAGGCGGGCGTGCTCCAGGGCGACGTGAAAGACGTGCTGCTGCTCGACGTGACCCCGCTGTCGCTGGGCATCGAGACGCTGGGCGGCGTGTTCACCCGGCTGATCGACCGCAACACCACCATCCCGACCAAGAAGAGCCAGGTCTTCTCCACCGCCGAGGACAACCAGACGGCCGTGACCATCCGGGTGTTCCAGGGCGAGCGCGAGATGGCTGCGGACAACAAGCTGCTCGGCCAGTTCGACCTGGTCGGCCTGCCCCCGGCGCCCCGCGGCGTGCCGCAGATCGAGGTCACCTTCGACATCGACGCGAACGGCATCGTCAACGTGTCGGCGAAGGACAAGGCGACCGGCAAGGAGCAGCAGATCCGCATCCAGGCCTCGGGCGGCCTCAGCGAGACCGACATCGAGAAGATGGTGAAGGACGCGGAGGCGCACGCCGCCGAGGACAAGAAGCGGCGTGAGTTGGTCGAGGCCCGAAACCAGGCCGAGAGCCTGATCCACCAGACCGAGAAGTCGGTCGCGGATCTGGGTGACAAGGCCGCGGCGGCCGACAAGTCGGCCATCGAGAGCGCGATCGCGACCCTCAAGACGGCGATCGCCGGCGAGGACGTGGAGGCCATCAAGGCCCGCACCAATGACCTGATGCAGCTCTCCATGAAGCTCGGCGAGGCCATGTACGCGGCCCAGCAGGGCGGGGCCGAGGGCGAGGCCGGCGGCGCCGAGGCCAAGAAGGAGGACGACGTCATCGACGCCGACTTCCGCGAGGTCGGCGACGACGACAAGAAGAAGCGGGCGTAATCGTCCTGCGGGCGCCCCGGTCCGTGGCCGGGGCGCCTCACTTGTCCGTGATTCTCGGGCCACGCGTCGCGAAGGCGAAGCCTGCGTGTTGCGGGCCTGTGTCTTCTGTGGCGCTTTAGGCCGCCGGCCGCAAAGCCGAGAACCTCATCTTTACGACCGCGCCGGACACCCATGGCCACCAAGACTGACTACTACGAGCTGCTCCAGGTCAGCCGGACTGCGACCGAGACCGAGCTGAAGTCGTCTTTTCGCAAACTCGCCATGAAGCATCACCCGGATCGCAACCCGGGCGACAAGGCGGCGGAGGCCCGCTTCAAGGAGCTCAACGAGGCCTACCAGGTCCTGTCCGACGCGCAGAAGCGCGCCGCCTATGACCGCTTCGGCCACGCCGCCTTCGAGAACGGCATGGGCGGGGGCGGCGGCCCGGGCTTCGGCAACGATTTCGCCTCCTCGATGGCGGACATCTTCGAGGACCTGTTCGGCGACTTCTCCGGCCGCGGCCGGCAGCGCTCCGACGGCCGCGAGCGGGGCTCGGACCTGCGCTACAACCTCGAGATCACCCTCGAGGAGGCTTATGCGGGCAAGACCGCCACCCTCAAGGTGCCGACCGCCATCGCCTGCGAGGCGTGCTCGGGCACGGGGGCCAAGCCGGGCTCCAAGGCCAAGCAGTGCCCCACCTGCGGCGGCTACGGCCGGGTGCGGGCCAGCCAGGGCTTCTTCTCCATCGAGCGCACCTGCCCCAACTGCCAGGGCCGCGGCGAGGTGATCGAGGATCCCTGCCGCTCCTGCAACGGAGCGGGCCGCGTCACCCGCGAGCGCACGCTGTCCGTCAACATCCCGGCCGGCGTCGAGGACGGCACCCGCATCCGCCTCGCCAACGAGGGCGAGGCCGGCCTGCGCGGCGGCCCGAACGGCGACCTCTACATCTTCCTGTCGCTGAAGCCCCATCCCTTCCTGCAGCGCGACGGGGCGGACCTGTTCTGCCGCGCGCCCGTCAGCATGGTGAAGGCCGCGCTCGGCGGCGAGGTGCCGGTCCCGGTGCTCGACGGTGAGGAGTGCACGGTCAAGATCCCCGAGGGCGCCCAGACCGGCAAGCAGATCCGCATCCGCGGCCGTGGCATGCCGATCCTGCGCTCGCGCGACAAGGGCGACCTCTACGTCCAGCTCGTGGTCGAGACGCCGCAGAAGCTCAACGCCCGCCAAAGGGAGCTGCTGCGCGAATTCGAGCAGGAAAGCTCCAAGGACACCCAGCCCGAGAGCGCCAGTTTCTTCGCCAAGGTGCGTGAATTCTTCGGCGGCGCCGCCCAGTAGGGCGGACCTGACCGGATGACCCCGCGTTGACCCGTCGGGCCGCGCGGCCTACCTTTGAAGCCTCACCAGAACGGAGCCCGCGCGTTGCAGCTCGAGCCCCGCCGCGCGGACCGCGGCGCCGGACATGCGAGGAAGCCCAAGGCCCGGGAGCCGCTCGGTCGGCGCCTGCAGGATGAGGCGCGCTTTCTCAAGAGCTGGCTCGACAACCCGCTCCAGGCCGGCGCGATCGCGCCCTCCAGCCCCGCGCTCGCGCGCGCCATGGCGGCCTGCGTGGACGTGGGCCGCATGGGCCCCGTGGTCGAGCTCGGCCCCGGCACCGGCCCGGTCACCCAGGCCCTGGTCGAGCACGGCGTGGCGGAGGACCGCCTCGTCCTGGTCGAGTACGATCCCGACTTTTGCAAGCTTCTCGCCCGCCGCTTCCCGCGCGCGACGGTGGTCCAGGGCGACGCCTACGCCATCGACCGCACCCTGCAGGGCCATCTCGCGACGCCCGCCGCCGCCGTGGTGTCCAGCCTGCCGCTGCTGACCCGCCCCGAGGCCGACCGCGCCCGCCTGCTCCTGCGCGCCTTCGGCCTCATGGCCCCGGACGCGCCCTTCATCCAGTTCACATACGGCCTGACCTCGCCCGTGCCCCGCGGCCCTGGCGTCGCCGCCGAGGTGTCGCCGCCCGTCTGGCTGAACATCCCTCCCGCCCGCGTCTGGGTCTATCGCCGGGCCGATGACGAGGCGGACGAAGCGCCCCTGCCGAGCCGCGCCGAGCCGGCCTTCATCCGCCGCCTCAAGGCCCACACCGGCCGCGTCCGGGACGAGCTGCTGGACGGCGCCGACAAGGTGAAGCTGGCCTGGGAGATCCACGCCGAGCGGGTGCTCCAGGACGAGCGCGTCCGGCCGACGCTCGACCTGCTGCGCCGCCTGAACGCCCACATGGAAGGGCCGGACACGCACGTCGCCGCCGACGCGCAACTGCGCGCCGTGCGCCGGCGCCCGCCGCATCACAAGGGCTGAGAGGCAGGCGTGGCGACGGTCTACTACGTCACGCATCCCCAGGTCCGCATCGATCCCGCCATCCCGGTCCCGCGCTGGTCATTGTCCGGGACCGGGCTGGCGAGGCTCTCCGCCGTCCTCGGCCGGCCCTGGGTCCGCGGCCTCGCGGCCGTGGTGGCGTCCGACGAGACCAAGGCCGTCGAGACCGCATCGATGCTGGCGAAGGCCGCCGGAGCCGCCCTCCTGGTCCGCCCCGGCCTGCACGAAAACGACCGCAGCGCCACGGGATTCCTGCCGCCGCCGGAGTTCGAGGCGACCGCCGACGCCTTCTTCGCCAGCCCCGAAACCAGCATCCGCGGCTGGGAGCGCGCCGTGGACGCCCAGGCCCGCGTGGTCGAGGCCGTAAAGGCCGCGCTGGCCGAGGCGCCGCCGGGCGACCTCGCCTTCGCCGGGCACGGCGGCGTCGGCACGCTGCTGACCTGCGCGCTAACCGGCGAACCCATCGACCGCCGCCACGACCAGCCCGGCGGGGGCGGCGCCGTGTTCGCCTTTGACAGGCGGTCCCTCCGTGTGCTCCACCGCTGGCGCCCCCTCGAAGACCCCAGAATCGGAGAGCCCGTATGACCGGAGCCACGAACGCCCTCGCCCAGGACCCGCGCGACCGCATGATCGTGGCCCTCGACCTGCCGAGCGTGGCGGACGCGGAGGCGATGACCGCCCGGCTCGGCGAGGCGGTCAGCTTCTACAAGGTGGGCCTGGAGCTGATGTACGCGGGCGGCCTCGACTTCGCCAGGCGGCTGATCGGGGAGGGCAAGAAGGTCTTCCTCGACCTCAAGTTCCACGACATCCCCAACACCGTGAGCCGCGCCACCGAGCAGGTCGCCAGGCTGGGCGCGGCCTACCTGACCGTGCACGCCTATCCGCAGACCATGCGGGCGGCGGTCGCGGCCAGCCAGGGCTCCGGGCTGAAGCTGCTCGCCGTCACCGTGATGACCTCCTATGACGACGCCGACATCGCCGAGGCGGGCTACGCCGGCACCGTGAAGGACCTCGTCGCCCGCCGCGCCCGGCAGGCCCAGGAGGCCGGCGTCGCCGGGCTCATCCTGTCGCCCGAGGAGGTCGCGGCCGCGCGCGCACTGCTTGGCCCCGGCATGGACCTCGTCACCCCCGGCATCCGCCCGGCCGGGGCCGCCCTCGGCGACCAGAAGCGCGCAGCCACCCCCGCCAGCGCCATCCAGGCCGGCGCCACCGCGCTGGTGATCGGCCGCCCCGTCACCCAGGCCTCCGACCCCCGCGCCGCCGCAGAAGCCATCGCCGCCGAGATCGCCGGGGCCCTCTGAACGGCCTCTTCTCCGTCATTGCGAGGAGCGCAGCGACGAAGCAATCCAGGGGCGGAAAGGCGCGGCGCTCGCCAGCATCGCGCCCCGGCCCGCCTGGATTGCTTCGCTTCGCTCGCAATGACGGCGGAAGCGCCTCGTCATTGACCCCGCCCCGCCGATGGGGTTCGCTGCGGCCGGGTTCGTTCCCAGGAGAAGAAGAATGCCCAAGGGATATATCGTCGCCCGCGTGGACGTGGACGACGCCGACCAGTACGCGGTCTACGCCAAGGGAGCGCTGGAGGCGATGCGCATCCATGGCGCGCGCATCCTCGCCCGCGGCGGCAGGAGCGAGGCGCTCGAGGGCGAGGCCCGCAAGCGCAACGTGATCCTGGAGTTCGAGAGCTACGACAAGGCGAAGCAGTACTTCCACTCGCCCGAGTACCAGAAGGCCCGCGAGTTCCGCGCGCCGGTGAGCACCGGAGAGTTCGTGCTGGTCGAGGGCTATGACGGAGAGCAACCGTGAGCGCCAAGGGTTATTGGATCGCCAGCGTCGAGGTCACCGACGCGGGCGGCTACGAGCAGTACCGCCAGGCCAACGCCGTCGCCTTCGCCAAGTACGGGGCGAAGTTCCTGGTGCGGGCCGGCAAGTTCGAGCTGGCCGAGGGCGGCGCCAAGAGCCGCAACGTGGTGATCGAGTTCCCGAGCTACGAGCAGGCCGTCGCCTGCTATCACTCGGCCGAGTACCAGCACGCGAAGTCGCTGCGGAAGGACGCCGCCTTCTGCGACCTGATCATCATCGCCGGCTACGACGGGCCGCAGCCCGCGTGACGCGCGAAGCGGCGGCTACGCAGCCGCCTGAGCCTCCTCGCCCCTCATCGCGAGGAGCGCAGCGACGAAGCGATCCAGGCGGGCAGGCGCGCCCCGCCCCTGGATGGCTGCGCTCTGCCCGCAAGGATGGCCGGCGACTCCGCTTCCGTCCGGCCGTCCGGCGCGTTATAGCGGGGCCGTCGCAAGGAGATCCGCCATGTCCGAAATGCGTCTCGTCGTCGTCGGCGCCGCCGGGCGCATGGGGCGCATGCTGGTCAAGACCATCCACGAGACGCCCGGCGCGACGCTGAGCGGCGCCATCGAGCATTCCGGCTCGATCGCGCTGGGCCAGGACGCGGGGCTTCTGGCCGGCATCGGCGAGACCGGCGTCAAGATCGTGGATGACCCGCTCCCCGTCTTCGCCAAGGCGGAGGGCGTGCTCGACTTCACCACGCCGGAGGCGACCTCCCACTTCGCCGAGTTGGCCGCCCAGGCCCGTATCGTCCATGTGGTCGGTACGACCGGGCTCGCCCAGGCCGACATGGCCCGCCTCGAAGCCGCGGCGCGGCACGCGGTAGTGATCCAGTCCGGCAACATGAGCCTGGGCGTGAACCTGCTCGCTGCGCTCGCCCGCAAGGTGGCGAGCACGCTGGGCGAGGAGTTCGACATCGAGGTGGTCGAGATGCACCACCGCAACAAGGTGGACGCGCCCTCCGGCACCGCCCTGCTGCTGGGCGAGGCGGCGGCCCAGGGCCGCGGCGTCCCGCTGGCGGACAATTCCGAGCGCGGCCGCGACGGCGTCACTGGGGCCCGCAAGCCAGGCGCGATCGGCTTCGCCTCCTTGCGGGGCGGCACGGTGATCGGCGAGCACAGCGTCATCTTCGCCGGTCCCTTCGAGCGCATCGTGCTGTCGCACATGGCCGAGGACCGCAGCCTGTTCTCCCGCGGCGCGGTGCGGGCGGCCCTGTGGGGCAAGGGCAAGAAGCCCGGCCTCTACAGCATGGCCGACGTGCTCGGCCTCGCCGATATCTGAAGCCTTTCGTCCCTCCTGGAGAGTCGCATGTCCGAACGCCTTCTCGTCCTCGTCCGCCACGGCCAGAGCGACTGGAACCTCAAGAACCTGTTCACCGGCTGGAAGGACCCGGGCCTGACCGAAAAGGGTGTCGCCGAGGCGACCGCCGCCGGCCAGCGCCTGAAGGCGCTCGGCCTCTCCTTCGACATCGCCTTCACGTCGGCGCTGACCCGCGCCCAGAACACCTGCTCGCTGATCCTGGAGCAACTCGGCCAAACCGGCCTGCAGACGGTCCGCGACCAGGCCCTGAACGAGCGCGACTATGGTGACCTCTCCGGCCTCAACAAGGACGACGCCCGCGCCAAGTGGGGCGAGGAGCAGGTGCATGTGTGGCGGCGCAGCTACGACGTCTCTCCGCCCGGCGGCGAGAGCCTGAAGGACACGGTGGCCCGCGTGCTGCCCTACTACTGCCAGGAGATCCTGCCCCGCGTGCTCCGCGGCGAGCGCGTCCTGGTCGCCGCCCACGGCAACTCGCTCCGCGCCCTCGTTATGGTGCTCGACCGGCTGACGCCCCAGACCATCCCGTCCATGGAGCTGGAAACCGGCGTGCCGCTGGTCTACCGGCTCAACGCGGACTCGACCGTCGCCAGCAAGCAGGTCCTGACGGCCTGAACGGCCGCGGCCGCCCTTGCGAGGAGCGCAGCCACGAAGCAATCCAGCGGCGGAAAGGCGCGCTGCTTGCAGCATCGCGCCACATTCCCCTGGATCGCTTCGCTGCGCTCGCGATGACGGGAATTGCGTCATAGCCGGGCTCATCCCGGCCATCCACGTGTGGGCGTTCGCGCAGATCCCCTGGACAAGCCCGGGTATGACGGCCTGAGCGGCCCCCCACCGTCCTTGCGAGGAGCGCAGCGACGAAGCAATCCAGGGGCGGAAAGGCGCGCCGGCTTCCCGCATCGCGCTCCAGCCCCCTGGATCGCTTCGCTGCGCTCGCAATGACGAGAATGACGTCATGGCCGGGCCCGTCCCTGCCATCCACGTTCTGGCCGCCCGCTGGATCCCCTGGACGAGCCCGGGGATGACGGCGGCGGGAGTTTATCGAAGCCCTTAGATTACGTTCCGCTCCAGCACCGGCCGGTTCGCGGCGATGCGGTCGAAGCCCATGTCGGTGAGGTCCAGCGTCAGGTAGCGCCCGTGCAGGATGAGCTCGGCGAGCCCACGCCCGACCGCCGGGGACTGCTGCAGGCCGTGGCCCGAAAAACCGTTCGCCAGGTAGAAGTTCTCCAGCCCGCCGGCCTTGCCCAGGATGGCGTTGTGGTCGAACAGGTTCATGTCGTAGTGGCCCGCCCAGGCGCGCCCGGTCTTGATCTGCTCGAAGGCCGGCACCCGCGTGGCCAGCGACGGCCAGATGAACTCCTCGAAGAACGGCCAGTCGACCTCGAATTCCTCGGAATCCGGATCGTCCATGTCCGCGGTTGGGCCGGCGCTGCCGATGAACATCTGCCCGTCCGCGCCGCGCTTGCCTTCGGGCCGGAACCAGGCGCCCGACGGATCGATCAGCAGGGGCGCGTTGTCGATCTCCGCCTTGCACGTGAAGGTGTAGACGAAGCGCTTCTTGGCGTGCACCGGGATGGCGACGCCCGCCAGCGCGGCGAGCTGCCGCCCGCCGGACGCGCCGGCGGCGTTCACCAGCGCCCCACAGGCGATGCGCGAGCCGTCGGCCAGCCGCACGGCGGCGATCCGCGCGACGTCTTTCTCGACCCCGACAGCCTGGCCCTCCACATAGGTCACCCCAAGGCTGCGGGCCTTCTTGCGGAAGGCTTGCATGAGTCCCCAGCCGTCGAACCAGCCCTCGCCCGAGCGGCCCCAGGTCCCGCACGTGATCCCGTCCGTGCTGAGCCACGGGAAGCGCGCCCTCAGGGCCTCCGGCTCCAGGAGAAGGATGTCCGCGCCCTCCTGCTTCTGCAGGGCGTTGTTCTCCTGGAGGATCGGCGCGCCTTCCGGGCCGGCGAGGTAGAGGTAGCCTCCCTCCACGAGCCCGATCTCCGGGCGGTCGTCGCCGACCCGCAGCCGCTCCCCGATCTCGCGCAGGAACTGGATCCCGTAGAGCGAGACGCGGATGTTCACCGCGCTGGAATACTGCTGCCGGATGGACGCCGCCGACAGCGCCGAGGCCGAGAACTGGTAGGTCGGGTCCTTCTCCACCACGACCACGCGCCCGGTGAAGGCCGGGTCGCTGGCGATGTGGCACGCGATGGACGAGCCGATCGCGGCGCCGCCGACGATGACGATGTCGGCCGAGGACGGTATTTCGGAAGCGATGGGGGCGGTCATGGAGCGCAGCCGGTCATGCAGGTGGACGGGACCGGGCGGCGCCGCGGTCATGAGCGGGACGAATGATTGTCAGCTTCGGCGGCGCCTGTCGAGGGGCTTGGCCATGATCCTGAGGCAGAGCCGCCCATCCCGTCATTGCGAGCGAAGCGAAGCAAGCCAGGGGGACCGGCGCCTGGATTGCTTCGTCGCTATGCTCCTCGCAAGGACGGGAGTGGTTCAGCCCATTGCAGGCCCCGTCTCATCCCGCTCGCGCCCGCACTGGGCGAGGAGCCAGTCGCGGAAGGCAACAACGGCGTGGCGCTCCCGCTTCTCTTCCGGGTAGACCAGCCAGTAGCCCTGCCGGCTGTCCAGCGGCCGGTCGAACGGCACGACCAGCTGGCCCGTGCGCAGCTCCTCTTCCACCAGCATGCGCGGCACGATCGCCATGCCGAGCCCGGCCACGGCGGCCTGCGCCACCATGGCGAACTGCTCGAAGCTCGGGCCCATCAGGGCCCGGCCGGGCGGCAGGCCCTGCAGCTCCAGCCAGTTCGCCCAGGCGCGAGGGCGAGTGGACTGCTGCAGGAGGGGGACCCTCAGCACATCCGCGGGCGCCCGGATCGGGGCGCTCGCGATCAGGCCGGGGCTGGCCACGGGGACGATCACCTCGCCCATGAGCCTGTGGGTCACCGCGCCCGGCCACGCCGGGTCGCCGAAATGGATCGCCGCGTCGAGCTGCTCCTCGCGGAAATCGAACGGTCGGATGCGGGTGGCGAAGTTGATGGTGACCTCCGGGTGCTTCTGGAAGAAGTCCGGCAGCCGCGGGATGAGCCAGCGCGTCCCGAACGTGGGCAGGATGGCGAGCGCCAGCGTGCCGCCAGCGCCCCGGAACGCCATGGCGGACAGGGTGGCGGACGCGATGCGCGACAGCGCCTCGCGGATCTCGGCCGCATAGGCCTGCCCGGTTGGCGTCAGCGTCACCCGCTGGCGCACCCTCTCGAACAGGGTCACGCCCAGGCTCTCCTCCAGGGCCGCGACCTGGCGGCTGATGGCGCCCTGGGTGAGGTTCAACTCCTCCGCGGCCCGGGTGAAGCTGCCCAGCCGCGCCGCCGCCTCGAACGCCTGCAGCGCGCCGAGCGACGGGACGAGGCTGCGCTGGGTCGCGAAGGTCATGCGTTTTCCTCATGAAGTGGTGAGAACATATCGGTTGCTTCCCGCAGGCGAAAGAGCGACCGTGCGGAAACTTGCGCGGGAGCGCCGAAAGGCGCGGGTCCCGCTTCGCCGGCTGCCCCGGCTTCCTGTTCTGTGGAGACACCCATGGCCTCCGTCCGCGACGACGTCCTCGGCATTCTCGACCGCCTCGGCGTCCCCGCCTCCGCCTTCGCAAAGGGCGGCATGGCGGCGCGCTCCCCCATCACCGGCGAGGTCGTCGCCGAGGTGCGGGAAGCCTCGGCCGAGGAGGCCTCAGCCGCCATCGGGCGCGCCCATGCGGCTTTCGCGCAGTGGCGCAAGGTCCCGGCCCCTCGCCGCGGCGAGTTCGTGCGGCTCATCGGCGAGGAGCTGCGCGCCCACAAGGCCGACCTCGGCCGCCTCGTGACCCTGGAAGCCGGCAAGATCACCTCCGAGGGCCTCGGCGAGGTCCAGGAGATGATCGACATCTGCGACTACGCGGTCGGCCTCTCCCGCCAGCTCTTCGGCCTGACCATCGCCACAGAGCGCCCGGACCACCGCATGATGGAGACCTGGCACCCGCTGGGCGTCTGCGGCGTCATCACCGCCTTCAACTTCCCGGTCGCGGTCTGGTCCTGGAACGCGGCGCTCGCCTTCGTGTGCGGCGATCCCGTGGTGTGGAAGCCTTCCGAGAAGACCCCGCTCACGGCGCTCGCCGTGCAGGCCATCGTCGAGAAGGCCGCCCAGCGCTTCGGCGGCGTGCCGGCCGGCCTCAGCGAGGTCCTGATCGGCGGCCGCGCCCTGGGCGAGGCGCTGGTGGACGACCACCGTGTTCCGGTGGTGTCGGCGACAGGCTCCACCGCCATGGGCCGGCAGGTCGGCCCTCGCGTCGCGGCCCGCTTCGGCCGCTCCATCCTGGAGCTCGGCGGCAACAACGCCGCCATCGTGGCGCCCTCGGCGGACCTTGAGATCGCGCTGCGCGCCATCGCGTTCGCGGCGATCGGCACCGCCGGCCAGCGCTGCACCACGCTGCGCCGCCTCATCGTGCACGAGAGCGTCTATGGTGAGCTCGTGCCCAAGCTGAAGGGCGTCTACGGCAGCGTGAAGATCGGCGATCCGCGCGAGAATGGGGTGCTGGTCGGCCCGCTGATCGACAAGGCCGCCTTCGACGGCATGCAGCGCGCGTTGGACGAGGCCCGCGCAGCCGGCGCGACCGTCACCGGCGGGCAGCGCGCCCGCGAGGACCTGGGCGCCGAGGGCTACTACGCCGCGCCCGCCCTGGTGGAGATGCCCTCCCAGACCGGCCCCATGCTGCGCGAAACCTTCGCGCCGATCCTCTACGTGACGAAATACGCCTCCATCGAGGAGGCCATCGCGATGCAGAATGCGGTGGGCGCCGGCCTGTCCTCCTCCATCTTCACGCTGAACATGCGCGAGGCGGAGCTGTTCGTGTCCGACGAGGGCTCCGACTGCGGCATCGCCAACGTCAACATCGGCCCCTCCGGCGCCGAAATCGGCGGCGCCTTCGGCGGCGAGAAGGAGACCGGCGGCGGCCGCGAAGCGGGCTCCGACGCCTGGAAGGCCTACATGCGCCGCGCCACCAACACGGTGAACTACGGAAGCACCGTGCCGCTGGCCCAGGGCGTCACCTTCGAGATCATGGGGTAGTTCGTCATGGCCGGGCTTGTCCCGGCCATCCACGCATCACGTCGAAGATGTGGATGCCCGGGCCAAGCCCGGGCATGACGATGGAGAGGAAACCACGATGAGCGCGCAGCCGCAGGGCAAGAGCAAGACTTCCGCCGCCTCGTTCCAGTGGGACGATCCCTTCCTGCTGGAGGATCAGCTCACCGAGGACGAGCGCCTCATCCGCGACACGGCCCGCGCTTACGCGCAGGAGAAGCTGCTGCCGCGCGTGGTCGAGGCCTATCGCGAGGAGAAGACGGACCGCGCCATCTTCAACGAGATGGGCGAGCTCGGCCTCCTCGGCGTCACGGTGCCGGAGGAATACGGCTGCGCCGGCGCCAACTACGTGGCCTACGGCCTGGTGGCGCGCGAGATCGAGCGGGTCGACTCCGGCTACCGCTCCATGAACTCGGTGCAGTCCTCGCTGGTGATGTACCCCATCTACGCCTACGGCGACGAGGCCCAGCGCAAGAAGTACCTGCCCAAGCTCGGCTCCGGCGAGTGGGTCGGCTGCTTCGGCCTCACCGAGCCGGACGCCGGCTCCGACCCGGCCGGCATGAAGACCCGCGCCGAGAAGGTGGCCGACGGCTACCGCCTCACCGGCTCAAAGATGTGGATCTCCAACGCGCCCATCGCGGACGTGTTCGTGGTGTGGGCCAAGTCGGCCGCCCACGGCGACGAGATCCGCGGCTTCGTGCTCGAGAAGGGCATGAAGGGTCTGTCGGCCCCCAAGATCGGCGGCAAGCTTTCGCTGCGCGCCTCCATCACGGGCGAGATCGTCATGGACGGGGTGATCGTGCCGGAGGAGAACCTCCTGCCCAACGTGTCGGGCCTCAAAGGCCCGTTCGGCTGCCTCAACCGCGCCCGCTACGGCATCTCCTGGGGCGCCATGGGCGCCGCCGAGGACTGCTGGCATCGCGCCCGCCAGTACACGCTGGACCGCAAGCAGTTCGGCCGGCCCCTCGCCGCCACCCAGCTCGTGCAGAAGAAGCTCGCCGACATGCAGACCGAGATCGCGCTTGGCCTCCAGGGCTCGCTGCGCGTCGGCCGCCTCTTCGACGAGGGCAAGATGGCCCCGGAGATGATCTCCATCGTCAAGCGCAACAACTGCGGCAAGGCCCTGGAGATCGCCCGCATCGCCCGCGACATGCACGGCGGCAACGGCATCCAGGAAGAATACCACGTGATGCGCCACGCCCAGAACCTGGAGACCGTGAACACCTACGAAGGCACGCACGACGTGCACGCCCTTATCCTGGGCCGCGCCCAGACCGGCCTGCAGGCGTTCTTCTGAGACCCTCCGTCATTGCGAGGAGCGCAGCGACGAAGCCATCCAGGGGCGGCGCGCGCCACGGCTGGATTGCTTCGCCTTCGGCTCGCGATGACGGCTGAAAGCGCGTGGTGAAGAAGCGATGACCGACACGTCCCCCAAGCCCCTCGCCGGGATCAAGGTGCTCGAACTCGCCCGCATCCTGGCGGGGCCCTGGATCGGCCAGACGCTGGCGGATCTCGGGGCGGACGTGGTGAAGGTGGAGCGGCCGGGCGCAGGCGACGACACCCGCGCCTGGGGCCCGCCCTTCGTGCCGGCCGCCGACGGCGGCGACCTCTCGGCCGGTTACTTCCACGCCTGCAACCGCGGCAAGCGCTCCATTGCGGTGGATTTCGAGACGACCGAGGGCCAGGCCCTCGTGCGCCGGCTCGCCCTGCACGCCGACGTGGTGGTCGAGAACTTCAAGGTCGGCGGCCTCAAGAAATACGGCCTCGACCACGCGAGCCTGAGGGCCCTGAACCCGCGCCTCGTCACCTGCTCGGTCACCGGCTTCGGCCAGGACGGCCCCTACGCCGAGCGCGCCGGCTATGACTTCATGATCCAGGCCATGGGCGGCATCATGGACCTCACCGGCGACGCCGATGGCGAGCCGCAGAAGCCCGGCGTCGCCTATGCGGACATCTTCACGGGCGTCTACGGCGTCATCGGAATTCTCGCCGCCCTGCGCCAGCGCGACGCGACGGGCGTGGGCAGCCACCTCGACATGGCGCTGTTCGACACCCAGGTCTCCGTGCTGGCCAACCAGGCCCTGAACTACCTCGTCTCCGGCAAGGTCCCCAAGCGGATGGGCAACGCCCACCCGAACCTCGTGCCCTACCAGGTCTTCCCCGTGGCGGACGGCCACATCGTGATCGCCTCCGGCAACGACGGCCAGTACCGCCGCCTCTGCGAGGTCCTGGGCGTGGCCGAACTGGGCGTCGCGCCCGATTACGCCACCAACGCGCTGCGCATCGCCAACCGCGAGCGCCTGATCGCTCTGCTCACCGAGCGCACCCGCACGTTCGCCCGCAACGACCTGCTCGCCGCCCTCGAGCGCGTCGGCGTCCCTGCGGGGCCCATCAACACGGTGGCGGACGTGTTCGAGGACCCGCAGGCGCAGCACCGCCGCATGCGCGTGGACCTTCCGGCCCCCCACGCGGCCGCCGGCAGCATTCCCTCCATCCGCTCGCCCCTGATGCTGGACGGCGAGCCCATGGTGGCCGCCCGCCCGTCCCCGCGCCTGGGCGAGCACACCGCCGAGGTGCTGGCCGACCCGGCCTGGACGGGTGAGCCTTGATCCTGGACGCAGGCGCGCTTCTCCGTCATTGCGATGAGCGCAGCGACGAAGCAATCCAGGGGCCTGCGCACGCGGCGACTGGATCGCTTCGCCTTAGGCTCGCAAGGACGACTAGAACATCTCGAGGACACGCCCATGACCACCCTTCCGGCCCGCACCGGCGGCCAGCTCATCGTGGATTGCCTGCAGGCCCAGGGGGTCGAGCACGTCTTTTGCGTGCCGGGCGAGAGCTACCTCGCCGTGCTGGACGCGCTGCATGACGCCAACATCAACGTCACCGTCTGCCGGCAGGAGGGCGGGGCCGCCATGATGGCCGACGCCACGGCCCGGCTCAGCGGCCGTCCCGGCGTCGTCATGGTGACCCGCGGCCCCGGCGCCACCAACGCCTCCGCGGGCATCCACATCGCCGAACAGGACTCCGTGCCGCTGGTGATGTTCGTCGGCCAGATCGCCCGCGACATGCGCGGCCGCGGCGCCTTCCAGGAGATGGACTACCGCGCCGTGTTCGGGACCATGGCCAAGTGGGCCACGGAGATCGACGAGGTGGAGCGCATTCCCGAGGTCGTGTCCCGCGCCTTCCATGTCGCCATGCAGGGCCGCCCCGGCCCGGTGGTGATCGCGCTGCCGGAGGACATGCTGCTCGAGGCAGCCGCCGTGCAGGCCGGGCCGCGCGTCGAGCCGGTCGAGATCTGGCCGGGCCTCACCCAGATGGCCGAACTGCAGAAGCTCATCTGGGCGGCGGAGAAGCCGGTCATGATCCTCGGCGGGACGGGCTGGACGCCCAAGGCCTGCGCCAGCGTCCAGCGCTTCGCCGAGCGCTTCGACATGCCGGTGGCGGCGTCCTTCCGCCGCCAGATGCTGTTTTCCGGCGACCACGACAACTACGCCGGCGAGATCGGCATCGCCCCCAACCCGAAGCTGAAGGCCCGCATCGAGGCGTCCGACCTGGTGATCCTTGTCGGCTCGCGCATGTCCGAGATGGCGTCGCAGTCCTACGCGCTGTTCGACATCCCCACGCCAAAACAGACCCTCGTGCACGTGCACGCGGGCTCGGAGGAACTCGGCCGCGTCTACCATCCGGCGCTCGGGATCTGCGCATCGCCAGCGGCCTTCGCGGCCGCGCTGGAGAGCCTGCAGCCGCCGAACGAGATCCCGTGGCGCGCGGAGACCCGGCAGGCCCGCGAGGACTTCCTCGCCTGGACCGGCCAGCCGCCGCGCATCCCGGGCCGCCTGCAGATGGGCGAGGCGATGCTATGGCTGCGCAACCGCCTGCCGGCGGATGCGGTCGTCACCAACGGGGCCGGCAATTACGCCACCTGGCCGGCGCGCTTCCTGCGCTACCGCCAGTTCGGGACGCAGCTTGCCCCCACCTCCGGGTCCATGGGCTACGGCGTCCCGGCCGCCATCGGAGCCAAGCGCGCCCACCCGGACCGCATGGTGGTGGCCTTCGCGGGCGACGGCTGCTTCCTGATGCACGGCCAGGAGTTCGCCACCGCCGTTCAGTACGACCTGCCGGTCATCTTCGTGGTCGTGGACAACGGCATGTACGGCACGATCCGCATGCACCAGGAGCGCGAATACCCGTCGCGCATCTCCGCCACCATGCTCAAGAACCCCGATTTCAAGGCCTACGCGGTCGCTTTCGGCGGCCACGGCGAGCGGGTGGAGACCACGGAGGACTTCGCCCCCGCCTTCGAGCGCGCGGTGGCCTCCGGCAAGCCCGCCATCCTCCACTGCCTGATCGACCCCGAGGCCATCACCCCGGCGACGACATTGACCCAGATCCGCGAAAAGGCCCTGGAGGCTAAGAAAGAGGGCTGACCAGTCTTAGCCGTCATCCCCGGCGGCGCGAAGCGCCGGGAAGGGGATCCAGGGGACTGCGCCAAGTTGCCCCTGGATCCCCTTCCGCTCCGCCGCTGCGCGGCTCCGGCCGGGGATGACGGCCGCGATGTTCGGCCGAATCCCTAATGCAGTTCCCGCAGCGGCGTGGAGCCGATCTCCTCGATGGCCTCCTGCAGCCCCATCAGGTGCGGGTTGATGGCGAGCGCGACCTGGAAGGCGGCGCGCGCCTCGCAGAAGCGCTGGTGGCGCAGGCAGATCTGCCCGAAGCCGGACACGGCGCCGAAATGGCGCGGCTCCAGCATCAGCGTCTGCTCGATGTCGTGCAGCGCGTCGGCGTCGCGCTTCTCGATGAAGGCCAGCGTCGCGCGCTTGTTCCAGGCCTCGGCCCATCGCGGCTGCTGCTCCACGAGGCGGTCCAGCATGGCGCCGGCGAGGTCCAGCGCCCCCGCCCCGATGGCCTCGATGGCGGCCGCCATCTGGCTGGAGGCCGACAGGTCCTTGTGGGCGATCCAGTGCGCCCAGATCAGGTCCTCGATGTCGTCGGGATCGCGCTCGGGCTCCGGCTGGGCCAGCTCGCGAAACAGCGCGTTCAGCCGGCGCGGCAGCGTCGCCGCGGGTCGCCGCTCGCCCAGGTGGAGGACGAGGGAGAAGACCTTGTCGATGGTCGCCGCCGACGGGGAGGAGCGGGCGGCGCGCGCCGTCCGTGTTCGCGTGCTCATGGTTGCGAGATAGGGCGAGGATGATGGCCGGGGAGGGGCGGGGCGAGTTCACCGGGACTTCGCTCCACAGCCCGGTTGCCCCAACGGCTGCGCTCGCTATGGTCCCGGCGTGACCGCTGCGATGACCCTGCATGCCTGCCTTTGAAGCCCTGCGCTCCGCGCCGACCCTGACCCTGATCGGCGTGATCGCCGCCCTGGCGACCTGGATGGCCATTCCGCCCTTGATGCCGATGTTGCGGCGCTACGCCCTGGCCCGGCCCAACGCCCGGTCCAGCCACAAGGAGCCCACGCCCCAGGGCGGGGGCGCTGCGGTGGCCGCCGTCGCGGTGATCCTGGTCGCGGCCGCCGCGCTTCTTGCGCCTGGAGCGCCCGGCTCGGAGCGGCTGTCCCTCCTGGCGCTCTGCGGCGGCGCCGTCGTGCTCGCGCTTCTGGGGGCCGTGGACGACATCCGGCCGCTCCCAGCCGGGCCCCGGCTGCTGGTCCAGGCGGCGGCTGTGGCCGCCGTGGTCTACGCTGTTCCGGCCGAGGCCCGCGTGCTGCCCGACGCCGTGCCGCTCGTGGCCGAGCGGGCCCTGGCTGCCTTCGCGGGGCTGTGGTTCGTGAACCTCACCAATTTCATGGACGGGCTCGACTGGATCACCGTCGCCGAATTCCTGCCCGTCACGGCCGCCCTGGCGCTTCTGGCGGTGTTCGGGGCGGCCCCGACGGCCTCCGGCCTCGTGGCCGTCGCGCTCGGCGGCGCGCTGCTGGGGTTCGCGCCCTTCAATAAGCCGGTGGCCCGGCTCTTCCTGGGCGACGTCGGCAGCCTGCCCATAGGCCTGCTGGCCGGCTACGCGCTCTATCGCTTCGCCTGCGCCGGGCACGTGGCGCCGGCCCTTATCGTGCCGCTCTACTACCTGGCTGACGCCACGCTGACGCTCCTGCGCCGGATGGCGCGGGGCGAGCGCTTCTGGGACGCCCACCGCAGCCACTACTACCAGCAGGCCACGACCAATGGGCTGACCGTGATGGGCGTGGTCGGGCGCGTCTTCGCCGTCAACCTGAGCCTGGCCGGGATCGCCATCATCCTGGCGCTCGCCTTCACCCCGGCGCGCGGCATGCTGGGCGCCGCCCTTGCGGCCCTGTGCGTGGCGGCCCTCCTGGCCGACTTCGCCCAGAAACGCAGGAAGGCCTGATCATGCGCGTCCTGCTCACCGGCGCATCCGGCTTCGTTGGGCGGCGCTTGGCGCGCGACCTGCTGGAGCGCGGCCACGCGGTGCGTGCGCCCGTGCGCCATCCCGCGCCCCTTCCTCCCGCAGTCGAGCAGCCGCCCATCGGCGACCTCGCCGGCCCGGTGGACTGGGCGCCCCTGCTGGACGGCGTGGACGCCGTGGTCCACGCCGCCGCCATCGCCCACACGGGGCCGGGCCTGCCGGACGACCTCTATGACCGCGTGAACCGGGACGTGGTCCTCGCCTTGGCCGAGGCCGCCCGGGGTCGCGTGCGGCGTTTCGTGTTCCTGTCCTCCATCCGCGCCCAGTGCGGCGTCACGTCGGACCACCTGCTGACCGAAGCCGACGCCCCGGCGCCCACGGACGCCTATGGCCGCGCCAAGCTCGAGGCCGAGCGCGGCTTGGCCGCCATGCCGGACCTGCCCTGGACGGCGCTGCGCCCCGTAGTGGTCTATGGCCCGGGCGTCCGGGCCAATCTGGAGACCTTGCTCCGGATCGCGCGCCTTCCCGCGCCGCTGCCCTTCGGGCTGCTGCGCCCGCGCCGGTCCCTGCTGTCGATCGAAAACCTGGCGTCCGCGGTCGCCTTCGCGCTGGAGAGCCCCGAGCCGGCCCGGGAAGCCCTGATCGTGGCCGATCCGGAGCCGATCGACCTGGCGGAGCTGGTGTCCGCGATGCGCCGCGCCTTGGGGCGCAGCCCCATGCTGCTGCCCGTGCCGCCCGCCCTGATGGGCGCCGCGCTCGACGCCCTGGGCAAGGGCGAGGCCTGGCGCCGCCTCAGCGGCTCCCTGACCGCCTCGCCGGCGCGCCTGGTCAGCCTCGGCTGGCGACCTCCGGTTGCGTCGACGCAGGAGGGGGTTCGGCTATGGCTGGCGGCGGAATCACCGCGCGGGTGAAGGCCGGAACGGCTTCCGCCAGGATGTGGCGGCCGGCGTCCCGGTCCTCCGACTCGAGCGCGGCCCTCAGCTGGGCCAGCCACTCCTGGATGCGCGCCATGTCGGCGAAGAGCGGCTTGGCGGCCATCACGCCCTCCACGCCCGTGTCGACGGTCGGCTCCGCCTGGTCGAACAGGATCTCGTTGAGCCGCTCGCCCGGCCGCGCGCCCGTGACGGCGATCTCGATGTCGACGCCGGGCTCGAAGCCCGCGAGGCGGATCATGCGCTCCGCGAGCGTCATGATCTTCACCGGCTGGCCCATCTTGAGCACGTACACGGAGGGCGTCTCCGCCGCGCTCGCCTGCGGCTGGCGCATGTCCACGTCGGCGTGCGACGCGGCCGTGAGCACCAGCTCCGCCGCCTCGCGGACGGTCATGAAATACCGGACCATATCCGGGTGCGTCACCGTCACCGGGCCCCCGTGGGCGATCTGGGACTTGAACTTCGGCACCACCGAGCCGTTCGAGCCCAGCACGTTGCCGAAGCGCACCGCGATGAGGCGGGTGCGCACGGCCCCGTTCGGCTTGGCGCTGGCCGCCTCGGCGTCGAGCGCCTGCGCGTACATCTCGGCGAAGCGCTTGGTCGCGCCCAGCATGGAGACGGGCTCGATGGCCTTGTCCGTCGAGATCATCACCGCCGCGCTCGCGCCCGACGCCACGGCGGCGTCCAGCACGTTCACCGAGCCGAACACGTTGGTCTTGATCGCCTCGTCCCAGTCCTGCTCCAGGTAGGGCACATGCTTCAGGGCGGCCGCGTGGAACACGAGGTCCGGCCGGAAGCGCGCGAACAGGCGGTGGATGCGGGCCCTGTCGCGGATGTCCGCGATCACGCCGGTGAGCCGGGTCGGGCTCGCCTGGAGGGCGAAGGCTTCGGTGATGGCGTGGAGCGCGGGTTCGGAGCTTTCCACGATCATGAGCTCGGCTGCCCCGAAGGCGGCGACCCGCAGCGCCATCTCGCTGCCGATGGAGCCGCCGCCCCCCGTCACCACCACGCGCCGGCCCTCCACGAGCCCGCGCAGGCGGTCACGGTCGATGCGGACGCTGGGACGCAGCAGGAGGTCGTCGATCTCGACGGGAGCGAGGCTGGCCCCGCCGCCCAGTCCCTCGTCCAGGGTCTGGAAGCGCGTGAGCGGGATGCCGAGCCGCCTCGCGGCCGCGAAGAGCTGCTCCGGCTCGGCCTCGGCCGCCAGGGCGGATGGCGTGGCGATCAGCCGCTTCACGGAAACGCCGCGTTCGGCCAGGTCCGCGACCAGCTTCTCGAGCTGGCCGGAGCCGGCCTTGAGCGAGACGCCCCGGATGCTCTGGCCTGCGTCGCTCGCCCGCGGCGACAGCGCCCCGACCGCGTGGATGCGCCGCAGCCCGCCGCTCTCCATCGCGCGCAGCACGATCTCCACGTCCTGCGGGCGGCCCAGCACCAGGGCCGGCGTGGTGGCGAGCTTCTCCGCCTGCTCTCGCGAACGGACGAAGCGGCTGTACCGATAGGCGACCCGCGGGCCGCCGAGGAAGAAGATCTGGATCATCCAGTAAAGGACGATCGTGACCTTGCCGAAGAAGAAGCCGCCGTAGAAGTCCGGCGAGACCAGGCCGTAGTCCAGCACCAGCAGCGACAGGCTGAGGACCGTTACGGCCTTGACGATGCCCGACAGGTCGGGAAGCGACGCGAAGCGCCAGCGGGACTTGTAGAGTCCGAAATACCAGTAGACCAGGCTGGCGTAGGCCGCGAACGCGGGGATCAGGGCTGGCAGGTAGCGCAGCCGCGCCGTGAGCAGCGGACCCTCGAAGCGCAGCAGGAAGACGGCGGCCAGGGCGCAGGCTGTCATGAAGACGTCGTGCGCGACCACCAGCGCCTTCTTGTGGTCGAAGCGGCGGAGCAGGGACATGGGCGGCGGTATCGGGCCCGCCGGAGGCGGTGTCAACCGCGCGGACCCCACGGACCGGCCTTCATCCCCGTTCCCCACGGGCCGGCGAACGTCCCGGGCGCCTGTGGCGTCTGGGCGGCGGGCCCCGGGTCGGGCGGGGCGGAGGGCGCCGCCGGCGTAGGCAGGCGACCGCCCGCATAGCGCACCAGGGCGTCGATCCGCGCCTCGATGGGCGGATGGGTCGCGAACAGATCCGCAAACCCAGACCGGGGGTTATCGACGCAAAGCTCCATGACGCCGGACGGAACGCCTTCGATCTCCCCCCGGCCGGAGATCTTCAGAAGCGCCGAGATCATGGCGTCGGGGTTCTTGGTGAGCTCCACGGCCCCGGCGTCCGCCAGGAATTCGCGCGAGCGCGACAGGCCGAAGCGGATGAGCTGCGACAGCAGCCACGCCAGCGCGATCAGGGCGAGTCCGATCAGCACCGCCGCGAAGGCGCCGCCCGAGCCCTTCTCCCGCGAATCGCCGTCGCCGCTCGACGAACTCCGCGCCGACCCGCCGCTCCAGCGAATATTGGACAGCACCCGGAAGATCAGCTCGGCGAAGAACGAGATCACCCCGGCGATCACCACCGCCACCACCATCATCCGCACATCCTCGTTGCGGATGTGCGTCAGCTCATGGCCGAGCACCGCCTCCATCTCGGCGTCCGTGAGGGCGTCGCGAAGGGCGGTGGTGACCGTGATGGCGTATTGCCCGGCGTTCAGCCCGGTCGCATAGGCGTTCAGCGCCTCGCCGGGCAGGATCTCGAGGCGCGGCATGGGCATGCCCCGCGAGATGCAGAGGTTCTCCAGCATCGCGTAGAGCCGCGGCTCCTCCGTCCGGGTCACGCCGCGGGCGCCGGTCACGGCGTCGATGAGCTTCTGGTGGAACTTGTAGGCGAGCAGCACCCACAGGGCGACCCCCAGCGTCGCCAGGGGCGCGGCGGCCAGGAGGTCCCGCCCGGCGCGCCGCACGAGCTCGTCCAGGCCGGCGTCGCCGCCCATGGCCTCCCCCAGCAGCGCAGCCGCGAACACCAGCAGGTAGACGAGCCCGACCAGGGCCGCCAGCATGAAGACGGATCGGATCCGGTTGGCCCGGATATGAGTGTAGAGGCCGAAGACCGGGTTCATGGCCGGGCCCTCCCGGGCGCGCGCCCTAGAACTTCACCGCCGGCGCCTGGTCCAGCGTCTTGCGGTCATCCGCGCCGACGTCGAAGAACTCGCGCGGCGTAAAGCCCATCGCGGGCGCGAAGAACACCGCCGGAAACGCCTGGATGGAGGCGTTGTACTCGCTCACCGCGTTGTTGAAGAAGCGCCGCGCCGCCGCAAGCTTGTTCTCCACGTCCGACAGGTCCGCCTGCAGCTGCTGGAAGTTGGCGCTCGCCTTCAGGTCCGGATAGGCCTCGCCCAGCGCGATGAGCCGCCCCAGCGCCCCCGAGAGCTGCTGCTCGGCGGCGGCCTGCTGCGCCGGTCCCTGCGCCTGCAGGGCCGCGTTGCGCGCCTGCACGACGGCCTCCAGCGTCCCGCGCTCGTGCCCGGCGTAGCCCTTCACGGTCTCGACCAGGTTGGGGATGAGATCGTGCCGCTGCTTCAGCTGCACGTCGATGTCCGCGAAAGCCTGCGAGACGCGCTGCCGCAGCCCGACCAGCCCGTTGTAGACCGAAATCGCCCACAGGATCATGGCGACCAGCACGCCCAGCACGATCCAACCGCCCATGCTCCCCTCCATCGCTCCCGGGCCGCCATTGGGGCCCGCTCCTTCATGGGGCGCAAGCTTAACCGTTCCGTGTGCGGGCGCACGCCGTCGCTTCGTTGCCGCCCGCGCCGCCGTGGGATAAGCAGCGAAAGGGCAGGGAGCACGACAGAATGCGCCGCATGAACGGGAAGATGGCCGCCATGGCGACGGGCCTGGCGGCGGCGGGGATCGCCGCGCCGGACGCCGCCTGGGCTTCGGAGGGACTGAACGGCGCGGCGCTGGGCGGCGCCTGGGCGCTGCCCTTCGTGGGCATGCTGCTCTCCATCGCCCTGTTCCCGCTTTTCGCGCCCCATGCCTGGGAGCATCACCAGGGCAAGATCACGGCGTTCTGGGCTCTCGTGACCGCGATCCCGCTGGCCCTGGTGGCGGGCGGCGGCGCGGCCGCCAGCGCGCTCGCCCACACGGCGCTGCTGGACTACATCCCCTTCATCCTGCTGCTCACGGCCCTTTTCACCACGGCGGGCGGCATCCTGATCGCCGGCAACATTCACGGCTCGCCGGCCGTGAATGCGCTTCTGCTGGCGATCGGCGCCGTGCTGGCCAGCCTCATCGGCACCACCGGCGCCTCCATGGTGATGATCCGCCCGGTGATCCGCGCCAACGACGACCGCAAGCACAACGCCCACGTCTTCGTGTTCTTCATCTTCCTGGTGTCGAACCTCGGCGGCGCCCTCACGCCGCTGGGCGATCCGCCCCTGTTCCTGGGATTCCTGCGCGGGGTCGACTTCTTCTGGACCACGAAGCACGTCTTCGCCGAAACGCTGTTCGCAGCCGGCCTCGTGCTCGCCGTGTTCTACGCCATCGACTCCGTGATCTACCGAAGGGAAGGCCGCGTTCCCGATCCCACGCCCGACCGCCGCGTCCGCGTGCGCGGCGTCGAGAACCTGGCCCTGATCGGGGTGATCATCGCCGCCATTCTGCTCAGCGCGGCCTGGAAGGGCGGCGTGGCCTTCACGGTCGCCGGCGTCGCCGTGGAGTGGCAGGGGCTCGTGCGCGACCTCGTCATGGTGGCCGTCGCGGTCGCCTCGATGAAGCTGACGAAGTCCGCCTGGCGCGAGGCCAACGGCTTCAGCTGGGGGCCTATCAAGGAAGTCGCCACCCTCTTCGCCGGGATCTTCGTCACCATGATCCCGGTGCTCGCGATGCTGCAGGCCGGCCGCGACGGCGCCTTCGCGCCGCTGGTCGCCCTCGTGAGCCACCCGGACGGCGCCCCCAACAACGCCGCCTATTTCTGGCTTACGGGCGCGCTCTCGTCCTTCCTGGACAACGCCCCCACCTACCTGGTGTTCTTCCAGCTCGCCGGCGGCGACGCCCAGACCCTGATGACCCAGGGCGCGCTGACGCTGGCCGCCATCTCCTGCGGCGCGGTCTTCATGGGCGCCAACAGCTATATCGGCAATGCGCCCAACTTCATGGTCTACGCCATCGCCCGCGACGGCGGCGTCCGCATGCCCAGCTTCTTCGGCTACATGCTGTGGTCCGGCGCCGTGCTGATCCCGACGTTCCTGCTGGTGACGTGGGTGTTTTTCGCCGGCTGAGGCGTCCCTGCGTTGTATAGACAGGCCGAGAAAGGCCGGATCTCGCCAATGGCGGAGTGCAACTTAAACGAAAAGCAAGCGAGATTGTGCGCGCATAAGAAGTAAAATTGACATTTCGAAGACAGTAAGTTGCGAAAAGCTTTATTTCTGTCTAGAACTGCTCGGAAATGTGCAGGGACAAGCGGTGCGCCGGGAAGAAGAATTGGCGCGCGCTTCCGATTGATCGAAGTGGGAGATTCACAATGGCTGATATTTCGTTGGCTTCGGCTTCCTCTCTGGGGGGCGTTCATATCGACATGGCGTTCACTGGATCGAAAGTGACTCTCAGCGCCGACCGAAAGAATGTCACGATCGAGGATGGAAGTGCGCTGGATGCAGATAAAACGGTGAACGGCGTCATTCACCTTCGGGGACTCGCGAAGGAAGGAACGACCGTAAAGGTCACCGACTCCAGTCGTAAACAGAGGGCAGCTGGCGCTATTACGTCGTCTTCAGAGAGCAACAGCTGGCGTCGGGATGCGGCTGCGCTTCAGGCGAAGATAGACAGCGGCGACATAAGCGGCGCCACAAAATTCCAGTCGGAAATGAGCATAAGATGGCCGACCCTGGTCGGGCGAAAGGCGGGTTGACCCAAGGGGCGGGCCGCTTCTCGGGGAGGCAAGCGCCGAGCTGTCCGTGATCACGTGCTGCGCCCTGGGGCTCTTGCTACACCGCGGCAGAGTATTATGAAAGTGTGCAGGACCAAGGTCATGACTGTTGTTTATTTGAAGAAGACCGTGAGCGGCAGTTCGGTTACATTGACGGACCCCGGAGGGTGGTCCAAGACCATCGCCGACGGTGGGCCATTGGACCGCAATCCGGCAAAGGGGCTCGTCGGTCTGGATTTGAAAGTCCCGGCTGGCACCATCGGGAAAGTAACGGATGCGAAGGGCCGGCCGACGGGGTCCTTTGTCGCCAAGCCTCCTCAGGTCGCCAAGCCTCCTCAGGTTACAGTGAAAGGCAGTTCTGTTGTAATCACCACTCCCATGAAGGGGTGGTCTCAGACCATCCTGGATAATGGACCAGGAGACCACGACCCGACCAAGGGGGTTATCAGTCTGCAGAATCTCCCGTTGGCTGCATTGGTGACCGTCAAGGATGCGAGCGGCGCGGTCACTCAAAAGCTAAGCACTCTGGTGGGACCGGGTGCATTGCAGGAAGCTTTCTATAAAGCGACCGGGCAGTTTTCGACAGGTTCGACGGGAAAGCGGTAGAACCGAGCCGGCCTGTCATCCCTGAGGAGCGGCGTCATGGCGATGCTGCGCCTCGCTGCTGCAACCACGAAAACACCGGCTTGAGGCAGCCCGGCTGCGCACCGCGCAGCGCTCGGCGAGATCAAGGCTTTTGCTAGCTGCCGCCCAGCGTTGGCGAGCAATATGGTGAGCATTCAAGACAAGGCTGGCCTGCAGTGACGGGCTTCCGTCGATGCTGGCCCCAATGAGTGGCCGTTTCTCCGCTGTCCTCAGACCGCGCGGCGAGGCCTGAACTCTCGCCAGACAGGTGCGAGCCCGAACGCGTGTACGCTCGCGTGGTGGCGTGATCGGCAACTCTGGCGTCCGCTGGCTGAGGCATCCCTGCCTTGTTAGCCTGGAACAGAGTGGCCGGTCGTCCCGACATCGCGCCAAACGCAACCTATCGATATTCACTACGAATATTCTCGCCAAACTTGTATTGCTTCGCCGCAGGCAAAATTATATTTTGACCATTACGCAATAATGCGATGCATTATGAAACTGTGTAGGGCCAAGATCATGTCTGCTGTTGATTTGAAAAAGACCGTGAGCGGCAGTTCAGTTACATTGACGGACCCTGGAGGGTGGTCGAAGACTATCGCCGACGGTGGGCCATTGGACCGCAATCCGGCAAAGGGGGTTGTCGGTCTGGATTTGAAGGTCCCGGCTGGCACCATCGGGAAAGTAACGGATGCGAAGGGCCTGCAGACGGGGTCCTTTGTCGCCAAGCCTCCTCAGGTCGCCAAGCCTCCTCAGGTCGACTGGCCTCCTCAGGTCGACTGGTCTCCTCAAAAGCTACGCACTTCGATAACGGCAGTTCAAATGTTGATCGACTCAGCAACGAAACCACCAGTTTAGGGTTGAACAACGCAACGTGACCATGTGCGGCGGTGCGCAGCCGGGTTGCGCCGATCCCGGGGCTGCTGCTCCAGGATCGGGCTCTGGGGCGAGGCTCAGCCGGGAGATGTCCTGCGGATGCTGGCCCCAATGAGTGGCCTTTTCCCCGGAGGCCGTCCTCAGATGGCGCGGCAAGACCTGGACCGACGCGGGAAGAAGCGAGCCGGAATGCCTCAAGCCGGTGTTTTCGTGGTTGCAGCAGCGATACGCAGCATCGCCATGACGCCGCGTGTCCTTGGCTGAAGCTTTTACTCCGCCGCGTGACGTGCGCCGGCCGGTGGGGATCGGAGCCCGAATTGAATCCGGGCTCCGCGGTTCACGGTCACTGGGCCCCGGCGGTTACTCCGCCGCCATCTGGTTCGACGGCGCTGCCGCCATCACGTCGGCGTCCACGTGGGCTTCGAATTTGGCGAAGTTGTCCTTGAACATGCCCACGAGCCGCTGCGCCATCTCGGCGAACTCCGCCTTGTTGGCCCAGGTCTTCACCGGATAGAGGATGTGCGGCTCGACGCCCGGAACCGAGGTCGGCACCGAGAAGCCGAAATAGGGGTCGGTGCGGAAGTCGGCGCGGTTCAGCGAACCCTCCAGCGCCGCCGTCAGCAGCCGCCGGGTGACGCGGATCGGCATGCGCCGGCCGACGCCGTACTTGCCGCCCGTCCAGCCCGTGTTCACCAGCCAGCAGTCCACGCCGTGCTTGGCGATAAGCTCGCGCAGCAGGTTGCCGTAGACCGAGGGGTGCCGCGGCATGAACGGCGCGCCGAAGCAGGTCGAGAACGTCGCCTGCGGCTCCGTCACGCCCTTCTCGGTGCCCGCCACCTTGGCGGTGTAGCCGGACAGGAAGTGGTACATCGCCTGCGCGGGCGTCAGCTTGGCGATCGGCGGCATCACCCCGAAGGCGTCGCAGGTCAGCATCACGATGTTCTTCGGGATCCCGGCGCGCCCCGTGAGCGAGGCGTTCGGGATGAAGTCGATCGGATAGGCGATGCGGGTGTTCTCGGTCCTGGAGCCGTCGTCGAAGTCGGGGACGCGGGTCTCCGGATCCAGCACCACGTTCTCCATGATGGTGCCGAAGCGCTCGGTGGTGGCGTAGATCTCCGGTTCGGCCTCGCGCGACAGCTTGATGGCCTTGGCGTAGCAGCCGCCCTCGAAGTTGAACACGCCAGCGGGCGCCCAGCCGTGCTCGTCATCGCCCAGCAGGGTGCGGTTCGGGTCGGCCGAGAGCGTCGTCTTGCCGGTGCCCGACAGGCCGAAGAAGAGCGCGACGTCGTCCTTGGCGTCCTTGGCGGTGTTGGCCGAGCAGTGCATCGGCATCACGCCCTTGGGCGGCAGCACGAAGTTCAGGTAGCCGAACACCGACTTCTTCATCTCGCCCGCATAGGACGAGTTGCCGATCAGCACGATCTTGCGGGTGAAGTCGCAGGCGATGATCGTTTCGCTGCGGCAGCCGTGGCGGGCCGGGTCGGCCTTGAACGAGGGCAGGTCCACGATCGTCATGTCGGGGATGAACGACGCGAGATCCTGCCACTCGGGGCGGATCAGCATGGTGCGGATGAACAGCGAGTGCCAGGCGTATTCCGTGAACACCCGCACCTTCACCCGGAAGTTCGGGTCGGCGCCGCCGTAAAGGTCCTGCGCGAACAGCTCCTTGCCCTTCGCGTGCTCCAGCATGTCGCCAAGCAGGATGTTGAAGTGCTCCGGCGAGATGGCGCCGTTGTTGTCCCACCACACGCTGTCGGCGGTGGTGGCGTCCTTCACGGTGAACTTGTCCTTCGGCGAGCGGCCGGTGTGCGCGCCAGTCTCGGCGACGATCGGGCCGCCCTGGGCCAGGATGGCCTCCTTGCGGGCGATAGCCTCCTCGTAGAGACGCGGCGTTTGCAGGTTCCAGAATACCCGTTTCAGGGTCTTGAAGCCGAACGCCTCGGCGCCGTGCGCGCCGTTGTAGGTCCCGACGTTGTCCACGATACTTACTCCTCGCACCCGCGCGGCGGCCCGGAGGCCGCAAGAAGGATTCGGGCCGGCAGCCGGCCAGGGCGCAGCCGCCAGCGGGCCCGGAAAGCGGGCCGCGTGTCGCGCCGCGGCCCAACAACCACGAGATGCTGGAGAGAACAAGTCGTTCGTTGGGCGAACGCTCACACCACGGTCGCTCGACTTATTGTTGCGCTGCAATGCTAATCGTTTTAGAGCGGTTTACTGCTGCGCCCGAGCTTGGTCGGCAAGTGTCCGGAAAGCAGTGCGCAAGGATCCGGGCGACGTTACCCGTTCCGCCCACAGGAGACGCCCGCGCTCATCTTCCAGGGCCAGGTCGCAACCCTCCGGATCGACGCCGGTGACCCGCCACGCCCCGGCGCGGCGGCCGAGGAGTCGCGTGGCGTAGAGCTCGACAGTTTCCGTGTGGTCGGCGTTCACGTGCTCCACCGCCTCCGGCTCGACGGAGACCAGCTCGCTGGCGTTGTCCAGGTCGAGCAGCAGGTCCCGTGGCTGGATGCTCACGATCCGCCCGAAGCCCGCCACCAGGTGGCACCCCGTCACCACCAGTCGGTAAAAGGCGAAATCGGCGAAGTCGGCGTAGAAGGCCGCGTCCGGCTGGGAGGCCAGGAAGCGCCGGCGCGCGCGTTGGTCGTCCGCCTTCTCGGCCCTTCCGGTGATGCTGATGCGCGGGTGGACCGATGGATCCCCGGAGCCCACCTGGGCCAGCAGGAGCGAGCACAGCGGGTTGGCCTGCAGGTTGCGGGTGTGCACGGCCAAGGTGGAGATGAGCAGCAGCGGCGTGCCGTCCACATCCGCAGCTGTCCCGACCAGGGACGCGAAGGGTCCTCCCGTGGCGGCGTCGAGGGTGGCGAGCGAGCCCCATCGCGTCGTTCGCAGCAGGCGCCGGGCCTCCGCGACCGAATTGAAGCCCTCCGCCGCCGTGTTCGGGTCCGCCATGGCGCGATCCTTCCTGCCCTTCAGCCCTGATCGGGCATGCGATGGTGGCGAAAATTCCAAATGATGATTACATCGATCAAGCACAGAGCCAAAGTGAGAGGGAACGCGTTGGCCTGTCGTCACATTGTCGCCGCGCTTGATGGCGAGCGTCCGCGCGCCCGTCACGGCCCGGCGCCAGCCGATCCGCTCTGACCATCGCCGGACAGGCAGAGGACCAGCCGAACTATGCCGACCATCGCCCTCGTCGACGACGACCGCAACATCCTCACCTCCGTGTCCATCGCGCTGGAAGCGGAAGGCTACCGCATCCAGACCTACACGGATGGCGCAGCGGCTCTCGACGGTTTGAAGCAGAACCCGCCCGACCTCGCCATCTTCGACATCAAGATGCCGCGCATGGACGGGATGGAGCTTCTGCGCCGCCTGCGCCAGAAATCCGATCTCCCGGTCATCTTCCTGACCTCCAAGGACGAGGAGATCGACGAGCTCTTCGGCCTGAAGATGGGCGCGGACGACTTCATCCGGAAGCCCTTCTCCCAGCGCCTCCTGGTTGAGCGCGTCAAGGCGGTGCTGCGCCGCTCGGGCGCCAAGGAGGTCGCCTCCCCCAAGGAAGGCGACGCCAAGGTCCTGGAGCGCGGCCTCCTCAAGATGGATCCCGAGCGCCACACCTGCACCTGGAAGGGCGAGCCGGTGACGTTGACGGTCACCGAGTTCCTGATCCTGCAGGCGCTGGCCATGCGCCCCGGCGTGGTGAAGAGCCGCAACGCCCTCATGGATGCGGCCTACGACGATCAGGTGTATGTGGACGATCGCACCATCGACAGCCACATCAAGCGGTTGCGGAAGAAGTTCAAGGCGGTCGACGACGACTTCGAGATGATCGAGACGCTCTATGGCGTCGGCTACCGCTTCAAGGAATCCTGAGAGCCGAAGGCGCTGCGGCGGAGGTCGCGCGCCGGTCCTGTGAGCCATGACCGCCCAAGCCGAGCGCAGCGCGATCCGCAAAGAGGAAAAGCCGGCCCGCCCCTCCCTGGGCGCGGCGATCGTGGCGCGCGCCCGCGCGCTCACGCGCCTCGCCATCCAGCGCGGCTCGTCGAGCCTCGTGCGCCGCATCGTGGTGCTCAACCTGGCCGGGCTGGTCGCCCTGCTGCTGGGGTTCCTCTACCTCAACCAGTTCCGCGAAGGCCTGATCGACTCCAGGGTGCAGAGCCTGCTCACCCAGGGCGAGATCATCGCCGGCGCGGTGGCGGCCTCGGCCACGGCCGACAATGACTCCGTCACCATCGATCCGGACAAGCTTCTGCAGCTCCAGGCCGGCGAGAGCGTCGGCTTCGGCGACGACAGCGCGACGGAGTTCTCCATCAATCCCGAGCGCGTTGGCCCGCTGTTGCGCCGGCTCGTGACCCCCACCCGCACCCGCGCCCGCATCTACGACCGGGACGGCTTCCTGATCATCGACTCGCGCTCGCTTTATTCGCGCGGCGACATCATGCGCTTCGAGCTTCCCCCGCCCACCGCGGAGGAGCCCACGATCATCGAGCGCACCTGGAACCAGTTCAAGCGCAGCTTCGGCAAGAACAACCTGCCCCTCGGCGAGGAGATCAACGCCGCCAACGGCCGCAACCTGCCCGAGGTCTCCCGCGCCCTCACCGGGTCTCCGGCCAGCGTGGTGCGCGTCAACGCCAATGGCGAGACCATCGTGTCCGTGGCCGTGCCCATCCAGCGCTTCCGGGCCGTGCGCGGCGCGCTGCTGCTGTCCACCCAGGGCGGCGACATCGACGGCATCATCGCCAGCGAGCGCTTCGCCATCCTGCGCGTCTTCGCGGTGGCGGCGGGCGTGATGATCGTCCTCTCGGTGTCCTTCGCCGGCACCATCGCGGGCCCGATCCGCCGCCTGTCCGCCGCCGCCGAGCGCGTGCGCCGCGGCGTGAAGGCCCGCGAGGAGATCCCAGACTTCACGGACCGGTCGGACGAGATCGGGCATTTGTCCGGGTCGCTCCGCGACATGACCAAGGCGCTCTATAGCCGGATCGACGCCATCGAGACCTTCGCGGCCGACGTGGCGCACGAGTTGAAGAACCCGCTCACCTCCCTGCGCAGCGCGGTCGAGACCTTGCCGCTGGCCCGCTCGGACCAGTCCCGCGGGCGCCTCCTCGAAGTCATCCAGCACGATGTGAAGCGCCTCGACCGCCTGATCAGCGACATCTCCGACGCCTCGCGCCTCGACGCCGAGCTCGCCCGCTCGGAGGCGGAGCCCGTCGACGTCATGCGGCTCCTGGAGACGGTCATTTCGGTCGCCAACGGTGTGCGCCGGGACGACGGCGTCTCCATCCGGCTGCAGGTGGCGCCCGACCCGCGCGGGCGCGACGCGTTCTTCGTGCTGGGCCACGACTCGCGCCTGGGGCAGGTCGTCAGCAACCTGATCGAGAACGCCCGCTCCTTCTCGCCCCATGGCGGCGAGGTGCGGGTGGGTCTGCGCCGCCTCGGGAGCACTGTCGAAATCGCCGTCGAGGACGATGGGCCCGGCGTGCCGAGCCACGCCCTGGAGCGCATCTTCGAACGCTTCTACACGGATCGGCCGGACCAGGGCTTCGGCCAGAACTCGGGGCTGGGCCTCTCCATCTCGCGCCAGATCGTCGAGGCCCACCGCGGGCGGATCTGGGCCGAGAACCGCATAGCGCCCGCCGCGGCCGGCCAGGAGCCGCGCTGCCTCGGGGCGCGCTTCCACGTCAGCCTGCCGGTGGCCAAGCCGTGAGCGCTGTCCCCGTCCACGCCTGCTGCGTCGTGGTGGGGGATGCGGGCGTGCTGATTCGGGGTCCGTCCGGCAGCGGCAAGTCGACGCTGGCGCGCCGCCTCCTGGACGAGGCCGCCCGCCGCGGCCTGTTCGGACGGCTCGTGTCGGACGACAACGTCCTGGTCGAGGCGCGCGGCGGTCGCGCGCTGGGCCGGGTGCGGCCGGCGATCGCCGGCGCCATCGAGATCCGCGGCCGCGGCATCCTCCATGGCGAGCATGAGCCTTCGGCCGTCTTGCGTCTTGTCGTCGACTGTGGCGTCAATGCTCTGGACAGGATGCCCGAAGCCGGGGACCTTGCCACGGTGGTGGAGGGCGTGACCCTTCCCCGGATCGTCGCAGGTCCGGACGAGGCGGACCGCGTCCTGCTCGCTCTGGGGCGCGGCCTGTTCGCGCCGCGGAACCCGGAACGGGACACTGCGTTGTAGGGGGTTGCACTTCCCACCGCATCGCACAAAATGAGGGCTTCGCGCGCTTTTCGGCGTGCGCTGGAGAGCAGTTTTCATGATCGGTATGGTGCTCGTGACGCACGGGCGGCTTGCGATCGAGTTTCGCGCCGCCATGGAGCACGTCGTGGGCCCGCAGCAGCAGGTCGAGACCATCACGATCGGGCCCGACGACGACATGGATCAGCGTCGTCAGGACATCGTCTCGGCCGTGGAGGCCGTGGACACCGGAGACGGTGTCGTGATTCTCACGGACATGTTCGGCGGCACCCCCTCCAACCTGGCGATCTCGGTGATGAACGGCGGCAAGACCGAGGTGGTCGCCGGCATCAACCTTCCCATGTTGATCAAGCTGGCCAGCGTCCGGGGCGAGTGCGATCTCGACAAGGCCGTCGTGCAGGCGCAGGAAGCGGGCCGGAAGTACATCAACGTGGCCAGCCGGGTGCTTGCGGGAAAATGAGCGACGACCCCACCGCCGATTGCGACTGTCCGCCTGCGCCCATCCCGGACGGCGCGCTCGTGCGCGAGTTCACCATCGTGAACCGCAAGGGCCTTCACGCCCGCGCCACCGCCAAGTTCGTCCAGTGCGCGGAGCGCTTCGAGTCCGCCATCCAGGTCACCCGCTGCGGCGAGACCGTGGGCGGCACCTCGATCATGGGCATCCTGACGCTCGGCGCCGGCATCGGCTCCACCATCACGGTCACGGCCGTGGGCGAGGACGCCGAGCAGGCCCTGGAGGCGCTGGGCGCCCTCGTGTCGAACCGCTTCGGCGAGGACGAGTAGCGCCTTCCGTCCTTGCGAGGAGCGCAGCGACGAAGCGCCCCGGAGCCGCGGACGCGGGGAGCAGGCGCTTCCGCGTCTCGTCGGACTGGCATGGCCCCGCTGCGCTCGCCATGAGGGCGGCGCAGCAGGTCCTTCCGCTCAGACCCGGTAATGCCCGTTGCGCTTCACCAGCACCGTCGCGCCCACCGGCACGCGGTTGTAGAGGTCGATCACGTCCTCGTTCAGCATGCGCACGCAGCCGCTGGAGACCTGCTCGCCGATGCTCCACGGCTCATTGGTGCCATGCAGGCGGAACAGGATGTCGCGGCCGCCCTGGTACAGGTAGAGCGCCCTCGCCCCGAGCGGGTTGTCCACGCCGCCCGCGCGGGAGCGCGGCAGGTCCGGGTGCAGCTTGACCATGGTCTTGGTCGGGCTCCAGCCCGGCCACACGCCCTTGCGGCCCACATAGGCCTGGCCGCGCCAGGAAAAGCCCAGCTTGCCGACGCCGACGCCGTAGCGCACCGCCTGCCCGCCCGGCTGCACGAGGTAGAGGAAGCGCTTGTCGATATCCACCACGATCGTCCCGGGCTTCTCCGGGCCGTCATAGGAGACGGTCTGCCGGTGAAACTCGGACGGGATCTTCGAACGGTCGACCAGCGGCAGGTCGTACTCGCCGTCCTTGGCGTAGCCCACATACCAGCTGGCGAGGTCGGGATCCGACATCATGTCGACGGTCTTCTGGGACGGACCGGCGGTGTTGCAGGCAGCGACGGCGGAGCTCGCCAGCAGGGCGAGAAGGGAACGGCGGGAAAGCATGGGCAGGCGGGGATCCTGTCTGGCGGGGTGGGTGCGGGCTATGCCGAAAGGTCAGGGCAGGACTAGCCGCTGGGGCCGGGGAGTCCAACCCTGGCCGGGCCTACGCAAAGATCCGGAGGTCGTTTGTTGCGGCGCCTGTGACCCAAGGGCCACGCCCGCGCCGGTCAGGCCGCCGCGGGCCGCCGGTTCACGAGCCAGATCCCGATGCACACCAAGGCGATGGCCGCCCCGAAGGCGGGCCGCAGCGGGTCCCCGAGCCAGGCCCACCCTGCGGCTGCGCCCACGAGCGGCGTGAGGAACGTGAAGGCCGCGAGCCGGGCGGACGGGTACACGGCCACCATCCAGAACCACGCGAGATAGCTGACGAAGCCCACGATGGCGGTCTGGTAGACGAGGGAGAACAGGATCGCCGGGGTCAGCTTGGTGATCCCTGGTTCGCCCGCCATGTAGGACAACGGCAGCAGCAGCGCCGCCGTGACCACGAGCTGGAAGAACAGCGTCCGGATCGCGCTGATGTTGGCGAGCCGAGTCTTGCGAATCACCATGGTGGCGGCGGCCCACATGAAGGCCGCGCCCAGGCACAGCGCATCGCCCAGCATGGCCGTGGGGTCGGACGCGCTCGCCCCGTCCCAGAAGGCCGCCGCGACGCCCAGGAAGGCCGCGCCCATCCCCGCCACCTGCCAGCCGACGAGGCGCTCCTTGGGCAGCAGGAAATGGGCGAACACCGCGATGGCGATGGGCGCCGTGTAGATGAAAAGGACCGCTCGCGCCGCGGTTGTGCGCGCCGCCCCCAGGAAGATGCCGACGAACTCCAGCGCGAACAGCGCGCCGACGACGAGGCCCGGCTTCCAGGCTCCGTCCGAGCCGATCAGCCGTACGCCCTGCAGCCGCGCCCAGCCGGCCAGCAGCAGCGCCGAGCCGACGGAGCGCAGGCCCGCCTGGAACAGCGGGCTCACGCCCTCCATGGCGATCTTCACGAAGACCTGCTGGATGCCCCACAGGACGCACAGCCCGATCAGGATCAGGACCGCGCGGCGGTCGACGTGGTCGCGTTTGATCATGGCGGGGCGGAACGGCAGGAGGACGAGCCTTCCTATCTAGCTGATGCGCCCGCGCCTTTACAGGCGGCGTGAGGCGGGTCGGCCATGCGATCGGCTTCAGCCGGCGATGGAGACGGTTAGGCGGGAGGTCCGTCGTGCGCTTGCCCCGCCGAAGGCCATGCGCTGGCTCGGCGCAGGCCGGACGCCACGCGCCAGAACAGACCTGTCGCCAAAACGGCCGATAAAGTCGACCCAGCAGCCGAAGTGAACCGCCAAGACCAGGCCCAAAGAAAAAGGGCCGCGAGACGCGGCCCCAAGTCCAGGGAGGAAATGCCCGAAGCGGGCACGGCTGAAGAACGCCGATCTCTTGAATAGGTTCTCTCCGTCCTAGAAACAATTGGTAGAATCGCGGACTCGGACTTGACCTTAAGCCCTTGGTCGATACCTCTTGCGACTTCGGCCCGCCGCGCGCCGAAGATCGAAGAGCCGTGAAATGTCCCGAAAAACACCCGCAACGGTTGTGCTCGACAGGGCAGGTCTCGAATACGAGCTGTTTACGTACGAATATGACCCCAACGCCGAGCAGATCGGGCTTCACGCCGCTGAGAGCTTGGGCGAGGACCCGGCGCGGGTGCTCAAGACCTTGATGGCTCTCGTGGACGGCAAGCCGGTCTGCGTTGTTGTGCCGTCCGACCGCGAGGTGGCCATGAAGAAGCTCGCCGCAGCCGCAGGCGGCAAGTCCGCCCAGATGATGAGACCCGCGGACGCCGAGCGGGTCACCGGCTACAAGGTGGGCGGCATCAGCCCCTTCGGCCAGAGGAAGGCCGCGCCCGTCTTCGTGGAGGCTGGGGCGATGGGCCACGAGCGCGTCTACGTCAACGGCGGGCAGCGCGGGCTGCAGATCCGTCTTCAGCCACAGGCGCTGGTCGAGGGCTTGCGCGCAAAGGTCGCCCCTCTGGTGTAGCTCGCACTTTTCAACCTCTCACGCGTCCCCGTCATTGCGAGGAGCCCGGAGGGCGACGAAGCAATCCAGGGGGATGGGCGCCATAGCGACCGCGGGTGAAAGGGCCCGCGCCAACGGCCCCTGGATTGCTTCGTCGCTGCGCTCCTCGCAAGGACGGAGGAGGTGCGGCGTTGGCGCGCAGCGAAGCGGAAANGTGCGGCGTTGGCGCGCAGCGAAGCGGAAACCATCGCATAAAGACTTCTTTATGTCTTTATTGCCGCTGGGGCGCTCCCGTGATAGGAGTGCGGCGCCATTTCAGTTCCGAACCCCAAGGGGCGCACCATGACCCATCACTTCAGCGACTACCGCGTCGCCGACATTGGCCTCGCCGACTGGGGCCGCAAGGAAATCGCCATCGCCGAGACCGAGATGCCCGGCCTCATGGCGACCCGGGCCGAATACGGCCCGGCGCAGCCGCTGAAGGGCGCCCGCATCGCCGGCTCGCTGCACATGACCATCCAGACGGCGGTGCTCATCGAGACGCTCAAGGCCCTGGGCGCCGACGTGCGCTGGGCCTCGTGCAACATCTACTCCACCCAGGACCATGCCGCCGCGGCAATCGCGGCTGCCGGCACGCCGGTCTTCGCCGTCAAGGGCGAGAGCCTGGAGGACTACTGGGAATACACCCACCGCATCTTCGAGTGGGCCGACGGCGGCACGCCGAACATGATCCTGGACGACGGCGGCGACGCCACCCTCCTCATTCACCTCGGCATCCGCGCCGAGAACGGCGACACGGCCTTCCTGGACGGCGCCACGAACGAGGAGGAGGAGGTCCTCTTCGCCGCCATCAAGAAGCGGCTGAAGAGCAACCCGGGCTGGTATGCGCGCAACGGCCAGGCCATCAAGGGGGTCACCGAGGAGACCACCACGGGCGTGCATCGCCTCTACCAGATGCAGAAGGAGGGCAAGCTCCTCTTCCCGGCCATCAACGTCAACGACAGCGTCACGAAGTCGAAGTTCGACAACCTTTACGGCTGCCGCGAGTCGCTGGTGGACGGCATTCGCCGCGGCACGGACGTCATGATGGCCGGCAAGGTCGCGATGGTTGCGGGCTTCGGCGACGTGGGCAAGGGCTCGGCCGCCTCCCTGCGCAACGCCGGCTGCCGCGTGATGGTGTCCGAGATCGATCCGATCTGCGCCCTGCAGGCCGCGATGGAGGGCTACGAGGTCATCACCATGGAGGAGGCGGCGCCCCGCGCCGACATCTTCGTGACCGCGACCGGCAACGTCGACGTGATCACCGTCGAGCACATGCGCGAGATGAAGGACCGCGCCATCGTGTGCAACATCGGCCACTTCGATTCCGAGATCCAGATCGGCGGGCTGCGCAACTTCAAGTGGCACAACGTGAAGCCGCAGGTCGACGAGGTCGAGTTCCCCGACGGCAAGCGCATCATCGTGCTGTCCGAGGGGCGCCTGGTGAACCTGGGCAACGCCACGGGCCACCCCTCCTTCGTGATGTCGGCCTCCTTCACCAACCAGACGCTCGCGCAGATCGAACTCTGGACGAAGCAGGGCCAGTACGAGCGCAAGGTTTACACCCTGCCGAAACACCTGGACGAAAAGGTCGCCGCGCTTCACCTCGACAAGATCGGCGTGAAGTTGACCAAGCTCTCGGACAAGCAGGCGGGCTATCTCGGCTTGCCGCAGCAGGGCCCCTTCAAGCCCGAGCACTACCGCTACTGACAGCAGGACCGTCTCGGACGGGCCCGAAAAAGGCCGGTTCAAGCCCGGCTCCTTCCGAAACTGCAACCCGGCCGCAACACGGTCGGGTTGTTTCGTTTCGGGGCGCCCGAAACTGGGCGTCAACCCCTGGTTAACCCTTCCGGGCGGAGTCCAGACGGAGATATGGTGACGGTGATTCGGGCGCACGCGTTGCGGCGGAGGCGGCGCGAATCTGGACTGCGGGGGCGGTCCAACATCGATCGACCAGGGCGCGAGCGGCGCGTGCCTGGGTGGTGGGGCAGCCCGAGGGCTGAGAGGGGCGACGCGCGCCAGCGCGCCGGCCTTTTCGGCCCACGGGCGCGACATGAGAGGCGCGAGGATGGCCGATGGACGGCAGACGCACGGGATTCGTCGCGACCGCCCGTCGAAGACGCGCGCCGGCGCCCGGCTGCTGAGCCTGCTCGCCTCCACCGCGCTGGCCACCGGCGTCGCCCGCAAGGCTTCCGCAGCGTCCCTTGTCGATGTGGTCGGCATCCTGCCGCAGCGGCTGGATCCCCACGGCGCCATTGGCCTGGCCGTCTTCGCCGGCCTCGTGATGTTCGCCACCACGACGGCGCTGATTCACCTGGGCCAGCGGCGGAAGTGGGGCGAGCGCGAGGCGGCGCTCGCGGCGGAGAACGCCGACCTGCGCGCCCGTTGCGACCGCGCTGACATCCTGCTGGCCGCCGAGCCCCAGGTCGTGATCGCCTGGGGCGGACGATCCGGCGAACCCGATATCGAGGGCGATGTCTCGATCGTGGGCGACATGCCGGTGGCCCGCAGGGTCCTGGGCTTCGGCTCCTGGCTGCCGCCCGCCCAGGCCCAGGCCGTGGAGCAGGCCGTCGACCGCTTGAAGCAGCGCGGCGAGAGCTTCAAGATGACGGTCCGAAGCGTAGGCGGCCGCATCCTGGAGGCGGAGGGCCGGCCCGTGATGGGCCGCGCCGTGCTGCGCATCCGCGAAATCTCCGGGGACCGGCTGGAGCTGCTGCACCTGCGCGACCAGGTCCAGCTCGCCACCGCCGACCTGCTGGGTTTCCGCGCCATCCTGGATGCGCTCCCGCAGCCGCTCTGGCGCCGCGACCTCGAGGGCCGGCTCACCTGGGTCAACGCCGCCTACGCCCGCGCGGTCGAGGCCCCCGACGCGGACGCGGCAGTGGCGGCGGGGCTCGAGTTCCTGGACAAGGCGGCCCGGGAGGACGTGCAGCGAGCCCGGTCCCGATCCGCCATGTTCGACGGCCAGTGCGCCGCGGTGGCGGCCGGCCAGCGCCGCATCTACCACGTGCTCGACGTCGCCACGGGCGACGGCTCCGTCGGCATGGCGACGGACGTGTCGGACCGCGAGGCGCTGCGCCTGGAGCTCGCCCGGCTCAACGAGAACCACGCCGTCACGCTGGACCAGTTGCCCACAGCGGTGGCCGTGTTCGACAGCGCCAAGCGCCTGCGCTTCTGCAACGCGGCCTACCGCGACCTCTGGCAGCTCAGCGCCGCCTTCCTGGACACCCACCCGACGGACGGCGAGATCCTCGACCGCCTGCGCAGCGAGCGCCGCCTGCCGGAGCAGGCCGACTACCGCGGCTGGAAAAAGGGCGTCCTGGAGGCCTACCGCTCGCTCGAGCCCAAGGAGAGCAGCTGGTACCTGCCGGACGGGCGCACTTTGCGCGTGGTCACGAACCCGAACCCGGACGGCGGCGTCACCTACCTGTTCGACGACGTCACCGAGCGCTTCCAGCTCAAGACCCAGTTCAACGCGCTCATGCGCGTCCAGGGCGAGACGTTGGACACCCTCAAGGAAGGCGTGGCGGTGTTCGGCACCGATGGCCGCCTCAAGCTGCACAACCCGGCCTTCGCCTCCATGTGGCGGCTCGCCCCCTCGGCCCTGGCGGAGCGCCCGCACATCGAGAGCGTGATCGCCCACGCGCGCGAGCTGCATCCCGAGCAGGACGACTGGAACGCCATCCGGGGGGCGGTGGCGGGCCTCAGCGACAGCCGGCAGGGCGTGGCCATGCGCATGGAGCGCCGGGACGGCTCCGTGCTCGACTGCGCCGCCGCCCCGCTGCCGGACGGCGCGACCCTGATCACCTTCGTGGACGTGACCGCCAGCGTGAACGTCGAGCGCGCCCTGAAGGAGCGCAACGAGGCCCTGGAGAAGGCCGGGCAGCTGCGAGAGAGCTTCGTCCACCACGTCTCCTACGAGCTGCGCTCGCCGCTCACCAACGTGATCGGCTTCACCCAGCTCCTCGCCGAGGGCGCGATCGGCCCGCTCAACGAGCGCCAGAAGGAATACGCGGGTCACATCCTGCGCTCCTCCGCGGCCCTCATGGCCATCATCGACGACATCCTGGACCTCGCCACCATCGACACGGGCGAGATGGCGCTGCAACTCGGCCGCGTGGACATCCGCGAGACGATCGAAGCCGCCGTGGCCGGCGTTCAGGACCGCATCGCCGAGAACAAGAACCGCCTCGTGCTCGACGTGCCCGCCTCCATCGGGGCCATGGTGGCGGATGGCAAGCGGGTCCGGCAGGTCCTGTTCAACCTGCTGTCCAACGCCGTGGGCTTCTCGCGCGAGGGCCAGACGGTGACGCTCAGCGCCGAGCGCACCGACCACGACGTCGTCTTCCGCGTCCGGGACGAGGGTCAGGGCATCCCGCCCGAGCTCATCGACAAGGTTTTCGACCGCTTCGAGAGCCATTCCGGCGGCTCCCGCCATCGCGGAGTCGGACTCGGGCTCTCGATCGTGCGATCCTTCGTCGAGCTGCACGGCGGCAAGGTGAGCATCGCGTCCAAGCAGGACAGGGGAACCGTGGTCACCTGCGTGTTCCCCGTGAACGGCGTGCCGTCGCGCGCAGCGGCTGAGTAAGGAGACCTGCGTCATGGTCGATGAGCCTGCGCGCCCGTCCGCGCCCGAATCGCGCTGGGTCGTGCGCCTGCCCGACGAGCGCGCCACCGCGCGCCTCGCGCGCGAGCTCGCGCCCCTCATGCGCCCGGGCGACCTGCTCACGCTCTCGGGCGACCTGGGCGCGGGCAAGACCACGTTCGCGCGCGCGCTCGTGCGCGAGCTCACGGGCGAGCCCGCCCTCGAGGTCCCGAGCCCGACGTTCACGCTCATGCAGGCGTACGCGGCCCCGCGCTTCGCCATCGTGCACGCGGACCTGTACAGGATCGCGAGCGCGGACGAGCTCGCGGAGCTCGGGTGGGAGGAGGCGGCCGAGGACTCGCTGGTGCTCGTGGAGTGGCCCGAGCGCGTGCCCTTCCTGCTCGCGGCCGAGCGCCTGGACGTGGCGCTGCGCCTGGACCCCGGGGCCGGCGACGCGGCGCGCGTGGCCGTGCTCACCGGGGTGGGCGCCTGGGCGGGCCGCATCGAGCGCGCCCGCGCCACGCACGAGCTCCTCGCCCACTCGGGCTGGGCGCAGGCCAGGCGCGAGCACCTGCAGGGCGACGCCTCCACCCGCGCCTACGAGCGCCTGTCCCTGGGCGACCAGACCGCCATCCTGATGATCGCGCCGCGCCGGCCGGACGGCCCGCCCGTGCGCATGGGCCGCCCCTATAGCGCCATCGCCCGCCTCGCCGAGAGCGTGCACCCCTTCGTGGCGCTCGCCGACGGCCTGCGCGCCCGCGGCTTCAGCGCGCCCGCCATCCTGGCCAGCGACCTCGACGCCGGCCTGCTCCTGCTGGAGGATCTCGGGTCCGAGCCCGTCGTGGACGAGAACGGCCCCATGCCGGCCCGCTACGCCGAGGCCTCCGCCGTGCTGGCGACCCTGCACGGCATGGACCTGCCGGACACGCTGCCAGTGGAAGGCGACGCCGACCACGTCATCCCGCCCTACGACATCGAAGCCTACCTGATCGAGGCCGAGCTGGTGCTGGACTGGTACGTGCCGCACATCCTCGGCTCGGAGGTGTCGGGCTCCGTCCGCAGCTCTTTCGTGAACCTGTGGCGCGCCGCCCTGGAGCCGATCGTGGCGACCCCGGCCACCTGGACCCTGCGCGACTTCCATTCCCCCAATCTGATCTGGCTCCCGGAGCGGGAGGGCGTCCAGCAGGTCGGCCTCCTCGATTTCCAGGACGCCGTCATGGGCCACCCGGCTTATGACTGCGTGTCCCTGATGCAGGACGCCCGCGTCGATGTCCCCGAAGAACTCGAGATCAAGCTGCTCGGCCATTACGCCCGCCTGCGCAAGGCCGCGGACCCGAGCTTCGACATGGGGGACTTCGCCCACGCCTACGCCGTACTGGGCGCCCAGCGCGCCACCAAGATCCTGGGCATCTTCGCCCGCCTGGACCGCCGGGACGGCAAGCCGCAATACCTGAAGCACCTGCCCCGCATCGAGCGCTATATCCGCCGCGACCTGTCCCATCCGGTGTTGTCGGACCTCAGGAGCTGGTATGAGACGAATCTGCCGACGCTCTTCGCGAACGGCGATTCGGCGCCTCTCGTCTAGGGTTGTCAGGAGGCCGCGGTTGTCCTCCGGGCGCGCCCGGAGGCTGCCCCGCAGCCAGGGCCGGTCCGGGGAGCAGGGGACGCGCGGACGCTCATCGACCGTGGGACCAGTCAGACCTTCATGCCCGCCCAGACCACATCGACGCCCGACCACGCCATGGTGCTCGCCGCCGGCCTCGGCACGCGCATGCGGCCGATCACGGATTCGATCCCGAAGCCTCTCGTCGAGGTCGCCGGCCGCGCCCTGATCGACCATATCCTCGACCCGCTGGCCGAGGCTGGCGTGAAGACCGCGGTGGTGAACGTCCACTACCGCGCCGACCAGATGGAGGCGCACCTCCGGGAGCGCGCCAGGCCGAGGGTGATCGTGTCGGACGAGCGCGACCTGCTGCTCGATTCCGGCGGCGGGGTGAAGAAGGCGCTCCCCCAGCTGGGCCGCAAGCCCTTCTTCGTGCTCAACGCCGACTCCTTCTGGATCGACGGCCCCCGCTCCAATCTCGATCGGCTCGCGGAGGCCTTCGACCCCGCCCGCATGGATATCCTGATGCTGGTGGCCTCGACTGCCACGTCGACCGGCTACGACGGGAAGGGCGACTTCCTGATGGACCCGGAAGGCCGCTTGAGCCGCCGCCGCGAGCGCATCGTCGCGCCATTCGTGTACGCAGGCGTCATGCTGCTCAGCCCGGCGCTGTTCGCCGACACGCCGGACGGGCCGTTCTCGCTCAACCTGCTGTTCGACCGCGCCATGGAGCGCGAGCGGCTGTTCGGGCTGCGCCTCGACGGGCTCTGGCTGCACGTGGGCACGCCGGACGCCATCGCGCAGGCTGAGCGCAGCCTGGTGCAGAGCGCGCTCTGAATGGAGGCGCCGACCCGCGTCTACACCATCTCGCCGGGCGCGCCCTTCCTGGCGACGCTCGCGGACGCGCTGCTGGAAGGCCGCGTCATCCCGGGCTGGCCGGAGCGCGGCGACCCGCTGGCCCTTGCTGAAGCCACCATCTTCCTGCCCACCCGGCGCGCCGCGCGCGCCTTCGCGACGCTCCTGGCCGAGCGGGTGGGGGCCGGCGCCGTCCTGCTGCCGCGGCTCATGCCGCTCGGCGACGTGGACGCGGCCGAGGAGGCGGCGCTCTTCGACGCGCTGCGGGGCGGCCTGGACGATCCCGCCCTGCCGCCCGAGGCGCCGGAAACCCAGCGCCGGCTGGAGCTGGCCCGCCTCGTCCTGGCCTGGGCCAGGCAGGTGGACCGGGCCATCCTGAAGCTGGACGAGAACGAGCCGCTCCTGGTGCCGTCCTCCCCGGCCGACGCCCTGGGGTTGGCCGCGGACCTGGGCTCGCTGATCGACACCCTGTCCATTCACGGCAAGACCTTCGAGGACGTGCACAAGCTCGTCCCGGACCGCTTCGACCCCTACTGGGACATCACCCGCCGCTTCCTCGCCATCGCGGCCGAGGCCTGGCCGGAGAACGCCCGCCAGAATGGCGTGATGGACGCCGCGCTGCGCCGTCACCAGGTGCTGACCGCCGAGGCGGAGCGCCTGCTGCGCGACCGGCCGGATGCGCCCATGGTGGTGGCCGGCTCCACCGGCTCCATGCCGGCCACCGCCGCGCTGATCGGCGCGGTGGCGCGCCTGCCCCGCGGCGCCGTTGTGCTGCCCGGCCTCGACCTGCGGCTCGACGAGCCCTCCTGGCGGCGCATTCCGCCCGATGGCGCGGACGCCGGCCACCCTGGCCATCCCCAGGCCCTCCTGTCGCGGCTCATCGGCGAACTGCGCGTCCCGCGCGCCGCCGTGGGGGAGCTCGGCCGCCCCGCGCCGGCCCTGGAGGCGCGCGAGCGCTTCCTGTCGGAGGCGCTTCGCCCGGCCGAGACCACGGACCTCTGGGCCGCAGAGGCGGGCCGCCTGCCCTCTGGGCTGGCCGCGGAGGCCCTTGCCGGCATCGCCGTGGTGGAGGCTGCGGACGACCGCGAGGAGGCCCAGGCCATCGCGGTCGCGCTGCGGCACGCGCTGGAAGACCCCCAGGCCACGGCCGCCCTGATCACGCCGGACCGCACATTGGCCGAGCGCGTCTGCGCCGAACTGAAGCGCTGGGACATCCCGCTCGACGACTCGGCCGGCCAGCCGCTCGGCCGCACCGGGCCGGGCGTGCTGGCCCGGCTCACGGCCGAAGCTGCCGCCGAGGACTTCGCCGCTGCGCACCTACTGGCGCTCTTGGATCACCCGCTCTGCCGCCTTGGCCTGCCGCGGACCGCAGTGCTGCGGGGCCGCTCGGCCCTGGAGATCGGCGTGCTGCGCGGCCCCGTGCTGCCCCGGGGCCTGGAGGCGCTTGCCGCCGCGATGGAGCGCGCCGAAATCGCCAACAACGACGCGGAGAAGCGCAAGCGCATGCCGGGCGCCCGCAAGCGCCTTCATGCGGCCGACTGGCAGGCCGCCCGCGACGTGGTCGCTGCGCTCCGCCAGGCCTTCGCGGGCTTTCAGCCGGCGAGCGGCGCGGTCGACCTCGTCGCCCTCGTCGGCGCCCACCAGGCGGCCCTGGAGGCGATCGGCCAGCCCGCGCCCGAGGAGGGCGGGGGCGCCTTCGCGGACCCCGCCGGGGAGGAGCTCCTGGCCCTTTTCGACGAGGCGACCCAGCGCCCGGTCTCCGGCATCGAGGGCCGCTTCTCCGATTACCCGGCCTTCTTTTCCGGCCTGATGAGCGGGCGCGTGGCGCGCCGCCCGGACGTCGGCCACCCGCGCCTGCGCATCTGGGGCCTGCTGGAGGCGCGCCTGCTCACGGCGGACCTCGTCGTCCTGGGCGGCCTCGACGAGAAGACCTGGCCGCCGGAGGCGCGCAGCGACGCCTTCCTCAACCGGCCCATGCGGCAGGAACTGGGGCTGCCCTCGCCCGAGCGGCGCATCGGCCAGACCGCCCACGACTTCGTGCAGGCCATGGGGGCCCGACGCGTGATCCTCACCCGCGCGCTCAAGCGGGGAGGGGACCCGACCGTCCAGTCGCGCATGCTCCAGCGCATGCAGGCCGTGGCCGGCAAGGAGGTCTGGAAGGACTGCCGGGAGCGCGGCGAGCGCCTCCTGGCGCTCGCGCGCCTGCTGGATCGGCCCGCAGCGGTGGCCCCGGCCCGGCGCCCGCGCCCCAAGCCTCCAGCCGACAAGCTGCCCACGCGCCTCAGCGTCACCGAGATCGAGACGCTGGTGCGCGACCCCTACTCCATCTACGCCAAGCACGTGCTGCGGCTCGACCCCCTGGACGACCTCGCCGCCGAACCGAGCGCCGCCGTGAAGGGCGTGCTGATCCACGAGGTGATCGGCCGCTTCGCCAAGGCCTTCCCGAAGGAGTTGCCCGGCGACGTCGCCTCGGTCCTGCTCGCCTACGGGCGGGAGGAGTTCGCGCAAACGCCCGAGCTGCGCGACCGCCCGGACGTGGTGGCGTTCTGGTGGCCCCGTTTCGAGCGCATGGCCGCCTACCTGGGCGACTGGGAGCGCCGTCGCCGCGCCGGCGGCCTCGCCGTGGAGGCCGAGATCGGCGGCAAGCTCGCCATGATGCTCGCCGACGGCTCGACCTTCGAGCTGACCGGCCGGGCCGACCGGATCGAGCTGCTCCGCGCCGGCGGCTTCGCCATCGTGGATTTCAAGACGGGCGCCATGCCTGGCGTGAAGGAGGTCCGGGTCGGCTTCAGCCCGCAGCTCACCCTGGAGGCCGCCATGGCCAAGCGCGGCGCGTTCCAGAACGTGCCGGCGGGGCTGAGGACCGAGGAACTGCTCTACGTGAAGCTTTCCGGCGCGGCGGAGGCCGGGCAGGAGCGGAGCATCGCGGATCCGAAGCAGCCCTTCGACGTGGACGAGCTCGCCGAGGAGCACCTGGAGAACCTGCAGAAGCTGCTCGCCGACTATCGCGCCGGGGAGCGCGCCTTCCTGTCCCGCCCGCATCCGAAGTTCGCCAAGCGCTATGCGCCGTATGACCACCTCGCGCGCGTCCGGGAGTGGTCGCTGGCCGGCGCCGAGGGCGAGGAGGGCTGACGGTGAGCGAGACCCTGCGCGTCCCCGAATCGACCCGCCTCGCCCAGCTGGAGGCGTCCCATCCCCGGGCGTCCGCCTGGGTGTCCGCCAATGCGGGCTCGGGCAAGACCTACGTGCTGTCGCAGCGGATCATCCGGCTGCTGCTGGACGACGTGAGCCCCGGCAAGATCCTGGCGCTCACGTTCACCAAGGCGGCCGCCGCCAACATGGCGACGCGCGTCTTCTCCATCCTGTCCCAGTGGGTGACGCTGGAGGACGCGGCGCTCTCTCGCGAGATCGAGAGGCTGGACGGCGCAGCGCCTGGCCCCGCGCGCCTCGCCTTGGCCCGCCGGCTCTTCGCCCGCGCGGTCGAAACGCCCGGCGGCCTCAAGATCCAGACCATCCACGCCTTCTGCGAGCGCGTGCTGCATCTCTTCCCATTCGAGGCGAACGTCGCCGCCCGCTTCGAGGTGCTGGACGACGCGGCCGCGGCCGAGATGATGGCGCTCGCCCGCGCCCATGTGCTCACCCACGCGCTGGGCGACGGCGACCGGCAGCTCGCCGAGGCGCTGGCCCTCGTCAACGAGGTGGCGGGAGAGGACGGCTTCGCCAGGCTGATGACGGAGGCCCTGTCGCTGGGGCCCGTGCTGGCGCAGTTCGGCCGCGGCCGCCCCGGCATCGAGGACCTCTGCGAGAGGCTCGCCGAAGCCCTCGGCCTCGCGCCGGGCGAGACCATCGGGGACATCGAGACCCGCATCCTGGAGGGCGGCTTCCGGCCGGCGGACTGGCCCACCCTTTGCGAGCGCTTCAGGATCGACGGCAAGTCCACGGAGGCCAAGCACGCCGAGGCCTTGGCGCGGGCCGCCGAGGCGAGCGGCGCGGAACGCCTCTTCGGCTATCTGTCGGTGTTTCTCACCGACAAGCTGGAGCCCCGGGCCGACACCTTCCTCACCAAGGGCTTCTGCGCCGCGAACCCGGCGCTCGCGGACCGGCTCAAGGCCGAGCGCGGCCGTGTCCACGCCCTGCTCGACCGTCGCAAGGCTGCCGAGGCGGTGGCCCGCACCCGGGCGCTGCTGCTGCTGGCCGACGGCGTGATCGCCCACTACCAGCGCCAGAAGAGCCAGCGCGGGGCGCTCGACTTCGACGACCTGATCCGCAAGACGCTGGCGCTGTTCAGCCGCAGCGACGCCGCCTGGGTGCTCTACAAGCTCGACCAGGGCGTCGACCACGTGCTCGTGGACGAGGCCCAGGACACCAGCGACCCGCAATGGAGCATCCTGCGCGCCCTGACGGAGGACTTCATCTCCGGCGCGGCCCTGACCGAGCGCGTGCGCACGATCTTCGCCGTGGGCGATCCCAAGCAGTCGATCTTCTCCTTCCAGGGCGCCTCGCCGGAGGCGTTCGAGACCTCCCGGCGCTATTTCGCGGAGCGCATCGGCCGGCTGGAGGCCGAGGACGCGGAGCGCTGGGCCTGGCGCGAGCGGCCGCTCACGCTGTCCTTCCGCTCCGCCCCCGACGTGCTGCGCAGCGTCGACGACGTCTTCGCCGACGCGCAACACCATGCCGGCCTGAACCGCGGCGATCCGGTTGCGACCGTCCACCAGAGCGCCCGCGCCGAGGCGCAGGGACTGGTCGAGATCTGGGACGTGGAGACGCCGGTCGTCACCCAGGACCCGGACGCCTGGTCCAAGCCCCTGGACGCCCCGGACGAGCGCGCGCCCAGCGTTCGCCTGGCCGAGCGCATCGCCCGCCAGATCCGGCGCTGGATGACGGTGGGCGACGCCGGCGGCCAGCGCATCCGGCCGGGCGAGGTCCTCATCCTGGTGCGCAACCGCAACGCCTTCTTCGAGGCGGTGATCCGCGCCCTCAAGGACGCGAACGTGCCCGTGGCCGGCGCCGACCGGCTCGCGCTCACAAGCCACATCGCCGTCATGGACCTGCTGGCGCTGGGCCGCGCCTGCCTGACCCCGCAGGACGACCTTACGGTGGCGGAGGTGCTGAAATCCCCCCTCGTCGGCCTGTCCGAGGAGGAGCTTTACGAACTGGCCGTCGACCGCCCCGGCAGCCTGTCGCGGGCCCTGGCCGCCGCTGCGGAGCGCGAGCCGTTCCGGCCCGCCCAGGAGAAGCTCGCGCGCTGGAAGGCGCTGGCCGCCTCGACGGGGCCGTTCGGCTTCTACGCCGCCGTGCTGGGCCCGGGCGGGGGCCGCCGCGCCATGCTGTCGCGGCTCGGCCCGGAGGCGGGCGACGCGGTCGACGAGTTCCTGCGCCTCGCCCTGGAGCACGAGCAGCGCGAGACGCCCTCACTGGCGCTGTTCCTCCACGCCATGGAAAGCGCGGACATCACCGTGAAGCGCGACATGGAGGCGGGCCGGGACGAGGTCCGCGTCATGACCGTGCACGGCGCCAAGGGGCTCGAGGCCTCGGTGGTTTTCATGGCCGACACCTGCTCGGCCCCCAACGGCCGCCACGACGCGCCCATCCTGCGCGTGACCTGGCAGGACGGCCCCGACGCCAAGCTCCTGCCGGTGTGGTCGCCCAGCAGCGGCTACGACTCCGCCGTGATCCGCGCCAGCCGCGAGGAGGCGCGCGAGGCGGCCCGGGACGAGTACCACCGCCTTCTCTACGTCGCGATGACCCGCGCCAAGGACCGGCTCTATATCTGCGGCTTCGAGGGCGCCCAGAAGCGCGCCCCGAACTGCTGGTACGACATGGTCCGCCGCAGCCTGGAGCCGTTCATGGCGCAGGTCCCGGCCGAGGACGGCCGCGGCGACGTGCTCCGCCGCCAGAGCCGCCCCTTCGCGCCGCCAGCCGCCGCCGGGAGGGAGGCGGCGGCGCAAGCGCCCGTCGCGCCCGCCTGGCTGGCGACGCCGGCCCGCCCGGAG